>PAVO01000014.1 GCA_002713215.1 Crocinitomicaceae bacterium
CGACTTGAGTTGTACTCTTACCAGATGTTAGGCTAACGCAGCATGGGGAGTTATTAGATTAATATTGAAAACTAAACTAACGGTATCAGATGTGTTGGTAGCTCATTTTAGTATCTGTATTCCATTGATTACCTACTGGAATGAGTTTATAATCCGCGCCAGGATAATAAGTAACCCCTAATCCTGATACAAACTCGGGGTCTTCTTCAAAATATCCAAAATCTGGTGAGCTACCTGCATGGCTTCGTAACCATCGTGAATGGTAACTGCCGGAGTGGTATCTTCATTGATCGAATTGGCAAAACTTCGAAGTTCTTCTTGGATGGCATTGGTAGGTATTGCTTCGGGTTTGTCGAAATAGATTTCTTTTAACGGTTTTCCATTTCCAGGATCTACCGTTATTGAAAGCGGATCGGGATCACCGTCCACATTTTTGATACGGACTACTTCTACGGTTTTATCCAGGAAATCTACCGCCACATAAGCATCGCGCTGAGAAAAGCGCGATTTACGCATATTTTTCAGGGAAATACGACTCGAGGTTAAGTTGGCTACACATCCGTTATCGAATTCAATTCTTGCATTGGCAATGTCCGGTGTATCCGAAATAACCGCTACACCAGAAGCACTTATATTTTTAATGTTCGATTTTACCAGGCTCAATACAATGTCAATATCATGGATCATCAAATCCAGGATTACAGGTACGTCGGTTCCTCGCGGATTGAACTGGGCCAGGCGGTGCGTTTCAATAAACATGGGGTGACTTATGTAGGGGCTGGCCGAAATAAAGGCAGGATTAAATCGCTCTACATGTCCCACCTGAACTTTTACATTGGCTTCCTCGCTCAGTTCAATGAGTTTTTTCGCTTCTTCAATCGTATTGGTAAGAGGTTTTTCGATAAATACATGACGAGACATTTTAATGCACTTTTCAGCACAGTCAAAATGCGAAAGGGTAGGAGTTACAATATCTACCACATCTACCTCTTCAATCAATGATTCGATAGACTCAAATCGTTTGATGTTAAACTCTTCCTCTGCGTGTAGCGCATGCTTCAATGAAGGGTCGAAGAAACCAACCAATTGATAGTCATTAATTTCCTTCAACAAACGGATATGGATCTTACCTAAGTGTCCTGCTCCTAAAACTCCAATTTTCAACATATCCTATTGCCTTTTATTTAGTATCCAAAATTACCCCCAACAGATCAGGTCTTTTCGATGGGGTGTTCTAATTGTCAATAGCTCTTGGTTAATAAAGGAAATGATTTTGACAATCAAATAATTAGTACAATGCACTTGTTCTGCCGAAAAAATAAAATCGAAGAAACGTTTCTGTAAAACCGATCCGGTTTGTGAAAAGGGGGATTGGATATGCTTGTATTATACCGCTGTTTATGCTGCATGCTTTATTTTTGATCGAAGCTTTGACCTTTAAGAAAATTATTTAGATATAGCAGTATGTGCCTGGTAAAACTGAGAAGCTGAGAGCTTGCTCGAAGATCACTCAGCTGCACTTGGTACATACAACAGAGGGGAATTATTTTCTTATAAGTCAGGAGTTTTTTCTTTACGAACTTTCTTTTTTGCGGAAAAAAAGAAAGTGGGAACAGTATTGTTGAAGAATCAGATTCCCGTCTCGTAAGGCTCTGGGATGACATAGCAAAGAATTTCATTGACCATTTCACCAAATGTTTGGCGCTGATTTAAAATCAGTACCAGTGAAACGATTTCTGCAAAACCAATCACTTTTTATTCTACAACCGTACGTTAATAAATTGACACTAAGAGGAAGGGATATTCGCTAATTTTGCTGGCCTATGAGCATGAAGGGAGATACCTTTAAACACCGTGGAATGCGACGCAAACTGGTTGCGGCAATACGGGAAATGGAAGTGACCGATGAAGCAGTGCTATCAGCCATTGAAAAGGTACCACGTCATTTGTTTCTCGACCCGGCATTTGAAAAGCAAGCCTATGAAAACACGGCTTTTCAAATCGGAGCTGGGCAAACGATTTCACAGCCCTATACCGTGGCTTTTCAAACGGCTTTGTTGGAGCTAAAAAAAGGTGAAAAGGTGCTGGAAATTGGAACGGGAAGTGGCTTTCAAACGGCTGTTCTTTTGGAGTTAGGAGTAAAGGTATTTAGCATTGAAAGGCAGCGGGAACTTTATAACAAAACCAAACCGCTTTTGACAGAAATGGGTTACTCGGCGAAGTTGTTTTATGGAGACGGGTATAAGGGAAAAGAGATTTTTGCTCCCTATGATAAGATATTAATTACCTGTGGCGCGCCCTTTGTACCGGATGCTCTACTTGAACAGTTAAAACCAGGTGGAATTATGGTTATACCAGTAGGAGAGGGAAGACTGCAGGAAATGAAGCGAATTACCAAAAACGGGGATGGTACGATTGAAGAGGTGAACTTTGGAACCTTTAGTTTTGTTCCTATGGTTGAAGAAAAACATTAATTGAATATACTATGCTTAATTTTCCTTCGTTAAAGCAGCTAAAAAAATAACTTTAAAAGAAACACCCATGAAAAAATTGCTTGCTGTATTGGTTATAATCTTAATGGTTTTTGCTTCCTATGCACAAAAGGAAGAAGAGAAAGAATACAAACCCAAACAAGGGCAAATGGGAGTTGTTTTTAATGTTGCCGGCCTCATTTCCAATATCAACGTAGCCCCAGTGAAAGACCCCATGGGAAACGATCTTATTTTAGGCAAATTCTATGTCCGTGACAACCATGTGATTCGGTTGGGTTTGGGCATTCAATCTTATAACTCCAAATACAATTTAGTGGATAGTGCGGGGTCTGCCAAGGTAGCTTACGATTCTACTCATAAGAAATTTAACCTTTATCTTTCTCCCTCCTACGAGTATCACTTTCAGGGGCTTAAACGACTCGATCCTTATATTGGAGCAGGAGTTAACCTGGGGTTTTTAGGCAAAACCAAGCAGCAAATTGATATTGAATCGACGGACACTACGGGTACCGATAAAAGGCAAACCACCTTTAACCGCGATGGTGGGTTTATGTTTGGAATCAACGGAATAATTGGGTTCAATTACTACATTGCTCCCAGGCTTGCCCTGGGTTTGGAATATAACATTGGTTACTACTGGTCTCGTGATGGAGGCGATTGGGAACGCGTTACCATTGATACCCCGGTAAGTGGCACAGCCAAATCGAAGCGTGAAATTGGATCGGAACGAAATGTAACCAGTGGTTTTGATCACAGCAATAATTTAAGTATAAACGTGTCTTATTACTTTGGAGGCAATAAGGTCAGTGAAGTTGCACGAGAATGAAAAATCTACTCTTAATATTAGCGGTAGTTGCCGCGTTGTCGGCTTGTAAGAAGGGTGAAAATGATCCTTTTATAAGCTTAAAAACCAGAAAGGGAAGACTGTCCGGGGATTGGAAGGTTACTCATGCAGTCTATAGCATTAACGACACCGTTTGGACATACAATGGAACTACCCTTGTCAAATCTATGGATGGAGTAGAATTATCCAGCTTTCCGGTCACTCATGAATTTAGTTTTACCAAATCGGGTGAATACACCATTAACAAAACCAATGAGTATCCGGCTAATCACTTTTCACCCAATACACCAGCTATTACTACTCGTTATCTGGAGACAGGGATTTGGAATTTTACCGGTGGAGCGGGAGATACGAAAACAAAATCGCAATTGCTTATGCAGGCCGAAAGAATTGAAAAGCGAGTTGATGGGCTTTCTGAGGTGGATGCAGAAGCATTTGTAAATCCACTCTACGGCAAAGTTATTAATCTGGATATGCTTAAGAACAAGGAAATGCGCTGGAAATACGATTATACCGAAAACAAACCCACTGGAAAAAGAACTGAAACCGGCCTTTGGGAATTTGAGAAAAAGTAAAGTATTACAAGCAAAGCCTTCTTCTACCAGAATTCAGGTTGAGGGCTTTATTGACAATGTTTTAATTCACTGGAATGCGCATATTATTGGCAATTGTTCTGCTGGTTTCGTCTCAAGCATACTCCCAAAGCCAATACACCGATTCCTTGTTTCAGGCTTACATCAAAAGCGATATGAAACAATGGAAAAGGGTGATCGACCAAATGCAGGCTCATTCTTTTAACCAAAACCAAGTTGAGTTTACGGCGGAATTGGTTAATTATCAATACGGATACGTTGCGTGGCACATAGGCAACGACTTGGAAGATGAAGCGGAAAAATACCTGGATTTGGCAATCGAAAACCTGGAGTGGCTTGAAGAGAATAATTTCGATGAGGCAAGTACACTAGCTTATTGGGCTGCATTTTATGGCTTTAGAATAGGAATTAACACCTGGTATGTTACCTTGTACGGTTACAAGTGCAATTCCAGTGCAGAGAAGGCGGTTGAAATTGATTCAGCCAATCCGTTTTGCCACATTCAAATGGCTAACCTAAGATACTATCAGCCTCCTATTCTCGGAGGTTCTTTGCAGGAGGCCATTGATTATTACTTAAAGGCAGAATCGATCTATTTAACACGGCCAATCAAAGATCGTAATCGGGATTGGATCTATTTGAATTTGCTTGCTACTATTGCTTCCTTCTATACCGAGTTTAAAGATTACCCCAAGGCCAAAGTTTACTATGAAAAACTGCTTAATATTCAGCCGAATTATGATTGGGTAAAGCTTAAAATGCTTCCTGATTTGATTGAGAAAATGAACGCGGTTGAGTAGGCGAAAAGTACTTTCGACTCAGGTTTTTTGCGTTGCATAGTAATCCCATTAAGAAGATTGAATTAAGAACTAATGTTTTAGCTGTTTTTTGGATCTAGCCCAATTTGAATCTTCATTTTCTTTTTGGGTAACAAAAAGAAAACCGAAGCAAAAGAAAAATTGCCCGGCTCAACGTTTCTGGATTGAAATCTTCACGTTTAATCAAATTCGCAACCAAACTTGAATAGCCTTTTTAATAAAAGTCTATTCATCGAACAAGGTTGCTCGGTTCGATCTCAGGTTTGATTTCTAGCTCCATAAGCTTAAGGATGTAGACATTGCATAATTTAAAGAATGGTCAAAAGGAAAAGCCTAGCGGCATCGCCTTCGCGTAGCTTCAGCGGAGCACGGCTAGAGCGAAAAGAAGAAAATTCTTTTGTCACAATGTGCTTAACAAATGGCTTACGTATGTTACTGCTAAATTCTAGGGAATTCCACAGTATTAAAATCTAATTAACCGAAGAACTTTCTGATGCTGTTCAGGTAATTATTGTGGAGAATGGAGTTATCGGCGAGTATGGTTTTGCCGAAAATAAAGTCATCGCCACCTTTCCAATCGCAAACCGTTCCCCCGGCTTGCTTTACAATAAAAGCTCCTCCGGCAACATCCCAGGGGTTTAGTCCATATTCATAAAATCCTTCGAAACGACCACAAGCAACATAAGCAAGGTCCACTGCCGCTGAACCTAGCCGCCGAATACCGCTGGTTGTTTTCATAAAGTGTTTGAGGAGTTCCAGGTAAGGATCTACCATATTGTAATCATGATAGGGAAACCCCGTAGCTAATAATGAAAGATCGGCATTAGACTCCTGTGAAACCTGTATTTCCTTTCCATTTAGGTAGGCAGGAGAATTCTTCCAGGCATAGAACATTTCGTCGGCATTAATTTCATAAACAACCCCCATAACCAATTGCTGATTTTCCAGTAAAGCAATGCTGATTGAAAAAGCAGGAATTCCATGAATAAAATTTGTAGTTCCGTCAATGGGATCAATAATCCAATTGTAGACCTTACCTTCTTTGGTAGAAGTACCTTCTTCTGCAATAAACCCAGCTTCTGGAAGAATTTTGGTTAACCCTTCGACCAACAGTTTTTCAGCCAACCTATCTACATGGGTTACGAAATCGTGTGATCCCTTAATTTCTACCTGACTTCTTTTAAAAGATTTTCTTTCTTCGAGAACCGCGGAACCGGTTTTTCGTACCAGTTCACAAGTGTCTGAACATAGTTTTTTAAAATCCATTAGGAGGGAATCGGTGTTAATATTTCAACCTCCACTTCACCCGATCGCGAGATTTCTTTCAACTCAACCAACTGTGTGGTATTTACTTTATTAGCATTGAACGAGCACTTTACCTTAACGTAGTTTTCTGTAAACCCATACATAAAACCCTCATCGTTTTCTGCCTCCCACAACACTTTTTGGGTCGATCCCAAATTATCCTCGTAGAACTTTCTTTTTTTCTTTGCAGAAAGTATACGAAGCATTTTACTTCTTTTTTGCCTTTCGTCCTGTGGTACCACTTCGTCAATTCGAAGTGCAGTAGTATTTGCCCTTTCGGAATAGGTAAATACGTGTAAATAGGAAACATCAAGTTGGTTTAGAAAATCGTAGGTAGTTCTAAATTCTTCTTCCGTTTCACCTGGGAAGCCTACAATTACATCAACACCAATGCAGCAACATGGCATTAGGGATTTAATTTTATCCACACGGTCGCTATACAGTTCAGACAAATACTTCCTACGCATGGCCTTCAATAGTTTGTCCGATCCGCTTTGTAGAGGAATATGAAAGTGGGGGACAAATTTCTCAGACTGAGAAACGTAGCTAATAATATCATTACTAAGTAAATTAGGTTCTATGCTCGAAATTCTAAACCGTTCTATGTCGTTTACCTGATCCAGTTCCTGAACCAGTTCGAAAAAGGTTTCTTTATTCTCTTTCCCAAAGTCACCAATATTTACACCGGTTAGAACTACCTCTTTTGCACCTTGTTGAGCCACCTCATTGGCCACCTGGATAGTCTCTTCAATTGATTTACTTCTACTTCTTCCTCGAGCAAGTGGAATGGTGCAAAAAGCACAGAAATAATCACATCCGTCTTGTATTTTTAGAAAGGTTCTGGTTCGATCACCTTGAGAGTAGGAAGGAAAGAATTCCTTTACTTCTTTTATCTTGCCATAAATGGCTTCACCGTGTTCCTTTTTTTCTAAGGTACCCAGATGTTCAACAATGTTGAATTTTTCGTTGGCCCCTAAGACCAAATCCACCCCCTCAATGTTGCTTATTTCTTCAGGTTTTAACTGAGCATAACAGCCTACCACAATCACAAATGCATCTGGGTTTATCCGAAGGGCTTTTCGCACAATGCTCCTGCATTTTTTATCGGCATTATCGGTTACCGAACAGGTGTTAATTACATAACAATTAGCAACCTCTGTGAAATCTACCGTCGCAAACCCTTCTTCCTTAAAAGACCGGGCAATGGTCGAGGTTTCAGCAAAATTTAGTTTGCAACCCAGGGTATAAAAAGCAACTTTTCTGTTCGGATTCATGTGGCGGCAAAAATAGGGATACTTAGTTGTTTACATCGCAGGTATTTAATGACGAATAATGGGGTATCTGGTCTTATAAATTGAGGGGAAGGTCAATAACTAAAATTTGTTTTCTATTTTTAGGGAGTTAAATAATGTGCTATTAAAGAATAGTGTGGGTTAAAGAACTTACCTTATAAAAAGAAACGTCATTCCTGCGAAAGCAGGAATCTAGAAATAACACTAGATTCCTTGTCAAGCAAGGAATGACGACTATTCCCACATTGTCCTTAAACTATGCGTTAAATAACCAGAATGAGACAAACCCTGGAAAAAGGTGAGTGTTTAGAGTGCGGAAAGCCCCTAATTGGACGATCCGATAAAAAGTTTTGCGACGACAGTTGCAGAAATTCCCATTACAATCGAAATCACCGCGCAGCGAGTAATTACATGAGAAAGGTTAACCGAATATTGTCTAAAAACCGTTCAATTTTGGAAGAACTCAATGTAAATGAAACCTCAAAGGTGAGCCGAAAACGAATGACGAGTGAGGGTTTTAATTTCGATTATTATACCAATGTTTATAGAACCAAAACAGGAAAAACGTATCATTTTTGTTACGATCAGGGCTACCTTGATTTGGGAAACGATTGGTATGCATTGGTAATTAAAAAGGAATACGTATGAAGACAAGAGACCTCATCCAGGAGCTTTATTTTAAAATAGACTCTGATAAAATGTACGAAACGCTGTTGTCGAGCGAAAAACATTCGGCTTTTACCAATGCCGAAGCGGTTATTGATCCCGGTTTGAACGGTGAATTCACGTGTTACGATGGCTACATTAAAGGCAAGAACATTTTTCTGGAGGAGGGAATTATGATCATTCAGGAATGGCAGGCAGCGGAAGAGGAATGGCCCGAGTACCATTATTCCACCGTACAGTTTAAACTAAAACCACTGGACGGTGGAACACATTTAACCTTTATCCACAAGGGAATACCGGAAGCCTATTACGAGTCCATTGCGAGCGGTTGGTACGAGCATTATTGGGAGCCGTTAAAAGATTATTTCGAGGGTAATTAATTGGCATATTGTATACTAATGTGGGAATAGCTGCCATTCTATGTTTGACAAGGAACCGACGAAGGAACTCAGTGAAACTAATCTAGTCTTATTTCTAGATTCCTGCTTTCGCAGGACTGACGTAACTTTTATATGGTAGTTTGGTTAACCCGCATTATCCTACAACACTCCGTAATTAATTGCCCAACAGGCGAATGTTTTTTACAACAGTAAGCACATCATTCAAAAACTGATAATCCTTGGCATACATGATGTTTATTCTCGCAGCCTGAGGTTCACTTACATGGCCTATGGACTGAGAACAGGACAATACTCCTGTTTTAATTACCGGTAAGTCGTGTAAATTGTTTCCGGAAACGCTATAACCAACCCAGCTTTTCTGGCCAATTAATACTTCCAGTAAGTTTCGAACAAAACCAGACCTCTGTTTGACAAAAGCCAGTAGAATAGGCGAGAGTGCAATAAACAATAGCGTAAGCGACAAATCGAGTACCCGCTTAATCCGAAGGTTTTTTGCCTTGGTTATGGAATTAATATTCAGTACGGAATACAACTCACCGGATGTATTGATGGAATTACTACCAATAACAAAAAGACTTTCGGGTGGAGCTATTTTAAAATCGAGTGACTTATTATCCAATTGGCTCATTTGTTCAATAATGTTGGCGCTGCTTACGTTTTCGGCACAAAAAATTATTTCTTCAATTTTGAATATGCTCGAAATCTCCCTCAATTGCCTCATGTTACCAACGAAACCCTCTGGTAATTCCATCGAGGAACCGGGGAGTACCTTGGCAATAAACTCAGGTTGTATAATGGTCTGTTTTAGTAGGTTGATTACCCGTTTTATTTCATCCTGAGAACCAACAATAGCAAATCGTCTTTTGGTCGAAGTTCCTAACTTAAAGCCTCCTACTTTAAACCAGTGCAAAAGGTATCGGTCCATAATTCCCAGGCATAAGGTTGTTACGGCTCCAAGCAGTATAATTGCTCTTGAAAATCGATACGATTCGGGCAAGAGACTGTATAGAATAAGCAGCAGGGCGGTACCGGCAGCGGTTCCCAAGAGGTAATTTTTTAGTAAGGTCGGTCGGTCATAACCACCACTAAAAAAGATGCTTAACACCCACACTAGGCTATAAATAGGTAGGAGCAGTTGGTACAATTCTGACGGAGTCTCAATACCTGTAATTGAATTATGAGCCCAAACCAAACCAAAGAGACTGATGAGAATTAGTACAAAGTCCAGAATGGCCAGGTAGCCTTTTCTAAAGAAGTTGGTAAACAAGGTAATGGATGCCCTAAAGTAGATGGCCAGATGTATGAGGAAATCAAGCAGTTTTGCATTTTTCGGGGAGAAATGTTTGTTGGCGAAAATGACCATGGCCCGGTAAAAAACGAAAACGTAGTTAACACTGGTTTTTTTGGTGCTTTCTCCCTTGTAGTGTATAATCTGGGTTTTAGGATAATAGTAATTCTTAAAGCCAGCCAGTTGAATTCGATAGGAAAGATCTATGTCTTCTCCATACATAAAGAAGGTTTCGTCGAGTAGGCCAACTTTGTCGAGCGCTGTTTTTCTCAATAGCATAAATGCACCTGAGAGTACATCAACTTCATGAATTTCCGAAGGATCCAAATAGGTGAGATGGTATTTTCCAAAGCGGCTGGAATGAGGAAAGAGCCTGGAGAAACCAAACATTTTATAAAAAGCAACTTCCGGGGTGGGCAATCCTCGTTTTGATTCGGGTAGAAAGTGCCCTTTTCCATCAATCATTTTAACACCAAGTCCACCGGCATCGGGGTGTTCTTCCATGAATGAAATTACCTTTTCAAAAGTATCTTCCTCTACCAGGGTATCTGGATTGAGAAGCAATACAAACTCTCCCTTTGCTTGATTAATGCCGAGGTTGTTTCCCTTGGAAAACCCTAAGTTTTTTGAAGAAGCGATTAATTGGAATTGGGGGAATTTTTGTTGAAGCATTTCCACCGAACCATCCATCGAATGGTTGTCGACAATGATAACCTCTCCTTCAATTTTGTCCAATGCCTTTTGCACCGAGATTAAGCACTGCTCAACGAAGTGCTTAACGTTATAATTGACAATAATTACGGAGAGTTTCAACAGTGACTTTTGGGCGAAAATACGTTAACGAGTCAAAAATTGCGATATTGCCACAAGGATGAAATGTTTTAGATCATTCGGGAATTAAACTTTTCAAACACCGAAATAGTTACGAACTGAAAAACAAACCAATACATAAGATCTTCAATTGGAAAGGACAGAATGTATGCCCCCTGGGTTTCTATGGACTGGTAATTGAAAATTGTAATGCCCGAAAAATATCCGGTTAACGTTAGTTGAAGCACACAGTATGGAACGAGCAATGTCCAGCAGCAGACCAGGAAATTGGGAGTCCAATCAGGAGTAAACCACAAAAAGTAGAGCAGTGAAAAAAACAATAAAATTGCTGCAGACAATGTATGAAGGTCGTACCAATTAACATAGGTCATGGGCAGCACGAGAAGGAATGGTATTAGCAGCAAAAGTCTAAGAAACCAACGGTTCCAGGAATATTGAAAACGGATTTTAATCCAGAGGTAGACCAGAATAGTAATAGCAATTTCTGTGGCGATTAGGACGATTTTTTCTACGGGAACGCCTATTAGGTTTAACCCTAATGTATAGACTGAATTATATTCCCATAAACCTGCAAGAACGTAAATAATCTCCCAGAGAAGGGCAACTGCACCAACATACAATATGGTATTGAAAAAGGGTTTTTGTACTAGCCTGAATGGTTTTTTAAGAAGAAAGGTCAATAGCATCAAAAATGCTAATAGAATACAGTCTATAAATAGAAATTGTAGCAGGCCAATACTCACAATTCGATGCTATTTTTCCTGTATAATTGGTATTTAGGAAGCTGTTCAATGAGGGTATATCCATTAGGAACACTATCCTGAGTCAAGTGGTAATCCTGAAGTTTTCTGTAGTTGAGGCTATAGGTTCCATATCGTATCATATAACACTGAAACTCCCAATCTTCCCATAGGTTATGATAAATTCCAATGGTTGACCTTTCGGGTATGTGTTTTTTGATTTGTTCAACCGTTTTAAGTCTGGTTTCGTGTCGGTTAAATTTACCATAAAGGCTATAGCTTATTCCAATGATGGTTACGAAAGTGACAACATTTATAATTGTAAATACGTTGGAAACCTTCTTTTCATTTTTGATGGTCTGGAGCCTGGACTGAAGTCCATAAGCAACTAATAAGGCAATGGAAATGGCATAGTAGGGGAAACTAGGTAAAATGTAAAACCCTTTTTGCACCATGGTAAGTGCCACCGGAGCAGAAGCAGAGATTCCAATAAGAAAAAAGAAAATGATAAACCTCTTTTGAGAACTAACCCAGTTAAATTCCTTCAACCGTTTTCTCAACAAGAAAAGAATTAAGGCTGCTAAGGCGGCAACGTAAATCAATTCCCAAAAGATTCGTTCAAGAATAACAAATCGGGAATGTACGGTAGGGTATTCTGTAATCCTTCCCAGAAGCCTAAGATTTACGTAATTCAATAGATGTTCCCGGGCCGGTTCATAGGCAAATATGGCCAGGTAGCAAAGGGCCAAAGTACATGCGATTATTAGAAATGAGCTTAGGTATTTTTTTATTGAATGATTCCTAAAAACCAGGAAGTGAATTGGTATTATTCCTAGTGTAAACAATCCTGGAACTCCCTTGCTGTAGGATGCAAGGAAAGTAAATATTCCGGCAAGTATGGGCCAATATAACTTAGGCTTTGATCGAAAAAGGTATTTAATGGTGAATAGTGCAGCGCACATGGTAAATATACCCATGGTATTTTCCTGTGCATTGTTTTGATACCCCCAATAGACCAATGGAATGGTGAGCCAAATAAAAATGGCCAGCCAATCCATTTTTTCTATGCCTTTAATATGGAATGAGACTTCTTTCCAAAGGGCTCTGAACAGCAGAATGGTTACCAGCAGGGTAGTAAAACTGTAGATTCTTTCAGATAAAAAGTGACTGTTAAAGAGCCTGAAGAATAGGGATTGGATACCAAAAACAAGGGGCGGGTGTTCATAAAAAATAGGTGACTCGGCAATTCCTACTTCACTGAATCGCGGTTCGAAAAAGCTCCCGTACCCTTCTGCCATGTTTTTTGCCACAGACGCATATAACACGCCATCCATAAACATTCCTTGTTGAACCAGAACGGGTATGGTAAGCGCACAGGCAAATGCAAAAACGAAAATATTTAACTGTAGATTAAGCTTATGCATGCAACAATCAGATTTAACTAATTCGATGGGACATTTTGCTATGGGGTATCAACTACCAGAATATTCAACACTATTGCGTTCGGTTTCGTAAAGCGTAATCTTCAAGGTTAGATGGTCTGCAACATGGGGCCTAAGTCGATTCCAGATAACCACGGCAATATGTTCAGCAGTAGGGTTTAGATTAGAAAACTCATCAATTTGCTCATTCAGATTTTTGTGATCCAGGTAGGAAGTAACGTGTTCGTAAATAACTGTCTTTAGCAATTTCATGTCAATTACAAACCCTGTTTCGGGATCAATTTCGCCTTCAACTTCAGCCATTAATTTGTAGTTGTGACCATGGTAATGTGGGTTACTGCACTTACCAAAAACGGACTCATTTTTACTGTCGGTCCAATCGGGCCGATACAATCGATGAGCTGCGTTAAAATGTGCTTTCCTTCTAACTTTTACTTTCATTAGGCCGCCTTTTGCTTGTACCAATAAGCACGAAGTTTTGGAAATACCAATTTAAACCATTCAGAGTATTTATTGGGAAAATGGTTGATATCATGTTCAATTACATCGAGAGGAACATAAACCCAGGCTTTTACTTCCCTTGGATTTGGATGGCAGTTTTCACTAAAATCACCAATAAATACATGGTCTAATTCATGTTCAATAAGTCCATTTTCCATCTTAGCCTCGTAAGTAAAATTAAATGTTTCTGAAAGCTTACATTCAATTCCCAACTCTTCCATTAGTCTGCGATTGGCAGCAATAGTTGTTGGTTCGTCTGGTCTGGGATGTCCACAACAGGTATTGCTCCACAGGTTAGCCGAGTGGTATTTACATTCGGCTCGTTGTTGAAGTAATAATTCTCCATTCTTATTGAATAGAAATATTGAAAACGCTCGGTGTAAAACACCCTTGGAATGAGCTTCGTATTTTTCCATTCTACCTATTGCATTATCCTTATCATCAACCAGTATTACGTACTCCGATCCGTTCATTTATTGTTTTTGAATCTTGAATTAGTTTATCGTTAAACGTAGTATTATTACAATTTATACCTGAGGTGGTTCACATTTTAACACTAAATGTCCATCCTCGTTTTTGTTTTTTATTGGAATTCTGAAATACACCTTTGCCTCCTTTAACCATGAGGTGAATCCCTACAAAAGAAACTCCGGAGCCTACTACTACGCCCAATGTACCCCATACTACATTTGAATTGTCAACGCTGTACTGATTTCCACCAAGCACAACGAGTAGTACACCTACTGTTGCAAGTCCTGTCCCGACAGCAAATTTGGCAAAACCGGCTGATCGCCAACCCATAGTTTTGCCAAATGATTTTCCCACCAGAATGAGGTCCTTAACCTTAACTTCTTTGCCATCAACAACAATTTTATCTTTTTTTATTTCTTCCAATGTGCCTTTAACCTTCTTCTTGCTGGTTTTGGTCTGGTACCGAATGGTTTCACCAACCTTGAAGTAACGTTGTATTTTGTCTTTTTTATGCGCGGCGATTAGTGCCGGACCGATATCCTTCTTTTTGGTCTTTTCCTTTTTGCCTTTTTTGCTCTTTTTTCTGTCTTTTTTCTCCTGTACAAGTTCTGAGCTTTTCCCTTGGCTCATTGTCTCAGGGTTTTCATCCGAAATGACATTTTGATCCTCCTGAGAAATCCCGACGATAGGTATTGCCAGACCAAATAGTAAAAGAGATATTAGTGTTTTTAAGGTCATTAATTGTATCCCATTAGTTTATAGACAACAGTTCCTATCCATTCATGAATAACCCTATTCCAGCTCATTATTATGTAAGCATCCGGTAGGAAAAGGTAGTCAAATAACCATTTGTGTTTTCCGGAAATTCCATCGACACAAACAGGTACAGCTTCTATTCCAACTTTGTTAAAACAGGCCAATGACCTGGACATATGTGTACAGGAAGTAATTAGTAAAACAGGGCCTGTTATTTCCAGGCTATCAAGAACAACTTTACAGTTAACAGCATTTTGCCAGGTGTTTTTTGATGCGCTTTCTACCAATATATCCTTCTTTGGAATGTTGAGTCGCAAAGCAAGTTCAGCAATATATTGTCCCTCGGGAGGAGTATCATGGAAAATATTTCCGTGTCCTCCGCAAAATAAGATTTTCTTAATTTTCTTTTGCTGGTATAATTCCAAACCTGTAACAAGCCGATCCGCAGCTTCATTAAAATTAACTTGATGAGCAGCGGGTGCCATAATGGAATACCCTCCAAGAACCACTCCAACAGGATACTTGCCCTGTATGCTCTCAAGGTTGGTCATTGGAGGTTCCCAGATTCCATTAACTTGGTTATGAATAAACTGGTTCGAAAAAATGTAGAGTAAAATGAGAGAAGTCCAAATAAGCTTTTTTCCTCTTGCCTTATTCTTTAGTATAAGCCCCAGCAACAAGGTGAAAAAAATCCAGGTTACCGGTGTCGACAGAAAATAGAGAAGCTTGGAAAATAAATGAAACATGCCAAGTTTTCTAAACTAATGAACCATGAGTTTTATTGTGCGATCGAAGGAACTACTTTTTAAATTGACAAAATAAGTTCCGGGGTTTAAATCTTCCAGGGAAACAGGGATATTGTTTTCACCTATCGTCAATTCTCCAAGGTCAATGGATTTTACCACTTGAGCCATTTCATTATAGACACTAAGCACAAACGGTTCCTGTTTTTCAATTTTGGCCGATACAGATGTTTTCCCCCCTGCCGGGTTAGGATATGCCCGCATTACATTCTTAAACTTTAATAGATCATCATCAATGCTGTTTCCTGGGGTGGAATTGGTAACGTAGGTAGAAAAAATCCCTCTTCCATGTGTGGCAATTGCCATATAATTATCGCTATCACGAATATCTAGTTTTTCTACTACCGTATTGCCAATTTCCTTTTCTGCCTGCTCTACCCAAACCGTATTGTGACCATCCAGTTTATAGGTTGCATAAAGCCCCGTGCTGGTACCTGCAAAATAGGTAATTCCATCATAAGTTTTAGCAATAGCAACAGTACGTACAGAAGGTCCGTTTCCTTGCCCGAGTGCAAGGTCAGGAATTCCTGGCGCCAAAGTATCTTCCAAATTCCCAGCTACTCCTTCCCAGGTATTGCCACCATTTTCGCTGTAGTAAATGCTGTATTTGTTGTAATTTGAAAAGCAAACCAGAATTTTCTCTCCATCATCCGGATGTACTGCGATATCACTAACATAAACTCCAGCCCGATATTGTGTAATTCGGGGCAATTCAACCCAATTGATTGTTCCATTTGCGTTATCTATTCTATACATGGTGGCATTATTACAACCCACATATAGCCTGTGGTTTGGATTGTTTCTGCTTGTCTTAAGGGTAGTAATTCTACCGCTTATTACTGCTGATAAATCAACCCAGCCGGAAGCAGAAGGACTTCTTCTGTTTGCTAAAGGTATACTGCCCAGGTTGTTGTGTCTTTTTACAACGTTTTGGCTCTTTAGTAGATCGTAATAGGCCATGTACATTACGTTGTTGTCGTTGTAGTCTAACGTATATGGATTAATGAACGAATAATTATCTTCAGTTCCGGGATACTCCATGCGCTGATACGAGTTTTTAGAACCATTATCGTTCATCTTTACCTTGTAAGTTGCGCCATTCTGAGAAGACATATAGTAAATTCCACCACCTTGTTGGCTGTTCCCTTTTTGCACAGCACAATACGAACCGTCGCTTTTCAACGGATCGCTCCAATCTTTTGTATTAACATCGCTATTGGTATACTGAGTTCCGTTGTCCTGGGTACCTCCTAATACAACAGAATTCTTAGTCTCATGATCAATTGCTACCGTATAAAACTGGGAGGTAACATAGCCGTTGTTTTTCCATTCCCAAACCACTTTAGTTGCCGTGCAATTTCGGGTAAAATGGATTCCACCATCGGTTGCGCTTATCATTTCATTGCCACTGTTTCCTCTAAAAACAATCGCATGATTGTCAGGATGATGGTTCGGGTATCGGTATTCATCAGGATTGCTAAAAGGCTCGGGGTTGTAACCACCAATTTGGGTGGTTGTAGTTTTAGAACTAAATCCGTTGGTGGATCGGAAAAGGTTTGTGCTTCCAATAAAAACAATGTTGTAATTGTTGGGTTTAACCTTAACGACCAGGTTATAATTCCCTTGACTGTTGAACGAATAGTATAGGTTGGTGTGGCTTGGAATATTCGCTGAACGATTAGACCACCTTCCACCCGAACCATTACCGTCGCCCGAAAGGTATTCGTATTGATAAAGGCTTGAATATTCGGTTGAAGGTTGTCCCGGGTTTGCCGCAGAACCAGTTCCAGGTGTTCGCATCAACACGTAGAGGATATTGTTGTTACTTGGGGCAATATCAAAAACTACACGTTGCATGTTACTTGGAACTTTTCCACTGCTGATATTGATCCAGTTTTTACCATCTACTGATCTCCAGATTCCCACATTTCCAGCAAATGTGCTGTTACCAATTGCGGCATATACAACTCCTGATGAAGTAACACCAACCCAGGCAAAACCTGCCGGCGAACTTCCTCCCAATTCCTTTTCCCAGGATTGGCCACCATCTTCACTTCTCATAATGGCTCCATTGGCCGCTACATATATCTCTTCTTTATTTAGGTTAGATGGGTCAATGGCCATGTTCCAGATATAACTCCAGTCCGACGGTATTTTTGGGTCATTTGTAGCTGTACTGGAAAGAAGTTTCCATGATTCACCATTGTCTGTTGATTTATAGACACCATTGCCTTGCAAATACGCTGATCCATGGTGACCAGCGCTAGAATAATTACCCTCTCCCGTTGCATAGTACCAGGTTTTTTCATGACCGGTCCGGGTATCCTGAACAAGCGCTGTAACATTTTGCATGGCATGTTTGTCGCTGGTCATTTTCCAAGTAGCGCCGTTATTTTCACTTTTCCATACTCCTCCGTTTACTCCACCTGCCAGCAGTACTTGTAGGTTGGTAACATCGTAACTAATTGCCCGAGTTCTTCCACCAGTGTTATGAGGACCTCTTAAACTATAGGTCAATTCTTCTCCCCGGGAACTTATATCCGCTTTTGGTAAAGTTTTAGCAAAAAGGAACTCTCTTTCTCTAATTCCTTGAGGAATTTCACCTGTTTCCGGATCCATTAATCGCTCATGCATCCATTTAGCAAGTTGTTCTTGTTTTTCATCAACTTGTTGTTCAACAATATTTTCAGGTGAATTCCCATTAAACTTGAATAAAAGAAAAGCGGAAATTATTACTAAAATGAAGAGGGCGAAAACCCTTAATTTGCTTGATATATTCATTTAATTCAATCTATTAGCTTTAATTGTCGAGAGGAGAATATAGAGCCTTTTTTATGCAGCACGAAACTAAGTCATCTCAGCGTAAGTACTAAGCGTTCCAAAGAACGTTTGGCTAAGATTAATTCAATAAAACTTTTTGCCTGAAATAAACCTGGCCATTGCCCTCAATCTGAAGGACGTAAATTCCTTTAGCGAGTTGGCTAATTGACAAGCTATTTGTTTTTGCATCGATTGAACCCGAAATAGTTACTTTACCTAAAGAATTGTAAAGTTTGTAATGCTGGTTATCAGATAGATTTTCTAATTCAATATTGAGAATATCGTTTGTCGGGTTGGGGAATACTTTTACGTTAATGGCAGCGACGGTATTTTTTACATAACTTGCATATCCGGATTTTGTTAAGTGCGTACGAAATACACCTGCGCCAAACGTTGAAACCCATAATGAACTGTCAAGCTCCCTGTATTTGATATCGGAAACCACATTGTTTTGAATGGAATGCTGGGCTACGTGCTCCCAATTGGTATTCATACTATCCAGGTTTTTGGTTTGAAAAAGACCAACGCTAGTTCCTACAAAATAAATGGTAGAATCAATAGTGTGAACAATTTTACCTACCCGGCAAGATGGACCGTTATTCAGATATTCGAATCCTGATGGGAGTCCGGGTGTAGGTGTTCCTTCCAGGTTTCCAGAGATATTGGACCAGTTTGTACCACCATTGTTGCTATAAAAAATGCTGTAGGTATTGTAATTCGAGAAGACAACCATTAAACGATTAGAATTATTAGGATCGACTGAAATACTATTGATGTACCCCCTACCATCAATTGAGTTGGTAATGTCGGTCGTAGTAGGATTCGATTTTATGTTTTCAATTTTTAGAATACTCCCACTGGTACTGCCTAAATAGATTATCCCTTTTTCGCTTTCAGCTACTACAATTGCGGAAGGTTGAAACCCTGAAGGAAGGCTGTATTTGTTCCAATTTTTTGTTTGTTTGTCAAAAGTGTCATCCACTACTATTTCATTTAATTTCTCGTTCCACCAAAGCTCTTCTCTAATAGGAAGGTACATGGTGTTGTTATCATGAGGATCAAGGATATAAGGATTTATAAACAGGTAGTTAGCAGAGGTCAGGGGATCAATTCTTTTCCAATTGGTTCGTTCCCCATTTTTATCGATTACAATTTTTGCAATACCATCAAGTTGCTTGGAGGCATAAATTACTGAATCAACCGGGCTAAATGCGCAAAATGCACCATCGTAAGACATGGGAAGGGTCCAGGGTGCAGTAGACTTTCCTGTAACCGAAAGCAATGTTCCATTGTCTTGCAAGCCACCCATTAACCGGTTCGATTTTTTTTGTTGATCGATGGTTAGGGTATAAAACTGGGTAGAGGCATAGGATGTATTTAAAGATTCCCAGGTAACCGAAGTTGCATAAAGATTTTGAGTGCGGTGAATTCCGCCGTCACTGCCCGTTAAAAGGATTTTTGAATTTGCTGGGTGGAACACTATCGTTTGTAAATCGGGATGGTGGTTGGGGTACAATTGAAAGTCCGGGATTTTGGTTTTTTCTCCATAACCTCCGGCATACCTTGTATTGGTATCGGTTTTAAACCCGTCGTCAGATAAATACAAATTGGTTCCTCCAATAGCAACTAAATTTGAATCATGGGGTGAGACAGCTATATCCATGCAATAAGCACTCTGGGAGATATAATCATCAAACTGTTCGGGACCGGTAGGAAGATTTGCCGATAGGTTTTCCCACTTTCCATCGGAGCCGGTTCCATTTCCTTTCAAATAGGTGTATTTGTATAAACTGTGGTGTTCAACCGAACCTCTAAAGTCATACCCAGCTTTACCTTTATTGGGGGTTACTGCAAGGACATAAATTCGCTCACCATTGAATTGGTCATCAGTTGCTAAAACAATTCGCCCTGTTTGTGCAGGTATGGTTCCTGAACTAATGTTGATCCAGGTAGTTCCATTGGTACTTCTAAAGATCCCATAGTTGCTGAATGCATTGTTATCAAACGATGCATACCAGGTGCCGGATGTTGTTTGAGCCAGGTCAGTAAACCCGCCTGAGGTAGAGGTAGTACCTTGTACGAGCTTCCAGTTAATTCCTTTGTCCTTGCTTTGGTAGATTCCTGACGTGTTGGCAAGGTACACATCGGAGTTTTGGTTGGAAACTATAATTCTCCACCCTCTATCAGTGGAATCTTTGGTTTGTGGAGAAGGGTTTCGAAGTGAGTTTAAGGTGATCCAGGTTTTCCCTCCATCGGTAGATTTAAGAATTCCATCACCGGCATAGGCCGAGTTTCCGGAAATTTGATTTCCTCCGCGAAGTTCTCCGGTACAGGCATACCAGGTGTTTTCCGAACCCGTGTTTTTATCCTGTGCAATTGAAGTAATGGCCAGGTTTTGTTCCCTGGTACTCACTTTGTTCCAGGACTTGCCCCCATCTTCACTTCTGAATATTCCACCACTTGCTGAACCCGCCAGTAATACCATGTGGTTTGTAATATCATATTGCAAGGCTCTTGTTCGGCCACCTATATTGTTCGGGCCTAACCATTCCCACTTTAGATGTTGAGACCTACTTTCGCTGGCAACTGAATTAGCGAACTCCAATTCTCTGGAACGAACATTATTCGGGATTTTACCGGTTTGCGGATCGGCAAGCATTTGATTTTCCCAAATAGCTCGTTGTTTACTATTGGTCATAGCTTCACCGGTAATGGAATTGTTTTTTCTTTGGAGTAATAAAAATCCTAAACCGGCTAGAAATACAATTGCTACGGAAATAATTCCTTTTTTCATAAATAAATGTTACTGGAAATAAACCAGGTTTACTGCACTAGACTTTTTGACTTTCTTTCTTAAGAATATCTCCCACCTTACCTTCAAGTTTTGTATAGGCATCAATATCGTTAATGTTTATGTGGGTACTTCCATCTTCAAATACCTTATACGCAGGTTTAAATTTAGCGTTAAAAATAATTTCCTTAAGTGTATAAGAATATCGGCTATGAACCTCCTGACTGAAAGAATCATCAAAGCCTTTGATGAGTACAACCACCTGTGGGTTCAACTTTATCACCTCCGAAGCAGATTTCCCATATAGTGGACTGCCTTCATCAATAGGATGAACAATAGTCCAGTTTAGGGGGAAGAAATCAATTTTGTTGATGGCTAAATTCAATTGATCGTATGATCGAATATACATACCATTTACCTTCCTTGAGGTGGCTAAGAGCACCTTGGCACTCATGTCCATCAAAAGATTGTCCCTCCGGTTGACTATTCTAAACATGAGGGCAAATCCGTTTTCATAGGGTGCTAATAGAATGTTTTTGCTGTATTTAATGCGAGCGGATGGCTTACTAAACCGACCGTAGAGAAGTCCAGTAGCAATAGAAAAACTCATAAATCCAAACATGGCCTGAAACCCGGCAATTATATTGATGTCCGTAGCAATTGGAGATAATCCTCCGTAGCCAAGGGTTGTAAATGTCTGAAAGGAAAAGAAAATGGCTATCAAAAAGTCGTTGGTGGTATCCAGGTCATTAACTCCGGCTAGGCCATCTATTCCGGCAATCAGATAAAGAACGGCAAACAGTCCATTAGCAACGATATACCCTCCTATAAGAACCAACACAAATTGAGTCCAGGAAACATTTAAAAGAAAGTGATAGAGGTTGTTAATTTTGCTTCCAACACCTTCGCGCACCACATTAAAGGTGCCATCAGGATTAATTATCCTGGTGGTTTTTCCATCATATTTTTCACCTAACCCCGGATCTTGTAAATGCGTATCCGCCATTATTCAAATATATGCTTCTGAATGAATTTATAAAATAGGGTAGAGTGGTAGTCAGATTACTTTTCTATCAATAAGTTTGAGTTCGCTGATTTTCTAGTCGTTACGCAGTGAAAATCCAATTTTTGGAATAGTATCAATACGCAGGCTTTTATCCGCTTGTAAATACTTTCTAAGGCGCGAAACAAAAACATCCATGCTTCTACCCAGGAAGTAGTCATTTTCCCCCCAAATTAGCTTTAATGCAATTTCCCGTTCCAGCGTCTGATTAAGGTTTAAGCATAGCAAACGCAATAAATCGGCTTCCTTTGAGGTTAAGGTTTTAGTTACATTCCCAATGGTTAGTTCCAGATTGTTATAATCGAATGTTATACTGCCCGGAGTATAAACCTCTTTTACTACGTCGGTTCTCTTTTTCTGAAATCGGGTGGCCCTCTTTATAACCGCATCAATACGAGCAACCAGCTCTGCCATCACAAACGGTTTGGATAGGTAGTCGTCTCCTCCAGCCTTGTAACCCTCTGCCTTGTCATCAATAGAACCTTTGGCAGTTAGAAAAATGATCGGAATGTCCGGGTTAATCACCCTGATTTCTTTTGCCAGTGAATAGCCATCCTTTTTGGGAAGCATTACATCCAGAATACACAAGTCAAAATAGTTGGAATAGAATTGTTCAAACCCGGCGACACCATCTTTTGCCCACGTTATTTCAAATCCGCTTTCTTTAAGGTTATCTTTTATCACAAAGCCTAGGCTTGGGTCATCTTCTACCAGAAGTATTGATTTTTTTTCAGTTTGCATATTGCTACTTATTGGGGAGTTTTAAGCAAAATGTACTTCCCTCTTTTAATTTACTTTTTACGCTTATTTCACCACCATGCTCTTCAACCATTATTTTAACGTAATGGAGTCCAAGACCAAATCCTTTCACATTGTGTACATTGCCTGTTGGAACCCTATAAAAGCGATCAAAGATTAGTTTGCTCACTTCCGGTGAGAGTCCGATACCGTTATCCTGAATTTCCACAATTATATTCCCGTTTTTATTTTTCGTGCTGATCATAATATGAGGCAGGTGTTCGCAATACTTAATGGCATTGTCTATTAAGTTGGTAATGATATTGCTAAAATGGGTTTCATCTCCATTAATGGTGCAATTGGTTGCCATGAGTTTTGTGTTGATGTGCCCATTCTTTTCATCGAGCAGGGGTGTAAAATTGCTAATGACCTCCTGTATCATTTTATGGACATCCAGTTCAATCAACTTCAGGTCGACCTTATCCTTTTCCAGGGAGGCTATTTGCAGCACCTTTTCAACCTGTCGTTGCATTCTCAGGTTTTCACGTTGGATGATGGCTGCGTAGTTCTTAAGTCGGTCCGGTTGCCCGGTAATTTGAGTGTCCATAAGTACCTCTGATGAAAGTGCAATGGTAGAAATTGGGGTTTTTAATTCGTGGGTCATGTTATTGATAAAATCCGTTTTTATTTCGCTCAGCCTTTTCTGCCTTAAGATTACACTTATGGTATAGGCGAAAAAAAGGACTATGATGAGTAATAAGAGCGAAGAATAGAACCAAAATTTCAATCGGCCCAAAACAATTTCGGATTTATTGGGAAAATACACCGAGAAATAATGCCCATCCTCACTTTTCCAGTTCACCTTTATACTTGGATCCTCTTTTTCCTGGGCTTTTCCCTGATTGATGTATACAGCCTTGGTATAAATCACAGAGTCATTGAAACAGTCGTATAAGTTGTACTCAAAGTCGAGATTGATTTCCTGATTCTTAAACTCCCGTGTCAAAACCTGCTCTGCATAATATGGGTCCAACGGTTCAAGAATTTTAACTACAAAAGTGCTTTTGTCTATTTGCTTTACGGGGTCCACCATATAGGTTGAATCTCCCAAATGGTACTGGATTTCTTTGGAAACAAGCTTCAAGGACTTTGTTATGTCATAGTTTACCTGAGTTTCCTGAAGGCGATAAGCACGCATTACCCAAATGGTTTGAACCACCAGCAAGGCACTTAATAATAGTGCCGCGAGAACAATAATGGAACGAATGGTACTTCTCTTCACAGCTTCAAATTAATTGAATAAAAAAGGATTTGGTTGTTTATTTAACATATCATTTAAAGGTGATAAAAATCACAAATTAAATCCTGATTATTGGTGAAATTTGTTTCGTGAAGTTAATCAGAATCATAGCAATTTCGTTTCTCAGCCTCATGGTTGGGTTTTCGGGATACAACCTGAATAAGCTGGTAGATTACCTGATTAACTTCGAAGAAATTAGTAATGAGTTGTGTGAAAACCAGGATACCGATATAACCCAGTGTAATGGTATCTGCTATTTGGTCGATCAAATCATCGAAGTGCAAAAGCCAGATGAGGGTATTACTATGGAATACGTTCAGCTGAATTTAGACTTTCATTTTTACTTTTTTCAAGGTGCAGAAGAGCTCGCAAGTGTTAGATCAGTGGTTCTTCATTCATTTGACTTTCTGGCTCGCGAAACCTGCAGTGGTTACTTTGAGCAAGCTGTTCCCCCTCCTTGTTAGTTATTATATAGTCCACCATAATTCCAACAACGTGAGTGTATTTATGCGCTCAAGTCAAATTAAAATGGTTTATACCCGCATGTTTAATTCCGGGATAATAAATCGATTAAGTAACTATATAATAAACTACAATGATTAAGAATAAATTAATAAACACGATGTTCATTTTTAGCATCGTATTAGGACTGGGAACAACTACTACATCTTGCAAGAAAGAAGGATGTACAGATGAGAATGCTACCAATTATGATAAAGATGCTAAAAAGAATGACAACTCTTGCGTATACGCAAGTAATGAACCCGACAAGGGATACAATACTACTGGGTTAACTGAGATTGCTAAAGGTTATGCCGTTGGTGCTGCTGCCGAAGTTGTTATCTATGCTAAGGAAGATTTGTTTACGGGATACAATTTTCTTTATGTATTAACCCTGGATTCTGCTACAAGGGGGCTGTTAAGTGCGGGACATCTTTCTATAAACCCAATGATGGACATGGGAATGCATAAGCATTCATCTCCGGTTGAGAATCCAATAGGCGAAAAACCCAATGCAAATGGGTTATATGAAGCTCAGACTTTCTTTGTAATGCCTAGTGGTAATGGAACATGGGAATTAACGGTTAATTATCGCAATCATTCAATTCACAAGGATGGAGTCGCTAAAATTCCAGTTACAGTTAAACAACCTACGAATAGGGTTATGGATTCCTTTATTGATAGTACGTCAACCAACTTTGATAAGGTGTTCATTTCCTATGTACTTCCGGAAAAACCAATGGTAGGGTTAAACGATATGGAAATTGCCATTTTCTATAAAAAGAGTAT
Source organism: Crocinitomicaceae bacterium (assembly GCA_002713215.1). GTDB lineage: Bacteria > Bacteroidota > Bacteroidia > Flavobacteriales_G > Salibacteraceae > UBA2108. The sequence continues at coordinate 25,246 of PAVO01000014.1, forward strand.
GATGGAATGGCCTGCCAGAAGCGATTTTACCGTTGAAATTGAACCTACTATGCCAAGTATGGGACATGGTTCCCCTAACAACGTACATCCAACTCATATTTCTAACGGTCACTATAAGGGCAAAATAAACTACTCCATGACCGGTATGTGGAAAATTGATGTCAAAATCATGAGGAATGGAAAAATTGTAAATCGAAACAACTACTTCGAATACACTTTGTAACTTCTACTGAAATGAATATGAAACAAATAGGAGGGATAGGCACAATGCTTATCTTCTCCTTTTTTTCTCTTTTTGGGCAGGTTACAGATTCAGCTGCAAGTGAGGAGGTTTTGTTCTTCCAATTAAAAGCTTATGAGTTAGAGGTCGTTAGTGTCTTATCTGATTCTCAGCAAGTAAATAACTTAACCTTAAATCCAATCGCCAGTAATACGACCTCGACCATGGATGAGGTATTGGAGAAAACACCCCAGGTTCAATTGATAAAGAGAGGTTCTTTTGCCTATGACCCTCAAATTAATGCCTTAGGCGGAGGACAGATAACCGTTAGCATTGATGGAATGAGAATATTCGGTGCCTGCACCGACAAAATGGATCCATCCAGTTCGTACATAGAACCTATAAACTTAAAAAAAGCTGAAGTTTCCTGCCATTCCAATGCTTCAATGCAGGGCAGCAATGTTGGAGGGAGCCTAAACCTGAGAACACGAAAAGCTAAATTTTCAACCATCGCAGGCGAACTTAATGGTTCACTCAATTCGGTTTCCATGGGGCAGGATTTTAGTGGAGGAGTAAATCTGGGTGGTAAGAAGTTGGCAATTAGAATGAATGGTGCAATTAGAAACCATGATAATTACAAAGCGGGTGGAGGAGAGATCATTAAATATACCCAATACCAAAAACAAAACCTTTCTATAAACCTTCGTAACAGGCTTGGGGAAAAATGGATACTGGAAGGAGATTATTTATACGACGAAGCAAATGACGTAGGTTTTGCCGCCTTACCGATGGACGTAGCTATTGCACGAACACACCTTGCATCGGTTACGGCAACTGGTTATAGCGCAATTTCGGGCATAGACAAAATCCAGATTAAGGTTTATGGAAATCAGGTTTACCACTTGATGGATGATTCAAAAAGACCTGATGAGGAGGTAGCCATGCGCATGGATATGCCTGGTTGGAGCGACACCTATGGGGCTTTTGCAAAGCTTAATCTCGGTCGAATTGGAAAACACAAAATTCAATTAAAGACTGACTATTACTACAATTTTAGGCGAGCAGAAATGACTATGTTTGATCCAAATGGTGGAGCCGATATGTTTATGCTTACCTGGCCTGATGTACAACGAAATGTTTTGGGAGTAGCGGGTGTAGATAATATAGAATTGAACGATAAGAATTCATTGGCTTTTTCCGGTAGAGTTGATTGGGCCACTACTGGTATTGAAGATGGTTTTGGAAAGAGACAGCTAACCGGTTTAGGTTATTCGGGAGATGAAGTTTATGTTCATTTTCCCTATTCAATATCAGTATTATGGAATAGGAGAATTGGAAGTAATTACCAGGTGTCATGGTCCACTAGTTCTTCCAGCAGACTGCCGACAACAAGTGAAATGTATGGCTACTATTTGTTCAATAAGGAAGACGGTTACGACTATATAGGAAGACCAGATATTAAAACTGAAAAATCACTAAGGACTAACCTGGAACTAAAAAGAAAGAACAGGAAGGTAGATTGGACCGTTACAGCAGGCTATAATCGACTCTTTGATTTTATCTACGGTGTTTTAGATTCAAATTCATCAGCCATGACTATTGGAGGTAACGGTGTGAAATATTTTCAGAACTTATCGTGGGCTCAAATTATTAACTCATCTTTTCAATTGGATTATCTCCCATTTAAAAATTGGTCCATTAGTACTCGCTTCAACTACAATTGGGGGGAGAAATACGACAAAAGTTCTTTGCCCCAAATTCAGCCCTTAACCAATGTTTCGGCCGTAAAATTCAAACGAAATAAATTCTTCTTACTACTTGAAAGCGAAGCAGGATCTTCTCAACTACTTATTGACCCTGAGTTTGGAGAGGATAAAACCCCTTCATGGGCGGTACTGAATGTACGTGCTGGCTACCAGATTAAAGTTACCAAGAAAAGTACCTTGGATATTAAAACAGGTATTTTGAACCTGTTTGATCATTATTATTACCGGCATCTGGATTGGGGAAATGTTCCCAGGGCTGGAAGAAACTTTTATTTAAATGTTGGTTGGAAGTTCTAGTTTCGGATTATAATTTCCGAATAACATGGGTGAAACCATTTGACTGGCGCAGGCACTCAACTTTATAGTATAAACTGGATGCCGCTTTGGCTTCTGGAGCACTCTTTTTTCGTTTATACCTTAAGCTCAGGTATACGATTTTTGATTTTAGTAAAAAAAGCAGCCTTATAAGTGACGCAATTATTTTTCTAAAAGGCTTAAACGGTAAGGGATAAAGTAATACCTGCAGATGATAATCTATTCCAAATGCACTACCGCCAGAAATTTTTTCAAGTTTCATACCATTTATATTGGAATAATGTTCCAGGGCCTTAAAGGATAAGTGTGAATAGGATATTTCGTGAAAACACTCCATAAAAGCTACGTATCCAACAAACAACCCATTAGGCTTAAGCACCCTGGAAACCTCTGATATTGCTTTTCCAACATCCGGGATGTGTTCTAAAACCGCATCCATAATGGCAACATCGAAAGAGTTGTCTTCAAAAGGTAGGTTTTCTGCATCGCCAACCACGGTATGAGCTCCACCTTCAAAGGGTTCAACGCCAATCCATTCACCACCTACAGATTCTACAATCGCCCGGTTCCATCCATAACCACAGCCAATGTCAACAACCTTTTTGTTTTTTGCAATTGTTTTTAAATCGTAAATGGATTGGTTAATATAGATCTCACAGTTCGGAGCTTGATCGCTAAGCTTGAGTTGTCTAACTCCTTCACTTTTAACGCTATTCTTCTTTGTCATTGCTCCTATTAAACTAAGCTAGTTATTTTCATTGCGAATCTAATACATGATTGCCACAATTGTTTGGGGTATCAGGAATGTATTTCATCAATTCAAACCTGCTCGTAGGGACGTCTTTGTATTATACTCCTCCCAAGAGTAAGCTCATCAGTATATTGTAGCTCGTCGCCAATGCTAACACCTCTGGCAATGGAAGAAACTTCAATTCCTAATTGATGAATTTTCTTGTATAAGTAAAATCCGGTTGTATCGCCTTCCATGGTGACGCTAAGAGCAAGAATGACTTCATTAACCTTATCATCTTCGATTCTTGAAAGTAGTGAAGCTATGTTTAGGTCACCTGGGCCTATACCATCCATAGGAGAGATAACACCACCCAATACATGATACAGTCCATTAAACTGTTGGGTTGCTTCTATGGCCATTACATCCCTTAAATCTTCGACCACACAAACAACCTGAGGATCTCTTCTTGGATTTGAACAAATTCCGCATTTTTCTTCGTCGCTTATGTTTCCGCATTTTTGGCAAAACTGAATATGCTCCTTCATTTGAGCAATGGAACCCGAAAAGTGTTCCACTTCACTTTTAGTCCTTTTTAGTAAGTGTAAAGCCAGTCGGAGTGCGGTTTTTTTTCCAATTCCTGGTAATGAAGCTATTTCTTCAACAGCATGCTGCAGGTATTTACTGGAAACATCCATATAAACAAAAGTAAGGATTGAACATACTCCAACAACTAAAGACTTTTGAGCCTTTGGAATAAAGGTATCAGCCCTCTCCTTATAGAAGAATCAAATTACTTATGGTAGAATTTAAGAGTATGCAGCTCAGTATTACTATTCAAACGGAGGAGGTAAATACCAGATTCCAAAATATTAATGTCAATTTCAAAACCTCTCGTATTCTCAATATTTCCCTGCAAAATAGCTTTTCCGGAAAGATCAATAATTTGAAAACTTTCAAACGATAAATCAGAACTTATTTTTAAGTTGTTATCGTGCTGAATAATTTTAATGTCATCATTGTTTAAATCCTCAATGCTTAAATAACTATTAATTACATTAATGGTTTTTTCCGCAGAAACATCGCAATCAGAATTTCCATTCTGAGCCGTAAGTTTAATGGTATATATTCCAGGTTCAGCATATACATGTGTAGGGTCTTTTCTTGTATCAAATTCCTTATCTCCAAAATCCCAGGCATAAGAAGCAATACCTCCGGTCGATTTGTTTTCAATCTTAATTTCCTTATCTGAATAGAATACAAGGGAATTTCCAGCAAAATCGAACGAGGGAATCATTTCAGAAGGTTCTAAAATGGTAAAATACTCAGTCACCTGAGGACAGTTAAGTTTGTTTGCTTCAACTGAAATACTATAATTTCCATGAACTAAATTTTCAAAGGACTGTTTCCCTTTTGCGCTGAAATCAAGGGCCAAACCGTTTCCTTTTTCATCTTTTAATTCATATCGAAAATCAGTTCCAATATCACTCAACTCTAATTCAGCTTCACCGTCATTCTTGCCAAAACAAGAAATATGGCTAGCAGTTACATTTTTCGCGAAATTATAAATGTGAAGTTTAAAACGATTAGCCACTGAGGCACTGTCTGTTAAGAAGAAGGTGTAAGTACCTGTTTTCGGGTCAATGGTAACCGTTTTCTTTTCAACTAAATCTTCAAGAATAAAACATCCTTCTAGGTCATCGTTGCTTTCAAATCTTAAGGTATGATTACCTGCTTGATAGGTTTCAACATTAATTTTAATTATTTCATGCCCATCGTCAAGGTTTTGAGAGTGTACCTGCTGAAGTACATCGTCACTGCTTACTACCGCAATATTCGGCCATGGCCATGGGTTTTTAATCCTGTAGGCATCTTCCCCGTTAATATAGGTATCAGAAGCTTTTGAATTAAACTTTAAATAAGAGAAACTATATTTAGTGGTTTGATCCGAGCTTATATAGATTCTAAATCCTTCATCGTCTTGTATTGATTTTACATAGGATTTTTGCGTTGTAGACTTATCATTTTCGTTAAACTCTACAGTACTTGAAGCACCGGAAGTTCTAACATAGAAACCTTGAAAAGGTGGAATCAAATCGGTATTGCCTCCACTATTGGTAGCAACATATCCCCCACCATTCGAACTGTATATGTAGGCCACCGATTCAATATCAACCGTGTTAGTATTAGCATGTACTAAATCCCAATCAACAGTAGAAGGGTATGGATTTCCGATTAATGCCCAGTTGTAGTTGTTGTCACCAGCATTTCCAGCATCATAACTGAAATTGGCACCGTTAGCGGAATTAACTTTTATGGCTCCAGTATTAACAGAACCAGATACGTCAAAAGAATATGAGGATGCTCCTTGCCCACTTCCCGGGCCAACATACCAGGCTGTTGCCGTTTGATGTCCTAAGGAATTAGATGAATTTGTTGCACCTACCCAGCCATCATCAAAATCACCAGTAACACTACTATTATTATAGGTATAAGTGGAGAAGAACCCTCCCGCACTTGGAGTGTTCGATCCGGTGAATCCATAAGTTCTAAATCCACCAGTTTGAGTTGATGCATCATACTGAATATCCGATATGGCAACTCCCGAAACTGGCATAGAAAGGTGCCTGTAGTTAATGGCATTCATAGTACCGCTTCTAAACTGGCAAGTTATATTGCCAGATACCGTGTGGTTATTAATGTCTCCGAAGTTAGCCATTCCTGAACCTCCGTCTACAAGGGTTAGCAGACCGCCGGTATTGAAGGCAGTAGTTCCTGTTGCGTCAAAGCTAATCTGATCAGTGATGCTTAGCATACTTCCTGAAATAGTTACTCCGCCACCTGTATTTTCAATATTCAGGTTAGGGATCGATGTAGCTGAAGCAAAATCCATAGTTTGTGCAGAACTCCCGTTCATTACAATTGCCCCGGTAGTTCCGGTTAACGTACCATCAACATCAAGATTCCCTGTAATCTCAATATTTCTAATAGAATGGTTTATGCTGGTGCCCGACATTACTTTGAAGTTCTCACCATTAACCAGTTCAATTGCACCGTTCAGAGTAGTAGTAGCATCAAGTGCTAATGTTCCAAATTGAAGCCTGCTATCGTTATTATAATTTTGGCGTCGGCTCATAAGAACCAAGCCTCCGGATGAGCTATTTCTTAATTCTCCTCCAAAATTCAGGAAACTCCACGTAACCGTTCCATTTAGGTAAAGTACCGCACTTGAATTGTCAATGTTAAGTTGAATCTTATCTGAGGTACTTGAACCATAGGCAGACTGTAATTTAATGGTAGTAGCAGCCTCTAGGGTATCCGTAACATTAACTGCCAAATCACCAGAAAATCCGCTAAACAGATACAATACACCCGAGGATAAAAAATAATGACCAATATTGATGGTATTCCCTTTATTAGCATTTAATTCGGAGACTCCGGTAACAGATGTTTTTCCCGATCCGGTTAAATTTATTGTATGACTGGCAAACTGCTTGTCCCAAAAATACAGCTTACCACTAACATTAATATTACCGTTGTTGTTAATAGTAATGGTTTGACTTGCACCTGAACCTCTAGTATCAAACGATCCCAAAGTAAGCGTTACTGAAGAGTTTACAGTGAAAGTAGTTAAATTAGAGTTGCTATTGATCAACAAGTTGTCGCAACTAGCATTTGCCGTCACCGTAATGTCATGTCCGTTTTGAATTATTACATCATCAGAAGCTCCGGGAGCAACTCCCCCAACCCAGGTAGAGCCTGAACTCCAATTACCACTTTGATTTGATGTTATTTGAGCGAAGGATGAACACGCAGTGAAGGCCATTAATAAAATGCCTAATAGTTTCATTTCTGTTTGTTTTAAGTTAAATTAAGGAAGAATATAAGTTCCAAAAATAATAAAAAATAACCCAATAATTTTCTAACTATCTTATCCAGTGAATCTATATTTGTCGATTCCGTATGAAAAAGATAGGTGCTAAAGATAATGTGTTTAGTCTGGATGACTTGACGAAATTGTTTCGAGTTGTCGCAAGGAACTTGTTAATTATAGTTTTATTTCCTGTTCTTGGATTTGCAATAGCTCTTTTTTATTCTCATCGTTTGGAGGAAGTTTATGCAGCCAAATCACAAATATTGCTGAATTCCGGCGATATTTATGATTATCAGCAAAGCATATTGCAAGGCCTGGGGGTAGACAATTCTTACCGGTCTTATGATAAAACGGAATCACAGAAAAGAGTTTTACTTTCTTCTAATCTTATTCGAGAAACACTCGAGAGGTTAAATTTTCAAGTTTCTTATTTTATTGATGGTAGAATAAAAACAACAGAAGTTTTCGAAAATATTCCTATCCGGGTTTCTTCCGATGATTTTGGACCAGCTTCTTTTTACAGAAGTTTCGATTTTCAGTTTGTAGACACGGTGTACTACAATTTGTCTTATGAGTCTGAGGAGCAGGAGGTTGTTGAACGGTTTCGGTTTGGGGAACTGGTTTTAAAGGATGGCTTCAATTTTAGAATTGAGCCTATGGTTTCCTTGAATATGTCAAATATAGCAGCATTTTCTGAGGTAAATTATCGATTCCAGATCAATCCAATTGAACAGTTGGTCTCCAAGTATAAAAAGAATATGACTATTGAGAGCCTGGATTGGACCAGTATTCTTGAATTGCAAGTTTCCGATGTAATTCCAAACCGGGCGGTTATGTTTTTAGATTCGCTTGCCGGAACCTACATCGATTATACACTTGAGAATAAGAAAGAGGTAAATAAAAATACTCAGGAGTTTATTGACGTACAAATTAAAGATGTAAACGAAATCTTAAATGACATTGAATTAGAACTCGAGGAGTTTAAGGCCCGAAAAGCGATATTGGATTTATCTAAGGAGGAGTCTGAATACTTCAGCCGATTAATGGAATATGAGTCATTAATGACACAATTGGAGTTGAATTTAAATTCGATTTCAGAACTCGAAAAGTACATTTTAAGCAATAAGGATGAGGCCCTGTTGCCGCCCAGTTTATATGTTCTTGAAGGAGATTTGTATCTGAAAGAATCAATAAATAAATTTTATGCTTTACAGATTGAAAGAAACAATAAGCTATTTAATTCAACAGAGAATAATCAGTCGATAAAAGAAATTGATAAACAGATTATCCGTGAACGGAAAAACCTCCTGGTTTACCTGGAAAATAGTAAAAATGCTTTTGAACTGAAAAAATCAGATATTGAGGAAACTATTGCTCAATATGAGGAAAAGGTAAAAGGTGTTCCTAAAAACCAAAGGGAAGTCCTTAACATTCAGCGTAAACTTCAGGTTCATCAAAACCTATATACTTTTTTGTTAGAGAAAAAGGCGGAAACGGTAATTGCAGAAGCATCAATTCTCCCGGATACTAAGGTGATAGAAAGGGCTCAATCCATTGGTGTTATTGCTCCTAATAAAAAACGAATACAGTTGTTTTTTGGAGTTGGAGGGTTGCTTTTTGCATTGGTTATAAGTGCGATAAGATGGATGTTCTTTGATACCGTTGATAGTATTAACGAACTTAAAGAATTAACCGATGTAAGTATTATTGGAGGAGTTATTCAGGAAAAAAAGGAATCGGACCAACAATATATGCTATCCGTTTTTGAGCCAAAGAGCGTTTTGGCGGAAACATTTAGATCTATTCGGGTAAACCTGGACTACCTATTCTCGGATATTTCAGGTGATTCGGATAAGGGTCGTGTGATTTTGGTAACCTCGATTCTTCCGGGTGAAGGGAAAACCTTTACGTCTTCCAACCTGAGTTCAATTTTAAGTATCGCCGATAAGAAGAGTGTTCTAATTGACTTCGATTTGCACAAACCAAAAGTGCATAAGGCATTGAATATTAAAAACAACAAAGGGGTAAGTCATTATCTGATAGGCAGGGCAGATTCTCAGGAAATAATTCAGGAAACCCCTGTTTCCAATCTTTTTGCTGTTACCGCTGGTGAAATCCCCCCCAATGCTTCCGAATTGGTTTTAAGCAAAGGGACTGAAGCTCTTATTGAAGAGTATAGAAAGCAATTTGATTATATATTCTTAGACACACCTCCAATGTCTTTAATATCAGATGCAATGGCATTGTCTAAGATTTCAGATCTATCCATTTTTGTAATTAATGCAAAAAATGCGAGTAGAGGAAATGTAAATATGTTAAACCAGTTTATTGAAAATGGTAAGATCGAAAACAGAGCCATTATTTTCAATGGTTTAAGAAAGAAAAAGAAAATCTATTACTACGCCAGGAAGTTAGGCTATGGTTATGGCTACGGTTATGGTTACGGTTATGGTTATGGTTATGGCTATGGCTATGGTTATGGACAGGAGTTAGACGAATCAAAACCGAATAAGGACTGACCTCCTACTCTTAACTGTCGCCGATGTGAGAAAGTTCTATTCCCAGTTATTCCAAATTCTTGATTCGAAGCAAAAGAGGCAGGCCAGATTCTCGGTGTTTCTTATCCTAATTGGAGGGATTATAGATGTTATTGGTTTATCAATTGTTCTTCCTGTTCTTGCGGTAGCCAATGACCCTGATTTGATCAATAGTAACTCGTTTATTTTTGGTGTTAAAACCGCGCTTGGTTTATCTGATTCCGGTTTTTTGCAATTATTCTTTTTGTCGCTTGTACTGGTTTTTGTTGTACGGGCATGGGTTTATGTTGCTATTAAGGTAAGCCTTTCCCGGTTTTCTTATGGGATATCGGCAAACAAGTCTGTAGAGTTGCTTGTCAATTTTTTTAATTCTGAATTACTGGAAAATAAGGGAAAACAAACGTCTGATATAGTTCGGGACATTGTAATAAATACGCAGCATTTTTCATCGTTTGTGATCATGCCTTTTTTACTGGTGGTTTCTGAATTTGTAATAATTACGATTCTCTTAACCGCGCTATTATTTTATGATCCTCTGCTTGTTGGGCTTGTGTTTTTAGTAGTCTTTCCTACCGCATCGGTTTTCTATTTTCTCTCTAAACGAAAAGTGACCAATATTGGGAATAGCAGAAATATTGTCCATTCTAAAGTTACAGATATAGTTTTAAGAGGGGTAGCCGGATTGGTCGAAATGAAACTGTTCCGGGAAGAAAATTCTTTATTGAGTTATCTGGAAAAGGAACAGCGTAAACTGGTAGACTTAAACGTCAAGAAAGCCGTTCTGGTTGATCTTTTTCCAAAATTAATGGAGGTTACAGCCGTGTTAGGAATTGTGGCAGTCTTTTTTTATGCCACGTTTATAGACACTTCCAATAACCTTCTTATTCTCTTAGGAGTGTTTGGAGCTGCAAGTTATCGTATCATTCCCTCCATTAATAAAATTGTTGCAAATCTGCTTTTTCTTAGAGAGTATTCATTTCTGTTCGACATAATTTCAAAGGCGGATGGACAAAAACGCGTAAATCATTCCGTAGCTGCCAAAGACACGATTTCATTTAATAAAGCAATTCAGTTTCATGAGGTGGAATTTTATTTTGATAAAAGTTCTGATTTTAAGACCGTTCTCCCGGAATTGGAAATAAAGAAAGGTTCTGTTTTCGGGGTAGTTGGGGAAAGTGGTTCAGGAAAGACCACTTTAATAAATTTACTTTTGGGTTTCTATTACCCTAAATCCGGAAAAGTTGCAATTGATGGTAAAGAACTTAGCATAGATAACCGACGGAGTTGGTGGGACCAAATCGGTTTTGTTCGTCAAGATGTTTTTATAATTAATGAGTCGTTGAAGAAGAATGTTTGCTTTGGCATAAAAGATTCTGATATTGATATGGAGAAGCTGCGTTCGAGCTGTGAGCAGGCTCAGTTGAATTCTCTAATTGAGAGGTTTCCAAATGGGCTGGATGAAAGTTTGGGAGAAAATGGAAATAAACTTTCCGGAGGACAGAAGCAAAGGGTAGCTATTGCCAGATCGCTCTACAAAAATTCGGAAATTTTGGTTTTTGATGAAGCTACTTCCGGTTTGGATTCCAAGACCGAGGCTGAAATTTTTGCAACTTTGATGCAATTGAATGATCAGGGATTAACAATTGTTCTTATTACGCACAATCCAGCTAATATTAAATATTGCGATCATGTATTGGAACTGGCAGATGGAAAGATCAAAGTGATTGATACGAAAGAAAATGGATAATCAAAAACGCATAATTAGAGATCATACCATTAATAGCGAAGATTCTTTGGCGCAAATTCTTCAGAAACTTGAAGCCATAGAGGGAGCTGCCTATAAAAAGATTGTTTTTGTTGTTGATGAGGAGAATAACTGTATGGGGTCCATCACCGATGGTGATGTTCGTCGTGCATTAATGCAGAATAAGTCGGGTAGTGCAGGAGATATTATGAACAAGAGCTTCATCTTTTTGAAGGATGTTCATATTGGAAATGATGAGTTTAACGAGTACATAGAAGAGGGTATATACATTATCCCTTTAATTTCAGAAGATGGAAAAATCGCTGACATCATTGATCTTAAAGTTACCCGATCCAACCTTAAAATCGATGCTTTTATTTTGGCGGGAGGAAAAGGAATAAGGCTTCGCCCTTTAACCGAAAATTTGCCAAAGCCAATGCTAAAGGTTGGAGACAAACCTATTTTGGAACACAACATTGATCGCCTAAAAAAATACGGAGTTAAGAATGTTCACATTTCACTAAACTACCTGGGAGATAGGATAACCGAGTTTTTTGGAAACGGTGAAAGTAAATCCTTACAAATCAATTATGTCAATGAGGACAAACCGTTGGGTACCATTGGCTCAATGAGCCTGGTTGATAGTTTTGAAAATGATTATGTATTGGTCATGAATTCTGATTTGTTGACCGATTTGGATTTGGAAGATTTTGTAAACGATGCCATTAAGAAAGGAAGTGATATGCAGATGGCAACCATACCCTATAGTTATAGTGTTCCTTACGCAATAGTGGAAGGTGAGAATGGAATCATTTCAGGATTGAGTGAAAAGCCAACCTATACCTATTTTGCCAATGCAGGAATTTATTTGGTTAAAACAAGTCTGATCGAACTTATAGCTAAAAATGAAAAGTTTGATGCTACTGATCTGGTTGAATTGCTGATTTCACAAGAGCGAAAAGTGACGTCTTATCCCATTCGTTCCTATTGGTTGGATATTGGTAGAATGGAAGATTTTAAAAAAGCTCAAGAGGATATTAATCATATACACTTGTGAAATGGATAAGTTACTCTTTCTTATAACTGCTAGAGGAGGGTCTAAGGGTATCCCGGGTAAAAATATTAAGCAACTGGGGGGAAAACCTCTTATTCAATATAGTATTGAGTTAGCTAGAAAGTTTGTTCCTGATAGTCAAATTTGTGTATCCACTGATTCAGATTCCATAATTGAAGTCGTTCAGAGTTTAGGATTGCAAGTTCCTTTTAAGCGCCCCGACGATTTGGCCTCAGATGAAGCAGGAAGTTTTGGGGTAATTAAACACGCACTTAGCCATTACCTGGATTTAGGTAAAAAGGTTAACAAGGTCATTTTGCTTCAACCCACCTCCCCGTTTAGAATTGCCGAAGACATAAAAAATTCAATTCGGGCCTGTAAAGCCGATACCGACATGTCCATGACTGTTAAAGAAACTTCATCAAACCCGTATTACATTCTTTATGAAGAAGATAAAAACGGTTGGTTGCAAAAGTCCAAGACGCACGACGCGGTTCGTAGACAAGACGCCCCGGTGGTTTATGAAGTAAACGGGGCTGTGTATGCAATGCAAAGCGAAAGTATTCTTAAAGCGAATAGTTTTGCAGACTTTAAAAACTTGAAGAAGGTATTAATGCCAGAAGAACGATCTTTCGACCTGGACAATATGCTGGATTGGGAGTTTGCCGAGTTCCTTATTGAAAAAGGATACGTAGAAATTAACTTGTAGTGGTGGAATGATAGAAGCAATTGACTCGCAGCAAATCGATGATTTTTTATCGAAGAATGCCGGTAAAAAGGTGGTGGCCGTTCAGGGTCTGGGTTTTGTTGGCGCGGTAATGAGTTTGGTTTGCGCAAATGGAATATCCGAAGAATATGCAGTTATTGGAGTAGATTTACCTACAGAAGAAGCAATAACAAAAATAAATGCACTCAATAATGGTGAGTTCCCTATTGCCTCGTCAGATCCCAAGGTGCAGGAGTATTTTGAAAAGTCAAGGCAGAAATCCAATTTTTTAGCAACGCATAATACCTATGCATACAAAAAAGCTGATGTTATAATTATCGATATCAATTTAGATGTTGCCAAAGTATCCGATGAGGAAAAGGAACTCCAATCTTATGATGTAAGTCTTAGTGGATTTAAAAAGGCCATTCAGTCCATTGGTGAAGTTTGCAAACTCAATGTTTTAATCTTAGTTGAAACAACAGTACCTCCGGGAACCTGTCAGTTTGTAGTAAAACCAATTATTGAGGAAGAATTTGAAAAAAGAGGACTTTCGTTTGATGGGTTCATAGGGCACAGTTATGAGCGTGTGATGCCGGGCCCCAAATACATAGATTCCATTCAAAATTTTTATCGCGTCTATTCGGGCGTTGATGAAAGAAGTGCCGATCGGGTTGAATCTTTTTTAAAGACGATAATTAGAACCGATGAGTATCCGCTTACGCGCCTTTCAAATACACATGCAACCGAAATGGCTAAAGTGTTGGAAAACTCATTCCGGGCCATGAATATTTCATTCATTCAGGAATGGAGTAATTACGCGGAGGAGGCAGGAGTGAATCTGTATGAGGTAATTCAGGCCATAAGAATGCGTCCAACCCATAAAAACATCATGATGCCCGGGTTAGGCGTAGGAGGATATTGTTTAACCAAAGATCCCTTATTGGCAAGTTGGTCAAAGCAAACGCTGTTCAAGAGTAATGATCCCCTAACCAATTCAGAAAAGGCTGTTCAGGTAAACGACCAAATGCCGTTGAGAGCGTTTGAAATTATTGAAGAGAACACGCCAGAAGGTTTGGCTGGTAAGGATATATTGGTTCTTGGAGTAAGTTATTTGAATGATGTTGGTGATACCCGTTATACGCCAGTAGAACTCCTGAGTCGAAAATTACTGCGATCTAAAGCTAACTTAAGCTTACATGATCCATTTTTAGGTTACTGGGAGGAACTGGAACGAGCAGTGGAAACCAATTTTGGTAAAATGTTGGAAAGGGACTATGATTTGATTGTTGTTTCAACCGCACATTCAGCATATAGAAATAATGCCCAATTGGTGGATTATATAAGATCAAAAAAGAACTTATTTGTGTTGGATTGTTGGGGAGTATTTTCTCTGGACGAGCTGATATTGATAAAAGAAAATAATAGAGTTAAAGTAATTGGGCGAGGAGATATTTAAGCCGGGGTTGAGTGAATCAAGAAGATTGAATAAAATGAAGAAAGTATTATTGATAGGTGGAGCAGGATTTATTGGATTAAATATTTGTAAGCACCTGGGAGAAAAAGGAGGATACAAGATCACCATTTTGGATAATTTTTTTCGAGGAAAAAAAGATGAAGTTTTAACCGGTCTCGTAGATAAATATGACATTGAGGTTTTAACCGGGGATTGTACTACGCCTCAGGCCTTTGATCAATTGGCAAAAGACTACGACAACGTTTACATGTTGGCTTCGGTAGTAGGGGTAGAGTATACCCAAAAAATACCCGAGGAATTGATTCGAATAAATACGGCTCTTATATTTAACACCCTTGAATGGTTAAAAACAGCAAGCGTTGGGAAGGTGGTCTTTACTTCAACCAGTGAATGTTATGCCGGAACCATTGAGCAGTTTGGATATACTGTTCCTACACCTGAAGAGGTACCTCTTTGCATAGATGACATTAAGCACCCAAGGTTTACTTATGCAGTTACCAAAATGTTAGGTGAATCAGGGTTTATACAATATTCAAAAGCATATAATTTCGAATGTACAATCGTTCGGTATCACAACGTATATGGGCCAAGAATGGGATTCAAACATGTTATTCCACAGGTTGTCCAGCGCTATTTAGCCAATGAGAATCCGTTCAAACTGTATGGACATGACCAAACAAGATCGTTCAATTACATCGATGATGCTGTAAGTGGAACCGTATTAGCCATGGAAACTGAAAATACAAACGGTGAAATTTTTCACATAGGTGATGATGTGGCGGAAATTACCATTGGAGAATTGGTGAGGTATATGGGAGAACTTATGGACTTTAAAGGTGAGTATGAACCTGTAGAAGCTCATTCAGGTTCTGTTTCCAGAAGGTGTCCGGATGTTTCTAAGGCAAGAAGAGTGTTGTCTTATAGCCCTAAAACAGATTGGAAAGAAGGAGTAAAGACTACCTTGGAGTGGTATATTGATTATTTAAAATCAGGAAAAGATGTCTTCGAATAGTTTTATTCCTTTAAGCGTACCAAATCTTTCGGGTAACGAATGGAAGTATGCCGAAGATGCTATTAAGACTGGGTGGGTTTCTTCTGTTGGAAGTTATGTAGACGAATTTGAGCAAAAATTTGCCGAATATGTTGGAGTAAAAAGAGCTGTTGCCGTTGTAAATGGAACAGCTGCACTTCACATATCGTTAATGCTTGCCGGAGTTGAAGCAGGTGATGAAGTTATTGTACCTGATCTCACTTTTGTGGCCCCTGCAAATGCAATTACTTATTGCAATGCAAACCCGGTTTTCCTGGGTTCGGATTGGGAAACTCTGGGTCTCAACCCCGCCATTTTAAAAAGTTTCCTGGAAGAGAGATGTGAGCTTAAGGACGGATATACCTATAACAAGACTACCGGAAAACGAATTTCAGCCATTATTCCTATGCACACCTTTGGGAATCCGGTTGACATGGATCCGCTAATAGAGTTGTGTAAGGCCGCCAATATTGCAGTTGTAGAAGATGCTACCGAGAGCCTTGGAAGTTCATACAAGGGATCTAAAACAGGAACTTTTGGAATGTTGGGTTGTTTCAGTTTCAATGGAAATAAAATTATGACCACCGGAGGTGGAGGAATGATTGTTACCAACGATGAGGATTTAGCCAATAAAGCCAAACACTTGAGTACCACAGCAAAATCCGACCCCATTGAATATGACCATGATGCAATTGGTTATAACTATCGATTGGTAAACGTTTTGGCGGCAATTGGTGTAGGGCAATTGGAGCAAATGGATGAGTTTGTTGCAACCAAAAGAAGAAACTACAACCATTACATTCAAAGCTTGAGTAGTGTAGAAGGGATGAATATGTTTGAAAAACAAGACCATAGCGAATCTAACTATTGGATGTACCCCCTAATTTTGGATCGTATAACTCCAATGGATTTAACCAAGGCGCTCGGCGAAAAGAGGATTCAGGCTCGACCGGTTTGGAAATTGATGCACACACTGCCCATGTTTAAGGATTGCGAAACATTTGGGATTGAAACTTCCGAAGAGATTTACAATAAAGTTTTATGCATTCCATGCAGCACTGATTTGTCTGAAGAAGATGTAAATCGAGTTTGCGAAAGTTTAAAAGAAATAGCGAATAATGAGTAGTAAAACATTGATAATTGCGGAAGCCGGTGTAAACTTCAATGGAGACCTTGAAATTGCAAAACAACTTATTGATGTGGCAGCCGATGCAGGGGCCGATATAGTTAAGTTCCAGACCTTCAAAGCAAAAAACCTGGTTTCGAAAACCGCTAAAAAAGCAGACTATCAAATTACCAACACCAAGAACGATGACTCGCAGTTCAGCATGCTTAAAAAGCTGGAATTGCCTCATGACGCTCATTCAATTCTTCGAGATTATTGTTCTCAAAAAGGAATTCAATTTTTATCAACTCCCTTTGATGCCGAAAGCCTGAATTTCTTGATGGAATTTGGAATGGACACCATAAAAGTTCCTTCCGGAGAAATTACCAATTTACCATTATTGAAATTAGTTGCTTCTTACAACAAGAATGTAATCATGTCGAGTGGAATGGCCAATCTACAGGAGATTAAAGATGCTGTTAAAGTGCTGGTCGAAAATGGAACCCAAAAAGAAAATATCACGCTGTTGCATTGCAACACCGAATACCCAACACCATACGAAGATGTTAACCTAAGGGCAATGCAGACCATTGCGAATGAAACCGGATTAAAGGTGGGTTATTCGGATCATACGTTGGGAATTGAAATTCCTATTGCAGCAGTGGCCATGGGAGCTCAGGTTATTGAGAAACACTTTACTCTAAGTAGAGAAATGGATGGCCCGGATCATTTGGCTTCTTTGGAACCAGAGGAGCTAAAGGCAATGGTGCGATCGATTCGTAACATAGAAAGTGGGTTTGGAAGCACCGAGAAGGTCGCTTCGGCTTCTGAACAAAAAAACATAGCAATTGCGCGCAAAAGCATTCATTATCGGGCTGATATGCAAAAAGGTCACATTCTTCGTGAAGGGGACCTGGTTATGAAACGGCCCGGTGATGGAATCTCTCCCATGTTGTACGAAAATTACATTGGGAAAGAGTTACTTAGAGATGTTCAGGAAGATGAGCAACTTACAAATATGGATTTCAAATGAAAATAGCTTTAATCAGTTGCGGAAGGTCTGATTACAGTATCTACCTTCCTTTAATTAAGAAGTTAGATGCAGATTCGGAAATTGATCTTGAAATTATTGCATTCGGAACACACGTTTCTAACTTTTATGGCCATACCGTCGATCTTTTTAGAAACGACGGGTTTGAAGTAAGTGAAGAAATTGAATCATTGGTTCTTGGAGATTCTCCGGATTCCATTGCCACTTCAATGGGTCTGACTATGATTAAATTTTCCAATTTGTGGCAAAGCAAAAACTACGATTGTATCATAGTATTGGGCGATCGTTTTGAAATGTTTTCGGCCATTGCCGCTTCCGTTCCTTTTAATATTCCAGTTGCGCACCTTCACGGGGGAGAAACTACACTTGGCGCTATTGATGATAAATTCAGGCATTGCATTACCACAATGTCCACCCTTCATTTTGTAACTACCGAAGACCACGCTGATCGGGTTGTTCAGTTGATCAACAGCGATTCCAATATCTTCAATGTTGGGGCACCTGCATTGGATAACCTGAAAGATTTGGATTTAATGTCCATTGAGGAATTCAATTCCGTTTTTGGCATTGATTTAAATAATCCCACGATTCTAATTACGTTTCACCCGGAAACCGTTAACCTGGAAAAAAACATTGAATATACCGACGAGTTAATTAAAACCATGGAAAGCATATCCGGGTATCAGCTTTTGATTACCATGCCCAATGCAGACACCATGGGGACGATTATTCGGGAAAAATTAAATGCCTTTATCGATAAGACCGAATACGCTTTTGGAGTGGAAATATTAGGTGCCAGGGGGTATTATTCCTGTATGGAATTTTGTTCCATGCTTATTGGAAACACTTCAAGTGGAATTATCGAAGCAGCATCTTTTGCCAAGTATGTTATAAACGTGGGTGACCGTCAGAAAGGAAGGTCTCATGGACCGAACGTCATTCATTCCGGAATAAGCCAGGAAGAGATTTTAGGTAACATTTCAAAAATCGAGTCCTTGCCTAAACTGGATAGAAATAACATTTATGGTGATGGGAATGCGACTCAAAAGATTGTGCAATTGCTAAAAGAGAAATTGTGAGAATAGCTTACTATGGAGACGGACCATGGGCTCATAAGGCGTTGGTTCAATTGCTGGAGCTAAATTACGATGTAAGAATCGTGGTTGTGAGGTTCGATAAAAAGGATGAGCGCCTTATTGAAATTGCAGAAGCCAATGGAATTGAAGTTTCCTGGACGAAAAACGTAAACCATTCGGATTGGATTGAGAAAATGAAAGCTATCTCTGCAGACTTAGCCATTTCCATGTCCTTCAACCAGATTGTCCGATCAGAATTAAGATCATTATTTCCCTTAGGTTTTATCAATTGCCATGCAGGTAAATTGCCCAATTACAGAGGAAGAAATATCTTAAACTGGGCGCTAATCAATGACGAAAGGGAAATAGGAGTTACCTGCCATTACATTGATGATGGAATTGATACAGGAGACATAATCAGACAGGAAGTATTTCCAATTGACGATACCGATGACTATGCAACGTTGCTCAAAAAAGCAATTGACCTGTGCCCAGATGTACTGTTAAAGGCAGTAGAAGACATTAAAAAAGACACCGTGGTTCGAACCCCGCAACCAAAACTAGGGTCTTACTTTATCGCTCGGAAGGAGGGAGATGAGTTTGTAAACTGGAATAGTAGCAGCAAGGATGTTTTTAACTTTGTTCGTGCGATTACGACTCCCGGTCCCTGGGCGAGATCGCGTGTTCAACGAGCAAAATTTGAAGCATTGGTTAAGATAAAGAAGGTTGAAATTATTACTGATTTCCCAAACTACAAATGCATTAATGGCGCCGTGGTTGGGCTAAATGCAGATAACAAACCGATGGTGAAAACAGATTCCGGTGCAGTAGTATTGTCGGAATATGGTTCAGACCGTGAAGGTTTTTCATTAAGAGTAGGAGATCGATTGATATAATGAGTTGTGTTAGAATAATCCCTCGATTGGACATAAAGGGTCCTAATTTGGTAAAGGGAATCCATATGGAAGGATTAAGGGTGTTGGGACTTCCGGAGCAGTTTGCAGAGTATTATTATGCTTCAGGAGCAGACGAATTAATTTTTATGGATGTTGTAGCCAGCCTCTATGAAAGAAATAGCCTTAGCGACATTATTTCCAAGACGGCTAAAAAGATCTTCATTCCGCTTACGGTCGGTGGTGGCTTAAGAACCATTGAAGATATTAATCACGTTCTCAGAGCGGGTGCCGATAAGGTATGTTTAAATACTGCAGCCATCAATAATCCTGAAATTATTAGAAAAGCCTCAAAGAAATTTGGATCTTCAACCATCGTTATTGCCATAGAGGCCATTAAGGAAAGTAACGGCGAGTATCTGGCCTATACCGATAATGCTCGGGAATATACCGGAGTTGATGTTTTTGAATGGGCAGAAAAAGTACAGGATTTAGGAGCAGGTGAACTGTATATAACCTCTGTAGATCGTGAAGGAACCGGTGAAGGGTTTGATGTTGAATTAATCAATAAAATTTCGAGTAAAGCCAGTATTCCGGTAATTGCTCACGGAGGTGCTGGTAAGATTGGTCATGTTATTGAGAGCGTTAAGGCCGGAAGTGCTGATGCGGTATCCATAGCATCTATTCTGCATTACGAAACCATTAATCAATTAAAGAATGCAGCCGGTTCTGATAAAAAAGAAGGCAACACAGAGTTTCTTAAGAACGCCAGAAGCTTTAACAATATTGAATCAACAGGCATTGAAAAAGTAAAAGCGCAAATGATTAAAGCAGGTATTTCTTGCCGTCAATAAGGATAAAATGAAAGAAAAACTTACTGTAATTATTGATTATAACCTGGGCAATCTATTTAGCGTTAAGCATGCCTGTGACCATGTAGGGCTAAACACTGTAACCTCCAACGATATTGATCTTATAAAAAAAGCCGATGCGCTTATTCTGCCAGGTGTTGGTGCCTTTGGGGAGGCAATGAATAATATTGATCAATTGAATATCCGAGATGCCATCATTGAGAGAACTCAAGCAGGTATTCCCTTGCTTGGAGTTTGTCTAGGGTTGCAATTGCTTTTTGACGAGAGTGAGGAGTTTGGACACCAGAAAGGGTTGGGCCTACTGGCTGGAAAGGTTAAGAAATTGCCCGGTAGATCTTCCGATGGAAAAAAATTCAAAGTACCTCAGATAGCATGGAACTCAATACATGCCACTGAAAATTTGTGGGAAAAGTCGGCGCTCAATTCGGTAAAGGATGGCGAGTACTTTTATTTTGTTCATTCTTACTATGTGGCTCCGGAAAATGATTCCGAAATTCTTTGTACGACACAATATGCTGGCATGAAATATTGTTCGGGTGTGATGAAAAATAATATTATTGCTTTTCAATTCCACCCTGAGAAAAGTGGCGAAAAAGGGATTTCCATTTATCGCAACTGGGCAGAGCAAAACGATCTATTATAATGTCAGAGAATTTAGAAGCATATTACGGTTTACCACAGGAGGTTCAATTCTGCAAGCGATGTGTAATCAGCAATCAGCGACCGGCTTCCGCGGTTGAACTAAAGCATAAAAAAGACAGTAAAAAAACCACTATGAACCTCGATGAAGAGGGAGTATGTGACGCATGTCGAGTTGCTGAAAACAAGGAGCAAATAGATTGGAAAGACAGAGAAGAAAAGTTGTTGCAATTATTGGATAAATACCGTTCCAACGATGGTAGTTATGATTGTCTTGTTCCAGGAAGTGGTGGTAAGGATAGCGCATATCAAGCACATGTGCTTAAGTATAAGTATGGGATGAACCCATTGACTATAACCTGGCCTCCGATTTTATATACCGATTATGGATATAAGAATTGGAAAAACTGGATTGATAGTGGTTTTGATAATATATCGTTCAACCGGAATGGTAAGGTTATGAAGTTGTTAACTCGACTTTCTATTGAAAATCTTTTCCACCCGTTTCAAACTTTCATGTTGGGTCAAAAGAATTTAGCCCCAAAATTGGCTGCTAAATATGGCATTTCGTTAATCTTTTACGGTGAAAATGAAGCCGAATACGGTAACCCAATAGCTGATACGAGTACCTCACTTCGGGATAAATCTTTTTATAGCTACAAACACCTAGACGATGTTTTCTTGGCAGGCTTGTCCTTAAGAGAATTAAGAGAAAAATATAACATTGATTATAAGGATGTAACTTCTTTTCTACCTCCTACTGAACAGGAGCTAGCTGGAAGCGACATTCAGGTTCATTACCTGGGGTATTACTTGAAATGGACACCACAAGAAGTTTATTATTACGCGGTAGAGAATACAGGTTTTAAGGCCAGACCTTTCCGAACACAAGGTACGTACAGTAAGTATAACAGCATTGATGATAAAATTGATGATTTACATTACTATACCACATTTATAAAATTTGGATTGGGTAGAGCTACCTATGATGCATCGCAAGAAATTCGCAATAATCACATTACAAGGGAAGAAGGTGTTGCTCTGGTAAATCGATTTGATGGAGAATTTCCCGATCGTTATTTTGAGGAAATCATGGATTATATTGAACTAGATTCTGAAAAATTTCACCAATTAGCAGATGAATTTCGGTCACCACATCTATGGGCTAAAAATGCCTCAGGAGAATGGAAACTTCGACATAATGTTGCTGGTAGTGGACTAGAAGACTAATATCCCTCCATGGTCGATATTCTAAACGTAGAGCATCCTAATTACGATAGAGATAGGCACATAATTACTCCGGTTTATCTCTATTTGAGAAAACACTATAAATTCAATGTAAAGACTTGCTATCACGAGCAGGCTTTGTGGAACTTGTTGATTTATAAGCCAAAGCTCCTTTTAATGTCCTATTTTCATGGGGCTCCTCAAAATGTTGCGCTGGTTGAATTATGTCACAAACTTGGAGTTAAAATAGTTACGCTTACAACAGAAGGTAATTATCAAAGAGAAAACCTGGATGGTTATCTCTGGGGTTGGAAACAAGACAAGATACTTTTGAACGATGTTTTAGTTCTCTGGAATGAAAGGAGCAAAGGGTTAGTCTTGGAAAAATATCCCGAGCTTGAGGATAAAATAAAGGTTTCCGGCGGAACGGGGTTTGATCGATATAAGCTCCTAAAGTACAAATCAAAAGAAGAGTTTCTTCAGGAGAACGGTTTATCTCAATATAAAAAAGTAATAGGTATAGCTTCCTGGGGTATTTTTTACCACATTGAAGATGAAGAATATTTTAAGTCTTTTCGAGATCGATATCTAGGCCATTATACAGACGAGCAGATAGAAATGCATCGTAAGGACTTAAATCTTATGAGAAAGATTTACCATGACCTAATAGCTGATAACCCAGATACACTATTTATTCTTCGGTTCCATCCTTTAGTTAGAAATATTGATCAATCCGAGTTTAAGGGGTGCACCGAGTTGCCTAACGTTTTTGTATCGAACCACGAAATAAACATTAACTATAAAATTGATGATTTAATCGCATTATCAGATTTATGGTTAGCCTATGATAGCGGCACGGCAATAGAGGCATGGTTGCTGGATAAGCCCACGGTTTTGCTTAATCCTTCAGGAATTGACTTTATCAGGGAATCTGCTTATGTTGGTTCTACTATTGTGGATTCAAAGGAAGAGCTTGAGCGTAGTATCAATGAGTTTTATGAATCCGGAAAGATATCGGACTTCGAGAATAAAATCGAAGAGAGGGAGAGGGTAATTGAAGAGGTAATACAATATTCCGATGGGAAAAACCACCAAAGGGCGGCAAAAATCACATCGGAATACCTTCCTGAATCGCGACCGAATTTTTGGGCATACTACAGGCTATTTCCTTATAAAAGGTTATTGTCTCAAAGAATTCGGTATTTTCTGTACCAAAGTTGGATATACAATCAATTTAGAAGGTCCACCGCTTTAGATTACTGGTATCCCAAGGATAAAATGGAGATAAAGAACTATGAAAAATTGTACGATAAATATATTTCCGAATCTTGATAAAGGGTGATATTTGTCGTTTCTTTGATGCTTATGTGTGATTGCCTAGAAAGCATTTTAGATTGTTGGATTCGAGGTAGGTCAAACTGTAAATTACTTATAAATGGTGCTAAAACATGGTGTATAAACTGAGTCAATATAGTAAGTATTTGGGCAGTAGGCTTTTGGCGAGGTATTACAAAAACAAGTTTAACGTTGAGGTTCCTAATCTGTTTTTAGGTGAGGCCGCAGAAGAAATTCTATCCATCGGAAATCACATTAAAAAAACACCGATATTATTGGATGTAGGGGCCAATGTTGGTGAGTACTCTTACCTTTTCCATAAAGTATTGGGATGCAAAAAAGTAATTTGTGTTGAGCCTAACGATAGCCTGAACGATGATATCCATAAGAACTTAAAAGATGTAGAGCACACCATACTCAATAAGGTAGTAACCGATAAAATTGGGGAGGTTAGTTTCTTTATTCATACAGACTCGCAAATGAGTTCTATGGTAGATATTGATGAAAGCAAATATCAGGAGCTAATTACATGGGATGATACCGATACCATTAAAGAGGTAAAGTTACAGAGCACTACGTTGAAAGAAATTGTAGATTCTGTAGAGGATAAGGAAGATGATATTTTTCTTAAAATTGATACCCAGGGAAACGAGCTGGATGTACTAAAATCGGGTGCAGGGTCTTTAAATCAGGTCAAGTATATCTTGGTAGAATACATGTTTAACTCAGTGTACAAGCAGAAAAACAGTTTCAACGAATTATTCCAGTTTTTTGTTGATGAAGGCTATGAATCACTCGGACCGACTAATTTCAATCGAAGAGGAGACCTGAGTGTTGGAGCCGTAAATTTTCTATTTGAGCGTAAAAATTGATGAGAGTTTTAGCCATCTCAACTTCTTTTTCTCATCACGGTACTGAATCTGGATACAAGCAAATTCTGAAGTACATAAAACCCGTGTTAACTGTTGGTCTTGATGAATTGTTAACCAGTAAACCTCGCAGGCTACTTGGTACATACCAGTTTCTTTATGAGTTTGTAGCGTATTTTAAAAACCCCAAAGCCGATATTTTGCATATCCTTTATGGCGAAAACTACTTTCGATTTAGCACTTGGCTTTTTAAAATTCCGATTGTGGTTACTTTTCATCAACCGGCTGAAACACTAAGGTTTGAATTGGAAAAGGGAGCTTTTGCAGGTAGGATTGCAGGCTACGCACACCGACTAAATCGAGGCAGATTTCGCAAGGTGTCTGCGGCAATAGTTACTAATTCTGACCAAAAAAAAGTGCTTAGAGATTTCATTGATGAAAAGAAAATTTTTGTAATTCCTTTAGGTATTCATTTAGCCGAATCCAACCGGCTCTTTAAAGAACTTCGTCAAAGCACTGACCCGACACCTGAGTCATACGTAATTGTACTTGGGAATTGGTTGAGAAATTGGACATTATTGTCTGACGTACTGGAGATAATGGGTACGGAGAAACCGGATTTGAACTTTATTTTGGTGAACAAAAAGTTAGACGAAACCCATCGAGAAAAGCTTTCGAAGTACTCAAATCTGGAGATTAAAAAGGAAGTTGACCGGGAAGGGCTTTTAAAACTGCTTTATTTTGCAAAACTTCATTTTATGCCTCTTGAATCGGCCGCAGGAAATAATGCTTTAATTGAAGGATTGTCCATGGGATGTCCCGCAATAATTTCCTTGCAGGGAGAAGATGTTGTTCATATTAATGAAGCCGTAGTAAAGTATAGAAAAGCAGATGCTAGATTGCTGGTGCGGGAAATGCTTTCGGATTTGGTATATCAGAGTGAAGATAAAAAACGGCTGGCGTGTAACAATTACGCTCAGCAGTTTGATTGGAAAGAAATTGCAAATCAAACAGAATCAGTATATAATTTAGTAGTATGAAAATAGCCGTATTTGGACTAGGGTATGTAGGAGTGGTTAATATCGCTTGTTTAAGTGAATTGGGGCATGAGCTGACCGGTGTTGATATTAAATCATCAAAGGTGGAAACTGTAAATGCGGGAAATTCTCCGGTTTTTGAGCCAAGGGTTGACGAAATGATAAAGAATGGTGTCGATACGGGTAAAGTTAATGCTACCAGTGATGCCGGGGTTGCAATTGCCAATTCGGAAATGGCCATTGTATGTGTAGGAACTCCAAGCGACAAGGATGGAAAGGTAAATTTAAACTTTACAAGAAACACAATTCGGGAAATTGCTAACGAATTGGTGACCAAATCCAAGAAGGGGTATTGCATTGTACTGAGAAGTACTATTCCTCCATCAACCATACGAAAATTGGTCATCCCAATATTGAAAGAACAACTGGGAAATGAGTATGACTCATATGGAGTTAGGGTTGCATTTATTCCGGAGTTTTTAAGAGAGGGTAGTGCCGTTAAAGATTTCTTTGAAGGCAAGCGTATTGTCGTTGGTTCAGCTGATAAAGCCAGAGTCTCTCAAATTGATGAGGTATTTGGGTTTAGTGAAAAAACGCCACTGGTTTATGTGGATTTTGATACAGCTGAGTTTGTTAAGTACGTCGATAACACATTTCATGCGTTAAAGGTGGCTTTCGCTAACGAGGTATATAGCATTGGCGATGCTTATGGTGTTGATATTAAAGCAGCTAACGACATCTTTTTGATGGATGATTCATTGAATATTTCCAAACGTTATTTGCGACCAGGTGCACCATTTGGCGGATCGTGCTTGCCGAAAGACCTTCGTGCTGTACAGGCCATGGCCAATGATGCAAATGAGGAAATCCCTTTGTTAAATGGAGTCGTTGAATCAAACCGGGTTCATAAAGATCGATTTATGAATCGAATTCTGGAATTCGTAAGTAAAGAAGATAAGGTTCTTATTTATGGGATGACTTTTAAGTCAAATACCGATGATACAAGAGAAAGTCCTTTCATAGAAATAGCCGAAAGGTTACTTGATAAGGGCTATAATATTTCCATTGTAGATCCGAGCATTAAGGAAGTTGATTTTAGAATAAACCATTCCGGGCTTTATAATTGCTGGTTAGGAAACTCGGTTGATAATTGGGCCAATTTCGACAAATATGTAATGTTCAAATCCATCCAATTGGATGAAGTAGATGCGTCTATCGATAGGATACTAAATTTTAGTTAGTAGATTTTGCACCGGACACCTGGAATCATACGAAACGTACTTCTGCTGAGTGAAGGAAACCAGGAAAGGATATTTCTAAGCCAGGTATGAATTTGTTATTTGTAACGGATGGAATTGCGCCCTTTGTTACGGGTGGCATGCAAAGCCACTCTACCAATATGGTTAGAAGTTTAATTAAGCATGTTACTCAACTAACTTTAATTCATTGTGTTCCGGATAACGTAGAAATTCCAACTGCTAGCGAGGTTTGCAAAAAGATTGGTATCGAAGAAGAGAAAATCAACATTTATGGTTTTAACTTCCCGGAAAAGGGTTTCTTACCAGGCCATTACGTTAGAAACTCCAAAGACTATAGTAAAACCTGTTTTCAAGCCGTAAAAGACAGTTTGGATGAATTTGATTTGATTTATTGTCAGGGGCTTACAGGTTCTTGTTTCGTGAAAAAACACACTAAATCGTTGGTTATTACGAATTTGCATGGTTTGGAAATGTTTCAGAAAAACGCTGGATTAAGTTCGGTGTTGCGTAGCTTAATATTGAGACCAATATCAAGAATAATAATAAAGCATAGTCCCTTGACGGTGTCGCTTGGTGGAAAGTTAACCGATATATTAGCTAAAATTCGTGGAACCAATGAAGGAATAGTTGTTTCGTACAATGGTTTAAACTCCGATTGGGTTGGGCATAAAAGAAAAAATGAAGATAATGAGGTAACTCGATTTCTTTTTGTAGGAAGAAATGAAAGACGAAAAGGGTTGTATGAAATAATGCAGGTAATCTCAGAATTAGATAGCATCAATGCCAGATTTACCTTTGTGGGACCAATTCCTGAAACGAAGGGGTTACCTAACGTACAGTTTTTAGGAGAAATAAAGGATGTTGAAAGGTTACGAGAAATTTATTCGGAACACGATGTTCTTCTTTGCCCGAGCTGGAGCGAAGGAATGCCAACAGTTATTATTGAGGCTATGTCAATGGGATTAGCCATAATATCAACCCGGGTAGGGGCTGTAGAAGAATTGGTTTCCGGTTCTAATGGCTGGCTTATGGAACCAGGTGCGAAGGATGAACTAAAGCAGGCGATATTGGACGCGCTAGAAACAAATCTGGATGCCAAAAAGGACTTTTCTCTTGAACATTCAAAGAAATTCCAGTTTGATGAGATTGTCAAAAACTTATTGGCTCAGGTTAGTGGGCTTCGGCATAAAAATCGAGTATAAGTGTTAAATACTGTATGTTGCCTGAAAAACAAGTTTATTCAGTTATTTATCTGACCTTTGGAACCACTTTATTTTTTTAATTAAAGTATTGGCTTTTTCTACAATGAATCGATATTTGAAACGGTCTAACAATAGAAAAAGAAAATTTAGTTTAGAGGTATGAATTCGCTGGAAATAGATAACGCGCCAACATCTGCTGTTCCCAAGTGGATTGATTATGCTTTATTACTTACACTATTTATCAATGGTATAACGCTGTTTACCACTCCTTTTGAATTCTACATTGGCTATTTTGTAATTATAGTATTAATTCAGAAATACCTCAGGGTTTATAGCTTTCCCAATACGTTGTTTTGGGCATACCTGGTGTTACTTATTGCCGGAGTTTTGAGTTTGTTTACAGGGCAAAATCAAATTTCTCAGTTCTTAAAAATTTACCTGGGCACATTCATGGCATACTTATTTTACTACTATATCCTGGAAAGGTATGAGTGGAATGTTAAGTACTTGTTTCAACTTTATTTAAAAGGAGTTTGGTGGGCAACAATTATTGGATTGTTACAGTTTGTAAGCTATTTGATAGACTTTAAGTACGGTTATGATTTTAAGTACATTTTTAATAAGTGGGGGATAGTTCCCGGAGGATTCTTTGGTTTGCGAATAAACTCCATTTTTGGTGAACCTACTTACTATGCCACCTTTATGGCAGGAGGAGCCTTTGTTGCATTACACAACCTGATTGGAGGTGAGTATTATTACAGTAAATTCAAGTCTGCGGTGATTCTAGTAGTGTATTTTTTAACCTTTAGTGGAAATGCAACTACCGGGTTATTCATTTCCCTGGCCCTACTTATTTTTAACAGAGGGTTTCTTAAGTATAGTTTTGTTCTTATACCACTTGGCTTTCTAGCCTTTAATTATAATTATGAAACCAATTTTGAATTTCGGGATCGATTCGATAGTTCATTGGAAGTTTTTCAAACCGAGAATTTTGAAATTGGCTCTACTCATGGTAGCAGTATAATTCTCTTTAATAACTACCATGTAGCAATGAAGAGCTTTCAGGAAAATCCTTTATTTGGTGGTGGCTTGGGGTCACACCCTATTTCTTTTGAAAAGTATTCATTAACAAAAAATGTTGGTGTCTCTGGTTTTGATTGGAATTCCCAGGATGCAAATTCCATGTTTTTACGATTGGTTTCTGAGACCGGTTTATTTGGAGTAGTTCTTTTCTTATGGATTTTGATAAAGTTTTATGTTTTTAGAAAAGATAGTAAGGACGACTATTGGTTGATAAGTAATGCCATTTTGGTAATAATACTTTTAAATTTCATAAGGCAAGGGCATTACTTTCTTCATGGATTCCCATTCTACGTTTGGATGTACTATTATAATTATCGGCAAAAAAGAAATTCAATTGAAACACAGGTTGATGAAATAGATACTGAACTGAATCACGATATCCAATTAAATGTTAGATAATTGCAAATTAAAAGATTTAGACAATGGAAAAAGTATACGCGCAGTATGGTTGTGGTTTGTCAGCGCCAGATAAGTGGTTGAATTTCGATACTTCCCCAACACTGAGGATACAAAAAAGCTTTGTTCTAAATCTATTTTTAGGGCCGTTTCTCAAAGTAAAGTTTCCAAAGAACATAATTGTTGGGGATATCATAAAAGGTCTTCCCCTGGAGGAAAACAGTGTTGATGGACTGTTTTGTTCGCATGTATTGGAACATTTAAGCTTCGATGATTACCATACGGCTTTAGAAAACAGTTACAAAGTGTTGAAACCAGGCGGAACTTTTCGGCTAATAATGCCTGATCTTGAGTTTATGGTTCAAAGCTACATGGAGAAGAAGAAGCTAGGAAACGATGAAGCTTCGACTGAGTTTATCCGTGATACCTATATGGTGGAAGAGTCTAGAAAAAGAGGGCTTAGGGCAATTGCTGAACAGGTGTTAGGAAATTCCAGGCATTTGTGGTTATGGGATAATTCTTCAACCATTGCATCATTAGAAAAGGTTGGGTTTAAGGATATTAGAAAATGTAAGTTTAATGATTCCGCAGATGAAATGTTTAAATTGGTTGAAGAGGAAGATAGATTTATTGGCTGTGTTTCATTAGAGATGAGCAAGTAGTTTTTTAAATGGTATTTCTGGTGCAACCCTGATTGGCCTGTAATGGGCTTGATTATACTCCAATTCTTCTGTTCTGAATTCTTCCCAAGGCAAACTTCACAACTCCTAAGTCCCAAAAAGACTCAATATTAATTCGCTTGATCTTCCGGGGTATTTTTTTTGTCGAATTACTTCCGTGATAAGTGGTGAAATGGAATTTGTAATTGGTATCTATTATTTTTTCCGCTTCACTGGAAACACTTAAAACAGTGTTATTTGGGCTGCAAAAACTAACTGCCTTGAATCCAGTTTTTTCTTCGATATGTTTTTTTGATTCAACAATTTCGTATTGCAACTCTGCTTCTAGCATATCAGCACTAAGTAGATGAGACATGGTGTGAGAGCCTATAGAATTTCCCGCGTCGACCAATTCTTTTATTTCATCCCAGCTTACGGATTCAAAATCTTCAGATTCATGATCGAATTTAGGGTTAACGACTGGCCTGATATTGTCCAAATAATACTGCCTTCCATCCTTTTTTAAGCTACTCTCAACGAATTTGGGAACGATGAAAAATAAAGCCTGAAGGTTATACTTTTTTAGAGTTTCAACCGCGTACAGGTTGTTCTTCAGACCATCGTCAAAAGTTAGCAATAGACTTGGCTTCTTACTGTTGTTGACAATAGGCTTATGATCCAACAAAACCGAAGGGTTTATTATGTTGAAGTTCTTCTGAAGAAACCTCAAATGAATATCGAAGTTATCCTGAAGTTTTTTTGGAGTACTATGAAGGTTGAGGACAATGAGTTCGTCTTTTTTCCAGTGAAAGCCATTAAGAAGAATAAACTCCACTAAACCGAGAATCAGTTTAATGTAATAGGCTAGGTTTTTATTTTGATAGGTTTCAATTACCATGTGTCGATATCTCCACGTGTAAGCATCCAATTGCCGTATTGCTCCTGTGGATTTATTTTCATGGGCTTGTAAATGAAATGTATAGCCTTGTTTATTTTTTTAAACCCACTGGATTTTAAACATTCAATGATTTCATAGTTGTTCGCAGAAATGGCCATGGAAACGATAGTTACATTAAACTTCCTAAATGCATATCCAGTTAATTCATTTAGGGCACCTTTCAATTGCATAGGATCACCATAGAAGTTACCAATGGTTAGTTCATTGATAAACCGTTTTCTTTTTGTTACCTTAAATTCCAGGAGAATATTCTCAAATTGCTTTGGTCGGAAATAGTGTTTAGGATCAGAAAAGTTTGCTCTCCAAGCATTGAACTCAGAATTATAGTTCGTTTTCAAGAACTTCCCGTTCTGTACATAATTGGTCAACTCCGGTGGATCGGCAAAGTCCGAATTCGCAGAAAAAACTCCCGCGACGGGGTTAATTATTTTTACATACCACTCAAGGTCAAATGGGTTCAACCATTCATCCCGTATAAAACTTTTATAGGAAGCAACCACAGGAAAACCCATCAAAAAATCTATGGAGTCATATTGTTCTCCCAGGTGAATTTGCTGCAATAGCTTGTTGAATAAACGTTGACCTCTAAAATCAGGATTAATTATGGAGTTTCCACTTTGATAAACGTTTAACCGTTTCTTTTCAAACTCCATTGGCCAATGAAAAAAACTTTGAAACCCAGCGACTGTTTCTCCTTCCAAAGCCACTAACATTATGGCCTTATTTTGTTGATATGGGTGGAAGTAGAATTCTTTGAATTTTGTTGCAAATTCATCAAAACCTACGTTATATTGCGCAACAAATAGGTTGATGATTTGGTCATGCATCCAGGGTTTATAAAGACTGTAATTCACGTAATTTGCAATTTATGAGTAAGAACAAATGTATCTTAATTTGTTATTATGAGTTAGCCGAGTATTTTACCACGGTGATCAACTTGCTCTCAAATAGGGCCAACGTACATCTGATTCATTATCCGCTAAATGTGGAAGCTCCCTTTGATTTCAAGTTTTCCCCTAATGTTACTACGTATAATAGGAAAGACCTTGGTGCTGAAGATATTCAAGGGATTTTTAAGAAAACCGATCCTGATCTGGTTTTTTTTGCCGGTTGGGGAGACGAAGGATACAATAGTCTGTTTTCAATCTTGAAACCTGATCAAATCTCCCTCTTAGGGTTTGACAATTCTTACGATCAATCAATTAAGCAAGAACTAAAGGCGCTATATTTTAAGTTGTTCAAGAGGAAGAATTTTGATTATTGTTTTGTACCAGGGATTCCGCAAAAAAGTTTAGCCCTGAAGATGGGATTTACAGATAAGCAAATTCTTACAGGTGCATATACCGCTGATGTTGACAAGTTCAATACGTATTTTGAGTTGCGGAAGAATTCTAATACCGGGTCAGGAAAGTTTCTTTATCTGGGAAGGTACATTAAGCGAAAGGGAATATTCGATTTGTGGAAGGCCTATCAAAAGTACCGCGAAAAAGGTGGTTTATGGGAATTGTATTGCATAGGTACCGGAAGTGAGTGGGATAATAGGTATGAAGGGGAAGGAGTTACCCATTTTGGGTTTAAACAACCACATGAGATATTTGAGGTAATAAAGGATTGTACGGCTTATATATTGCCCAGCCACTTTGAACCCTGGGGAGTTAGCGTACATGAGATGGCTGCGGTTGGAATGCCAATGATTCTTAGCAATCAAATTATTTCGGGAACACAATTTTTGGTGTCCAATGAAAATGGCTTTAGTTTTCAATCGGGTAATGTGGATGACTTGTGCGAAAAAATGATTACTATTTCAGGTTTAAGTGAACAGAGGCTTATAGAATTTGGAAAAAAAAGTCATGAAAAAGCACAGGAAAATACACCTCAAATTTGGGTGAATAATGTACTTAGTCTCCTAACTAAAAAGTAAATTGGTCTAAGTAAAAACTATTGATTCTATGTGCGGTATTGCTGGTGTTTATGGTTTAGAAGGAATAGAAAATCCTAAGCAGACTTCTGATTTGTTAATAGAAGCCATTGGACATCGTGGACCTGATGCCCATGGGGCCTACCTGGATTCAGAGGTTATTCTAACCCACACTCGACTTTCTATAATCGATCTGGATGCTCGCTCACACCAACCATTTATTGATCCGGAAGGACGATACGTATTGGTTTTTAATGGTGAGATATACAATTATTTAGAAATTCGAAAAGAACTGCCCGATTATCAGTTTAAGACCAATTCCGATACAGAAGTTCTATTGGTCGCGTGGAAAAAATGGGGGAGCGAATGCCTTAAAAAGCTGAATGGGATGTTTGCTTTTTCCGTTTGGGATAAACAAAACGCTGAGCTCTTTTTATGCCGTGATCGTCTGGGTATAAAACCATTGTACTTGTATCAAGACGATAAACGAATCCTATTTTCTTCAGAGATTAGATCACTTCTGAATACAGGTTTGGTTCCAAGAAAGTTGAATGGTTCTAACCTGGAGGAATATTTGAAATACCAAACCGTACACGCTCCTCGTACCATGATTCAGGGAGTAGAATTAATTTCACCCGGTTCATTCTTAAGAATTTCGGATAACGAAATTGAAAGAAAGCAATTTTGGAATTTAACGAAAGTACCATTAGCTGCTGGTTCCAATAAAGATCAGGTTCATAAGAGCATCGCTTCATTGCTGAATACATCAGTTGAAATGAGGTTGCTTAGTGATGTACCACTAGGCGCATTTCTTTCTGGTGGGATAGACTCATCATTAATTGTTGGAATTGTGTCTGAGAGGTTGAATAAGAAAATAGACACCTTTTCGGTTACCTTCGACGAACAGGAATTTTCTGAGGCTAAATACAGTAATCTAATAGCTAAAAAATTTGGCACAAATCATCACGAAATAGCATTAAGCCAGGATGATTTTAAAGAGGCAGTTCCAAAGGCCCTGTTGGCAATGGATCATCCCAGCGGCGATGGTCCAAACAGTTATGTTGTGTCGGAGGCCGTAAAAAAGTCGGGCCTTACAGTTGCATTGTCGGGTTTGGGAGGGGACGAGTTGTTTGCAGGTTATCCTTTTTTTAAGCAATACATGGAATTGAACCAAAAAAGGTACCTGTTGAGTTTTCCAAAATATGCACGGAACCTGGTTACCCAAATCATAAAACTGAAATATCCGGGAATAAAAGGTCAAAAAATAGCGGAAACATTCACACTTCCATATTTCGATGTTCCACATACCTATCCAATTAACCGAAGGGCACTTAGTGATAAGGACATTAAAGACGTTTTATCCAATTATGGAGGGGCGGACTCCCTTTTTCAAGATTTGAAGTCAATACTCAACTGGCAAGCTACCGGCAATCTACCCGAATTAAGTAAAGTATCCATTGCAGAAATTTCGACCTATATGCAAAATGTGTTGCTAAGGGATACCGATCAAATGAGTATGGCACATGCATTAGAAGTACGTGTGCCTTTTTTGGATCACCGATTAGTTGATTATGTTATGGGGATTGGTGATAATATAAAGTATCCCAGATTTGCTAAGTCTCTTTTGATTGACGCTTACAAAGGACTTTTACCTGACGAGATTATTCACCGACCTAAAATGGGGTTTGTATTCCCTTGGGAGCATTGGATGAAAAACGAATTGAAGGATTTGTGTATTTCATCCTTGGATTATCTGGAGAATGAAACGGGCTATTTCAATCAAGGATCATTGTATAACTTATTCAACCGTTTTCTGGCAGGAGATAAAACTGTATCTTGGAGCAGAATTTGGCCCATTGTTGCCTTAGGAACCTGGATGAAAAATAATAAAGTTGAATAGTTCGAATAGTTCGCGAGTTCTAATATTATCCGATTGGTATTTGCCTGGAATTAAAGCAGGAGGCCCTATTCGAAGTGTAGATGGAATAATTCAGGCCTTAAAAGGCGAGTTGGACATATGGTTAATTACCTCTGACCGCGATTTAAACGACACAAATCCGTATGCTGATATTGAGACTGATAAATGGCTTGAGCAGAATGGAATTCATATTTACTATGCAGGTCCCGATAATATAGGGCCTATTATTGAAGCTGAACTGCACAAAACCTGGAGTGCAGTGTACATGAATAGCTTGTTTTCTTTTCGTTTCACCTTGCGCCCTCTGATGATTTGCAACCGTCTAAAGATCAATAAAGTCGTTTTGGCACCCAGGGGAATGTTGGGTAGTGGAGCCTTACAAATAAAGAAGAATAAGAAGCAGCTATTTCTAAGTGTTGCAAGGTGGTTTGGATTTTATAAGCGAGTAACATGGCACGTTTCTTCAAAGTTCGAAAAACAACAAGTTAGTGCTTATTTTAAGGAGGCCAACATAGAGATTTTGCCAAGCCTTTCCAAAATGAAATCCAGTAAAGCGTATTATGAAAATGTTACGAACGACTGTTTGCAAATGGTATTAGTTGCCAGGATGGCTAAGGTGAAAAACGTTGATTTTTTACTTTCTGTTTTAAATTCGGTGTCAACTAGTTATCAATTGGATTTATATGGTCCCATTGAAGACAAAGATTACTGGCGGCAATGCCAGGAAAAGATTCAGTTGAATAAGCTCAATGTAAATTACAAAGGAGAGTTACCGAATGAGACTGTGTTGGATACCATTAAAAATTATGACCTTTTTGTATTGCCCACCACTGGTGAGAATTTTGGGCATTCCATATTGGAAAGCTTAACAGCTTCAGTTCCAGTATTAATTTCAAATAGAACACCCTGGGTTGAGCTGGAAGACCGGCAAGCCGGTTTTGATTTGGAACTGAACGAACCCCAATCATGGGTAAATAAAATAGAATACTTCTCCAATTTGACTCATTCAGAAAGACAGCAATGGAGGCAAGGGGCATGGAAATTGTCAGTAGAAAAGCTGGATCAGTCAAAATTGGTTAAGAAATACGTTAAACTTTTTAGCTAGCCTTATATTTGAGCAAATGGAAAAAACGGATTTAAGTGCTTTTGACAATTCTTGGTATTATCCAGGAAGCCCGTTGCTTCGCCTATTTTGGTATTTTGTGAACATTATTTTTTTTCAAAACCCCTTTTTCCCATTTATTAAGCCCAAGGTTTTATTGTTAAAAATGTTTGGTGCTAAGCTTGGGAAAGGAGTTGTCATTAAGCCTGCAGTAAATATCAAATATCCCTGGAAACTAATTGTGGGTAATCATGTATGGATTGGAGAAGGTGTATGGATTGATAATTTAGATCGTGTCATTATAGGAGATAATTGCTGTATAAGCCAGGGGGCGTTAATTCTAAGTGGAAACCATCATTACAAAAAGAAAACATTTGACTTAATTATTAAACCAATTGTATTGGAAGATGGGGTTTGGATTGGCGCAAAATCAATTGTAACGCAAGGTGTAAAGTGTGGTTCGCACTCATTGTTGGTTGTCGGTTCAGTAGCTTCTTCCAACATGGACCCCTATACTATATACAGAGGAAACCCAGCTGAAGCAGTAAAGGAAAGAGTTATTAGGGATTAATTTTTATGACCCTTGCATTGGACCAGTCCACATTTGCGTTGGCCTCATTAAGGTCTACAAAGGAAAAATCTTTTATTAGGGATTCCAGTTTATTGAAAGCTCCACTTAAACCGTAGTATGATTTAAATTTTCTGGTTAAGGGAAGGTCTTTAATCATGGGCTGATTTGGATCGAAATCCCTGGGGTGAAAATAGGTCATAACATACTTCGATTGCTTCATCATTTTTTTGATGGCCCAGTAGGGGAAGAGCCTAAAATATCCTCCACCTGAAAATATGATTTTGTTGCCAAGTACCTGAACCAGGTTAATTGGGAATTCTTTAATCTGCAGTCCATTAAAATTGATCAACCCCGGTTCTGCTAATCCATATTGTTCAAATCCTCCATGGGCTCGTTTAGCAGGAAAAACACTGCAGTCAATTTCAATTCCTTGATTAATGAGCTCCTCAAAAACCCATGTATTGTTGTTTGTCAATGAAAAACCAGGAGCTCGGTAAGTTTTAATTTTCTTTCCAATTATATCTTCCAAACTCTTTATAGAGATTTCCAGATCGTTTCTAAATTCCTCTTTAGATTGGTTGTAAGCTAATTGATGCAGATCGGAGTGAGTGGCAATTTCATAGCCTTCAGAGTCGATTTGTTTTAAGATATCTGGAAATTTTCGGGCAACCCAACCAAGGACAAAAAAAGTGGCCTTTTGATTTTCACGACTAAGAAGTCCCAGGATTCTATCCATATTGGACTCTATCCGATATTCATAAGTAGCCCATTCAGATTCCGTCTTGGTTGAATCATTATCAAGAATATGAAACCACTCTTCTATATCAAAGGTCAGAATATTCATTAATTAATAGAATCGTTTTCCCCCCTTTCTAAATTCAATAACATCAGCTCGGGTTGGAAAGCTATAATATGTTTTTAGTTCATTATTATTTTCAATGAGCTCAACATTATCGTTTTCAATTAAATCCACCGCCTTTGCTATAGATTCCATGCCAATTTTCTTTGTATGTACAATTAGCTGTTCCTGGGTCATGTTTCCTATTTCTACTCTTTCCTGAACTACAATGGGCCCCGAATCAATTCCCTTATCAACGAAGAAGACTGAAACACCAGTTTCCTTTTCCCGGTGTTTTAGAACCCAAAACGTTGGCATCAAGCCTCTGTATTTCGGAAGTAGTGCAGTGTGTAAATTTAGGCATCCCTTTGGAGCCAGGTTAATTATGGGTTCCTTAAATATTTGATTTCCTAGTATGGAGATTAGAAGTTCAGGTTGATGGGCCTTTATTTTTTCGACTGATTCAGGAGAATTAATTGGTTGATCTAAGAGAATGGCTGGAATTTGATGTTCTTTAAGTACACGGTGAACCTTTTTTTTCGGGTTTAACTTGCTGAGTACATATTTAATAGAGTAGTGTACAAAGAACCCAATTCCAAAAACAAGGAGGGTTTGCTTGGCTTTATCTATAAAAGAGCTCTTTTTTCCAAACGGCGAAGCATCGGCAACCACACAACCAACAATTTTAGAATGCGCTGGGAGTGTTTTTATAAGGTATCTTAGGTTATTCGCAAGGTAGAAAGGCTCATCTTGTGTAATGATAACGATCTTCATTTCTAATTTCTTTTGAAAAGTTGAGCAAGCTTGCGCATGGGCTTTTGAATTGCAATCAAAGGAGAAATACTTAGGCCGTTAACCTTCCAACTCTTATAGACTTCATAGTTCGAAATGGCCACATTTTTAAGTGATCCATTACTCAAACCGCCGGCCCTCATTTTGGCAATTACCATAGGCAGATAATGCGTTTTAGCTTCCTGCTTATATATAAATCGAAGCATTAACTCATAATCCGCAGCAATTTTAAAGTCACCTCTAAAGCCACCAAATTTGTTATATAAATCCTTTTTGATATAAGTTGAAAGATGGGGAGTCATCCAGCCTTTTTTATAGCTGTTCCGGTTAAATTCACCTGATTTCCAGTATCTCACTACTTTAGAAGGGTTCTGTGGGTCCACATAAATTTTATCACCGTATACAACATCGGCATTTGTTGATTCGAATTTCTTTACTATTTCTTCAACGCAGTTATTGCTATTGATAACGTCGTCTGCATTAATAAAACCAATGATGTCTCCAGTTGCTATTTGAATACCTTTATTCATAGCATCGTAGAGTCCATTATCTTTTTCACTGATAAATGTGTCAATTTTATTAGCATACTTTTCTATTACTTCGACAGTACCATCATTGCTTTTCCCATCAACAATTATATATTCAATGTTTGAGTAAGACTGATTAAGAACCGATTCAATTGCTTCGGCAACCGTGGAAACATTGTTCCATACAACCGTAATTATGGATACTTTCAATTTTTGTAATAGGCTTAAGTCAGAGGCACAGCAAAATTAAAGCACCGTACAACTAAAAGAGTATTCAGAAATTTTATTGACGAAATTGACTCTAACAAAGTCATGTTACCCCAAAGCTAAACCTTGATACTAGAATTTTGCTCTAGATCTTCTTCGTTTAACTTTACGACGGGCAAAGTGGTATTTTCTACGGTTGAATTTGGATCTTTTTCCTCTTATGGCATACTTATAACTTACGCCGGTCCACATATACCAGTCATTTCTCGAAGAATTTCCCCGTACACCGCCTTCATTTTCGTTTGATCCGTAACTATAATATCGCTCGGCATTTCCTATTGGCTGTCCATTCTTATCTGTTCCTCCAACTACGTTGTATTCATAAGTCCCCTTTTGTTCTATACTCCTATCCTGTAAAGCTTTTGCGGTAGGGTTATCGTCAAATTTACTATGATGCAGATAGTTTGTACTTACATCATCAACATAATCGGTAAACGTCATTCGGGCAGTTACATCCCAGCCAATGATGTGTTTTTTGTTGATTCTGAATTCAATTCCACCACCAAGTGGAATTGCCATTTGAAATTTACTGTAATTTACACCTTCCGTTTGTAAAGGTTGTAGCGCGTGCCATGTACCATTTAGCTGCGCCTTGGGGTTATTGTAAAAACCTCCAATACCTGCAAAGATGTAGGAAGTAAAACTCAATTTGTATCGATAAGTCCTACCAACATCGCGTAAGTGAATGAAATGATACTCCAATTGAGCTGCAAGTTCCATTATATCGTTCCTAAAGCTTAGGTTTCTTACATAATGGGTTGGGATTTGTGAAAGATTATCAGAACCCCTTAAACGAGCATAATTAAATGATCCTTGTATGGCAAATGATGGTGAAATAAAATGTCTTCCGGTGAAACCAAAATTTAAGCCCACTTGAGAAAACTGAATTCCAAGAGGTCCCCATTGGGCTGTGTCGCTAGTACCACTTAAATCTCCGAAGTAAAAAGCTGCACCCAACCTAAATCCAAAGTCTGTATTGTATTGGGCATCAGATATTTTTGGGAATACAATAAACCCTGATATTGCTATAGTTAGTAAAAAGCGTTTCATTACAGTTAGATGCATTATTGGCAAAAATAACAATAATTAAAAGAAATAACACATTACTTTCCATTCTTTCGGCCGTGAATCGAGAATACTAACTGCTAAACTGTGAAGACATTAATGTAAACCAAGCTAGTGGCTTAGCAATATTTAAATAAATTCGCACTTATATATAGAATGAAAGAATACATGTCAAAGCCGTTCATTTATTTCGTTATATGTATTTTATTGGGTACGGTTAGCACTTCTCATGCTCAGGTTGATGCTCCTCAATTGCGCTGTATTGCTGTGGAAGACAATGGAGACATTACATTAACCTGGATTCCACCAGCCGATCCGTTGGGCCAATTTTTAAATTATTACATATTTTCTTCGGTTAATGGAACTCCATTTGTTCAGTTTGGTAATGCAATTCCAAACCGTTTACAGAATACGGAGACTCTAATAGGAGTTGGGTTCCCCAAACCAACATTGAAAAATTTTCGATACTACATTGTTACAGAATACAACGATGGCAGCACGAAATTATCTGTACCATCCGACACCCTAACGGCTATAGAACTTGACCTTACTGTTGCAGGGAACGTTTCCGGCACGCTCAATTGGAATTTAATGCGAACCAACCCATTGCCTACGTGGGAAAATAAGTACAATTTAAAAAGAAAGTTGGAAACTGTACCTCCGGCAGTTCCGCCAATAGCCTGGACCGATAAGTTTGCAACTCCTGACTATTCCACAATCACTTTTAAGGATGATGTAGCTCGATGCTTAAGTGATATTTCATATCAGATTGAATTGGAGGATGCAAGCGGTTGCATATCGAGGTCAAATCTAGTTAAGGAAAGATTAGAGGATAATGTAGGTGCAGCTACAATGACTTATGATAGAATTTCAGTTGGCAATGGTCGCAATAACATGTATTGGTCTAAACATCCCGATGGTTCGGTTGTTAAGTACATTTTAATTCACATTGACCCTTCCGGAATAGCCAAGCCAATTGATACGGTTTCTTCTACTACATTTTTTTGGTACGATCAGGGACACAGTGCGCAAAATCAAAGACAATGTTACGTTATAGCTGCTCTTGATTCTTGCGGGAAATCAAATGGAGGGGGAGTAAAACATTGCACTATCTATTTAAACAGGACTTATGACCCATGTGCTGGTGAGGTTTATTTGTCCTGGACTCCTTATGAGGGATGGGCCGGTGTTGATAAATATAACATTTATATGGCACTTGATGGAGATACCAACTATACCAAAATTGGCACTGTATCCGGCTCCGATACAAGTTATACGGTAAAAAATGTAAATGCTTTAAACACCTATGCATTTTATATTGAAGGAATTGATATAACAGGCAGGTTTACCAGCAACAGTAACGTGTTGGGTACAAAATTCGATATTCCGGATAGAACAAAGTTTTTACACATTAGGGGGGCTAGTGTTATTTCTGAGGAGGAAATTGAATTAAGGATACTAATGGATCGAAAAGCACCCATTAAGCATGTTAATGTATACAGAGGAGTTAAGAGAGAAGGGCCTTTTAAGAAGGTGAGATCTGTTACTCCACCATTAAGTATACTGGATACTCTTTTTACCGTTCGGGATATTTCAGCAAGGCCAAACCAAATGAATTTTGTTTACTACGTTGAAGTAATAGACACGTGTAACATGCCAGTGAAAGTGAGTAATAAGTTTAGGACTATATACTTATCTGGTAATTCCAATAAAGATCAAATGGAGAATAATCTAAAGTGGTCTGCTAATATTTATGTAGATTCTTCCGCTCAGGAACGGGATGTATATTCTCTCTATCGAGGAATAAACAATGATTATACCCCCGATCCAATTCGTACTTTGTGGTCAAATCAATTGGCTTATTTAGACAATATATCAAGCGAGATACATAGTGGTGATAAGTTCTGCTATCGATTAAAACTAACTCAGGCACCAAGTGATACGTTTGAAATTGCTGATACCAGTGTATCCAATGAAATTTGTTTCAAAATGGAGCCGGATGTATTTATTCCCAATTCTTTTACACCAAATGAAGATGGAATAAATGAAGTTTGGAGGCCTAAAACCAGTTATATTATTCCTTTTAAAAATTACTCGCTGAAAGTATTTGATCGGTGGGGTAAATTGGCCTTCGAAACT
The DNA here is from genome assembly GCA_002713215.1 of Crocinitomicaceae bacterium. Lineage (GTDB taxonomy): Bacteria > Bacteroidota > Bacteroidia > Flavobacteriales_G > Salibacteraceae > UBA2108. The sequence goes on from PAVO01000014.1 coordinate 67,497, forward strand.
ACAAATCCGCTGGAAGGCTGGAACGGACAGAGGAATGATGGTGAGGCACCGGTTGGAATTTACGTGTACCGTCTTGAAATTGTAACGGTATATGGAAGTACCATTGAACATAGAGGCCGGTTCAACCTTGTAAGGTAAATACAATATTAACCTCTCTTTGCGTTTGGTTTTCATTGATTGGATACCACATTGAAACAATGACCGATTTTTAGAGTAAGTGTTTATTATGCCAATGCAATTGTTTTCGCTTTTGTTGATTTTCGTTTTTGGCTTGTTCTCCGTGGCAAAGGCTCAGCTTGCTCCACCTGAACTTAGGTGTGTGTCGGTAGAAGACAACGGAGATATTACGTTAACTTGGCTTCCGACTGCTGATCCTAAGGGTCAGTTTTTGAATTATTTTATCTATACATCAGTTAATGGTTCAAACTTCACTCCTCCAACCAGTGGAAAGATAACCAATCGATTGCAGAACGTAAAAACCTTTGTTGGAATTAACTTTCCGGGTCCAACCCTTAAGAATTATAAGTTTTTCATAATTACCGAATATTTTGATGGTGGTATTAAAAATTCCATTCCATCAGATACGCTTACTGTCATTGAATTGGATTTATCTACGACGGGAATTTTTTCAGGAACTCTTAATTGGAATTTAATGCGAACCAATCCGTTACCCACGTGGGAGGGTAAGTATAACTTGAAGAGAAAGTTAGAAACTGTGCCTCCTGCGGCGCCTCCAATAGCATGGACTGATAAGTTTGCTACTCCAGATTATTCCACCATCACTTTTAAGGACAATATAGCCCGATGTTTAAGTGATATTTCATATCAGATCGAATTGAAGGATGCAAGTGGTTGTATTTCGAAATCGAATGTAGCTAAAGCAAGATTAGAACAAAAAGTAGGGCCTGCGAAAATGACGTTTGACCAGGTTTCTGTGAATCGTTTTAATGGTTCCACTCAACTAAATTGGTGGGGACATCCCTCTAACCTGGTAACGTCTTACGGTATTTTTTATGTTGACCCATCGGGCATCAAAGTTCCAATTGACACTGTACCGGCTAGTCAGTTGGTTTATCATGATAGTGATCCCAATCATGATCCAACCTTTTCCAGACAATGTTATATAGTTGTAGCTTTCGATTCTTGCGGAAAATCCCAGGGTGGAGGTCAAATGCATTGTACTCCTTATGTAGTTGATTCTGCTGATGACTGTGCCGGAGAAATATCGTTGTATTGGACCCCATATGTCGGGTGGGCCGAAGTCGAATCTTATGATATTTATATGAGAACGTCCGTTGATAGCAATTACCGAAAAATAGGCTCAGCGCCAGGTCGTGATACCAGTTTCGTGGTTAAGAAACTGAATACCCAGATATTGTACACTTTTTACATTGAAGCAAGAGATAAATCAGGTAGATTCTTTGGACGTTCCAACCTGAGAGGGGCATCTTTTGATCGAAAAGGTAAACCCAAATTCATAAAATTACGTTCGGCAAGCATAGTGTCTGATGAAGAGGTTGAGCTAAGAGTTTTATTGGACAGAAAAAAACCATTCAAACGTATTAATATGTACCGGGGGATTAATCAGGATGGCCCTTTCAAAAAGGTAGCCTCATTGCAACCTCCAACAAAAAATGCAAAAGACACTTTGTTTTCGCTTTTTGATAATAGCGCAAGGCCTTTTCAAATGGGTTACTATTATTACCTTGAGGTAATCGATTTATGTGATAATGCGGTCAGAAGGAGCAATAATTTCAGGACCATATTTCTGTCCGGTGAATCAAATAGGTATAGCATGTCGAATAGTTTAAATTGGCTAACTAATGTTTCGAGCGATTCTTCGGCAGCTGATAAAGATGTTTATTCGCTTTATAGAGGAATTAGCAAGAACTACAAAAGCGATCCCATTCGATCGTTGTGGTCCAATGAACCAAGTTATTTGGATGACATTTCTGGAGAAGTTCACAATGGAGATGAATTTTGTTATCGATTAAAATTAGTGCAGGCACCAAGTGATACCTTTGAAATTGCAGATACCTGTTTATCGAATGAGATTTGTTTTAAGATGGAACCGGATGTATTTATCCCCAACTCATTTACTCCAAACAGAGATGGAATAAATGAAGTATGGAGGCCAAAAACCAGTTACATAAATCCGTTTAGTAATTATTCGCTTAAGGTATTTGATCGATGGGGTAAACTGGCTTTCGAAACAATGAGCCCATTGGAAGGCTGGAATGGACAGAGAAATAATGGGGATGCTCCAACTGGAATTTACACTTATCATCTGGAAGTGGTAACGGTTTATGGGAGTATAATAGAGTACCGGGGGCTTTTTAACCTGGTACGATAATTTACACCTCTTCTTGCTTTGATAGTACTTCATTTCGTTGTTAATTTATCAACCGAACCTTAATGAACTTTAACAACCAAAACATCGCTGAAAGTCTTACTTTTGGGCAATTTTTAAATTTCGAAAACAGCTGCAATTCGTATGACGTCAGACAAGATAATTGGTGAAGGATTAACCTATGATGATGTACTCCTGGTACCGTCATATTCCGAAATATTTCCACGCGATGTAAAAATCAACACGAAGTTTTCTCGTAACATAGATTTGAACATTCCAATTGTTTCTGCAGCTATGGATACCGTAACAGAATCTGCTTTGGCAATTGCTTTGGCACAGGAAGGTGGTATAGGAGTTTTACATAAAAATATTTCTATTGAAGGACAGGCCCTTGAAGTTCGGAAAGTAAAACGTTCTGAAAGTGGTATGATACTTGATCCTGTAACACTCAACGTAGGAGCAGTTGTAGGAGATGCTCTTGATTTAATGAAGGAGCACTCAATTGGGGGTATCCCGGTAGTTGCTGAAAATGGAAAATTAGCCGGAATTGTTACCAATAGAGATTTACGATTTGAAAAGAATTTGTCGCGACCGGTTAAAGAGGTAATGACAAGTGAAAATGTAATTACCGCCGGGGCAGGTACTACCCTGGTTGAGGCAGAAGCCATTCTTCAGGAAAGAAAAATTGAAAAACTCCCAGTTGTCAATGATAACTACGAATTGGTTGGACTTATTACTTTCAAAGACATAATGAAGTTCAGAACCAAACCCAATGCCTGTAAAGATAAATTTGGAAGGTTACGGGTTGCTGCGGCAGTTGGAGTTACAGGTGATACATTTGATCGGGTATCAGCCCTTCGAGATGCTGGAGTTGACGCAATTGTGGTAGATACCGCTCACGGGCATTCCAAAGGAGTTATTGGTGTTTTTAAGGAGGTAAAAAATGCTTTTTCAGATATTGATGTAATTCTGGGAAATATTGCAACACCCGAAGCTGCTAAAATGTTGGTTGATGCTGGTGCAGATGCCATAAAAGTTGGAATTGGTCCGGGTTCAATTTGTACAACCCGTGTTATTGCAGGTGTTGGTGTTCCCCAGTTTTCAGCAGTTTTAAATGTCGCTGAAGCCATTAAAGGGAGTGGCGTTCCTATTATAGGTGACGGTGGAATTCGATTTACCGGTGATATTGTAAAGGCACTAGCTGCCGGAGCAGACAGCATCATGGCAGGTTCATTGTTTGCCGGAGTTAAGGAGTCACCCGGAGAGACTATTATTTACGAAGGACGGAAATTTAAAACCTATCGTGGAATGGGTTCTCTTGAAGCCATGCAGAAAGGCTCCAAAGACCGATATTTCCAGGATGCCGAAGACGACATTAAGAAACTTGTTCCCGAGGGAATCTCAGGAAGAGTTCCGTACAAAGGAAGGTTAGAAGAAGTAATTTATCAGTTGGTTGGTGGCTTAAGAGCTGGAATGGGCTATTGTGGAGCCGCTACATTGGCCGATCTTGAAAAATCCAAATTTGTTAGAATCACATCAGCAGGTGTTTTTGAAAGCCATCCACACGATGTTGCAATTACGAGGGAAGCGCCTAACTATTCCAAAAAATAAACGATAAAACGATTAGACTATGAAAAGAATGATGGGTGTATTGGTTTGCACCTTTATTGTGGGGCAACTTTTTTCGCAATCTGAAGTATTGCTTGATATTGCAGGAGACAAAATTACCCTTGGGGAATTTGACTTGGTTTATAACAAAAACAATGCTTCCGCACAGGCTATAGATCCTAAAACCAAAGAAGAATACTTAGAGATGTATATCAACTTTAAGTTAAAAGTAAAGGAAGCAGAAGATGCTGGAATGGACACAGCCGCAACTTTCGTTCGTGAATTAGAAGGGTATAGAGCACAACTTGCCGCTCCATACCTAACTGACCAAAACGTTACCGATGAGTTAATAAAGGAAGCGTATGAACGAATGAAGTATGATGTTAATGCCTATCATATTTTGATTAATGTAAGTACCAATGCCGCTCCCGAGGATACTTTTAAATCCTGGTTGCAATGCCAGCAAATAAAAAGAGATTTAACCGATCCCGAAACTCAATTTGAGACTATGGCGAAGAAACACTCGACCGATCCTTCTGCCGCAAAGAACGGTGGTAATCTAGGATATTTTAATGTATTTCAAATGGTCTATCCTTTCGAATCAGCAGCCTACAACACTCCAGTTGGACAAATCTCCGATCCGGTAAGAACACGTTTTGGTTACCATCTGCTATGGGTAAAAGACAAGCGCCCTGCATACGGTGAAATACAGGTTGCTCACATTATGGTTAAGTTAGAAGAAGGAGAAAGCGAAGAGTCATTGATCAAGAAAAAGCAAAAAGCTGATGAGATATACAAAAAGGTTATGATCGGTGAGGATTTTGCTGAAATGGCTAAGCAGTATTCCGACGATAGAGGTTCGGCAGCAAAAGGGGGTGAATTACCTTGGTTTGGCACTGGTAGAATGGTGAAAGTGTTTGAAGATGCATCATTTGGACTTAAAAATAATGGTGATGTGTCAGAACCTATTCGAACTCAATACGGTTGGCATATTATAAAAAGGCTCGATAAAAAGGGAACCCCGGCGTACGAGGATATAAAAGCAGATCTAAAAATTAAGGTCACCCGGGATGGTAGAGGAGTTAAAAGTAAGAAGGCTTTTTACGATAGAGTGAAAGCAGATTATGCTTATAAGCCAAATTGGAAGGCAATCAATGAAGTAGCAACCTTAATTGATGATTCTTATACTTCCCATCATTGGAAAGCTGAAGAAAAATTAACTGCAAAACCAAAAGTGATTTGCACGCTAACGGATAAGAAATATATCAAGGAAAAGTTAACCATTGATCAAATGGAACTTGCCCGGGTAATTGAAGAGGATAAACGTTACCAGAGAAAACCCAAGGTAGATTCGACCGTTATTGTTAGCACATTGTTTAACGAGTTGGTAGACAAAAAGCTACTGGAATTCGAAAATGCACGTTTAGAAGCCAAGTACCCTAAGTTTAAAGCTTTAACCCAGGAATACCACGATGGAATTTTGCTTTTCGATCTAATGGATAAAAAGGTATGGACCAAAGCAGTAAAGGATTCGACAGGATTGTTGGAGTTTTATGAGAAAACCAAGGCAGATTACATGTGGCCTGAAAGAGCTGATGCTTACGTTTTTTCATGTGCAAGTAAATTATCGGCGCAGACGGCCAGATCGATGCTTGAAAAGCAAATAGATACTGGGCTACACCTGGATACTATTAAAAATGCAGTTAATAAAGATTCTCAATTGGAATTAACCATTGTAGAAGGGCCTTTTGCTAAAGGAGAGAATTTCTATGCTGATAATCATGGATGGAAAGCGGGCTTAACCGGTTTTATTGAGGAAAATGGCCGATGGTTTTTTGTTTATACTAAGGAAGTCATGCCCCCGCAACCTAAGAAGTTGGAAGAGGCACGAGGATTGGTAATATCTGCCTATCAAGAGTACCTCGAAAAACAATGGATTGAGGAGCTTAGAGCAAAGTATCCGGTAACAATAAATGCGGAAGTGTTGCAGTAATCTTGTATGAGTTGTAAAGTAAAAGGTCCGATAATTAACGCCGTTATTCTTGTATGGATGGCAATTGGTCTTTTCTCTTGCAATTGGTTTAAGACAGGTAATAGCAATGAAACGGGAGAACCAGTTATTCGGGTTTTCGATAAATACCTCTATGATTCGGACTTGTCAGCAGTAATTCCTGAAGGAACTGATTCCATTGATAGCACCATATTGGTTAGTAATTATGTAAATACATGGATAGAAACTCAACTTATGTTGCATAGAGCAGAGTTGAACCTTAATGAAGATCAAAAGAATTTTGATAAAAAGCTTTCTGATTACAAAAACAACCTTACCATATATACATATGAACAGGCATTAATACAGCAGAAATTGGATACTAACGTATCCAACATAGAAATACAAAAGTATTATACCGACAACTCGCAAAATTTTGAATTGAAAGATTACGTGGTTAAAGCCCGATGGTTGAAGGTCGCAAAAGAAGCTCCTAAACTGAAAAAGATTAGGAAAATTGTTACTTCACAGGAAGATGAGGATGTCAAGACTCTCGAAGATTATTGTTATCAGTTTGCATCCAGTTGTTTGTTGGAAGATACCTGGCTTTATCTGGATGAGTTTTACGAATCAATTCCTCTTAAAACCAACAACATTGAGGGTTTTCTCAAAAACAACAAATCTTTTGAGGTAGAGAGTGAGCAGTTTATCTACCTGGTTTACATCAAAGATTATAAACTAAAGGAAGCGGTTTCTCCGTTGGAATTAGAAAAGGAAAAAATCAAGAGCATTATCCTGAATAAAAGAAAATTGCAATTGCTGAGTTCAATCAGAGAGGGGCTTTTGGAAGAAGGAATTAGTAAAAACAACGTGCAATATTATTGACTTGAGGTATAACATAATAATATTAGGAATTCTGCTTCCATTGGCTGTTTTGGGACAACCCGAAAAGGATAAGCAAATTGATGGAGTTGTAGCTGTTATTGGACAATCTATGATTCTGCAAAGTGAAGTAGAAGAGCAATACCTGGAATATTTAACCAGTGGTAAGCCCGTAACCAGCAATACACGATGTGATGTGTTCGAGACCTTGCTTTTCAATAAGTTATTGCTTAGTCAGGCCGAAGAAGATTCTCTGTATCCGGGAGAGGCCCAAATTGCCGATGAAATTGATCGAAGGCTACGGTACTTCATACAGCAATTCGGTAGTATAGAAAAGCTGGAAGAGTTTTACGAAAAGTCCATAGATGAAATAAAGATTGAATTTCACGATCCAATTGAAGAACAGCTCATGATTCAAAGCATGCAGCAGCAAATTTCAGGTGGAATAGAAGTGTCACCTGGTGAGATCAGGGAGTTTTTTAAAGAAATACCCAAGGATAGTTTGCCTGAAATTGGTGCCCAGTTCGAAATTGCTCAGATTGTCCGAAAACCTCCTGTTAATGAAGAAGAAAAAATTAAGGTAAAAGCCAAGCTAGGAAGCATTCGTGACCGGATTGTAAATGGTGAGGATTTTGGAACGTTGGCTTATCTCTATTCCGAAGACCCAGGATCCGCAAGAGAAAACGGAGAACTTGGTTATATGGGTAGGGGCGAGTTGGTTCCCGAGTTTGCTGCGGTAGCCTTTTCGTTGGAGAAAGGAGAAGTTTCAGAAATTGTAGAAACCGAATTTGGTTATCACATTATTCAATTGGTAAAAAGGCAAGGGCAACAGGTAAACGTAAGGCATATTCTAATGTCTCCAAAGGTTCAAACCAGTGACTTGTTATCTGCGAAAAGTTTTTTGGATACATTGATTCTTAATATCGATACTTATGATTCTCTAAGCTTTGAGAATGCTGCAATAATCTATAGCGAGGACAAAGAATCGAGAAATAACGGTGGATTAATGATAAATCCAATGACGGGATCTGCCAAATTTGAAATGGAACAAATTTCGCAAGTCGATCCATCGCTGTACCTGATTATGGACAAATTGGAAGTTGGAGAAATTTATGGCCCTGAAATATATCAGCAAAGAGATGGAAGCCGGGCTTATAGACTACTTAAGCTAGTATCAGTTGTAGAGGCGCATACCGCAAACCTTAAACAAGATTATCAATTGGTTTCCAATATGACGCAAGGTAGAAAGCAAAGCGAAGTGGTTAATGACTGGATTGAAGGAAAGGTAGGCAATTTTTATATTAAGGTAGACGAAAACTTTGGAACCTGTGAATTCAAATACAATTGGCTCCCAAAAGTTAAAGACATTCCAAACGAAAAAAACTAAACAATGAGTACAAATTCAGATGTTCAATTGGTTGAACAATTTCAAAAACAATATCAAAACCTAAATAACGAAATTGGGAAGGTAATTGTAGGGCAACAGGATGTAATAAACCTGGTATTAATTTCTATATTTAGTAAAGGACACTGTTTGCTGGTTGGGGTTCCAGGGCTGGCAAAAACTCTTTTGGTAAGCACCATATCGGAAGCTTTAGGATTGGATTTTAATCGAATTCAGTTTACTCCTGACTTAATGCCTTCCGATATCCTGGGAGCAGAAATATTAAACGAAAACCGAAAATTTCAGTTCGTTAAAGGCCCCATATTTGCCAATATCATTTTGGCGGATGAAATAAATAGAACTCCACCAAAAACGCAGGCTGCCCTGTTGGAGGCCATGCAGGAAAAATCAGTGACTACCGCAGGGCACCATTACGACTTGAGTGAGCCATTCTTTGTTTTGGCTACACAGAATCCGATTGAACAGGAAGGCACTTACCCATTACCCGAAGCACAATTGGACCGTTTTATGTTTAACGTGTGGGTGGATTACCCAACATTTGAAGAAGAGTTAAATGTGGTAAGAAATACAACTTCAGATTTGATTCAGCAAGTGGACAAGGTAATGTCTGCCGAAGAAATTATTTCCTACCAAAATTTGGTAAGGAAAGTTCCTGTAACCGATACGGTAATGGAATATGCCGTAAAGCTAGTTGGTAGAACCAGAACAGGTAACAATGCTCCCGAAATCGTAAATAAATACTTGAGTTGGGGAGCGGGTCCAAGAGCTTCTCAGTACTTAGTTGTAGGAGCAAAATGTCATGCTTTGGTAAATGGTAAATTCTCTCCGGATATTGAAGATGTAAAAGCTATCGCTAAACCTATACTGCGCCACCGGATTGTTCGAAATTATAAAGCAGAGTCAGAAGGTTTTAGCGTAGACAAAATCATTGACGAACTTCTTTAGCAAATTTCTCTTTCACTATTGATTGGGGATGACTCCAAAAACTTGAATACGGGTTGGAGATTCAAGGCACGAAATACTCTTTTTACGGAGCTTTTTTCAGAACAAAATCATCGTAATTTAGCACCATGAGTAAAAAAGTATTGGTCGTATTAAGTGGCTGTGGAGTATACGATGGTTCCGAAATTCATGAGTCAGTTTTAACATTATTGGCTTTAAATGATAATGGAATTGAATATCAGTGTGCAGCCCCGAATTTGGAGCAACATCATGTAATAAATCACCTCAATGGTGAGGAAATGAGTGAGGCCAGGAACATATTGGTTGAATCAGCCCGAATTGCAAGAGGCGATATTCGTGAATTGGCAACCGTAGACGTTAACGAATATGCAGGTGTTGTTTTGCCTGGCGGATTTGGTGCTGCAAAAAATCTAACCAAATGGGCTTTTGAAGGACCCAATGGTGAAATTGACCTGTCGGTTAAAAAGGTTTTGGTTGAGGCACGAAAAGCCGATTTACCCATTGTTGCTTTTTGTATGAGTCCGGTTGTGTTGGCCAAGGCATTTGAGGGTGAAAGGGTAAACGCTGAACTCACGGTGGGAACTGACCAGGAACCGAGTCCATATGAAATCAATGCGATAAGTGAGGGAATGAACAGCATTGGTTCCGTTTCAAAAAAAGCAACGGTTCAGGAAATCATCATTGATACCGAAAATAAATTGATTACATCTCCCTGCTATATGATGGAAGCTAGCATCAGTCAAATAAATACAGGGATTAGAAAAGCCATTGAGGCATTTTCTTCTATGTTGTAGACCATTCGTTAGATGGAGAAACGATTTATTGAAGTTCCCCGAACGGGCCGTTACTACTTAATTGGAAATTTAACCCAACCTAAAAGTGTGTGGGTTTGCCTGCACGGTTATGGCCAGCAATCAAAATACTTTGCGCCAAAAGTCAAAGCGTTAGACAACGGAGAAAACCTGATTGTTGTAGCTGAAGCACTTAACCGTTTTTACTTGTCGGGTTACAATGGAAGAGTAGGGGCAACCTGGATGACAAGTGACGATAGAGAACTTGATATTTCGGATAATGATCGTTATTTGGAGCATTTGGTGTCAGGTGTTTATAAGGAGTTTAATTTGGGAGATATAAAGCTTAACCTCTTGGCATTTTCACAAGGTATTGCTACTGGTTGCCGATGGATTGCTCATAGTAAGCTCCAATTTAATCAGGCAATATTATGGGCTGGATCTATTCCTCCGGATTTGGATTGGGAAAAGGAAACAGATAGATTTAACAGGATTAAAATTCAATACGTCTTCGGCGATCAGGATCAGTTTTTCGACAATGAAAAGATAGAATCGAACCGGCAACTTTTTGCTCTGGCCGGAATTGAACACCAATTGGTTACTTTTGAGGGGAAGCATGAAATTGATGATAACGTTCTAATGAACCTATTGCAATGAGAGACATTTCGAATACCTGGCGCTGGACCATTGCTGTTGCACTTTCCTTGCTGTTAATTGGTTTTTTATGGTATTTGCGCAACATTGTAATTTATGTCCTAATTTCAGGAATTCTCTCCATTATTGCTGCTCCCGTAACCCGAAGGATAGAAAAATTTAAGATTGGCAAATTCCATATCCCGGAAGCGTTGGCGGCGTTTCTCGTGCTAATTTTGATATGGGCCGTATTTTTTGGGTTAATGAGTATTGTAATTCCCCTCGCCGCTTCCGAAATTAGAGTGCTAAGTTCAATTGATTATAACCAAATATGGCTTCAGTTTGAGGACACGCTTGCTACGTTTGATGTGTTTCTTAAAGATTTCGGTGTATTTACCGGAGAAGAGTCCTCTAGCTCAAGCATGATAAAACAAAAGTTGCAGAGTATGTTCAGCATCTCTGACCTAACCGGGCTATTCACCATTTTTTTTAATGGCTTGGGAAATTTTGGGGTTGCGTTTTTTTCCATTTCCTTTATAACCTACTTCTTCCTAAAAGAGAATACCTTGTTCAATCAGATAGTAATGGTTTTTGTTCCGAAAGCCATTGAAGAAAAGACTTCTCGTGTGTTTTCCGTATCAAAAAATCTATTGGCTCGCTATTTTATTGGCATAACTATTCAGGTCATCCTAATCAGTACCCTTATTACTTCCGGCTTGTTGATTTTGGGTGTAAAAAATGCCCTGATCATTGGAATCTTTGCTGGATTCATTAATCTAATTCCGTACATAGGCCCTTTTATTGGAGCAGCCGTAGGAATGCTGATTGCCCTTACTTCAGGATTGGAGTTTGGCTTTAGCATTGAATTAGTTCAATTGATGTTAAAAGTGTTGGCTGTGTTCCTAACTGTACAGCTGCTGGACAATATACTTTTTCAGCCTATTATTTTTTCAAGTAGTGTGAAGGCACATCCCCTTGAGATTTTTCTGGTTATCTCAATTGGAGGATCGTTGGGAGGAATTCCATTTATGATATTGGCCATTCCCTGCTACACAGTCCTGAGAATTATTGCCAAGGAGTTTCTGTCTGAGTTTAAAGTGGTTCAGGACCTGACGAAACGAATCTAAAATTACCACCCTAAAATTGTAACAGATGAAATTCAATTTGAGTGAAATTCAGGAGATAATAGAAGAAAGGAGGACAATTAAGCCCGAACAATTTTCTGATCGAAAGGTTCATAAAGAAATCATTGAAAAAATGCTTAATGCAGCAAAGTGGGCACCTACACATCGATTAACTCAGCCCTGGCGATTTACTGTGTTTACAAACGACGGGCTTCGCAAATTAGGAGAGTTACATGCTAATTTGTACAAAGAGTTGGCAGACGAAGATAGTTTCAGTGATAGAAAGTATCAAACCCTGTTGCACCGGCCACAGATGTCATCGGCATGTATAGCCATTGCATTAAAACGTGATGAGCAGGAACGTGTACCATTTAACGAGGAACTGGCTTCGGTTGCTATTGCCGTACAAAATATGAGTTTAGTGGCAACCGCTTATGGAATTGGGACTTACTGGGCAACTGGTGGAAAAGTATATTCACCCGAGATGAAGGTAGCACTTGGTTATGACGAAAATGACAGTGTTTTAGGGCTGTTATACGTCGGTTACCCCGAAAGAGAATGGCCTCGAAAAACCCCACGAAAACCAATTGAGTACTTTACCACCTGGGTAGATTCTGAAGACTAATCCATTGGAATACTACCTTCTTAAGGTAAATCGGATGGTTGCCAGAGCTGGGCGTACCTCAGTTCCATTGCCGAGTGGTGAGTCTGTAATTACTGAAATTGGCCCGGCTGGATCAGTGGGCTTATTTTCAGATTTAAAATCAGTACCACTATCCGTACCTGCATCAAAGCTTTCCATGCTTATGATAGTGTCTGTGATGTACTCACCGTTTCGGATTAAAGAGATATTCTGTACACCTATATACCAATCAGGTGAAGGAGCGACCATGCTTACAATACTCACCAGTCCATGATTTCCGGTTACCCTCAAACTAGCTACCCCGCCACCCGTTCCTGAAGAAATTCCGGTACCATTTACTCGCGAACTTACGTTCCCACTTGAAATCATATTGTCGATCTCAGCATCCAGCTCTGTCGTTTTTCCGGTTTCCGCCATGTTTTTAATTCCGGTGGACGCATTGGTTCCTATGGTAAACAAGGCGGCTTTGTCGTTGTGCGTCATTCCAACAATGGGGCTAAAATGTGCATTGTCCGGATAGTTAACCGGATGACTTGCTGCAGCCCACATTCCTTGTACAACGATGTCATAAACCGCTGAATCTTTTGGTACCTCTACCTCTTCCTTCTTACAGGAAAAAAAGGTAAACCCAAGAATGAGTAGGTACATAAACTTATTGTTCTTCATAGTTTTCAGAAATCTCTTTTTTCGATAGCCTCCAAAGTAATATTACATCAAAAATAAAATGAGCAATAGCAGGTGGAATTATTTTGTATTCATCGTAAAGGTAGCCAAATGCCGCTATTATACCAATCATAATAAATCCGTAGATAAAGATTCTCCAATCCTTTGGTGATAAATATCCATGAATGGCAACGAATACAATTGCTGTGATCCAAATGCCAAAGTAGTGCTGCATGCATGCCCGGAAAAGGATTTCCTCACCAAATCCTGCACAGAAGCTAAGAATTACAATTTCCATTCGGTTTAAGTTCAATCCCTGAATAAGGTCAATATACTTTTTTGAACTTGGCCTGATTAATTTGGATTCAATTAGGTATAAGGCGATATATGCAGAAATGAACCCAGTAGCTACACCGAAAAAAAGCTGAAGGTAAACCGGTGTATGCAGATCTATAATTTCAATCGGTAAGACATCAGAAACCCAATTGAGAGTGAAAAGCCCCATTGCTCCAAACCCAAACAGGGTTATAAAAGCCAGAATATAAATGTGTTTTTTTGCCACTATTCTTCCAGTCTGCTCTTGGCTGGAAGAGGTCGGCCTTCACATACGGCTTTTAGGTTTTTAAGCCCTACTTCAAAGTTTTTGGTAAATACACTTTTTAAAATAATGGTGGTTGGTTTCAATAAAAAAGGATATTCGGTACCTACAAGTATCCAGCTTACCCTGGTTCTGCCACCATTGGATTCAACGAGAAATTCTGATTTGTTGACTTTCTGAAAATTATCCTTTTCATAGGTTATGTCCATTTGAACCGATTGGTTTTGAGTATAACCGGTTACCTCAATTTTTCCGCCTTTATCTTCAGGTCCATTCCAAGAAATGAATGACCCTCCAATTTCATCTTTCTGTTCAATTTTGTGTTCAGCTTTTTTAATCTGTCTAAACCAGGGATGCCACTGTGGCCATTCATCAACGCGGCTAAGTTTCGGAAAAACCTCATTTATTGGTTTATTAATAATTTCAGTTTGAGAAATAATAACCTGTGAAGGAGTGAAAGTGCAAAGCGTTAGGTAGGCAATAATTGTAGTGACAACTGCGATTAATATATACTTTAGAATTTCCACCAATTTTTGATGCAAAGGTACTCAAGCGGTGGAATCGCAATTGGCTTTTCAGTTTGAATTTTTTGGTCAGGCCAATTGGATGAATTTCTGTTACTGTAAAGTGTAATTATTATATTAGTGCCCTATAAATCATGCAAAATCGCATTTATTTTCTTTTGACAATTGTTATGGGCTTAGCTTGTATAAGCTTTATAGTGCCTAGTGAAAAAGGAGAAAGTGATAAGAAATCGAAACCAGTTAAAAAAGCAGTGGTCCTATATGGTGAGAAAACCCTGTTTGACACTTTTGAGAATTTATCAGATGAGAAAATTCAGGAATACTATGATTCATTGTCCAAGAAACCTGATGTTTCCGTTAAAGTTTTAGGCCAGATTAGAACCTTTCTTTCGGTAAAAACCATGACCAAAATGGAATTGGCATTTTTTATGGATTCCTTATTTGAGGCAGGAGACGAAAACTATGCCTTGATTAACCAAATTAACCTGTTCTTAAACAGTCATGATTTTAACACGCCAAGTGAATTCGCTTACACCAAAAAGTCTATGGATTATCCGGCTGACAATTTTTATGGCACTTGGGATATTTCCAAGCCACACCCGTATCCCACTAGTTTATGGAAGAACGATTCTAATACAAGGCTACTGTTATCAAGTAAAAAATTAGGGGAGTATCATTCGCCAACCAAAAAAATTGTGATAACTAGTCGATACGGTCACCGATGGAATCGCTCGCATAGAGGAATTGATTTGGACCTACAGGTTTGGGATCCGGTTCATGCTGCTTTTAAAGGTAAGGTTAGGTATGTTGGTTTCTTTGGTGGTTATGGAAGGGTAGTGGTCGTTCGTCATTACAACGGTTTGGAAACATTATACGCCCATCTTCATCGCTATAAAGTAAAAGTTGGTGATGAGGTTGAACCTGGTGATGTAGTTGGTCTGGGTGGTAGTTCCGGTCAGTCAACAGGAAGCCATTTACATTTCGAATGCCGATTTAAAGGGGTAGCATTTGATCCGGCACAAATCATAGATTTCAGGGAGGAAAAACTAATTCATAAGCAGGTGACCATTCAAAAGACCAAATGGGGTTATGCCGCCATACCTGACGGGGTGGAATATTATACGGTACAAAAGGGTGATTACTTATATGGAATCGCTGAAAAATATGGTACTACCTGTCGAAAGCTTTGCGAAGTAAACCACATCAGCCGAAACTCCACACTGCAAGTTGGGCAAAAGCTGCGAATTCTATAATCAAAGCACAGTATCTTTGCCTTTAGTTGCTTAGCTGGTTTTAATGGAAGAACTATTTGATTTTACAAATTATCGGGAACATCCTACGCAAAAGAGTTATCAGGTTTTCCATTTTTCAAGG
The DNA here is from genome assembly GCA_002713215.1 of Crocinitomicaceae bacterium. GTDB lineage: Bacteria > Bacteroidota > Bacteroidia > Flavobacteriales_G > Salibacteraceae > UBA2108. The sequence continues at coordinate 83,045 of PAVO01000014.1, forward strand.
GCCGACCAGGCCGGTTTTTTCGAAAACTTGTTGATTGAGCATAAAATAGAATACGAAAGGTATGATGATTCCAAGGACAAAGGAATGGTCTACTATTTTGCAATCAAAAAGATCAATTTCAAAGAGGTAGAACCTCTGAATAATATGACTATTGGCCAATACCGTAGTAAGTTTATTCCAAACGCTGCTTTAAGGTGGGTGATTATTGCCTTTGGAACAATTGCCTTAACTTTTGCGTTGATAGGTTACATTAAGAGCCGTTAAATAGTTGGTTGAAATAGAAACGAACCGGTGGAGTTGTAAAGCCTAAATTTGTTTTTGTCGGTATTCTATTTCAGTTTATTGCAATGCTAAGGTATAGAGTAACTTTGTAGTAATGAGGAGATTTTTTGCAACCATATTTAGTTTGGGAGTTGTCCTGTTTTCTTTTGCACAAGAAACACACATTCCGGGTCAGGTTATTGCCAAAATTGAAGATGGCAAAATTGATCAGTTTGTTACACAAGTAAATACCAGTTTTCCAAACTTATCGGTGTCGTTTGTGGAAACAATTTCGACCAGTACAGATTTGTACCTTTTCAGTTATGATCAGTCCAATATAATCCATAGAGAGGATGAAGTTTTGCAGATTTTTAGTGAATTTCCATCTTGTCGTTATGCTCAATGGAATCATAATAATATGGAGTCAAGGTCTAATAAGCCAAACGACCCTTCCTATGAGGTTCAATGGAACTTAAAGGACATCGATGCAGAAAGTGCCTGGTCTATAACTACTGGTGGAATGACCAAGGATTCTCAAAGAATTGTGGTCGCTGTAATTGATAAATCATTTCAAATTAATCATGGTGATCTAAAGGACTTATACTGGAAGAATAAGCACGAGATACCCAATAACCAAATAGATGATGATCAAAATGGTTTTGTAGATGATTACGATGGATGGAATTTTTATGATGATACCAACCACATTTATCCAAGGCAGGGAAATCATGGTACAATGGTTACCGGAATGGTTGGTGCCAGTACCAACAATCTTATAGACATTGCCAGTGTGAATTGGGATGTGGAAATAATGCCCATTTTAGGGTCTTCAACGAGCGAGGCGTTTGTCCTGAAGTCGTACGATTATGTGCTGGAAATGAGGAAGAGGTATAACCGTACCAATGGTGATTCAGGTGCTTATGTGGTTGCTACCAATTCTTCCTTTGGTGTCAATAATGGCAAGCCTCAAAACTTTCCAGCCTGGTGCGACATGTTCGATACCATGGGAAAAGAGGGGATCATCAATGTAGGAGCTGGCCCCAATTCATCTATAGACATTGATGTTAAAGGTGATATTCCATGTACTTGTCCAAGTGATTATTTGATTGGGGTGACCCGAACTGATAGAGCCGAAAAATTGAATGGAGGTGGCTATGGAAAGATAAATATGGATCTTGGTGCGCCAGGTGTCGATGTTATTTCTACTAACTCGGTCAACTCCGTTCAAATTGGCACTGGAACTTCTTTTGCAGCCCCAATGGTGAGTGGTGCTGTGGCATTGATGTACTCGGTGGTACCAAAAGACACTTTATCGAAGTATAAGAATTCGCCCGACAAGTTGGCCTTATTGGTCAGGGAATTGTTGCTTACGAAGGGAACCAAAGAAGTACCTACACTTGTTAATAAGAGTACCACTGGTGGTATTTTAAATTTATATCGTTCGGTGTTGGCAGCTATGGATAGCACCGATATCAATATTGGAGTTGTTCCCGTGGAAAATTCAGATTACCGGTTAAAGGTATTTCCTAATCCGGCCGAGCAACAGTTGTTCATTGAAATAGATGAGTATGATGGATTAACGTGGGACATGGAGATTATCTCCTTGAATGGAACCATTGTTCGATTTCAACATAACTTATTGGTGGATAAACAAAAAGTTGATATTCAGGATTTGCAAGATGGAATATATATGCTTAAGTTGAATCTGGGAGGAAGCATGGTTGTAACAACAAGAATTGTCAAAATATGAAATCCGTAAAAAGCACTATATCCATTCTCCTGTTTATACTGGTTTTTATTGCTTGTAAAAAGGATCCGGACCCGGAACCAACTGTATGTGACAACGGAAAGCCGGAACATAAACGGACAGAATTTATTTTAACCGCACCAAAATACTTTCCACCGTTTCCTGAAAATACGGTACTCACTAAAGAGATAGTCAACTTAGGGCGCCACTTATTCTATGAAAAAAGGCTCTCGGGAGATGGAACTCAATCTTGCGCAAGCTGCCATAATCAGGAATTTGCGTTTAGTGATAATGAGAGACAATTTTCTGAAGGTATTGATGGTATTTTAGGAGATGTTAATGCAATGAACACATTTAACCTGAACTGGGGAAATGGATTTTTCTGGGACGGTAGATCTCCAACCATGGAAGCGCAAGCGATTGAGCCTGTTATTAATCCGATTGAGATGCACAATACCTGGAAAAATGCGATCAATACTTTAAAAGGAGATCCTTTCTATATCAATCGGTTTTACGAGGCTTTTGGAATTGATGATTGGGATTCTACTCACGCGGCGATTGCTATAGCACAATTTGAAAAAACACTTATAAGTTCTGAAAGTGAGTTTGATGTAGCAGTAGCACTTGTTAATAATAAGATTCCGCCAAACTTGGGCCCATCAGCAAGTCGTGGATATAAGATATTTAATACGGAACCGAGAAGAATTTCAGGTGCTGCACCCGGAGGAGATTGTTTTCATTGTCACTCGGCAGATAATATGCTGTTTACCGATAATAACTTTCAAAACAATGGATTGGATTTGGTTCCCGATGCCGGACTTTCCAAAGTTACCGGAAAATCTACAGATATTGGAAAATTTAAGACCCCTACACTGCGAAATATTGAAAAAACGGGCCCCTATATGCACGATGGTCGATTTAAGACACTGGAAGAGGTAGTAGAATTTTATAATAGTGGTGTGGTATCTAATTCACCAAATTTAGCTCCAATAATGAGTGATGGCGGAACTGGTTCGGGAATTGCCCAGGGATTGAATTTGACAAAAAGTGAAAAGGAAGATTTAATCGCCTTTTTAAAGACCTTAACGGATAATGAGTTCTTGACCAATCCTGAATTTTCAGATCCAAATAAATAAAAATAAAGCCTTCTTTATTTAGTAAATGGAAAATACTGAAAGTCTTATTTTCAGTATTCTAACCCAGACTATTGGGATTGTATATGGAGTAATATTGTTGAAATATTTTTAACCAAATCCTAACCCTTTCGCTAACTTTACCGTTTATTTTAACAGAGATGTTTTGTTTTTATTTGGTTTCAACCCCAATCTTTCTTGAACGTCTCAAGCACTTAATCCTGTAATTGGTGTAGTATAAACTATGGTGAACTCATTTCGGTGGTTTTTATTTAGTTTTCTATTGCTGGCTACCGCGTTGGGCTATGCTCAATGTCCTATGCTAATCGATGGAAATGGAGTTGCTAGTGCTAATCCGGTATGGAAGCAATGCAACGGAGCCGGTTATACTTTGTTCATTCAGACCAATCAGAATACGGGAGCCTATACCATTAATTGGGGAGATGGGAATACATCTTCTGGGGCCAGTTTAAATCCACCAGCTACGCTTTCGCATGCCTACCCTGCAACCTTAAGAAATTATACAATAACATTTACCGAAACGGGAACGGGTTGTGTTATTACTGGTTTACTTGTATTGGAACGACCAGTAAATGCATCGATAACTCGTCCATTGGGTTCCGGTGGAGCAACGACCATCTGTGCACCTGGTGACCTTGGTTTTATTAATTCAAGTACCGATGTTTCCATAAATACCACCTTTCGCTGGAACTTTGGAGATGGTAGCCCAATCGTTACTAAAAACTGGACAGATTCTGGGAAAACAAATACACATACTTACCAAAGAAATACAGTAAACTGCAACACTACGGTGCGATTGGAGGCTGAAAACTACTGTACCGTAACACCGTCATTTGCTACCGTTGGACCCATAAATATATACGATCTGGACGATGCTGCAATTACGCCTTCAGCTGCGTTCTTATGTTACCCGGATACTCAGGTAACTGTTATAAATTCTTCGAATTTAAATTGCCGTCCTCAAGGAAACACATTCCAGCGTCAGGAGTACTGGAATTTTGGAAATTATTGGGGAAAAGGACAAGATTCTCTAAAAGGGTGGTTGCCCTTTGCAAATCCACCTTCTTTAGCTCAACCTTTGGCCTTGCCAGGTAAAGGTACCTATACAATTACGCTTTACGATAGCAACATGTGTGGAATCGACACGACTACACAAACCATTGTTGTGGGTGACCCTCCCGTGGCAAATTTCACACCCGATAAGGATACCATTTGCGCGGGAAACCGAATTCGATTTTTTAATAATTCAACAGGAGGGGCTAACCAGAGTAGATGGAACTTTGGTGATGGTACATGGCGTACCAGGGGAATGGGTACACAATCCAGAACTTTTGGGACACCTGGGTTATATACTATCTATTTGGCTGTATTTAATACAGGTGGTACTGGTTCATGTACCGATACCATTAGCAAGGATATATATGTTTTACCAGGTCCTACCGCTGATTTTTCAATAGCACCAGCCAGTGGTTGTGATTCTATTGATGTAGTAATCACCGAAAATTCGGGCAACGCTGCCAAATGGAGTTGGGACTTTGGAGATGGAAGTACGGATACTGTGGCAACACCTCCTGTACATAAGTACGACAGCATTAGGAATTATACCATCTCGCTAATAGTTACTCATTCAAACGGATGTACCGATAATACGAGTAGAAATGTAAATGTTTATGGATCTCCGGTAGTAGATTTTATCCCCAAAAATGTTTGTGAGGATGTATTGGCTAGTTTTACCGATAATTCTACTTCTCCTGGCGGTAATCCAATCAACTCTTGGTTTTGGGAATTTGGTGACGGTACTACAAGCACCACACAAAACCCAACTCATAAGTATGACTCTTCAAGGACTTACAAATTGAAACTTACCGTCGCTACGGCATTTTGTACCAGCGTAGACAGTTTCGATTTGGTTGTAGAGCCTAAACCTACCGCCAGGTTCTCAATGAACGATTCAATTGGCTGCTCTCCGCTAATCACCACTTTTACAAACAACTCATTGGTTTCAACTAAATATTATTGGGATTTTGGTGATGGTGATACTTCTACTCTAACAGCTCCGGTCCACAGTTTTAGAAATAGTACAGGAGCTACCGTAGGATATAAAATCACCATGATTGCTAGTACGGCTTTTGGATGTAGCGACACTATTTCTGATTCGGCGCATGTATATCATGTTCCTAACAGTTCTTTTACTTCTAATGCCCTCCCAAAATGTGGTCCTTTTGATGTAACTTTTACAAATACCAGCACGGGTGGGACCAGCCGCCTTTGGATTTTTGGGGATGGTGATACCAGTATACTGACCAATCCAACCCATACTTACCAAAACAAGACTCTATTTATTGAAAACTACAAAGCGCAATTGGTTGTTACTTCTGCCAATGGATGTACGGATACAAGTCAGCAGATTATTGTGGTGTATCCGGAGCCAATTTTCACCTTCCAAACGCTTCCTGACTCGGGTTGTAGTCCTTTGCAGGTTACTTTTCCGGCGGTAACCGGGGCGGTAGCTTACAAGTGGTACTTTGGAGATGGAGATTCGGCAACAGGGCCTACACCAAAGCATGTTTATAGGAATACGACTACTAACAACGTCTTCTTCACACCTAGACTTATAGCCACAAGTTCTTTTGGATGTAGCGATACCAATACGGGGCGGGTACTTGTGTTTCCAAGTCCGCTTTCCTCGTTTTCGGTTTCTGACAGCGTTGCCTGCCAACCACACAATATGAGTATAACAAATAGTTCCACAGGTGCCGTTAAGTTTCATTGGGATTTTGGCAATGGAGACACCAGCGACACCTCGGCATCAGTGTTTCCCTATACATATACCCATTCTAATTCTACAACAACCAATTTCAGACTTCAGCTAATTGTAGAGACCCAGGAAGGTTGTTTTGATACCTCATTCAAAACCATTTCGACTTATCCACAAATACATGCCCAGTTTTCAATGAATGATACCAACGGATGTACGCCATTTGGTTTGAATTTCACAAATTCTTCAACCGGAATGCAGTTTAATGCATGGGATTTTGGAGATGGATCCACGAGCACCAATACTTCACCGTCCCATACCTATTCAAATTCCAGGTTAATTGATACCTTATACTTCCCTAAACTGGTAGTTACAAGTCAATTTGGTTGTAGGGATAGTATTTCAGACACAGTAATTGTTCATCCATTACCCATTGCCAATTTCACGAAGAATAAAACCAATGGTTGTCACCCGCTTCCGGTGAGTTTTACCAATACATCGAGTATTGCGGATACCAACTTTTGGTATTTTGGTGATGGTAATTCTTTATTTACGAATAATTCAAACGTGAATCACGTTTATCAGAATACAGGAACGACATCAGTATTGAATACGGTAAAGCTTATTGTAGAAACCAAACATGGTTGTAAGGATACTACTACGCAAACCGTGGATGTATATCCTCAGATCATTTCAAAATTTGCAATGAGCGATTCAGCCGGATGTACCGATCTGAATGTAAACTTCACCAATCAGTCTACCGGTGCTCAGTTTTTTTCATGGTACTTTGGCGATGGTAACACCAGCAGCAACACAAATTCATCGCACACCTATTCAAACACACTATTAAAAGACACCACTTTCAAAGTGGATTTTATTGTTCGCTCAACCTACGGTTGTGCAGACACAGTTTCTGATACAGTATTGGTTCATCCAAGGCCCATAAGCAGTTTTATTACTTCAACCATTCGGGGTTGCCAGCCTTTAGCAGTTACCTTCACTAATAACTCGGTCTTAAATTCGAAAAGTTTTTGGGATTTTGGCAACGGAGACACGTCTCATAGCAATGGAAACTCGGTTTATTCGTATACCCACAATGTTAATATTCCAGTGGAATATACCGTGAAGTTGTTGGTTGAAACGCAAAATGGATGCCAGGATAGTTCTACTAAAAAGATAGAGGTATTTCCAAAGATTTTAGCTGACTTTGTTCGGGCCGATACAGCGGGTTGTTCTGATTTCACCCTTCAGTTTACAAATACCAGTACAGGCGAAAATCAGTACAATTGGGACTTCGGAGACGGAAATACGGATAGAATTAGTGACCCTGTCAATACCTTCTCCAATCCGGATACGGTCGACAAAGTATTTGATGTAAAACTGCTGGTTAGTTCAGTATATGGATGTTCCGACAGTATTACTAAATCCATAACGGTTTACCCACAACCCATTGCTGCATTTGTTCCTACACCTTTTGTTCAGAAATTTCCTAACTCTACTGTTAGCTTTGCTAATACTGGCAATAGGGGTCCCTGGGGTTATTTGTGGGAGTTTGGAGATACCAGCACTTCTAATGTTCGTGATCCTGGTTCGCATAAGTATTCCACCTGGGGTGAGTTTGATGTAATCCTTCAAGCATTTACTGCTAAGTGTCGCGATACCGCAATTCAAAAAATAACCATAGAACCTCCAACTGCTGTTGTAAGTTATAATGCTAGTGGTGCTGGTTGTAGACCACTAACGGTAGATATTAAGAATAATACGATTTACGGAAAAGACTTTCTCTGGAATTTTGGCGATGGTGGAACCAGCAAGTTACAAGACCCTCCTCCATATACCTATTATAACCCGGGAACTTATACCATAAGTTTAACGGTGGTTGGATACGATAATGGAATTGTCAATGAGTTTAAAGTTGATAGTGTGGTTGTTCATGAGAATGCAATTGCCCTTTTCGATTATAGACCTAAAAAGGTATCTGTTCCAAGACAGTCAACGTTGTTTTATAATCTGAGTCAGTCATCGGAGTCCTGGATATGGGATTTTGGAGATGGGGGCACTTCCACCGAAGAGAATCCAGAGTATTATTACCAGGCTGCCGGAACATATACCGTAAGGCTTGTTGCCGATAATCAATATGGTTGTTCCGACACACATCAAATTGAAAATGCAGTTGAAGCTATAAGTTCCGGGTCCATTAAGTATCCTACAGCCTTTACACCAAATCAAGGCGGACCAACAGGAGGTTTTTACGATCCCAATTCAATAGATAATGATATTTTCTTCCCCATATCAGAGGGGGTTGTGGACTATGAGCTCCTTGTATTTAATCGATGGGGAGAAATGGTATTTACAACCAAGGATATCAGCCAGGGTTGGGATGGTTACTATCGTAATTCTTCTAACATGTGTCCCCAGGATGTATATGTATGGAAAGCAACCGGTAAGTATGTAAACGGGCAACGATTTGAAGAAGCCGGAGAAATTACGTTGCTGAAATGAGTTTGAAAAGAGTCATATTGCTGGTTTACGTGCAGGTCATGGTCTTAACGATGTATTCGCAGGACTTTCAGTTTTCGCAGTTCTACGCTACTCCAATGCTGATGAATCCGGCTTTTACCGGAAACACTGTTCAAAGTAGAATAACGGGTAACTACAGGAATCAGTGGTCGGCCGTTCCGAATTCCATAGGATTCAATACCTATGCTTTTGGTTATGAACACAATTTTGAAAACTTCAATTCTGGTATTGGTTTGCAATTTATCCACGATCGGGCTGGACAAGGAGCTCTAAGAACAACAGCTGTATTGTTGAGTTATGCTTATCGTATCAGAATGACTCGTAAGTTCAGTATTAAACCAGGATTACAATTTGGTTTGGGAAATAGAAGCATAGACTTTAATGAACTGGTATTTAACGACCAATTGCAAACCGGGGCTACAACTTCAGCTGCACAGCAAGACTTTAACGACAAATCGAGGTATTACCTGGACCTTAATGCCGGAGCCATTGGCTATGGAAAATATTACTGGGTTGGTTTTTCCATTCACCACCTGAATAAACCCGACATAGCTTTAATGGGCAATGGAATAAAACTCGATATGAAATACTCCGTACATGGAGGATACAAGTTTCCCATCAAAAAGGATATCAAAAAACGTTTGGTTAGTGCATTTACACTAACGGCCAACTACAAACACCAGGGGAAAAGAGATCAACTCGATTTTGGGGGATATTTTAGTTATTCACCCATCTTGTTTGGACTTTGGTATAGGGGCTTACCCGTTAAGAATATAGAAGCCAACTTGCCGAATAACGATGCGATTATTGTTTTAGTTGGCTACAGTAAGAATGGTTTTACATTAGGCTATTCCTATGACCTGACTGTTTCAAAGCTAACTGCAGCAACCTCCGGGGGGGCACATGAAATTTCCGTATCGCTGGAAATGGCTTCAAGAAAAAGCCAGAGACAGCGCAGGAGACGAAGCAGGTTGATGATTCCCTGCCCGAAGTTTTAGAACTCCTTAAACTACGTCGTAATCAACAACGCACTTCTCACTGGTAGGGTGTGCCTGGCAAGTTAGTATGTAGCCTTCTTCAACTTCGTCATCACCCAGGGCGTAATTCATTTCCATTCGGGCAGATCCTTCTGTCACTTTTGCCTTACAGGTACAACATACAGCACCTTTGCACGAAAAAGGTACGTCCGCTCCGGCATCCATAGCTGCATCAAGAATGGTATCGCCCTTGCTTGAAAGGTTAATTTCAAATTCCTCATCATCCATAATCACGGTGAGGCTGGAAGTAATCTCCTGATTTGGATCTTCTGTTTTAACACTTGGTGCTACCGGAGCAATAAATAATTCAAAATGAATGTTTGATTTATCAATACCTTTGGATTTAAGTAACTCAGAAACTTCGTTAATCATTCCTTCCGGTCCACATAAGAAATACTCGTTACCATCAAAGATTGAGGTGTTGCCGTTAATAGCTTCACACTTGTTGTTGTCTACTCGGCCGCTCAGCATGGGGTTCCTTCCATCAACCCGACTTAATACATCGAATCTGGTAAATCGATCACCATATTGATCTTCAAGTACCTTTAGTTCATCATTAAAAATGATTGAACTCTCATCCTTATTTCCGTACACCAACACAACTTCAGACTCTTTTTCGACAGCCAGAGCCGTTTTGATGATTGACATTAAAGGAGTAATACCACTTCCGGCTCCAAAAAGAACATATTTTTTCTTTTGCCCTTCTTCTATTTCAGTATAAAAATTGCCTGCCGGGGCAAGTGTTTCCAGTACATCTCCAACTTTCAATTCATTATTGGCCCAGGTTGAAAACAAACCTCCTTCCACAACTTTAATCGCAACCTGAAGTTCATTATCCACAACAGGGCTGCTGCATAGGGAGTAAGATCGTCGAACTTCTCCACCATCAAAGGCCTTTCTAAACGCCAGGTATTGCCCTTGTTTGTATTTAAAAATTTCTTTCAAGTTTTCGGGTATGCTAAACGATACAGCGATAGAGTCCTTGGTTGTTCTTTGAATTTTGCTTATTGTTAAGTTGTAGAACATAGTGCTATTTTGAACCATTTTTTGAGGCTGCAAAGATAGTCTTTGTCTTCTACTGGAATATCTAATTTAGGACTTAACATTCTAATTTAAAATGGAATTGACTAATATCATTAGAAAAGCCTATTTAGAACATAAAAATCAGCGGATAAAATGGTTAAAATTGTAATCCTTAAAAATATTGGGATCTTATGGATGATGACAAAAGATTAGAGGCATTTCAGGCTAAAATTGATCGAGAAGAAAAAATTGAGCCAAGGGATTGGATGCCGGAAGATTATCGCAAGCATTTAATTAGACAAATTTCTCAGCATGCGCATTCGGAAGTTGTTGGGATGCAACCGGAAGGAAATTACATAACCCGCGCTCCGAGTTTGAGGGCCAAGGTGGTTTTACTTGCTAAAATTCAAGATGAAGCAGGACATGGACTTTATCTTTATTCAGCAGCGGAAACGTTGGGAATAACAAGGGACGAACTGTTAGAGCAGTTGCACGGTGGCAAAGCCAAGTATTCGTCGATATTTAATTACCCTACACTAAATTGGGCTGATATAGGTGCTGTTGGCTGGTTGGTTGATGGTGCAGCAATTGTTAATCAGGTTTCGCTTCAAAGAACCTCTTACGGGCCATATAGTCGCGGAATGGTTCGAATTTGTAAAGAAGAAAGCTTCCATCAACGTCAGGGCTACGAAATTATGGCGGATATGGCTAAGGGAACTCCCGAACAAAAAGCAATGGCGCAAGATGCACTAAATCGACTTTGGTGGCCATCACTTATGATGTTTGGACCACACGATGCGGATTCACCTCGAAGTGGAAACGCCCTTAAATGGAAGATTAAGCGTGAGACCAATGACGAGTTGCGTCAAAAGTTTATTGATAAAACAGTTCAGCAGGCAGAGGTAATTGGCCTCACCATTCCCGATCCGGATTTGAAATGGAACGAGGAAACAGGACACTACGATTCAGGTGAAATAAACTGGGAAGAGTTTTATAATGTGGTTAAGGGCAACGGACCTTGCAACAATCAAAGGCTAACTCACCACAAAAGGGCTCACGATGAAGGTGCCTGGGTGAGAGAGGCGGCAAATGCCTATGCCAAAAAACAATTAGAAAAAAGTAAAGTAGCATAAACGATAATATTATGAGTTCAGATAATCAGTTTCCCCAATGGGAAGTTTTCATTCAAAGTAAAACAGGCTTGCCTTTTAAACATGCCGGTAGTGTTCATGCTGCTGACTCCGAAATGGCCCTTCAAAATGCTCGTGATTTGTATACCCGAAGAATGGAGGGTACATCGTTATGGGTAGTTCCAACGGATTCTATTGTAGCTTCAAACCCTGATGATTCAGGTTCGTTTTTCGATCCGTCGAATGATAAGATCTACAGACAACCTACGCATTATGTAATGCCCGAGGGAGCTAAAAATATTTAAGAACTATGGAAGTTAAAGATGCATTAATTCAATATTGTTTGCGTTTGGGCGATGATGCTATGATTATGGGGCATCGCTTGAGTGAGTTGTGTTCAAATGGGCCTATTTTGGAGGAGGATATTGCTATGACCAATATTTCTTTGGATTTATTCGGCCAAACAAGAATCATTTATACATACGCAGCGGAATTGGAAGGAAAGGGAAGAAGTGAGGATGATTTAGCTTATCTGCGTCCCGAACACGAATTTCAATGTGCGTTGTTAACCGAACAGCCCAATGGTCATTTTGGTAACACTATGGCTCGGCAAATGATATTTTCGGTTTTTTATTATCACCTATTTAAGGAGTTAAGTAAAAGTCCTGACGAGAGTTTAGCTGCCTTTGCGGCAAAATCGTTGAAGGAAACAACCTATCATATGCGGCATGCGTGCGAATGGGTGGTTCGTTTAGGAGACGGAACAGAAGAGTCCAAATGGAAGATTCAGGATGCTTTAAACGATATCTGGAGCTATCATCACGAGCTTTTTGAAAAGGATGAAGTCGACGAAAAGTTAATAGACATGGGAATTATTACCGATACCGCAACTATTGCTGACGACTTTTATGCTTCTGTCAATGAAGTAATTGAAAGAGCCACCTTAGGCACTCCGGCAGGGGGGTGGAAAGCAACCGGTGGAAGATCAGGAAGGCATAGTGAATACCTGGGACATATTTTGTCGGTATTTCAATCCTTACCAAGGGCTTACCCCGATGCAAAATGGTAATGCTGATTTAAGCTTGTAATTGTATGGAAGCAGCCCAGGTACCGGTTATTCGAGAAAATACAGAAGCCATCTGGGAAGTATTGGAGACCATTCCTGATCCCGAAATACCTGTTATTTCGGTAGTAGAATTGGGAGTCGTTAGAGACGTATTGCTTGAAGAAAACAAAACTCAGGTAATAATAACCCCCACCTATTCAGGTTGTCCTGCCATGAAGCAATTCGAAGATGATATTGTTTCTACACTCGAAAGTAAAGGGTTCCCTACTGTTGAAGTCAAGATGGTTTTTTCCCCCGCCTGGACTACCGATTGGATGACCAATGTTGCCAGGGAGAAACTTCGTAGGTATGGAATTGCACCTCCGCAAAAAGGGTCTCAGGACAAAGGAGTATTATTTGATTCCGGACCAAAAGCGGTTAACTGCCCCCAATGCAATTCCAGTGCAACAGAATTGTTGAGCCAGTTTGGGTCTACCGCTTGTAAGGCAGTTTATAAATGCAAGGATTGTCAGGAAACCTTCGACTACTTTAAATGCATTTAAACCAACTGGAGGAGAAATTCTTCAGCGTTAGTTGAGGCTAAGCACACTTTCCAAAAAAATTTCGGCTTGGGTGCCTTGGGTTATCACTCATGTGAAATTGGTAGAACATGGAATAAAATTCCAAATGCGATACAACACCATCCTTATTAGTGTCTATGGTATCAAAGGCCTTTTGGGCTTCATCGTCTGAATTGTTGCAGGCCCGGTAAAAAGCACAATACGATTCCTTGCTTAGCAAACCATCGTTGTTCTGATCAATTGCTGGAAAAAGATCATCAAGAAATGGTTTGAGATAAGCGTAAAATTGTCGGTCACTTGAGGTTACTTTTTCGTAATAATTCAGGAACTCTTCTTTACTCACTTTATGATCGTTGTTTACATCCGCTTCGCGAAACATTTTGGTCCAAATCTTTAAAAATGCTCCTCTGAATTGTGTATCCGAACTGCCACCTCTTACCCAGTTAAATTCTCTATTAAAGCGATCCATTAATATAACTACGTCGGTCATATCTAAATAACCATTGTTATCCGCATCAAAAACTTTAAATAGATGATTAAACTTCTTCTGTCTAATACCTTCCATAACCATTAAGTTAATGAGTTGAGTTTGCTTCTACGAAAGAAAGAGCAGAATGTTAGGTCTTAAATTATTCAGATAATTTGTCTTACATGGTGCAATTTTGGCAATTTCATAAATTACTGTTTTAAATGTTGAAAGCTTGTTATACATTCGTTAACTAAATACATAAAAATTATAGAGATGAAAAGGGTATCAATTTTAGCTACAGCAATGGTCACAGGAATGTTTTTAGCATCCTGTGGAGGAGGAGAAGCTCCAAAAACAGTAGAACCTGAGGCAGAAATGTCTGCCGAAGATTTGTTGGATGAAGGTACGTCGGCACCTGCAGAAGCAGCGGTTGATGCAGCAAATAGTTCCGTCGAATGGAATGGCACCATGGTGGGAATGTATACACATACAGGAACGGTAAATATTTCTGAGGGTGTTGTATCCATGGAGAATGATGTTCTATCAGGTGGATCGTTTACAGTGGATTTGAGTACGATTGCACCCACAGACGATAATTTTTCGGAGGATGGAACCAAGGAAAAATTAGTAGGCCATTTATCATCTCCCGATTTCTTCGATATAGCAACTTATCCTACAGCACAGTTTGTTATTACAAATGTTGACATTGAAGGGGCTACCATAACCGGGGATTTAACAATTAAAGGGGTTACTAATTCCGAAACTCTTACTGATGTGGTATTGAGTAAAGAAACAGCAACTGCAACTGGTAAATTGGTTTTCAATCGCCAGACCTATGGACTTTCATACCAAATGACCATGAAGGACATGGTTATAGGTGATGATGTTGAATTGAATGTAACGATTAAGCTTGCTATGTAAGCTTCTAAAAATAGTTGAGTAAAATCCAATTCCGTTCTACGGAATTGGATTTTTTTTGCCTAGTTTATTACAGATTCTATTTTTCCGCCATTTTCGATCAGAACCTTTCCACCTTTAGTTCTCTTATACTTTGGTTTCCAGAAATGCCATGCGTTTCCTTTGGACAATGTTACTCCTTCAGGCTCACGAGTAACAAGGGTTCCACCATCAATGATCAGTGTAGCGCCTTTCTTTACGTGGATTTTTGCTCCTGGAGGTAGTTGAAGTTCTGATCTTAGAATAAACGTACTATGAGCATTAATTTTAATGTTCCCAAATGCCTTAAAGTCGTAATCCAGAATTACGCTATCTGAAATAATGGCGTTGTAATTTTTATCAACTGGATAGGTTAACATACTTACGTCTTTTTTTGTTCCCAATATTCTTGGGTATAAGCCCCAGCCGTAATAAAGAATTCGTTGCAACTGGCAATTGGTAACAGAATGTCCACCTGGTTTTGCATTTTGACCTTTAGACATGTAGTTGTTGGCTGCGTATGGTTTCTGGGCCATATCAAAACAATGGTTAGCAATTTCAGCGTCACATCCCGAACATTCTGTACCCTCAGAGCTATTCTTAAAGTTGTGTCGTAGACCAAAGCAATGCAATAATTCATGGATATAATTGTAATCGCTCCGATAATGTTCCATTGGAGACCAGTTGGTCCAAATGCTGAACTCTTTGTACCTCCCTTTAAATCGCATGCCCACCCGACTGGGAATTCCACTTGACATACCTCCCCAAATATCATCACCGTAATAAAAACTGTGCAATACGCTGTCTTTTTCAAAAGTGGAAAAATTGGGATTTTCAATAACAAAACGATTGTAAAACTGATGGATGCCTGCTCCTTCCCAATAGTTTGAGTCAACGTGATGATATACTCCTACGTTTTCAATTCGAAACTTTATATCGTTTGCAAAAGATTTGTGATGGGGATAGTTAGGTGTAACGGGATGTGCCAGGTAATAATTGATTGAATCAACCCTCTTATTCCACCAGGTTTTCCCTAAACGGTTGTCAGGAATATTTGTTGAGTCGGTGGTGGAGTACTTGTGAATAAAATGAAAAGCAACGCGAACAACCTTGTTTGGGTAAAGTTCAGGTACTACCTGGTAAGGTGATTTAATGGGTTGAGCAACCGAATTAGTCAGGAGTATTGTAAGAAAAAGACAAACAGCAGGTACAACTTTAATTGCTAACGAAGTTGCTAATTTGGGGTGCCCTCCCTTTTTAATTGGAGCTAATTTGTTCAATAAATTCTTCATCAAATCGAGTACTTTTGCAAACCTTATTAAAATAAAACTCATGCCAAAAATTTCGAGTAAAGGAAAAAACATGCCAGCTTCTCCAATCAGGAAGTTAGTTCCTTTTGCAGAAGCAGCAGTAAAGAAAGGAAAAAAGGTTTATTACCTGAACATTGGTCAGCCAGATATTAAAACTCCGGACAACGTAATGGAGAAAATGCGAAATATCGACCTTAAGGTAGTGGAATATTCACATTCCGCTGGATTTGAAACATACCGAAAAGGACTTGCAGAATATTACCGTGGTGTGGATATCAATATTGACCATACCCATGTTGTAGTTACCACAGGAGGCTCAGAAGCTTTGTTGTTTGGGTTTATGAGTTGTTTT
Organism: Crocinitomicaceae bacterium; assembly: GCA_002713215.1. GTDB lineage: Bacteria > Bacteroidota > Bacteroidia > Flavobacteriales_G > Salibacteraceae > UBA2108. Next base: position 99,368 of record PAVO01000014.1, read on the forward strand.
GACGAAGGAGATGAAGTAATAATTCCGGAACCGTTTTATGCCAATTACAACGGGTTTTCGGTTGGAGCCGGAGTTAAAGTTGTCCCTGTTCAATCAAAAATTGAAGACGGTTTTGCACTGCCTCCAATGGAGGAATTCGAAAAACTAATTACACCAAAAACCAGGGGGATTTTAATCTGTAACCCAGGCAATCCTTCAGGATATCTTTATTCAAAAGAAGAATTGCAGAAATTGCGTGATATTGTTCTAAAGCATGATTTGTACCTGTTTGCGGATGAGGTATACCGTGAATTTTGCTACGATCAGGCAGAGCATTTTTCGGTCATGAACTTAAAAGGGTTGGAACAAAATGCAATAATGATAGACTCTGTTTCCAAACGGTACAGCATGTGCGGTGCGCGTATAGGAGCCTTGGTTACTAAGAATACCGAAGTGTTAGATACCGTATTGAAGTTTGCACAGGCCAGGTTGAGTCCTCCCACTTTTGGACAAATTGCCTCTGAAGAAGCACTTAATACGCCGCAATCTTATTTTGACGAGGTGATTGAGGAATATGTTGAACGAAGGGACCTAATGATTGAAGGGCTTAATGCCATAGAAGGAGTAATTTGCCCCAAACCAAAAGGGGCTTTTTACGCAATTGCCCAACTTCCTGTTGATGATGCTGACGCTTTTTGTCAGTGGATACTGGAAGACTTTGATTATGAAGGGCAAACGGTAATGATGGCACCTGCTTCCGGGTTCTATTCGAACGGTGAGCAAGGTAGAAATCAGGTTCGCTTGGCTTATGTATTAAATAAGGATGATTTGGTTAAAGCAATTGAAGTGTTAACCGCAGCTTTAAATGTTTATCCGGGTAGAGTAGCAGTTTCAAATCAGGAAGAATCATTTGCGTAACACCATGATTAAACTCGTTTGTACTTCGCTCTTATTATTACTTACCTTATTCTCAACTGCTCAGGTTGGTGATAAATTTCCCATGTTAATTGGTCAATTGGTTAATGGAAAAGCAGTTGATCTGCCCGAATCAACCGAAGGTAAATACACCTTAATTGGAATGTCCTGGAGCAAGAAGGCCCAAGAAAGCTTCGAATCCTGGGTAAACCCAGCCTGGAGTAAGTTCGTTGCGAAGACCGGCATGATGGACGAATTGTATGATATTAATCTATACTTCGTCCCCATGTTTGTAGGAACAAAAAAATCGGCTATGGACAACGTGATGAAGAGGATGAAGGCTAAGAGTGACCCTGATTTTTTTCCATACGTTCTGTTTTACAAAGGAGATTTAAAGCTTTATGAAGAAAAACTAAAACTTAAGGACCCAGCTAAAACCTATCTTTTTCTACTGGATGCGACTGGGAAGATTGTTCATACAACCTCTGGCAGATACACTGAAAACAAGATGTTGGAGATAGAAAAAATCATTTTAGAGAATTAGCCAATTCATTGGAATATTTTTCTAATTTTGCAGACCGTTTTTAGAGGGATAATAATAAGCTGAGAGATGGCAAAGAAAGGAAATAGAGTACAGGTAATTTTAGAATGTACTGAACATAAAACCAGTGGTGTAGCGGGAACGTCAAGATACATTACTACTAAGAACAGAAAGAATACTCCAGACCGAATTGAATTGAAAAAATATAATCCGGTTTTGAAGAAGTATACCGTTCATAAAGAAATCAAGTAAGAATACTATAAAAGCATTTTAAGATGGCTAAGAAGGTAGTTGCAGGATTGCAGAAAAAAGGAGCTAAGGACTTTACAAAGGCAGTGAAAATGATAAAATCTGAAAAAACAGGTTCTTATTATTTCAAAGAAGAAATTATGCCTAAAGACAAGGTAAAAGAATTCTTTGCCAAGTAATTTAAAATAGATTAACTGTAAAAAGCTTCTTTCTAACAGAGAGGAGCTTTTTTTTTGCATTACAGTTTTAAGTTAACACCATGGCACTTTTCGGACTATTCAATAAAAAGAAAAAGGAAGATTTAAACAAAGGATTGGAAAAAACCAAAGAAGGGATTTTTTCAAAACTTTCGCGTGCCGTTGCAGGTAAATCCAAGGTCGATGACGTTGTATTGGACGACCTTGAAGAAATTCTGGTTACCTCTGACGTTGGAGTAGATACCACCCTTAAGATTATTGATCGAATCGAAGAAAGGGTTTCTCAGGATAAGTACTTAGGCACCTCAGAACTGAATAAGATTCTGCGGGAAGAAATTGTTGCTTTATTAGAAGAAAGTGAGAATAAAGTCAGTACCGAATTTACCTTGCCCGAAGACAAGAGACCCTATGTAATTATGGTTGTTGGGGTTAATGGAGTAGGTAAAACTACTACCATTGGAAAACTTGCCTACCAGTTTAAACAGGCTGGTAAACAGGTTGTGCTTGGTGCAAGTGATACTTTTAGGGCAGCTGCAGTTGATCAGATAAAAATCTGGGGAGAAAGAGTAGGGGTGCCAGTTGTAAGCCAGGGTATGGGTACAGATCCCGCATCGGTAGCTTACGATGCCTTGGAAAGTGCTAAGGCAAAAAATGCAGATGTGGTAATTGTTGATACTGCTGGTAGGTTACACAACAAGGTAAACTTGATGAATGAACTATCCAAGATTAGGAATGTCATGGATAAGGTAGTTCCTGGAGCACCTCATGAAATCCTATTGGTTTTGGATGCTTCAACTGGCCAGAATGCAATTGAACAGGCCAAGCAATTTACCAAGGCAACTAAGGTGAACGCGTTGGCGCTTACCAAACTAGACGGAACCGCAAAAGGTGGTGTTGTAATCGGTATTTCAGATCAATTTAAAATTCCGGTAAAGTATATTGGAATAGGTGAGGGAATTAATGATCTTCAGGTGTTTAATAGAACTGAATTTGTTGATTCGCTTTTTGGGAAAGGCTAAATTATCGTAACCATCTCTATTAAATCTAAAATGTTTGAATGTTATTTCAGAAGCCAGTTGTGATCAGTTGGCGAGCGCCTTTTATTCCACATTTCTGATATTTATGGTAAGCTTGTGCGGCTCGTTCTTCTATCTGTAAATTGGTTTCGTTGTTTAACCAACCGTCAATGGCCGCTTTAAGGGTGTAGGTTTCAGGTGCCATTAAATGAGTTGTCCAAACGAGTGGTTCTGATTGGTTGGCCTTCAGTTCTTTCTGAAAATACTCTTTACTATAGCAAGCCAATATAATTACTTCTTTTTTCGATTTGGGTTGCACATACTTCAGATCGACACTGAATTCCATTAAACCATTGTGTCCGCAATAGGCAATTAAATTCGAATTTCCTCCAAACTTCAACAGGGTCTTGCCATGAAGTGCCGTTTCGGGGTTTTGCCCGTTAGAGGCCAAAAGAAAATCTTCAATGCAATTTTTGATATTCGCACCGTCATACGCATCAGCCAACAGATAAACATTTTTGGTGGCATGTTTAAAGAGGATACGCTCCAGAATCATGGGTTTAGGACTAGGCAATTGCTTTTGATAAACCCAGTCAGTAGCTTTGTACTTTAAAAAAGATTTTACCCCATAAGCAGCTCCTCAGTATAAATTCGATTTTGGGTCCTGGCCGTTGCCTAAAGATGCAGGTACGGGTACAATTCCCTGGTTTTGGTTATCGCATAAAGCCACAAATACGTGTATGGTTTCGGTATTACTATGGGCAAATACCTGAGACGCAATTAAGCAATAAGTAAGTAATGAAAGAACTTTTACACGCATTTTCAGCTTAATCCGAAACACGTTATTTTATTGTTCAATTTCGAAAATTACGTACATAGAAGATCGCAGGGTGATTTTCTTAAAACCGATTTCTTTGGTTTTGTCTTTTCGCTCGATCGAATAGGTACTTTGCGCGACTCCGGCAACTCTGCTGTATATTCCATTTGTATTTTCCATATAATCAGAGTATTTGTGTTCCTTAACCAATATAGCCTTTCCTGGTTTTTGTCCAATTGCTTCTAGTAGGTAATTGGCTTTGTCTTTCGCAGCTTTTATCGCAAGAATACGCGCTTGTTTTTGTAGTTCTACTTTTTCGGAGTGATCTACCTTTAGAATACGTGCATTTTGCAGATCGAGTTTATCCAATAACATAAATACCTTACCTGTTTCTTCAGCGGTTTTAAGCTTCACTACAAATTCAGAACGGTTCAACACATCCTTTTTACCCCATTTTATTTTAATGTAGTTCGATTGGGAATTGGAAAGGTTCAGGTTTTTTAAATCGATGCCAAGCTCTGAAATTCCTTTTTTGAGTTCTTCGAGTTGCTCTTCAATGGTAATTTTTGTTTTTCCTTCCACTCGCTCCTGAATGGTTATTTCAACGTAGATTTCATCGGGTACGATTTGCATCTCATGTGTACCGGTAACTTCTATGTATGGTTTAGACAAAAGTTCGGAATTGGTCTGGGCATTTCCTTCAACAAGTATGAAGGTTGAGCAAAAAATAGTAAGGATTACAATGAGTTTTTTCATAATCGATAGTTTTTACATGCGTTCATTCGCCCAGCGCAGTGCCAACTCAAATTGTTGTTCCTGGTTCAAATTAGAATTGTCTAATACTATCGCATCTTCTGCTTGTCGCAGTGGGTCTTCTTTTCGATGCGTATCTATATGATCTCTTTTTTTAAGGTTTTCTCTCACCTCGGCCAGAGAGATTGAATCTCCCTCTTGCCGAAGTTCATCGAATCTCCTCATTGCCCGAACCTCGTCGTCTGCTGTCATAAATATTTTCAGTTCAGCTTTTGGAAAAACCACTGTACCAATGTCCCTGCCATCCATAACAACACCTTTTTGTCTTCCCATTTCCTGCTGTAAGGCTACCAGTTTTTTGCGGACTTCTTTAACCTCAGCAATTTCACTTACATGATTGGAGACTTCCATCGTTCGGATTTCGTTTTCCACGTTTACCCCGTTTAAAATAACGTCAGAAGCTTGTCTTTCAGCGTTGTATTGAAAGGAAATATTGACCTTGTTTAAATCAAAGATCAAGGAATCAACACTTAACTTGTTATTGAAATATCCATTTTGAAGAGCAAATAAGGTTACCGCTCTGTACATGGCACCAGTGTCTATAAATACATAAGAAAGGGATTGAGCAAGTCGTTTTGCAAGGGTACTTTTGCCGCAGGAAGAATATCCATCAATGGCAATATTTATTTTACTCATGGATTACTTACTTCTTAGTAAAATATTCACTCAAATTCGTAGAAATGCCAATGTGACTGGAACCACCACTAAGCGTATATTGAGCATAGGAATAATTGAAGCGAAGGCGTTTTATTTTAATTCCTGCTCCTAACGAAAAACCAGATAAACCTTTACGCTGGCTAAAGGCTAATTCCGTTCTCCTCCTAAAGTTGTAGGCTACAGTGAGGAAGAAATTTTCACCGAAAACTAAGTCAGTACCCAATATAAAATGCCTCATGAAGTTGTCAACCGTAAACTTCTTCCTTGATGTTTCGCCTGTTTTTACATTGGTTTTAACTCCTCCTTGATAGTTCGGATCATCTGAGCCCAAATCCCATTTTTGTAGATGATGGTATTGCAAATGGAACCGAAAGGGTGAATTAGGGACTCGTTGAGATATTCCCATATTAATTTCAAATGGTAGTGATTCCAGTTCTCCAGCTTGATTCTTCCTTAAGCTTGTACCCAGGTTTTTAAGCACGATTCCTGCCGTGAATAGCCCCTTTTTTCCTTTGTATCCACCACCTAAATCCAGGGCCACAGCCGATGAAAAGTACTCATAGTAATTGGAATAAATCAGTTTGATATTGGCACCGGCGGACCAAACGGATTTAAATGATCGCCCATATCCTATATTTAGGGCATAATCTCCTGCTTTGAACTCACCAGTCTTATCTCCGTTAGCTTCTCGTTTTTCAAAATTGCCATAGCCCAAAAATTGAATTCCTACTCCCAACGCACCCTTTTTTATTCTATGGGCATAATAAAAAGTTCCGGCATTAATGTCGGAGACATAATTGATATAATTAATAGACAAATTATTATGAAGTGTAGTGTCTAAATTGGAAGGATTGTCCTGAACCAGGTTAATGTCATTGTCTTTGAACCCTATTGATGAACCGCCAAGGGATGAGCTTCTAGCAGAGATAGGAATGTTTAGAAACGAATAGGCAGAATTGCCACCTATTTGACTAAGTCCGCTGAAGGCGGAAACCAATAAAATAACGATGAAGTGAACTCTCAAATTGTCAATAAAAAGGTAAATACGTTACGGATTCAAAATTATTGTTTTGAAAGAAAGAAAGTGAATGAATTATTTAGTGAACTAAACGATTCTGTTTCGCTTAATTTGATGCCTGATTCTTGGCATTATCCATTGGCTCGCGTACAACAGTCGATTGGCGTATTCTCTTTCGAATTCCGTCTTTGAATTTAAGTGCCTGAAATAAGAAGATATATTGAAGACCCCTACATTCTTGAATGCACTTACCCGGCTTTGATTTTTTCCCGAATCACTTCTTACCCGAGAATTGGTAATTAGTACATCATAGTCCATAGAACTATTATTACAATAATCAAAAATCCAGGAATTTCTATTCCAAAATGTTTCCAGTGCAGTACCGTTGATTACAGGCTTAAGCCTAATCAACAAGCTTGCTGCCAATGCATTTCTGTCTGATTTAGGTATAATGCCGGCGTGAAAAACCCTAATATTCAAGAGGTTTGAAACCCAGGTACATATTTTTTCCTTTTTGCTTCGGTGAATTTCCTTATAAAACTTGAATATTACGAGTGGTGTTGCTCCAGGTCTTTCAAGTGCAAAAACCCCTTCAACCCAACCGCTAAGTTCCAGCGATTTAAAAATAAAACGTTGTAATGGGTTAAATTTCAGCTTTTTATACCGGGACATTGTTTCGTCCTGCTTGCTATACAACATGTAGAGGTCATCTACCTTTATCAGAATCTTATGTACACATAAGAAATCAAGTACCTCCAGAACCTCTACCTCGTTTGCTTTGGCTTCAATAAGATGCTTTTCAATGTCCTTTAAGCTTAGTCCTGCCTCAAGGATATCGAACGCAAGGATGGTCTTGAGTACCCCTTCCAATAATTCGCTATTCATCAATTTATCTGCCATGTTCACTGTTTTAGACGGCTTACAATGCTCAATCGTTGGGTGTATTTAACGAGTTAGACAATTTTAACTTTAGCGGGCATTCTTTCAAATAACTGGAATGGGCCTGAATTTATTCCTCAATCCATAAATGTCACAGATAAATCTACATTTGCGGTAATGTCTGGAAATTCTATTGGTAAGCTTTTTCGTCTCACCACTTTTGGAGAGTCTCATGGCAAAGTCATTGGTGGAATAATTGACGGCTGTCCGGCGGGATTAAATATTGATCTGGATAAGATTCAATACCAGTTGGATAGAAGAAAACCGGGCCAATCAGACCTTGCAAGCCCACGCAAAGAATCGGACAATGTAGAATTCCTATCCGGAATTTTTGAGGGAGTTACCTTGGGATCTCCAATAGGATTTCTTATTAAAAATAAGGATACCAAACCGAAGGATTATTCGCAGATAAAAGATGTCTATCGCCCCAGCCATGCCGATTATACCTGGCAGGCAAAATACGGCATTCGGGATTATAGGGGTGGAGGTCGATCTTCTGCCCGGGAAACTGCATGCAGGGTTGTGGCAGGAGCAATTGCTCAGCAAATATTAGACACCCTGGAAATACGGGTTAGTTCTTATGTTTCTTCGGTTGGGAATATCGCAATTCCAAACGATAGTAGCGTAGACCTAAACCTGATTGATAAAAGTCCGGTTAGATGTCCGGATAAAAATGTATCAGACGAGATGGTTATGGCCATAGAGTCTGTGAAGCAAGAAGGGGATTCTCTGGGTGGAGTAATTTCCGGAGTGGTTAAAAATGTACCCGCCGGATGGGGTGAACCTGTTTTTGACAAGCTTCATGCGGATTTAGGAAAGGCACTTTTTTCTATTAATGCGGTTAAAGGTGTCTCCTTTGGTGATGGTTTTTCTTCTTCCCGAAAGAAAGGGAGTGAGATGAATGACCTCTTTATAAAGGGGAGTGAGGCCGTTGCAACCAAAACCAACCATTCAGGTGGAATTCAGGGTGGAATTAGCAACGGGTCCGACATCTTCTTTCAAGTTGTGTTTAAGCCGGTAGCTTCCATTTTTAAAGATCAAAAGACAATTGACCAAAACGGCGATTCCGTTATTCTTAAAGGGAAAGGTAGGCATGATCCATGTGTTGTTCCACGTGCTGTGCCAATAGTTGATGCAATGACATCACTGATTCTGGTTGATCATTATTTACTTTCAAGGTCCAATAAAATTTAACAATGAGCAAAACAAAACTCCCACTGTACGTACGAATCATAATTGGTTTATTTCTTGGAATTCTATGGTCTTTTGCAAGTAGCGCACTGGGTTTTAATGAGTTTACAATTAACTGGATTGATCCTTTCGGGCAAATTTTTATACGCATGCTCAAGTTCATTGCTGTACCCTTGGTGTTGTTCTCCATTATTAGTGGAATATCAGGTCTCAACGACATTTCTCGTCTGGGAAAAATGGGTGCTAAGACCCTGTCGATTTATTTAGTTACCACTGTTGCGGCCGTTACCTTAGGATTGCTCATGGGTAATTTTATACAACCTGGTCAATTCATAGAGGATCACCAAAGGGTTAAGAATAGAATCAGTTACGAAATATGGGCCACAGAGAGTAATATAGAAATATTGGACGGTAAAAATTTCCTTAATGATCCTCAATATGCTGCTGAAACCGAAGAATATAGAAAAGGTGGAGGTCATCAAGTGAGTGAGAAACATCTGAGTACAGTGAAAAAGAAAATGAGCATTGTGGAGGATAAAAGAAAGGCTGGACCATTGAAGTTTTTGGTGGACATGGTTCCCGAAAACATCGTCATTTCGATATCCAACAACAAGTTAATGCTGCAGGTAATCTTCTTTGCCATATTCTTTGGAATAACCCTGGTATTAGTTCCCAGTGAAAAAGCAAAACCAGTTATTATCTTCTTTAATGGGATGAATGATGTCTTTCTAAAAATGGTTGATCTGGTTATGCAGGCTGCCCCATTTTTTGTGTTCGCATTAATGGCCGGTGTAATTGCTAAAATGGCCGATACGCCACATGAAGTATTGGAGATATTCAAAAGTTTAGGTAGTTATTCATTGACAGTATTACTGGGACTAGCCTTTATGATTTTCGTTTTCTACCCCTTGGTTATGAAGTTATTTGTGAAAATTGGATATGGAGAATTTTTTAGAAAAATAAGTCCCGCTCAATTTTTAGCATTTTCTACCAGCAGTAGTGCTGCGACACTACCGGTAACCATGGAATGTGTTGAGGAAAACTTAGGAGTAAACAAAAACGTATCGAGTTTTGTGTTACCCATTGGTGCTACGGTTAATATGGATGGTACCAGTCTGTACCAGACAATAGCCGTACTTTATTTGGCTCAACTACATATGGTCGATCTTACTCTTGCCCAACAGATGACTATAGTGCTTACGGCAACACTAGCCTCTATTGGGTCAGCAGCAGTTCCCAGCGCAGGATTGGTTATGCTTATGATTGTTTTGATATCCGTTGGCCTTAACCCAGCCTGGATTGCGATTATTTTTCCCGTGGACCGGATCTTAGATATGTGCCGTACTGTCGTTAACGTAACCGGAGATGCAACTGTTTCTACGATTGTGGCTAAATCTGAAGGTGAGTATCATCCTAAAAAGGATTAGATTGGATTAAACGCTTTCTTGCGTCACGTACTTCACCAACAACTCATCAATCATTGATTTTGTAATTGGTTTTTCCAGGTAGCCATCAATTCCGGCTTCAAAAGCTTTTTTCTTGTCCTCCGCTCCTACATATGCTGTTTGTGCAATTATAGGAATCGATTTGAGGCTTTTCCTTATTTCAATTGTGGCTTCAACCCCGTCCATTTCGGGCATTCTGGTATCCATTAAAACCAAATCAATGGAATCGTTGTTTTTGACCAACTCTACCGCTTCTTTTCCATTTTTGGCATGAATGATACGGTATCCGTATTCTCTTAGGAGTGCTTCCAGGTATATAAAATTCAATTTTTCGTCTTCTGCAATAAGCACTGTAAATCCATTGTTTTTGGCTTGTCCGAATACATCCTTTTTAACCCCATTCTTGCTTTTTGTAGCTGGTTTGAATGGAATGGTAAAATAAAAAGTGGCACCCTTTCCAAGGTCTGACTCCACCCAAATGTTACCATTCATTAGTACCGTCAATTCGCTTGCAATCGATAATCCCAAACCGGTACCTGAATTGGATCCATTAACCTGACTAAATCGGTTGAAGATCTTCTTTTGGTCTTTTTTACTTATCCCTATTCCGGTATCCGACACATGGAATTTGATCATGTTTTTCTCTACACGATAACCAAATTCAATCTTCCCTTGATTGGTATACTTTCCTGCATTTTCAATTAGGTTCGACAGAATTTGAGCCAATCTGATTGGGTCAAGTACAACCGTACTGTTTTCATTACTGAGTCCCTTAGTAGTAGCTAACTCCACCTCATTATTATTCAATTGAATGGATAATTGATTTTTTAAGCTGTCTATGAGTTCATTGAGGTCGCATTCTTCTTTCAATATAGAAAGTTGTTTAGCGTTCAGTTTTGAAATATCTACTATATCGGAAATGATCCGTAAAAGACGATTTCCACCTGATTCTATGTAGCTGAAAAACTGTTCTTTTTCCTCTTCAGCCAATGTCTTATTAATTTTAAGAAGGTTAGTAAATCCTAAAATAGAATTTAGGGGTGTACGAATTTCATGAGACATATTCGCCAAAAAAGCAGATTTAAGTTTCTCCGATTCTTCCGCTTTAATTTTAGCCTTACGTAGCTGTTCATTGGATCGCTTGAGTTCCTCATTTAATACTTCATACCGTTTGTTCTGAGCCTTAATTTCATCGTTTTTTATTTTAATCTTCTTTTCAATGTTTATTCGTTTGGTTATGTCTGTAGAGACTACCATTATGTAGTCCAATTCACCATTTTCAGAAAAAACCGGGGTTAATGTAGCATGGAACCAAAGTTCATTTTCTTCTAAATCCAGGGCCGACATTTCAATGGTTATTACTTTACCTTCCTTTTTTACCTTTTCCAGGTTTTCGATCATTGAACTTTTAGACCATTCAGGAAAAAAGTGGAAAGGGTAGGGTTTGCCATAATAAGCTTCAACATCTTCAATTTTTAGTCCCGAAATTCCGGCATGGCTCATGTACTGCAAATTGAAATCCTTGTCAATTATTTTGGTACAGACCGGAGAATTCTCTAGCCAGGCTAAGCTGGTTTTTTCTGATTTTGTTATTATGTCCTCTACAGATTTACGTTTACTCATATGCTAAATACTTTATATAGAGATAAATCCATGCTCAAATTTACCAAAAATGAATTCTATTCATGGCACCTGGATTTGGGATTCGCCCGTATTATCGTTGATCAACCAACTTATACCAGAAATAAGTGTTAGCTCCGTTCTAATAATAATTATTTAACTAAAATTCTTTCTTTTTTTTAGCGTTGTAACGCATTATTTAGAAATTTGTGTAAACACTAAAATTGGCCTAAAACTATGAAGGTTATAAAAATTATTGGAGGCATACTCCTTGTCATTATTCTGCTGCTTGTTTTACTTCCTATCGTTTTCAAAGGAAAAATTGCCGAAGAAATTCAAAACGCAATGGACGATAACCTCAATGCCTCGGTTGCGATTGGAGATATTGACCTTTCCCTAATTAGTACGTTTCCGGATTTTGGACTTGAAATAAATGACATTGAAGTTGTAGGAAAGGGTGTGTATGATGGTGTTCAATTGGCAAAAATAGGAACCATTGAAACCAAGCTTGATGTTATGAGCGTAATATCAGGTGACCAAATGAAAATTAAGAGGTTGGGTATTGCCGATGCATATTTTATTGTTAAGGTTAACAAGGATACACTGGCTAATTATGATATTGTAAAAGCCAGTGGTGAAGAGGAACCAGAAGAGCTTGAAGAAATTGAAGAGCCGGAGGAAGGTGATGGGGCTTTTTCGATGGCAATTGATGAGTATTATTTAAAGAATATCAATATTGAGTACACCGATTTGCCTGGAGATATGTATGCCAAGGTGGTTAACCTGACTCATACCGGAAGCGGTGATATGACTGCTGATGTTTTTAATTTCTTAACCCAGACCAATATTGATGAACTGACCGTTAAGATGGGAGCGATTAAGTACCTGAAAAAAGCCAGACTGGATGTCAAACTGGATATTGGAGTGGATATGCCTAACTCTAAATACACCTTTATTGAGAATCACTTTGGAATAAATGATTTGATGCTTCATTTCGATGGTTATGTAGCGTTGCCAGATGAGGAAACCACGGAATTGGATTTAACTTTTGGTACCGAAAAAAGCACTTTTAAAAGTATTCTTTCGTTGGTTCCTGCAGTATACATGAAAGATTTTGAATCTGTAAAAACCAGCGGCAATCTGGCCTTATCGGGTATGGCAAAGGGACAACTTAAGGGTGATGATTTACCGGCCTTCAATTTGGATTTAAAAGTGGATAACGGTCGTTTTCAATATCCAGACCTACCCAAGGCGGGAGAGAATATTAATATCGACCTAAATGTGAAAAATCCCGGTGGTTCCGATGACAATACAATTGTTGATTTACGCAACTTTCATATTGAGTTGGCCGGCAATCCCATTGATTTAAAAGCCAAAGTAACTACACCCGTTAGCGATGCCAATATTGCTGCACAATTATTGGCCGATATTGATTTATCAACTTTAAAGGATGTAATGCCTAGTGAGGCGGGAGAGGAATATGAGGGTAAAATCAATGCTGACATAACTATGAAGGGTAAAGTTTCAACTCTGGAGGCCGAAGACTATGAAAACTTTGATGCAAAGGGATCCATGATTATGGAAGGCATCACTTACCAGGATTCTTCATTGACCTATCCGGTTAAAGTGAATAAAATTGATTTTCAGTTTACTCCAAAGTCGATTGAAATGGCTGAACTGAATTGTCAGTTGGGTAAGACTGATATATCGGGCAATGGTATCGTTTCCAACTTCTTGCCTTACTATTTTAATGAATCATTGCTGTCGGGAAGTTTGACTTTGAATTCCAATTTTATGGATTTAGATGAATTAGCTGGGGGTGAAGAAACAGAAGAGGTTGAAGCAGTAGAATCGGAAGATGAAAGTTCAACTACGGATACTTCAGGTAGTTCTTCAGGTGTTGAAGAAATACCCGGTAACATAGACTTTGAAATGAACACAAATTTCAAGAAATTGCTCTATGATGGTATGGAAATTACCGACATGATTGGCAAAATCACCATCAGGAACGAGAAATTAAGCATGGATAACCTGGCCATGAAAATGCTTGATGGTTCTCTAACCATGAGCGGATATTATGAAACCACCAATCCGACTAATCCGACGGTTGATTTTAACTTGGATATGATCGATTTTAATATCCCTAAAACTTATGCAACGTTTAATACCGTTGAAAAAATGGCTCCTGTAGGTGAGAATGCCTTAGGTCGTTTTTCTACCGATATGAAATTTGTTTGCACCCTTGATGGTAAAATGGAACCTATAATGGAAACCATTACGGGTGGAGGACATTTCAAAACGAATGAAGTTCAGATCAAGGAGTCAAATGCTTTGAATCAATTGGCTGATGTATTAAAGAATGACAAGCTTAAAGATCCCAAATTTGAGGACATTAATATTACCTATGAATTTAGAGATGGGCGGGTATATGTGCAACCCTTCGATATTAAGTTGGGTGATTACAAGGCTACTGTGGAAGGGTCAAATGGATTTGATTTAACCCTGGATTATTTGGTAAAAACTAAAATTCCAATGGATGCACTTGGTGATGCCAATAAGCTAGCTAAAGGTTTATTGGGGCAAATTAACAGTGCTACTGGTGCAAACATGAGCATGGGTGAGTCCATTGAAGTAAGTGTTAAAATTGGTGGCACCTCGGATAATCCTAAACTGAAGCCCTCTTTTGGAGATTTAGGCGGAGGTGGTGGTGATGGTAAGCTAACCAAAGAAAAAGCAAAAGAAGAACTTAATAAGCTAAAAGAAGATGCAGAAAAGGCTGCAAGAGAAGAAGCAGCAAAACTGAAAAAGCAGGCTGAGGATTCCATAAGGAATGAAGCAGCAAGGCTGCAGAAACAAGCTGAGGATTCCATAAGAAAGGAAGCTGCAAGATTGCAGAAAGAAGCAGAAGAAGCCGCAAGAAAGGAAGCCGAAAAAGCGGCACAGAAAGCTGCAAAAGAAGCGGAAAAAGAGGCTAAAAAAGCATTGAACAATCTGTTTAAGAAGTAGTTCTATTATTGAGTAGCTAGATTGAGTTTGTAGGGTTGATTTTATGAAGAGAAGAATTCATTCTTTACTTGTATTGGTATTGAGTATTTGGTGTTTCGCGTCTTATTCGCAGGAAGAATGTGATGAAGACGTAAGCCAAAAAGCTGTAAACCTTTGTACAAAAGGAAAGGACAAAAAAAAATATTCCAAGGAGAAGCGGATGGCTTACCTCCGGGATGCTTTGGAAGAAGAAGAGGACTTCGCGGAAGCCAATTTCTTATTGGGAATTGAAACCATAAAAACCGCCATGTATAAGGGGACAGGGCATGGAGCAGCTATTAAATACTTTGAAAAAACAGCAACCCTTTGCCCGGAATTTCATTCCGACATGTATTATTATTTGGGAGCTATTTATTATGGTCGAAATGACTATGAAAATGCCGTGAAGTACCAGGAAAAATTCCTCGACTTTCAGTCCGATGATGGTTCTAAATTTTCCAAGAAGTATGAAACCTACCTGGTACAAACCGAAGAAGATTATAAAACAGCCAAGTTTTTTGCTGATGGTTATGCTCATCCAGTGCCGTTTGACCCGCAGGTAATTAGAGATGTTTCTACAAATGAGGCAGAGGAATATTTGCCGCTGTTATCGCCAGACAACGAATTGTTACTTTTTACAAGAAAATGGGAAGCGCCGGCCAAAAAAGGGTCGTATATCAGTTCGGATCAGCCAACCTATATCGAAAAGTTTTCTATAGCTCGTTTGCTTGATGGGAAATTTGAGAAAGGAGAGCCTATGCCAGAACCATTTAACATCGATGATAAGATTAATTATGGAGGGGTCACGCTCTCACTCAACAACCGACACATGTATCTTACTATTTGTACTCCCTATAATGATAAGGGCACTATTCGAAAGAATTGCGATATTTATCGATCCAATTACATTCATGGCCTGAATAAAGCAACCAATAGGGAAGAAATGCATTGGACCGAGCCGGAAAACCTGGGGCCAAATATTAATACTCCCAGAGGTTGGGAATCTCAGCCTTCATTAAGTTCAGATGGTAAGCATCTCTATTTTGCATCGTACCGGGAGGGAAGTGAGAAGATTGATATTTATATGTCAGAAATGAATGCCGATGGTGAATGGGGCATGGCAAAAAGCCTTGGCCCGCCAATAAATACTCCCGAAAATGATAAGGCTCCTTTTATTCACACGGACTCAAAATCGCTCTATTTTGCATCCAGGGGCCATCAAACCTTTGGTGCATACGATGTCTTTTTTTCAAGGCAAAAGGACGATGGCACCTGGTCTGAGCCCAAGAATGTAGGATACCCGATAAATACAGACGAAGATGAACATGGGTTTATGGTAAGCGCTGACGGCAAGAAGGCATACTATGCTTCCAACCATTTCAAAAACAAACGGACCGTTCTCAATATTTTAAGTTTCGATTTGTACAAAGAAGTACGACCCGATCAGGTGGTAATGGTTAAAGGGAATGTAAAGCAAGAAAATGTTTCGGTCGAAAACAAAAAGGTGTCACTTAAGAATATGAGTACCAAAAAAGTATCGGAATTTGAAATTGAAAGTGATGGAACGTTCGCCGCAGCCATGGTGGTAAAGCCAGGAGATAAAGTGATTATGAAAGTGGAAGGAGACGATGTTGCGTACAACGCCAGGGTTGTAAATGTTCCGGAAGAAGAAGCAGAAGAGGTTTCCACGGAAGCCATTGCCAAACCAATTGCTCAACAACTTGATGTAGTCATTGAAGAAGAAGAGGTAGGGGGCAATTACAAGCTGGAAGATATCCATTATGAAACAAATTCAGCGGAGATTTCTGATCGTTCCCAGGTAATTCTTGACGATTTTGCAGAATATCTAATTAAGAACTCCAGCATTAAAGTGGCTATTCATGGGCATACCGATAACGTTGGTTCGAGTTCTGATAATTTGGCATTATCTACTGATCGTGCTTTCTCAATTAAAACCTATTTACAAAACAAAGGTGTTGCTTCGCAACGACTTACCTTTAAGGGGTTTGGAGATGAAAAGCCAATAGCCGATAATAGTTCTGAGTCAGGGAGGAGCCTTAACCGAAGAACCGAATTCATGATTTTAAGTAAATAATCACCCTATTGTTCATTTAAAAGATAATTTTGCACCCTAATTTTTTAAAGACATGAAATATTTATTGATTCCATTTATCGTTTTTAGTTTGATTTTCGCCTCCTGTGGTTCCGAATCGAATACCGAACCAGTTGCAGCAACCGAAGTTGAGCAGGCATCAGAAAATACTGAAACGGAGGAGTCCCGAGAATCAGGAATTGTTAGCCCAAGTATGTTTGGTGCTGAAATTACAGTGGAAGAAGTCACTTCGAAAGACGAGTTTTTTGAGCAATTAAAAACAACCGATACGTTGAGAGACATTGTAATCAGTGGAAAAATTGCTTCAGTTTGTCAGAAAAAAGGTTGCTGGATGAAGGTGGATCTTGGAGATGAAAGCCTGGTTTTTGTTAAGTTTTTAGATTATGAATTCTTTATGCCTAAGGATTCGGATGGATCACTTGCTATTATGCAAGGAAATGCATATGCTGAAACGGTTTCTATTGAAGAGCGCAAGCATTATGCTGAAGATGCCGGCAAGTCTGAAGAAGAAATAGCTGCGATTACAGAGCCAAAAACTACTTATTCCTTTATGGCAAGCGGAGTAATTCTTAAGGATTACGTAAGAAAGGAACGGACTACTCCAAGCGAAGAAGAGTCAACAGAAGAGGCTGATACTGAAGGATAATTTAATTGAAAATATAAGAAAGGGAAGGCTTCTCAATTGAGGGGCCTTTTTGTTTCTATTTCTTTCTTTTTAATACGCGATCTACTGCGCCAACAATGTCTTTTGAGCCACAACCATATTTATCCAGTAATTCGTCCGGTTTTCCGCTTTGTCCAAATTGATCATTTACCCCAACAAACTCCTGAGGTACCGGGTTTTTTCGGGCCAATACTCCGGCGACTGACTCACCCAAACCTCCAAAAACTTGGTGCTCTTCAGCTGTAACTACACATCCCGTTTTAGCAATAGATTCCAGGATCGCATCTTCATCAATTGGTTTGATGGTATGTATGTTTATGATTTCTGCGCTTATTCCTTTCTTTTCGAGTTCCTCACCGGCTTCAATCGCTTTCCAGACCAAATGTCCGGTCGCAACAATGGTTACATCCGTTCCGGGGTTGATCATTACTGCCTTCCCAATTTCAAATTCTTGATCTTCAGGCGTGAAGTTTGCCACTTTAGGCCTTCCAAACCTAAGGTAGACTGGCCCTTTATGTTTGGCAATTGCTAGCGTTGCAGCCTTGGTTTGGTTGAAGTCGCAAGGGTTAATAACTACCATGCCTGGAAGCATCTTCATCATACCAATATCTTCCAGAATTTGGTGGGTAGCCCCGTCTTCTCCTAGCGTTAGTCCGGCATGAGAAGCACAAATTTTTACGTTTTTTCCTGAATAGGCAATACTTTGTCGTATTTGATCGTACACCCTGCCTGTAGAGAAATTTGCAAAGGTTCCCGTAAACGGAATCTTGTCTCCAATGGTTAGCCCGGCTGCAAACCCCATCATGTTTGCTTCTGAAATTCCCATTTGAAAAAAACGGTCGGGATACTTGTCTGCAAAGTCATTCATTTTAAGCGATCCGGTCAAATCAGCACAAAGTGCTACCACATTTTCATTTTTTCTCCAAGTTCTGAAAGTCCTTTTCCAAATCCTGAACGGGTGTCTTTATTTCCAGTATTTTCGAATTTTGTCATCGCTTATAAATTTAAAGAAGCAGAACTTCCTTCAATAATTTCAATCTCTTTTTCAATGGTAAACATGGAACTCTTGGCTCCTTTGGGGCGGTACAATACAATGTATTTACCCGGAAGCATATAGTAGCTTTCACGGCTTAAATTCACATTAAGGCGAACTACTAATTCCAATTTTCCGTTTTTTCGCTGGTAGATTTCGCCCATTCCCTTCTGGCCCTTATTAACGGTTAAAAGCCCTGGCGTGGGGATGTTTACCGTGGTTGTATGGCTTTGACTTACAGCAATATCATTAATTCGTAGTCTGGGGTGAGTCAAAACTTCAAGGTCGTAGAATCCGGTGACATATTTCACGGTACTTTTTAATGCCTGGACGTTAATGGTTTCAAAGCTTCCGTGTTTTCTTACTAAGGTCAAAATCTCTTCCCTGGAATTAAATCGCGGCGACTTCAAATAAATAAAGCCTTGCGGAGCGTCAACGGAAAGAATATTGTGTTTTCCGGGAATCATTACTAAACTATCTTTCCTTACCGGTGGTATGGTATGGGCTACCAAATCGTAGGTAAATGAAGCCTCCAGGTCAAGAGTGTCGGGATTTCCATAAGCATTCATGGTATGAACAAAGCTGAAAATTTCCCGCTTGCTACTGTGATCATATAGTGTAACTCCAACATTGGTTTCCGAGGGATTTTTGCCAGCATCTACCAAATTAACCTGGGCCGTTGTTTTGTTAAGCGCTTGAGAGATTACAATTCCCAGCACATTCTTAAATGTAGCTTCATTGTTTACATTATAGAACGTACCCAGGCATTCGAATGACTTCCTAAAATTCATGTCCAAGCCGATACCAATAACGAAGGGCTTAAGAATAATTCCCTTGCGTTGTAATTTCATGGAGATCGTACAGGGGTCTCCACCACATTCTTCAACACCGTCAGTGATTAGAATTATAATATTCCTACAGGTTGAGCAAGGAGTAAAATCACCAGATGCTTTTTCCAGGGTCATAGCAATTGGCGTAGTACCCATTGGAGTAATTTCACCAAGTTTTGTCTTTACTTTTTCATGATTGTTATATGCGAATGGCACCTCAAGTTTGGTATCGTTGCAATCCTGCCCATGGCGATAGTTCTTTTGGTGACCATATACTCGAAGAGCAATTTGCAGGTTTTCGACGCTTTTAAGGCTATCAACAGTCTGGGTAAGTAGTTTCTTCGCAATCTGGTGTTTTCTGCCGTTATTCCAGCTTCCATTCATTGAATTAGAAGCATCATAAATAAAAAGAATTCGGGTTGTAAAGTCAGCGTTTCCCTGCGCAAAGGTGCTTGCAAAGAAGCTGTTTAGCAAAAAGAGAACTACGAGAATTTGTCTTAGCATTAACTACAATTGAATACTAGTAATCGCCTAGAGTTTCTTCAAGCTGTTCCAATGCCTGTGCCAACTGTTCATCATTGGGCGCAACCCCGTGCCATTTGTGGGTTCCCATCATAAAGTCTACACCGTTGCCCATTTCTGTTTTCATGATAATTATAACCGGTTTTTCTTTACCGCAAAGCGCCTTTGCCAGTTTTAAATTGCTCAGCACATTGGTCATATCATTTCCTTCCATTTCAAGTACCTGCCATCCAAAGGCTTCCCATTTGGCTTTCAGGTCACCGAGGCCCATTACGTCATCAACGTCACCATCAATTTGTCGCCTGTTATAATCGACAACGCCAATAATGTTATCTACTTTTTTAGCAGCACCATATATTGCGGCCTCCCATACCTGGCCTTCTTGTAACTCACCATCACCCATAAGTACGTATACCAGGTTTGGATCGTTGTTCAGTTTTTTCGTTGAAGCAGCACCCAGGGCAGCAGATAATCCCTGACCTAAACTACCTGAAGCGATTCTTACGCCAGGTAAACCTTCGTGAGTAGTTGGGTGGCCCTGAAGTCGTGTATCCAGTTTTCTAAACGTAGCTAATTCCTTTACCGGGAAATACCCGTTTCGGGCAAGAACCGAATACCATACAGGACTTATATGTCCATTGGATAAAAAGAAAAGATCCTGTCCAACGCCATTCATGTCCCAATTTTCAGGGCTGTGGTTTAGAATTTCTCCATACAACGCAACCAGAAAATCCGTACAGCCTAAAGAACCTCCCGGGTGTCCAGAACTAACGGCATGCACCATTCTTACAATATCTCTTCGGGTTTGGCTTGCTAGTCTTTCTAAGTGCTGTATATCTGCCATGAATAAGCTGTGTTTTTTGCGAAATTAAGATATCTGCAGAGCCCGTTGTTCCAGTGTTGAAAACTGCTGATAAGTATACAAAAAAAGAGGGCGAAGCCTCTTTTGTACTTAAGTTATTTAGCAATACAGCGTCCCAATTTAATAGTCTTCTTTTTTTGGCCAAGAATAATGAAGCCCGGATCATCATCTAATGGTACACATCTTCTAACCTGAGTGAAAGTGGCCTCTTCTTTAACATTGTATTAATATTTTCTGCTCAAGTTACCTTCGTTATCAATTCTTGCTAAACAGGTAACAGCATTGTCACCACCTTTCTTTGATTTTACGATTTTTTTTGGGTTATATTCAGTATGATTTTTCAAATGATCGTTATACAATATATAGATATTACCATCCTTCGTAGTGTAATTATAAGAACTAAATGGACTAGCGTTATTAATGGCCTCTTGATCCAAATGCAAAGTGTTAATACCATTATACCCACCCCATGGATTACTAAACGCACTTCCTAACCTATTAAACATTGCTTCAAATCCATAAGGACTTGAACTAGTAGATGTATAGTTATATTTAGGAACCCGCGAAATCCACAATACATTACCTTCAAAGTCTAATTTTATAACCATCACATCCATAAAATTATAGTGATATGTTGTATTAGAAGATCCGGAGGCGGAGTAGGAGCTTAACACAGTTATATGGAATTGTTCACTCACTATAAAAATAGCCTCATCATTAACCTCTATGTTTCGGATATCATAATTTCTAAACTCAACCTCTTTGCCTGTTTCTTCCTTCTTATTAGCTCGTTTTTCGCTTTTTTCTGAACTGAATCGAGTTATCTCATCTACGGTAAATTCGTAATGCTTTATATCCATTAATCCTTGAACTTCAATATCTTCCCTTACCATGAAAATTCCATTTGCAGCATTTTCAGATTTTGTGCTATAAAAACCTGCTAAAATGAGTCCATTATCAGGTGCAAATGTCAATTGAATATCAGAAGTATGATACCCGCCTAATTCTAATTGATAACGGGTTACTTCTCCATTACGCAGGACGGCAGCAGTATAAAAAACATTAGGCTTTCCTTTCTCACGATCTTCACTATCTTTTACCCTTCTTGCAACAATAGCAGCATCACCATTTGCATTGAATTTGAAGTCCATGGTATTCAGCGCCTCATTATTTTCAAGTTCGATTTGGTCTGTGTAGACTTCGTTTAATTCTGTGTCCAATATTTTTAGTTCATACCAAAATTTGGTTAAATCAGTAGTGCCATTATTATGCCCCACATAGAGCCTAGAGTAATCCGGTGAAACTTCTATGTCTTCTGTTTCCTTATTAGCGCTTCTTAGAAAATTCATCTTTGTTATTAATTTGGGATCTCCTTCCTTAGACAAAGATTCTGGATCAATAGCTTGAACATAGTAGTAGAATTTTTCTTCGTTTTCTTCTTTTATTTTAGATAGGACAAATATTTTATCACCTAATCTAAAAATCCTTTCATAATAAAATCTCCCTTTTTTAGCCTTATGCTCAATTTAAACAGTACTTCTTGAAGCTTCATTCAGTTTTATATCTGTTTTAAGCAAGTTTACTTCAACGCCATCCTTCCACAGATGAACCAAGGATCCGTTTCCAAAATCATAAGTATTTATAAATTTTCCTTTGGGGACTTTTATAAACCCTCCCCATTCTACCACCGCTAGATTGTTATTGGATTGGCTAATTGAAGTTAAGTTAATTCCCAATGCGATAAGAATCAATGTAATGGACTTTTTTATACGATGCCAATTTAATGGTGAATATGCAAGTAATAAAAAAGGTATTTGTCTATATGGAGCTTATTCTTCTTTAGTTGTTACACGTGCCAGCTTAAATTTCTTCTTTTTCTGAGCAATAATCATAAATCCTGTATCTTCATCCAAGGCAGCACTTTGTTTCACCTTTGTAAATAAAGCTTCTTCAGCAACATTATAAAGGTAACCTCGCTTCATGTTTCCTTCATTATCAATTTGAGCTAAACAAGTAACTGACTTTTTACCACCCCATGGGGTTTTAAGAATTCTGCGTGGGTTATATTCTATGTGATTTCCAATATGATCATTGTATAATAGATAAACACTATTTGAATTGTAGTCATAGTTAAAGGAACTATAGCGTCCACCATCATTTTTGGAATAGTTGTACTTGGGAACCCGTGCCATCCATTCCACCTCTCCTTCAGTAGTAAATTTAAGGGCCATTACATCCATATAGTAATAGTGGAACGTAGTTGTTACCATTCCATTTGAAGAACGGTTAACCTCAACACGCATCCAATATTGTTCAGCTAAAAGGAATACCCCATTATCGGTTTCAAACAAATCATGAATGGTATAGTCGTTTAATTCAATTTCACGTCCTTTATCCTCTTTCTTTTTGGCCTTTTTTTCCTGTCTTTCAGATGCAAATTTCATGATTTCTTCGACGGTAAACTCTTTGTACATGGTTTCTCCCAATTCATCTCCACTTATATCTTCTCGAATGAAGAAAACCCCATTAACACGATTTGCAGCATTTGGGCTGTAGTATCCTGATATAATCAAGTCCCCATTTTTACCGAACGTAATTCCCGCGCCTGAAATAAAATTACTACCCAAGTCCACCTTATACCTTTGGACTTCTCCGTTTCTCATAACTGCCGCAGTATAATAATAGTTAGGTTTATCCTTTTCACGATCTTTCTTTTCAATCACTCTTTTTGCCAGAACTGCTACATCTCCATTTTTCCAAAAATCAATATAGGCCGTATTTAGGGCTTCGTCGTTTTCTATTTCAATCTTGTCAGCATAGATGGATTCAAGTTCAGCATCGAAAATTTCCAATTCGTACCAGAATTTTTTTAGATCTCGTGTTCCATTATTGTGTCCAAAGTACATTTTGGAATAATCAGGAGAAACAACAAAATCTTCTATTTCTTTAAAAGAACTTCTTAAAAAGGTCATTTCACCAACCTGGACCGGTTCTCCTACAATTTCTAATGAATTGGGATCTATGGTTTGAACGTAATAGTAAAACTTCTC
This sequence comes from Crocinitomicaceae bacterium, assembly GCA_002713215.1. Taxonomy (GTDB): domain Bacteria; phylum Bacteroidota; class Bacteroidia; order Flavobacteriales_G; family Salibacteraceae; genus UBA2108. The sequence goes on from PAVO01000014.1 coordinate 122,863, forward strand.
TTCCTTTTTTACTTTAATTTTACTCATTAGGCAAAGTTTATCCCCAAGCCTGAAGATACTTTCAAAGTAATATTTTCCTTTTCTGGCGGCATGTTCAATTTTAAGTTCCCTTTGCTTTATTAAATTCATGTTTCCAGTAGTACTAATGATATGAAGTTCAACTCCATCTCTCCATACATTCAAATACAAGTCATCGGTGAATCGTTGAGTTCCCCAAAAAATGCCAGGAGCTACTTTCATTTCAGTACCCCATTGGATTTCAGCCCAGTCCAACTCTGATTGTTGAGCAAATAAATTAGTAGATAGAATTATTGTAATGATTGCAATAAGAATTTTGTTCATCAGAATTGTTTTTTATAAGCTTAATTATTTTGTGGTGACCAATGTATCAAAAAATAGCTTCACTTAGCTCTACTATTAGCCATATTTATTATAAAGGGTTTGACCTCAGAAGCACTAACCTTTTAAATAATGAATTAGTAGCAGTTTAAATACCAAGATACAGCTACTTTTGCCCACTTATCTAAAATCCCAGAAAATGGCTTTGAAGTGTGGTATCGTTGGACTTCCAAATGTAGGAAAATCAACTCTTTTTAATTGTTTAAGTAGCGCTAAAGCACAATCGGCTAACTTTCCATTTTGTACCATTGAACCTAACGTTGGTGTCATCACGGTTCCGGACAATCGGTTAACTGCACTTTCAGAGCATGTCAATCCCGAAAAAATTGTTCCTACAACCGTTGAAATAGTAGACATTGCCGGATTGGTAAAGGGTGCGAGTAAGGGAGAAGGGCTTGGAAATCAATTTTTGGGAAACATTAGAGAGTGTGATGCCATCATTCATGTGTTACGGTGTTTTGAGGATGGTAACATTGTACATGTTGATGGGTCGGTTGACCCGGCAAGGGATAAAGATGTAATTGACACTGAACTACAACTAAAAGACCTTGAAACGGTTGAGAAGAACCTAGAAAAGGCCAAGAAAATGGCGCGCACCGGTGATAAAATGTTCAAAAAATCGGTTGAAGTATTAGAAATGTATCAGTCTCACCTTGAACAAGGTAAGTCAGCCCGTTCATTGGAACTTGATGATAAGGCGAAGGAGTTGGTAAGTGATATGATGCTACTGACTAATAAACCGGTTCTATATGTGTGTAATGTCGATGAAGCTTCTGCGGTTTCGGGTAATGCTTTTACGCAAAAAGTCGAAGAACTGGTAGCTGACGAAAAATGTGAGGTTATTTACCTCTGTGCCTCAATAGAGTCTGATATTTCAGAGTTTGATACTTATGAGGAAAAACAAATGTTTTTGGAAGAAATGGGATTGTCAGAACCCGGTGTTAATACACTTATAGCAAGCGCTTATAAACTCCTGCAATTGGAAACCTATTTTACGGCAGGGGTAAAAGAAGTTAGGGCCTGGACAATCCATAAAGGGATGACTGCTCCTAAAGCCGCAGGAGTAATTCATACTGATTTTGAAAAAGGATTTATACGCGCCGAAGTCATTAAGTATGACGATTTTGTTCAACTGGGTTCTGAAAGCGCCTGCCGCGACGCAGGGAAACTTCATGTTGAAGGAAAGGAATACATTGTTGAAGATGGTGATATCATGCATTTTAGATTCAACGTATAGAATTGGTTTTGATGTTGATCTAAAACGACAAGCTTAACCAAAGGTTCGACAAAAAACAGAATCATTTTTTGGTTAAAAACCTTGTTGAAAACCGAACTCGAAAACCGAGGACCAACCTAGCCTTTCGTATAAATTTATAGGCTCATAAGTATTTTTATTAATCACAACTTTTTGCACGTTATATGGCGGAAGAAGTAACCTATAATGAGTCGAATATTCGTTCCCTCGATTGGAAGGAACACATCCGTATGCGCCCCGGAATGTACATTGGGAAAACGGGTGATGGTTCGGCTGCTGATGATGGTATTTATATCCTGGTAAAAGAGGTTATCGACAACTGTATCGATGAATTTGTAATGGGGAACGGAAAGAATGTTGACGTTTCCATTAAGGATGGTAAAGTAAAGGTTAGGGATTATGGACGAGGAATTCCCCTGGGAAAGGTTATTGACTGTGTTTCCAAAATAAACACAGGTGGCAAATACGATTCAAAAGCATTTAAAAAATCCGTCGGACTAAACGGAGTGGGAACTAAGGCGGTAAATGCTTTATCTGATCACTTTACTGTGGAGAGTATACGAGAAGGAAAGCTTAAGAAGGCAGTTTTTGAGCATGGAGAATTAATTGATGACGCACCCATTGAATCATCTTCCATTCGGCATGGAACGCGAATTTCTTTTATACCGGATAATACCATTTTCAAGAACTTTAAATTCAGAGGCGAATACGTAAAAAACATGCTGTTGAACTATGCATACCTCAATCGGGGGTTAAAAATGCATTTCAATGGTGAAGAGTTTTATTCCGAAAATGGGTTGCTTGATTTATTGAAAGATAAACTTACCGCAGAACCCTTGTATCCAATTGTTCATTTGGTTGGTGAAGATATTGAAGTGGCTATAACACATACGGCTAGTTATGGAGAGGAACTCTATTCATTTGTAAACGGACAATACACTACCCAGGGAGGTACACATCAAGGTGCCTTTCGTGAAGCCTATGTAAAGGTAGTTCGCGAATTTTTTGGAAAGAGCTACGAAGCGGTAGATGTACGTTCGGGTTTGGTTGCAGCCATTAGTGTGAAAGTAATTGAACCCGTTTTCGAATCTCAAACCAAGACCAAACTGGGAAGCAACGAGGTGGAGCCAGGAGGGCAATCTATGCGTGCTTTTGTTGGAGATTTTTTAGCCAGGGAACTGGATAATTTTCTACACAAGCACCCGGAAGTGGTTGAACCGATCCAAAAGAAAATTCAGCAGAGCGAAAGGGAACGAAAAGACATGGCCGGTATTCGAAAACTGGCCAAAAAGAGAGCGAAAGAGGTTTCACTACACAACAAGAAATTGCGCGATTGCAAAGTTCATTTGAACGATTCCAGAGACAATGAACGAAAAATTGAAACGACCATTTTTATAACCGAGGGAGATTCAGCAAGTGGATCCATTACAAAAGCCAGGGATGTACAAACTCAGGCCGTTTTCAGTTTAAAAGGAAAACCCTTGAATTGCTTTGGGCTTACTAAAAAGATCGTGTACCAAAACGAAGAATTCAACTTTCTTCAGGCAGCGCTAAACATTGAAGATGGTATCGATGGTCTTCGGTACAATCAAATCGTAATTGCAACCGATGCTGACGTGGATGGTATGCACATTCGATTGCTAATGATTACTTTCTTTCTACAGTTTTTCCCGGATTTGGTCAAGGCCGGTCATTTGTATGTGTTGGAAACCCCCTTGTTTCGTGTAAGAAATAAACAGGAAACCATTTACTGCTACTCCGAAGAAGAAAAGGAGAGAGCCATAGAAAAACTAAAAGGCAAACCTGAGATTACACGATTCAAAGGATTGGGAGAAATATCACCCAATGAGTTCAAGGAATTTATAGGTGAACATATTCGGCTTGATCCGGTGATTATCGGGAAGGAGACAGGGATTGACCCCTTGCTTTCATTCTATATGGGAAAAAACACACCCGACAGGCAGAAGTTTATCATAGAAAACCTAAAGGTTGAAAAGGATTTAGTTGAAGAGTGACCAATAGATCAATCAATATTACAATGTATAAGGCACTCGCATTATTCCTTACCTTTTCTGCTTGTTTAGTTCTTGAAACTGATCTGAATGCTCAGGATCAGGGAAGAATTTATTTTGATAAGAAGTGGGAAGAAACCAAAACCAAGAGTAGGACTTTGTATGTTAGAAAATGGAAAAAACTTGGAGATGAGAAGTACCTTATAAATGACCATTATTTGGATGGAACCCTTCAAATGAAAGCCATTTCGAGTTCATTTAGGAATCCTTTGTATTACTCCGGAAAGGTCACCACTTATTTTGAAAATGGAAAGGTCAATTATTTGCATAGATATCGAAATGGTAATATAGATGGAGAGTCAAGAATATATTACGAAAGCGGTAAATTAAAAGAATTGGGCCATTACGAGGGGGGAGATAGAGAACAAGAGTGGATTGGATTTTATGAAGATTCTACAGTCAATTGGAAAGGAACGTATGATGACGACCAACAGAAAGGAGAGTGGATGTGGAATTATAAAAATGGTCAACCCCGGCAAATTGGATTTTATAATCAGGGGAAAAAAGTTGGAGATTGGAAAGGTTATTTCCAAAGTGGATTGCCGCATTACTTGGTTCAGTATAACGACGAAAGCTTATATCAGGGAGAAGTGTGGTTTAAATATGAAAATGGGAATTATAAAGTCAAGGGCCAGTATAGTAATGATTTAAAAGATGGTGACTGGGTCTCATATTATAAAAACGGTCAGGTTAAGTTGGAAGGAAGATTTGATAAAGGCGTTCGGGTAGGGGTATGGAAAGGCTATTATTCAGATGGTTCAATTGAGGTTAGTTTATCATACGTTAATGGTAAATTAATGGGAGATGCCATATGGTATCATCCTTCCGGAGCAATTTCGGTTCAGGAGCAATACGGTCAAAAAAAGATGAAAAAAGTCTCTATCTATGATCGCGATGGAAAAAAAGCAAAAAGTGAATCGTTGTATAACGCACCGAACGTTAAGCCAATTAATTTATGTAAGCAGTTAAATAGGAGATTGGGAGAAATTGTAAAACCTGAAGGAGTAAAAAAATTAAAGTTGGAAGTACGAATAAATGAGAAAAATGAGTTCCTGGGTTTTAGTATTTCGGATTCAGCTAAATGGACAAAGTATTATGGTTCAGTGTCCGGCGTTTTGAATTCAATTCAATGGGAGTCAAGAGTTATTATGGGCCAGCCACGCGAATCAATTGAGTATTATAATTTTTTGATAGTAGAAGGTAAACTTACCCCATCGTACCTTCGGTATAGATCTCCTTATACCAGATATGGATTAATGCCTGAACATTATGAACCGGAACTGGTAGCCGATGAGTATATTGAAGATCTAAAATCGAGAGAGGTGTATACAATAGTTGAAAACATGCCCAAATATCCGGGAGGTGAGGAGGCTATGTATCAATACCTGGCAAAAACAGTAAAGTATCCTCCAATGGCTAAAGATGCTGGAATTCAAGGGATTGTATACGCAACTTTTGTGGTCAGGCGTGATGGGCGGGTGGTAGATATTCGAGTTCTTCGTGGAATAGGAGGCGGTTGCGATGAAGAAGCTATAAGGGTTATTGGGCAGATGCCAAAATGGAAGGCTGGAACTCAGAGAGGAAGACGAGTGAGTGTTCAATATAATTTACCAATTCGGTTTATTTTGAGGGGGTAGTAATTTGAAAGGAATGTCAATAAAGCAATTAATTATTTCATTTACCTTCTTTCCGCAATTGGTTTGTATTTCACTTTTTGCCCAAAACCAAACCGAAAAAGATTCAATGGTATTGGAGATTCCTCTTCAGGAAGTAATTACACAGGACGATATTGATTCGGATGATGAGGTATTTACTTTCGTCGAAAAAATGCCTGAATTTCCAGGAGGGGATGATGGTTTGTATAAGTTTCTGGGGGATAATATTCAATACCCTGCCGAAGCTAAAGAGCAGGGAATTGAAGGTATTGTTTATGTAACTTTTGTCATAAAAGCCAACGGAAAGGTTACCGATGTTGAAGTTTTACGGGGAATAGGTGGAGGCTGTGATAAAGAGGCAAAAAGAGTCATAAAGAAGATGCCTAACTGGACACCCGGAACGCAGCGAGGTAGAAATGTAAATGTTCAATTTAACCTACCACTAAGGTTTCAGCTTAGCGGAGATAAAGAATAAGTAGAAGAATAATTTATGTCTGATATACCGGAAGACAACTTAGAGGAAAAAGACGAGGAGTTTGAGCCAATTGAAGAATTGGAAGAGGGAGAAACAGTTACCCATATTTCGGGTATGTACGAGACCTGGTTTTTGGATTACGCTTCCTACGTAATTCTGGAACGGGCTGTACCCCACATTAATGATGGATTAAAACCCGTACAGCGTAGAATTCTTCATTCATTAAAGGAGCTGGACGATGGCCGCTACAATAAAGTAGCTAATGTAGTTGGAAATACCATGAAATACCATCCGCATGGAGATGCTTCTATTGCTGATGCATTGGTGGCTCTCGGGCAAAAAGATCTGCTAATTGATACTCAGGGAAACTGGGGAAATACCATGACCGGGGATCGGGCAGCAGCACCACGGTACATCGAAGCGCGTCTGTCCAAGTTTGCATTAGAAGTTGTATTTAATCCAAAAACCACTGAATGGTTAGCATCTTATGATGGCAGAAACAAGGAACCAGTAACACTTCCGGTTAAATTTCCTTTGCTATTGGCCCAGGGGGTTGAAGGAATTGCCGTTGGGCTTTCCTGTAAAATTGTTCCGCACAACTTCATAGAATTAATCGATGCCTCTGTAAAAGTATTGCAGGGTGTTAGCCCCAAGATCTATCCCGATTTTCCAACCGGTGGAATGGCGGATTTCGGCAATTACAATAACGGTGCCCGAGGTGGCAAAATTCGGGTTAGAGCAAAAATTTCGGCTCAGGACAAAAAGACCTTGCTCATTTCGGAATTACCATTTAATGTCACCACGAGTAACCTGATCGATTCCGTTGTAAAAGCCAATGAAAAAGGAAAGATTAAGATCAAAAAAATTGAGGATAACACATCCGATAAGGTTGAAATTTTGGTGCATTTGGCTCCCGGAGTTTCACCAGACAAAACCATTGACGCCCTTTATGCTTTTACCGATTGCGAAATATCAATTTCTCCCAATGCCGTAATCATTGAAAACGATAAACCACGGTTTGTATCAGTTACTGAAATATTAAAAGCTTCAACTGAGAACACCAAGAACCTGTTGAAGCTTGAGCTCGAAATCAGGAAGGGAGAGCTTAACGAACAATGGCATTACGCCAATTTAGAGCGCATATTTATTGAGAATAAAATCTACATTGAATTCGATGGACTTTCCTACGATGAGGCCATCACCGTTACCCATAAGTTACTTAAGCCACACATTAAACATCTTAGGCGAGAAATAACCGATGACGATGTTAAGAAACTGATGGAAATAAGGATGCGTCGAATTACCAAACACGACGCAGACAAAGCCAACGATGTAATTGCAGGTTTGGAAGAAGAACTTAAACAGGTTCAGTTTAATCTAGATAACCTTACCGATTATGCCATTGATTACTTCAAAAGCTTGAAAAAGAAATATGGAGAAGGTCGTGAGCGTAAGACTGAGATAAAGAACTTCGAAGACATTGTGAAGTCCAAAGTTGCGGTTGCCAACGTAAAACTTTACGTAAACCGGGCAGAAGGGTTTATTGGCTCTGGATTAAGAAGATCCGATTCTGAGTTTGTAACCGAATGTTCCGATATTGATGACATAATTGTCATTAGAAAAGATGGTGTATTAATTGTCACCAAAATTTCCGACAAATCCTTTGTCGGTAAGGATATACTGCACGTCAACGTGTGGAAGAAGGGTGACGAAAGAACCATTTACAACCTGATTTATTTGGATGGGAAATCCAGGTATGCCATGGTTAAGCGATTTGCGGTTAAGTCCATTACTCGTGATAAGGAATATCATTTAACAGCCGGAGCAGCCAAATCGAAGGTTCTTTACCTAACCGCAAACCCCAATGGGGAAGCGGAAACCATAAAAGTTTTACTGCGACCCCGACCCAAAGTAAAGCGACTGAAGTTTGACTTTGGTTTTTCAGACATTGCCATAAAGGGGCGAGCGGCAAAGGGAAACATTCTTACCAAGCATGTAATTCATAAAGTTGAATTGAAAGAAGCTGGTGTTTCTACCCTTGGTGGAAGAAACATCTGGTGGGACGAAACTGTTCAACGCCTGAATACTGAAGGTAGGGGAAGGTTATTGGGAGAGTTTTTTGCAGAAGACAAAATACTGTCCGTAATGCAAAGCGGACATTACAAACTATCTGCTCAAACGATCAATACCCACTTCGATAGCGACATGATAATCATTGAAAAATATGACCCCAATAAGGTGTTTTCAATGGTGTATTTCGACGGAGACAAGGAAAACTATTACGTAAAACGATTCCTCCTGGAATCGACTGATAAGAAGACTTTGCTAATGTCTGAACATGAAAGTTCAAGATTGTTACTTATCAGTTCAGAGAAATATGCCAGGGCTAAGGTTATATTCGATAAGCGTACGAGTAACCGGGAAGATGAAGAATTTGAACTCTTTGATTTTATAAGTGTCAAAGGCCAAAAGTCTCAGGGAAACAGATTATCTTCTCACAAGGTGAAAAACGTGGTGGAAATTGCTCCTGTTAGAAAGGACCCTGAGGTGGAAGAAGTACCTGAAGTTGCGGCAGTTGAATCCGAATCGGATGCTGCTTCCGCTAAAGCTTCAACGGTTGAAAAAAATGAAGTAGTACAGGAACCGGAACCAAAGTCTGCCGAACCTGTAGTCGAAGTTACCAAACCTAAGCTGGTAGTTGAGGAAGTTAAGAAGGAGAAGAAGGTTGCTCCTAAACCCAGGAAGGAAAAAGCAGCTACGACTCCTAAACCCGAACCAAAAGCTAAAAAAACAGAACCGGATAGCGCCTCTGCTTCGCAACCGCAAAAGCCGGCAGGCGAACGCGGTGAAGCTACGGGCAACACGCAGAAAAAGGAACAGTCAGCAACCACTGCCCCAGTTAAAGCTTCTGGCGATACGAAGAAGGAGCCTAAGGTGGAAAAACCCAAGGTGGCTAAATCAAAGCCTGTTAAAGAGGAGGAAAAGAAGGTAGCTAAACCCACACCAGCCAAGGTGAAGGAGAAAAAAGAGCCTGTTTCTAAGGAATCGGCCAAGCCGAATAAGAAGGATGATGACATTCCACCGGAAGGGCCTGTTCAAATCACCCTGGATTTGTAAAATACTTCGTCTTTGATATGTGAATAGCCGCTAGTACAGATATTACAAACAAAAACGCTATTCTAATATGAATTCGTCATTCCGTAAGAATAGATGAGCCTGTTGAGGAACAAGACAGATGCGAACCTTCTTTACGGAATCTCATTGAATTTGTGTGGAGATTCTGCACAACTATCTCACTAAATCCACTTCGTGGCTTGGTTCGACTACGTTTGAGGAATGACGGAACTTTAGGCTAAATCAACTACCCACATTATTTCTCAGTATGGACTCAACCTATCCGATTCCTCAACCTACCTTTGCACCCGAAAACTATCGGGTAGATTATACCATGAAGACAAAGACACTTAAAAAGAATAAGGTCAACGTAATTACCTTAGGTTGCTCCAAGAATATTTATGATTCTGAAGTTATGATGGGGCAGCTCAAAGCCAACAACTTTGATGTACAGCACGAGAGTAACGACGGTGAAGCCTCAACGGTAATCATTAACACCTGTGGTTTTATCGAAAACGCTAAGCAGGAAAGTATTGACACCATTCTGGATTGGGCGCAAGCAAAAAAGGATGGGTTGGTAGATAAGGTTATGGTTACCGGTTGTTTGAGTGAGCGCTACAAAGAAGACCTGTCCGGTGAAATCCCGGAAATCGATTCCTGGTTTGGAACCAGGGAATTGCCTCGGTTGCTCAAAACGCTTAAAGCAGATTATAAGCACGAATTGGTTGGAGAAAGATTGTTGACCACGCCGACTCATTACGCCTATTTTAAAATAGCTGAAGGGTGTGATCGGCCGTGTTCATTTTGTGCTATCCCACTAATGAGGGGTAAGCATGTTTCCACGCCCATGGAGCAGTTGGTCGAGAGTGCCAAAAACTTAGCTGCTAATGGAACTAAAGAATTAATCTTAATAGCGCAGGACCTAACCTATTATGGCCTGGATATCTATAAAAAGAGAAACCTGGCGGAGTTGCTGGACCAACTTTCAGCAATAGATGGAATAGAATGGATTCGACTCCAATATGCTTATCCTTCCGGTTTTCCAATGGATATATTGGATGCCATAAAACGAAACGATAAAGTTTGCCTGTATCTCGATATGCCCTTGCAGCACGCGAGCTCCAAAATGCTTAAGGCTATGAAACGGGGTATTAATCGGAAAAAAACAGATGCTCTCATTCGTGAAATTCGAAAACAGGTTCCTGGTTTGGCATTAAGAACCACTTTGATCACTGGCTTTCCAGGAGAAACTCAGGAGGATTTTGAAGAAATGATGGACTGGGTGGAAGGAACCCGCTTCGATCGATTGGGATGTTTTACCTATTCTCATGAAGAGAATACAACAGCTTATGAATTAGAGGATAATGTTCCGGAAGAAGTAAAACAAGCCAGGGCCAATGCCATTATGGAGTTGCAAAGCGAAATTTCAAGAGAACTGAACGAAGCCAGGATTGGAAAAACCTTTAAGGTGCTTTTTGATCGAGTAGAAGGCGACTACTTTATTGGAAGAACGCAATATGATTCTCCGGAAGTGGACAATGAAGTTCTGGTTCACAAAAACGATGGCTACGCCAGAATCGGGGACTTTGCAACGGTAGAAATTACCGATGCCGAAGAATTCGATTTGTTTGGGAAGATGGTGTAACCTGCTTATTACCCCTTCATTTTTATTGGCTGACTCGAGCTTTTCCCGTAGGAAGGGTTGCGATTTAATGGTTAACTTGCGTAATAATTAAACCAAATAAAGCATGATACGTACCGCAGTCATTTTCTCCTTCATATTACTTCATGTTTCCGGAGTAGCACAGGATAAGAAATTAGATCCAGATCGCTTACCGGAGAACGTGTTTTTTGAGGAAACATTCGTAGACGACCGAAATCAATGGTCTGATTTTGACTTTGACGCTGCATCCGGTACAGTGAAAGATGGTAAATACCTTTTTAAAGGTAAGCGTTATGATAGAGGACATATTACGTTCGATAGCTATGCAATTGACCCAACCAGTGAGTTTTATGTAGAGACTTCGTTTAGGATAATATTGGGACCCGATAATCATGGGTCTGGCTTAGTATTAAATCATGGGAGTTATGAAAAGAATAGTGGTATGCGTTTTGAAATTGCACAGAACAAGTATTTTCAGGTTCTATTGTGGGAAAATGGAGAACTCAACAAATTGGTTTCCTGGACACCCTGCAAGTATGTACATACAGATTCGGAAAACAAGCTTGGAGTTTTTGTCCGCCATAAAACAATGGAATTCTATGTCAACGATTTTCTGGTTGCCACCATTGACAGACCCAAATATCAAGGCACGGACATAGGTTTCATAGTGGCCAGAAGTTCCATTATGTCTATAGATTATTTTAGAATTAGATACAATTCGGAACCCATTAGTGAAATAGACCACCCTGTCAATGGGTATTCAAAGGTCCCATTAAAAGGCGGTATAAATAGTACCGTTTATGAATCGGATGCGGTAGTAAGCCCCGATGGGCTTGCTATATTCTTTACTCGAGGAACAAATCAGGGTTTTATACACGTTGAGAAAAGAAAAATCATGTATGCGGAAAGGGTGTCGAAGCAAGCAGATTGGAGTAACCCCAAAGAGCTTCCCGAACAAATAAATCAAGGTGGAAGACCAAAGGTGGTAGGTGTAAGCGCCGATAAAAGAAAGCTCTATTTTACAGGAACTTATGCGGAAGGAATAAGATTACATGATAAAGGTATTTCCTTATCGGAATTTAAAGATGGAAAATGGACAGCCCCTCAAACATTAAATATTGAAGGCTTTACTAACCTGGATTATTTTGAAACGTATTCGGTTAGTGCTTCAAACCGAATTATGATATTGGCCATTCAGGATGAAACTTCCATCGGAGAACTTGATTTGTATGTGAGCTTTTATGATGGTAAATTGTGGTCAAAGCCCAGAAACCTAGGAAAAAAGGTCAATTCTTATGCGGATGAAGGTTCGCCATGTTTAGCTCCTGATAATGTAACCCTCTATTTTACATCCAATGGAAGACCTGGATATGGAAAGGAAGATGTGTTTGTAACCAGAAGACTTGACAATACCTGGAGCAATTGGACAACGCCTAAAAACCTGGGGCCGGAAATCAACTCAAAATTTGAAGATTCCGGATTAAAGGTTGATGCAGATGGGTTTTATGCTTACCTAGAGCGTGATGGTGGAAATGAATTGCAGACCGAGCTATGCAGGATTCAAATTCCGGAATATGCCCGACCCGAACCCGTTGTAATTGTTCATGGACGCGTGTTGGAAATGCCTGATGAAAAGCACTTGGGGACCGAGATCTACTATGAGGATTTGTTTTCGAATACCATTGAAGGCTATGCTGAGTCCAGTTCTGAAGACGGCTCATTTGTACTGGTTTTGCCAACCACAACAAAATATGGGATCTCAACCGAAGCCATTGATTATATGGTTGAAAGCCCTGTTATAGATTTTTCAAAGAAAGAAACCATTGGATTTTCGGACACCACTGTTAAGGTATTGTTGTATCCATTAGGAAAAGGTCAAACAGCAAAGCTCAATAACATGCATTTTGACCCTGCGAAATATGAAATCCTTCCCGAGTCTGAGGCCGAATTAAAGCGTTTGTACAAGATTCTTCTCGATCATCCCGATATGAAAATTGAAATTCATGGCCATACCGAAGTGGCCAGAAAAAAGGGAAGCGAACAATACCTTATTAATCTCTCTGAGAATAGGGCTGGAGCCATTAAGAATTACCTGATTGAGCTAGGCATTACGCAGGATCGAATGACTACGGTTGGACACGGTGGGAAAGATCCCGTTTCCACGGATCAGAATCTAAATAGAAGGGTAGAGATTAAAATTCTGAACCTCTAATTTACTTGAAGCCGTCTAAAAACTCTTGGGCACAAGCCGTTAAATGTTCACGTTGCGCATCATTCAATCCATGATGGCAAGCCATTAGCATTCCACCACGCATTACCTGGTCGGTGTTTGGTGCACCTCCCGGGGCCATTCTATATTCCACGTTTTTAAAGAGAGGTTGACGAGCAACATTTCCGGTAAACACAGTTCGTGTTTGAATCCTGCGTTTTTCCATAAAAATCTGGAATTCCCTTCGGGTAAACGGAGCATCGTCTTTTATTGTTAATGCAAAGGCTAACCAACCGGTTTTTGAATTTGGAAATTGGTTCGGCAGAATAAACCATTCTTCGTATTGTTTGAAGAAGTTCATCATGTAGTCGTAGTTCTTTTCACGCTCGCTTATGTTGAACGCCAGTTTATCCAATTGGACCAATCCAAATGCCGCACCCATTTCAGAAGGTTCAAGGTTGTAACCTAAGGCTTCAAAAACAAATTTGGCATCGTAGTCTATTCCATCGACCTGCACGTCGAATCGGTTTTCAATTTTCTCAGATTCTACGAATAGAGAAGAAGACCTTCCCCAACTTCGCAATAGTTTGGCCCGGTCATTTAATTCATCGGTATTTACGCAAAGCATCCCCCCGTTTCCTGCGCAGTTGATCACATGAGATCCGTAGAAACTTGTAATTGAGATATCAGAGTGTTTTCCTGAACTTTCACCATTTATGGTAGCGCCCAGGGTATCAGCAGAATCCTCAATTACCTTTAGGTTATATTTTTTGGCCAGTGCCCCCAATTTATCCCAGTCCGGTACATTACCAATTAGGTTAGGAACAATTAAAGCAGAAGTTTTATCGGTAATCATTTCCTCTACCTTATCCGCGTCAATGCAAAAAGTTCCCGGTTTCACATCAACAAGAACAGGAACCAATCCGTTTTTAATTTGGGGAGCAACTGTGGTTGCAAAGGTTAATGCCGGAGTAATTACCTCAGACCCTTTAGGCAAATCCAAAATCTCTACTGCCAAATACAGAGCAGAAGAACCCGAATTTACCATAATGCCATGCTTCTTGTTGAACAATTTAGCAACCCGTTCTTCCATTTTTCGAACGTGATCACCCATTTGAGTTGAAGTCCTAAGAACGTGAGTTACCGCTGCTATTTCTTCTTCTCCGTGAACGGTGCAACCATAGGGTACATTAACGTCTTCCATCTGTTATTCTGTTTTCTTATTGTTTAATAACCTGATTCATTACTCCAGTTCTACTTTCCAGCGTACATGAATACAAGCGCGCGAATTTACATCAGCTTTGCCTTTATTACAATTCAGTTTTTAGATCGTTCAAAAAGTCGTCAACATTGGTAAATTCAAAGTCGGAATATTCACTAAGAAATTTCCCTGTTTTAAGCCCACCCTGTAAGGGACGGTCTGCAGGAGGGTTGATCGTTTCAGTAGAAACCGGAACAATCTTGACCTTATCGCTTGGGAAATACTGCAATATTTTTTGAGCCAGTTGAACCCGGTTTACATAATCGGTACTGGCAATGTTATAGATTCCTGATTTATTATCTGAAATTAATAAGTACAGGGATCGGGCAATATCGTAAGCATTAACCGGAGTAGCGTACTGATCAAATGGAAGCTTTAACTCCATTTCTTCTCCCTTGTTGATGTTGTCAACCAGGCGCATGATAAAGTTCTTGTTCCTTGCTTCTCTGCCATAAACGTTGGTGATTCTAATGGATAAGTTTTCAGGATTAGATGCCAGCGACAACTCTTCTCCTTTTAGTTTGTGCCTACCGTAAATGCTAATGGGGTTTACATCGTGCAACTCGTCGTAAGGCCCGTTTGCACCATCAAAAACATAATCAGTGGAAATAAAGATGAGTTTGGCCCCGGTTCGTTCTGCAATGCCAATCAGGTTTTTTGTGGATTGAACCGTTTTTTGATAGCTTTCCTCTTCGTGATCTTCGCAATAATCTACCCAGGTTAATGCTCCACAATGCAGTATATAATCAGGGCTAAAGGCTTCGAGGTCAAAGTTCTCTTTCTTTTTCGGATTCAGCGTATCAAATAGAACCGTATAATCCAGTGGGTACGAGAGATGGGAACCAATAACATTCCAACCCTTTTCCTTAAAATAACGGTAGCAATTGCCTCCAACCAATCCTGAAGCTCCGGATATAAATACCTTCATTTATTCTGTTTTTTGTCGCTTAACTTTTGAAAGTGCCAAAAATATGCTTAGTGGACTACACGTGACCTTTTTGTCTGCAAAATGTAGTTAACAATAGAAAAAGTGGTATAATTGCATAGAATCCATTACACAACGACTCGGATTCTCCACAAAAAACATACTTCAGGATATAATAATTCTACAAGAGTCCTTTTAATTAATTACACACTTTATGTTTGATATTGAAGAGCTTAAAAGCAAAAAGCTCGATGAATTAAAGGAAATAGCCAAAGGTTTGGATATTTCAAGACCAGAGAAAAAGAAGCAGGAATTAATCTATCAATTGTTGGATGCTCAAGCTGTAAAAAAGACTGAACAAAAGTCAAACAGCGGTACTCCGGCGGATAAACCAAAACGTACACGATCCAGGGTAGCTCCAAAGGTCGAAAAATTAGGTAGTTCAGCGGGTACTCCTGCAAGTGCCCCCGCTAATGATGCAGGTGGCACGCAGAAAGAACCGGAAGCAACTAAAACGCCAGAAAAAAAATCAAGAGAAACCAAAGCTGAAGAAAAGCCTAGCGCCTCTGCTTCGCAACCGCAAAAGCCGGCAGGCGAAAGCGGTAAAGCTACAGGCGGCACCCAGAAAAAGGAGGTAATAAAAAACCCGGATTATAAACCACATGTAAACCCAAGTGCCGAAGAACAAGAGGCAGCTAAAAAAGAGAATAAACCACAACAGAACCAACAAAAGAAACAAACCCATAACAATCAGAACAGGGGCAATCAGAATCAAAGAAATCAGCAACAGGGAAATCGAAACCAAAACGGAAATGGTCTAAACCCGGGTGGCGACAGAAAACAGGCTGAAGCCTTTGAACGCTATGATTTTGGAGAGTTGGTAGTAGCCGAAGGAGTGTTGGAAATCCTAGGTGATGGTTATGGATTTCTTCGATCAAGCGATTATAACTACCATGCATCACCAGACGACATCTACGTTTCTCAAAGTCAAATCAAGTTATTTGGACTCAAGACTGGTGATAACGTAACAGGTTCTATTCGTCCTCCCAGAGAAGGCGAAAAGTACTTTCCGTTAATAAAGGTTGATAGTGTTAATGGGTTGCCGTCGGCTGACATAAGGGATCGAATTCCATTTCAATTTCTTACTCCGCTTCACCCTGATGAAAAACTAAAACTTACCGGTCATTCAAAAGATAGTTTATCTACTCGTTGTATTGACCTATTCACACCCATTGGTAAAGGACAGCGTGGATTAATTGTTGCACAGCCTAAAACCGGTAAAACCATGTTACTTAAGGATGTTGCAAATGCCATTGCTTCTAATCACCCTGAGGTGTATTTGTTGGTTCTTCTTATTGACGAACGTCCGGAAGAGGTTACCGATATGAAACGAAGTGTACGTGGCGAAGTTGTTGCCAGTACCTTTGATGAACCGGCAGATAAGCACGTTAAAGTAGCAAACATTGTTTTAGAAAAAGCAAAGAGATTAGTAGAGTGCGGACACGATGTAGTTATCCTTCTGGATTCCATTACACGTCTGGCAAGAGCATACAACACGGTTGCTCCTGGATCGGGTAAAGTGCTTACCGGTGGTATCGATGCTCACGCATTGCACAAACCAAAACGATTTTTTGGTGCTGCCAGAAACATTGAAGATGGTGGTTCTTTAACCATAATCGCTACGGCCCTTACCGAAACCGGATCTAAAATGGATGAGGTTATTTTCGAAGAGTTTAAAGGTACCGGTAATATGGAGCTGCAATTGGATAGAACCATTGCAAATCGTAGGGTTTATCCAGCAATTGATTTGGTTGCTTCCAGTACACGTAGAGACGATTTACTCCTGGATAGCGCAACCATGCAACGAGTTTGGTTATTGCGTAAGCACTTAAGTGATATGAACCCCATTGAGGCCATGGAATTCCTTAAGAGCAGGATGAATGGAACCCGATCCAACGAGGAGTTCCTGATTAGCATGAATGGCTAGTCATCCATGAAGCATTTGCTTGAATAGTACTGCAAAATGAGTAATAAAACTTTGTACGCTGTGGCTTTCGCCGTTGTTGGTATGGGGTGTCGCATGTTGGTTTTTATGTTAGGCCTGGAAATGACCTGGTCTACCCAGCTTTACTTTCTGTTTCTGTTACTGGCTATATTTTTTGGAGTAAGGGAATATTTCAGGGCAAATGTTAGCAGCAACTTTGTGCAACTTTTTAAATACGGAGCTCAAATTGGTGCCCTGTTTTCTTTATTAGTATCGGTATTTACCTACATTTTCTACCGTTTTATCGATGTATTCTTTTTTCAGGAAATGATTGATGAGCGAATGGCAAACATCAATAATGCAGAAGCAACTGCCCAGCAAATCGAGAATTATCGTTCCAACCTGGAAATGGTTTTTAATGCCAATACACAGTCTATGGTTACCTTAATCAGTTTTGTAATGCTTGGATTGACCTATTCAGCTATAGTGTCGGTAATCTTATCAAAGGTTCCCTTTTTTGCCAGGGGATTTAAGTAGGTATTTAGATCAAATTCCTTCCGAATTCATCAATATCAACTCCATCGAAATTACCGGAGGTCATCAATAATAAATTCTTGTTGTTCCAGTCCACGTTTTTTAGCATGCTTATAAGCTCAGCTGAATTGCTGTAAACTTCAATGTTTTCGTTACCAAACCCCGCTTTAACCTCTTCTATACTAATGGGAGGTAATTTTTTGTGTTTGAGGGTTTCAGGACTAAAGTAAACGATAGCCCGATCAGCTGTGTCCATGCTTCCGCTGTAGTGACTTAAAAATTCCTTGTTGAGCGAACTAAAGGTATGAAGCTCCATACATGCAATCAATTCACGGTTTTGAAACTGATTTTTAACTGCTGCCGTGGTTGCTTTAAGCTTAGAAGGGGAGTGGGCAAAGTCTTTATATACTGCTGAACCTTGAGTTCGTTTTACCAATTCCAGCCTTTTGGAAGCACCAGTAAAGCTTTGAAAGGCAGTCAAAATCTGCTCATCGTTCAAATTCATAAGCCGTAAAACTTCCCAGGCTCCTTTTAGGTTTTGAAGGTTATGGATTCCAAAAATCTCCATGGCGTAATTCTTCCCGTTATAATGAATGCTGGTTACACCATTCTCAATACTATGTTCCGGAGTTCGATATTCTATTTTAGAATTTGGATTATCTGATTTTTCGGCAATTTGTTTCACGTTTTCATCTTCCCCACAATAAACCAAAGTACCTTCAGCATCAATTTTATCGATGAATATTCTAAACTGGTCAACATAATTGTCGAATGTGGGAAATACGTTGATGTGATCCCAGGCTATACCACTAATAAGCGCAATATTGGGTTGGTAAAGATGAAATTTGGGTCGCCGGTCAATGGGTGAGGAGAGGTATTCATCTCCCTCCAGTATCATGTATTTGGCTGTTTCTGTAATCTTTACCATGTTGGTAAAACCTTCCAACTGCGCACCAACCATAAAGTCAACGTCAATGCCGTTCTTATTTAATACATGAAGGATCATGGACGTGATTGATGTTTTGCCATGTGAACCACCAATCACAACACGAATTTTGTTTTTAGATTGCTCGTAGAGGTATTCTGGATAACTAAAGATCTTTAGACCTAATTCTTGTGCCCGAAGCAATTCGGGATTATCCTTTCGGGCATGCATACCCAGTATTATTGCATCTATCCCGTTATGGATTCTGTTACTGTCCCAGCCCATTTTGTGAGGCAGCAAGCCTTTTGCGTCAAGCCTCGATCTTGAAGGTTCAAAAACTTCATCATCCGATCCGGTAACGTGATATCCAAGGTCATGTAGTGCCAAAGCCAGGTTGTGCATGGCACTTCCACCTATTGCAATAAAGTGTACAGTCATCTAAATAACATTTTAAACGAACTTAACTTTTGTTAGCGCTTGGCTAGTGCTGGTCATGTGGTTTTTTGAACAGCTTACTGTTACATTTGAATTTTCGATTCTACGTGAAACTATCTACCGTTCAGATTCCCTTTTTGTTTGTCCTCTTAATGTGGCTGCCGTTCATTATTGAATATGTTTTTCAAATCGAATTGGCCTGGTTGGGAATTTATCCCAGAACCTGGTCTGGATTAAAAGGAATCTTGTTTGCTCCATTTATCCATGGAGACATCAATCATTTAATGAATAATTCGGTTCCTATGCTGGTGTTAGGAAGTTTGACCTACTACTTCTACAAACCCATATTCTACAAGGCCTTCTTTAATATCATTTTTTTCGGAGGACTGATAACCTGGTTTATTGCCCGTGATTCCTTCCATATTGGTGCTAGTGGGGTAATATACGGCCTAGCTTCTTTGCTGTTTTTTAGTGGAATGTTTAGGAAGTCGTACCGACTGGTAGCTGTTTCCCTGTTGGTTGTTTTTCTGTATGGGAGCATGGTTTGGGGAGTATTACCCCTTGAAGAACGGATTTCCTTTGAATCACATTTGGCTGGCGCCGTAGTTGGTTTTGCAATTGCCTTTAGGTATCGAAAATGGTTGTTTGTCGAAAAGAAAGTTTATCAGTGGAAAAATGATGAGGAGGACATTAAGCTGCTGGAAGCTAAATACGGCGAGCGGTTTTGGGAAAACCCACCCATTGAAGATCAACAACTAACCATTCGTTATTTCTTTCGGTCGAAGGAAGAGGAAAGTTAAGGATTATTTAAAACTCCTCAACGATTTGCTTTACCCATTGATCAACACGCTCTTCTGTTAATTCGTCCTGGTTATCATCGTCAAGGCAAAGCCCAATAAAGGTATTATCATCGAGTTGAGCTTTGGACTCATCGTGTTCATACCCTTCAGTTGACCAATGGCCTATGATCTTAGCTCCGTTTTCTTCTGCTAGTTTTCCAATGATTCCTATTCCATCACAGAAATAAGTGCTGTACCCATATTGATCGCCCAGCCCAAATAAGGCTACCGTTTTTCCAGTTAGGTCTAACTTGGAAAATGAATTGTAAAAATCGTCCCAGGAACTTTGGAGTTGACCATCGTGCCAGGTAGAAAGGCCAAATACCAATTTGTTGTAGTCCAAAATTTCAGGTCCTTCAATGTCATAGACGTCGAAAACATCAACCTCATACCCTATAAGGCGTTCCTTTATCATTTTGGCCACAATTTCTGTACAACCAGTATCTGAGCCAAAAAACAATCCGATTTTTTCCATTTTTTCTTTCTGAAACTACTGAGTCACAATTCAGTTCAATCCATTTGGATAGAATTGAATCATGAATCTTTCAGTCATAAAAAAGCCCTTCCACAAATGCGGAAAGGCTTTTTAACGATCTTATTTATTCCTTAGTTCATTCCTTTTTCCTTAATTCGAGCAGCTTTTCCTCTTAATTCTCTTAAGTAGAAAATTCGAGCTCTTCGAACAGAACCAACTTTATGAATTGTAATGTTTTCAATGAATGGAGAGTAAACAGGGAAAATTCTTTCAACTCCAATTCCATTAGAAACCTTACGTACTGTAAACGTTTCAGAAGAACCAGAACCCCTTCTTTGGATCACAACTCCACGAAACTGCTGAATTCTTTCCTTGTTACCTTCTCGGATTTTATAATCAACACTTACTGTGTCTCCAGCCTTAAATTCAGCTTTTGATTTTCCTTCTGCTGTCATTGCAGCTTCTGCGTCACGAATGATCTGATCCATGGTGATAATATTAACTCTTCAAATTTGAGTTTGCAAATGTATGCAAATCAATCTTTATATTATCCGACTTTTTAAAAGAAATTTTATTCTTTTAGCAGGTCGGGTCTTCTGGTCTGAGTCCTTTTCTCCGCCTGCGTTTGCCTCCATTCGTCAATCTTTTTAAAGTCGCCGGAAAGGAGCACTTCAGGCACTTTTTTTCCATTCCATTCTGCGGGACGGGTGTAAACCGGTGGAGAAAGCAATCCGTCCTGAAAGGAATCGTTTAATGCAGACTGCTCATCGGAAATCACTCCGGGGATTAATCGAACCACACTGTCAATGACGGCACAGGCCGGAATTTCACCACCTGTAAGTACAAAATCTCCAATTGAAATCTCTTGGGTTACATAGGTCTCTCGGATTCGTTCGTCAATGCCTTTGTAGTGTCCGCATAAAAAAATAAGCGATTTGGCGGAGCTTATTTGATTGGCCATGGGTTGTGAAAAAACTTGTGCATCGGGTGTCATAAAAATTACTTGGTCGTAGTTTCTTTCAGCAAGTAGTTTATCGAGTACCTTAGAAATGGCTTCGCATCCAATTACCATTCCTGCTCCACCTCCATAAGGGGCATCATCAATGTGGCGGTATTTGCCCTTTCCATAATCATGTAGATCGTGAATAACCAACTCAAGTATTCCCTGATCCTGAGCCCTTTTAAGTATCGATGTATTTAGCGGGCTGTGAAGTAATTCGGGAACAGCAGAGATAATGTCAATTCGCATAAAAAGATTTAAGTCAAAATTGACAAAGACCAACTAAGGGTTAATGGTAGCGTATTGGTTTTCGATTTTTCGATTTTCAACGAACAAATCCTTACCGAACTGAATGATTTCTTTGGCTTTAACAGAATTTCCGTTGTCGTTGTAATAGTTCGATAAAGCAATTATTCCGTAAATCAGAGCATCTTTTATTGTTTCATCCGGAATTACATCACCGCCCTTGTATTTGTCCTCTATTTTAGGCCAATACTGGTCAACCAGCTTTTGTCCTTCTGCATTCTTAGAAAGTAACATGTTCGCCCCAACCAATACCTGAATTTCAGCGACCGAAGGGTCTACCTTGGCCAGCTTCTTACCCCAGGAAGCTGCTTTACTATACTTATCTTCGTTGTATTGATAAAGTACTTCTTCCAGAGCGGTAGTTGTTAGTTCATTAAAAAACTCAACATTATCTTCTAATTCAAAGGTTGCTATATCTTTTTTGATACACTTAGCGTGGTATTTTCTTGCCTTTGCTGCATATTTCAAAGCATCTTTCAGCGGATTACCTCCAGCAGCCATATACTCGTCTTTTAACTCTTCATCGTTGTAGATCTTAATGGCACACATAGAGACATACAGGTAGGGCTCAGGATTTGATCTGAACTCTTCCTTTTCCGTCATTTTAAGTGCTTTATAATAACAGTCGGGATACTTTTCCAGAAGATATAGGTCAAATAATTTGTCCATATCTCCGCCAATGACCTGAGCCTGGCTGGGTATATTGATCATTAATAGAAAACCGGTAATGACTAGTACTAAATATTTCATGTTCCTATACAGTGTTTATTCAATTTGCAGGGCTTTAAAAGCACCACATTTTGCGGCAACAAAGTGCCAAAGTTCATCAAAAAAATTTGCAGTAAAAAATTCTTACTTAAAAAAGGGCTATTATATATTTGATAAAGACCTTTATTTTGCCACAAATTCAAAATGCCTGCCAAAGTCAGGAATCGAATGTATGAGTGAGAAAATAGAAATTAAGAAGAGTGGGAGCGGGGCGGTTATTTTTATTGCCGGAAAAATGAAGAATTGGCACGAGTCGGTACTATTGGCCTGGTTAGTTCTTTGGACGGTTTGCGGTATTTACATCATGTATTCCTTCTTTCAGATCACGAATCAGGACGAAAAAATGTTTCTTCTGGTCTATCTGGCCTTTTGGGCCTATTTTGAGTATATGGCTGCCCGGGCCTGGATTTGGCGCCGGAAGGGGAAGGAAATCCTTAAAATTGGAGAAGGCCGGCTGGAAATAAGAAACAATCTAAAGGGCTTTGGAAACCCCAAGACCTATTTCATTGACAACATAAAAGATCTAAAAGTCAATACTTCCAATAGCAATAATTCTTTTGCCGGTACTTACAATAAGTCGTTCTGGATTGTAGGTGGAGGCTCTATCGCGTTTACTCACCTAGGAAAAGAGGTGATTTTTGGCAGGCAACTGAATGCGGAAGACTGTCAGAAGGTATTGACCGCTCTTCGCAAATACTTTAAACGGAAAAAGTAGGTGCTGCTGTGGATTAACTAGTCTCTTTGTCATATTGAGTGATTCTTTGCAAAAAAAAATAACTCTGTTGAGCTCCTTCGTCGGTTGTATCGAAATGTAGATTTGACTACTGTCGTTTTCGATACTAATCCAGCTTGCTGGATTCACTCAAACTGACAGTTCTCACAATTAATTACTCAGCTAAAAGTAAACACGGCCGTTTTTACCTTTTTGGTGTTCTTTCCCTCCTGAACTTCCTCTAAAATCAGAGAATCGGACTCGGGTTTTTCAAATACTTCCTTCAGGTTGTGTACTCGTCCAATGGGTATGTTTTGTTCTATGCAGGCGTCAAACAATGCACTCGATTCCCAGTTTTCAATTTTTGAAGTTAAAAATTGATTCAATTCCGATCGGTTTTCAACTCTTAGTTGGTTGCTTGCAAACGATTTGGAAATGGGCACACCATCCAATAATTCCATTAAGGAAGCAAACTGCTTTTCAGAACCCACCGCCAGAATGACCTTCTTGTTATCCTGCGTAATAAAAATATCTCCGTAAGGTGCAATGTTGGGATGCTGGGTGCCAATGGGTTTGGGGATGTGATTTTCCATCAGGTAATTACTTGCCTGATTGGCCAGGGAGGCTATGGCACTGTCGTAAAGCGATACGGAAACGCAAACCGGTTTCCAACCTTCCAACAGAGCAACCAGAATCCCCTCTTTTAATTGGTGGGCTGCAAATAAGTCAATAAAGGCAACCGGGAGTTTTGAGAGTGTACTTTCAGCCGTTCCCGTCATGGAAATGTAGCCGGTTTCGGCCTGAAGGATTACATCAAAAGCGGTTCGTTTTACATCTTTCCCAAATCCGGTTATCTCTCCATAAATGATGTTGGGGTTAATCTTTTTACAATCTTCATAGGCCAGTTTAAATTTTTGGGCATCACCGGCTTTGAAATTGCTAATCAGGATATCACTTTCCTGAATGAGGCCGACAAGAGTTTCATAATCCTCTGCATCTTTAAAATCGAGGAACTGAACCCGTTTGTTGTAGTTAGCAGAAGCGTAATAAGCTGATATTGAATGTTCAGCTTTTTCAGAACTCAACCTCCAGTTGCGGGTAACATCACCACCAGTGGTTTTATTCTCAACCTTGGTAACCGTAGCTCCCAATTCACTAAAGAAGGAACCTACCTGTGGCCCGGCCAGGACCGAAGCTATTTCAAGGATTTTGAGTTCTGAGATTTTCAATTTATAAACGGTTTTACCATACAATGGTAATAACCATTTATAAGAAATCAAATGACCCTCATTCTATTATTACGTTTATTGTGCTCAACCTCTGCCAAACCAAGGGCTTCCAAAAGAGGTGGTAGGTACATTCCAACCCGGCCGCGGAGCCCTTTTTTTAATCCATACCAGCCACCAACAGGGTTGTCTACCGATCGGCCCCAGTATTCGATGGTATTCTCTTTGGCCTCTGCTTTTTCATCCTTGCTACCTAGTAATACCCAATCGCCATTTTGTTTTAGCATTTCATACATGTCATTTATTATCCGGGCATCGTAATGCAAAATGGTTTTGCCTACGGTGCACACAATAATTTCCCTTCCATCCTTTTCGTCGATATACATTTCGTATTCGGAAGACAGAGGTGGTGTTTGTAATTTCCAGGGGTTTTCTTTAGTCCGTTTTTCCATGATTTTAGTTTTTTGTGTTAGCAATTAATTCAGCTTCTCTTTTTAGATCGGCTGCGTATTGTTCAAACGATTCATCGAAGGAGGGCAGGTATTTGGCATACATGGGAAACATTAATCCGCCTATTTTTTCTGACATGGAAAATTGAACGGAGTTATCCTTGTTTACCGTTAGGATATAAACCCGGTTTCCCTTTCCATCTCCCCAAATCATCATTTTTTCGGGCTCAGCCTCCTTGATTTTTAACTTAAAGGTCCGGGTTTCATCCAAGGTAGATTTTAACCTTATTTTTTCTCCCTTTCGTATTTCACCTTCAATGGAGATAACGGTTGAGTTCCAGCGTGGGAAGTCAGATGCATTGGTCAGAAGTTTCCAAATAATAGCAGGGTCCGATTCAATGCGAATGCTTACAGAAGTTTGTCTGTTAAAAGTATTTTTAATGGTTGTGGCTTTTCCATCCTGAGCCATAGTGGCAGTTACTGTCATAATCATCAATGTGGTAATTAGGTATTTCATTTTGTTTCAATTTACCTTTTGACGATTGGGCAGCTAAAAACGATAGGATTTTATCCGTCTTTTTTTAAATACGCTTCCATTACCTGTCTATTGTGCTCTAAATGATGGAGTTGCAGAGTGGCTGCTTTTGAGGTAAAAGGATCAATTCCCTTAATAATTTCGGCTCTTAGGTCAAACAGTTTTTCCTTGCCTTCCTTTTCGGCATCCCGGGCCATTTTTATTTTTACGATTTCCTCTTGTGCATTCTGTTTGGGATTAAAAATTCCATTGAGTTCGGTACATTGGTGACAGATGCCTTCTTTTTTAATTAAGGAACACCTTTTTTCGAAGATTCTAATCATGGTTTCCCGTCCGGTATGCAGGTAGTACTTAATCATGGCTTCGGTTTGGTCCATGATTAACGCAATTTCTTTTATTCGGAAATCATAAATTTCTTTGAGCAACAGAACCAAATGTTGTTCCAGGGGAAGCGATTTGGAGATGCAGGTAAAACACATGGCAATGTGTTCTTTTATCTCGAACTGACCCTGAGGTGATGTTTGCCTGATTTGCATGGCTTCCTGAAAAAACTGCTGATTGGTCAACGCTTTTTCCTTGCAGATATCCGAAACATCTTCGGTCCATCGATTCCTGGCCCTTAAATTGTCTTTGGCCAGGTTAGCTGCAATGGAGAAAACCCACGTTTTTAAGGAAGATTCCCCCTGGAAAGTATCCAGGCTGGAGTAGGCTTTAAGGTAGCTCTCTTGCACAATATCCTCCGTATCTTGTACACTGGCCGTAATTCGAAGAATAAAGGATTTTAATTGTCCACTAAATTCTTCAAACTCCTGAGTTAATGCATCTGCGGTCATGGCTTATTCCTCTTCTTTTGAGCTGTGTATTTTTTGATAGACCGAAACAAACCAAAAGATACCAAAACTGCACATTAAGAGTCCAAGGCCCCCGAAGAATATTCCAATTGTATATAGGTGTTCCATAAAGAGATATTTTTTGTAAAAATATTAGATTGGGTCGGTTTTAATCCAAATACTGGTAATCGATTCCAATTTCAAGAGCAAGCCATATGATGACAAGTAAATACAAAAGAGACTGGGCTTGGAGAAGCCTTACCTGTTGAATGGCATTTTTGATTCGATTAGTAAGCACTAATGCAATAATCTGAAAACCGATTACCCCAATAAGAATAAGAACGTTCATTCTTGCTTCCCAGCCGTAGTTTAGGGATAGGATTTCGGCTCTTGTTAGTATAACTATGATAATCTCGATTGAGATCAAAAGCCAATAAACAATTTGGAAGGTTTTTTTGTTAAGATTCATTTGTCTTTTAGCGGCCGTTAGTAACTGTTATTCTCGCTCTTTTCTTAGAAAGAAGACTTTAGCATGTCCATCACCATTTGATACATCAAATACTTCCCAACCTTCAGATTCCAATTCGGTCACTTTTTTCAATAAGGGACCATACCAGAAGTACCCAGCCTCTCCTTTATCACAGTCAACTTTTTCTTTTCTTCCATCACCATACGAAATACGAATTGTATTATTTGTCATATGTAATGCAACATAGTCATGAACTTTTGATTCCTGACAATAAACATCAATGGTAAATAATGAGATTGAGATTGCTAATAAAATATTTTTCATAGTTCTGTTTTTGTAGTTAATAACGTTTCCACCGAACTGCATTTTAATGCAATTTAAGTAATGTTACCCTCCGTTTTTGTCCTGTCTGCTTAACTGGTATATCCAATCAACCAAAGTAGCTTGCGATGCCTTAAGTTCAATATCTTTAAGTTCACACTTGGTGATCCAATTTTTGGTCTTTTCATCAATATCAAAGCAATATCTAATATACTGAACGCTTATTAAAAAATCATCTAAACTCCATTTAATACCATAAAACTTTTCATTATTAACTAATTGATGCAAATAGATAGTAGAAAACTCAGCATTTATGGATTTCTCTCCAGTCAAAGATTTTAGAAAAGAACGTGAAAGTGATCTAGCATGAATATATAGCGAATCATTTATTATTGGTAATTCCCCTTCACCTCCGGAACTAATAATAAACAGCTTTCGCTTTCGTTTTTTAAGAAACAAGAAAACTCGCTGTCCAACCTTGTACTCTGTCCATCTTCGTGCACATGTCCAATCTTGGAATCTTTCAACCCTAATAGATCTTTTAGCTGTAACATCCCCATCAATCACTAATGTAAAGGTTTCCGAATCTACCTTTGAAATTGTTCCATAGACAATAACATCAGCTTGCATTATCATTTCATAAAGTTTGTATGGAGTATACGCTGCATTGCTGTTGGTATATATTCCAAGTAAAACCGTAAATAAAACTAAACGTAACATATTCCCGTTGAATCTTGAAAACGCCCTGCAGCCATGAGTAGTAGATCTTTTGGGGCACACTCTTTGGTTCTGGGGTTTGGGTTATAACATATTATTTGTTTCAAATTTAAACAACACGGCCTATTACTCATATGGGTGCGGTTAGCGGCTGTATTATTATTTTGAATATTTTCGAAATGCACTAACGAACTGATAAATCAAGTAAGCTCCTGTAATTCTGGATAGTCCGTCAAAAAGTAATGCATTCCCAGAATATGACTTCTCTACATTAAAAACTTTGTCAAAATGATGTGCTGGGTTAATGAAATTAATAAACCTACCTATTTCATTACCAATTAATTCGGGTGAAAAATTTGTATGTCCGATGGAATACTTAACAAGAGTATACCAAAGAACAGAAAATCCAAATAACCAACAAAAAGCAACACCCCAGTTCAAGCCGTGACTATTAGATATTTGATTCGTATGTAAAATGAATTTGTCTATAAATTTTCCTTTTTGTTTTTTTAGAATCTTTAGATAAGCTCTCATT
The DNA here is from genome assembly GCA_002713215.1 of Crocinitomicaceae bacterium. Lineage (GTDB taxonomy): Bacteria > Bacteroidota > Bacteroidia > Flavobacteriales_G > Salibacteraceae > UBA2108. The sequence continues at coordinate 150,951 of PAVO01000014.1, forward strand.
TCATACTTGTGATATAAAAGCTTTGTAGATGTGTCAGAGTTTTTGCTGGCAACCTGTTTTAGTTGACGATATGTTTCTTTCCGTTCATCTAGTGAATTTGATGATTTCAGGCTCTCTGATTGACACCATTCGATATTTACTGGAACAATATCTACAAGATTACTGTTTGAAACTTGAATTTTAGAGAACTTTGTAAATGATGTTGAACTAATAAGTGCTTGACCTAGATTAACTCCTTTTAAAACTAGAATCGAACTATTTGATTCAGGTATCAAAGAATTAATTAACACATTGCCATTGTTAGAAAAGTATTTTAGAATACCCGTCTGTAATGTAATATTATTCAAGGATAGAGTTGCATCCTTAAGTTCACCATGTATTTGAAAGTATTTGACTCTTAAATTTCTTAACAGAAAATCAGTTTTAAAATTGGAGTTGAACTCCAAAAAAACACTATTGGTAATGTTTTTATTTCCTCTATTCGAAACGATTAGCGCACTGTTGGATTCACCACCAGATAAAGATATCAGGTCAACCTCTCTTGGAATTAATTGAACATCCTTGTTAAATTCATTTCTGATAAATCTCAGTTTGTTTGCCCTAAATTGGTTTATTATTTGTTCTTTTTGGAGATTAAACTGGCAATATTCGAAAGATAATAGTTCTGTGTTTAAGTTTTTTGACGTAAAGTATTGATGGAATGTACACCGTAATAACTGCAGGTTCTGCATGTGCAAATTTGCGGTTAGAAATCGCTGATTAAATGTACAGTTTATGAAGAAGTAATTCTGATTGTATTGGTTATCTTTCAATTGAAATTCGAAATCAAAAATACAATTGCTGATTGTTACGCTGTTGTTACCAATTACATAGGAATTATCAATTATCACCTCTTTGGTAATGTTAAAGTTAGATATTTCTTGTTCTGTCTCAAGTAACAATCGGAACCTATCTGGTTCTATTTTTTCGATTTCTCTCATGGTTTAGAATTGATTCTATTATTGCACTATTCGGTTGCCGCTACTTGTTTATATAAATACCTTTTGTATTCATCATACCCCCACAAAAAAATTGGGGGATAGAGATACCTTTTACTGGTTTAATGGAAACCCTTACTTCACCACCATTCGATCCTGGTAGACCACCTGTCCATTCTCGTTCTCAAATTGAATGACATAAACGCCCAATTCAAGAAATTCCACGTCCAATTGGAAATTGGTAGAAGGAATGGAGTTAGAAAGCAGTTGCTCCTGGCCCAATAGGTTTAGGATGCGAACCTGCATACCCATTGCGTTTTCAATGTTGAGTACGTTGTCTGCTGGAGTGGGGTAGAACTTGATGGCTTTGGAGTCTATTACATTTTCCATGGATGTAGTTTCTTCCGGTGAGTTTTTCCAGGCATTCATACATCCCGTTTGGCTTAGGTTGGCATTGGAGTATAGAAAAGAATAGTAGGATGAAATGGTAGCGTGCATACGGTCGGTTTGGTCTACGGTAACCAGGTACTTGCAAGGATCATTGGAATAATCCATGTAATTGTTGTAGTTGATCGATAGGGAACAATCGGTTAACTGGCAGTTACCCACCAATGCAGACCGGGGGTCGGTGTCGCAGCAAAAATCACCAAAGAGGTTACATCCGTCTCCCGGGTCACCATAAGGAGCGGCTCCTTTACAAGTACCAGCATGAAAGGTATGATACAATCCGAAGTAATGTCCGATTTCATGGGTAAAGGTTTTTCCTTCATCATTACCCGTTGTACAGTGAGAGCAAGGCGGTGCGCCAAACATATCGGCATGCATTAAAATTCCAGGTTTAACGGTTGGGCTGGAATAACCGGGTAAGTAAGACCAGGAGGTACCCGATGGTTCATGGGCGATATAAACAATCAGGTATTCCTGGGCCGACAAGGTGCAGATTTGCGCCATGGGTGTGTATTCCGGAAAGCCCGGTCCGTGCCAGGCAAAGTTTTTGTTAACGTCAATAAAAAAGATCCCGGGGTTGGGTATTCCGGGAACAGTTCCCTGGTCGATTTGCCCTACTGTAATGGTATAACTACCATCAACAATGGTTGAGTTTTCAGGAACCAAGGAGTTGTATTCGGTCATGGGATTACCGGCTACTTCGGTAGCCAGGCAAAAATGAAAATCAACCGGACCTGCCTGGTTGTAGTCCATTTGCTTGTTAAGCAGATCCAATTGTTTCATTATGATGGTTTCATCAATAAGACCAATGTTTCCCTTTCCATCATTCAATACAACAAAAAGAATGGGAACGGTTTTCTTGGGCCATGACGATCGGCTCGTTTGGTGGGACTCCACTGAGCGACTGATGGCTTCGTTATGTTTGTCATAGTTGGACTTCCATACCGGATCTTTCATTTGATCGGGAGTAAGGCGTTCGGTGGCGCATTTAGTAGAGGGGGCAACGGGGTCTTGTGCTTGTAATGTAGTTAGAGAAGAAATACAGAAGGCGAATACGATGGTTCGGACGAATGTTTTAACCGAGAATTTCATGATATTTAGATTAATAGAACGCACTGAGGAAATAAGTCTCCGAACCTAGCATGATCTGTTAAATGATACAATAGGGGGAAACCCGCAATTTCCTAGTGTTAGGCAAACCGTAAATAGATTACGTTTTTGAATCAGACTTTAGCTCAAAAAATAAAGAGCTATGGATTTGATTTATATAA
>PAVO01000015.1 GCA_002713215.1 Crocinitomicaceae bacterium
AGTAACTCAAACAGGAACTAATGGCGGCTACGGCGGGGGCGGGGGCGGCGGGGGGTCTGGTGGAGCTTGTTACGGTGGAAAAGGCGGTGCTGGCGGTGAAGGTGGCGGCGGCGGCGGTGGCGGCTCCGGAAATTACACTGGATATGGTGGAAACGGAGGGTTTGCTGGCGGCGGCGGTGGCGGCTCTGGATCTTATGTATGCCAAACTCGTACTGGTGGAACCGGTGGTTTCGGCGGCGGCGGCGGCGGTGGCGGCTCTGGTAAGTGTTCGTCCTCGGGAGCTGGTGCAGGTACCGCTGGTTTTGGTGCCGGGATAGGAGGAAAAGGAAGAGCCTCAAGTGGCTATCGCGGTGGCGGTGGTGGTGGCGGTGCCGGAATGGGTGGCGCTATTCTTAATTATGGAGGTACATCAACTATAGCTTCATGCACCTTTATTTCGAATTCTGCAACCGGTGGTACTGGAGGAAGTAATTCAACCTTTCCAGGCTCTGGTGGTGGAGGTTTTGGGGGTGCTATCTTTAATCATAGTGGTACTGTGGATATGTCATCCAATACATTTACCAGCAATACAATTGCATCAGGTACCAATGGTTCACCTACATCTTCCCAGGGAAGAGCAGTAGGCAATTACTCAGGTGCGACCATGAAAGATTGTGGAAGTACCTATGCAAGTAATTCTGGTGGAACAGGCGATACTTATGGAACTATTTCATCAGGTGGATTTGGAGGTACTTATACCATTGGTGGTTCTTCTCCGAATTATTCAACCATTGCGGCTGCTATTACCGCACTTAATGCTGGGCCATGTGCCAATGTAGTATTCTATTTAAGACAAGGTACTTACAATGAACGGGTGGTGCTTATTGCTGATAGTATTTCCAATTACGATTCTAGCCTATCAATTTCTTTCTTACCAGATCCGTCCAATACTTCCGATGTAATAATTACTTATGATGCAGCTGGTTCATCAGACAACGGAACTTTTTACTGCAACGGAGTTTCTAACCTCACCATTAAAGGACTTACAGTAAAAGCACTAGATAATAGTTACATGCAAGTGTTTCGATTCGATGGAGACGCACATAATGTTATTGTGGATAGCAACCGGATTGAAGCAAAGTACGTTAATGGAAGTTCTTATGAACAAGCTGTTATAGCAAGTGCCGCATCCGGATCCGATTATGAGAACTGTAGGATTACCAACAATACTATTCTTCACGGGGCATACGGTATTTATTGGTCCGGTACCAGCTCTTCGGATCGAGAATCAAATAACCAGTTTACCAGTAATGAAATACTTTATTTCAATCGATCAGGGATTTATCTTTTTAATCAAGATGCCGCACATGTTGTACTAAATAAATTTCGAGATAATGGTTTATCCAGCCATGTACGTTCTCTGGATTTATCTTATCTGCAAAATGCAAGTAAGATTAATTCCAATAATATTGTTAACACTTCTACCGGTCTGGGCTATGGCATTTATTTACAGTATTCAAAAGCAACATCTTTACTTGGAAACGAAGTCGTAAACAACAGCATTTCTTTACTTAGTACGAGCAGTAGTTCTAATTATGGCCTTTATATTAGGTATATGCGATATACCAACATACATCATAATACAGTTTTAGTTAAAGGCGGAGGAACCACACAGGGAAGGGCCTTTATGTATGTTGGTACAGGTTCATATACCAATAACGAGTTGAAGAATAATGTTTTTGTCAATAAAGGCGGTGGATATGCTTTTCATACAAACAGTTTTGCGATTAGCCCTGCGAATTTTAGTGCTATAGATTACAATTGCTGGTATACCAGCGGTTCTGTTCTTGCAGAATGGAGTGGAGGTAAGGCAAATTTATCAGCATGGAAATCATCTTCTGGGTTTGATGCGAATTCAATTTCAGTAGATCCACAGTTTGAATCGGATTCTTTGTTACGACCACAAGTTCTTTCTGTAAACAATAAAGGAACTAATCTTTCTGTGGCTGTTGATATTCAAGGAACGTCGCGTTCAACATCGAATCCTGATCCCGGCGCTTACGAATATACGCCACCAATTCCGGCAATCGATTATGGAGATTCTATTGGAAGTGCCTATTCGTTGGATTTTGATGGCACCAACGATTATGTTGATTTGTCAGCCGGCGCCTGGTACCCTGATGATAATACCGATGATTATACCTTGGAGGCCTGGGTGAAATTTGATGTGGTTAATGTCATGTCGGGAATAATAAACTATTCATACGATAATAATGTCGCCGAACCGTTTTCTTACCTGGCACTTGATGCCTCTGGTAAATTTAAATTTTACGTAAGAAATGATAATGCAGGTGCTGTAATCGCAGATTTGGTTAGTGGGCAAACCGCCGTTGCTAACAAATGGTACCATGTTGCGGGAGTTAAATCAGGAACCAGGTACCGATTGTATGTTAATGGTCAGCAGGTGGGATATAAGAATGCAACCATTAGTGGAACCTTTTCCCGTGATATTTTGTACCTGGGAAGTTTAAATAATGGTAGCGCATTGCAGGTTCCATTAAATGGACAATTGGATGAGGTAAGAATTTGGAAAACAGCATTAAGTCAGACTGATATCCAGAACTGGATGTGTAAAAAGTTGACCAATTCTCATTCCGAAATAGCCAATTTGGTTAATTACTACCGGTTCGATAAAATAGGAACAACTACGCTAACCGATTTAATGGGCAACAATGATGGGACGCTAAAAAATATGAGTTCCACTTCCGATTGGGTTTTTTCCGGAGCAGCCCTTGGAGATACCAGTGCATATGACTATAAAGAAGTTTTTGTCAATGTAGCTAATGGTGGAGGAATTTCTCAGGGTCCTGGTACGGTAAGTACTTCTCTTTCATTTGGAGGTGGAAGCAGTATTGAGGTCAATGAGCTATCAGGATTTGATGATGAGGAAGGGTTCCAGGTGTATTACGTCAATGGGGTTCCCAATACAGTTACAAAGCCAACCAGCGTAGATTCTATATTGCAGGGACAGGGGCATTTTGGCGTCCATAAAACAGGAGATGCTGCAGATGAATATGGAGTATCTATCAATTATTCTGGGCTATCATTAACTTCAGAACAACAGAAACAGTTGATTCTTCTCAAAAGAGATAATGCTTCCGATCAAACCTGGGAAGTGGTAAGTGGTCGAATACACAACAAAGTTTCCAATAAAAAAGTAACCATTTATGGTCAAACCGGTACTCAATATGTGCTTGGTTTTTCAAATGCAACGTATGCTGCAAGACCTGGTGCCGGCTATGCAGTTGACTTTGACGGAACCAATGACTATGTGAGAATTCCAGATGCTAATTCCTTGGATTTAACTTCAGCATGGACCATTGAATCCTGGGTAAAAATTAATGATGGCACCGGGGTTAATGACATTGTCAGTAAATATGGTTGGTCCCTTGGTGGCGGTGGTTATGTATTGAGGATTCAATCTAATAAAGTAAATGTGGTGAATGTCAATGGGACTTCAGCAAACGTACTTATTGGAACTACAACATTGTCCGATAGTACATGGTATCACTTATGCGGAACATTCAATGCCTCCACCAATACACTAAAGATTTATGTAAATGGAATATTGGACGTTCAAACAACCGGTGCAACGGTAAACCCCACTGCTGGAGGAACTGATTTAGCAATTGGTGTAAGAGGTGATGGTTTTGTTTCCTATCCATTTCCCGGAAATATCGATGAGGTTAGAATTTGGAATGCAGAATTGACTCAATCTCAAATTAGAGATTGGATGTGCCAAAAGCTTAATTCGAATCATTCCGAAATTGGTAACCTGGTTTCCTATTATAGATTCGATGAAGCCGCTGGTGATACTTTGTATGATTTGGCCGGAGCCAATCATGGTAAATTGACCAATATGGACACCAGTTCAGTTTGGAAAGTATCTGGAGCTGCGCTTGGAGATACCTCAGTTTATACCACCTCGCTTCCGGGATTGTTAGACTTGCCGCACACCGATGGAGATAAAATACGTTTTTCCACAACCGGGTCACATACTATGGCTCAATTGTATTTGGTTGAAGAGGCTCCAATTAATACTGACTTGGCAAACGCTAGTTCTTATAAAAGTGATACCAGTCGTTATTGGGGGAGTTTTGTTTCAGGCTCTGATGGTGCTACTAACACCTTGAGTTATTATTATGCCAACAATTCAAACTTGTCTACTTACAGCGAATCAAACTTAACCCTGGTTCAAAGAAACAATGGTTCAGATACCGTTTGGACTGGGAATTCCTTCACTACTTCGATAAGTAAATCCACAAAAATCCTTACCGTATCCGGTGTAAATAGCAATTACGAATTTATGCCTGCTCAAGGGCCATCAAAGGTTTATGCAGGATTGGGGAATGCGCTTTCTTTTGATGGAGTTAACGATGGAGTTTCGATAACCCATGATGCTAGCCTTAACCTCGATGCATTTACCGTTGAATGTTGGTTTAAAACCAGTCAAACTGCGGCAGCCTATCAAAGGCTGGTAACAAAACCAAATAGTGTCGGAAATCAAAATTATTCGATTGCGATTCATAATGGAAAAGTAGCAGCTGGTCTTCAAGCCGCCAATGCAAATTGGTTATATGGGAGTACAAATGTGAATGATGGAAAATGGCACCATATTGCATTCGTTCATAATACTACAGCAAATACATTATCGCTTTATCAAGATGGTGAAGTGGTCGCAACCAATACTAATAATGTAGGAACTCCTGTTTTTGGGGGATCTTATCCATTACAAATTGCGCAATGGTCGGGATACTCTGCATACCATTATGAAGGCGAAATCGATGAAGTTCGGGTTTGGAAAGTAGCTCGTACCCAACAAGAAATCTCTGAGAGTTTAACGAAACGTGCAGATACTTCTGATGCAAATTTGGTCGCTTATTACAATTTTGATGAAGAAGATGGAACCGATAGCCTTCTTGATATTTCTGCAAATAACCTAAACGGCTTTTTAAGCAATATGACTGGAAATGAATGGACTTTAGGACAAGATACTTTGGTTCATGAAATTCCCGAGAATGCTTCTGTTGGTGATACGGTTGGGCAGCTTATTGGTTGGGATAATGATGGTGATGATTTATCCTATAGTTTAATTTCCGGAGACAGTTCTAAATACAGTGTAGATGCTAATGGATACGTGACTGTTGATGCCGGTGCTAGTTTGGATCATGAAACTGATTCCTTTGACTACGTTGGTTATGAAGTAACCGAGTCGGGTAGTGCAAGTAAGGACACTGCGACTTTACAGATTAACATCACCAATACCAATGAAACTCCTTATGCCATGTTCAATAATTCGGTCTACCTTGATGGTAGCAACGATTGGATTGAACCTAATGCTAAGGTTAACAACCTGATCTCCAGCAATAAAAAAACCTATATGGCTTGGATTCGGCCAAAAGCACATGGACCAAGTTCTTCGATAGCCTATTACGGCGATTGTATTATTTGTGATGATGGGGCATATACCGGATTATACCTTACTAAGTTTAGTGGAACAAATCGAGTAGTGGCCTTCAACTGGGATGGGAATCGAGATAATGCCTATTCAGCAGATTACAGCTTAAATGAATGGGTTCATGTTGCGCTAACTCATGGTGGAGGAAAACTGAGACTGTACATAAATGGCGAATTGGCCCATCAGGTTAATTCCGGTAATACCACGAACATAACTAACAATATTAGAATAGGAGAAAACAAATACGCCACTAGCAATACGAACTTCAAAGGCGATATAGACGAGGTTAAATTCTTCAATAGGACTTTAACCGCAGCTGAAATAAAGGAAGCTGCTTTCTCTTGGGGAACAGGTGGAGAAACGGATTTAAAACTCTATTATTCTTGTGAAGAAGGTACGGGTACAACTACCATCGATTTAGGCCCAAATGGAAGAGACGGTACCTTAAAAAATGGAGCACTTTGGTCTACACATGAATCGTTAAACGCTAGTGTTTCGGAAAATGCAACTATAGGTGATACGGTAACCTATGTTGTGGGTTATGACCCGGATGGGGATTCACTTTTCTATTACTTGAGTGATGACCCCACCAATGGAGCATTTGTGTTGGATTCTGCGACTCGGGTATTGACCGTAGCAGACCCTGGTAAACTAGATTACGAAAATAACCCTAATTTAACTCTGGTATATACCGCACAGGATTTAGGGGGTGCCAATGATACTGCGTTAATTGAGATTGCTTTAGCCAATGTCGCTGAAGATGTATATGCGGGATTAGCCAATTGTTTGGACTTTGACGGTTCTAATGATTATGTGAATTCCCCTCATTCGCCTATTGCATTTAGTGGGGAGTTTACGGTTTCAGTCTGGGCAAAACAAGATGTATCGCAATCGGGTTCCTATTTCAATTTATTTTCTCAAAACCGTTTTTATTTAGGAGCTACTAATTCAGGAATAATTCGAGTTGGCGATACCTGGGGACCCACCGGAGTGGCTTTCCCAACTGATTTAGGCTGGCATCATTATGCCGTTGTTGACTCTGTAGGTATATCCTACCTTTATGTGGATGGAGAAAAAGTAGCTACTCGAAATGACAACTTGTATTCCAATGGGACAAGTAATCCTTTTAGGTTAGGCGTACAATGGAATGGATCATCCGAGTTTTTCAATGGAAAAATTGATGAAGTAAAGGTTTGGAATAAAGCTTTAGGTCAAGAAGAGATTTGGTTGCAAATGAATCGTAGACCGGATACTTCAGATGCAACATTAGCACTTTATTACCCCTTTGAAGACCTGGGAGAAGATTCATTGTATGACTATTCAGGAAATAACTACAATGGTATATTAACCAACTTTGATGCTTCAACCGCTTATGTGACTTCAGTTGACACCGTTCCTGTAATTACATATGAGTCTAAATCAGAAGGGGATACGGTTGGATATGTAACCTTCTGGGATCCGGATCAATCGACTGTAGTATTATCTAAAGTTAGTGGAGATGCTAGTCCCTTTGATGTTAATACAAGTACGGGACTAATTACCGTTGGTACAGGGTATGAGTTGGACTATGATAGCGGAGATACACTCTATGAAATAGCCTACGAGGTAAAGAAAAATTCAGACAATACGAAAGATACAGGGTATTTTAATATTGAAGTGAGAAACCTAAATGAAGCACCTGTAGCAGGTTTCGGAAACACCTACGATTTTAATGGAACCACAAAACACAATATTGAGGATTATTCAAATTTTCCTTCTGGAAGTTCAGCTAGAACCTTTGAGTTTTGGTATTACCACCCCTCAGGAAATACATCTCCTTTCCTTACCTTAGGAAGAAATACAAGTAGAAGAAGAATCCAGATGAGATTTGGTAGTTCTAACCAATTCGAAATTGAATTTGATGTAAGCACCAATGCCATTTGGACGGGTATCCCTACCGATTCTTCATGGCATCATATGGTCTGGCAAATTGGTGCAGGAGACAACATCTCCGATGGTGTATTGTGGGTCGATGGAGTTAAATTAGGTAAGCCAAACTCAGGGACAGGAATGAGCAATGTGTTAAACACGCAGCTCAACCATGCTTCTTCCGTTGGCCAAATTGGAACGAATTCAGCCTTCAATGGTAAAATTGATGAATTAAGGGTCTGGGATGTTGTAAGAGATTCAGCGAGCATAGTTGCCTATTACAATAGAAATGTTTCTTTATCAGATACTGCAAATGGCTTGGTTGTTTATTATCGATTTGACGCCACTTCGGGACCTTTTAATAAAGATTATACCCAGGCAACGGTGGGTGCTGATGTAAGTGGCTCTACTACCAATTGGGCTGATGGAGCCAAAGTATCGGTAAACCTTTCCAGCAACGCGTTTAATGGAGATTCAGTTTATCAAGCTTTTGGTTATGATCCGGAAGGAACCAGTCTTACTTATGGAATAGTATCAGTTTCTCCAAATAATCCATTCACCATGAGTTCATCGGGTGAAATAACCGTCTCCAATGCCAACCTAATTAACTATCAAACGGATTCAATCTATTCCATTGAATATTATGTAGAAGAAGGTGGAGGTACAGCTCAGAGAGATACCACTTCACTAATTGTCAATATTCAGAATGAACTTGCACCCGTTTATGCTGGGTTGGGAAAGGCACTTGAGTTCGATGGTAATGATGAAAGGGTAACCATTCCCGTTTCTAATATTAACCACGGTACAACAGCCTTCACGCAAGAATTTTGGATTCGTCCGGATTCTTTGACTGGTTTTGCATGGCCTGTTACAATTGCAGGGAAAACTTGGGCACATATTGAAGCCGGGGGAACCATGAGAGTCCGAATTACAACTTCCAATGGACAACATAATTCGTCTTCAGGACAGCCTTTTGGTTTTGTTAAACACGAATGGACCCATGTAGCTACAACGTATAATGGATCTACAATAAGGGTGTACAAGAATGGTGAATTAAAATGGTCTTATTCGGTAACGGGAAGCCTATCCTTTTCTACCGAAGATTTGACTTTTGGTACTTACGGGTCACCCAACCAATATCCATTTTATGGAGCCATTGATGAAGTGCGATTGTGGAACACAACAAGAACACAGCAAGAAATTGAAGACAACTATCGAATTAGAATGTCAGGTTCCGAGTCTGGTTTAAAAGCCTATTTCAACTTCGATGATGCGGACAATAAGTTATTGGATGTGGTTGATTCTGAAAAACTGGGGACTTTTAAGAATGGTATTTCTGCTTCAAATTTTGTAGACTCAAAAGATTCACTACAATTTTCTGTTGGTACCTTATCTTCCGCAGGTGATACTGTTGCTTATGGTACGTCTTTCAATGCTGCCAGTGCAAATACCATCTATTCTTGGTTAGATGGAGATACAGCTAATTTCGAAATGGATACCCTTGGTATAGTAACCGTTCGATCTGGAGCTAATATCTCAACAAGCGCATATTATCCAAGATACCTTGCAACGGAAAAAGCGAATGGTCAAAAGGATACAGCTACTTTGCTAATTCAGGGAGTGGAGAGCGGTGGTGCGCTGGACTTTGACGGAACTAATGATTACGCACTTTTCCCAACAAATGAATTTCCTGTCACCTCAGAAAAATCCATTGAGTTTTGGTTCAATTCTACCGGGGTGTCAGGTTCAAATGATATGCTCTATTCATTTGAAGGAGCGCATATTGCAAGACTTTATAGTACAGGTAAAATCCTTTTTGTTTTCGATGGCGGAACCGGAGGTGCAATACAATTTGGAAGTGGACTGCTGGATGGAAAGTGGCATCATGCCGCAGCCGTTCACGATGGCTCAACAACCACGGTTTACGTAGATGGTGTTCTCGCTGGTACTCAGGCAGAGACAACTTTTGACCTTTCTTCTGTATCAAACCCTTCAGCAATTGGATCGCAGTATAATGGTGCGGAAGCCGCAAATGTTGCCATGGACGAATTCCGTATATGGAACAGAACGCTTTGTGCCTCGGAAATTCAGGCCAGATTGAAATGCTCATTGGATACTTCCGATGCATCTGGTCTTGTTGCCTACTACGACTTTACCAATGGGTTAGCCAACAAAACGAATACCGGAGTTACCACATTATTGGATAAATCAGGTAACGGCCATAATGCAACGCTCACCAATATGGCCTTGTCAGGAACTGGTTCAAACTGGATATCTCAATCCGATAGTGTTAGTATCAGTTCATGTGGAGCATTTGTAGATAACGTTATGCCAACCATTGTATCTAATAATACCCCTGTTGTTTATTTAAACGCTTCCGGAACGGCTACAGTACCATCGGATAGCTTGTATGATTCAGTTATGGATGAGTGCAGTAGTATCTCAAGTATTGTGGTTTCCGATACCACGTTTGATTGTTCCGATACTAACTCAACGGTTGTTAAAACTACGGGTTCATTAAAACTGGATGGTACGAATGATTACGTTACTGTTCCGCATAACACGGCATTAAACCTGGGAACCACGTGGACTATGGAAACATGGGTTAAACCAGGAAAAGTAACAGGTGGTTATCAAGCATTTTTATCTAAGAATGTAAATAATCGGGTATTTAGTTTTTGGCAAAATAATGCGGCGTTGGAAATTTGGGAAGGTTCAAGTTCTGGAGCTTCGAGATTGGCAACAGGAAATATATTGACCGCCAATAAATGGATTCACATTGCGGCAACTTATGATGGAGCTACATTAAAGGTTTATGCCAATGGTAACCTGATAAAATCGCAGGCCCATGTGAGCACCGGATCTACTAACACCAAAGCTTTTTCCATTGGACAAAGGGGAGACAATCAGTATTACTACACCGGGGAAATAGATGAAATTAGAATTTGGAGTACAACGCGAAGCCAAACCCAAATATTGAACTATAAAAATGTTCAGCTTCAAGGAAATGAGTCAGGCTTGTTGGCCTATTGGAATTTTAACGAAGGCAGTGGAATAACCTTAAATGATCTTTCCGGAAATGGCCATACTGGTACGCTAACTAACTTTACACTACCTGCTGCCTGGACCTCTAGAAATGATACTATTAATGGAGTGTTAGTGACCATTACGGCAACCGATGACAATTCAAACCAGGCAATAGACTCAGTATATGTAAATGTTTTGGATACCATTGCTCCTTCGGTGGTTACATCAAATGATACAGTATACGTTAATGGTAGTGGCACTGCAACTGTCCAAACTGCCGGGTTATATTCGAGCGTTTCAGATAATTGTGGAACACCAACGATAACCTTAACCGGAGATACCACTTTTAATTGTGCCGATATTACAACCGAAACTGATTATGCAGGCAATGCATTGACTTTTGACGATGTTGACGATTATGTCGAAATTCCTCACAATTCTGCTTTAAGCCCATTCCCTATGACCGTTGAGGCATGGTTTAAAATCAATGGTGGAAGCACTGGAGACATTATCAATAAGTATGTAGCAAGTTCAGGAAATGGGTGGAGAATTGGGCAGTTTGGGAGTGTTCTAGAGGTATTTAAGTATGGAGGTGGTACCGTGAACTTTAAAGGTACAATCGCCATAAACGATGGTAAATGGCACCATGTTGCATTGGTAATTGAGTCAAGCGGTGCTACACTTTATGTCGATGGTGTTGTCGATAAAATGGTTGCAACTTCAATGACTGGAAATGCAACCAGTAGCACGCCTATTAGAATAGGACGGTACAACACGACAAATCAGGTATTTAATGGAGAAATTGATGAGGTTAGAATCTGGAACGTTGCACGTTCCCAATCTTCCATAACAAGAACAATGAATGACACCCTTGCTGGTTCTGAGACTGGGTTAGTAGCCTATTATAACTTTAATGCCTCGTCAGGAACTACGCTAACTGACCGCACAGGAAATGGACATAATGGTACGCTAAACAATATGATAACACCGGCAGCCTGGGTTGAGAGTGATGCCGAAATAAATAAACGAATTGGCGAGCCCATATTTGTGTCCTTAAGCGATGAATCAGGAAATGTTGCGAATGATACGGTATACGTATTAGTACTTGATACCATTACTCCAAGTCTCACGATTAAACATGACACTGTTTATGTAGATGCCAATGGAAATACAGATACACTTTCCGTTTCAGATTTAATTGTTTCTACCGGAGACAATTGCGCTATTCAAGATTCTACATTAGATAGCCTTGGTTATTTCAATTGCACCGACATAAGAAGTACCCCATGTTCAGGAACCGCCTTAGATTTTGATGGAAACAATGATTATGTAGTTGTACCTAATAGTCCTGAATTACAAGTGACAACTAGTTTAACTATTGAATCTTGGGTATACTTTAAATCTTTTCAAAGTGGGAGTAAATCATCTCCAATTTTTGAAAAAAATAGAAGTCCAGGGGTAGTATTTAGAGCACTTCCTTCTGGAATTCTTAATCTTTCTATAGGCAATGTATCTTCTAGCAGTTCGGTAGGAGATCTCTCACTTAATACATGGCATCATGTTGCTGCTACTTTTGATGGAACTACTCGCACGATTTACATAGATGGTCAAATTAGTGGTGCGCCTCTAGTAAATGCTACCGCTGCAAATACCGGTGCTGCTAACATTAAAATTGGGGCATGGAGTACACAACCAGCATGGCGATTTCATGGAGCGATTGATGAAGTTAGATATTGGAATATTGCCAGATCACAATCAGAAATTCAAAATACCATGAATGCTTGCCTTTCTGGATCAGAATCAGGGTTAATTGGTTATTATCGTTTTAATGATGGAACTGGCACATCTGCAACAGATGCATCTGGAAATTCCAACACTGGAACATTAATCAATATGAACAATGCAGATTGGATAACATCAACTACCAATCTTTTTGAACCTTCTAAAATTTCAGTTACTGTTTCAGATTCAAGTGGAAACACAACCACTGAATTTGCAACCGTAATAGTGTTAGACACCATTAAACCTACACTTACGCACATTGGTGATACCACCATTTATTTAGATGCTTCCGGTGCTGCATCACTTACTTCTTCTTCGTTATACAGTTCTACAGCGGATAATTGTTCTTCAACCAATACAGTAACTGCAAGTGATACCACTTTTAACTGTTCTTCTGTGAATGATACAGTTTATAGTACTTCAGGAAGTCTTGTTTTTGACGGGGCTAATGACTATGTTAATTTAGGGAATTTATCTTCAATTAGTGGCGCAAGTGCCTTCACTTTTGAAGCCTGGATAAAAGTCAATAGTCAAAAACAACAGCACATTTTCTCCAGTCGATTTACAACTACTGGAACTAGGTTAATTCTTTCAACAAGTAATCCTTCTAGAGTTGGCTACGATGATTTTGATATTATTATAGAAAATGGTGCAAATACATATGCCCTTACATCTTCCAATCAAATAGTGAATGGGAAATGGAACCATGTAGCGTTAGTCTATGATGGAAATGGATCAGGTAATTCTAACCGCCTGAAATTTTACATTAACGGAAGTCAGGAAACCTTATCATATGGTGGATCCATGCCTGCTCTTACTAAGAGCGGAACAATTGATTACTTGCTAGGAAGTTATAATGCTACCGGCTCATTCTTCTTCGATGGTAGTATGGATGAAGTCAGGATTTGGAACTCTGCTCGATCTCCTCAGGAAATTATGTCAAACTATCGTAGTAAAGAGGTGACAAATACTACATCATTGTATAGACATTTTGATATAGAAAGTACAAGTGGAACGTCTCTATCGGATCAATCTACGAATGCTTCAAATGGAACATTGGTAAACTTTAATACTTCAACTGCTTGGAAAACAGATACACCATTTGTATTTATTGGTGTTCCAGTCGGTTTAAGTACCACCGACGAATCAGGAAACACAACCACTGACACGGTATACGTAAATGTCTTAGATACTATTCTCCCAAGCCTAACGGTTAAAAATGATACCGTTTATTTGGATGGTTCTGGGAATGGAACTGTATCGGCTTCAGGTCTTTATTCTGGTATAAGTGACAATTGCGGTACCCCTAGCATTACATTATCCGGAGATACCACGTTTAATTGCAGTAATACTGGAAGTGGTAGGAGTTTTGCTTTGGACTTTGATGGAACCGATGATTATGCCTCAGTAGCAAATAGTTCAACATTAGGGATCACGGATAAAATCACCTTTGAAGCCTGGATTTATCCTACTCAAGACAACGGGGTAATCGCTATGAACGGTTTTAGAATTAGTAGTGGAAATGAAAGAGGTTGGGTTGTAGCACTTGGTTCTTCAGGTCAAGGTGGAACTACAAATGCCAAATCAATACTTTTTGCTTCTTCTGATAATAGTGGAAATTTTAATGCAGGTGCGGCAGTTCAAACCAATGCCAATTCGATCACATTAAATCAATGGCAGCATATAGCCGTTGTAAAATCAGGTACAAGTGTTTCCATATATATTGATGGTGTTTTATCCAAATCGGGTACAATTGCGAGATCTGCGATTGCTTATTCAGGGACCCAGAATCTGTATTTGGGAAAACGAACACCTTCTGAGCCTAGCTACTTCACCGGTTTATTTAAAGGAAAAATGGATGAGGTCCGAATCTGGAATACAAATCGTACTACAACAGAGATTTCTACCAACATGAATAACGAACTTATGGGTAATGAGACTGGACTTCGAGCTTATTATAACTTCAACACGGGAACCGGCAGTTCAATTTCCGATAATTCTTCCAATTCGTTTACCGGAACCTTAAATAATATGAGTACGTCGGCCTGGGTTTCTGGAGCACCTTCAATAGTAGGAAGCGGGAGTAATTATGTAACTATCCGGGTTGAAGATGGGAGTGGAAATGTGATTACAGATTCTGCATTAATCACTGTTCTTGATACATTATCCCCATCTCTTACCCTCCGAGATACCACTATTTATGTAGATGCTAATGGAAATACTGATACACTTTCGGTTTTAGATTTGGTGACCAGTGCTTCAGATAACTGTGTCATTCAGGATTCGGTATTGGTAAGTGGAGGAACTTATTCTTGCGCTAACATAAACAAGGGATTCCAAACGGATACAATTTATTATGGAAACGGACTGGCGGTTACGGCATTGGATGTAAACACGGGAATTGCAACCACGTTGTTTAATGGACCTGCGGCAGTTAATGGCATTGCTTACGATGATAACCTCAAAGAGGTATTTTGGACTGAACACGCTGGTGGAAAAATATATAGAGCCAATAGAAATGGCTCGAATAGGGTTCTTGTAAAGGGGGGATTATTCCAATTGACTGATATTTCAATTGATCCGGATAATCAGGTGATTTACTGGTCGGGAAGAGATAATCAGACTTATGGTAAAATAAATTATGATGGAACGGGCTATACGGTTTATACTGTTTCTGGACAAAAACCTTATGGTATTTGGTTAGACCGAAAAAATCAAAGAGTTTATTGGGGATCATTCGCAACAGGTAAGATTGGTTACGGAAACCCCGATGGAACTGGAATTACAGGATCCTTTATTTCAGGTGAATCAGGGCCAAGAATGGTCAATTACGATGATGCCAATGATACTTATTATTGGACCAATGGAAATGCCGTACGTAAGAAAGTAGGATCGGCTGCACCAACCACAATTTCTTCGGGTTATTCCAATATGGGTGGAATCGTTTATCACGCGTCTACCAACAAATTGTATTTTATTGATCTAAGTTCTCCCACCAAGCTGTATAGCATGAATACCGATGGGACGGGTCGAACAACTTTAGTTAGCGGAATTACTTCGCCAACCTGGCTTCATGCCGGTGAAAGACTGTCAAATTCAGGAAACATTTCTGTTTCTGTTACCGACAGTAGTGGCAACAAAACAACTAAAACAGCAACAGTAACTGTTAAGGATACCATTAAACCAACCATCGCACACATAGGTGATACGACTCTTTATTTGGATGCATCAGGTGCTGCAAGTCTAACGACCTCTTCGCTTTATACTGCAACCTCCGATAATTGTAGTTCCAACATGGTAGTTACCGCAAGTGATACTTCATTTGATTGCAGTACTTCCAATGATACTACTATGATAGCTTCTGGTGCACTTGATTTTGACGGTGCGGATGATTATGTAGATGTTCCTCACAATGCTTCCTTAAATCCAACAAGCGAAATTACCGTTGAGGCCTGGATATATGCCAATGCTAGTTCTGGTACTCCAAAAATCGTTGGTAAGTGTAAAAATGGAAGTGCATCAAATGGCTGGGTTCTTGGGTTGGTTAACGGAAAAGTAGGTGCTGAATATTATACAACTGGAGGTAATGTAATTCAACAAAGTACGGGTTCCATTTCTTTAAATACCTGGACTCATGTGGCCATGTCGTGGAAAACTAGTGGTCAGAAAAAGGTTTACATAAATGGTGTTCTGGCTGGTTCTGGTAGTGCAACGGCTAATAATCTAGGGACGGAAACCAATAGTATGCATATTGGTATAGCTCCATATAACACAACCCAATATCATTTTGATGGACAGATAGGTGAAATCCGAGTTTGGGACAAAGAACGTTCTGCAGCAGAATTGTTAGGAAACATGAATTCGGACCTATCAGGAAGTGAGTCCGGATTAGTGGCTTACTACAAATTTGATGCGGGTAGCGGCACCACTTTAAATGACTATTCAACCAAAGGAAACGATGGAACCCTTAAAAATATGGACCCTTCTACCGATTGGGTAGGTGGAAAAACAAAACAGGTTATCGGAACTCCGGTGGCGCTGACAGTTACTGATGAATCAGGAAATGTAGGACGTGATACGATTTATGTTCAGGTGTTGGATACCACTCCTCCTGCTTTGGTAACCAACGATACAACCTTGTATTTAGATAATTCATGTTCTGCAACGCTTAGTGTTGCACATGTGGTCAGCGATACAACCAACAATTGTGGTGATGTAACGATTTCACTTTCAAAAGATACATTTGGATTGACGGATATTGGAGTCCATACGGTTTTGGTAATGGCCAGCGATGCGGGTGGAAATACGGACAGCAACCAAGTAACCATAACCGTCCGCGATACCAGCTCCCCTCAAATCAACATACCTAACGACATAACCATTTATGCTTCCAGCAGTTCATGTACCGCTCCATATTCTTATTTGGTTACTACGGCTAATTCCGCCTGTGGAGATAGTTTGGTAAAAGATACTGGGTTAACCAGCGGAACGTCATTCCCATTGGGTCAGAATTTAATTACCTATTCTGCGCTCGAAAAGTCGCAAGACTTTGTTATCTATGACTTCGATCACTTAAATGTAGCAGCACTTAATGGTCAGGACAACTGGTCAGTAATTAGGACAGGATCTCCTTCAATTTCTGCATCCAGGATTTTAGATCATGCAGCTAGCGGTGACAAAGAGGCTTCCAGAGGCTTGCGCTTAAATGATCTCCGCGGAAATAACATTCTGTATTCTTCTAGGGTCAACGATAATAATTGGTCAACTCTTCCTTTCGATTCGAACGATGTAGTCGAAGTAGAGTTTGATATCCAAAAGAATTACTGGGGCAACGCATTGGTATTTGGATTCGATGCGAACAATGATGGCAATATTGCCTTCTCAGAATCTTCGTTTGGGTTATTAGCACGAGACAATGGACGTCTATTAAGAATTTATGGCCCAAGCGGCTCAATTAAGGCTTCTGCCAATAATGGAACAGCTGAGCCAGGTGCCAACTGGCTTAAGTTTAAACTTACTGTGGACATGCATACCGGTTTGGCGAGTGTCAGCTATCGGGATTTAACCGCTCAAGGAAATTGGATTTCTCCTACGGGATTCCAAAACATAGCCATGGGTTTTGATTTCTCTGCCTCCAACCAAAACAATCCAACCAAGCTCAATGGTATGTTCTATTACCATAACGCCGGTGGGTATTCAGATTTGGATAACATCAAATTTAGCGTCAGGCAGCGAGATGTTCAATCGTTTACGGTAACTGCATTGGATACGGTTAAGCCAAGCGTTACTGCTGTGAACGATACCGTTTATTTAAATACCAATGGATTTACTATTGTAGATTCCTCAGAATTAGTAGTTGGAGGGCTTACAGGTGGAAACATTACCGACAATTGTGGCGCTGATTCGTTGTGGTATTCTCACGACACCCTTACTCTAGCTAACCTTGGACAGAATACCATTACCATCTATGCTCGCGACACTTCCGGAAATATTGGTTTGGTAGATAAAATTTTAACGATCTTGGATACTAACCTACCTTTTGCTGGGCTTGGTAATTCCATTAAACTAGACGGTACCAACGATTACATAGCTCTATCAAGCGGTAAAGTAACTGGTGCTTCACTTGGGCTACCGACTGCCGCACTTACCGTTGAGGCATGGGTTAAGCTTGATTCTTTCGTTAGATGGGCGGGAATTGCAAATTTCATCCAAGACAATGGGCCTACTGAGTTTGGGTGGTGGCTAGGAACTTATAACAACAATAAGTTTGGTTTAGGGCTGAAAACGAGTTCAAGTTCGGTATTGGATTATAAATTCACCAAAAAGAGCTACTCCAAAAACACATGGCACCATGTAGCTATGGTATATAATGGAAGCAGAATTAGAATGTATGTGGATGGTGAAATTTCAATTGATACGGTAAGAACAGGAACCATACAATATGCAAACTCATGGTTTAGATTAGGACAATATGTAGATGATACTGAGTCTTATACCTTGGATGGTTCGCTCGACGAGGTTAGAATCTGGAACATTGCAAGAGATAGTGCGGAAATAGTTTCCAATTATCGTAAAAGAGTTGATGTTTCCACTACTGGATTATATGCCTATTACAACTTTGATCAGTTGGATGGATTGAGCCTTTTGGATCGTTCGTCAAATGGTCGTAATGGAACTCTATCAAATATGACCGGTAGTGAATGGGGAGATAGCGAAGATTCATTAGTTTGGAAACTAAACGAAACTGTTGTAAGTAAAGACACGGTAGCATGGGCCATTTCATGGGATCCGGTGAGAGAGGATTCATTAACTTACTTCCCGGTTAGTGGGTTTGGAAGCATGTTCTTTTTAGATACTAACACAGGAGTAATTGATTTTGCTGGAGTGGTGGATTACGAAACTCAATCAAGCTATCCATTGACATACGGTGTTTATGATTTATCTGGAAATAGAGATACAGCAGTGGTGCTGATTGAAATTGTAGACGATACCACAGAAACAGTTTATGCTGGAATGGGTAAAGCTCTTCAATTCGATAATGTCAATGATAAAATCAGGATTCCTCATAACAATGCATATAACACATCGAAGTTCACGATTAGTACTTGGGTTTACTGGCAAGGTTCAGGATCGACGGTTGACTTTATATGCGGTAAAGGAAATGAAAATTACGAATTACACACTGGAGGGGCAGCAGGAACAAATTCCATTCGCTTTATACCAACCAATGCAGTTTGGATTGATGCGCCTGCAAATAGTTTTAGCCCAAATCAATGGAATCACATTGCTGCCGTTTATGATCCTTCAAAATCTCTGGCGAAGATTTATATCAATGGGGTAGATGTGGGTGCTAGCAACACAGGAACAAATCCCGTTACTACAACGGTATCAAACACTTCCGATTCACTTATAATTGGGGAAAGAAAATATGGCTTAGGAAGTTATCCTTTTGATGGAAGTATTGATGAATTCCAGCTCTGGAATGTGGCTTTCGACTCTTTAGATGTTATTGCTAACATGAATTTAAGGGGCAACCCTTCGAACACCAATCTGGTTCTCAATTTGAACATGGATTATGTCCATAATGGTTCACAAATGCTGGATCTGTCGGGTAATGGAAATAGGGGGCATTTATATGGTTTTTCAACTTCAACGTTGAACAATGGGCCGGATACACTTGAATTCTTGATTTCCGAAAATCAGCAAAATGGAGATACTTCGGCTTATGCACTGGGTTGGGATACTGACGCAAGTGCACTAACGTTTAAAATATTATCAGGAAATACGGATACAACGTTTGAAATAAACTCGACTTCAGGAGTAGTCACTGTTTATAAGGAATCTGAACTTCGTTATTTTAAAGATTCAATTTATGTCATTCAATATGAAGTAAGTGAAGCTGGCGATGGCAATAAAGACACAGCTCACCTTAGAATTCGTTTAGGAAATGAAAATGACTTCCCGGTAATTTCTTCCATAGCCAACGACACCATTTGTTCGGGTGGAATAGGAGATTCCCTACAATTCTCAATTACAGATGTTGATATCGGAGACGTTGAATTGATGCAGTTATCGGCCATCAGTTCAGATACAGTTCTCCTACCCAATTCTGCGTTTACGTTCTACAACACCACTTCATCGGATAGCGGAAGAGGAATGCGTATCTACTTACCCGATTCTTCAGTGAATGCTTCTATTCCGGTTTATATAGTTGCAACGGATAGGGGTGACTTAAAAGATTCAACGTTAATCGTAGTTCAAATTGATTCACTCCCATCAGTTAACCTGGGAGTTGACACCGCATTCTGTAACAACACAACTTATACTCTTAATGCAGGAGCCAATAAAGGATCGTATTTGTGGAATGATGGTTCCACATCAGATAATTTGGTTGTAAATGCCTACGGTACATACCAGGTTAGTGTAACGGATGCTAACTCGTGCTTCAACAGCGATACGGTATTTGTAGACACGCTTCAGGTTCCTCAATTTGCCGATTCCGCATTCCAGGTATTGTGTAAAGGAGATTCTTCTGCCACAATCGCTCTGGATGGTGTCGGAGGAAAATCGGGATACAACTTCACCTGGCAATCGTGGGTTACCAGCAGGTCTGGTGCAGGAGACAAAACAGCGACAAATCTTGCCGCGGGAACTTATAAAGTGACCATTACC
Source organism: Crocinitomicaceae bacterium (assembly GCA_002713215.1). Taxonomy (GTDB): domain Bacteria; phylum Bacteroidota; class Bacteroidia; order Flavobacteriales_G; family Salibacteraceae; genus UBA2108. The sequence goes on from PAVO01000015.1 coordinate 20,387, forward strand.
GATGCTAACAATTGTCAGGACAGTACTTCGTATACGATTACCGAACCGTCGACAAACATTGCAGTAAGCTTAGTTGCGTTTAACAATGTATACTGTAAAACGGATTCTACCGCGTGGATCTCGGTGAGTTCTTCGGGCGGGGTAGCCCCACGAACTTATCAATGGAACGACTATGCGTCGCAAACCGATACGCTTGCCGATAATATTCCGGCTGGTACCTATAAAGTTATAGTAACCGATTCCAACGGGTGTACTGATAGTATTTCCAAGACCGTAACCGAGCCTGTGCTTAAACTGGATGTTTGGTTGAGTGATTCTTCGGCGGTATTCTGTAAAGGAGATTCCTCAGGATTCCTGGAAGCTACGCATAATAATGGAGGTACGGGAACCAAAACCTATTTGTGGAACGATGCCCTTGCTCAAACAACAGCAAAGCTAAATGGAATTAAAACAGGTAATTACAAAGTGGTGGTAACCGATAGTTTGGGTTGTAAAGACAGTGCCGGAACCTTTGTTCCCGAACCAGCGACTTCGGTGGATGTTATACTTGACTCAACTTTTGATGTTAAATGTAAAACAGGTAAAACAGGATTTATAACTGTAACGGGTGGTGGAGGAACAGGAACCATTAACTACTTGTGGAACGATCCTTCAACACAAACAACGGCCACGGCAAACTCGCTGGGTGTTGGAACCTATAAAGTAATAGTAACCGATAGCCTGGGTTGTACCGATAGTTTGACCGAGTCAATAACCGAGCCGGCCACCAGTATTTCCGCCAGTTTATCCAATTACATAAACGTATTCTGTAAAACCGATTCTACAGCGTGGATTTCCGTAAAATCAAGCGGTGGGGTATTGCCACATACTTATCAGTGGAACGACTACCTGGCTCAAACAGATACAATTGCCTCTAACTTACCTGCAGGCAATTACAAAGTAATTGTTACCGATTCCAACAACTGTACAGACAGTGTATTTAAAACCATTACCGAACCTGCCGCTAAAATCTCATTTGTATTTAGAGCGGATTCAGTTCGTCCTTTGTGTATTACTGATACCATTGGTAAATTGGGAGTTACTGCAAGTGGTGGAACGGGTAGTTATAAATACAAGTGGAATGATCCTGCAGCACAAGTGACCCCAATTGCAACTGGCTTGCTTTCGAATACCTATCGCGTAACTGTCACTGACAGTTTAAATTGTTCCGATTCCGGATTTGCGGCACTGACTCCCTGGGACACGTTGGCTTCAAGTCTTACGCTGACTGTTGATACTTTCTGTAGTAGGGGAGACTCTTTACAGCTGATTGGTGGGCCAGCTAATGACGGTGTATTTACCGGATTGGGCGTTAACGGAAGTATGTTTAAACCCGATGGTTTAGCCCTTGGACAACATGTTATTACTTATACAAGAACCACGCGATCGTGCCAGGCGGTAAGTACCGATACCCTTTGGATCAATCCGAATCCAACAGCTTCCATGCAAAGTTTAGGAGCTATTTGCGACAATACTCCTGCATTTACCCTTACCCAGGGATTCCCCGTAGGAGAAGGTAGATACTATGGTAGCAAGGTTACTAATGATAGTGTTTATACACCGGTCTCGTCGGGTACGGATACCTTGTATTATGAGTATACCAATTCCTTTGGTTGTAAGGATACCACCAGTAAAACTGTGGAAGTAAATAAAAAACCGGTTGTTACGTTCAATACGATTCCCGATATATGTATCGACTCCAGTTCATTGGTACTTACGCAAGGAAAACCTGATACCAATGGAACAGGAACCTATCACCATACAGCAGTTGCCGGAAACAGATTCTTCCCGGCATTGAGTAAGCCTGGAACGGATACCATTAAATATGTTTTCACCGATACCAATTCATGTGTGGATTCTTCATTCGGTTATTTGACCATTCATGCACTACCGGTACTTACCGTAAGTACCACCGATGAGTACTGTGTGAATGCCGATTCAGTTTCTTTACCAGCTAAAAGCTATGTTACGCCTGCTGGAGGAACCTACTCTGGAAATGGTGTAAGCGGTGGTTACTTCTACCCCGACAGTGCCGGAGTAGCAACCCACACGATTACCTACAACTATCAGGACGTGAATAGTTGTAAAGCCGATACACAAATTGCCATTACAGTACGTCCCAAGCCGGTGGTCACCTTTGTAGGAATTGATTCCCTGTGTTTTGATGACGATACATTGAGTTTAGTGAGAGGTCTTCCCTCAGGTGGATATTATCAGGGTAATGGAGTAATAGACAGTACAAAATACCTGGCCTCGAAAGCTGGTGCGGGATTAGATGCCATGAAGTATGCCTATACCAACACTTTTGGATGTACCGATTCTACCACCGGATCAACTGTAGTCAACGCGCTTCCTGTAGTCAGTTTCAGTGCTCCGTTGGGTAGACATTGTGCTTCGGAGGATACCGTTTCCATCGATAAAGGGTTACCAAACTTTAGTGGAATTGGAACCGGGGTGTATACAGGATTTGGTGTGGTTAACGATACTAATTTTACAAATGCCATTACCGGAAAAGGCGTTCATTACATCACCTACAACTATACCGATACCAATGGTTGTATAAATTCTGCTACCGACAGCATTACCGTTGATACTGTACCAAACGTTACTCTAAGCAGCTTTAATCCAATCTGTGAAGATCTTGATTCAATTCTATTAACCGGGGGGCTTCCAATAGCCGGAATAAGTGATTCTTCGTATTATTCCGCAGGTGTAAGTAGTACTATTAAAAAGTTTGGTTTAAATTTCTCTCTTGACGTGAACCAGGCGAAATTGGATACCATTCACTATCATTTTGAAGATGCCTTCGGTTGTGCCGATTCAGCAACTCAAATTATTGTGGTTAACGCTTTACCCAATGTACAGTTTAGTATTGCACCGGATTCAATATGCTCTAACGATTCGGTACTTAACCTGGCTAATATTGCTTCTCCGGTTGGAGGAACATTTACCGGGGCAGGTATAAACAATGGAAACTTCGATCCGCAGGTTGCCGGTGCCGGAATGCAGCACATTACATACAGCTATACCAACTCCAACTCTTGCTCTAATATGGCAGTTGATTCCATTAAAGTGAATGCCGCACCTTCCATTGATTCAATGGGAGTGATTCCTGAATATTGTGAGAAGGTTGGAAGTCAATCGTTGAGTATTTGGATGGGTAATCCGGCAACGGGTAAAGGTTGGTACAGTGGCAATGGAATCTTATCAGACAGTTTAAGGTTTGATCCGGATACAGCCGGGGGGACCGGAAATCATGCAATTACATACACGTATAGCAATAAAGGCTGTTCTTCAGACACCTCATTTGTAATTAAAGTAAATAGTTTACCTGTGGTTGGATTTAGCAGCTTGCCTACGGTTTGTAGCAATGCAGATACGTTCAGGCTTACAGGTGGTACCCCAACAGGAACTGCGGGCATTTACAAGGGTAAGGGCGTAGTAAATGGAATTTTAGATCCTAAATTGGCAGGTTCTGGTTCCAATACCTTACGTTACATATTTACCAATATCAATGGTTGTACCGATAGTGCATCTACTGTATTGCAAATCGATAGTGCACCAAGTGCTTCTATCCAGGCCATTGCAGACCGATGTGAAAATGGTTCCATTGTGACACTAGTAGGTGCCCATGTTTCAACTAACGGTGGAAACGGTGTTTATTCGGGACAGGGAGTTGTAGGAAATATGTTTGATCCTTCCATTGCACGTTCTGGTTCTCACCAGTTGTGGTATAGCATTATCGATACCAATGGTTGTGGTGATTCTGCTTCAACATTCGCAGTGGTTAATCCATTGCCGGTGGTTAGCCTTTCACCGTTTGGTTCTATTTGTGAGAATACAGCTCCATTTAAACTGAACCAGGCAAGTGTAAGTTCTATCTACAATAAAAACTACAGCTTTTATAGGGTGAATGGTTCAATAAACAGTGTTGATAGTGTTACCCTGGATACCTCAGTTATTTCGCCCCCATCAGCTTCCATAGAATATGTGTTTGTCGACGTTAATAACTGTTCTGATACAGCCAGAGGAGTTATGATTGTGGATACAGTACCAACCGTTACTTTTGATACGCTTCGAGGGTTCTGTGGCAACGAAGCACCTATTAAATTAAATTCAGGTAAACCATCACTTCAGGGTACCGGAGTTTATTCAGGAAATGGAGTAATTGCTGGATTGTTTTATCCTTCTTTAAGTAAGTCGGGCAGTAGTGGTACACTCAACTGGACTACCACATTGAATTACCGATTTACAGATAATAATGGTTGTTCAGATGATACCAATAGGGTTGTTCAAGTGAAAGCTGCTCCATCCATTAGTTTACAGGCCATGGCTTCTTTGTGTGAGAACGACGATAGCTTGGTATTGAACATCGCTTCCGTTACGGCTAATTCAGGTTATGGGATATACAGTGGAAACGGTGTATACAACGACAGCGTACTTCGAATTGACAGTGTTGGAATAGGAACACATACCATCCGCTATGCCTACCACGACACGCTCAATGGTTATACTTGTGCAGACAGTGCTACTCAGACCGTTGTCGTTAATCCTAAACCTTCAGTATTTGTTGGACCTGAGAGCCCCATTTGTTTTAACGATAATAAGGTCCTTAGTTTTGGTATCCCAAGCGGGGGTGTATATACTGATTCTCTTGGAAACCCAATTGCTCAAAATCGATTTGCAGGATCAAACTTTGGTGTGGGTAACCATAAAGTGGTGTACAAATTCACAGATATCAATGGATGTTCGGATACGGTAACTCGTGTGGTAGGCGTAGTGCCATCACCAACGGTTATGTTGTCTCTAGAAGATCCTGTGGTTTGCGCCAGCACTAGCATTGTTCAGCTTCAGGGAGGTATACCTGCAGGTGGTAATTATTCCGGAAAAGGAGTATTTGGGGGGCAATTGTACACGGCTTCTGCGGGAATAGGTGGACATGACATTATATATACGCTTACCGATAGTATTGGGTGTTCAGCTTCCGATACACAAATGGTAAACATTAAATCGAATCCACCACTCCAGGTTTCTAACGATACTGCCATTTGTTATGGTGAAACTGCTTCAGTATGGGCAAGCAATGCCGGATCACGTGCCAGTTATCAATGGAACACCGGATCGTTTAACGACAGTTTATCTGTTGCACCAAAAGCTACTTCGGTTTATTCAGTAGTTGCTACCGATTCAATTGGATGTGCCTCCACTAAGAGCGTTAAAGTTTCACTTTATCCAAGAATTCAACTGACTGCAACCAGTCAGAAGAGCGAGTGTAACCAGGCTAATGGTGCTGCTTCAGTGGTAGCTCAGGGTGGTTTGGCTCCTTATAAATACCAATGGAGCACGGGTTCCAATCTGAATTTAATTACGAACCTACGTTCTGGAAAATACTTTGTAAGTGTTACCGATGCCAACAGTTGTGAAGAAGCAACTAATGTAAATGTGGTGGATCAAACCGGACCTCAAATTTTGGTTAATTCGGTTACGAATCCTGATTGCTACGATGCTAAAAATGGTGCCATTGACATTACCATTGTTGGCTTAGGAGTTAAGGTTAAGTGGAGCAACGGAGCGGTTACCGAAGACATAAGTGGATTAAGTGCGGGTCTTTATACCGTGGTATTGGAAGACGGTACCGGTTGTGTCGCTGTTAGAGATTTTACGATAACCGCACCTGCAAAACTCCGCGCAACAGCAATTACTCAACAGTCAAGTTGTGACTCTGCCAATGCCTGGATATCTGCAGATGTAAGTGGTGGAACAGGTACTAAAACCTTTAAATGGTCAACCGGATTTAACGGTGATACCTTAAGAAATATTGGTGCCGGTGCTTATGCTGTTGAAATTAGCGATGCCAATGGATGTAGTGATTCCCTGTTCGTTACCGTTAGCGATTCCGGTGCGCCACAAATTGATGTTATTCGGGTACTTCCAACAGCTTGCGGAATAGCTAAAGGAGAGATTGATATTGACGTGGTTGCCGACTCCATTACTAAAGTATTGTGGAGCAATGGCGATTCTGTTATGAGCTTAACTTCATTGCAAGGTGGAAATTATACGGTTTCAATAACCGATTCTGCAAATTGTACGGCTACAGAGCTTATTAAAGTGCCAAATACACTATCGGCTACTCAGCCCATTTGTATGGTTACCGTAGATACAGCCACGCGATTGGTTAAAGTATTACACAAAGTAGATCCAGCCAAGTTTACTACGGTGAGTCTGGTTAAGGAAGTAGTTGGAAGCTCCATCAACATGGCGGTAATGTCGCGTCCGGCAAGCGTGGATATTCTTACCGATTCTTCCTCATCTTTCTACAGTGGTCCTAAGGGATATATGATTTCAGCAGAGGACAATTGTGGAAATACCACAGTATTGAGTTCAATGCACAAAACCATTTACCTGAATGGTAGCATACACCACGATGGAACCATTAATCTGGAGTGGACCAACTACATAGGTGAGAGTGTAGTTGCTTACGACATATTAAGAGTAACCGAGCAGGGAACTACGGTATTAAACTCTCTTCCGGGTACCGTTAACAATTATGTAATAAAATCAGAAGACTTTGAACATACCCGAATTGAGTATGTGGTTCGGGCATTGTTGGCTAATACTTGTGGCTCTTCCGATCCGTTCTACGATCATAGTTACTCCAATTTCTCACCCGACTTTGGTTCCTTTATTAGCGGAATTGATCCGGTCGAAAACGTAGAAGTTGAACGGGTTTATCCAAACCCAAATACCGGAGAGTTTATTATCGATTTGGTTTCGAAAAAGACAGGGGACATTTCTGTTCAGTTGTTGGATTTAAGAGGAAAACTGGTATGGGAGATCACGGAACAAAATGCAAGTGGATTTGTAAGTGTTCCGGTAAGTATTCCTGATTTAGCAGTGGGAATGTATCAATTAAGAATTTCTAATGGTGAAGAAAATAAAATTGTAAAAATTCAGATAACCCACTAGAGACTGGTAGAGGAAGAATGGTAAAGAAGTGGACAGGCATATTGGTATTTTTATTTTTCCTGCAATTGGGCTTTGCCCAGTTGAGCGGTACCAAAACGGTTGGTGGAACTACTCCCGACTATGCAACCATAAGTGCCGCTGTAAGCGCTTTAAATAGCAGCGGTGTAAACGGTGCTGTCACATTCAATATTCGCCCGGGTACCTATAATGAACAATTTTCAATTGATTCGGTTACCGGTACTTCATCTACTAATACGATTACATTTCAGAAAGAACCCAATACTTCCGGGGAGGTAAACATCCAGTTTAGCCCTACAAGTAAATTGTATATATGTAGATTTCTTAAATGCAATTACATTGAGCTTAAGTCGTTAAATTTCAAGGTTTTAAATACGATATTTACCTCTGTTATAAATTTTAGAGATACCAACTCAAACATTACCATCGATAGTTGTTCTATAATAAACACCTTAAATACAAATGGTTATTGCCTATACGACAATTTTAGTGCAGGATCGGTAGATGATTTGACCATTAAAAATTCGACCATTAAAGGTGGTGATATTGGACTGTACCTCTTGGCCAGCGGTTCAAGTGAAGCAGGGGACAGATTAAGATTTGAAAATAATTTAATTGATTCGGTTAATAAAACAGGAATTTACCTTCAGTTACAGGATAGTGTTTCCATAATTGGCAATACTATCAGGAACTTTCGAGCTACATCTGACCTACATGGTTTAAGGATAAGTAGTTGTGGTGGTGGCATTGAGATAAGCGCAAATAAAATATTAGTAAGTGCTGCATCGGGTTACGGACGTGCAATTGCAATAACCAGTTCCACCAATACTACGGGTAACCGGGGAAAAATAGTCAATAACATATTGTCCATTATTGGACCAACAACGGCAAGAACCATTGAAACCTCTTCATGCTCCTACATGGATATTGAATTCAATACTTGTTATGCCGATGGAAACAGCACCTGCCACCCCATCAATATGGCAAACAATACAAACGCCTTCATTCGCAACAATATATTCTATGCTGCAGGTTCGTCTTCTTTGGCCTATGCATTTTATGTGAATAATGCAGCGGGTCTTTCCAGCATCACACTTGACTATAATTGCTATTACTCGAATTCTTCAAACCTTGCCTATAATGGGTCCAATAGGGCCACCTTAACTGCATGGAAGACGGCTACAAGTCAGGTAGCGAACGGCATTAATGTAAATCCACAATTCGTGGATTCTACATCCAATTATTACTCCACTAATACAGCATTGATTGGAGCCGGATTGCATAACTCCAACATAACAACTGACGTTGATGGGGCTTCGAGGTCAAACCCACCTACCATTGGCGCAAATAAGATTGCAGATTCAAGGCTTTCCGGTACATACACCATTGGAGGAACAACTCCTGATTATATAAGCATTACGTTGGCTGATGCTGCGCTGGATAGTCATGGTGTTAAAGGTCCTGTAATTTTTAATATTCGCTCCGGAACTTACAACGAGCAAGTAGAAATCGATTCTATTGCGGGAGCCAGCGCAACAAATACGATCACTTTTCAGAAAGATCCTTCTGCCAGTACTGCACCAATAATTGCGGTTGCAGCAAGTAGTTCTGCCACCAATTATACGATTAGCTTTAATAAGGCAGATTATATAAACCTGGTTAACCTAGTCATGAAAAATACCGGAACTTCCTTTAGTACAGTGGTAAAATATACTGGAGGGACAGACTATATTAACATAGATACTTGTGCTCTGGAAGGTAAAACAGGGAATGGGTTTAATTATACCCTGATTTTTCATACGAGCGGAGCGGCCAATGAAGCGAATTACTGCAGTATAAAAAACTCAACCCTCAAAAATGGGTATTACACCTTGGTTATGGGAGGTACCCTTGGATCAAATGAAAAGGGAAATGTATTGGAAAACAACACGATAACGAACTTTAGGCTTCGTTCATTGGATATCCAGTATCAAGATTCCTTGCAACTAATAAAAAATAGTATTACAGGTACAAGTTATTCGAGTTCGCAATGGGGTATCTACGTTAAAGACTTATCTGGAAAAAGTAGAATTGAACTCAACAAGGTTGAAAATCAAACAACTGGAGGTTCATATGGTATCGATCTATGGAACATGACTGGATCGGTTTCAGACAAGATTATAGTTAGTAACAATACATATAGAAATATTAATACGAGCTCAGTTTCGTTTATAGAAAAAGGACTTTCAATAACGAGTTCAACCTACATTGACGTTGTTTTTAATACGTCTAAAGTTTCCGGAACATCAGCTTTCAATGCCAATGCGTTATACGTTTCCGGAGGAAATAATCTAAATTTTAAAAATAACAACCTGGTTAATTCGGGTGGAGGTGTTGCCTTTTTTGTAAATGGATCTTTTGTTTCAACTACCAGTGATTACAATAATATTTACACTTCAGGCTCTACTCTGGGATACTACAATTCGGGATCAAGAACTAATCTTGCTGCCTGGAAAACAGCGACCTCCAGAGATGCTAATTCCCAGAGCTTAAACCCAAATTTTATTGCCACCGACTCGCTAATACCCAATAACGGAAACCTTAACAATAAAGGAACTACAATTTCAGGAATTACTACGGACATTGCAGGAGTTACTCGTCATGCTTCTACTCCTGATATCGGCGCCTATGAATTTACCGGAGTGCAACCACCTATGGCAGGAGTCTACACCGTGGGGGGAACAACTCCGGATTACGACTCAGTTTCTACAGCTGTAGCAGATTTGAATTCCAGGGGGATAAGCGATACGGTTAAATTTCATCTTCGACAAGGCACTTACAATGGATCATTTAAAATTGATTCAATAACTGGTTCGTCTCCATCAAATTGGATTATGTTTACTTCAGACCCAGCCAATAGCTCAGATGTAATCCTTTTAGATACGGCAACTGCAAATGATTATGCGGGAATTGAATTAACTTCAGCTTCTTCGGTTCGCTTTAGAAATCTGACATTTACTTCCCATAACCCCAGCAACTATACAAATACCAAAACCATTGAAATGCTGGATTCCTGTTCGAATATCGAATTTGTGGGTTGCAAGTTTCTTGGGTTAAACACAACCATGCAAATTAGGATTACTGATTCTGCGAAAGTCAATACGTTGCAGGTGGATAGCTGTGAATTTTTTGGTTCTTATTATGGAATGCGAATAGCAGCGGGTAAAAACACAACCGTTACCAATAACCGGTTCGAATCAGCAATAGCGGTGAGTTTAGGTACCGATTCTAATATTGTTGCCAATAATTTCATGAAGTGTTTTGTTGGAAATACTGATGCAGTTGGAGTAAGTCTTGTGGGCAATAAGAATGACATTTACAACAATAACATTGTATGCCAAACCGAAAGTGCGACCTATGGCATCACTTTGGGCTTCGCTAATAATGCAAATATCTATAATAACAGTGTTTCTTTATATAATAAGGGTACCACTGGTACTGCCATGCAGGGCATTCGATATTTTGGAGGTACGGGCCTTAACATAAACCACAACTCAGTTTGGCTCCGGCACGATAGCCCAACTGAACGCAATAATGTAGGCGTGCGGTTTCAAAACAACATGACCAATACCTCATTTAGAAACAACATAGTAGTGATGGACTGTGAAGGATATGGGGTAGATCTTTTAGGAACCATTGGAAATTTCAAGAGCGATTACAACAACTATGACATACAGGGAGACACGTTAATGAATAATAACAACGCTAGTTACTATACGACTTTGACGGCAACCCGGGCGATTGGATTAGATAGCAATTCCTTAACTGTTAATCCAAGATTTAAAAACGATAGTACCCTCATTCCTCGTGTATCAGATCTTGAATCTGCAGGAACTCCAATTGTGGGGATTACAGCCGACATTCGTGATAGTTCCAGAAGCCTAACCAAACCAAGCGTTGGCGCCTACGAATACACCTATGTATGTGATGGATTAAGTGGGACAAAAACCATTGGAGGAAGTTCTCCGGATTATGCAACCATTTCAGCTGCCGTAGCTGACCTCAATAATTTGGGTATTTGTGATGACGTAACCTTTAATATCAGACAAGGAACGTATAATGAAACCTTGACCTTAACCGAAATATACAATGTGGGAGATAGTGGAAGGGTAACTTTCCAGGCGGACCCGGCAAATACCGACTCAGTACTATTGGCGGATAGCACGGCTTCTGGTCGTGATGGTTTATGGGAAATTTCAGAATCCGGTTACATCACCATTAAAGGAATATCATTTAGTGATTTTGGTGCTAATCTAACAAGACCCTATATTGCTTTTACAGGGTCTAACATTTCCAATATGGAAATTGACGATTGCAAATTTTTTGGCACGAATAACTTTCGTTATGCAATTCGCAAGACAGATGGAAATGTAGATAGTCTGGAAGTGAAAAAATGCCATTTTGATCACGAAGCGGTACACCTTGGTGGTGCCAATCAGTTTCAAACTTTTGTGTCTGTTCATGATTGTGAGGTGATTGCAGGGCGTCAACCATTTGCTTTGCAAGCCATGGAGGTTCAGGTTTACGATAACAATCTCAGCAGGCCGCCCGCATCAAATTCCTGGACGGGTGTTATGGCGCTTACAGCAAAGAGGGCATTTGTTTACAATAACTACATAGATTTCGATTCACAGGCAAGGTTACATGCCATAGATGTTTTAGGAACGGTAGGTAATGAAAATAATCATTACGAATTTTATAACAACTCCATTCATTTAAAGGCCAAGAAAGGAAGTGATTTAGTGGGGATGAATATAAGCAGTTCACCAGGAGGCACAGATACGGTTCTGGTTCATCACAATACCATTTATATTGAGAGAACAACTGCCTATCCTTCAGGAAATGGTACGGGATTATCCGTTTCAGGTTCGGGAGTTGTATTGTCAAACAATAACATCGTTGTTGAAAGTATGGGAGAAACCTATGCAATTTCAACAGATGCCACTGCTACCTCAACGTATAACAATTTGTATTCTACAAATGATACGCTAGCGCAATATGGAACAACTAAGTATGCCAATTTAAGTGCAATACAAGGAGCAAGTTACGAATCCAATTCACTTTCGATTGATCCGTATTTTTTATCCGATACACTGCTTAAACCTTATCGAGCCTCACTAGACAACAAAGGAAGTGTAGTTACGGGAATTAGTAAGGACATTTTGGATAGCTCGAGAACGCCTAATCCGGATATTGGTGCTTACCAATTCCAGGGAATTAAATACGATGTTCGGGTAGATTCAATACGGGTAGATACGCTATGTGCAGGTTCCCACACCATTTCGGCCTTTGTAAAAAACATCAGCGATTCAACAATAACGGATGCCAAGCTTTCTGTTTTTGCTAAAGTGTTTGGTGGAGCCTACCAGGATTTGGGAGCCGTTTCTATTTCGGATACCCTGAAAAAAGATTCTGCTGCCTGGGTAAGGGGGGGAGCATATAATTTCTCACCGAATGTGAACTACATAATAAAAGCACAAATAGATACACTCAATGGTTATTTGGACGACGACCCTTCCAACAATGTTACTATCGATACGGTAAAAACCAACCCCAATCCAATTGCCGGAATTCCTTCTGTGGTTGCGTGTGATGGCGATTCCTTAAAATTGAATGCTATAGGGGGTAAAACATATCGTTGGTTTGGCCCCAATTCGTTTGTAGACTCGGTACAAAATCCCAGACGGGCAGGTGTAAATTCAAGTTTTGCAGGAACCTATACCGTTGAGGTTCGCGATTCGAATTATTGCATCGATTCAGCTTCGATAACACTGGCAATTGATACTGCACCCAAACCCAATTTACCGGCAGATACTTCCATTTGTGTAGGCCAGACCATAACCATTTCGGCCGTGGTAGATCCGCAAGCAGCCTACAGTTGGAACATTGGAGAAACCGCGCCCGCTATTACGGTCGATTCGGCTTCTACCTACGTGGTAATCATGACCGATCTAAAAGGATGTAGAGGAAGCGACACCATTAAACTCGATGTGTTTGCCGTCCCTACGGTAAGCTTTACAAAAGACCCCGGATTAATTTGTACCAATTCAAGTTCGTTTGTACTCGATATTGCCACACCCAAAGGCGGAAAATACATAGGTGCTTTGGTATCTAACGATACGATTCTGCTTCCCGGATTGGCCGGTTCTTATCCCTTATCCTATTCTTATGTAGATAGTAATGGTTGTGGTGGAGTAATTGACACTGTGGCTGTGGTTAAAGCAGCTCCTACAGTTACCGTTTCTCCCATTGTAGATTACTGCTCCAATGGAGTAGTAGATACCATTACAGAACACGGTCCAAAAGGGGGAATGTTCTTTAGCTCACTCGGAATTGTTAACGATACCATCGGTACTTATAACCCTCAGTTGGTTGGAACTAACTCCGATACGATTGGATATCAGTATACTTCGCTAAATGGATGTTCCGATACAGCATACCGAACCGTAACCATAAACGATACATTGCCTGTGGTTCTCTCCGATACCAGCGTTTGTAGCAATGGAGGAACCTTCTTGTTGAAACAGGCACCTGCGGTAACTGCGGCTGGATATACGGGTTCTTATACAGGTAGCTCCGCATTGGTTGGTAATTACTACAACCCGTTTCTCGCAACAGGTATAGATACCCTGCAATATTCCGTAACGGATACCAATTCCTGTGTAAGCAGTGGTTCCATTAAAGTGACCATAGATACCATCCCAATTGTTGCTTTGCCCAATTTATCCATTTGCGTAAATGCAGATAATATCAAATTAACTACCGGTACACCAGGCGGTGGAAATTATTGGTTTGGTAGAGGAGTCCGAAACGATTCGTTGGTTCCCTCCTTATCTGGTGTAGGTTTAGATACCGTTAAATACTCGTATACCTCGCCCGGAAATGGATGTTCTGATACCGTTTCTAACCTGACCACGGTATTTGACTATCCTGTCGTCGGATTTACCTTACCCGATTCGGTTTTAAGAAGATGTGAAGATGCCGTTCCGGTCATTTTATCCGGTTATTTTCCATTGGGTGGAGTATTTTCCGGACCCGGATTGGATTCAACCAAAACGGAATTTCTTTCCGACAGCACCGGTTTCGGAAATCATGTGATTACCTATACCTATACCGATGCAAACGGATGTTCAAATTTTGCCACCGATACCATAACGGTAGATTCGCTTCCGGGTGTAACCCTAAACTTGCCGTTTAGCAGCATTTGTATCAACGATACTGCTTTAGCACTCACCGGTGGAAGTCCGTCGGGTGGAATATATACCGGTAATGGAGTGGATACATCAGGAGTATTTAGCCCTTCCGTTGCAGGGGTACGATCATCAAACCTCATTACATACTCCTTTACAAGCAGTACCACAGGTTGTTCCAATAAAGATTCCGTTTCGGTTAGTGTCGATAGCCTTACCCCAATCACCCTAGGACTAATTCCGGATTACTGTATCAACGTTGGGTTGGATACCCTCAGCCAGGGATCAATCAACAGTGGAAGCTTCCTATACAGAGGTAAGGGAGTGAAAAACAGTAACGAATACGATCCGGTTCAGGCAGGACTTGGAAAAGATACCATAGAATACATTTTTACTAACCTCCTGGGTTGTACCGATACCCTGTCACAGGTTATCGATGTGCACGACACCACGGCGGTTTCATTGAATATACCTGCCAGCTATCAGCAGGTTTGTAAAAACGAGCCCGCGTTTACCCTGGGTTTTGGAAATCCGGGTGGAGGAACTTACAATGCACTACCAGCCATAGTGAGCAACAGCTTTAATCCTGCACTGGCCAGTATTGGAAGCCATTCGCTGGTTTATACCTATGTAAATTCCAATTCCTGTACAACTTCTACTTCAGGTAAAATTCAGGTCGATTCCGTACCTGTTGTTAGCATTACAGCAGCAACCTACTGCCTCAATGACGGAAATCAAACCTTAAAATTAGGCCTTCCCCTGGGTGGTAAATTCACCGGTCCGGGTATGGTTAACGATTCGGTATTTAGTCCACTATTGGCCGGTACCGGAAGTAGCGTTATTCGCTATACGTATACGGTAGGAAGCACCGGTTGTACCGATTATGCCGATACTACTTTTAAGGTAAATCCGTATCCAACCGTATCCTTATCGAGTTTGGCTGCAGTTTGCGAAAACAAATCGCCTTATAACCTAAATGCGGGTGCCACAACCGGAAGCATTTCTTACTATACCGGTAAGGGAATTACCGATACAGCTAGTGGTACTTTTAATCCAATGGTAGCAGGAGTAGACAATCATACCATTACCTATACCGGAGTCAATGGATTTGGTTGTTCAAATTCTACCATTCAAAATTTAAGAGTAGATAGTGTTCCCACAGTTACCCTCGATACCCTGGCCGATTTGTGTATAGATGCTACATCGTTTAAACTAACCGGAGGAAAACCAAGTATCCTGGGAACCGGAGTCTATTCCGGAAAAGGAGTCAATGGAAACTTTTATTACCCTCTGTTTAAAGGAGTTGGAGTAGATACCCTTATCTATCAGTTTACCGATTTAAAAGGATGTACTTCAAGCGATACTCAAACCGTAGCTATTAATCAATTGCCAGTCATAACCACTACTTCCTGGCCTTCGTTGTGTATCCGTTCCGATTCGTTTGTGCTTACCGGTGCAACCCCAATAGGTGGAAAGTATACCGGGGCCTACTTTGTAGACACGGCCAATCAGAAATTCTCTCCAGACAGTGTAGGAGTATTTAGCGTTCGATACAGCTATACAGATTCTAATCAATGTTCGAGCTACAAAGATCAATCGATTCAGGTAAGAGAATTGCCCGATGTTCGACTGGCCTTTTTAAATTCAATATGTAAAAACATAAGTCCGTTTACGCTGGTAGGTGGTACTCCTATTGGTACAACAGGGGTTTACGGAGGAAACGGAGTAGTGGGAAGCAACTACGTTCCCGATTCAGCTCAGGGAGGTTCAGATAGTCTCTGGTATGCCTACACCGACAAGTTTGGTTGTTCCGATACGGCTTACCACATGCTACGTTTGGATTCCGCTACACCGGTTACGGGAACACCGCTCCCTGAACTTTGTAAGGGAAGCCCCAATTTGGATTTGAATACCTATTACAGTCCTGCTGGAGGTAGTTTCAGCGGTATCAACATTTTTGGATCAACCATGTTCGTTAAGAGTTTATCAGCAGGTAGTTATCCTTTTGTTTATGAATTTACCGATACCAACAATTGCATTAGCGACATTCGCGATACGGTTCAAATCCATCCAAACCCAACGTTGGTACTTAGCAACGATACGGCGATATGTGATGGAGAGTCATTGAGCCTGAGTGCTTCCGGTGGAATTAGTTATTCATGGAGTACAGGGCATCAAACTTCCAGCATAAGCCAGTCGCCGGACACCACCAAATTATATGCGGTTACAGTTACCAACCAGTTCAATTGCGAATCGGAAGGAAGTGTTTTGGTAACCGTACATGAGAATTACTCCATATTTACCAGTTCCACGCCTTCGGTTTGTGGAAGCGCAACAGGGGTGGGTTACATTTCAGTAAGCAGAGGAAAATCACCCTTCCAGTATTATTGGTCCGACGGAGAGCGAAACCCTTCCAACACGGGACTGGTTGCAGGTTCTTATACCGTAACCGTTGAAGATGCCAACTCTTGTGAGCAATATGCAACGGTAGATGTTTCTGATAAAAATGCTCCCGATGTTTCATTGGATTCCATTAAACACAATGCATGCTACTCCAGTACCGAAGGTTACATTTCACTGGGTATAAGCAACGCATCCCTTATGAATATTTCATGGTCCAATGGTGCCAGACAATCAAGCATTAGTAACTTAAATTCCGGAATTTACAGCGTTCGGGTGGTAGATACTTCGGGTTGTACAACTGTGAAGTCCTACGAGATTACATCGCCCGATGAGGTGCTTCTGTCTTCCGTTCTAAACCAACCGGATTGCGACAGTACCGATGGATACATTATTGTTGACGTAAAAGGCGGAACGCCGGGATATACTTACAACTGGCTAGGTCAAACCTCCACCACCGATTCACTCAATGGTGTTGGTGCCGGAAGGTACACCCTGGTGGTTGGAGATGCTAAACAATGTTCCGATACATTCGATTTTACACTAAATAATAGCTCCAGGCCTTTGTTTAAACTGGACAGCATTACCAATGTAAGCTGCGGTAATAACAATGGTGGAATTTACATTTCGAGTATCGATAGCGTTAAATCCTATCAGTGGTCATCCGGTCCTACCTCCCAGGATTTGACTGGTGTGGCGCTTGGAACTTATTCCGTTACCTTAACCGATACCTCGGGTTGTAAATCGGTCGATTTATTTACAATTGATCCTGGAGTACCGGTTTCAGCTCCTATTTGCTACGTAACTTACGATTCTGCGAGTACTTACAATAAAATTGTTTGGGATACCAATGGCACGCCGGGGGTTGCAGGATATTCAGTGGTTAGGGAATCTGCGGTTAAAGGGGTTTATTTCAACCTTACGCAGGTGTTAAAAGGCGCCAAACCCGAATTTATAGACTCGTCTTTGAATACTTCGTTTAACGTCGGTAATTATTCCATTCGAACCTATGACAACTGTGGTGTGGAGAGTGATGCAGCGCCTATCCATAAGTCGGTGCTGTTGTCGACCGAAAAAATTAGCGATCAAATTATTCAACTCAATTGGTCTACTTATCAGGGGCTGTCCATCAATGGATACTACATCTTCCGCTACTCAACCAGCGAAGGGTTTAGGTTGTTGGATAGCACTTCGGCAAATGTGAGGTCATACAACGATTTCAACGTGCTCAGAGATGAACATTCGTTGTTCTATTTTGTTATGGTAAGAAGCACCGGGCCTTGTGCACCTAGTGGTTCCGTGATATCGAATTATTCAACCAATTTTGGAACCGGAGTTTACATTAATGTTCCTGAAATTGCTTCGGAAGTTGGGTATTCTGTATACCCTAATCCAAGTAATGGAGAGTTCAATATTAGGTTCCAGGGTCATTCAGTTGATCCAATTCTGCTAAGAGTTTATGATGTCCGAGGAAAAATAGTAACCGAAAAAACTTTAAAAGAGGCAAGCCCAAATGAATCATATTCGTTAAAATTGTTGGAGGTTAGCGATGGAATGTATTATCTCCAAGTTGTCAGCAACGGAAAAGTTAGTACCGTTCAGTTATTGATTAACCAATAGGTTTGTGTGAGAATGCTAAAGAGGGTAATTGTCTATACAATTTTTATATGCTTGTTTCCGGTCTGTGTTTTAGGCCAGGCATTCAACTGGGCTAGGCATGTTGATACCACGTCTAATAACGCCGACAATTCAATAACTTCATTAGCAAGTACAGAGCTTGGAAACACTATGATAAGTACTTCCTTCGGTGGAAATGTAACCATTGGAGGACGTAGTTTTACGGCAATAGGAAATCGGGATGTTTTGGTTTCTTCTGTTAATGCTTCAGGTGCTCTTTTTTGGAGTAATCCCGTTCATTTTGAGTCATCCGGGGCCGACGACCACATTTACAACTCTTGTTACGACAGTGCTTCGGCTACTTTTAGTTTTTGCGGAACGCTTGATGGAAAAACAATAGTAAAGCAAGGCGCAAGCAGCATAGATTCTGTTAAATATGTAAGTGCGAACTACTTCGTTGCCAATTTCTCGGCAACCGGTGCACGTCGGTGGGTTTATCCCGATTCGGGAACTACCAATAGTGAGGCTAATGCCGTGGTTAGCGATGAAAATGGGTTTGTATACGTTGCCGGTCGGTTCAATGATTCGTTAGAAGTAGACACTACCTTATACGGTTCTTCCATTGGAGATTTATTTCTGCTTAAAATCAGAATCTCAGGTGGCGTTTTGCAATGGGCTAGAAAAATTTCCGGACCTGGAAAAGAGCAGGTATCTTCCCTGGTATATGATGCAGCCAGTAGTAGAATAGTGGTTCTTGGAAACTTTGAGGATTCATTGTTTGCTGGGTCAAGTTCTATTGCTCCGTTGGTTAAGGGAAGGAAAGATGTGTTTGCCGCACGATACGATGCGGGTGGTTCGTTGATTTCACTAAAGACGGTTCTGGCTTCTACGGCAGATATTGAGGTACTGGACGCCGATATCCCTAAAGCGGGAGGAGGTTATGTGCTTACCGGTCGGTTTAATGGGAGTATTTCGGGTACAAGCCCTACTATCATTACAAATGGCGGCTACGATATTTTAATTTCCAGGATTTCTTCCAGCGATGTGGCACTGATTACCAAAGGATACGGAGGTAATTCCAACGAAGAAGGAAATGAAATAGAGATCAATGTCGCCGGAAGGTCATTTGTTCAAGCTACTTACGAGTCTTCGACAATTACCTTTGGCAGTGACACCATTAGAAAAAGTGGAGTTAGGGATGTTTGCCTACTGGCTTCCCTGGTTAACCTGAACCCCTTGGGAGGCAAGGGAAATGGGATTATGCAATTGCCCACCGATCAAATTTATGCCACAGCTATGTCGCACAGCAGTGGAGCATTGGTTGTGGGTAATCGATTTCGAGGACGTGCAAAATATGGCAATGCAGGTACTTTTACTTCTCCAGCTGGTAATTTCGATATGGCTTTTGCTCAGGTTGTTCCCAGCAAAATATTTTGCAATACCAACGTCACCTTGTTGTATACCGGCTTTAGATTGGTTGGTATAGACCAACACCTTTGCAGTATGCAAAAGGGAGAAGTTTTATCATTAGCCGATACATCTTATGACTTCCAATGGTACCGCAAAGGGGTGGGGAGTCTGCTTGGAGATACTACCAATGAAATTAGTATATCCGATGCCGGAGTTTATTTTGTGGAAATAAAGAAAATGTCAGGCAGTACGGCAATATGTATCGATACATTTTATACCGATTCAGTAATAATTGACCTGTTGCCCCAGGTAAATATATCGGATACATCTACCTGCAACAATGTATCAATAGCTTTTGCTTTATCAACCAACCCTGTTTTTAGTTCTGTCACGGATTCTTTGTTTGGTAAGGGTATTGGAAACAATAGACTAAATGCATACAATCCAAGTATACCCGGTGTTGGTACTGGAATTGATTCGGTCATTTTTCAACGCATTGACGCCACTACGGGATGTATTGGAAGGGATACTGCTGAAGTAACTGTTAATGCCCGGCCAGTTATAACCATTTCCAATGTAAGGGCCTATTGCCAGGGAGAGCCTGCAGATACCCTGAAATATGCATCAGCTCCAATTATTGACAAGGATTGGTACAGTATGATTAATCCGACCTGGGGGATAAAGGATTCCATTGTTTTTCGCTGTGACAGCTTAATAAATGGGTTTCATCGGGTAAAATACAACGTGATAGATACCAATAATTGTGCACACGACACCACCATCTCGCTACAGGTAAAACAACGCCCTACGGTTAGTCTAAACCTGTCTAAAGCATCAGTCTGTAAAAATGGTTCCATTTTTAACTTGTCGGGCCAGTCACCCACGGGAGGGTATTTTATGGGGGTTGGAGTTTTAGATTCACTTACTGGCCGGTATGATCCGGATAGTACCCAATATAGGAGTGATACCATACGCTACGTATATACCGCAACCAATGGTTGTGGTGATACGGCAACGGATATATTAACCATAGATACCATTCCTATTGTATCCTTTGTGTTTGCAGATACCATTTGCGATAACGATCCTATTTACATTTTAAAGGCTACACCAGAGGCTAAAAATCCCGGTGAAACAGCTACCTTCTCGGGCCATCCAGCGGTATCGGGTTCTAACTTTTTTCCACGAATTTCAGGAGTTGGCTTTCACAAGGTATTGTTCGAGTTTGAAGACCAGAGAGGATGTAGCGATACCATGTCTTCCCTAGTAGAGGTTAAAAACCTGCCTTCAGTTAGTTTGCCAAATCTGGGCTCTTTTTGTGAGAACAATGGCGATACGCTTTTTGATGTGGGAACTCCAAAAGGGGGACAATACTATTACAAGCAATACCTACTGGTTAATGACATATTTAAGCCCGATACTTCCTACATCAATTATGGGGTGGATACCGTTTATTATGTATATGCCGATAGTTTTAAGTGTCAGAACACAGCCTTTAATTTTGTGAGTATTAAACAAAAGCCAGGCTTGTTTGTCAATCAATCCTTCTTTGATAATTTGTGCAACAACAGCGACTCCATTGCGCTAAATTCCTTAGGTATTTCTGTGGTTAGCCCACCTCCAGCCAATGGTGGATTTTTTAGTTTCGACAGTGTAAATCAGATTGATCATTTCGATCCAATTGCCTACTCGCAAATTCCTTTGCTTTTACGACCCGCACTTGCCTTCTCTTATAAGGATATAGTAAGCGGTTGTAGCAATACACTAGGTGTATATCCCGATATAAAAACCTCACCACGGGTAGCTATAACCCATGCGGGTGCGGCATGTGCCGGTTTAGATTATAACTTAACGGCAAGTGGTGCATTGGAATGGGAATGGAGCACCGGCGACACAACCACTACCATTACTATTGTTCAGGATTCAAGTTCTACCTATTGGGTAAAGGGAAAATTGGGAATTTGCTTCGATTCGATTTCTACCCAGGTTGAAATAACACCAGGTGAAATGCTTTATGCCAAAGACGACAGTGTTTCGCTTCAAAAAGGGTCTGATGTTACACTGGATCCATTGGCACGGCTTTACCCGGAAGATACCCTAAAACTTATTGGAACATTTGAAATTTACGAAGGCCCCAAAGAGTCCAGATCGTTTGATACTACTGCTGGTGTGGTGAATGGATTAAACTCGACCATTTACTACGAACCCAAGCTCGATTTTAGAAGAACGGATTCCAGTTTATATCGAATTTGTAATGTAAGTTGTGCCAACATTTGCGACAGTGCTAAGGTAATTTATTACGTATTGGGTAACCCTTATGAATTTATACCCAGTGCCTTTACACCAAATGGAGATGGAGTAAACGATTTTTGGGTTGTTCCGGGAATTGAATCTTACCTGGAAAACGAAGTATACATCTACAATAGATGGGGGGATTTGGTGTATCAGGCTGCCCCTTATGAGAATCAATGGGAAGGGCAAACAAACAAAGGAATAGCCGGAGGCAAAAAATTGGTTGACGGAACATACTTTTATGTTTTGAAAACAAACCGGGGAGAACCCATAAAAGGAACAGTAGAATTGAAGACCAAATAATGAGAAAGGAAATACTGCTCATATTATTTGTTTTGATGGTATCGCTTACGGGTATAGCTCAGCGTGAGCTTCAAACCGCCCAATACATGCTGCATCCTACGTTTTTAAATCCGGCAGCCGTTGTTACTAAATCCGGTAAAAGTGGTGCCTTTGTTTTCCAGAATCAATGGACGGGATATAAGGGAGCTCCCACAACCATGATGTTAAATTTTAACGCACCTCTTAAAGTCCAGGACAATACCCTGGGTGGTATTGTTATCAGCGATAAAATTGGAATTCACAGCAGGTACAAGATCATGGCCTTGTATGCACATAAGTTTAGAATTGATAGAAAGAGTTTCTTTTCGTTGGCCGTCACTCCCGGGTTCGATTTGTTTCAAAGCGATTATAGCCAGGCACTCACCGATTATCCCAACGATCCGATTGTTTCCACCTCAAACCAAAGTTTATTTTCATTCAATACTGGATTTGGAGCCTATTACTACAACAATAAGATTTGGGCAGGGTTTTCCATTCCAGAGTTGTTTTACAACCGTTTTATCGGGTCGGGTAGCGGAACGGCATTTAACCTGTCGATGAAGGAGATGAATTACCAGGTAGTTGCAGGTTGGAAAAAAGACCTCAACCAGTTGTTTACGGTAAAACCATCGGTGTTGGTAAAGTACCAGCCCGGATCGCCACTACAATTTGATATTAATGCCCTTTTTGAATACAAAGAAGAAATTGGGCTTGGGGTTACTTACCGAAGCCTGAATTCCCTGAACTTTATGGCCAATTATAAAATCAACCGGGACTTTAAGTTGGGTTATGCATTCAACATGCAATTGGGGAGTGAATTAAACAATTACCATTCCGGAACTCACGAGGTAATGTTGGTTTATGGAGTTGGTAATAACAGAAGGGCCAACGTTAATCTGCCTAAAAAGATTAAGAGTTACCGTAAGAAAAAGCTGAAAGAGGTTAAGAAGGCGCTGAAGAAAACCGAAAAGGCTGCTAAAGAACGAGAGAAGAAAGAGAAGCAGAAAAAGGAGCAGGAACTCAAGGACGAAAATGACCAGCCTTATAGTTGACGTTAGATAATTGATATTAGATTTTTGATCCAATATCCAATATCCAATATCCAATATCCAATACCTCCCCCTAATTCTCAGTCAGAACCCGTTGCTTTTTAAAAACGATTTTACCCATCAGATTAGTAGCAATCGTTACAAATACCACAATTGTAATTGAACTTAAAGGCATTAGAATAGCAGCCACCACAGGACTTAACATTCCCTGAACCGCGAAATACATACCCACGATATTGTAGAGGAAGGACAGCGCAAAACTCCATTTAACTATGATAATGCTTTGTTTGGAAAAGTGAAGTATTCGGTCCAGCATATCAAAGCGATCTGCTTCCAGAATACCGTCACAAGCGGGAGAAAATGCATAAACGTCTTCGCTTACTGCAATACCTGCGTTAGACGCTTTTAAGGCACCGGCATCATTGAGTCCATCGCCCAGCATAAGCACCTTTTTGCCCTTCGATTTCAGTTGGTTGATATAGTTTAACTTGTCTTGTGGAGATTGGTTAAAAAACACTTTTTTTTTCTCTGGAAACAGTGAAATTATTCGGTCCTGGTTGGTCGATGTATCTCCACTTAACAGGTGAAGATCGGTTCCATGGTTTCTTAAATCTTTCAAGACCTGCTCAAGCCCATGTCGGGTTTCTTTTCGAATCGAAAAATGGCCTTTTATTTCTCCGTTTACGGAAACAAATGCATGGGTTCCTGCAACTGCATCACTTGCATGGCAGAAACCGGCTGAACCTATTTTTACGGACAACTCATTGGCATTTCCTTCGATTCCTTTTCCGGGAATTTCATTGTAATCTTCAATTTTGGTGGTTTCCGATTCTATGCTCTTGGCAATGCTACTGCTGATGGGATGAGTAGAAGAAGAGCATAGCGATTTAATGATTTTTAATTCTTCCAGGCTCAATCGGGTTTCCCCAACAAAAAGAACCCGGTCTTTGGCATTCCCGGTTATGGTTCCTGTTTTGTCAAAAACCACGGTATCAGTTTCTGCCAGGCTTTCAAGGCTCAATGCATTTTTGAGGTAGAAGCCAAGTTTTCCAAGAATTCGAATGGAATTTCCCATGGTAAATGGTAGTGAAAGCGCTAGTGCACAAGGACAGGCTATAATTAGAACGGCCGTAAATGTTTCTATGGCCAGTGAAGGGTCCATAAGTAGCCAATATCCTGCAGAAAGGCTGGCAATGCTTATAATTATCAGCGTAAAATACTGACTCACCCGATCGATAATGGAAGAGTACCTCGCCTTATTATCCTTGTTAAATGCACTCTGGTTCCACAAGTCGGTGAGGTAACTCTGGGAAACCTCTTTTTGTACGATCATTCGAATGGTTTCTCCTTCCTGGCGCCCTCCGGCATATAAAAAATCTCCTTTTTTCTTTTCTACCTCTTTCGATTCACCGGTTACAAAACTATAGTCAATGCTGGCCTTATTCGAAATAAGAATGGAATCGGCAGGGATCAGTTCACCGTTGCGAATTCGGATTTCATCTCCCTTTTTAAGATGATTGGCTAAAACGCTTCGCTCGGTTCCATCCTCTACCAGGGTAATGGCCAGTGGAAAGTAGCTTTTGTAATCCCGTTCAAAACTCAATGCCTCATAGGTCTTATTCTGAAACCACTTTCCGATCAATAGAAAAAATACCAATCCGGTCATAGAATCCAGGTAGCCAACGCCTGTACCGCTCATTATTTCATAGGTACTTCTGGCAAAAAGAACCACAATCCCCAATGAAATAGGCACGTCAATGTTTACGATTTTGTGCCTTAACCCTTTTATTGCTGAAACAAAGTATTCAGTTGAACAATAGAAAAATACAGGCAGGCTTAAAAGTAGGTTTAGCCATGCAAAGAGTTTTAAATATTGTGCTTCGTCCTGAAACTGGAAGGAAAAGTATTCCGGAAAACTCATAAGCATGATGTTTCCGAAACTAAATCCGGCAACCCCAAGTTTTATCAATAGGGTCCGTGATCGTTTATTTGATTTTTCTTCCTTATACCCTTCCAGGTTAATGTCGGGAGGATAGCCTAACGAGGCTAAAAGTTCCACCACCTGGCGAAGCGATACGTCGCTTCGGTTAAAATTGATGGTAACCACCTTTTTAACGAAGTTCACCTTCGAGGAAGAGACTTCCGGTAAAAGCCTTCCCAAATTTTCCAACAACCAAATGCAGGAAGCACAGTGAATAATTGGAACAAAGAGCTTTACAACCCGGTAGTCGCCCTCGATAAACGAATAGAGTTTTTCTTCTATTTCCGGAGTATCCAGAAAAGCGTATTTATTCCCGAATTCAGTTTGCTTTACGGTTACTTTGGGAGTGTCAATTCCATAGTAATCGCACATGTCGTTGGTTGACAGAATTTCATAAACCGTTTGACAACCCGTGCAGCAGAACCACTTGGAATCGAACTCCAGTTGTTCATTTATGCAGTCTTCTCCACAATGGGCACAGGCAACAACGTCCTGACTCTCTATTTTTACCTGAGACCTCAACGGTACAAAGGTCTTGCAAACTGAAAAATGTAGAAATGATAAGAGTTAGTAAAATCTACTGCTACCATTTCAACCAATGACCTGTTATCGACTTATTTGAATGCGTCAGCAACAATAAGTTCCTTGGTGCCATGGGTATGCGAATAGAATCCTTCACCAGATTTTACACCCATTTTACCTGCAGTAACCATATTAACGAGCAGCGGGCATGGTGCATACTTAGGATTTCCAAATCCTTCGTACAATACATTCATAATAGAAAGACATACATCAAGCCCGATGAAGTCAGCCAATTGAAGGGGACCCATTGGGTGAGCCATTCCTAACTTCATTACCGTGTCAATTTCCATTACACCCGCAACTCCCTCATGAAGTGTGATAATGGCCTCATTAATCATGGGCATAAGAATACGGTTAGCTACAAATCCTGGATAGTCATTTACTTCAACGGGAATTTTGCCTAAACCGGCAGACATTTCC
Source organism: Crocinitomicaceae bacterium (assembly GCA_002713215.1). Classification (GTDB taxonomy): domain Bacteria; phylum Bacteroidota; class Bacteroidia; order Flavobacteriales_G; family Salibacteraceae; genus UBA2108. Next base: position 46,711 of record PAVO01000015.1, read on the forward strand.
ATAATGGCTTGGGTAATTGCATCGCTGGTGGCATATCCTCTGATAACCTCTACCAGTTTCATAATGGGTACAGGATTCATAAAATGCATTCCTATGACCTGGTCAGGACGATTAGTAACCGCAGCAATCTTGGTAATTGATATGGAAGAGGTGTTGGTAGCCAGAATGCAGTCTGCTGGAGCGCTTGCATCCATATCTCTAAAGATTTTTAGTTTAAGGTCTATATTTTCGGTAGCAGCTTCAACCACCAATTCACGGTCAGCCACTCCCGATTGAAGGTTGGTGTGCGTGGTAATGTTGCTTAAAGTTTTGCTTTTATCTTCTTCTGTAATTTTTTCTTTGGCCACCATTCGCCCCAGGTTTTTATCAATGGTAGAAATGGCTTTATCCAATGCATCTTGCGAGATGTCAATTAGGTGTACGTTATAGTTGTTTTGTGCAAACACATGAGCAATGCCGTTACCCATTGTTCCGGCTCCAATTACAGCAATTCTATTCATAAATTTGATTATTGTTTCTCGACTGGCGAGGATTAAAATTTACCCGATTATTATCGGCGGCAAAAGTAATCATTAGCAAGAAACAGGTTGCCAGATAAGGGACGTATTGATAGAGGATGAAGAGAGGGAAACTACTTTCCGCGTCCTTGCAGAACAATAAGAATGGTGTAGATCAGGATCTTAAAATCCAGAAAGAGGGACATGTTTTCGAGGTAGAGCACGTCGTATTTTAGCCGAGCTACCATTTCCTCCACGTTTTCGGCATAGCCATACTTTACCTGTCCCCAGCTGGTCATTCCCGGTTTTATCCGCTGAATGTATTTGTAGTGAGAAGCTTCCTTAAGTATTTGTTCAATAAAATACTCCCGTTCTGGCCGAGGGCCAACCATGCTCATTTCCCCGTTTAGCACATGCCAAAACTGAGGAATTTCATCAATTCTGGTTTTTCTTAAGAATCGACCAAAAGGTGTAATTCGCGGATCGTTTTCCGACGAAAGTTGCGGTCCCATTTTCTCCGAATTGACATACATGGTTCTGAATTTAACCATCTTAAATGGCTTTCGGTTTAGACCTGCTCTTTCCTGGGAGTAAAATATAGGTCCCCTGGAAGATACTTTAACCAAAATAGCCGTGATAATATAAACCGGAGCAAGCAGGACTATAGCAATAACGGAAGCAACAACATCGAAAATCCTCTTCAGAGACTTCTGCCATGCAGGCATTATTTCCTGGTTAATCTGGACAAGTGGAGTTCCAAATATGGAGGTCATTTTAACGGACCCGGCTAATATGTCATAAATATCTGGGATAACACTTATATAAACGTCTTTGCCCTTTAGAGCGTTTAGTACTTTACCAATTTTTCCGTGTTCCGATGTTTCAGCAGCAATAATTACCTCTTCAATTCTGTGTTTGCTCAGGATCTCATCAATGTTCTTTACATGGCCCAAATGAGGTAAATAAGGCTGCATAATTAGCCCGTCTTTCCCGTTGATGTGCAGGTATCCGATAAACTTAAAACCACTCGATTTCTTTTGAGCCTCCAGTTCCTTGTACATCTCAAAAGCTTTTTCATTGCTACCCAGCAGAACGGTGTTAAAACCGATAATTCGATTGTGAATTTTGTGTGCGGTTTTACTGGAAAGAATAAAGCGACCCGAAAAGGTCAACAAAAAGTGAAATACAAAAAGCGCCAGGAAGCTCACATAGTAGCCTTTGTAGCTGTTAAGCTGATCATCAAGAAGCAGTACAAAGAAAATAATGATAACCCCTATAAAGGTTTGAAGCAGGGTTTGGCCCATTTCTTTTAACCTCGATTTTCTGTATACCGCCTCGTAATTACCAGAAGCGTAGTAAAGTAGAAGCCATCCAATAGGAATGATGACCAAACCGGCGTAGAAGTTAGGCGTAAATTCGAAATTAAAACTGGAAATGGAATAACCCGTTTCGAGGTAGGCTTTTCGAAAAATGTAAAACAAAACCCATGCAATAACCGCCGACAAAACATCGGAAAGCACATACTTTATTGCCTGGATCCGTTCGTTCATTAATAAACCACTTTTATATTATCCATTAGGAAATAACCATCCGATTCCTTGGTTACATCAATTCCGGATTCGAAGTAAAATTGGTATTTATAGGCATTTTCAAAGGCAGGTAAGTAAGGACTTAAGAAAGCATACATCTTACTCCATACCGGGGTTCCGTTTTCGTCTTCTTTCGATCTTACCAATACAATGGGAATCAACAGTGAATTACCCGTGGTATTATAAGCACGAACCAAAATCTGAATTCTTCGATTGGTTTGATAATCAAATTCCAGGTAAACGTCTTCTCCCAGGTTAGGCAATGCAAATGTTTCTGAACTTGCTGCTAAAAAATAGGGTCGCTCAGTGGTCATGTACACTCCCATAGAGGCTTTACCTTCTTTAACACTGTCTGGGTGTGTAACCCGTGTTATTGCTACCTGCGATTCAGCTGTGGTATCAACGGTAAAGCTCAGGTCATCGAATCCTTCTTTCCAGGGAAAGGTGATTCCATCCTTGTATTTCAATACAGGTTTAATAGTAATCGTTTTTTCCTGAACCAAGGTGGTATCCATCCTATAAGTTTCGTAAAAGGGATAAGCTGCTCTTAAACTAGAGACTCCACTTTGTTTAATGCCTCCAAATAGGGAAAGGTTGGTATTTCCTTCCTCTAAAACCGGAATTTCGCAAGGCAATTCAAAGACTCCCAATTCATCTCCGTTGGCAAAAAACCAAACATCGGCGATGTTACTACTGGCAGAACCTTCCTTCTTTAAGTCAGTGACAACGCTAACTTCATCAATCTTTACATAAGCCGGAACGCCACTGGTTGTGTCTTTTTTGCAGGAGAAAGTGAAGTAGGAGAGAACCAAAAATAGAAAAGGGATACTTCTTTTAATACACATGCGCACACGCTAACGAGCTCGCGAAGATATTATTGTGAACGACACAATAAATGTTAATCCAAGGTGAATTTTAACTATTGATTGGTAAAAAATGACGCCATTTCCATCATGTAATATTGGTATGAATTTGTAATTACCACATAATCAGATAAATAAACAAATTTAGAGACTGAATTTCCTACGTGTTTACACGTAGAAGTATCCGGATTATTCATCTTTCCTTTAACAGATGTTTTGGAAGTTAAAATACATTGTTGTGCTCGTAATTGCAATATCCGGAGGTGTTGGAATTTATATTTTGAAGGCTGAATCGGCAAAAACGTTTGGTAATTCAGTTGCTTCAGAAATAGAAAGCCCTTCATTTACCTATCAAACAAAATACGTTGTAAAAAATATAACCAACAACAAACAGCAAGTGCATCTAAATATTCGTGTCTATACCAATTCGGCCAACGCTAAACAGGAAATGATAAATCAGTTAATCAGTGACTGGATTGACCATAAATCGTCAATTTCTATTCACGATCATGAAAAAGAAATTCTCCCTAAGGAGAAGTTTATAGAGGATTTTCATGGAATGACAAATTTCAAAAGTTTACATGTGGTTTTTGAAATTGACCGTACCCATATCAAATCCAAGAACCTAAACTTTAGGTTTTCCGACCTGGCAGATGAATCACAATTATTAAACATTTCAATTAATACTTAAATCATGAGGATTTTAAAATTAGGAGTACATAAAATATTGTTATTGACTACAGTATGCCTTATTGCTAATTCACTTTATAGTCAATCGCTGGATTTTAGCATCAGTGTTATGCCACAGGCCAAGACTAAAATCAGTGCCAAACATTTTAATCATACCGGCGATCCGTTTCATGCTTTTAACTCTACAGACAGTATGATTCTTCGGCTTGAAATTGATTATGCTAAACCAAGTCAAATTTCCAATGTGATCGTCACCGTTTATGATAAGAACAACAAACTGGTTCTGCAAAATACCTACTCAAAATCTCAGCTTAAACTAACAAACCGAACCAAAAGAACAACATTAATTCTTGAGCTACCCAACATTGCTTTTAGTCGAAAATACAGTTGCAATGTATTGGCAACAACCAGTTCAAAAAAGCAAATTCAGCAAAACAGAACAATAAAATTTTAATTAGAAAGGCTATGAAAAGGAAGTCAATATTAGGAATTCTGGTTTTTTATTTATGTGGCCTGTCCATACAACTTGCTGCCCAAACCGATTACGATGTTTATTGGGTGGATACCATTGGAATAGTAATAGACACTACCCAAAAATCGATTGCCAAGGGTTCAATTAATGGTTGGAATAACTCCGGGTGTAATTCCTACAGCATTCTTCCGGATGCTACACCTGATGGGTATTTTAAATTTGATATAAACAACGATCAATTGATAAAGGCAATTGGGTTTACAGCAGTTCAAAATCCAACTGACCTTGATGACCTTGATTACTGTTTTTATTTTACCGGGACCTCCTATTATATCTACGAGTATGGAAACCTGGTTGGTCTTTTTGGAACGTATTTACCGGGGGATGAATTTAAACTTAAAAAAGAACAGGGAGATGTAAAGTTTTACAAGAATGGAACACAGTTTCATTCAATAACTATTGCCACCGCTGCTGATTACAGGGTTGGAGCAGTATTTTATGACAACGGAGCAGAATTCGATAACGTACTTATCGATTTTGGCCAACCTAGAATTACAGTAGTTAATGTTGCAGGTGCTTCCGCCTTCCATTTGGGATCTATTGAACTTGAAGTGGATGGTCAATTTCCACCCTATACCATAGAATGGGACGACTGGGATCACAACATAGATTCTCTTCTAGATTCACTCAATGGTGCAATTCCGGACACCAATTCAGGATTGCTGGATTCTGTTTTCTATGGAATTAATCCATTGCTTAGAACCGAACTTCTAAGTGGTTTTTACGATGTTAGTCTTATTGATGCTAATGGAGCTGAAAGGCATGAGCAAATTGTAGTAAACAGAATAACTCCTTATTTCATGGAGGATTCAATACTGGTTGATACCTTGCTATCGAAGTTCACCGGAATAGGTAGTCCCAACCCCTGGAGGAACATGACCCATAAAATTATTACGAACACAACAACCGATTTCGCTTACGCCTTTAAACTGGATGCATCGACATCGGTTCTTACCCTAGGATTAAGGGATACCATTGATGATCCGGATGACAGTCTCAAAAACATGAAGTTTGGATTCCATTTTACAGGCACCCAAATCGATATTTGGGATGGAACTACTTATTATACTTCCCTGGGTACTTATGGACCAACCGATTTGTTTGAGATTAAAAGCGATGCAGGTAGCCTTACTTTCTCAAAAAATGGAACCACATTAAAAACAGCAAGTTTAGCCGCATCAACCGATTATACGCTTGACGCCTCATTAAAGGGAAACAGCGCAGGGTCTTTTTCTCCGGTATATGCCATTAACAATTTGGATGGACCTGTACATATAGATGTTGATATTAAACATTCGTCATGTAACGGCGAAGATGGTTGTATATATATAAACGGTGATGACTGGTTCTTAAATCCATCGGTTGACTTCCCTACGGCATCAACCTATAAAATTCGCTATCAATGGACTGATGTTGAATCGGGCACCATAATATCGACCCAAAAAGACTTATGTGGTGTTGGAATAGGTAAATACGAGCTTTTGATAAGCTATGATAATGGTTTTATGCTAACTCCTTTGGTTTGGCAAACCTTTGAGATAGGCACTCGGGTAATGTGGGACTGGACCTCAGCAGCAAGGGGTGTGGTAAACAAAACCAACAACGACTTATGGCATACCACCGGACAGGTTTACCGCAATTATCGACCGGTTATATCCAAGAACCACATAAAAACCCAGGAAGATGGTTGGGTGGAGTTTGAATTTGAAATGCCCAATGATGGAAGGAACAAATTCTCGTTAATTGCTGCCAGGGAATTCAATAAACAAGATAAGCGGTTGGCAGAAATCATATTCTATAACCGGGTTTCGAGTTCTACGGCCATTATGCCCACTTCCATTTGGTACGATACTGACTTTAAAAATAAGCCCTTAGGTTATACAAATCCTTATACACAAAGAGCAGAAATTATACAGACCTACCCGGCTTCATTAGGAGCATCGCCAGTGAAGAAGCATAAAATAAGGATTAGTAGAACTTATAATGGTTCTTCCCCTTTGGGTTATAACATTATTGTTTGGCTCGATGGAGTACCAATAATTGGAAAGGTATATGACAATGGTGGTGGAGCTAATGATTATACAGCAGACGATGCATTCCTGTACCTCTCGGCCGATATTACCAATGGAGGTAATAGAATCAATGATATTTTAACCAGCTTCCCTTGCGAACAAGTTGATTCTTACAACGTACCGGAGAATAAATTGAAGGGTGACTACCGGGACACGTACGGAGAGACCTTTTACTTCAAATACGATGCAGAATACAACGATGGTGCACTCAAGTTTAGAATTTTAAAAGAATCAGACAAATCTCCTATCCTCAATATTCCGACTAACTACACCATAAACAAGACACAAAAAAACTTTGGAGACAACCGATATGCCATTGATATGAGCCGATTGGTCGATGACAAATACATATTGGAAGTGACTAACGAAAAAAACGAAACCTATTACCTACGAATTAGAAAAGAACTTTAAAAGCATTCTCATGATATTCAAAAGACTTAGAAAAAGAAATACGAGAAGAATTGTAGCCAGTATTTTTAACCTGCTGTTCTTAACCGAAATTGTAGCTCCAACAGCAGCATGGGCGCTTAACAGTGGTGCTACCCAGCCCGAATTTGTTGGAATGGCTTCGGGAAATACGACTGACCTGGTTAATCCTTCGACAGGAGACTTCTCCTATAACCTACCACTGTTGGATGTGGATGGCTATCCCTTAAATTTAACCTACAATTCCGGTGTTAGCATGGACCAGGAAGCCACCTGGGTAGGATTGGGTTGGAACCTGAGTCCTGGGGCAATCCAGCGTAATGTACGTGGATTACCGGACGATTTTAACGGTGCCGACAAAATATCCTACAAAAAGCACATGAAGGATGACGAAACCTATGGTGTTTTTTTCAGTGGCACAGTGGAATACACGGGCTTTAATAAATCAGACAATAACCCAAAAAATGCAGGTATTAGTGGAGGTAACTCATACGGAGTGTTTTACAACAGTTATAGGGGGTTGGGCTTTGAACAATCTCAGACCTTAGGAGCTTCTATTGGAAATACAGTTTCTCCGTCCATCGGTTTGGATTTAACCAATAATTCGTATGACGGAATTACTGTAAGCCCGTATGCCGGGCTTAGGCTTAACGCTACTTCGGGTGCATTTTCAGGATCCTCTATGGGTATGAATATAGGTACATCAATAAACTCGGGCTATGGAATAAAGGGATATAACGCCAGTGCCAGCATTAATGTTCAAACCGGAGGTAAGAAAGTTGGTGAAAAAAAGAAAAAAAATGGTAAGACTAGGACTAAAAGAGGTGGAGGTGTTAGCGTTGGAACTTCTTTTGGTGGATACATGGCTATCGGAGAACAATCCTATGTTCCTTATACACCAACAACCCGAAAAATTACCGCTTTTAGCTTTGATTTTGGAATTGGGGGTGAAGTAAAATGGGCCAACTTTAAGGGAGCTACCAAGGGAACTTATATAAAACAGTCGATTGCTATTGAAAATTGGGATCGGGAGGCGTATGGTTACTGCTATTCGGAAAATGCCAATGCATACGATGTTATGGATTTTAACCGCGATAAGGACGGCCCGTTTTATAACGGTACTCCCCGGTTGCCTTTTGTAGCTATGATGTATGACTCCTATACTGCAAATGCAGCCGGACTCTCTCAGTCGTTTAGGCCTTATAGAAATGATTTGGGAATGGTGCATGACCCGAGAGTGATTGAATCAAACTCGCAGGACCAGGTTTCAGGTGATGCCGGTTTTGGCGACAAGGTAAAGGCCGGACTAAATACCACCAGCATATCGTTCTTCAACCAATCAGGGGGATGGTCTATGAATAGTTCGTTGACAGACAAGTTTAAGTTTAAGAAAAAGGAAGATGTTGAGACAAGTACGGGCGTTGATGGCTATCGAACATTCTATTTTAAGGCAGCTGGTGAAAATGCGCCTTTCGAAAATAGTTTAGTTGATGGTGCTTTGGAACCGGACAAGGCGTTGGCTGTGCAGCTAAGCGATCAAACCAAGTACCTGACCGATGATGGCAACTCGGGGTCTTTTAATATGGCATTAAAACAGCATACAGGAGAGAACAATACGAATTCCATTATCTCTTATTTAACGGCCGATGAGGCATCCAATTTTGGGCTGAACAAGAAGATTCATTCCTATAACTCTTTTAGTTTTAATGGCTCTAAATCCAATACATTACCAGAAGCCAACAAGCAGGTTTACAATAATTTTGATGAACTGGACAGAATTGAAGCCAATCGCAAAGCCCATCATTTCTCCGAGTTAGCGGTTACCAATGGGAACGGACAACGTTATGTGTATGGATTACCTGTATATAACTTGAAGCAAAAAGAAGTTTCTTTTAATGCGTCCTACGATCAAGATAATTTTAAGGACGGACTTGTGGGTTATGTGGCGGGAGCCGATAATACAACAGGCAATTCTATTGGAATGAGTAATTCTTTTGACTCCAAAGAGGTTCCTGCCCATGCTACCTCATATTTATTGACCGCAATGCTATCTCCCGACTACGTTGACATTACTGGAGATGGACCGAGCCCTGATGATTTGGGAAAATACACCAAATTTAACTACACCAAACTGGAAACCAACTTTAAGTGGAGGGACCCCTTTCTGGAAAATACAGCCAAGTATAATCCACTGTCCTATTTCAATAAGGATGACGACATGGGGTCGTATATCTACGGAGAGAAGGAAATATGGGTGTTGCATTCCATTGAAACTAAAAACTACGTAGCAGAATTTACATTGAGCGATCGCCTGGACGGATATGGAGTTCCGGGAGAAGATGGAGGAACCAAAACAAACCTGGGAATGGCCATAAAGAAACTGGACCGGATCGATCTGTATACCCGCCAGGATAAGATCAATACGGCAACTTCGGGTACTCCGGTGCCCATAAAGAGTGTTCATTTTGAATACGATTATTCGTTGTGCGGAGGTGTTCACAATAATTCAGGAGCCAGTTTGATTGATCCGAATTATGATGACGATCCCGGTCAACAAAACAATAGAAACTGGAACAAAGGAAAGCTGACCCTAAAAAAGGTTTATTACACCTACGGTAATTCAACGGAAAGAAGTAAGTACAGTCCTTACGAATTTGAATATGGAAGCGATAATGCTTCGACCCCTACCGTAATTAACCCGGATTATAAGGTTGAGGAAATCGACCGATGGGGGAATTATAAGAAACAAGCAGCAGTTACGGGTACGGGTACCGATGTTTACAATGGAAAGAATGGGAATCCATTGGCAAACTTCGAATATACCTATGCGGATCAAAACCCGGTAACCGCAGACGAAGCAGCCAGGGCGTGGAATATGACTTCCATTGCTATGCCCAGTGGCAGTATTATGAAAATTGATTATGAGGCAGATCGCTACTCCTATGTTCAAAACAGGAGGACAATGAAAATGTTTGAGGTCGATGGATTTAGACGCAACGTTGGGACCAGTACCGAATCTACCTTATACGACAGAAGTTCTTTGGACAACAATAGCTATATCGTTATTTTCTTGCCCGATGATGCTGCATTAACTGCATTGACCACCGCCCCTGAAAAGAAAAAATACGTTCAGGAGATCTATTTCGGAGAAGTGAAACACCTGTTTTTTAAAGTCTTTTTAAAAATGCTGCGGGAAAACAACGAGTCCTATGATTTTGTTACGGGATACGCCGATATAGATAAGAATGATATGGCTGTAGAACGGATTGGTACCACATCGGATCATCATGTGATTGTAAAAATGCAGGATTTGCATTTAAAGAAGGAAAAGGGTTCCCGGTTAAACCCAATAGCCATTGCTGCTTTCCAGTATGCTAGCGCATTTCTGAATTTTTATATGAGGGCCAATATCGGTGCATCAGGGTTTAGCCAGCAAACAGCGGGTTATTTTAAACAACTGGCATCGGATACCAAAGCTATTTTTAAGGGACAGAATTACGTTTGGGCCAAAGATGGAGTAGCTGAAGAGGTTGACGTGCTACGTTCCTTTGTTCGTTTAAATCATCCCGGTGATAAAATTGGTGGTGGGCACCGGGTAAAGAAAATTACGGTGGAAGACGGATGGAGTGCCGGTGGTGAAGATGAAATAGTTACCGGTCAGCAATTCGAATACGAGCTTGAAGGTGGTGGAACCAGCGGAGTTTCTTGTAACGAACCCCAGGCCGGTGGTGAGGAAAACCCATTAAGACAACCCGAAAAGTATACGGTAAAAAGGAGCTATACCAACAACGATTACCTCTATATGGAGGAGCCCTTTGCAGATTTTTTATATCCAGGTGCATCTGTGGTCTATTCAAGAGTGAAGAGTATGCCTCTTGACTATACCGGTGTAACCAAAAATACGGTTGGTTATACCGTAAGCGAGTTTTATACGGCTAAGGATTTCCCGATTCGACATAGTAGGACGGAGCCTAAAAAGATTGAAGAAAAACCAAAATTGTTGCAGTCGATGTTTGAGTCCAATAGTACCTACTCCATGGAGGCCAGCCAGGGATTTATACTGGAGCTGAATGACATGCATGGTAAAATGAAAAGCGAGTCCGAATATGGAATGGATTTATTTGGCCAGGAAACATTGATTTCTCAGGAACAATACAACTATAGTGAGGACATTCGGGAATTGGATAATCAATTTCCGGCCATAGACGAACAAGGAAATGTGGTTGACAATACTACGCTTAACAAGCACTACGGGAAAGATGTAGATGTGGTATTGGATTCGCGTTTTAGTCATAGTTTAACCGAAACCAAACCCGTTAAAACCAATGTGGATGTTAGTACAGTAAGTGGATACGTGGTTCCTACCTTTTCTCTTTTTCTCTTCCAAAATAAGGACGAACGTTATTTCAAAAGTGCTACCATCAATAAGGTGATCATGCGCTATGGAATTCTTAAATCGGTTCAAACCCGAAACGAGAATTACCTCAAAGTAGTAAACAATGCTTATCTGGATCAAAGAACGGGTGCTCCGATTCTAAAAACCAGGACGAACCGATACCTGGATCCGGTCTACGATTTCAACTATCCATCACACTGGGTTTATGAAGGCATGGGAACTGCATCGGATAACAACTGTGTGGTACTTACAGAGCATTCATTAAATGAATTTGTAGACGTAAACGGATTAATAACATCGGCCGCAAGCGGTATTTTCTTTCCGGGAGATGAGGTAATTATAAAAAATGAATTGGCAGGAGTATGGACCTGGGATACTAAACGATATTGGGTTATGTTGGGTTATAACGAGTTACCAGGGGCAGCCTGTGAACGACTTTACCTGGTCGATCGTACCGGTGCCATCATTGTTGACCAGCAGAAAATACGAGAATTTAAGATTGTAAGGTCGGGCAGGAGAAATCATTTAAGCGCCAATTTGGGTGGGTTTTCGATTAAAGATAACGCTCCCACTCATGGAAATACCATTTATAATGCATCCAATGCTGCCTATGCAGGTGTTCTGCAAAGTTCAGCACAGGAATACAGTGAAAACTGGAGGGGATACGGGTTGCCTGGAGATAACAACGTAACTTGTGTACCCACCGTTACCTCTTCCTGCACTACTTCCCTATACGATGGAAGTATAGTTAATCCCTACATAAAGGGTGTTTTGGGGAACTGGCGTCCAATGAGGACTCACCAGTATTTTGGAGTAAGGAATCAGAATACCAAAACGGCTGCACATAACTTTATTCCAGTTGATGATCAGGGTAAATACAGCATGGATCCCTTCTTCCTTTATAACTCAACTCCCTTGTTACACGGAAGAAGTTTTGGTCCACTGTCGTCGTGCAATTTACCGGGCTGCAAATGGATAACTACGTCTGAAGTAACTTCCTATTCTCCTGAGGGAGTCCCGGAAGAGGTAGTAGACCATACCCAAACCTATTCGTCCAATTTAGCCGGATATAACAATACCTTGATCAAAGCAAAAGCTACTAATGCACGGCAGGGAGAAATCGTATCCGAAAATTTTGAGGATAAGGAAACGCTCTTTTCCAACCAAATTTCGGTTGGAGGACAACTGGTTAAAAGTTGCGCCGATTGTAAGGATATTCATTTCGATATGACCCGGTCGAAGGTGACGGACGAATATGCGCATACAGGAAAGCATAGTTTTAAACTAACTGCTGGAGGTACGGAAAAAGTTGAACAAACCTTAAACACTCCGGAGTTGGTCTGGGATCCAACGGATGTAGCGGTAAATGGTAAGATAATAAACATTACCGCACCAGGATCGCCAGGATGTGTTTTATTTAAGGCATACCAATACTACGATTGGCGAAACCGAACTCGTTTTAGCCCAACGGTGTACCCTTCATCGGATAAATCTTACCTCATAAGTGTGTGGGTAAAGCAAAGCGATGAACCTTATAATACTGGTACTGGTAAGCTGGTGACCACCTATTCCGATTTTGATATTGATATCGGCAACTGTTCTGGTTGTAATGCTGCAGTAAAAAAAGAAATAACCCGATCGAAAATAATAGACGGTTGGCAAAAGTTTGATCTGCGTTTTTACATGGACAAATCAGCAGGTTGTGCAGAGAATTACATTCAGGTTATTTTTAAGAATAACGGAACGTCCAATATTTATATCGACGACCTGCGAATTCAACCCTGGGCCGCTAATATGACCGCTTCAGTTTATGACCCAGTTAACCTGAGAAAAGTGGCTGAACTGGATGAGAATAACTACGCCATTATGTACCAGTTTGACGACGAAGGTCAAATGACCCACATACGAAGAGAAACTCAGAAGGGAACCATTTCGGTTTCGGAATCGCATCAATCCATTGTTAAATCGAATTAGACCATGAAAAGAATGTTGAACCTTATCGTTTTAATTTTTACAACTGCATCATTGTATGCAGGAAATCACCCTCATCCCTCTTTATTGCAAGAGGTTTATCAAAAAATGAATGTGTCCAGCTACCTGCAAATGGAGCTCGAATACAGCATTCATTTGGATCGATTGCCCAAATCGTACGAGCAAAGGAAGACCAGCTATGTACGTACGCCCAACTATGTTTGGCTAAAGAGCGAACAAGAGGAATCTATTGTTTCCAGTCATGTGGTGCTAAGAATAAACCACGAACACAAAACGGTGAGTTTGTACCCGGCTATGGGAGAATTAGATGCCAGCAAACACCAACTGCCAATGGATTCCTTATTTAATTCCTTTCCTGGCGTTTCAGTAAGTAATAATTCTACAGGCCCAATTCGAAGCTACAAGATTGATTACCCAGACAATGCCCGATTCGAAAAAGCAATAATTCAGGTGGATTCGAAGGCGAAAAAGCTAACTCAAATTGAGATAAAAAACAGAAACAACGCCTTTGTAAATGGCAAAGAACATGAGGTTTACGGAAAAATTAAATTCTATAAAGTAAGTTACGCCAAACCCCAATATAAAATTGAGGCCATTTTAAACTCGGTTTATGTTCAAAACGGTAACGGTATTCAGTTAACCAACAAATACCGCGAATACCAATTACTTAATTATCTAAAATAATCTTTAACACGACGAAAATGAAATTCTTTAAACTCCAGAAACTTTTTCTCGCCCTTATAATAGTTTCCATGTATTCCATGAATGGATATGGAATCAACGAGAAGGTAAATCATCGAATTCTTGGTAGCGATTTTTCCGTGGGCAAGAAAAATACCATCATTGATAATAAGTTCAATTTCATGGAATTGAATCAATCGGGGGCCAATAAGTGGGACAATAGTTTTATTCATAAGGATATTAAGAACACCGTTACCCTGGCGTTTGACCGGTCAAAGCCCTGGAATTTTTATGGAGTTTACACCTTGCAGGTTGAACTTAAAATAACTTACTGGGACGAAACATTTACCCAACAATATCCCGACAATGTTATTCTGGAAGTGATTTACGACGGCAATTGCGGAACCACCTATTCCGATATGGACCTTTATATTTTTAATGATGCATTAAAAATAGAGACCGAAATAGTTAGCATTACTGAAACAGGAAATGGACAGTTGAATTTGATGCAGAATGCATACCTGGAGGTTGGATTCGATATAGATCGATTCTATGCCTTTGACTATACAGGATTTCCGGTGGTTGGATCGCTGGGCACATTTTTCGATCATAGATTTACCGACAGGGAGTTGGATGTTCACTGGGAACACGTTTTGGGAGCAGTGGCTTACGATTTGGAATGGACCTTTGTTAGTGATTACCACCAAGTAGCGCCAACCAGCTTAAACTATGACTTTGATAACCGGGCAACGCGTGTTCGAATTTCCGAAACCCAGTATTCGATTCCCATTGTATACGATAAAGGATATTTACTGTATCGCCTTAGACCCATTGGGCGCACCAATGACAATTCGGATAACTACCAAACAGACATTGAAGGAAGGTGGACTACCTACAATGGAGGTAGCGGATATGCTTCTGGTGACCTGCTTGCCAGTAACGACTTTACAAACAATTGTATAATTAAAATCAATGACCTCGGTACGGGACAAGACATTACCCCTCAAGGGCAAACATCCAACTGGTTGTTTTATAACCAGTTTATGGACCAGGGCAAGCAGGTAAGTGCCATGCAATACCTCGATGGAACGGGTAAAGTAAGGCAGGAGCAGGCTTCAAATCATACTCACAATGAGGTAATGGTTGGAGCCAGTGTTTATGATCACAATGGTCGCCCCGCAATAACCGTAATGCCAGCACCCGTAAATGGTAAAGAAAACTTTAACTACGTAAGCGATTTAAGCAAGGTTTCAAGTACGGGCAACCCTCTTTCAAATACAGATTTTGATACAGATACCAAGCGATCACCTAAATGTACCCTTAATCTGGTTCAACTGGATGCGGTCAATTCCAAAGGATCTGCAAACTACTATTCTTCATCCAATGCCGATAAGGATGGAGCACAGGCATTTGTCCCCGATGGCAATGGGTATACATATAGTAGAGTGGAGTATATGCCCGACAACACCGGAAGGCTTTTTAGACAAGGTGGAGTAGGGGAAACCTATCAATTGGGTAGCGATCATGAGACGTTCTACAACTACACTGATGCCAGTTCTGATATTTTGTCCACCTTTTTTGATGCCGGCAACCGGGCCGATATTACCACCAGTTACAAGCAGGTAAGTACTACCGATGCCAATAAACAAACAACCGTTACAGTTTACGACGTGAATGGAAACATAAACGTAAGCCGCTTAACAGGGACCACGCCCTCCAATCTGGATCAGTTGCCCAATTATACCGGCCCAACCCTTATCAATAAGCAACTTACCGATTATAGGGTAAACGACAAACCGCTTGAGGTTAAAGCTACTATTCCTGTTTCAGCAGGAGCCATCTCGGTGAGCTACGATTTTGATGTAAACGATTTTTCAAAATGTAATTTGTGCTATTCCTGTGTTTACGATTTAGAAATTTATATTGAATACAAAAGCATAGACGGCTGTACCACTTATCTTTTTATTGATCAAACCCAAAAATTGGGAACAGCAGCAACTGCTGCTTGTCCAGGGAGTGGGTTTAGTTATTCCACAGGTCCTCATACGTATACAGCGCTTACCGATGGATCGGTTCGGATAATTAAGAAAATGAAAATAAACACCGATGCGGTAAAACAACACTTGAATACGTTCTCTAAGAATTCGTGCCCGGAAACGATACGTAGTTTTATTCCCAATTTTGAACAAGACCAATGCCTTAAAGACCCTTGTACGGTAGAGTGTGAGTTGGTGTGGGAGGAAGACTACGCGGCATACTTGTTGGCCAATCCGAGTTCTACTCTAACGGCAGCTGATTATGCCATTGAAAAGAAGAACTGCATCAAAGATTGCGGTAAAATTTCGCATTGCGAATATTACAAAGATTTGCTGCGCAAGGATTTTTACCCTGGTGGCCAATATGCCACTTATGAAGTAGATAAAGATGGAGTGTATTCCTGTACCGACCAAAATTCCATTTTATATGGGTCGGGTTCCAACATTGCCGATTTTTCCAGCGGATCCTTTAGTTATACCGATGTTGATGGTTACAACGTTACGGTGACTACCATTGAACAATACGTTAACCTGTTTAATTCAAAATATGCCATACCCTGGACCGATCAGTTTTTACAGTACCATCCCGAATACAATTGTTTGGATTTGTATTGTGAATGCCATCAAATGCCAGATGAAACAACAGCGATTAACTGTAATTCTGATGAACAGCAAGAGGGCTATTTTAAAGATTTAATGCTTTCGGCCAGTACATTTGAAGAAGCTGTAGCATTGGGCTTGTTTAATCCTTTAGGGCATAACCTTTCTACACTTTCCAATTTTCCGGTTACACTTCCTTCAGGCGCAGGAACATCAAAACTTGATCTTTATTTTTCCTATGGTCCTTGGCCCACAGTGGGAAGAGGTGATTTTTACTTCAACGATATGCATGGGTTTATACTAAACACTGAGTTTATGTATTCCAACACCACGGTAAACCCACAGATAGATTATAATATTTGGGCAGTAGCTCTTATTTTGGCCAATGCCTGGGACATTGACCTTACTGACTGGAACGATATCAATAATTTCCTTTTAGGAAGAAATTTAAGCGTGTCGACCGATGTTATAGACCTGGATGACCTGGATTGTGATAAGGATCGCTATTGGATGGCCTTTCGTTCACTGTATTTGCACAAGAGGAATGAAATTGAGTTTCAATTGCGAGACGACTATTGTCGACCGGTGATTGCTAACGGTAAAACCCGTGTATTTCCTAATTTTAATGACCTGTTTGGGTTGGAACTTCCGAACTTATATACTTCCGACCCTACTGCTATTATCAATAACAGCAATACCCTGGTGGGAACAAAATTTACCTGCGCCGATTTGGTGGACGACACCAAGGCAGCTTATGTGATTGGCGAATGGAACGATCTGTTGGACAGTTGTTCGCTATTGGCCACCGACCCGAACCGGGCGCACATTATAAATGCATTTAAGGAAATTGTAAAATGTGCTTGTAGCAGCGGATATGTACCTATGGGGGCTCAGGATTGCCCGGATGGTATTACTTATGGGGGCAACACCTTTTATACCTTTCAGGAAGTGATGGACTATTACGTAACCTTAAGCCAGGGTGCCAACTGGGAAGACGATATATGCAACGTATACATTTTGAAAAACTTCACTTTTGCACATCCGGTAAGTAATTATACCTACCTCGATAAATGCGGGTGCGATTTAATTAAAGAAACCCACGACGATTATGTAACGCTAACGGGAACCAGTTCGCTCCCATTGGGTGTTGAATACGAATACGAATATTTTCAGTATGTCCTGGGTTTTGAAGTAGATGATGTGCCTGGTAAATTGTGCGACTGTGAAGAGGCCTATGAAAAATCGGGAGGGAGCTACGTTTTGCCTTCCAACTGGAACGCAACACGCGAGCAAGACCTAGCCGATCTAAAAGTAATTGTGCCCGACTTTTTACAATGCAGTTCCTGTATAGGCTGCGATGTGTTAGATTATGAATTGACCAATACTCCGGCAAACGGAAGCGACCTTTCGTTTCAGGAACGATTTCCCTGGCTGAGTGCAAGCTCATCCAACTACTGGACTGTGGTACAACAGTTTTTAAACGAAAAACTGAAACTGGAATTAACCGTATTGGAGTACCAGCAGCTAAATGCCGATTGTGACCTGTATAGTGCTAATAGCCGAGTGGTTAATATTGGAGTAACCGATGAAGCAGCCGACCTGCTTAAGTTTTTAAACCAACAGATCTGGTTTGGCGATTTTACAAATACCACCACCTCGTCCATCGACATTGATATTTCCAATGATTTTTATTACGGTACCTTGTTTCAGTTTAAACCTGATCCCGATGTCAACAAGCTTATAGAGTTTTCAACTACCCGGGGTACCAATTACCTCGAAATGGATTTAAATGATAAAGGGCTGACAGGTTCCTACACCTATTCTTGCAACATTCATTTAGACGATCCCGTAACCTCATTCGATTACAACACCATTACCAAGTTTGTTCAAATAGAAGCTGACTTGCAGTCAACTACTGCCGGCAGTACGGTTTATAAATTTCGCTTGACTGCTAAAACCATTTCAGGAGCTACCGAATACATTTACGGAACTTCCTGCTTTCCCATTTACGAAAAAATGTCGACCAACAATAAACCTCAGTTGTGTACTGGGGGCTGGGAAACCAAGTCTTACCTCGATAAATGCGGTAACCGAACCCTCGCTGCCATTGCACGAAACAAAGCGGAGCGTGATTTTGATCAATGGTTAAGTGTTGAGTTGGTCAAATTTGAAGAGGAATATAGAACCCATTGCGGTATTTTAAATAACGAAAATTTTCCAATGGAATACAACGACCAAAGCTATAGCGCTACCTTGTATTACTACGACCTGGCCGACAACCTGGTTCGTACCGTACCGCCAAAGGGAGTAGATCCGGCAAACCCGGCAAATCATACTTACAATACCTACTACGAGTACAACACCCTCAATGAAATGACTTATAGTGAAACCCCCGATGGTGGTGAAACTCAATTTTGGTACGACGAGTTCGGACGTATTGTACTCTCGCAGAACAAGCAGCAGAAAAAGGATTTTCAATATGCTTATACCCTTTATGATGTGGAAAACCGCATTGTAGAATCCGGCATAATGACCAATGTGGACGCCAGTAATCCAACTGTGGAATTGACGGCTATAGACGACGATATGGCTCAAAACCCCAATACCTTAAGTTCCTTCTTAACCCCCTTGTACGATGCTAGCCCAACACCCGCTTGTACGGCTAAATGTAGAACCGAGGTGGTACATACCATCTATGATTTTGCACATGGGCAGGTGGCCATTGACCTGGACGCAGCATTAGATAAGTTTGAAAACCCCGAATACCACGATTTTGTACAGGAAAACTTAAGGAGTAGAGTGGCATCGGTAATTTACCAGGATGTATACGCCTATGAAAGTGCACAACAACGTGTAGATTATAATCAATACACCACGGCAACCCACTATAGCTACGACGATCATGGCAATGTAAAATACCTGATTCAGGACAATGCCGATCTCAAGCGTTTTGAGCACGATAAAAAAATAATGAAATACAGTTACGACCTCGTTGCCGGTCAGGTAAGCGAAATGGTGTATCAGCAGGGAGAGGCCGATCAGCTCTACCACCGCTACAGTTACGATGCCGACAACCGCCTCAACGAAGTGCTGGTAAGCAACGATGGCGAAATATGGGAAAAAGAAGCCGACTACAAGTATATGGCTCACGGACCACTCGCACGTACCGAAGTAGGGCAGGACAAGTACCAGGGAGTAGACTATGCCTACACCCTGCAGGGATGGTTGAAAGGGGTAAACAGCACCACCATGAACCGAACCCGCGACATTGGGCAGGATGCTAATACCGGAGACGGGTATTTGCTAAATGAAAACGATTTGCACCGCCACGTAGGGCACGATGCCTTTGGTTTTAGCCTGGGATACCACGAAGCCGATTACAGTTCCATAGAAAATTTCAGTACCGCTCAAAATTTCTTAGCGGAAGTCCCCACTGGGTCCAGCTATAAAACGGCCATTCGCGATTTGTACAACGGCAACATCAGCCACATGGAAGTGGCGTTGACGGATAATTTCAATAATGCCTTACCCATTTATGGTAGGGAATACCGATACGATCAGCTCAACCGCATTACGGCTTCCAATAACTTTACCGGCAGTACTATTGAAACCAACAATACCTTCGCGGCTACACCTGCGGTAACCGATTACAATACCACATACAGTTACGACCCCAATGGAAACTTACTCACCCTCAATCGTAATGCATACACCTTGTCGGGGACTACCCTTTTAATGGATCAACTGGCTTATATTCCAAAATCACTGACAACCAACCAACTGGATGGCGTAATTGATGGTGCTTCAGGTTCCGGTTGGGGAGTGGATCTAGAGTCCCAGGCAGGCAATAATTATCAATACGATGACATTGGAAGGCTAATAGCCGATGTATCGGAAGATATAGGCTTGGCCATTCCTGCTTCCGGAAATGGTGAAATTGAATGGACTTCGCGTTCTAAGGTAAAAGCAATAACACGAAAATCTGCCAGTAACAAGTACGATTTGGATTTTACTTATAGCCCTGATGATCAGCGGGTAAGTAAGGTGGCAAAACCCAAAAGACTGGGCAGCTTATTAAACGAATTGCATTGGGAAAAAACCTACTACGTGCGGGACCACTCGGGTAACCCCATAGCTGTTTACAATGTAAAAGCCGCCGACCCCGAGTTGGAGACCTACAAGCTGTTTTGCCTCGACGACAACAGCCTTATGTTTACCTACGTTATGTTCGAAGATCCGGCTACCTCCATTTCGGGCCCGGCCACCGATTATTCGAGCTATGCTTCGGCAAGTGATGCGGCTTATCATTTGGCGAATCAAATAAACCTGGCAACTACTACACCCAATTTTTATGCAGTTGCGGTAGGGCCATGTATTAAGGTATTTGCCTACGATCCGCAAACTGATTTAAACGACGTTAGTTTGGTTACCTACGTAAGCGATCCGAATGAGGCTATAATGAACCCCGGTACCCTGGTAAACGGAGGAGGGAATAAATCGTTGCAGCTTACCCTGGCCGAACATCACCTCTACGGCAGCAAACGACTGGCGATAGAAAAACCAAACTTAATGGTGGCGGAAATGCTGCTCGACCCCTACATTGAATCTTCAGGGGGAGAAATTGATTGGGAGAACACTACCTACTCGGTCAATCAAAAACACAAGGGAAGGTATATGCTGTTTACGCTTACTTCAAGCCCAATGAATCCTATAATTAACGATTTGACGAACTTATTGGTTGGAGAGTCCTTTCACATAACCATGAATGGTGAGCCTTTGTTTCCCGACGATCCCGCACCATCCTGTGTAGGAAGCAGTAATATGTTGGATTACTTTCAGTATTTGGCAGATCAGATAAATGCAAACAGTGTTAAATACAGGGCCTATGTGGTTGATAATGGAGGAGGCAACTATACCCTTTATATTCAATCGTTGTTTAAGGTAAATACTGCTACCTTATACATTCTTGACTCCTACGTGAACAACACGCTCCTTTCAAGTTACGCAGTTCCGTCCAATAGCTTTATTAACAAAGCGAAATTTACTAAGGGACGTAAGTATTTTGAAATGACAAACCACCTGGGCAACGTACTCGAAGTGGTTACCGACAGAAGGGGATTGGCGGTAAATACTACCGTAGAAGTAGACGACGATTTCCATAAATTGGTACCCCTAGAAACCAATTTATGGACTACCACCAATGGAGATAATTGGCATACCGGTACTTCGCTCCGGGTGTTTAAACACCTTACCTCCACTACTGCGGCATTAAAAGTAGCTCGTAGTTTTACTACTACGGCAAGTACCAGCTATGAAATTACAATAGCCCTGGAAGCCTTGTCTTGTAACGATTTTACCATTAATGTAAAAGATGGAGCTACGGTTATATATACCACTACCACCGGCACGGATAAATTCTTTAAATTTGGCATAACCGCATCCGGGACACAATTGACCGTAGAAATAGAAAACGGAACCTGTACCGGAGGTGGTGAAGCGTTTAAAGTCATGCAATTTACCGTAGCAAAAGTTGATAATACCGATCCCACCTATGCGTGTGTAGATTCCTATAACGATTATTATCCATTCGGCATGGTTCAACCAGGGAGGAATGGAAGTTCAGATGGTTACCGATATGGTTTCCAGGGCCAAGAGCATGATGATGAGTTTAAAGGTACAGGAAACTCTGTAAACTACAAATTCAGAATGCATGATCCTAGAATTGGAAGGTTCTTAAGTATAGATCCGCTTGCTCCTGAGTATCCTCATAACTCACCCTATGCATTTAGCGAAAATAGAGTTATTGATGGAGTTGAATTAGAAGGGTTAGAATTTAAAGAAGCTGGTAAGGGTGCTAAAGTAGATACGGAAAAAAAGAAAGTTACCTTGGCCCAAGATAATTTGACCGATATTCCTGTTCCACCGGCACAACTGAAAAACCTAAACGAAGAAGGAACTATTCCCAAGAATGTTGATCCATTTAGTGCTCAAAAAGGAGGATTAACGGCAACAACATATGCAGGAGTTAAGGTAAAAGCTGGAAAGGCAAATCCTGAGGCGAAAGTGAATTCTGATGGTTCTACTAGCTTTGGTAGTAATGGTGTAACTGTTAATAGTGATTCTGAAATAGATTTGGGTTTCTTCAGCTATAGTAAAAAGGTAGAGACGAGGACTGAATATGTTACAACAACGAATCCTGTAACTGGAAATAAAATGACGGTTAAAAATGATTACAAGCGAGTTACCGAGTCTGCTACACTGTTAGGAATGGGTGGTCAAAGGACTTATTTGACCGTTAATGGGTTTCAAGTTATACGAGATGAACATAGACCGCTTTATAAATTAAGTGTTGGAAAAGGGCTGAATAAAAATGTTGGAGTTGGTGTCGATATGCAACTCCTTGGCCCAGTAACCGAAAAAAATTAGAATGAATAAAGAACTACTGATTGGTGTTTGTATTTCCATTTTTATTATCCTGGGCTCTTGCAAAACAGATGAGCTATCTAATGATGAAAAGATTGCCCAAGGGAAATCATTTATGCTAAATGAGGATTACGAAAAGGCAATAGTTGAGTTCAATAAAATTTTAGCAGCTAGTCCAGGACATTGTGATGCAATGCTTGGGATAGCAATATCAAAAAACTCAATTCAGGATCATTATGGAGTTCTTGAACTTAATAAAACCAACATCAAAAGAGGTTGTTTAAGAGCAAGATATTTTTTTGAAGTAGGATTGGCATTTGATAATTTAAATTCAAAGGATAGCGCAGTTTTCTATTACAATAAAACTATTGAGCTAGATTCTAACTATGCTGCAGCAGTGAGTAATATGGCTAACATTTATATGGGGAAAGGTGAGTTCGAAAAAAGCATTATTGGATTTAAAAGAGCACTTGAGATAGATTCTGCTGTATTTGAGCCATACTCAAATTTGGGATTGATATATTTGGAATTAAACCAATATGAATTGGCTTTGGAACAATTCGATTTATCGTTGAAATATTGTTTTTCTTGTGAAATACCCTTCTATAACCGTGGGTTGGTTTATTATAATATGGGCCAAAGGGAAGATGCGCTTAAGGACTTTAAAAGGTCAACCGAAATAAATGCGAACAATGATTTTGTTTGGTTAAATATGGGGCTATTAAATGAAGAGTTAAACAATCTTGAAGAAGCCTGTGCCAATTTAAAAATTGCAAGGGATTTAGGAAATCAAGAAGGGCTATTTTATTACAATAAGTTTTGTTTATAGGATACAACTAGCTTAAAAAATCCCCGCTAGTGCGAGCTTCCAAGCTGGCACGGGTTAGGAAATAGAAAGTAAGATAAGCCCTTGAGAGCTCAGGGGCTTAATTTTTTACCCCAATGCCATTCTTCAGGAAGTGTGTTTAAGAGCGTTGTATCAAACTATTGGTTAGGTGCATCATAACTGGAGTAAAGTAATGAGTAAGGAAGCTGTCATTAATTACTAATCGACCACCATAAGGTTTAATAAGTTTTTCAATATCCTTTCTATGCTCTTTGTATTTATGAAGTACCAAGGTAAAAGTTGCATCCTCTTTCGTTGGTTTAAATTGAGTTTGTTTAATGAGCAGTTTAATGTTTTTTAGAATCTGTTCAATGTCATTAGCTTTTTCTAATCCAAGTCGAAATAAATGATCTGGAAAAAGATCAAGAGCCAGCATCATGTACACATCACCTTCTTTGGAAGGCAGTTCAAAAGGGTACATACAAATAACCTCATTATCTCTTTTAGCAATTGGAATAAAATCCTGTTTAGCAACTTCTCCTTCGTCCTGGCATGCAAAGCAAGTTTCAATTTCTTCGGGTAGTTCACCAGGGGCATGAAATGCCGAAGAGAAATCCTCTTTTCCATTGCAGTATGGGCACGTAACAAAATCTTCCATATCAAGAAGTATAGGCCTGTTTGGTTTTAAAGTTTTGAATGGCCATATCTACCATTTTAAGAACGAAGTCTTTGTTTTCAACCGATAGGCTAGAAATGTCTTCTAGTCGTTTCATGGTTTGTTTGTCGATTTCCAAAGAGGTTTTACCCACCAGAAAATCAATAGAAACTTCAAGAGCGTCCGCAATCTTCATAATCACTTCAATAGATGGAGTAATGATCCCTCTTTCGTAGCGTCCAATAATATCACCTGAAGTTCCCACGGCTTTGCCTAAAGCAGCCTGGGAAAGCTTTTTGTTTTTCCTAAGAAGCATTATGTGTTCACCTATTGTCATACCTAAAAGTCTTTGAAACTACCATTAAATTAGGGTATTTGCAAAAATAGGGGATTAATATGTCTTAATTGAATGGTATTGGGCTTGGTTGTTTAAGATTGATAAATTACATTTGCTACCAATAGGTCTTAAAATAATAATTATCAACATGGCAGTAAAAAAGTTCAACATAACCAATCCAGAATCCCTGATTTACCAAAATGAAATCTTAAAACTGACTGTGTTAGGCGGAATCAAATTAGAGGGTTTAGACCGAATGCGAAGCACATTGAAAATCGAACTCAAAAAATCACCAAGACCACCAGTTCGCCACAACCTAGACCTTTACAACGACAACCAACTAGAAAAGCTAATCAGAAAAACAGCCGAGAAATTAGAAATAGGAACAACAGTACTAGCGGCCAGTTTATCAGAACTAACCGAACAATTAGAACAATACCGATTACAACAAATCAAAGAGAGTCAACCCGAACCGTATCAATCACCAACACTCACAGCCGAGGAGAGAAAAGCCGCAGAAGACTTTTTGAAAGAATCGAATTTATTAGAACGAACCAATCAACTCATAGGAAAAAGTGGAATGATAGGAGAAGAAAGCAACAGACTATTGATGTACTTAATCTTCACCAGTAGAAAACAAAGTCAACCCTTGCACATTGTAAGCTTGGGTGCTAGCGGCACCGGCAAGACTCATTTACAAGAAAAGGTTGGGGAACTAATCCCCGAAGAAGATCGAATAGAAATAACTACACTATCAGAAAACGCCTTTTACTACTTCGGGCAACGAGAACTCAAAAACAAATTGATACTTATTGAAGACTTGGACGGAGCAGACAATGCACTTTACCCTTTGAGAGAATTACAAAGCAAAAAGCGAATATCTAAAACCGTAGCCCATAAGAACAGTAAAGGAGAAACCAAGACGATGCACCTAATAGTAGAAGGGCCAGTAAGCGTAGCAGGTTGTACTACCAAAGAGCAGATTTATGAAGACAATGCCAATAGATCCTTTTTGATTTACCTGGATGAAAGCGAAGAACAAGACCAGTTGGTTATGGCATATCAACGGAAAATGAGTGCAGGAAAAATAGACAAACACGAAGAATCAAAAGCAGCAGAATTACTCCGCAACTGTCAGCGAATCTTAGAGCCAATCAAAGTAGTGAACCCTTTTGCAGAATTATTACAAATCCCTAAAGAAGTCTTTAAACCTAGAAGAACCAACAACCACTATTTACAGTTTATTGAAGTAGTAACCTTCTACAATCAGTTCCAACGAGAGCAAAAAGCCGATGAAGAAACTGGAGAAATATTTATTGAAACAACTCTTGAAGATATAGAGTCAACTAACCAACTCTTGAAAGAAATCCTACTCAGAAAATCAGATGAACTCAATGGAGCTTGTAGAAATTACCTAGAACAAATCAAAGCCTACTTAGAAGTAGAGAATAAGAAAGCCTTTACCAATCGAGAAATTAGAAAGAAGCTAAGAATCAATGATAGTAATCAAAAGCGGTGGACAATAAGTTTAGTAAATAACCACTACTTGAAAAGAATCAAAGGCAACAAAAACCAAGGCTATCAATATCAAATCACGAGCTACGAAGAATACCAGCAACTTCAAGAGAAAATCAATACAGCATTAGACGAAAGCTTGGAAAGCTTAAGAGAGGCTGGACGTTCAAAACCGGTTCAATCCAGAAATGAACCACGTAAGAGTAAGAAAGTCAATGCAGTAATCGCCTAGTTCAAGAAGTTCACTAAAAGATATAAGCGAATGAAAAACCTTCTTCTCAAAAACGAATCTTTCCAATACTTGGAACATAGCTTTAAAGAATGGCTCGACATACTCGGTTATGCTCCAAGCACCATTTACCAGCTGCCCAATTATATCCATGAATTTTTTCATTACCTAGAGCAGCAGGGCTGCACCCATATTAGCCAACTCGAATCCAACCATTTTAAAAACCACTTCGAGAATCTAAAAATGCGAACCAATATGAGAAGAGGCGGAGCATTGAGTAATAACAGCTTAAACAAGCACTTACAAGGACTTTACAAGTTCGCCGAATACCTCCGGCAGAGTGGAAGAGTAGAAATTCCCAACCTAAACATAAGATGGAAAGAAGGAGATGCCCAAGACATAGAATACCTAACCCCCGAAGAAATCAAAGAACTCTTTACCGTTGCAGCACAACCACTAGAAGAAGGAAAGAATACGAGAAGCTACCCAGGCTTTTTTGAAGCCGCAGCGCATAGAGATGTGGCTATGCTTACCGTGTTTTACAGTTGTGGATTGAGAAGGGCAGAAGCAGCCAGTTTAGACGTAGAAGACCTAAATCACGATAGAAGAATATTACATGTAAGAAAAGGGAAGAACTACAAAGAACGGTTTGTACCATTAAGCAAAATCAGCCTCAAAAACCTAGAATATTACCAATACGATTGGCGACCCATTCTAATCAAAAATCAAAATGAAAGCGCATTGTTTATTAGCCAACGAGGAAGGAGAATGAATGCCCAAAGTATGGCTCACCGTCTAAAACTATTACAACAAAGAAGCAACCATGTAACCCTACAAGAAAAGAATGTAAGACCACACGTACTCAGGCATTCCATAGCTACCCATTTGCTAGACAACGGAATGAGTTTAGAAAATATCAGTCGTTTTTTAGGACATAGCAGTTTAGAATCTACTCAGGTGTACACGCATTTATCTGCCGAAGGGAACAGAAGGCATGATTTAATCGAACAAGAACAACCCTACAGCAACATACCTAAATACGAAATCCACCAACCTCACGAAGACGAGTTATGAAAGCCTTTACCGATTACCTACTAAAAAAAGGGTACAGTAGCAAAACAGCCAACAGCTACGCAAATACAGCTAATCATTTTAGTGCCTGGGCAGAAGAAGAAAACATAATCCTAGAAGCTACTACCAACAGAGACGTATTACACTACATACAAATCCGAAAAAAGACAGCTAGTCAGCGGACTATAGGATTTATTGTTAATGGCCTCAAACACTACTTTGACCATCTCTCTATTAAGGAGATGTTCCAATCTAACCAACCCAATCCGGCTAGTCAAATTAAAATCCAAGGAATCAAACGAAAGAAACTCTACCACATACTCACTAAACAAGAACTAGAACAACTCTATGAAAATTACCCCAATACAACTCCCACAAACAAGCGAAACAAAGCGATCTTAAGCCTAATGATCTGGCAGGGGTTGAATGCTTCAGAACTCTTTAATCTCGAAGCAAAAGACTTGAAATTAAGAGAAGGGAAGATCTACATCGCAGGAGGGAGAAAAAGCAACGAACGAGAGTTAAAGTTAGAATCCGTTCAGATCCTCGATCTCATGGAATACCAGCTTCAACACAGACAATCGGAAAAACTATTTACCAGTTCCGGAGCAAGCAACAACGGCCACAATGTGATGTACAAGTTTATGAAGGGTTTAAAGAAGCAGAATCCCAAAGTAGACAGTGCCAAACAAATCCGAACTAGTGTCATTACTCATTGGCTCAAAACCTACAACCTAAGAGAAGTTCAATACATGGCTGGCCATCGGTATGTGAGTTCCACCGAAGCCTATTTAGTCAACGACTTAGAAAGCCTGAGCGAAGACATAGAAAAGTACCATCCCTTTTAGAATAGCCAATGGAAGCTCAACTGCCTAAACGACAAAAACAAGTCCTTAAGCTGATGCTAGCAGGTTATACTCAACAAGAAATCTGTAAGTTGTTGAACCTACACACCAATACCGTGAGTTGTTACAAGAAGATAATTATGGAAAAATGGGATGCAGAAAATATGGTTGAGTTGGTTTTAGAATCCATAAAAAGAGGCTATCTGGAAATAGAAGAAGAAAAATAACTTTACAAACGAAATCAGAATGAACGTTAAGTTGACAGAATCACAGAAAATCAAAGTTTTATGCTCCGATGATATTTACGGCATCATGCAGCGTATTTTGCTCAGGGAAAATAAAATAGATCAGAACCGGGAACATCTATGGACGATTAGTTTAGACAATGCTCATAAGGTGCTGAATATTGAATTGGTGAGCATGGGAACGATCAAAAGAACTTTGGTAGAACCTATGGAAGTATTTAGTGTTCCCTTGCAAAAAAGAGCCGTTAAAATCATTCTGGTTCACAACCACCCCAGCGGAGAAGTTAAACCCAGCGAAAACGACAAAGACATCACCGACCGGTTGATCCAGGTAGGGAAAATAATGGACGTTCCCGTATTAGATCACCTGATTATTACCGATAAGACCTACTACAGTTTTAAGGATACTGGACTTTATGAAGAACTAGAAAAAAGTACCAAATACGTTCCAGCCTACGAACTCAGAAGAAGGTATGAACAAGCGGCAGCAGAAAAAGGTGAAGAAAAAGGCAAACAAGTCAAGGCCAGAGAAATAGCCAAAGCTCTTAAAGCAAAAGGCGTTGATATCGAAACAATCGCCACAACAACAGGTCTAAGCGTAGCTGTGATCAAAAGACTGAAAGCAGAATAATGAATAATAAGAACCTTTCTTGGAAACTAATTGCTATTGGTTGTTTAGCCTTGTCAATCTCTTTAATCCCACTTACAGCTTACATTTTTTATTTTAAAGAAAATTTGATATCAAATAATCCAAATGAATGGGCATTGTTTGGAGATTTTATTGGAGGTACAACTAACACACTGGTCTCAATTTTTAGTTTAATAATACTTGCTTACATAACGGTATTAATAGCCAAAAATGGCAATCAGGAACAACACCAAAGGTTCCTCTTGGAAAAGAAGATTATCGCATTCGACGAACTTGGGGCTTTTTTGCTAAAGCTTAATGTGGCTCTTCGTATGATTAGTCTAGAACTAAAAAATACTACGGATAAGGCAAGTAACCTTGATCTTGAAGGTATTAATCTTGGGAAATCAAAAATACGTGAGCAGGTAGAAATTTATGTTTCTTATGGTGCCTTCATATTTACATTTTATGCTCGGTATGGTCATTTGTTTGATTTTGACTTTGAGTCAGACATTTATAAAGACCTAGTTAGTACCTCCAACAAATTACGAGGTGAACTTACAAACCTGTATGAGAATATTAACCTTACTGGTCGACAAGAACCAAATAACTTGGAGAAAGTATTTAGTGAACATCTCGACTGTTTAGTAGTCTTCATTAACGCTCTAAAAGAAGAGTTAGAATAAATACGGGAAGGCTTATTCCTCACAACAAAATGCCCAAAAATCGCTTCGCATTTTGTTGTTCCGCTTCCAACCCTCCTAGTTTATCATACCTATTTTTTGTCAAAAGCTAACAGCCCCTTGCCTTTCATTCTTCAAGTCAAAAGGCTGTTTAATCGCTGGGAAAATAAGTATGAAAAACCTCCAAAGACTAAGTTACATAATGTGCATTATGAGTTCGCTCCCGTACCTACGCTAAAGCTTCGGCAGGCAGGTCGCACATTTTTAGAATCTGAAATTTAACGAAGGAAAAAAATGTCAGTCATAATGTACACTATGTAAAATAGCCGCACTCCAACGCTAACCAAGGGAATAGTAGCCCTTATCCCTTCAACCCTTTGGCAGGCTCCTTTTTTGCCCCAAATGCCGCTCTGGCAAATAAAGTTCGCTCGGCCATGCTTCGCATGAAATCTATTAAATATCTCCCGCCTCCCTTCGGTCGTTGGGTGCTCATTTTAATAGCTAAATGCCTGAACGGCTTTCCTTTCAGATCAAGCAATGTGCTGGGGCATTCATCCATTAAAGCCGAGCTGTCGCCGCGATGAATGAAAACAACCAACTGGCTTTTATGTGCCTTTTGGCCACCCAAAAGGCACGCTTGTTTCTTTTAAAGAAATGAAACCGATCACGAAAACCCTGTGGGTTTTTGTCTTCCTGCTTAGAGGTTCTAGGAAACAGGCCGTGTAAGGAGCGGAGCAAACGGCAGAGCTGCGAGAACTTACTTTACATAATTGCCTTACAGGACGCTCCTGAGAAGGGTTGTACTGTAAGAAGCCATTATGTAAAAGGTCTGGTTAATCATCAATCAAAATGCTTCATGCCGCTTTCAAAGTCTCAAATCCTATGTACTGAAATCGGTTGTCCTTTCTAAAACCATCGCTTTGACAGACCTTTATTTACTGGGCTTTCAGAAGGAATAAAAATAAACTTCACTTGAAAGGGTCGCATAAGAAGTATTTATCGTGTAATAGCGAGGTGCTAAAAAGTAAAGAGTTATAAAAAGAGAAAAAGAAAATCCGAAAATGGGTTATTAGTAAAAGGTGGGGATACCACTTTGATATATAGTATAAAACACGATGTTATGATACAAATTGCATTTTACTTCTTCGTATGGTCATTGACTATATTGATACTACAGGCCTGCCTTCCTGATAAGGCTGCTAATCGAGTTAAATCTACACTAAAGCTTATGCTCAATTTACTGCCAATTAGTGCTGTAATCCGAGCTTTTAAAAACGATAAATAACTATCTTCGGGACATAGTAATGGGTTGTAAAAAACTATCATATTACCAAGCGGAAGACCTAAAAATGAAACCCGTTCAGATGAAAAGTGGTCTAGAAAATTTTGGTCCCTCGCAAAAAATGGCTTTAGTTGGTTTATCATTCGGCATGGTTCAACCGGGACGCACGGGTAACAGTTCAAATTACAGATACGGTTTTAATGGAATGGAATCCGATGATGAATTTAAGGGCAATGAAAGTTCTTTAGATTTTGGTGCCAGAATACTAGATCCGAGAGTAGGTAGATGGTTATCTCTTGATCCCTTGGCTTCCAAATTTCCAGGTTTTAGCCCCTATAACTACACCTTAAATAATCCAATTTTGTTTGTTGATCCAGATGGAAAAGAACCAACTATTAAAGGGACTACAGGTGTGAGTGCGCTTATTAAAACTCTGAACGATAATAATGTACATGACCTAGCATCATTTGAACATTTTTATCGTGGAAACTTCAATAAGTCAGGTTCTGTTAATAGTGAAGCTGGAACTTCAAGGTATATATATTCCAAAAGGTGGGGTTGGGCTGACATGAAGCACTTTTCATTTTTTGCCAATAAATCTGATTGGACAATATTAACCCAGCAGTATATGCTTGATTATGGTGAAGGTCATGAAAGAAAATCTGAAAAGACGGAACCTTCTTCAGCTTGGGACTATGAGGATCTACCATCAAATTTGTTAGGAGTATATTTTGAACAATGGTTGGAAGATAAAGGTGGCATGACGAAAGAGGAAAAAGCCAAGATGAAAGAAAATGGTGATAATGAGTTTACTTATCGCCTGCGTCAATACTTAACGGAACTTGGTTATTCTGATAAGCCTTTGGAAGATAAACCAAAGGATAACACTTTACCATCTAATGAGCACTATGAAATTGATAAATCAAAAAATAAAGGATATACACCAAAATACACTTCCGAAAAACGGGATAAAAAGGCCGATAAAAAGGTGAAGAAATTTGCTAAAAGCAAAGACAAAAAAGTTAACTGATTCGAATTATTATGTCTGTTCTAAGAAACTACTATAAAACTTTAATGCATGTTTTTATTCTGCTGCTTATTAATGTTGGTTTTACTTTAGCTTACAGTGTATTAGGTTTTTACAATTATTATTTGGAAAGCTCTATTGAGGTGACGATCTTGGTTCTTGGACTCATTTATTTCAATAAAATTGAAATAGGAGGGCTTAATACTAGGGCAATTAAACTTTTGATTATAACCGCTGTCTACGCAATGGTTTCTGGCGAATTGGCTCAGCTGGAAGATCTTGCAGAACATACGAGATCCTTATTTTCAAGTTTTGTTTTTGATCTTACTTATAATTATTTGCTAGTTTTTGGTGTCGTGACTTCGCTTCTATTGCTCTTTTACAATAAGTCTAACCTTAAGAGTAATAATGATACAACTAGCTTAAAAAATAAATAGAAGCTCGTGCGCATTTGCAATGCGTACGTTGCTGAAGTTAGCCGTATTTTTTAACAAAGTCAATTGACTAAAACTAAATCGTTGTTTTAATTTCTTAATTGTTCCAGATTCGGAACAACTTAGGTTCTTTGAAATAAAATGGTAGTTTTTGGTCTAAGCAATCCTAACGAATAGTACTTTTAAATCTTACACAAACCGTAGTATTATTTCTTTAAACGTTAGCGATAATAGGACTTTAAGTAGACTCCTGAAATTTAAAAATTCCGGTATCAATTACTATCCATTCGGAATGGTTCAACCAGGGCGAAATGGCAACTCAGGGAATTACCGATATGGTTTCCAGGGCCAAGAATCAGACGACGAGTTTAAAGGTACAGGAAATTCGGTTAACTATAGATATAGAATGTATGACCCCAGGTTGGGGAGGTTCTTTTCATTGGACCCTTTAGCTAGTCAATACCCTCATAATAGTCCCTATGCTTTTAGTGAGAATAGGGTCATTGACGGAGTTGAGCTAGAAGGAGCTGAGTTTAAAGATTTTCTTGACGACTTTATGTCAAAAATGAAAACGGCGGTTTTAGAGTATATTACCGGCAAGACAGTCCAATTGATTAATAATCTTATT
The DNA here is from genome assembly GCA_002713215.1 of Crocinitomicaceae bacterium. Classification (GTDB taxonomy): domain Bacteria; phylum Bacteroidota; class Bacteroidia; order Flavobacteriales_G; family Salibacteraceae; genus UBA2108. Next base: position 79,913 of record PAVO01000015.1, read on the forward strand.
AACGGTAGTGAGAGATATGCTGTTAAGAAGGTTGAAGAAGCCGAACAATATATGTTTGATGTTACCGGAGCAAAAGCTGAGGACATTTCTAATGTAAAAGTTCAAGAAGGCTTTATAAATGGTTCTTTAAATGGTCAGATCGGTCCAATTAGTGGTCAACTCAAAGTTGAATTAGCCGCGGGCAATACTCAAAGAAAGGGTACAGGCCTGTTTGGATCTGATTTTGATATTGCAGGTAGAGGGATTCTTACTATGACGGGGTCATTTTCGGATTTAAGTAAATCGATTAAAGATCCAAAGGCCATTCTTGCGAATAGTGGCCTTTTAATAAAATTTGAGGGAGGTATGACCTTCAGTGAAAAACCTACTATTAAGACAGATCGTGGTTTGGTGTCCAGAGGAACTACAGCCAAAGGATCTATTGGCCTTTTTGGAAACGGTGTTACTGGAGGACTATCTGGTTCTGGTAATGCTGTTAAGCTCTACGGAGGGTGGTCGACGGGTTTTAAAGTTAAGGCGCCCCTAGCGGGTGATGTTACGGAGACGGTTTCCTATACAATGGGGGCTACCACAAAGGATAAGTAGAGTGAATATTGGTGAGCGTACTTTTGTTGAAATTAAAAAGAATAAGATGATAAGAATTGTTCAATTTCGCTCGTTTGAATTTTTGGCTGTTCTTCTTGGTTTTGTCTTTTTGTCCTTCTATTGGTATAGAAGTTATTCGGTTTCCTTGATTCTGGTTTTTGTCTTTATGGTATTTTTATTGCAAAAGACTGAAGTTAAAATTGGTGTTGATACTGGATATGTAAATAAAGTGATTTCTTTTCAGGGTATTCCTTTGGTTTTCAAGGAAGAGAAATATAATATGACAGGAAACTTTTTAGGTTTTAGTAAGGAAAATTCAGCTAACCCAAATAGTGCGCCAATTAAAATTTTTGTTCTGAAATTAGTCGTTTCAGGTAATTCTACCGTATTATTATATTTCTCTAGTGTTCGCACCTTAAAAGCATTGTATGGAGTACTTTCTGGCCCCCTTAACAATTATAATTTGGTTTTAAATGAATATTAGATTGTTTACGTTTTTTCTCTTAATAATGTTCGTTTCCTGTTCTGAACAGGCGAGCACTAATAAGGAAGATATTCAATATTATGACGATGGGAGTGTTCGTAGGAAAATTATAGAATATAGGAGTACAGGCCTTTCAGAAATAACTTTCTTCTACCAGAATGGTGTAATAGAAGCCACAGCTATTTATAAAGATGGGAAAAAGGAGGGTGTGTCCGAGGCATTTTTTGAATCAGGCAAGCTCAAGCAAAGAGCTAATTGGTCTAATGGAATACAACATGGTCCGTTTAAGTCATTTTACGAGAATGGAGCTTTAAGAGAGTCCACTATATTTAAAAATGGAGTTCTAAATGGAAAGTTTTCGATGTATTTTGAAAATGGAAAGCTAAGGATGTCGGGTATATTTTTAAATGATAGATTGGATCGGACTTGTCGGAGATATTATGATAATGGTGCAATTGAATATATAGCTAATTATAAAGAGGGTAAATTACATGGGGCATACCAATCTTATTATAGAAATGGTAAAACCGATGAGCTATCAAATTGGATTGATGATATTGCACAAGGCGAATACAAAAAGTACTATATGAATGGAACGATTGCTGCCGAGGGGATGGATTATACGGTAACCCTTGGAACGAATACGATTCAATCCCCGAATAGCTTGCCATGATACAACTAGCTTAAAAAATAAACAGAAGCTCGTGCGAGTTTGCAACTCGTACGTTGCGGAAGTTAGCCGGATTTTTTGATAAAGTCAATTGGCAAAGACCAAATCGTTGTTTTAATTTCTTA
>PAVO01000016.1 GCA_002713215.1 Crocinitomicaceae bacterium
CCGGTTCCTTTAACTTCGTCGTCTTGTTCTTGTCCTTGGAAGCCATATCGATATTCTCCAGGGTTTGCGGATCTTCCGGGTAATTTCATACCGAAGGGATAATAGTCACTCCAGGAAAGGACCTGGGCTGTAAAATCCGTAACAGGATCCTGGTTGGTAGCATTGGGGGCTACGGCCAATCGTTTGTCCGATAATACTGTACGTACGTTACCCAAATGATCGTTTATTTCATATTGTTTGTTGCCCACGGTTCTATTTGCCACCGCACCATTAATTTCAATGGTACGTTTGGTATAGGGTTGTAAAGGTAGTCCATAATTTGGAACTCCCGTACCCATGTTTATTAAATTTCTGGAAATGGAAGTAACCACCCCGGTCAGGTCACCCGAAAATTCGTCAATGGTAAACCCGCTGGCAACGGAACAGGCAGAAGGGTAGAGCCAATCGGCCGTACTGGCTACCAGGTGGGTATTGGGATCCAGCGGTATGTCGTTGCTCCCCAAACTGCTGAGGTAGGTATAGCCCTTCCAGTTTACATACATACGTCCGTTAGCACCCCGTCGTACGGTTGCCTCGGGTTTTTCCATGGAATAGGAATGTACGGTTTCTATGGTACCGTCTGCCAGTTTCAATCGTTTTAGGTCTACCGAACTAAAGCTGGTGGAAGTTACCGTAGTGGTGGTAGGCAATACGGCCTGGTCGTAGGCCATGGGTGCCTGCTTTTGCAGGTAGTAAATATAATCACCGCTCGGGTCGTAATCGATGCTTATAATCCTTCGGGCCAGTTCATTCCTTAGGGTATGCCCATTGGGGTAGACCCTGCTCGATTGCGCCGTAAAGCGGTAGGTCGAAGTAATTAGCTCATCACTTATGGCATAACGTGTTTTAAAGGTTAAATCGCCATTGGTGGTATTTATGCTATAGGTTTCAATTACGTGCTTGGGCGTACAGGTATTGGGGTCGTAGTAGGCAATGCTTAATTCGTCTCCATTGGGTGAAATTTGCATTTCGCTTACATCGAATACTCCCCCTTCCTGCGGGAATTTAAGTTTTAGCGATCGGTAGTTGGGATCGATATTGGCAAAGTTGAGCCCTGTTTTTTCACCTACAGCCGCATAGCCATGGGTGGCAGTAATGTCAGGGTATACTTCGTCGCATTTTTCACCCATAGCTACGCTGGTTACCGAGGATTGATCAAGTCCAATGCCGTGTTTAACGTTGTATTTTTTTATGCTCAATCCAAATTTTTCGTTTGCGGCTATGTATACGTTGTTGGCATCGGGATTGTCCAGGTTGTTATAGGCTGCCAGGGCAAATTCACCTACTTCGTTGTCATAAAAATTATTGAACTGCAACCATTGTGCGCCGTGCATAACCGAACAATCGATGTAGGAGTACAGGTCTCCTTCCACTCCGGTAATGAGGTAGGTATGCTCGGGTGTGGCGGAAGCGGGATCAATGGTTCTTGTGATGATACTTTGAGCCCCGTAACTATTCCAAACGCGCCTTTTTACCGGAAGCCCGCCGGCAATACCCAGCGTATTGTAGGTGTTTCCAAATAGGGTGGGATCGTCCCGCTCCATCAGATAGGCACTGGGCCTGACCCAACCCGATGGTTTATACAAATCGGATAATTCAGACATAAAGAACATCAATCCGCCGGTTTCACTCTCGGCTACCGCTGAAGTTTTATAGGGCCAAAAATCGCCCCGGTTCCAGTAGATATTTTCCAGGGTAGGGGTGGTAGAACTAAAATTCAGTCGGGCTTCTCCCATTACATGGTCATATGAAACTCCGTTAACCACAACCGGGGTGCCCAACTTTTTGGGTTTCATGCTTACAATCCAGTTGTTCAATTCGGTTTTTATAATTTCTATTTCAAAGGGTTCTTCTTCTTCTACTGTACTTTGATGGTTGAGCACCACATCACCCTCCTGGCTGGTTAGTAGCAGGTTGGGTTGGTACATACCCAATCGTGAAGACCCGTAGAGCGGTATGTTGGTTTGTTTTAAGTAGGATTGGTCGGCCTGCCCATCGTAGGTTCGGCTATAAATCGACAGTATGTTTCCCTGTGCATCACGGGTGTAGTACGATACTTCTACCGTATTGCAGTTGGTACCACCAGGACAGAAGCTTACCTTTTTGTAGGTTCGGTTTCCGCCGGCATCATATTCAAACTCGATAATGGTTTCGTCGGAGTTCGTAGCATCCTTACGGGTTACTTTCGAAACCTTGTTGGCGCTGTTCCATTCTATGTCCAGCCCTTCAGCATCGTCTTCGATTAAATTACCAATGTCGTCGTAATCATAGTTACCAGCACTTTGGCCGTCAATATCATACGTGGCGTACGTAGCCGATAGTGTTTCAGCTACATGATCCAATTGGTTGTTTGCAAGTGGATAATCGTAGGTCAGTTCATCGAACAAGGTTGAAGAACCATCATACCTACGCAAAGTTTTAATGTTACCATTGCCATCGTAGGTATATTCGCTTCTAAAGAGGTCATTACCTCCGGTCCATGCAGAAGAGATGTATTCCTGCATGTTCGATTTTTTAATGCGATTGATCTGGTCGTATTTGTACAATCCGTATCTAAGTCCCATGGTTTTGGTTGCATTGGTTTGGCCGTCGCGCGAATTGACCATCCAGGTAGCTATATTTCCATTATACAACGAGTAGAGTTGTGGGCTGGTCATGGTACCCAGCGGATCAAATCCTGAACCTGATCCAATGGAAGTGCCTGATCGGGTATAATCGTTTTGGTAGTATCCCAGTTCCATCGCAAATTCGTCTTCTACCACGCTGTTGTGTAGGTCTAAATCGCTGGTCAGCGGGGTACCGGTGGTGGTACTGCAACTTACTGCTGCAAAACCTGAAGTAATGGTTACATCCGATGGAAATAACAACAACAACCTCTTTTTGTTTCCCGGCGAAGGAAGAGCCCTGATACTATGATTGCCGGCCGAATATTCGTTATTTACGGCTTTCGACATTTCATATACCATTTCTTCCAGGGTTGTATAATCGGCCTGGGTAAAAGTGGCGCTTCCCAATACATTTACACTTCCGGCAGTTAACGAACTTACACCTCCGTAGTCCACTGCATCTTCAAATTCAACCCATCCGCGATATCCACCGTCTATGCCCGGGTCTTTGGTTCCATCAGCTACCAGTTCTACCTGATTAATCGATTTGAGGTAACCTTCGAGCGTATATACGTAGTCGAGGCCCTGTACCAAATCCTGCCCCATTTCGTTTCTGGCCAGCGGGCCGTGCAGGTAATAATCGTAGGCTGCATCTTTGTCCCAGATAATGCCATCGCGACTGGTATATACTCCTGTTATTCGATTGTCTTCGTCGTATTCGTATTGATGAATAAACTGCTCGCTGGTTTGTCGGTTGTAATATACTTTAAGTACGTTTCCGCTGTACAGGTCGTATTCGTATTCCACCGTTTTCTGCCCAATTTCCGGAATGTCCTGAATCAACCAGTTAACGTTTCCATGAGGGTCGTAGCTGTAGTAGGTACTGATATCCCCCAGGCTGCTCTTGGATTCTGACACCACATAGCTCACCCGGTTTCTTAGGTTGCTTTGTGTTTTGCCCAGGTAGTTTACCGGTGCCAAATCGCTATAAACAGTTTGGTTTACTTCCGATACACTGTTTACCCGATTCATTAACGTACCATAAGAATAAGGGAATTCCATATTGGTCCAGGCATCTTCAATAATTTCTTCTTTGTAAGTACCGTTGGTATATTCCAACTCGCCCACTTCTACTATTCTTCCCAGGTTGTCGTACTTGGAGTAAGACATTTTTAGAACACTTGCCTGCTTGTCATTTTGGCTCAGTACCAATTGCCCCAACTGGTTGTACCAAAACTCGGTTTCTCCACCATCAGGAGTACTTTGTTTTACCAGTTGTTTAATGCTGTTGTACGTATAGTTGGTTGGCATTCCGTGATTGGGATCGGTATATTTAGTTGGGTCTCCGGCGCGATGCAGTTTAACATTGGTAAGGTCGGTGCCGGAAAGTGTATTTACTTCTGCCGGAGGAACAGTTTGTATAAGGTTTCCTGCCCGGTCGTAGTAGTAAAGGGTATAATGTCCGTAAGACAATTCATAGGTAGCGGTCAGCTTATCCGACACGTTATCCAGGCACTGTTGGTTGTAGGCTTTCTTCAACTCCCTCATTTTTTTAGCCAGGCAATTGTCTAACCCTCTTTTAATTTGACTGCGGATGTAGCGTTGTTTAAGTTCTTCGCAGGGTACTTTTTTGGGCGAAGGAAGGTCCTTGTCCCTGGGTATTTGGTGATGGGGGTTCTCCCAGGTCAGGCAAAAAGCGCAATTGGCCAACCCATCATTAAAATCAGTACCCGCCCCGGAATGGTTGTACTCGGTACAATAGTTTTGAATAGCAACCCCATTCATAAAATTGTTGAGCTCGTTGCCCGTTACGGAACTATAGTTGTTGCTAAAGTTCCAGGTAGGTAGAGGAACAAGGCTAATGTCCCGCAGTTCAGCAGCGTTAACTAACGAAACCTGATTGTTGTGACCGGGGTCGTAGTTGTCGCGATAGAAGCCCAGGTGGTTTATCGAGGCATTGCTTACGTCGTCGAGGTAGGTAAAAATGTAATCGTTGTTGAAGTTGGCCATAAAGGAAGTTCGGTTACTTATATCAAAGCTTAAATCGCTTCCAAAGATGGGGAGTGATGCACCACCGCTGTTGGTAATAAAGTATTCTGAAATAATATTTCCGGGAGCACCCATACATTCTTTTCCATGGGTAATGGCCAGTCCCATTTTAAGTGCATGAACGTCTTTGTTCCCACTTGGGTCTTCACTCCCTGCAATGCTTACAAAGGCAGTTATGGAAACCCCATTGATAAAATACTCCCGCGTTGTTTCGTAGTAATCGTTGGAGGTGTAGTTAGCAAAGGTAAACTGAGGATTGGTAACCACCTGCCGGTTATACAACAGGGTAGTGAGCGACTTCTTGTAAAACGACTCCAAACTGGATAAAAACCGGCTTTTTTCCTCGGGAAGTGTAAAGTTGATTCCCCCTGCATTTGACCAGGTCATTTCTTTGTATTCCGGTATACGACAATTGGTGGTTAGCGATGAAGGGGCCTCCTCAACACAACCTAAATCGATAAGGGATGTATTGCTGCATGCCGTTAGTGCTAAATTGGTGGGAGAGGTAGCCATTAGAGTTCCACTGGCTTCCAGCCTGAAATCATCGAAAATAATACCGGGTTTGTTTTTAAGGTAAAGGGCTACTACGGCTGGTGACGATGTTCCGGAAGTAAGTTCAGCGGTAACGTCAGGATAGGTGGAAACGGCATTAATGGCATCGACCAATGCGTTTGCAGTTTCTATTTCATCCAAAACACCCGCATCGTCACTGGTCCAAAACACCGGACCATTGGTGAGGTAGAAAGTATTGAACAACACAGAATTGTCTAGTTCACCTCCTTCAATATTAAGGTATTCTCCGGTTGCCCCTCCTGAGGCAATGGAAATGCTGGCGGTTGCAATGGCGTCACTTGTACATACATTGGAGCTATTTACATGCGTTCCTGAAAGGCAGGTTGTAGGAATAAGTTCTGCATGGAAATTGTGGTTAATGTCAAAGCTAAATTCTACCAAATCGGTTTCGAGTACATAGGGCATCGCTCTATTGGTAGAAAGCAGGTTGCAACCTGTAGTGGTGCCATTGGCAATGCTGGGTGAAAAAGCCCAATGAACCGGGCTGGTTGAGCTGGTGGCATTGCAATCGAAGGTGACGCTAATTTCTTTGATCACATCCTGGTTTTTATCTCGGGTTGCTCCATTGGTACCATTGATTTGCCAGATTACCCGGGTGGTTACGTCAATTTCCTGGAAGTAGGTAGGTTTGCCATTAACATGCTTTGTTGGTACGTTAAAGGTTTTAATGGTTTCATTTATCATGTACTTATTCGCACCAGGGTATTCCGATGAAGGGAAGTACATGGTACTGCTCGAATAGGGGACAAGGTTGTTCACCAACGGCCGATCGACCAAATCGAAGTTGAGGGTTTTATAAATGTGGTCTACAATGAGCTTTTCGGTTCTCACCAACGAAACTACTTCTTCATATATGGGGTAGTCCTGGTGCAGCTGGGTGCTAAAGGGAACAACCTTTGCGCTGTATTGCAGGGCTTTTACGAAATTGTCCTGTTCTTTTTCCACCGCTGTTTTTACGTCTGAATCAATCATAATGTCCTGCCAGCAATAAAAAGTTTTGCTGTACAAGGTGGAAGCCAGGAGTTTGTTTTTAGTAAGGGGGGTAGTTCCTGTGGAACAGGTTGGATTCCCGGTTATATCCCATTCGGTAAGCATGGTAATAACTGGTAATTGACACATTTCTATACATTCACCCACCATTTGGTCCAGAAAACACTCCTTGGAGGTAGTTACTGTCTGATCTCCATAAACATCACCCAAACCGGGAATATCGTCAAAATCTTCCCAATTGGGGTCACTTATAGCATATACATTGTTCAGGGCATTGTATTCGCGTATATATTCGTCAATGGCCAGTTGAAACTGCAGGCGCTTTTCGGCACAATTGGCTACACAAAAGTCGATACCTTCTTCCAATGAATTGTTCGAACTTCCCAGGCTAAAAGTTAGCGTTGGATTGGCCACTGCTTTATCCACTCCTTCCTCCGATTCAGTAAGGCAATGGCAAAATTTTTCTGCTATGAATGCTCTACCTTCATCGGTAGTTAAACCAGGAGGTACATAGGAATTTATTTGACCACCTCTTTCGTACTGGTATTGTTCGAAACACTTCATACGTCCCAGCATTTTTTGTTTATCGGTTGCAGAAATTCCAGAAGGAAAAACGTAGTAACCGTTAAGATCCACTTTGGGAATTTGAACTCCTACCGCAATGGAAGGAGAGTGTGGGTTATTGGCATGATTGTAATTGGTAAGTTGAGACTCATCGTATACCAAATAGTACTTGGGGCTTCCGGTTCGGTTAATGGCATTTTGTTCTTCTGTAGAAGCTGCAGCCAGGCTGAGCACATCGGTATAACGGACAATATCTACCTGTTCGGTACAAGGCTCGGGAGTATAACCAATGCACTCGAGAATGTTGGCAAGCAAATCAAATTCTTCATCCATTTTAAAATCATTGGCACCAGCAGTAAAATTTCCCTGGGTATTGTTCAATATTTTTTGGTAGCGGGCCTGGTTTTGTTGCAGCATTCTTTCATAGTACAAAAAGCAATATTTCACCCGGTTCGAGCTGATATTGAGGGTACAAATGAGGTGAGTAAGCAGTTCCTTCAAATAAACTTTGGCTTGTGTCTCATTGGCATCGGTAAAGTCGATTATGGATCCACCACTTGGAGATGGTTTAGGGGTACCGCTGTTTTCAAAATATTCAGAGGTTCTTGAAATTTTTGAATCGATAAATGTTTTGTAATCGGCATCCATCTCTTCCTCTAGCAAAATGTAGTGGCAAAAATCGGTAAGTGCATCAATATCAGCGGTGGGTATAGGGCAGGTTAAATCGGGTTCAGGGTCGCATTTAATTCCGTTTTCGTCTATAGTTAATTCGCCGCAACAGTTATCGTCTTTTTTCCAATAATTTTCTCGCCTGTCCTTTAAATGTTCAACATAAGTATCGTAGTACAAATCTCCGTTTCCATCTTTTACGCGGTTGAGTTTTAGGCTGCGTTCTACGATATAGGTCCCATCTTGCAGGTAAACTTTTCCTGAGGTCACCAGGTTATTTAAGTGACCCGATGTGCTGGAATAGGATGTCCCGTCTATGTTGTATAACCCGCAGGTGTTAGACGAACTTGCACCTACAATGGCAGCTATGTCTGCATAAGCCGAATTTTGATCTCCACAGTTGAATACGCTTTTTGGTTTTAATTCACATTTCCAAATAATATTGCGGTTAGGGTCGTTTGGGAATTCATTGCTTCTGATCGAAATTTCCAATTCGTAATCGCATTCCCAGCATATATCATCACTGGTTGGCGAAGGGTTGGGGTTACAATCCAATTGAAAATCACCTAGGGTTATGGTGTAGTCAATTTCAGTTTCCATTACATTTTCTGTAAAGGAAAGAACTCCGGGTTTTCCGGTAGCCAACAGGCGCATGGAGCTGCTGCTTATTCCCTGACTATAATCTTTAAGCGGTTTGTCCAGTTCTTTGGTAACACTAAACGGTTGAATGGTGCCCAGGCTTTCCATGTTAGGAAGTTGGACCGCCTGGTCAATTGAAGTGGCCAGCACTTTCCCCGAATTGGAATAGTAGGTAACCACCAGAACGCCGTTGGGGTCTTTGGTAAGCGTTTTGTGGCAGTGCTGATGCAATGGAGCTTCGCTACCAAAGATCCGATCCAGTTCTTCCTGTGTGACATCACCGTACAGGTAAATGGTGTTTCTGTTGGAGGAAGCAAAAGAAAAGGATGCCAGTTTAAATGTAGAGCCAACACCAGCCTGAATAAAGGGTCGGCCACCGGGTCCGCTTTCCACTAAAGTACGGGTGTAGGGGACCCCGCCGGATGTAGGCAGGTATTTATCGTAATAGGTGCCGGGCATATTGGTATACGTACCGGAATAGTATCCTTCCACGCTGCTTTTTTCCGATTTGGTAGCCGAGGGAGTATAAATTTTACTATCAGCATCAAAGTCACTGGCAGAATATTCTACAGCAGTGGCATCGTTGTTTCGAAACAAAGAGTTGTTGTAACCGAAAGCCCTGCTGTTATTTGGAGCCGGAAGAGAATTCAGGGTGTTTCGGCCCGTATAATCGTATACCCGCTGGGTTCCAATTACTTCTCCGGAGCTTTGAATTTTTGTTTGCGATTGTTTTACCTGACCAAGACCATTAGCATAAGTAATGGTTTCGTGCAATTTTTGGCCCTGACTAAAAACCCGGTTGTAAATCCAGTTGGTTTGCGATTCGGCTTGTTCAATATAAAATACATAACCCGATCTGGTCAAATTACTTGAATTTAACAGGTAATTTGAGTTGTCCGGTGTAAGGCTTACGGAAGTATGTACATTGGACATGGTTGGGGAAGTGAAGAAGCCGCTGGTTTTATTGGGAGTGGTCCATTCACCATAATTAAGTGGGTTTTTTCTACCACCTTCAAAGTAATCGCCAACGGGTCGTACCCTCCATATATAAAATCCGGTTCCCTCGTAGATGGGATAGTCGAACGACCGGTTGCCATCATCAATATTAATGGTAAGGGCATTGTTCCAGTTAAATGCATCGACCGAAGCGTCTTCGTTGGCTTCTATTTTCAATACTTGTAAATCGTAGTGGTTAAACTCTACATCTGCAGGTAGCGTCCAGGAAAGGTTTACGGTTCTGTATTTTGTGCTCAACGGATCTTTAGCACCTGACGTACCCGATGTAACAAAAATTGAGTTCGCAGGACTTGTAGCTGTTTGAGTGGCATATTTAGAAGTGCTCACATCGTTTATAGATAACCGAGCTACTGCTTCCGCCAAATAACCATAGGTTCCGGTGACCGTGATTACCGGGTTGGTAATTTTAATGGAAGTGAGTTGACTTCCTGGATAGTGTGCAGTAGAATATTCGAGAAGGGCCGTAGCCTCTGCATTGTCTTCTGCTGTAGAACTCCCGTTCAATTCGAGTTCAATGGGAAATGATTTAACATTTGTTCCTCTTATAAATTGTACATCGGCAACCAATTTAAAAGACCAGTCTAATCCACCCAATACATAGGGGTCTCCCATATCGAGTTTAATCTCAAGTTTAGGGGTTACTTCTTTTACCTGAGCGGTACCGCTCACCGAAGGAGGTGAAACCGACACCCCAGGTGTTAGTTGACTAACAATTTGGGTTTTACTTATGATGGTTTGAGCAACAGAGTTGTGGGAAGAGGTAAGCACTCCCGCGATTAGAAATAATATAAATGCTAATTTTTTCATAAGGCTAATGGATATTTATTGAACCTTTAATTTCATAGTTGGAATAGATTCCTTTGGTTGATCCGTCTTTATTCATGACCTGGGCCTGAACCCCGCCTTCAAAAGGGTAATTTGCAGGGTTTAAGTTCCAGTTTTTGTAAACCTGAAAAGTTCTTGTGTAGGAACCTTCATTTCCTTTTTGTACCAATACTTCCTCCAGTAAGGAACTGGCTTTATTAAAGCGAATTTTAACCCAGTTCACACCATTTCTATTCGGTGTTTTGTAGTTTAAGGTGGCTGTAAAAATAGATGGTGTTTCGTGGTACTTAATATTTAATATGCGGCTTTTGGCAGTATCGACATTTATATGATTCGATGTTTTGTTTTCTCTTAACTCGACAAAGTGAATCACCCTACTTTCTTTTACTACGTATGCCATAATTTGGGTGTCGGCCAATACCGTGAAATACAAGCTGTTCATTTTTACTTTATCCCCCTTTTTCTGAACCTTAGTTACCAGGGTATCGCCGGTGCCGTATTGCGACTCTTCGAAGGACAGAATATCAACTTCCAGGTTTCCAGTGCTTAATAACTGAGCATTTTTGGAATAAAGCTGTGTAAATTGCTTGTGGTTTTCATCGTCAGTTTGCGAAAATGCGCCTAAGCCAATGCCGGTTAACAAAAAGATCAGTAAGTATTTTAAATCAAATTTCATAGTACTTAGTAGGTTGAGTGAGCGTTAGTAGCCCCTGTGTTATAAGCGCTTTGTGATAGCGTTTTAATTCCGAATTCCGTTTCCTTTAATTTTTTCACCAAATCACCCTCATCGTTGTATTGATAGATCAAGGCAAAATGCTGATCGTCGAAGGTGGCCACCAGCTTTTCGCGATGGTCAAAAACATTACAGATCATTTCGGAAGATGCCGGTTGAGCACGGATATCATCGATATAAACAGCAGCTCCATAGTCTTTAAGGTCCTTAACAAAAACGGCCAACTCAAGCGGACCACCACTGCCTATTCCTAAAATGTAAAGGTCGGCAGGAGAGACCCTACCTTCATACAAGGCCCAATCACCTGCATTGGCAATTTTGGTCATGGGTGATCCATTGTTTCCGGTGTAAGCGTTGTAAAACCAACTGCCGGCTCCCTGTGTTTTATACTCCAGAATGAGATCACTAACATTATTGTTTACCAGTGTTTGGCCAGCAGGACATTTTACCCACATTCTAACGATCAATCCATCGGTCTGAACTTCAGGCGTTACTTCAACCACTCCAAACGAGAATGGATCATTTTCCGAAGGCTGCTTTTTTAGTTTAATGCTATTAACTCCGGTATGAGAAACCGTGGTGGATATATCGGCCTGGGCAAAGTCCACATCCATACCTCCTTCCATATAAACCGTTCCGGAAGTCGCGGTTGTAACGGCGCCTCCACTTGCGTAAAACCGTTCAAAGTTTTCAAAGGCAATGGAACCAAAAGATGCATTTTGTGCAATGGCTGTTTGTTTGGTTTTGCTGTATCCCATGAGCGCCGTAGAACGAATGCCTGCAATATTTTCATCTTCTACGGCATTGCCATTGGGTGTATACCGAAGAATGGTATTGGTTTTTACCCATTTTTCCAGGTCGTTGTTTTCTTCGTTTTGCCAGTCGAACATGTTGATGGAAAATAATCCACGATCGAAATTTTTATAGTCATCAGTTGGAGTAGTATTCAGTATGGACGCATCCAGGTCTTCGCGGTACACAAAGGTCGATTTTACCCTCCATTGATTGGCTTTTCCCTTTTCAAAATCGTTGCCGGTAATGGTTCCGTTATAGGTATAAACATCGTCATTGTAGTCCCAGTTATCGTAGAGGGTAACCGTGTTTGCCGAAACCACATTATCTGCGGAATTAATAACTGGTTCTGCCTTTAAACAATCGAAAGGGTAGTCGCCCGGACAGTTGTAACTTTGAAATACGATTTCACCCGATGAGGCATTCATTACAAAGATTCCTTCATCTTCCATTTTACCATTTCCCTGGCCATCGATGATCAATACCGAATAGTCGTTATTACAGCATACCTTATCAATAATGGTAACATCGATTTGAGCGCTGTTTGAACATTTGTTGGGCGACAGGGTTAACGTAGGGGTATAATTGCCCGTCAGCGAATAGCCATGGGTGGTTATGGTAGAACCTATGGCAAGGTTTGTACCCGAATGAATGGGTGTAGTTCCGTCCCCAAAATCAAGCGTATAGTTTCCTGTAAAATCAACTGGACCAAGGTATTTAAAGGTTACCGTATTTAATGCTGTTGTTACGTCGGGAGTGGCCGAAAATATGGGCTTAAATGCACATGGGTCAATCTCCGTATAAGCAATGTTGTAAGAACCGGCCAGACTTGTATTTGATGCTACCGCAGGCGCTGTACAAACAACGGCAAGTCGATCGCCAACTTTTACCTTTCCAAACCAAATGGGCAGGTAGGTATTTATGGTTTGCCCTCCATTTCCAGGGTGAATTACCGTTCCTATAAAATCTAACAGAGAACCACGCACGTCAGATTTATACACATCGTAGGTGTAATTGACCGTGGATAGAGCTTCGCCTGTAAAACTTAACCCAAGTAGCGAAGAATAGGGCATAAATGAGGAAAGACTGTTTACGTTCTTATATCCATAATCCCAGGGAACCGGAAAGGTTGTGGAAGAGAGTCTTGAAATATCCAATATATTCTGACGGATTTCTACATCCTGATGTACACCTGATGTTAATGTAGTTTGCGTGCCATTGGTGTTTTTTATGACATCCTGCAGCGAATAACCAATAACCTGGATGGGCTCCAGAAAAGAGACGAAATTAGTGATGTGTTTCATAAGTTGTAACCCAACTCCTGAAACCGAATTACCAAAAACATTGTTTCCATTAAATTCAGGTACTCCCAATGTGTTTTTAGCAACCAATTTGAAGCCGGTATATGAAATGTCGCCAGCATCAAAAAGATAAAGGTTGACTTGATTGAGTGTAAAGGTGTTATAATCGACTACCCAGGATGGGTAGGGATAGACAAGAAATACCCCATGTTGGTTACTCTCCAGGGTATTATTTTTTATAACCATTGTTGGAATCTGGGCTTTTGATGAGGGGGGATTGTGGAATATATTGGATCCGTTTCCAAATATTTCCAGCCCATGATAACAATTCTTGAATGTATTGTTTTCGATGGTACAAGAGGTTCTTGAAGGTTGGTATGTATCGCCTAATGCGCGGCCACTAAAATAGTAGTCAACTGTAGCACCATTTTTTTGACTGCCATTTAAAGTAGAAGTAAATCCGGTTTTATCTACGGTGTTATTTTTAATGGTTATGTGTATGTTATCACCAAGAAAGGTTAAGCAGTGAGAAGTTCCATTGATTGTATTGTTATCGAAAGTAACGCGTTCTAAATAGAAGTTGTTCTTAATTGATTTTGGAAGGTTCCAGCCAAGATTAATTATTGAAATGTCCTTTTTGATGGTATTGTTCGATACATATACTTCCTTACATGGGACACCTATAAACCATCTTTCATTGGTGCCTGCGGTTGCATTTTCGAATTCCAAATCCTGAATGTTTAGCTGCTGTAAGTAACCTCCTCCCACTGAGTTTATTAGGACTCCAATTCCTGCGGAAAAAGTTGTGTGTTTACCGTTAAGTTTAAATCCTTCAACTGAGGAAGAACTACCCGATTTTCTAACCGTCAACGTCTGGCCCTTGCTGGTTAGGTTTAAATAGTTCCAACTGTATCCATAGTAATTACTGAAAAAATGATTCAGTTCACAAAGAGCTCCTGCATTTACATCAATAATGACATCTTTTCCACTATTTAGTTCATCCACAGCCAATTTAAAAACGTGATAAGCATTGTTGGTTCCTGTTGTTTGTCCTGTTGCGTCAGTAATTACAAGACAGGTGGTATTCAAGGGACATTGAGCTATGGCACTATAACCGACACCAAAGAGCAGAAGGCATCCCGCAATTCTTAATATTGAAGCAGCTGTTGTTTTCATTCTACTGAGTATAATTTGTATTGAGATCTATCTACCTGTTCTCCGTTGGCGTAAATTTTTACATCTACCCATATGTCGGTTGTAATGGTGCTGGCTTTCGCCTCAACAGAATTGGGGAACAAGCCATTGTATTCGACAGGGTAGGAATTACTTCCCTCTTCGAAATAAAGATTACCCCCTATGGTGTTGGGCTCCAACGTAACATTAGTAAGTGTAACGCTTTGTCCAATGTTGCCAATAAAGTATTGCAGGGAATCGATAAGTGTGTCATTCTTTAATTTGATACCGACCGTGAAAATCAGCGTGTCACCTCCACCAATGTCAATCGAATCTCCAACTATGTTGGTGTACGTATCGTTTAATTTGGCTTGACCTGTAATATCTGTTATTTCAGGAGTTGCCTGTGAGGACCCGGTTTTCCCTAACAGCATAACAACTGCCAGTAGAAATAATATTCTAAGTTTTTTCATAATTAACATTCAATTGAATAATCAGTGCCGTTAGACTCAATGTCAAAGGACTTGAGTTTAAGTGTAACCTTACCACCGGCATAGCTGGCTTCCAGTTCAACATTCTTTATGGTAGCATGTCTAAAATCCTCACGGTTGATCAATGTAGCAGACCAACCGTAGTATTTTTCTACATTCATATTGCCATAAGTCCCTCCTAAGGAGATGGGAGCCGTACTTGTTCCATCATAATTTTTTAAGGCATTGTTCAAATCCGCAAGGAAGGGGGTGTTGGTGATATAATTGCCCAAACCTTCTATATAAGCAGGTGTTCCATCTTTGTCAAAATAGGTTATGTTACCAATTTTGGTACTCAATTGATTTTTATATCCGCTTTCAACTATTTTAATAGAGGCAACCGTAGAAGCCGATGGAGGGCTGGTTGTATATTTTGACAGTTGAAGGTTAAGTAAGTTGTTTACGTAGTCTACCTCATCAACGTGGTAGTAATAATCCGTTGAACTTATTTTAATGGCCAACATATCGCCACGTACAAACTTGGTAAGTTCTCCACAGGCACCATTTGTATTATCGAAGGCAATTGTAGGTGGATCATTGGCAGTACCAGGGTCAAAAGTTATTCCACTACCTGAAATTATCAGGTTTTGGTTGTAAAACTTAGACCTTAGGTTGGGATATTCCCATGATCCTTTGAAATCCTGGGAAAGGTAGGTTCCATGAAAATCATCTTTTGAAAGGACAACAACCGGATCACCCGTATTGTCATCGAAGACTAAGTTGTCGCTCTCACTTGATATACCATTTACCGTTCGCGTTACCTTTTTAAGCAGGGAAGGGTATTTAATGATTTTAGAAGTTACGTGCGAACGCAAAACGTTTTCAACCACAGCACCTCCACCTTTGGTGTTGGTCGATATTGGAGCCGGTACAAGAGTGGGTCCTGCAGTTGTACTTACCATAGGTCCTCCAATGGAAACGTCTACAGAGACGGTTCCGGAAAAGGTATAATCAGCAACCTGCCTTGGTTCAGAAAGAATTTCGACTGTTCGGCCCATCTCGGCCATTTTTCGGGTTTTGGTAATTCTGTTGTTGCCCATTACGGTAACATCATCGTCGGGCTCAAAGTATTCGTAAATTTCAGAAGCAGTTTTAATAGTTGTGTTTTTATCCAAATATTTCGATATGGTTTTGGGTTTGCCGTTCATGTCGTAAGAGACAAAACTGTAACCCTGACTAACGTGTGGTGTTTTTCGGTTGTAGCTTACGGAAACCGGACCAATTTGAGCGGAAAACGGCAATGGGTAATTATATAATTCGGTAACTTCCGATGCGGTAGCCACAACCGGGTAATCCTTAACCGTATAGAAAGTATATTCTTCTGTACCCGTATTGGTTATTCCTTCGTGAATATTACGAATTAATACCCTGGAATATCCAATGGAGGGTGCCGGTAGAATTCCCTCACCCAATGGGCCTTCCTGACTTTGAACATCCCTACCATGAATGATCGCATTAAAATCGCTTTGTTCATCTTTTGGGATAATATCTACTAAAACATTTTCCTTCCGGCCGCCATTGGGTTCGTTTGTAGCAACACCGCTGGAAATGGTTACTCCATTTCGTTTTGTTGTGTATTCATATTCACTTCCATAAAGGGACTTAATAGCCCCGGATCCTAAGGGGATTGCATCAAAGGTCAATATTCGTTTAACCCGAAATCCGCCTCCTAGTTTAGAGTAGTGCTTGGAAGCCGAAGTATAAGGATCTCTTCTGAAATTGCCATTAGGTACCTGAAGTTTAACGTATGACATGGCCGGATCAAAGTCCTTACATTTAGATGTCAATGGCTGTTCGGCCATGTTGGCTATTTTGGTAAAGGCATTGCCAATTTTCTCTCCATCAATATTATCGCTACTTCCAGCTTGGTCCAATTCGTTGGAAGAACCGTCTACCTTTAAACGGCGTTGTGACTTATAGAAGTATTTGCAGGATTTTCGGGGAAGTTCCCGGGTACTGGCTTTACCCCCATAGGGAATGGCTGTATATCCAGCGGGTAAGGTTGTTCCACCATTTTTCTTAAACATAAAGAAGATTCCATTGCCGGGATCATATCCATAACCATCAATTCGGGCATAACCACTAATGTAATCGCTTGTATTTTTTGTATGGTCAGCATCGTTTACCAAACCATAGAGGAAATTATAATACATTCTCTTTCTTTCGACCCTGATGGCCTCAAACAATTGATGGGCTAAGGCCTGATATTCGGTAGCGGTCCATCCTCCCTGATAAATGCCTATGGCATCCAGATTGAGGTAGTATTTTTTGTCCGCCTTTTTTTCGTCATGTGAAGTTGTTCCAGCATCCAGTAGCGGAACCATTATAGTGGCTACCTTGTTTTGTACATAATTGTAGTCGTGTTGTTCGTAGTGTACATGAATTTCTCCTCCGGTAGGAAGCGAAATTCTTTTCAACGCATAGGCAGCAGGATCATAACCTTCACTGATACCAGGTAGGGTTATGGCGTTTTGATTTACATAGGGCCAAAATCGGGCAAGTTCGGCATTTCCACCGTGAACACTTAGTGCATCCCGTAGTCCCTGATAGTCCATGTAATTGCCCCAACGATCTGTATTTCTGGGGTCGTAGTCGGGGTTTTGGTTGAGGTATAAATTATTTATTTCTGAAAATTCATAGGGCGTAGGGTAGGGGTTTGAAGTTGGATAATCGTAGTGAAAAACATATGGGGCAATTCGGCTTCGAATTTTTCCAGCGCTTTCAGTCCATACTTTTTTTAAGGTTAATTTTCCCCGTTCAGTTGAGCTTGTACTGGCATAATCTGAATTGTTTGGAGTTCCTTGAGCCAAACCATAATTATACTCAAACCATACTGTCTTAATTGGGTTTCTGTTGTTGTTTCCGGTCGCAGATTTAATATCAAAGTCTTCTGAACCCGGAGTTATGTCTTTGATGTCGGTAATGTTATACAGTTCAACATTTTTCAGGTACCTTAACTTTGCTCCCTGATTTGGGTTAGATGTTGTAGCCGGTTTCGCTTTTAAATAGTTTTCGGCATCTAAACTAGTAGATGCAATGTTTACACCCAGTCCATCTTTACGGTCCCCATCGTTCAGGTTAAAAATGGCAATGTGGGTTTTCGAAGCCATGGCATACAAGTAGTAAACTTCCTTTTCTCCGGAAGAAAAACTCCCCATGTCATCCATTTTAGAAGACAAGGACCCCCGATCTAAGGTAACACCTGCGTATGGTGACCGATAGGGGTACCAGGTTGAAGCGGAAGCACCACCGTAAGCCCGTTGGTAGTATAATCGTGTATAGCTCCCAAAATCATCGGGCGTAGGACCATCACCGGTTCTATCAATGTAATCGGGGCTTAAAATTTGGGTGAGCAAATGGGCACTGGCATAGGGGGTTGATGATGTATAACCCAATTTCCTGCTGGTTTCATTTTCATTCACCGAAGAATTTACCAGCGGAATAATTTCCTCTCCAAAGCTGGTTTCGTCCAGATCGTTGTTGGCTAAATCGAAACTGTAGGTCAATTGCTGTTCATTTCTTGCATAAACCGGTAATCCATACACATATTTTACACCATCGGTATTGGTACTTACCAACTCGGCAATGCTTTTTTGATTGTAGCCGCTTTGGTTGTGGTCGTATTGAATTCGGGTTCCATTGTTAAAAATGGAAGTTCTTTTTTCAAATTTCCCAACTTTATCGGAAGCCCAGGTAGTAGGGAAATCCTCAACCAGGGTTTCGGAAATATAAGTGCTTCGCTTTTTGTGTTTATTGTTTAACTCGTTATCATCGTTTGCTACACCAACTCGTTTGTCCACCTTGTAGGCTCCTGAGTAACCGGAGAATGATACTGTACCTGATGAGGGGATTGACACCTTAAATGGATTATCATTAAATACGGGGTCGGCATAGCTACTGGGATAAGTAGTTGTCAAATCATAATAACCGGCTTTATCACCATCGAACGAAAGGAAGTACTTTTCCCCTGAAATATTAAAATCTCCTTCTTCTAAAAATTTATTCTTGGTGGTGGCTATTGGAAGTGCACTTACACCCTTCCAATCTCCAATGGTTGTATAATGGTATCCATAAGAAGTTGAACCTCCTGCTGTGGACTCCAGGTTGCTAACATAAGCTGGGTTTGGTGGCATTACAAAGATACTGGCTATGTTTACGTCAGCACCGACATCAACGTTGTAATCTTCACTTTTGATGTAATTCTTTCGGTAGTGCCCATAATCTCCTCGCATTGCGCGAAAGGAACCACCAAAGGACTCCCCGGTTAAAGAATAAACATCGTAATTGGGTAAAGGATAGCCTAAAACGTTTTCCCGTTTACTAAAAGGGTTTTCATTTTCGGTCGAATAGTCCATTAGTTTTCCTGGGTCTGATAAGGCTCCTTCGCTGTATTTGTAACCAAAAACACTTAGTTCTTCAACCGGTTGATTTTTTTGAACCGTATAACTTCCAAAAATTTGCGACTCAACATCGATAGGTACAGAGGTAAAGTTCATTCCCGCATCAACCTGAATGGAAACCATTCGGCCATCGTATTTGGCTAAAGAGGTTGGGTAAGATGCACTTTCAACCGACGAAACCGTAAACCCCGGGTTACTAATCAAAGGTTTTTTAGGTTTTTCACCATCAGGAAGGTCATCGTTTTTAGCCTTTAAACTAACATCGTATTTTGGTCTATCTTGAGAACCTTTACTATAAGCCTCCATGTCTTTTAAAACCTCCATTTTCCTTTTGTCGTCATCGTTCGGCTGGTTTTTATCCATCCTATCTTTTTCCTGTTTTTTGGCTTTAATTTTTTTTGCCGCAGAAAGTATGGCCATTGGATTAATTGAAGGGGACATACCAAACCGGCCGTTGCTGGAAGAAAGATTGAGATTCGCAACACCTGCGACACCTAGATTTAAATCCAGTCGGGTGCCCAACCCATTATAGTTGTTGTAACTTAGCGTTGCACCAACACCAACACTTAATAGTCCAAAGGCCTCCATATTTGCAGGTTTACTTCCAATACTTACGGTCCAGTTTTTTTCCATTTTGTTGAAGTAAGTTACCGTGGCGTTGTTGTATTCGTCCGGGAATCCCCGTTTCATTTTTACAATACTTCCCGGGTTTATGTTCCAACCCAATCCTACCCATGATGCCAGGGCTTCGTTGTTAACCTCGCCGCTGTGGTAGGACAGATTAATGGGGTACCCATTGGGTACATTCATCAATGGAATGTTGTAAGTAAAAGCCCCATTGAAGTTGTTAACCATATTGGTGGTTGCCACGGGTTCAAAGGATCTGTATTCGGGCATTGAATCACCTCCGGTAAGCGCCATTGCCTCGTAAACTGGAAATATTTCAAATAGGAATATTAATGTACAGATGCTTGCTATTTTTCTCTTGTGCTTCCTAATTATTCTCATCGCTAAAGGGGAATTTGGGAATATCGTTTTGTGTTAATTTAAATTTGAATCGCTGGACACCCAGTTGGAAAAACTCATCGTAGTACTCAAGGGTTAATTCATCCTTGTTGATTTGCTGATCGATTGGAAAACTAATTGCATAGGTATATTTTGAAGTAACCCTATGATTTGGGATGTGTTGAACAATGGATGGATGAATGGTGTCATTTGGAGTTATAAGCCGAAAAGAGCTTTCCAGGTCGTAAGTGGCTTTTCTTAGGTTTTTTGAGTATTCATGCAGGCTTCCAGATGATTGCTCTATGAGGTCACGTTTAAAATTATTCTCTTCAATAGATGACATTGAGAAAATGAAAGTCCCTGTATTTTCATAGGCAGCGTTAAGTTGGTTGTATACTTCTTTTGTCGGGGCTAAATTTTGTCGAAATATTTCTTGCGCTACTTGCAATTCCGTAGGAACAAATTTCACCTCAATTAATGCGGGGCCAATTGTTCTGCTGATCAGGAGACTATTAACACTCTCGAAAAGTTGAATAAACTGGCTTACATTTTTAGGTTGGTTTGAGCAGGATATCCCTAAAAAGACGATCACTATTAGAAGGAGTTTCTTACTCACCATCATATCTTTTATTTAATCCAATAATTAAGTCTTTGGTTATATCATATTCCTTTTTTGCAAACAGCAGGTTTCCGGAATTGGTTACTCCATATACGAGATCAAATTGATTTTTTTCTGCGTATTCATGTAAATACGCATCGATTTGATTCAGCACTTCCTTGGTAAGTCGCTGATCTTCAGCCTGAATTTCTTGTTCAACCTGAGATTTTCTTTTCTCGTAATCCTTGTTTTTGAGCTGAAAAACCTTAATCAGTTTTTCTTTCCTGGCCTGATCCGATTCTTGTTCGATTTGTTTGACATGATCCTGAATTTCGACTCTGTATGATTGTAATTCACCAAGTAACCGGTTTTTCTTGGTTTCAAGAATCTTACTGTTCTCAATCACTCCTTTGTAATTCTGGAGTACCAGCTCATTATCAATAATTCCAATTTTCTTGGTATTATTTATAACTGCGCTGGTCATAAATAGGTATAGGGTTGAGATCGCAAAAAGACTCGTTAAGCCTAACCATATTCTATTATTTCTGAACAAATACATATCCTCCAATTTTTTCGTTATCTAATGTTATTGTGAATTTATAGGACCCTGGAGCTACCAACGATCCTGTGTTATCGTCTATTCCAGTCCAGTAGGTTGTAGGACTGGTAGATTCAAATATTTTAATATCTGCACCAAATGCATCGGTTTTAAAAACTTCCGTCTTTACGGTGGTATAGGCATTCAATCCAGTAATTTTAAATGAACTAGGGCCACTCTGAGCATCTGGTGTAAAAGAAAAATCATGGTTTAATTCGAATTTTATTTGAAGGCCATCATATGGGCCATTGGGAATTTCAATAGCACCCATGTCCAGGCATTCTGGTCGCAGCTTTCCATTGAGATCATCATAGGTAAGGTTGGAACGCTGCTTCGGGGTGACATTTAATAATGCGCTACAATAGGCTAATGAATAGTAGTACTTTAAATCATCAACATCTACTTCATATTCATTTCCCATAAACCTTGGATCTACCGTTTGATCATTCCCTAAAACCATATTATTTGAAAGGTTTGAAATGTCCGTGTTTTGGGAAAACGGATAATAATCGTTATTGCTTGACGAATAGGAATTTGGAATTTGGTTATAGTATATAACCTTAGCCGTCGAAGTCTCATTTTCGTTCACCACTACGTTAAGGCTCAATTCAACATCATCGCAGTTTTCAATTTTGCTGCAGTAGTCAGGCGTTTTGCTAACCAACGTATTGGAGAAAATCTGCACTTTGCCATCAAGTTCTCCGAGTTCCAATGCTTCCAATTCAGATGCAACTAGATTCCCTCCTATGGATATCACGGGGGTTATTTGCTGGTCTATTTCCGGAATTCGCAAAACTTCAATACCTATTTTTTTTGAAACAATTTCGTTGTTTAATACCTGAAGAATTTTAAAAGGCAAATCAGCCGCTTTGAGACCATCTTCGTTAACGGATTTAAACGTGTTTTTTCCTATTTGGCATTTTGCAGAACCTGCATAGTCACCATAAGATGAGCTGCTCTCCGAAAAAATTAAGGAAGAGTTATCAGTTTTTACATAATTAGATACAATGACAATATCCATTATTGGGACTTCGTCATTTTCCGCCAGTACATTTCTAAAGTTTATTCCCTGGCCTTTGTCTTCAATGTGGTTGTTCAGTATTTTTATTGTTCCGGCATACTTCGTTAACCCAATAGAGGCATCGCTTTCACCAGATATTTCATTAGCGTCAATATAACACCCGTCTTTTACTCCGTCAAAATGCAGGCAATCGCTAGTGGCACTGGTATTATCAAAAGCATTACCTATCAAATGAACCGATTTAGCGTGTAATGAAGATATGGCTTGCTCATCCACAGCAAACTCACTATTATTTATTCTAATCTCGTCAATGTAAGATGTCAATAAACCAAATTCACTTCCGGTAAACCGACATTGCATTATATTGACTTCTTCTATGTGCTCAAGTTGAAGAGATGTACCGTTTCCTGCATTACTTATTTCACAATTAATAATATTGAGTTTCTCCAAATTTTTGAAAGAGGCGCAAATTCCATCGGTTAGTGACGTCTGCAACTTAAGGTTGATTAAGTTTACGACCTGAACGTCTTCTATTGATAGGACCTCATCTGATGATGAAAGAACGCTTAGTTCACTTCCCTTGCCTATAAATGAAATATTGCCGGCCGTTGCTTTAAGAGATGGTGAACTGAGTTCTGCATTACCTGTGTATATACCTTCTCCGACGTAATAGATCACATTGGTTGTGATTTCTTTGTCTTCCAAAGAAGTCTCAATTTCACCCAAGGATTGGTAATCACTGGAAGTCCCTCCCAGGTAATATGAGCCTGTGTGGGCCATGTAACCTACTTCAGGTACAAAACTCGTATACATGTTACTTACTTCTGTTGGGCTGTCATAAAAGGCTGTTCCCACATAATGTTTAGCCGTAATGGGGCTTAGGCTTGTATAAATTAGTGCTTCGTTTACATAGTATTCGACTATTGAAGCATCATTTATACGAATCTTTATAAGGTCAGAATTATTGAAACTACCATACACATATTGAGAAGTTCCATCTTCCATTACATCCAGGTTGCCGTTGCCATCAACAAAAAAACCGTAGTGAATAGTGTTGTAATGGTAGTCGTATCCACTTGATACTAAGCCGAATGCAACGGATTGGTTGGATGCAGATACGGCATTGAATACGACTACACCACTATCTCCTGTATCAACCAGATTTTTAAATATTGCACCTGATTCACCCCAGGTTTGACTTGCAGTATTATCTGTATTCCTATTTGTACTACCTGTTATGGTATAGGTAGAACTGGAAGTTTGATCTATAGTAAGATCATATGAAGGAAGAAAAGATAATTGTAATTCGATAATGCTAGATTGTTCTGCCAGTGAGGCATCTTCAAAAATTAGCTTTGCAAAAAGGTCACTACTATTAGTAGTAGTTGAAGTATGGACAATTAAACCGTCAATATAATATTCAATATCTCCGGCATCAGTTCTCACAATTTTGTATGCATTGGCTGCTAAATGTGTTCCCATTGACCCAATCAAAGTCCCTGATTCATATACATATGCATTTTGATCGTCGATATAAAATGCAAATTCAATACTGGCCAGGGTCAGAGTACTAGACTGCGAAGTTGTAAACCCAACTACTTTAATATTTTGCTCTTCAACCGGCGTGGTAAACTGAATGTCTCCCATCTGATCGGCTTTAAGTATATTCTTTGAAACAATACCTGAATTGGGAAATGATACTAACTGGTTTAGGTTTTCAATTCTAGTGCCATTGAGGGTTACATTTTTATCGTATTCACTTATGAGTTGAAATGCGTGTGCACTCTTGAATGGTACTAGTACCATACAGACGGCAAAGACATTTAGTATGCGATGGAAGACTGCTCTCATTTGAATTTTATTTTTGATTCTGTCTTAGGAGATGACTTGCCGCCTATGTAGGAAAAGTGGGCTTTTGCGAAGTAGGCCTTTTTAAAAGTTGTTTGACCTACGTGTATTCTAACACAGTGCCCGGTTCGTTGATAGACAGAATTACCTGTATCGTCGAATTTTAATTTTAAATCCGCAATGGATTTAGAGCCTTTGGATTTTCCCACCTGGATGAATAGGCTGTCCACATTTATAAGTGTAGTAAGTTTAAGCAACAGAGTGACATCAACGGAGTCTGTGGATTTCCATTTGGCAAATGGATTGGTTGTCTTTTTTTTCGAACTGGTATCTATTTTTTGGGTCAATGGTTTAATTAGTATCTTAACATCAGAAATAGAATCAACGGTTTGTGCACTAAGGCACATTGGGGTTGCAATTACTGCTAATGCTATCATAAAATTTCGCAAGATTTTCATACCTATTTGCTTTATTGTTTTAAATACTTGACCAAATTCAGGACTTCTTTTCAGATTCTTCTAAGTGTTCACACGTAGATTTATTTTAATTTATAAGTTGGAAGAAATCCCTTTGTATGACTGGATAATAGAAGTGTTGAATTATGATTTTGATCCAGATTTTGAAATTTCAGGTGGCTTTTTTACTGGCTCAAATGGATTACTTTAGTGTTTACCCTTATAAAATCGAATTTCGACCCTTGACTTTGTTAATCAGTTGTGCTTTTAGATAGCAAAAAACCTAAAACAACGTACTCAACTCAAACATTGGCAAGTACATTGCAACTATAATGGTACCTACAAAGAAACCGATAAAGAGAATGATAGCAGGTTCCAGAATACTACCAACTGTTTTGCTAAAGAGGTCGATATCTTTTTCATATTGCACCCTGAGTTTGGAAAGGGTGTCAGGCAATTGATTGACTTCTTCGCCTACCTTTATAAGCGTAAGGAAACGGGAATCGAAAAGATTGAATTGCGAAAAGCTTTTGGAAAGGGAAATACCATTAACTAAATCTGCTTTTACCTGAGATATTGCCTCTTTGAGTGGGTAAAAGGTTGTCATTTGATGACACAAATCAATGGCCCTTACAAGATTGGTATTGCTGGACAACATCAACTCCAATGAAGAAACAAATTGAAGCAGATACATTTTGGTTACAATTTTTCCGAAAATGGGTATACGTCTCAAAATTCGGGCATAGACCATGGAATAGTACCTGGTTTTACGGATAAAAGGAAACAAAACGATTACCATAGCGACAAAGAGCAACATATAGGGGGCGAGTGCAGAGAGAGAATCTGAGGCGGAGATAACC
This sequence comes from Crocinitomicaceae bacterium, assembly GCA_002713215.1. Classification (GTDB taxonomy): domain Bacteria; phylum Bacteroidota; class Bacteroidia; order Flavobacteriales_G; family Salibacteraceae; genus UBA2108. The sequence goes on from PAVO01000016.1 coordinate 25,286, forward strand.
AATAAGGTTAGTTCGGGTAAATCCTTTCCAAATCGCTGGAAAACGTCTTGAAACAAGGGAACCACGACTTGAAGCATAAATACAACAGCCCCAATGGCGGTAACCAATACAATAACAGGGTAGGAGAGAGCACTAATAATTTGACGCCGTTGCTGAATTCTCGAATCAAAATAATCAGACAGTTGTTTTAGGATCTCAGAAATTCTACCTGTTTCCTCACCTATTTTTAAGCTGAAATATTCAAAGTCATCAATATTCAAGGTGTTTTTTAATGCACCGGATAAACTTTTGCCCTGAACTACTGATTGAGATATGGTTTTTAGTTTTTCTTGGGTTGACTCCTTTTTTTCATCTTGCCAGATGAGTTTAAGGGAGTAGCGTAAATCCAGTCCTGAATTTAGCAATAGATATAAATCGGCGTAGAATTGTTGCCTTACTTTAATTCCAACTGATTTTTTCTTGGAATTAAATGCAAGCTTTTTAATTACAGCATCAATAGAAATCTCAGAATCTACCGGTTTATCTGATATTTTTTCTAACTCAATTTTCAATGGGTGGTAGATTGGAAAAGGCAGACGCAGGCCATTGCAATACAATTGGATCCTGGTCTCCATAGTTTATAATTAAATCATTGTTGTTCAAAGAAATTTTTAAAGCAGGAAAAGTATCCCTTACATTTTGCTGTATTCGAATTACTCCAGAGCCAAAATCCTTGTAGCTGGTTATTTGATGTTGATCCAGGAATAGTATTTCATTATTCAGAAGTTTGATTTCCTCAGAAGAGTAGAAGTCCGAGTAGATTCTTGATATTGCATTTTCTGCAATTAATTGGGAATTTCTGAGCGAACTTACCCTGGAGCTGGTTTTAGCAAGAATCTGGAAACCTCCATAAGCGAGCATCAATACAGTAGCACCAATGGCCATGGCTACCACAAGTTCCATAATAGTAAAACCGGGTAATCTACTCTTCATGCCTTACAATTTTTTTTATAACAAACCCGGTAGTGTCATTTAAGGACGCTAGCGGATATACCAATTCCAGTTCAGTACCAGGTATATTTTGACGATGCATGTTTTGCTCATCATTTCCTGATATTTGGCGAACCTGTATGAGCCACTGGTCAAATTCATTCTGGTTTAAATCTCTGATCAAATTTGAAGTAACCAGCAAGGCAACACTTAGACAAAAACTGATAATTACTAAGGCAATTAAATTTTCTACCAGAGTAGACGATGTTATTCTTTTGCATTTTAGTCGACCCATTTGGCAATTGTTTTTTTTCCAGTTTGAGCATATAGCGGAAACGACTTGGGAAAATCCCGATTGGTAATACTGGCCTCCAAAAGATGATTTTCGTAGACCGAAGAAGCTGTTTTAAGAAAGAAATAATTGGTTATTACCTGTCCGATGACCTTTCCCCTTAGATCAACCCAGGAATTTGAAACAAGTTGCCCCCTGACTATAGAATTATCTTTAACAGTTATACCTGGTTTCTTTTTTTTATGGATTATGGCAGTTTCCAAATACACACCACCATCGATCGTTGAGTTTGATATAAAAATTCCATTATCGTTGGATTCATTACTAGCTTCATTCAAAGCAAGGATGCTTGGGTAAACCAACTGTGAATTGGAGCATTCAATAATTTCTTTTGCGAAAAACTGCCCCGAACAATTACCGGCAGATTTAATATGAATACTGCCTGCTATAACTTGTACATCAGTTAATTTACTGGTTGCATTAATGTTTAACGTCTCATTGGAGTATATAATTATGTTGCCTTTGTAATAACCGGTAATGGTTGTTTCGTTCTCACAAAGCAGGATTATTCTTGGATGGGAAAAAGGATTAATTAAGCTGTCAACTTCGGAAGAATAGTAGATGATAGAGCCCGAATTTTCAAAGTTTCCATTAAAGGCATTGCGGTACTTAATCTTGTAAGTAGAAGGAACGTTTGAGAGGGTATTGTAAGTAATGTTGCCTTCAATGAGTTGCTTTCCCTGAAAATTTTGCCCCTCAATATAGGCTCGTTTTACTCCAAGTTTAGGCAGCACACAATCACCCTGAATTGTGGTTTTACCACTTAAGGCTAATGGTCGGTTAGAATTGGAAAGAATCAGACATTTTGAATTATTAGGTTCGCTGCCAATCATTGCCGTTTTTTTTGCCATCACTCTTCCATTTTTGATGGCATAGCTGGTCACCAGATCAAATACGCCCCATTTTTGCATTAATACTCTAACGGAATCATTTCCATTTGGAATTATTTGTAAATCAATGGATTCTTGTTCCACTAAATTGGTTTCTAAAGACAAGTACACACCGGAAATACTATTGAGGCTATGGTTGATTACTTCCCTATATTGAATTATTGACTTCCTGAATAATAATGATTCTACAATCGAAGAGTTAACAGTTATAAAAATTACAATTGAAAGAATCAGAGATAATAGCAAAGAATAGGAGGCTATTCTCATTTTTGTTCTTTAGGTCTAAACCATTTTTTCCAAAACGATTCATTTTTGGCTTCATCTTTCTTCTTCTCCTTTTTGATTTTTTTCTCCCTTAATTTTTTGTCCTTTTTAATGGCCTTATCTCTGTTTTTTATGATTTTGGATCTCGATTCAGTTTCTTTTTCCTTTGTCTTCCGGGGGAGTTTCAGTCTAAATTTCTTTTCCTTTTTTTTCTTGACTTTTCTTTTGGTTTCCACTCCGTTTTTAAAGTATGAAATGACCATAGGCTTGCTCTCGCCGTTATACCAAATTGAATCTCCATTCAACTTGCCCTTTCTGTAATTTGATGTTGCCATCAATTGGCCTGATTTCGAGTAATACTCTACTTTGCCTGAAGTTAAGCCATATTTGAAGCTTTTTACTTGTTTGAGTTCGCCATTGGGATACCAATAGCGCCATTCACCAACCTTAAGACCTCTATCGTAGTTTCCCTGATCTTTTAAAACCTTACTGTGGTAATAAGATACCGATTCTCCATGTAGCGATTTTCGATGTCCACCTCCTCTGGTTTTGACTATTTCGTTGGCCTTTATAGAATAATAAAACTTCCGTTTGTCATACTTTAATCGGTTAAGCGTTTTAAAATGAACAATGGTATTATAGTCAGAATAGGAAAAGGTTCTTTTGGAAGTGACTTGAGCCTGGAGAACACCTATTGCCAATATGGTAAACAGTAATATTGATTTAATGATTTTCATAGTAACAAGTATGAATGTGTCAATATTAAGAACTAAAAATTCAATATTTCTACGTGTATACACGTAGAAATTGAATCGAAAAATCGACTAACCTTGTGGTAGAATAATTAATAATACTACTTACGAATTCTTAATTATGCATACCATGATAATCGTAAATAACCTCAACTGATTAAAAACTAACTCGATGCTGAACTTGAAATGTCCTAATTGGAATTACACAAAATATTTTATACATAATACAAAAAAAACAGGGTCAATTAATAAGATTATTACAGATTTGAAGTTCAGCTATAAACCAAACGTTATATGAAATCAATTCGTTTTAGACTAATAGGCCATGACCACCTTTTATTGGATTTATGTAGATCACATTTAAGTAGGCATTCTTTTGTTGATTGTAAACCAATTCTTGACCCTTCCATATTCTTAAAGCTCCAGGTTTGCCATAAAGCGGAGATTATTCTGTTGGATTTGCCAATCGATAAACAGAAATTCTATGAATTAGCCATCAAGGTCAAACAAATTTTTCCAAATTCGATAAAAATTGCTATCGCTCATCACAATAACATAAATGAAGTTTATGGGTATCAGCATTTGGACAAGCTTTTCGATGAGGTTCTGGAAAGAAGGTCTGCTACGGAAGATTTAGATAGGATAGTTGCGAAACTAAAGAAGAGATTCAACATCAAATTGAAGAGCGGTCAGGTATTAAACTTTACGTCAAAGGAGAAGGAAGTAATAAGGCTCACGTGCAAAGAATACAAGAATGAGGATATAGCTAGAAGCTTAAGAATTAGCATACGGACTGTGGAAACACACAAATCCAATATTTACGGTAAGCTAGGTGTTCGCAACCCCGCCAGACTATTTAACTATGCTAAAGAATTTGGACTAATTTGAGAAATTCCAACTTACAACCAGTTCATTTCCCAGATCATTGCATTGAAAATTAATGTGCTTATTTTCTTTGGATGGTGCTGGTACGTCCTTGACAATTATTCTTCGGTTTTCTGTTTTTAAGTTTTGGACAAGTGTTTGTACAAAGATTTCAGCATCAAACTGTTCATCTGTAAGGGCATAAAAATACCAATCGTCAACCTCAAAATTAGCTAGGATAAAGGCAGGAAATGATCGTTCAATATTAGAGCAAACCTGATTTCTCCCCTTCCAATTTCTTGTTTGAAACGAGTCAATAGTTTCTTGTACCTGCTTTATATTGCAACCTCCACTCAAAACAGAAACAAAGGTATAGTGTTACTTAAATTTCATCTAAGTGTTTTTACTTAGATTATTGAAATTTCAACCAATAAATTTGTCTTTAAGGCTATCAGTTGTTTCTTGCTAATTTTGAAACATGAGTTTTGTGTCTAGAATTTTGGCGACGAGCATAGCGGTGGTTGTTACTGCCTGGTTGTTATCTGGAGTACATTTAGATGGTTTTATGACGGCCATAATAGTTGCATTGGTATTGGCCTTTTTAAATGCGATTGTTAAGCCAATTCTGATCATTTTAACTATTCCGGTAACCATTCTAACGCTGGGTCTGTTTTTACTGGCTGTAAACGCTATAATTATAGAAATTGCAGCTTATGCAGTTACAGGGTTTTCCGTTGACAGCTTTTGGTGGGCTTTGTTGTTCAGTCTAATTCTTTCGATTCTCAATTCGTTGTTTGCTGGTAATGACGATGAAAACCGTAAGAATAAAAATTACGACCGAATCAGCTAAGAACTAGACCAGCCCTAAAATCATTGCAAGTGCAATTAAAATAATAGCTATAGCAACGATTTGATGTACCGTATGCAGAGCAATTTTCTTTAGGAAATACTTTCCAAATAACGCACCAGCAAATGCGGCAAGGGTGGCTATAACAAATAGTGTTTTGGGAATAGAGTCGAGTCCGGTAATGTTTTTAAAATAAAACGGAATTCGGGTTAGGTCCACCAAACAGGCAATTGCAATACCACTGGCAATAAAAGCCTCCTTTGTTAAATTGAGTTGAGCCAGAAATGCAGTTCTCAGTGCTCCCTGATGCCCCGAAAGGCCACCAAAGAATCCTGAAAGCAGGCCGCCTAGCGGTAGCCATTTTTTATTAATGCCGTCCCCTTTTGTTCCTCCTAAATCTTTTATGGCAAAGGCTATAAGAACAATGCCAATTACCAGGTTTACGGGTTTAACTTCAATAGGAATTGAAGAAATGGAATTTTGATAAATTACGTCAAAGGAAGTGAGGTGTATCAGTAGGTAGGCCCCGATTGCCGCACCTACCATTCCAGGGATTCCGAACCGAATTACAACATCTTTAGAAACATTTTTACCTACCAAAATAATTTTAAACATGTTGTTACTAAAGTGGACCAGTCCTGTTCCTGCAATAGCTATTTCAATGGGAAAGAACAGTACGAAAACAGGAGTGAGTAGAGTTCCTAAACCAAAACCTGAAAAGAAGGTAAGTAACGATGCCAGAAAAGCTACCAGAGCAACAACAATATATTCCATGCCGCAAATCTAAAGAAGAGGTATACACATATTATGTACTCTAATATTAACTTTTTATTAATGTTTTAGAATCGGAAATAATAGCAGTTCAATTTCAAATTTTATGACCATATGACCGGTTATTTTAAAGGGAGCTGTCAAATGTTCTGAATATGGATTGATTTAATGAATGGCCACCTATTTGTTAGGGCATTAATAATTTAAGTATAAAATTAATTAAAACGAGATAATGTTATGAATATGAATAATTTAACAATAAAATCTCAAGAAGCAATCCAGCAAGCACAACAACTGGCTATGGTAGCTAAAAATCAAGCAATTGAAACCGGCCATTTGCTCAAAGGATTACTACTTGTCGATGAAAACGTAATTCCATTTTTACTTAAGAAAATGGGAGTTAATGTGGATATATTTTCAAATACCCTGGATCGAATTGTTGAGGGTTACCCCAAGGTAGAGGGTGGTGATATTTATTTATCCCAGGAGTCGAATCGCGTCTTGCAAAAGGCAGCCATTTTGCTTAAGGAATTTGGTGACGAATACGTTTCCATTGAACACATTTTTATGGCATTATTGAAAGAGAAATCTACAGTTTCTCAACTGATGAAAGACAATGGGCTATCTGAGAAAGAGTTGATTGCTGCTATAAAAGAATTGCGAAACGGAAGAAAGGTGGATAGTGCATCTACTGAAGAAACATATAATAGCCTTGCTAAATATGCAATTAACCTAAACCAACAAGCAGAGAACGGTAAGTTGGATCCGGTTATTGGTAGGGATGATGAAATAAGAAGAATTCTTCAAATTTTGACCAGAAGAACCAAAAATAACCCAATTCTTGTGGGTGAACCTGGTGTTGGTAAAACTGCAATTGCCGAGGGTCTTGCCCATAGAATTATTGGAGGTGATGTTCCGGAAAACCTGAAAGACAAGGAGATTTATTCTCTCGATATGGGAGCACTTATAGCCGGAGCAAAATACAAAGGTGAATTTGAAGAACGCCTGAAAGCAGTGGTTAAAGAAGTTACATCAAGCGATGGTAAAATCATTTTGTTTATCGATGAAATTCATACCCTGGTAGGTGCAGGAGGTGGAGAAGGAGCAATGGATGCCGCTAATATTCTGAAACCGGCACTTGCTCGCGGAGAATTACGTTCGGTTGGAGCAACCACGCTGGCTGAATACCAAAAGTTTTTTGAAAAAGACAAGGCTCTGGAACGCCGATTTCAAAAGGTAATGGTAGATGAACCGGATGCAGAAGATGCCATATCCATATTGCGTGGATTAAAGGAAAAATACGAAACGCATCACAAGGTGAGAATCAAAGACGAGTCGATTATTGCAGCTGTTGAGTTAAGCCAACGATACATCACTGATCGGTTTTTACCAGATAAGGCGATTGATTTAATTGATGAATCAGCCGCGAAACTTCGAATTCAAATTAATTCGCTTCCGGAAGAATTGGACGAGGTTGAAAGGAAAATTCGTCAGTTGGAAATTGAGCGTGAGGGCATAAAACGTGAAGGTGATACCAAAAAAATAAAATTACTTGCCCAAGAAATTGCTAACCTGCAGGAAGTTAAGGATGAATTACGCGCCAAGTGGGAAGGAGAGAAGGAAGTGATTGATGGAACTCAAAGTGTAAAGGAACAAATCGAATCACTGAAGTACGAAGCACAGCTTGCGGAACGGGAAGGCGATTTTGGTAAGGTTGCGGAAATTAGATACGGAAAATTGCAGGAGGCAGAGGATATGCTTAAGCAATATGAAAGTCAACTTGCCGAATTACAAGCCAGTGGTTCACAAATGGTTAAAGAAGAAGTTGACCGGGAAGATATTGCCGAGGTGGTAGCCAAATGGACGGGTATTCCAGTAGCAAAAATGGTACAGAGCGAAGCTGACAAGTTATTAAACCTCGAGCAAGAATTGCACAAGCGGGTTGTTGGACAGGAGGAAGCTATTGTAGCGGTTGCAGATGCCGTAAGAAGGAGTAGGGCAGGATTGCAAGACCAGAATCGTCCGATAGGCTCTTTTCTGTTTTTAGGAACAACCGGTGTCGGTAAAACTGAATTGGCCAAGGCGCTTGCCGAGTTTTTGTTTGATACCGAGAGTGCCCTAACGAGAATTGATATGAGTGAATACCAGGAACGACATTCAGTGTCCCGATTGGTTGGAGCACCTCCGGGGTATGTGGGGTACGATGAAGGCGGTCAGCTAACTGAAGCTGTTAGGCGCAAACCCTATTCGGTAATCCTGTTGGATGAAATTGAAAAAGCACACCCCGATGCGTTTAATGTCTTGCTTCAGGTATTGGACGATGGACGACTTACAGACAATAAAGGACGGGTGGCCAATTTTAAGAATTCGATTGTAATTATGACTTCGAACTTAGGTGGGCATATTATTCAGGAAAACTATGATAAAGCTGATGATTATGCTGATTTTAGTTTGTTCGAAAAAACGAAAACTGATGTATTGGGATTGGTTCGTCAAACCCTGAAGCCCGAGTTTGTAAACCGAATCGACGAAACCATCATGTTTACTCCACTTGGGAAGGATGCCATACGAAAGATTGTGGACATCCAGCTTCAGGGACTTCAAAAAATGTTGAAAGAAAAGGACATTTACATTACTTTTTCCGAGGATGTACTCGATCATTTAAGTACAATCGGATTTGATCCTCAATATGGAGCAAGACCAGTAAAAAGGGTGCTTCAAAAGCAAGTGATCAACATGCTATCCAAGGAATTGTTGAGCAAAAATGTAAGCATTGGAGATCACGTAATTTTGGACCAGTTTGACGGAAAGTTTGTATTTCGTAAATCAAAAGAAGCAGTTCATTAAGCGGTAGCTTTATTTAAAAAAGGGTTGTTAGTAATTGACAACCCTTTATACGTATTGCCCTATAGGGTTACTATTTTTGCACGTGGAAATGATGAGTGGAAAAAAGATGTTTTTGGTATTGATTTTGTTCCTTTTTGGATTAGAAGGATATACACAAAAGTATCGCATTGTATCAGGAGGTACAGGTTGGAAGGCTACTTCAAAGTATTCCATTGGTTGGAATAAAATCTGGTTTGATGATTCAGGTTGGGGAGTCCCATCTAAAAGTGGATATGCTGGACCGGCGGGATTAAACAGACCTCCAGGGACTGATACTATGTGGGTTTCGCCATACTCTGATACGGCCTATTTTAGATGGTCATTTGAGTTAAAGAGTAATTGCGTAAAAAGCGAATGGCAAGGTATAAATGGAGCAAGGCTTTCTGTTGATGATAATTATGAGCTTTATGTAAATGGTACCTTAGTTGGGCAAGGCTTACGTCCAAGACCAATTTCCGTACTTATCAACCCATATTTAAGAATTGGAAAGAATGTAATTGCTATTAAAGCTACTAATAATGGAGGGCCATACTTTTTAGCCTTTGGAGTAGATATTTCATACATTACTGGGCCTGAAATAGTCTTAGATCCGGATAAATACATTTGTGAAGGAGATAGTGCCTATTTTGGCCCCAAGGATCATTACCAAAGCTATAAGTGGAGTAATGGACAAACTACTCGAACCATGATGGAAAAAAAGGCTGGAAAATACTGGCTTACCGCTAAAGATACAGCGCTATGTGATTGGGTAGATACGGTTGAGTTATTCACTTATTCTCATAAAGATGTAGTGATAGGCCCAAATCAAACCATATGTACGGGAGAAAGGGCTGTTTTTGACGCGGGAAAGGGTTATACAACCTACAAATGGAGTTCAGGTGATACAACCGACACGATATCAGTTAATTATTCAGGGAAATTCTGGGTATCGGTAACCGATGCCAATGGCTGTTTTTCTTCAGACTCGGCAATGGTTGAAACTTTTGACAATGCTACTGTTTCATTAGGAGAAGACACGATATTGTGTAAAGGTGATTCTATGTTACTCGTTGCAACATTCCCACTTTCTGTATATAAGTGGGATGATGGAAGTACGGATACTTTTAGGTTGGTTACCGAGGAAGGGGTTTATTCTGTTACCATTACCAATCATTGTGGTTCCGTGAGTGATAATATCAATGTTGATTATATCACTACCATAGATGTAGATCTTGGTCCAGACGATTTCTTTTGTTTTAATCAAAAATACGAATTGAAGGCCGAAGCCTTTGGGGCCGATAAGTATGAATGGAGTACGGGTGATACGGTATGGAAGATTTTGGTGGAAGAACCAGGGACTTATACCGTACGTGTTGAGGACAAATGCGGGAATGTGGCCTACGATGAAAAAGAATTGACCAAAGGATTAAAACAACATCTTATGGTTCCTAATAGTTTTTCGCCGAACCAGGATGGTTTAAATGAGACCTGGAAGCCTATAATAAGAACCATTGGAGATTATTCCTTAAAGGTGATAGACCGTTGGGGTAAGCTCGTTTTTGAAACCACTGATGTTAATGGAGAATGGGACGGAACAGTCGATGGCAAACCAGCGCTTTCCGGCAACTACATTTATAGAATTAGTTTGGTCGACTGTGAGTACCAAACCGAGGTATACACTGGAAGGTTAACGATAGTACGATAGTGCTGTTTTAATTCTCAAGCACAAATTCTACCAGCTGATCATTCCAGTATTTCCACGAAAAGTTTTGTTTTACGTAGTTCTGACCAGATTGTCCAATTTCTTTTCTTAATTCAGGGTTTTCCAGTAGCCGATTAATGTGTTCTGAGAATTCTTCCGGTGAGTTGGCAATAAGAATTTCCTTATTGGGTTTTGCGGCAAGAGCTTCGTTAGCCAATGATGTGGTAATACATGGAATTCCCTGTGCCATAGCCTCTAGGAGCTTGTTTTGCAATCCACTCCCAATAATCATAGGGGCTACAAAAATCTTGCTTTTAGCGTACGAAACCCTCATGTCCTCAACCCAACCCGATATTGTTACATTCTTTTTTGCTAACCGTTTAACGAGGGGAGAAGGTGATTTTCCACTTATCAGAACCTGAATATTTTCCGGTACATTAATAAGCGGTAAAATTTTCTTTATTAGATAGTTGGCGCCTTTTACATTGGGCGGGTAGGACATGTTTCCGGTAAAACATAAATCGAATTCTTTTTCCACTTCAATTTTCTCAAAGTAGTTTTCGGAAATGCCATTGGGAATAATCTTTATTTGAGCGTGGTTTGGGTGGGCGATTTGATCCCGATCGTACTTGCTTATAATGGTCTTCTTCTCAAAGGAGGTAAATATATCCTCTTCGTATTTTTTTAGTCGTTTGGCTTCGCTGTTGAGCATTGGTTTTAGAATTAATGGAGCAGACTCAACCCTTCTTTCCATACCGGCCGAAAGCGCATCCATATAATCCAGTGTTTTTTCAAAAATGCTATATTTCTTAGCATACTCTGCAACCCTAATTAACTGACAATAAAACCGTTGAGGTAGGTATTTTTCAATAATAAAATCCAGTTCTTTGTGGGCTGTTTTGGAATAGAAGTACGCAATTTGGTAAGGTTTGTCCTTAAAAACATTAAGAAAAAGGCGCCAATAAATGGAAATTCGATTGAGTCGAATTACATGAACGTTCTCGCAGATTGGATTGAGTAACTTAAATGCTTCCGGATCGGCAATACCTGTATTTAAACACACCAGTACAATTCTAAATTCCTGGCTCAGTCCCAGAATTTGCTGATATGCCCTTAGTTTGTCCCCCTTGTCCAAAGGATAGGGGATTCTGGATAACAATACTAATATTCTAGGCTTCTTCTGTTCCACGGTTTGCCCACTTATTTACGAATCCTATCCGAAGTAGTTTTCCTAAAATGCTTTTGTAAAATCCTGCGTCAAATATGGCACTATCGGTAGTTGCTTTAAAGGTCAGAAATGCTCCAATAGGGAATAATATGGCTGAACTTAACCACATCCCTATCCAGACTGCCAGCTGATCGTTTTTAGCCATTTTTTCACCACTTATAGAGGTCATGTGAAATATGAGAAAGAAAACGATAGAAATAACAACGGGCATTCCCAGCCCGCCTTTTCTAATAATAGCTCCAAGTGGCGCTCCGATAAAAAACAGAATGAGGCAGGCAATGGAAAGTGTAAACTTTCTATGCCACTCTATGTATGCCCGGTTGATATTCTTTTTTCGGTTTTTTAAATCACCATTAAATGATTCAGAGTAAGTCTTAGTGGTTCTGAGCACGTTGCTTGCCCAGTTTAAGTATTGCAGCTTTTTATTTTTCGATTCCCCCGACATCCAGTCCTCAGCTAGTGAGTACTCCTGGTAACTCGTGTCCAATGAAATACTGTCTTTCATGTAATAAATGGACTTAAGCATGCTGGTTTCAAATTCATCACTTCTTTCACCGTATCTAAGCCACAGCGTATCAATTTCGGCTGATAACCGGCTCAAATTCATCATTTTATAGTTGTTTTTGAACAACTCTTCATCGCTTCGTTTGAGTTTAAAATCACTGAGGTCAAAAGAAATAATCTTTTTTCCAAAGGATGATCGGTAGTGAGGGTGATCTTTTCCCTCCATTTCGTCATACAAATTACCTTCAATCAAAGTAAAGTTGAGTGCCTGTTGATTATCCGATAAAACCATGGTTCCTCGTTTCGCCTTAATTACCCGCGTGTTTCCTCTTTGATCAGAATGATCGTAGATGGTGATGTCGTGTAATACGTCTGTTTCTTTATCCCGGTGCTTTACATGAATAACAAACCCTCCAATTTCCTTGTAGAAAACATTATCCTGAATATCAAAGGCAGGTTTTTTGGCTCGAACATCGTGAAGTATACTAGCGAATTTTAAGTTAGCCTTGGGCCAGATATTATTGGAAAAATAAAAGGCTCCAATGCTTAGAAATATCATAAATACAATAAGCGGAAACATAATTCGCTGAAGACTCATTCCTGAGCTTTTCAAAGCAACCAACTCGTAGTTTTCTCCCAGGTTACCAAATGTCATGATAGAGGAGAGGAGGACCGCCAGGGGCAGTGCCATTGGAATTAAGTTGGCAGTTGCGAAAAATAATAGCTCGAGTACTGTGAACGAATCCAGTCCTTTGCCCACCATATCGTCTATATATACCCACATAAACTGCATAACCAGGATAAACAGGGTAATGAAGAAAGTTAGGATAAAAGGTCCTAGAAAGGTTTTTATTACAAGTATGTAGAGCTTTTTCAAGAGACTTGATTATTGCGCTGCAAAGTTAAAATTAGATAGGGAGGCAATTTGTAATAAATTAAAAAACCCGTTTTAGCTCAGCTTAAACGGGTTTTTACAACGTGTCTTTAATTTGAATATTATGATCCAAGAATCATTTTAAGCTTACTAACTTGCTTTTCCCATAAGTTAGTCGCTTCTTCTACTTCATCTTCGTCAACAAAATCAGTGACAATAAGGGCTACATCACCGGTCATATCATCAATTCGAATCCTGAACTCGAAAAATATGTTTGGATCATCTTCCTCGGCCCATTGAAAACGGACAAATTCGGGATCTCTTCCGATGAGTAATCTTGCATCTTCTTCAGCACCATCCCAAACAAATGTGTATAGTTCTTCGCTGATCATAACATTGTCCGCAAACCATTCTGAGAGTCCACTTGGAGTAACTAATCGGTTGTATAATATCCCTGGTGCAGATCTAATTTCGAATTCTAATTCTATTTTCTCCTTTGCCATATTATTCCCTCTTTAAATTCGAGAATGCGCAATATATGAAAAATACGCTAACCTCTTTTTTTAATACCCGAAAATGTCTTCCATACTAAGTTCTGTAACGGGACCGTACTTTTCGAGAACTGATTTGTCTATCTGGTTTCGATCTCCTAAAACCATAATTGTATAGGACCTTCCTTTAACATGAGTATCAAAGAATGATTTCATAGAAGCCATGTCTGCTTTTTGAACCTCTTCGTATATGGTTTTTCGTACATCGTTATTTAATCCCAATTGCTTGTATGATAGGTAAGTAAAGAACTTTCTATCCTTAATTCTACGATCACTTGCAATCCTTTTCATAATGGACTTCTTACTCGCTTCAAACTGATTTTCAACCTGAGGCATTTCGTTAAGAAGCTCCATCATGGCAGTCATGGCGTCTCCGAGTTTATCCGACTGGGCTCCAAAGTAACTCTGTAAGTAATAGGATTCATTCAATGTTTTAGGTCGAACGTAACTGGAGTAGGCGGTGTAGGCAAGGCCCTTAGCTTCTCTAATTTCCTGGAAAACTATGGAAGACAAGCCTCTTCCGTAGTAAGAATTGTAAAGATCGGCAAGAGGCATTATGTTCACATCAAAGGGTTGATCCTTGCAAACTAGTAATACCTCGGCTTGAACCTGATCCCAGTGTACCAAATGTACTTTTGTCTCAGTTTGGTCCAATTCAACCAAAGGAATAGAAGCCGGTATGGGTTTTAATGATTCTACTTTTGGATGGTATTTTGCCACCAGCTCTTTTGCTTCTTCTCCCGATTGGTTGCCGTAGTAGAAAATATGATGTTCCATGGAAGTCAACTCATGAATTTTATCGGTAAGCTGAGATGGGTTGATCTCATTTAGCTCAGACTCAGAAAGAATATTAGTAACCGGGTTGTTTTTTCCATACTTGGCGTAAGCTGGCATGGCAGCTCCCTGAATCCGTCGTTTTTCACGCTTAGCATCAGCTCGCTTCTTCATCAAGCCGTTAATAAAATTGACGTAGGCTATAGAATCTGGCTGAGCATCTGCTAAAATATGCTCCAGCAACTCAATTCCTTTTTCAGTAGATTTCTTAAGTCCGGACATGTACACATAGGTTCTTCGGTCACCACTGTATACCCCAAAACGAAGTCCGTTTTTATAAAACTCTTTCTGCAAATCCTCTGCACTGTATTTAGTGGTTCCCAGGTATTCCAAATAGTCGAATGCTAATGCGGCAACCTTGTCATGATTAGAACCCATTTCATAAACATACATCAGGTTAAAAAGTTCATTGTCCTCGTTTTTTATACTTCTGAAATCAATGTTGTTTAATTTATCCTGCTTGATGTCTTTATCGAAGTCTAAGAATACCGGTTTTAGCTCAGAAGAAGGTATTTCACTAAACTCACTTAAGTAGTCTGAGGTAAGTGATTTGTTTAAGTCTACAGGTGTAATCTGAGGTTTTTCTACCTTCTTGGTATTCGTGTCTTCTCCAACCTTTTTGTAAATCGCGACATAATTATCCGCGAATCGCTCATTGGCAAATTTCACAATATCATCCTTGGTAATTTTTTCCAATCGATTAAGTTTTGTTGAAACTTCCAGCCAATCTTTTCCGCTAATAAATGCATCCATTAGGTCAAAGGCTCTCCAGTTAGACTCTCTCTTTTCAATGGCCTCTACCTTCATGTTGTTGATTATGGCCTCCAGTGTTTCGGCTTCAAACTCACCTTTTTTAATGGCATTTAACTGATCCAATAGTAGGCTTTCAGCCTCTTCCATACTTTGTCCATCCCTAAGTGTCGCATACATAGTAAGGAAACCATAGTCAAGCATAAAATTGGTATAGGCATACGATTGAAGTACTTTTTGTTGCTGGTTCAGGTTCAAATCCAACATCCCTGCTTTTCCATTATATAGCATTTGAGAAAGAATTTCTCCCAGGTCAGCATCTTTGGTGTTCATTCCTTCCAGTCGAAACGCAAGGCTCACGTTTTCCTTATCCGGTCCAAGAACAGTAACGCGTTTTATTTCAGAGAGTTCCGGGATTTTGCCAAAAGTGGGGTGGGTAAGACCTTCATTGGCCTTCATATCTCCCCAGTGTTTTTCGATAAGCTCGGCCGCCTCTTCGTACTCAAAATCTCCCGAAAGGCAAATGGCCATGTTGTTAGGCGCGTAATAAGTGTCGAAGTAGTTTCTGATATTAACCATTGAAGGATTCTTCAGGTGTTCTGCCTCACCAATGGTTGTTTGTTCGCCGTAAGGGTGTCCTGGAAACAGGTTTTTAAACATGGCATAGTACACCTTTCTTCCATCCTGATCTTGTCCGCGATTGAACTCTTCGTACACGGTTTCTAATTCGGTGTGAAAGAAGCGCATAACCAATGCTCCAAAACGTTCGCGTTCCAGAATAATCCATCGTTCCAATTCGTTGGCTGGTATGGTATTCATATAAACTGTGCGTTCGTTGCTAGTAAATGCGTTGGTTCTGCTTCCACCTATGGTACTTATGGCTTTGTCGTATTCGTTTGAGATAGCAAATTTCGCAGCCTCTCCGGAAACCCGATCAATTTCAGCGTAGATCGCTTTTTTCTTTTCAGGATTAGTTTCTGCTTTGTGTTGTTCGTATAGGTTGGATATTTGATCCAGCAAGGCGCTTTCCTTTTCCCAATTTTGTGTACCTAGTTTCTGTGTTCCTTTAAACATTAGGTGTTCCAGATAGTGTGCTAGTCCGGTAGTTTCTTTTGGATCGTAAGTAGAACCAGCTTTTACAGGTATTAGGGTTTGTATGGTTGGTTCATTTTTATTTTGAGTGAGGTAGATTTTTAGACCATTTGCCAGTGTATAGATCCTAACTTTCATAGGATCGTTGGTGACATAGGTATATTCTCTTCCCTTCGAGTCTTTAGTTGTTTTCATTTCAAATTTTTCCTGTGATTCGGTGCTGTTTTCCTCTGCTGCATTATTACATGAAGCCACTAGAAGTGCTAGTGCGGGAATAAGTAAGTGTTTAATTTTCATACTAAAAGTTTTGTGAAAATAGGGCCGGCAAAAGTAATCTATTCACTAGGATTACTACTGAATCCTTTTGAAGAATACAAAACCATTCTTTTCGTAGAGCAAATCGAAATTCTCCTGACTCTCGATAAATTGATCCTTTGATGTGATTTTGCATACAATATAAACTGGTTTTGTTACGTCACCACTAAGAAGATATTCCAGTTTGAAATGGTCTGCATCATCAGGGATTTGCTTCCTGGAATAATAAAGGTGGGCATAGCTGAAATACTCATAGGTCTTTATGTAACAATCTTCATTTTGTTTGCTTTCGTAGAATTCAATGGCCGCATTTTGAGTAATCAACTCAATTTTTGGAATGAGTAAAACCCCCATTGCGGTGAAGCTCAATAGTGACCCTGCCACAAGAGAATACCATTTTCTTTTGTTGTTGTATACTGAAAAACCAATTAAGCCAAGTAACAACAGTAAAGCTGGCAAAAAGTCAATAATTCCCCAATTGATTTCTGCCTGTAGATTCGCTTCAGCAAATGGGTCATTCATTAAACCTGAATCCAGCAGCAAATCGACGTTCATTCCAACGTAAGGAACGCCTACAAAAAGCAAAACCAACAATCCTCCTAAGGTGAATAAAACTACGTTGAATCCTCGGCCAGACCTATCATTTAAATGGGCGACTAAATAGTTGGCTGCGAAATAGCTCAATGGGAAATAGCAGAGACTTGAATAATGAATGATTTTTGTTTTTACTAAAGAAAAGAGTAGAAGTACAACCCAAAACAGAACCAACATTATCTGGTTGAATTGTAAACTGCTTTCGCTGTATTTGTCTTTTTTAAAAAGTTGAAACGCTGCTAGGATTGAAAGAGGAAAGCAACCAACCAGTAACACATACCAGTGATATAGAAAAGGTCCTCCATGTCCGGCATCCTGGGTTTGGAGCAATCGAATCTGGTACATGATAAAGTCTTCGACTATGTATGCTCTCCCACTTGCAATTTCGATTACAAACCAAAGGCTACCGGTTATTGCAAATACCGTTAAAAAGGTCACGATTCCCTTAATGGTAAAAATGACCTTAAATCGACTAATTGCCCAGTATACAAAGGCTACCAATAAAAAAATAAGCAAGGCTACGGGCCCCTTGGTCATCACCCCCAAGCCAATGGATAAGCCTGCAAATGCAATGTATTTCAGGTTTTCGTTTTCTTCCTTTTTAGTTTTTACATATTCATGTGCAAACCATATTCCGGTGAAAATAAAGAGGTTAAACCAGGGGTCTATAATTCCACTTCTAAAGTACAATTGCGGAAGCAATGAAGAAGCATACAGAGCTACCCAAATTAATCCGAATTGTATGTTTTTCAGTCGTTTCCCCAGGTATAAAAACAGAAAGAGCGTACAGGTTCCGGCAATTGCATTAGGGAATCGGGCAGCGTAATCTCCAATTCCGATTAGGTTCATACTAATGGCCTGCATCCATAGGAAAAGAGGCGGCTTCTCCCAAAAAGGAAGATAGTCGATTTGAACCGCAGAGTAGTTTCCCGTTACCAGCATTTCTCTGGCTGCCTCCGCAAAATTGATTTCATCCCAATCAAACAGATGTACCATGCCCAGGAAGGGATAGTATAGGATAACCGATAATGCGATCACCCCAAGAACAGCGTGCCGAAACTTTACGTTTTTCATTTTAAACGAAGCAAGGATTTATTCCACCATTTAATGTTGCCTTTGGAGTCTATTTTCTCAAACAAATACCATCCAACCACGCTAGTTACGGTTCCAATTAGGGAACCGACATAAATGTCTACAAGAAAGTGTTGAGAGAGGTATACCCTGGAATAACCACCCAGAAAGGCCAGGACAAAGAAAACCCACGCCCTGTTCGATTTATTTACTATGAACATTATTCCAACAAACAAACAAAAGGCACCGGTAGTGTGACCACTTGGGAAACTATGGTGGATATTCATTGCACTTTCCGGCAGAACGAGCTCAGGGTTAAAATCTCCCTGGTAATAATACCTGAAGTAGAAGTAGGGCCTGTCTACATCGTCGAAGAAATAGTTCTTAAGAAAATTGGTAAACAGTCCGCTTACTATTCCGGTTATCCCTAAAAAAAAGGCATACCTAAACCTAATAAACAAAAGAATAATGGAGATGGTAAAAAGCATCATTCCATCGCCCAAATGAGTATAGTATTTGAAGAAAACATTTAGCCAGGGGGTTAGAAATTGGTTTAGTATTATATGGGTTTCTTCACGGGTATATATCAGGATGAACGCTCCTGCCAATAGCAAGAAAATCAGGTAGGGAATAAAAAAACCGCGGTATTTGTTAAGAATAGAAACCAAATTGTTTTCTGAACCGCGAAAATAGAGAATACCACTATTTTAAACGGGAAATTAAAAATGAAATAATTGGATAACTCAGAGTAAAGAAAAAATTATATTTGCAGCCCGAAAAACGGGCATAAAATCTTGAATTATTTCAAGGAATGTTGGTTTCGGAATTGGTTCTTAATTATCATTTATGGCGAGGTAGCTCAGTTGGTTAGAGCGTCGGATTCATAACCCGGAGGTCGAGAGTTCAAATCTCTCTCTCGCTACTAGTTGTACTTCAACTATCTTTGTACAAGTACTGGCCCCGTAGCATAACTGAATAGTGCACTTGATTACGGCTCAAGAGGTTACAGGTTTGAATCCTGTCGGGGTCACTAAGATTAGCAAAAGCCCCATCGAGAATCGGTGGGGCTTTTTTATTTTGCACCGAGTCGAGCTTGCTCGAACTCGCAAGCAAAATAAAAAAGTACAAAGTGGAACTTTGTGGGCTTTTGATATTCGGAATTCGGAGTCCAAAGGATGCCATAGGCAATCCTGTTTCAGCGTCAAATCGAGTTTACTCGAATTTGTAAGCAAAATAAAAAAGTACAAAGTGGAACTTTGTGGGCTTTTGATATTCGGAATTCGGAGTCCAAAGGATGCCACAGGCAATCCTGTTTCAGCGTCAAATCGAGTTTACTCGATTGCGTTGACAATTCCGATTAAATCATATTAACTTCATGATTTTAGTATCTTTTTTACCTTAAAAGATACTTATCTAACCATCTGGGGATAAAATTTCCTTTTATTTCCAATCTACTTCCTCTGGTAACTTCTGCAATCAATACATATTGTTTCCCAGAATTATCGAATAGATATGCTCTATCGCTCAAAAGAATGGCAGGAAGCAGGTTCTCAAGACTTCTCCAATAGCGATCTACAATTTTGATTTCGTTAACCGGGTGCCCTCCAAGTTGTACCCTTTGCCGAACTCGATCAACGTTGATTTTTGGGTCTTGTGTGGTAATGAAATAAAGGTAATTCCTATACCCGAGGGCTTTCGCGTCTTCAAAAAACTTTAATTTAGAATGATGAGACATGACCGTTTCGAAAGTCAATGAATCTGATTGTCTTAACGTTTCATACCGAAGATATTCCGCCAGGGCAGAAGCAAGGTAACTATTTATTTCACCGTGCCATTTTTGTTTTGATTCAAACTTAAATGATTTATAGTATATGCTTAAAAAATGTTGGGACAAATAGCTATTGGCATTTTCATAATCAAAATATTTAAGAGGACCTAAAGAGATGCCTTCATGTAAAAGTCTTTCCAGGTCATCAGCATTGTAATAATTATGAAGGTGAACCTTATTTGATAAGTCGGCTATTAGGGTTGATTTTCCTGAACCATTAGGTCCTCCAACTAAACGTAGGCGTTTAATCTTTCCCATCTTTTAGATGGAATATTTTTTTTGTGACTCTTTTTCTGGGAGAATCTAATTCTTTGATAAGCTCCTTTCTTCCATCGGGATGGATTTTTACAATTTTTCTCCCCTCAAGATACGTAATTGGAACACCTTTTTCTTTCGCTTCATTGGCAGCATTTATCGCCGCATGTTTAAGTAAATCAATCCATTCTTTGTGGGTTAAATCACGTGGCGGTAAGGAAGATTCATTCATAAGTTCAAATTTAGCCATTAATATTGAACATTGAAGTTAATGTTTCAGTGTCTTTTTCCCTTCCAAATCCTACTTTTGCGCACCTTAAAAATAACATACCCATGAAGTTGATAGAATGTGTACCAAACATAAGTGAAGGAAGAGATCAGGCTAAAATAAAAGCCATTAGTTCGGTGGTTGAAACCGTAGAAGGTGTTCGGTTGCTGGATGTGGATCCGGGAAAAGCTACTAACCGTACCGTAATCACTTTTGTAGGAGAACCGGAAAACGTGATTGAAGCGGCTTTCCTTTTGGTTAAGAAGGCTTCTGAACTGATTGATATGAGAGGACATTCCGGAGAGCATCCTCGCTTTGGAGCAACTGATGTATGTCCTTTGGTTCCTATTTCAGATATTTCCATGGAAGAAACGGTTGAATATGCTCATAAGCTGGGAGAAAGAATTGGAAGAGAATTAAATATTCCAGGATATTTTTATGAAAATGCAGCTAAGGAAGAAAAGCGTGTAAACCTCGCCAACTGTAGGGAAGGAGAGTACGAGGGACTAAGCAATAAATTGGTTGACCCAAATTGGAAGCCTGATTTTGGTCCTGCAAAATTTAATGATGCTGTTGCCAAAAGCGGGGTAACGGCCGTTTCTGCCCGTGACTTTCTGGTAGCTTATAATGTGAATTTAAATACAACTTCAACGAGAAGAGCTAATGCAATTGCCTTTGATATTCGTGAAGCAGGAAGATTAAAGCGGGAAGGAAATCCCCTAACCGGTAAAAAGGTATTGGATGAAAATGGTGAACCGGTTAGAATCCCTGGTAAGTTTAAAAGTGTAAAAGGAATTGGTTGGTACATCGATGAGTATGGTGTTGCTCAGATTTCGTACAACCTGACCAATATTAATGTTGCTTCTATTCATGAAGTATTCGATGAAACGTGTAAATCTGCTGACAGCAGGGGAATACGGGTAACCGGATCAGAACTAATTGGTTTGGTTCCGTTAAAAGCCATGTTAGATGCGGGGAGGTACTTCCTGAAAAAACAAAACCGATCCGTTGGAATAGCCGAGAGTGAAATCATTAAGATAGCAGTAAAATCTTTGGGACTGGATGACCTTGCTCCATTTGATCCCAATGAAAAAATTATAGAATATAAGCTAAAAGAAGGGCAGGAAAAAGGCCTGATAGATATGACCCTAACCGGATTTGCCGATGAAACGGCAAGTGAGTCAATGGCTCCGGGTGGTGGATCAATATCGGCATACGTTGGTTCTTTGGGAATTAGCCTGGGAGTAATGGTTGCCAACTTATCATCGCATAAAAGAGGCTGGGACGATCGTTGGGAAGAATTTTCCGATTGGGCTGAAAAGGGTACAGCCATTCAAAAGGAATTGATGAGACTGGTTGATGAGGATACCAATTCGTTCAATGGAATTATGGCTGCTTTTGGATTACCAAAAGATACGGATGAAGATAAGGTAAAAAGAAAGGAAGCGATTGAGTTGGCTACAAAACACGCAACAGAAGTTCCATTAGAGGTAATGACTCAGAGTTTAAACTCCATGGAAGTTATCAAGGCTATGGCGGAGGTAGGGAATCCAAATTCGGTTACTGATGCCGGAGTGGGTGCATTGTGTGCCAGAACGGCTGTTTTGGGAGCATTTCTTAACGTTAAAATAAATGCTACTGGCTTGACAGATAAAGAATACGTAGCGAATATTTTGGGTAAAGCACAAAAAATTGCTGACCAGGCCGTGCAATTGGAACAGAAAATCTTAGAGATCGCTGACTCCAAGATATAACATCTTTTATACAACTGTAGGGGACGCGGTTACGTTTATAGTTGAAAGGGCTGCGTTTTTATGACCGAATCTAAAAGAAAATTAAGGGAATATTTACTGGGAGTAATTTACTTCTTCCCGTTTCAGCTGTTTTTAGCCCATCTGAAACGAAATCACATTATTCTGTTTTTCTGGCTGTTTGCAATCGGTTTAATCAGTAAGGTTATTGCAGTTAAATATGGCGTTCCACAGCTCCTATTGTATCCTGAATACCTGGGAGAAGTTAATTTTCTTTCACATGTAATTCTTGGTCTGGCGGTTGGATCGTTTTTTATGGCTTTTAATGTAAGCAGTTACATCATTAATGGTTTTCGATTTCCTTTTATTGCCACCCTTTCAAAGCCCTTTTTAAAATACAACCTCAATAACTTTATTCTTCCGGCTGTATTTTATGGCCTGTATGTATACCATTTGGTTGATCACCAACTCAATCACGAACTGCTCCTGGTCTCAGAAGTTGCCGCCAACCTTACTGGTTTTATCATCGGAAATATGATTTTTTCGGTGCTCAGTATGCTTTATTTTATCAATACAAACAAAAGCATTTTTAAGATTCTGAATATTCCCATTGATTTCGACTCTAAAAAATACAAACCGATACAATACCTGATAGAGCCTGATTTAAAATGGTATCAGTTTTTAAAAAGAAAAAGTGAGTGGAAGATCGAAACCTATATTGCTGGTGATTTAAGAATTCGAAGAGCAAGGTCGAGTAAACACTACAAAAAAGAAACCCTAAAAAGAGTATTTCAACAAAATCACCTCAATGCTTCCCTGTTTGAGATTGGAGGCATATTTAGCATTTTCCTATTGGGCTGGTTTATGGAAGTACCTTTCTTTGAAATTCCAGCAGGTGCAAGTATCTTTTTGCTGTTGTCTATGCTACTCATGTTTTCAGGAGCCCTGCACAATTGGCTAAAAGGGTGGAGTATACTGGGTTTTATTGTCATATTCCTGTTGTTGAACGAGTTTTCCAAACACGATGTATTCAGAATACAAAGCCATGCGTATGGGCTCAACTATGACGTTGTAAAAGATTACAACAACGAGGAACTGCAGGAACTTAACTATAGCGATGTGCTTAAAAGACAAAGTTTCTCAGAGGAAGTTAATCGTCTACGGAAAATTCAGAGTCAGCTGGGTAACGATAAGAAGCTGGTTTTTGTAAATACCAGTGGCGGAGGTCTCCGCTCTGCCATGTGGACATTTCATGTGCTGCAGATGGCTGACAGCTTAATGAAAGGGCAGGTGTTTAAGCATACGGCGCTTATTACTGGTGCTTCAGGAGGAATGATTGGTTCTGCTTATTACCGCGAATTGTACCTAAGAAATCAATTGTTGAGTGACCAAAAACCAGTGGATAAAATCAGGACAAATCAAATATCAAAAGATTTACTCAATCCGCTGGCATTTGCCTGGGTGGTAAATGATTTTTTCCTTCGTTATAGAAGAGTAACCTATAACAATAAGCAGTATTATAGAGACCGGGGGTACTACTTTGAGCAGAAATTGCTGGAAAATACCGAGCAGGTGTTAGATGTTCCGGTTTCTTATTACGATGGATTTGTCCACAATGGAATTATTCCGGAAATTCTATTGACTCCTACTGTATCAAATGATGGAAGAAAGTTGATCATTTCCAGTATAAACACGAGCTTTCTTCACCTGAATTCGAGGGACTTTTCTTCGCGAATGGCTCACATCGATTTCAGAAGTTTTTTTAGAAATCAAAATGCCGATAGCTTACGATATACCAGTGCACTTAGGATGAATGCAACCTTTCCCTATGTGCTTCCGGGAGTATCTCTTCCTTCCAATCCCAGAATTGAAGTAATGGACGCCGGGGTGAGGGATAACTTTGGTATGGAAATTTCAATGCAATACATGCACGCCATGAAAGAATATTTAGATACCGGAGTTCAAAAAATTGCGTTGATTCGGATTATTGATCATCAGGATTCAATTCGAATTCAAAATGAACCAAATACTTCGCTTATAAAATCTTTTTCCAGTCCGGTTGGGTCGGTTTATAACAACCTGTTCAATTTTCAACGCTTGAATCAGGAGGGTACCTTTTCATTAATTTCAGACGAGTTAAAGGATAAAGTAGAGATATTTTCGTTCACACTAAAAACCAGGAATGATAACGAAATTCCGCTTAGTTGGCATCTATCAGCAAGGGACAAACAACAGATCAGAAATGCTATTTATGAGGAAGTTAATGAAAGTGAAATGCGACGTCTTATTTCGTTTATCGGTAACGGACAATCTAAGTAGTTTTTTAATTTAGCAACTTTATTGCACGAATGATCAAACGCGACAGAATAAAGTTGATTAAAGAAATGTTGTCGTCCAACTCAACGGATCCATTTCTAAATTATGCTGCCGCACTGGAGTACAATAAAATAGGTGACAAGGAAAAATCAATTAACCTGCTGTTAGGAATAGTAAACAATAATCCTGAATACCTCGGGGCATACTATCAATTGGGTAAGCTATACGAAGAGCAAAATCAATCCGATAAGGCCATTGTGATTTTCAAAAAGGGCAGAAAGGTTGCCCTGGAGCAAAATAATCAGAAAACCCTGGGGGAATTAACCGAAGCACTCATGCTGGTTGATGACGAGTTTGATGGGAGTTTTGATTAAACGTTAAAGACGGCACCCTCCACTGCTAATTCCGTATTCTTAAAAGTTTGCCTGGCTTCATTCAATAGTGGCTCAAGTGAATGATACCTGGAAGAAAAATGACCTATAATCAGGCGTTTGCAGTTGGCTTTAAGCGCTACGTCTGCTGCCTGTGTTGTGGTGGAATGAAAGGTTTCATTTGCCCGCTTACTCATATCATTCATAAAAGTTGCCTCGTGATATAAAAGGTCAGAGTCCTGTATTGCATCTAAGTAGGATGGGTTGGGTTTGGTGTCTGAGATAAAGGAGTATTTGGCCAGTGGGGCTGGATCCACTATGAGCTCCTTGTTTTTTAGCAACTCCCCTGATTCACGAATAACATCTTTACCTGCCTTTACCTGGAGAATTTCTTCCAGGGTCAAATTATGCTGTTGAATAGCTTCCTTTCTAATATTGATTCCATGTGACTTCTCTTGGAAAACGAAACCAAAACAGTCGATTCTATGTTTAACCGGAGTACTGGAAATATCCACTTGTTTACTTTCACAAATGACCCCGCAATTGCCCATGCTTAGTTCGTGATAAATAACATTGAACCTTAGCTTGGAGTGCGCAGCTTCCAATTGAATATTGATTATTTTCTGCAGGGGAGCAGGTGCATAAATGTGGAGATCTTTTTCGCGACACAATAGGTGCATGGTGTTCAAGAGCCCGATTAACCCGAAATAATGATCACCGTGCATGTGGCTAATTAGAATCCTGGAAATCCGCTGGAATTTTATACCGTACTTTCTTAATTGAATTTGGGTGCCCTCACCACAATCAACCAGTGTATAATCCTGATTTACATCTACGATTTGTGCGGTTGGTCTTCTCTCTGTAGTAGGAATAGCGGAATTCGATCCAAGAATCGTAACGCTAATCCCCATATTAGTTTTCAGCTATAACCAATCTACCGACTTTTTTGGCTCCGGATGAACTGATGGTATATACATAAACTCCAGAAGGCAGTTGTTCGGCATTGAATTCAATTTTGGAGTTTCGATCACTTGCATGGTGTAATTTACTGAATACGTTTTCTCCAATTAGGTTATGAATATCCAGTTTCACTTCTCCAACGTGCTCGTTATTGAGGTAGAACGTAGTTTTTCCATAGACCGGGTTAGGGGCAACATTAACCTTATTAGGGTCCAATGATTTTTCTTCGTTAGAAAGCGGCCAAACCACTGTCATTGCAACTTTTTCGGTACGGGGAGTACTCGGTAATCCCGCTACATGCATTGTGAAAGTTATATTCGCTGAATCAACGCCAACGGGTCCCTTAGGCATTCCACTAAGAAGAATACAACCTTTACCTCCACCAATGAAAGTATGATTAGGGGTAGAAAACGTAATGCTATCAGGAAGATTAGTAACACTGATTAAAACAAATGAATCGATCTTCCAGGTATTCCCCAATAGGAAGGTATCTTTAGGAATGATAATAGTTACGGTTTCATTATAGGCAATTCCCACTTGCGCGTCAACAAACACACCTAAGCCTGCGCTCGAATAAATACCCGGAGAGGTATATTTAGGGTCAGGCGTACATTGCGAATAGGTTAACGCATAAATCAGTAATGCTATAGATGTTAAAGCTAGTTTTTTTAATGTCATAATTTAGTTTTTATCGTCCTGGTTAAATTCACTTTCTATCTCGTTCAATAGAATCATATCGTGTGCCTCTTCAGCAGTAGGAGTAATCTCAATAATGTTATCCAAACGGCTCAACTGAATTAGGTTTTTAATAACGTCATTAAGTCCACAAATTACAAACGAGCCATTGGAACCTGAGCAAAGTCTATTTCCAATAAGGATAGCACTTAACCCCGAACTATCACAGTATTTTGCATTCGACAAATCCAAAACGATATTCTTGGCTCCTTCTTCCGATAACTGGTTAAACAACCCCTTCAATTCCGGAGAAATCAGACTATTTAATTTAGGTGTCATCACTCGAATGACCGTGCATTTGTCTAGTTTTTCGACTTTAAAACTCATAGAAATCTAATCTCAGGCGTAGGTATCAAAGATAAATCAAAAAAGGTGAACTAAGGAAAAGATCGTTTAATGCCTGATTTTTTGGGCAAGTAAATAAAGTACCGCCATGCGAACTGCTACTCCATTTTCAACCTGATCGAGAATAATTGCATGATCAGAATCAGCTACTTCGCTCGTTATTTCTACGCCTCTGTTTATGGGGCCCGGGTGCATAATTACTATTTCCTTATCCAGCGAATCAAGGACCTCGTTATTCAATCCATAAAGCATGGAATATTCCCGGGTTGAAGGAAAGTAATTGATCTCAAGTCGTTCGCGTTGAATTCGGAGCATGTTCGCTACGTCGCACCAGTTAAGGGCTTTTTGAAGATCAAGCTCAATTTTTACACCCAGCGATTCAATGTGTTTAGGAATCATGGTTTTTGGTCCACAAACACAAACTTCGGCACCTAATTTCTGCAGACAGAATATATTGCTAAGGGCTACTCTTGAATGAAGAATATCTCCCACAATAACTACCTTTTTTCTTGCCACATCGCCCATTCGTTCGCGAATGGAATAACTATCCAGCAGTGCTTGTGTGGGGTGCTCGTGAGCCCCATCGCCTGCATTTATAATTTTAGAATCAACATTTTTGGAAAGAAAAACTCCTGCACCGGGAAAGGGGTGTCGCATAACAACCATGTCCACTTTCATTGCCAGAATGTTGTTTACCGTATCTACCAGTGTTTCTCCCTTGGTAACCGAGGAGGAAGAGGAGGAAAAATTGACTACATCGGCAGAGAGTCTTTTTTCGGCTAGTTCAAAAGAAAGTTTGGTTCGGGTTGAGTTTTCAAAAAACAGGTTTGCAATGGTAATGTCGCGGAGGCTCGGTACTTTTTTAATTGGTCTGTTAATCACCTGCTTGAAATTATCAGCAGTTTCAAAAATGAGGTTGATGTCAGAGGTTGACAGGTATTTTATTCCGAGTAAATGCTCAACACTTAACTCACTCATTTTGGTCTTTTTTCATTAATAATACTACAGAGTCTTTTCCGCCCGTTTCTTTCCATTTTACTTCAACACGCTCAGAAGAAATCGAATCAATTTTACTTCCTACATAATTGGGCTGAATGGGCAAATGCCTGCTGAACCTCCGATCAATGAGCACCAGCAATTCCACTTGCTTGGGACGACCAAAGTCGAGTAGGGCATCCATGGCCGACCGAACACTACGGCCAGTAAATAAAACGTCATCAACCAAAATCACCTTTTTGTTTTCAACCAAGTGATTCATTTCTGTTTTGTTAGCGGTAAGGGGTTCATTTCCCCTCCTGAAGTCGTCTCGATAGAAGGTAATATCCAGCGAACCATCTATTACATGGGTACTTGGATTTATTTCTTTAAGTCGCTCAATGATTCGCTTCGAAAGGTAAATTCCCCGAGGTTGAATTCCTACGATTATGGCGTCTTGAAAATCCTGATAGTTTTCGATTAATTGGTAACAAAGGCGATTAACAGTAAGTTCAAATGCTCTTGTATTTAACAGCGTTCGCTTTTGCATTTCAAGGCGCAAATATAGAATGTTGGATTGGATTGTGATCTTACTTCCAGGGAAGAATTTTTAGCCGGAATGCCGATTCAGATTTATTTCGGTAGTGTAGTAGAATAATGTGGGACTATTCCATTTCATTAAGTTGTTCGTCATTCCGTAAGATTAGATGAACCTTTCCAATGATAATTGGGAAGTAGTGAACCTTCTATACGGAATCTCACCAATGATTTAAGGAGATTCCGTATAACTATCTCACACAACCCCCTCCGTGGCTTGGTTCGATTACGTTTACGGAATGACGGAATACAGGACTAATTTATGTACTTCTCACATTATTCTAAAACGCAACATTTATTCGTGTACAATCTTATGGAGACTTATAGTCCCATCGGTCCAAAATATTTGAATTACGTAGAGGCCTGAATTACAGCCTTCAATTTCGATATTGTTTCGATTTTGGGTATGCACGTTTTTGGTAAACATAACCCTTCCGTTTAGGTCCATAACTTTCAACATAGCTACTCGGTGTGTCGTGCCCCAGCTAATTCCTAGGCTCCTGTTGAAGGGGTTAGGATAAAACTGAACTTCTCGTTTACCTGAGTATTCGACAAGTTTGTTTTCGCATGGTATAACCTTGATCCAATTGCTTTGGGTAGTATCGTCAGAGCCTGTTGAATTGGTTACCCTAAGGGTTACGTCAAAGGTTCCCGAAGAAGAATAAACAACCGACACATTCTTAGATGTTGAAGATGCAGGAGATCCACCCGGGAAACTCCACAACCATTGTGTTGGATTTCCTGAGCTTGTGTCTTTGTATAGAACCGTATCGTTTTCACATATGGTTCCTGATACCGAGCTATAAATTTTGGCGATTGGTTTGTCGGGGTTGGTTGAACAACTTTTTACTTCAATGTTTTTTGATGAAGTACTGTCATCGTTTCCAAAGGCATTGCTTACACTTAGCGTCCAGTTGAAACTACCCACCGTGTCATAAACAACATTTACAATCGAATCTGTTGATGTGCCTGGTTTTCCACCAGGGAAATTCCATTGCCTGCCCGATACCATACCCTGACTTATATCCGTAAATCGAATGGTATCTCCCTGGCATATGGTATCTGTGTAAGAGCTTTTAAATATTGAAACCGGAGGGAGTCCACACTTTTTTACGAAAATGAACTTTGGGCTTAATGAGTCGTTTCTACCCAATGAATTGGATACGGATAATCGAATATCGTAATTGCCTGCAGTATTGTAAACCACTTTTACAATTGAATCTGAAGAGGTTAATGGTGTTGCTCCAAAAAATGTCCATTGTCGGTTAGTAGGTTTACCAGTGCTTAGGTCAGTAAATGTAAGTGTATCACCTTCGCACAGGGTATCGGAGTAATTGCTTTGGAATTTTGCAGTAGGCACAACTCCACAGGGGCTGACTTTGATGTAACCAATTGCGAGGCTATCGTCAGTTCCGCTTGAATTGGTTACCGAAAGCCGTACGTTGAATCGGCCAATGGTGTCATAAACAACAAACAAAGAACTATCGCCTGAATTAAAGGGCTTACCACCGTTAAAAGTCCAATTTCTAATGCGTGGATTGCCCGTGCTTATGTCTGAAAAGAAGACACTATCTCCAACGCAGATTGAATCGGAGTAATTGGCTGTGAATATCGCCTTGGGTTTTGGTAAAGGAACGGCACAATTTACAGTTTCAAAACCAGCCAATCTTCTGTATGTAAACGAGGGGCTTGAAACTACCTGTGCATTATTTTGCCTCACCTTTATTAATTTGGTGGAACTTCTCTGAAACCCAAGAAATATATAACTCGCAGAATCTTCATTGAGCACAAAGGCGTCAGAAATATATCCCGAACTAATACCAACCATACTGTCTATAACTGAGTAGCCTCCGCTGGCAGCATTAATGGCAACCAAGTTGTAGCGGTTATTGGAATCGAGCCTTCCATACAGTGAATCGTTGTTGCAGTTGTAACGAATAGCGTGGATTTTTCTTGAAACTTGGTTTTTGTAAACCACTCTTCCTGTTTTGATATGAACCGCGTATAGGTAGTACTTGGAATTGTCCAATCCCATGAATTGATATAGACTGTCCTTAGTATCCACCGAAAAAGTGCCACCAACATATGCACTAACCCCAGTGACAGCTCCAATTCGTTTGTAACTTCCACTTTTGGGATCAATCCAAACAACCTGATAAACACCACTGGAGTCTTCCCATAGACCATAGGTGGTATCGGTAACATAATTGTACTCCAGACCAATGATGTTTTGAGGTAGTGTCACCTGGGAATTGATGTTTCCGCTTACCAGGTCTATTGAATAAATATAGTTACCACCCATAGACGTTAGTCCCCGGAAAATGTATTCCCTTGTTTTGGTATTGATGGTTGATGTTCCGGGTGATATGTATCCCAGTAGATTGTTGATGGTATTAATATTGGTTTTTGTTCCGGTACTTCCATCAATGGAGACAAAGCGATAGACCGAGCTGGGGTCTTCCCAGATGGAATAAATCTTCTGTGCCTGGCAAAGCTGAAGGCTATAAAACGCCAGTGCGAATAAGAAAGCGGATTTTATTTTGGAAAGTGATTGCAAGCTTAATATTCTACTAAGAATAGGTAAAGTGCTAAGGTATAAATACATTTGAGATCATGAAAAAGTCCTCGAAACCATTTTCAATTTCCAAGCGAATCGGCAGTTTTTCTTTTGCCATTAACGGGTTACGAATTCTAATAGCCAACGAACACAATGCAAGAATTCATTTAGTTGCTGCAGTGCTGGCAATAATTTTATCCTACTGGCTTTCTATTTCGGCCATCGAATGGATTGCAGTGGTTCTTTGTATTGGATGGGTTTTCATGGCTGAATTGTTTAATTCGGCAGTTGAATACCTGGCCGATTTTGTATGCGGTGAGCATAACGAAGTAATTGGTAAGGTTAAAGATTTGGCTGCAGGAGGGGTGTTGGTATCGGCAATAGCTTCAGCGATAGTAGGAGTCATTATTTTCGCACCAAAACTCGCTTTCCTAATTTAATCAACCCAGGTGTAGTACAAGGTCCAACCGGGCTTGGTAATGGTATCATTGGTTAAGAACCAAAGGAGAACTTCATTGTAAGATGAGGTGATAATAGGAGGGATGTTGTTTCCGCTAAACTTAGCCATTATGTTTTCTTCGAGCGTTTTTGATCCCGAAAAAATCCAAACAAAATCCATGTTTGGCTGAGTATTCATTTCAATAAACTGAAGTCGAATTCTTTTACCAGCAGGTGCCCGAATTAGCCATTTGCATGCACTTTTATTGGAATAATTGTATTGGCCACTACCATCGTCAATGGTGTCCGAGGATTTGCTCAGGTATTTTATGTCTTTGCAGTAGAGGGTATTCGAATCTACTACAAGGGCCCGATAAGAAACGCGAATTGGCTTTTTTGTCTTTTTATTGAGCGTTTTTATTGTAAAAGAATTTCCAGGTGCGAGCTGTTTACTACAAGCTTGCTCACTTCTTCCATCAATAATGTAAGTGGTATCTACGTTGCTTAGCTCAAGCATAAATTTGTTTTTACCACGATCGTTGCAATCTACCTGCACGTCGAAACCGCGGAAAGCACCAACCGGATTTACGCTAAATGATCGGATGGTATCTTTAGGTTTAAAGAATAGAATGCCTTTGGAAATATTCGAATTAAAATTTCCTGAAGATTCGGAGGGATTCTGAAGAAAATTTAGTGCTCTTTTTACCTGTGGTATCCCTGAGCCAAGTCTTCCGGAATTTTTAACGTTTACACCATCAACACAATTTGCGGTATAGCTAAGCGCATCTTTAATTTCCTTTTCACTGGCTTTTGGGAACTGACTTTTCACTACGGCATAAGCACCGGTAACCAATGCAACCGAAGCTGAGTTTCCGTCTCCATAAAAATAAGCCCTTGGGTCGCTGGGATGCCCTGCTCGCACAAAATCTCCACGAGCAACAAAATCAATTTCTGTCCCGCAGTTAGACTTTGAAAACAATATGTAGTTGGAATCAATTGCCGTAACTGCTATAACGGAATGATGGGAAGCAGGGGGGAGGACCTGGTTGAAATGATTACCAGCCGATCCTATTACAGTTACTCCACTTTTCCGGGCCTTTTCAAGAATGATTATTTGCTCCTGACTGAGTTCCGAACCACTCCATGCGCAACAGATTATATCCACATTACGTGTAAGCGCATAAGCTATACCCTTGTACCCATCCTTAACGTAGGTGGTTGTTTCACTGTTAGATACAGCTTTTACAGGAACTATTTCCAGGTAGTCTTTTGCCTTGTCACCATAGGTTTCCAGAAATACAGTTGAAATGATGCTGGCCACCATGGTTCCGTGGTAAAAATCGAGTTCCAGCCCCTCCAGTACAGTTACATCGTTGTTGTTATCTCCAACGTTCCATCCATAGATATCGTCAATAAATCCATTTTCATCGTCATCGAGGAAGTTATTGGGAATTTCCTTTGGGTTGCCGGACACGAATGGCTTTATCAGTGCATGGTCCAGGTTAAACCCATCATCAACTACCGCAATTCGAATTTTGCGGGGTTTGTTTGTATAGTTTAATTCAGAAGCCCTAGGAAGCAGCAGGTCATTGTAGGCTGCAAAAGAAAAGTGTTCAGTCTTTGTTTGACCGTAGCCCGATATGGCAAAGCAGGAGAGAAAAAAAGCTGCTCCAACCGGGAGCAGCTTTTTATTGTATCCAAAAATCAATTTTAAATTCAATAAAACAGTTAATATGTTAAAGGGCAATATTAAATGTTATTGAATAACTATTGCGTGGTTGTGAGCTGGTAAATTACTAATAACAAGTGTATTGGTTTGACTTCCACCTCTACTTCCTAACGTACGGTTACTTAAGCCAGGGCCTTGTCCTTCATGGATGGCAGTACGTCCTCTTAAGTCGGGAACTCCGAATGTGGTAATACCGTTTCCACCGTAAATAGTTCCAACCAGCGAGTAGGCAGCAGGGAATGAGTTGATTGAAAACAATTGTCCATCACAGAAAGTCCAGTTTTTAGGAGCAAAGTTTCCGGCAAAAGTCATGATTTCCGCTATAAATGGATTTACACTATTTCGCGAAGGGTAAGTACCAGAGAGGCAAAAGCAAAAATTTAATGTTAAGAACGGTTGCATATTATTAACTGCAGTTGCCGACCCAGTATTTCCGGTCACAACAGTTTTTGCTACCCAATTGGTTCCATCGAAAGAGAGTAAGTTACCATTTACAGGAGTATTAGAAGGGGTAATTCCTCCTGAAGAAGGAAGTTTCACGAATCCACCGTCAGACAATTTTATTGTGTCATTGCTAATACTTAAAACCTGAATCTCATTGGTAATGGAAGAATCAGGAAGTTTAACCGAGCCGCCACTGTTACTTAAACTTATCGTTCCATTGTTAATCGATACTACTTGAATTTCGTTAGTAGAAGAAGCATCGGGAAGGGTAATGGATGCACTACTTTGAGATAGGGATACTGAAGCACCTGATAAAGATATTGTTTGTATCTCATTGTTAGCAGAAGAATCCGGTAGTTTGTATGAGCCACCATTACCGGATAGAGAAACCGTTCCATTGGTCCTTGAAATAGTTTGGATTTCATTGGTAGCAGAAGAGTCTGGCAATGTAACTGAACCTCCATTTAAGGAAAGAGATACTGTTCCGTTTGTTCTTGAGATAGTTTGAATCTCATTGGAAAGAGAAGAATCCGGTAATTTGAAAGTTCCTCCACTTTGAGACAGACTAAAAGTGCCAGCAACAAGAGTAGCCGTTTGAAGTTCGTTTGTAGCCGAAGAATCCGGTAACTGATAAGATCCACCACCATTGGAAAGTGATACTGTTCCATTCGTTCTCGATAGGACCTGAATTTCATTGGAAGCAGAAGAATCCGGAAGTGTGTATGATCCACCGCTATTTGATAAGGTAATGGTGCCATTCGTTCTTGAGATAGTTTGAATCTCATTAGTAGCAGACGAATCGGGTAGCTTGTAAGTTCCTCCACCATTAGAGAGTGACACGGTTCCGTTCGTCCTAGAAAGTACCTGAATTTCGTTGGTGGAAGACGAATCGGGTAGTTTATAAGAACCACCATTTAATGACAGCGAAACTGTACCGTTAGACCTGGAAATGGTTTGGATTTCATTGGTAATGGTAGAATCCGGTAATTTAATTGTATTAGTACTCTGGCTCAAGCTAATGGTACCATTGGAGATACTCAAGTCCTGAAGTTCATTGGTTGTGGTTGAATCAGGTAGTTTAATTGATCCACCACTTTGGCTAAGACTTATCGTTCCGTTCGTAATGGATAAGTTTTGAAGTTCATTTGAAGCAGACGAATCCGGAAGTTTATAGGAACCGCCATTTGAGGATAATGAAACTGTTCCCCCTGACCTTGATATCGTTTGAATTTCGTTGGTCGCAGAACTATCCTTAATCCAGTTGGTGGTATCAGTACTGGTTATGGCTGCGGCAACTGATGCTTTAAAAACCGGATCGGCTTCATTGAGCGTTGTATCCGATGTATTTGATTTGTTACTAAACAAAGCATAGGGGACACTAATTAATTGGCTGCTTGCCGTCACCGTATAGGTAGTACCACCATTAGGGTCAACGTTGGTTTTTACGAAATAAGGCCCTTGTTCCCAATCAATGGTTGAGAACGTACCTGTAACTACGGTTCCTGTACCAATTTCAACTGTAACTAAACTATTGGCATTGGTTGTTGGTGTATGAGTTTCAGTGTAAACAACTGTTCCATTGGCAGAATCCCTTACAATGGAAATACTCATTCCAATGAGGCGATTGGGGATAAGAAGTCCATCACCATCTCTAACAATAGCCTGAAAGCTAAATTTTTGAGGTGCTTGTGAAGAAGCAAGAAAGGAATAAATTATAAGTCCGGTGATAAGTATTAGCTTTTTCATGAATCTACTTTTTAATGATTTTGAATGTATCGTATTGTTTGTTTGTTAATGAGTATACCGTTAGAAAATAAGTTCCTTTGGGATGAATTGACATATCTATTTCGGTGAGTTGGTTATTGATTGAAAGGTTTAGAAGTTCTTTTCCGTTAAGATCAAAAATTCTAAATTTTAAGTCCTTTAATTCTTCGCTTTCAACCTTTAAATTGAGGATATCGGAAACTGGGTTAGGATATGCTTTTAATTGAAGTGATACGTTTACCGCAGGATCTTCAACACTTTGATAGACACGAATTTCATAGGGAACCTGTACACCCCCGGTTAAACTCCCGCTTGAATTTACATCGGAATGTACTGCAATTTGACCAATTGAATAGGTGATACTTCCTCCGGTTCCGGACCCTTCTCCACTGGATGAATGAACGGAAGACTGAGCCATAAGGTTGTTCCCGGGAAGTACCAGTAGGAACATACCAATGCAAGTAAAAATAATCTTTGTCATAGTTTGTTTGTTTCGAATTTAGCTTTCAAAAATACATTTTATACAAAACAAAAAATTAGGAAGATGGAAAGCAATGAGGGGAAACCCGCAATTTCCTAGTTTGTGGCAAGATTTTCATTGAATAGGTTATTTAATACTACCTCAAAGCCTTTATCCTGGCTGTTTCGGTAGTTATA
>PAVO01000017.1 GCA_002713215.1 Crocinitomicaceae bacterium
CTACGGTCAAAAGGAGGACAATCAGCTAGTAGCTGATTGAGCCAGATTGTGCGTTTGCCTAGCGGCTTCGCCTTCGCGTAGCTTCAGCGGAGCTAGGCTTGAGCGAAAAGGGCATTATAGAGTGTAAGCAAATGAAAAATTAGAAATGAGGTCTCATTTGTCGAATTGATTCGTTTCCCCATTTATCACAATTCAAAACGCTCATTCAAAACCGATTTTATACTTTCACCCTCCAATTCACAATTTATGATTCGATTCAGTTTAATTCTCGCTATTTTATTTTCTCTATTCTCTGCTTTTTCGCAACAATTGGACATGAAAACCATGAAAGGGTTTCAGCCCCGATCCATTGGTCCTGCCGGTATGAGTGGTAGGGTTACGTCGGTTGATGTTGAGTTAAAGAATAACGATCACATCCTTATTGGAACCGCATCCGGTGGAGTTTGGGAAAGTTTTAGCGGAGGAATTAACTGGAAACCCATATTCGATGATGCTCCTGTACAATCCGTTGGAGCGGTTGCCCTGGATCAATTAAACCCGGGGGTTATTTGGGTAGGTACCGGTGAAGGAAATCCTCGAAACAGCCACAACAGTGGGAAGGGGATTTACAAGTCGATTGATGGCGGAAAAAACTGGAAATTAATGGGTTTGGAGAATACCAAAACCATTCATCGCATCATTCTAAACCCAAGAAATTCAAATGAAATTTATGTGGCAATCCTGGGTTCTGCCTGGGGACCAAACAAAGAAAGGGGAGTCTTTAAATCGATGAATGGGGGAGAAACCTGGGAACATATTTTGTCTGTAAACGATACCACCGGCTGTGCCGATTTGGTTATGGACCCTTCAAATCCAAACAAGCTGATTGCCGCCATGTGGCAATACGGAAGAAAGCCCTGGTTTTTTAATTCGGGAGGTAAAGGTTCCGGAATGTATATCACTTTTGATGGAGGTAAAACCTGGGAAAAAAGGACAGAGAAAGATGGTTTACCCAAAGGTAACCTGGGAAGAATGGGCCTAACCATTTCCAAAAACAAACCCAACGTGATCTATTCGCTTATTGAGAGTAAGAAAACGGCATTGTACCGAAGCGACGATGGTGGATTTAAATGGCGAAAGATTAATGATAAAACCATAGGAAACCGCCCCTTCTATTATGCCGATATTTATGTAGACCCGAATAATGAGAACCGGGTTTATAATCTTTTTTCTGTAGTAACCAAAAGCGAAGACGGCGGTAAATCATTTCAGACCTTAACACCCTATTTTAAGGTTCACCCCGATCATCATGCGTTTTGGATCAATCCTGACAATTCAGATCATATAATCGACGGTAACGATGGTGGCCTGACCATTTCCAAGGATGGGGGTAAGAGCTGGAGGTATGTTACTAATTTACCCCTGGGCCAGTTCTATCACATCAATATTGATGATGATATGCCCTACAACGTTTATGGGGGATTGCAGGACAATGGAAGTTGGAAGGGGCCAGCCTATTTGTTCGAACGAGGCGGAATTAGAAACCATCATTGGGAAGAGTTGTTATTCGGTGATGGCTTTGACGTGGTTCCCCAGGCCGGAAACCCCAACAAGGGATACGCTATGTACCAGGGTGGGAATGTAGCCCAGTACAATTTAGAGAATGGGAGATCAAGTATTGTCAAGCCCATCCACCCGGAGGGAATTGAACTTCGGTTCAACTGGAATGCTGGAATAGCTCAGGATCCACACCAGGAATGTGGAGTATATTTTGGTAGTCAATTTGTACATTACAGCGAAGATTGTGGCAACAACTGGCAAATTATTTCACCGGACTTAACCACCAACGATACCCTTAAACAAAAACAGGCAAAAAGTGGAGGGTTAACGATTGATGCAACCAAAGCGGAAAATTACACTTCCATACTTTGCATAGCGCCCAGTCCACATGATGACCAGATAATTTGGGTAGGAACGGATGACGGAAACGTACAGGTAACAAAAGACAAAGGACAATCCTGGAAAAACCTTTCAGGAAGCATTTCAGGCTTTCCCAAAGGCGCGTGGATTCCTCAAATACAAGTAAGCAAACATTCGGTTGATGAGGTGTACGTTGTGGTAAATGACTATAGAAGAAATAACTGGGAGCCTTACATTTTCAGGACGATTAATGGAGGAACAACCTGGAGTCGTATTGTTGATGGGAACAAAGTAAAAGGGCATGTTTGGAGCATGGTTCAGGATCCGGTAGAGAAAGACCTGCTGTTTTGTGGGACAGACTTCGGACTGTACGTCAGTGTGAATGGTGGTAACGATTGGACGCAATGGACGGAAGGGCTTCCATCGGTTCCTGTCTCTGATTTAAAAATTCAGGAAAGGGAGAAAGATCTGGTTATTGGAACCTTTGGACGGGCAGTATATATTCTTGATGACATTACTATACTACGTGAAATAACCCGTGAACAATTGGAATTGTCAAAGGAAGAATTTCAGGTATTTGAACCAAGAGCTTCATATCGATCTCCCTGGAAAGTGGCCAAAGGAATTCATTTTACCGGAGATGCTGAATTTAAAGGTAGAAACAGGGGTTCTTCTCCTATGATTACTCTGTATATTTCTCCTGAATTAATCAAAACAAAAGGAAAGAAGGGTAAGGGGAAACAGGAGGAACAAGCGAAGAAGGATTCGACTAAGTTAAAGGGGCCAAAAGACAAGGTAGAATATTTGGTTCTCAACGGGAATAATGACACGGTTCGCTTTGCAAGCTTTAAACCAGATTCCAACATTAATCGGTTTTATTGGAACGAAAGAGAAGACGGAGTTGATCGGCTTAGGAGAACCCCTCCTAAAAAGAAGAAAGATGATAAATACAAGCCAGCGGGGCTAAATGTACTTCCCGGTCAATACACCATGGTGTTCTTTTATCAAAAGTTTTCAGATACATGCACCATTGAGATAAAACAAAACCCCAAAACAGCTATACCAGAGTCCGAACTGACCCAGGTTTATGAAAAGAAGAAGGCACAGCAACAGGAATATCAAAACGTAGTAAAGCAGGTGGACAAATTAAAAGCAATAAAAAAATCGATTGGGGAGATCAATGGAATGCTGAAGTTCTTACCCGATAGCCTTGCCGATAGTTTGCGGAAAGATGGTAAAGCCATTAACGACACCATTAACGTTTTGCTCGATGAGTTTTTCCTTCCTGAAGGATTCAAGGGCTACGACCACGTAAGTGTAAAACTATCGAATCGCATTGGCCGAATTTATGGTTATCTGAATTCGGAGAATGCGCTGGAAAGTGGAACACTCGACCTTGCGGTTAAGGATTTTAACAGATACTACGAACCAGTTAATGCCAGGATGGAAAACCTGTTTACCGGTCCCTGGGAAGATTACCAAAGGCAAGTGGAATC
This sequence comes from Crocinitomicaceae bacterium, assembly GCA_002713215.1. Classification (GTDB taxonomy): domain Bacteria; phylum Bacteroidota; class Bacteroidia; order Flavobacteriales_G; family Salibacteraceae; genus UBA2108. The sequence continues at coordinate 3,396 of PAVO01000017.1, forward strand.
CTTGCAGTTTGAATATTTCAAGGCGTTTAGAGAATTGGAATAGTCCATACTTTTCTATAAAGTAGGTTACCCTAAAAAATAAGTTACATAAAAATAGTTACCATGTAAAATAAATTATTTTATATTTGCCTGCTCAAAACAAAATGGTGGGTAAAATTGACTCGGAAATAAAATCAAAATTTGTAAACGATCAGCATCGTTTCGTAACCAACCTGGTATTCACTGCCAACTGGGTTAATAATTACTTTGTTGATCACATTAAGCCTTTTGGTATATCCCCTCAGCAGTTTAATATTCTTCGGATTCTGAAAGCTTCGGGAGACTGGATTCCCATGTCTGATGTCAAGGACGGACTATTGGATAAGGCACCTAATGCCACTCGCCTCGCGGATAAGCTGCTGAGTAAGAAGTTGATCGATCGAAATAGAAGTGATTTGGATAGAAGAAAGGTTTATGTACGAATAACCAAGAAGGGCTTAGAATTAATGGAAGAGATTAATAAAAAAGAGAGCCTTATTCAAGAAGCATTGGATACACGGATAACGGCAAAAGATGCCAAATACGTAAGCGAGGTATTGGACAAATTTAGAGGGTAAAAAAATTTGTCACAAAATATTACATGTAAAATAATAACAAGTAAAATAAACAATTATAAATTTGAATTATGAATAAGAAAAACAAAATCATTTATTACGCGGTTACCGGTCTGTTTTCTGCACATATGCTAATGACAGTAGGCATGTATATTTTTAGAACTGAAATGGTAGCTGAAGTTTTTTCTACTTTAGGTGTGTCTGCATCAGTAATATATCCTTTGGCTGCTGCGAAGGTTCTGGGCATAATTGCCATTTTGACCAATAAATCACAATTACTTAAGGAAATGGCTTATGCAGGGTTTGCCCTGGATTTCATCCTGGCTTCGGGAGCACATTTCATAGCCGGAGACGGGAGCGGGTTCTATCCATTAGTAGCTCTTGTTATAATGGGAATTTCCTATATCTATCATAGGAAGTTATTCGTTACGGCGGAAAAAGTCGGATGACAAATACGAACCAGGCAGAAACCTTTGCAATTTGAATATTTTAGGGCATTTAAGAAGTTGGAATAATTAAGTGCCGATGGCTTGCCTGGTTCGTGTAATAGCTACGGTTGTAGTACAATAGCGAATACCTTATTAATTGATTAATCACATATACCTGAATGTATTACTTTCGCCAAAACATGTTGAAATCATGAAAAATTTATTAGTTGCACGTTGGCAGTTGTTGCCATTCCATTGTTCTCTTTTGCACCAGGAGAAAAGACCAGAAAATTAAGTGGGAATACAAATTTCCTAAAAGAAAAAGTTTCAATTTTTGTCGAGTTCGATTATTCGAAAACTTCTGTCGATGGATTAGATTCTGAAGTTGATTACATTGAGTATAAGATGAAAAATGAAGAATCGCAGGAGGAAGCTGATAAATGGAAAAATGCTTGGGAAAATGATAAAAAGAGTTTCGTGGAGTACTTCGGAAATACCATTTCAGGTAAAACAAAAAAGTATCCGGCAACATTTAACATTGACAATCTCGAGGCTGATTATAAACTGATTGTTCAACCTGTTCATATTGGTACAGGCACCCCGGTAAAATCGTCTTCTTTTGAATGTAAATTCATTTTTATTAATAGCAAGACCAAGGAAGAAGAGGCTGTAATTTATTGCCCTAAAACTTCTGGTTCTCAGGCAGGACCAATGAGTAGCTCTATGGCAGGTCGTGTTAATCTTGCAATGTTATACACGATTAACAATTTCTCTAAGTATTATAAGGGATTAATGAAGTCGTGAGAACGGTTGTAAGTCTTACACTAGCAAGCCTTATTCTTATTTCATTTAAGCCAATTGGTACAAGTTCCGTATTGGCGAAGGATGGAGAAGTTAAGGCTTTATCTGCAAAAAAAGTTACATTTTTAGGGGTTAATTTTTCCAAGTTTAAGTTGGTAAACCAAATGGGCTTTATTGACAAAAACGGAAGAACCAAATGCAAAGCGCTAAGCTTTAAGTATTTTGAAAGTTGGAATGATGTTTTTTTAACAGAGTCCGGGAAATCCAATATGAATAATTTGCTTAGGGTTGAAAAAGCAAAAGTTTCCCTGAAAAAATCCCTGGAATTAAATACTGAAATTGATACCGAAGGCTGTTTAATTGAGGATGGTCAGTACTCGATTAGTAAAAGCGATATTCAGGATGTTGTTGATGACTATGACCTGGAATTAGAAGGGATCTCAGTGCTTATGGTGGCAGAGAGTATTAGTAAAAAGCTTGAGTATGGTGTTTACTATATAGTCTATTTCGATTCAGAAAGAAACATATTGTATAGTAGAAAATATCAGGGCGAACCTTCAGGCGGTGGTTTTGATAATTACTGGGTGAATACAATTTTTGATTCCCTGGAAAAACATGCTAAAAGCGTTAAAAAAGAACGTAAATCATTGGGCATAGATTGATGCTTCTAATACAGCGTAAACCTATTTTTTATTCCTTTCTATTCAAGTGGAATAGTTCCAGGCACTTGTAAGTTGATTTGTCTGTTACGGGTTATGGCGGGATAGTTTTGTTGAAAGTTATAAATAGTTGTACATTTAACGCGTTGAATTTCAATACTAATTCATGATCAAAACTATGCTTCTAAAATCACTGGCCGTTATTGTTTCCGTGTTGACCATAGTGGCATCTGTTGATTGGTCGATCAATGCTCATTTTTGTGGTGATCAATTGATTAACTTGGCTTTTATTGGTGAAGCCGAAGGTTGTGGAATGGATGAAGCCAGATCAACCTGTGAACCCAATCCTCTTACGGAATCCTATAAGGGGATTTGTTGCTCCAATAGAGATATCGTCTTTACACCCGAAGATGTTCTATCTCAACTAACTGCTAAAAAAGGGCTTAAGAAGAACCAAAATACAGTTGAACTGTTTGACCATTCATTACCCTTAGTTGGATTACTGAAAACAACCAAAACCTTGTGTTGGGGAAATTCTTCACCCCCTTGGTTTTTCAAGGACCTCTTTATTCTTCACAAGGTTTTTAGACTATAGATTACAGTTTTCATTAAAAAACACTTCATGATTCAGGTTGATATTTCTATAACCGAATCATAACTCCTAACTATTTATTAAGATTTTAATTTCCTAAGAATCCAAATTAAAAGCGTGCAGGTCTTTGAGTTGAGCAAAAGTTTTATTAATGCAGTATATAAAAATATAAGTATGAAAAAATATTTAATCCTATTGATAACATTATCGTTTGTTACTACCACAATTCAGGCGCAGGTTGATGTTAAGTTAAGAATCAATCATAAATCAGGAAGTCAGGATTTTAAATTTAACGATGTTGTTACAGCAAAAGACGGGTACAACATTAGGTTTACGCGGCTTCAATATTATATTTCAAAAATTAAATTAATTCATGATAACGGAAAAGAAACTGTTCTGGAGGACGTTTACCTATTGGAAAATGCTGGTATGAAACTGACTCATGATCTAGGGAATTTCGATATTAAGTATTTGGAGGGCATTAAGTTTAGTATCGGCGTGGACAATGGCCCAAACCCAAACCCCAATGATCCTTCAAACAACACAACCAATCACGCAGATCCAAATCTATGGCCTAATAGCCACGCTCTCGCATTAAAAAGTCCGAGAATGCACTGGGGATGGTCTGCAGGGTATCGATTTGTTTGCATGGAAGGGTTTTCAGGACCTTCTACGAATTTTTCGTGTGAAATGCATGCACTAGGAGATGCCAATTATCATGAAGTTGACCTGGTGGCTGGAGCAGAAATCATTAACAACGAAATGGTAATCGAAATTAATGCCGACTACTTGGAATCATTGTACAATGTTAATATGTCAAGTGGTTTTTACTTGCATAGTGTAGGGGGCAAGGCAGTAACATTTTTGAAGAACTTTCAACAACGAGTGTTCAGCGCTTCAATGGAACCCATTAAGAATACTACCGGTGTAGGAAGCATAAAAGGACACGATTATCAAATGAAATTCCAACCAAACCCTTCAGACGGTCCCATTAAGGTGACTTTCAAACCGAAAGGCAATAGCACCTATTTGTTTCAGGTATTTAACCTTCAGGGTAAGTTGATAGAAAAGTATGAACTGAACGGTTCAAATGCTTTTGAGATTGAAGGACTATCTGTAGGAATTTACCATGGAGTCTTATTGGAAAATAATGAGGCTATTGATATTCAAAAAATGGTAATCATAAGGTAGACAAGTGCGTATTTCGTTCTTAATTCTGTTGGGGGTATTATCGGTTGTCTTACTGGGGAATAAAGGCCAGGAAGATTTGCTTGACGTACTTAAGGCTGAACCAAAACATTTTCCGCAAATTGATTATCCAACGGATAATGATATTACAGTGGAAAGATGGAAGTTGGGGAAAAGACTCTTTTACGATCCGACGCTCTCACGGGATAGTTCAATTAGTTGTGCTTCTTGTCACTTACCTGGTTTTGCATTTTCAGATACCCTGGCATTTAGTTTAGGAGTGGAAAAGAGGGTAGGAGTGAGAAATGCCCCTTCATTGGCAAATGTTGCCTACCATCCTTATCTCTCTCGGGATGGCGGAGTTCCAAGTTTGGAAATGCAAATTCTTGTACCGGTTCAGGAACATCTCGAAATGGATTTTAGTACCCTGGAAATAGCCGATCGTATGATGAAGGATAGTAGCTACTACAATGAAAGTATGGTTGCATATAATCGTTATCCTGATCCCTATGTAATAACGCGTGCATTAGCGTGTTTCGAAAGGACACTAATAAGTAGTAACAGTAAGTATGATCGAGTTCAATTGGGTAAAGAGGAATTTACGGTTGAGGAAGAACGAGGCCATCAACTGTTCACAAGTGAAAGAACTCAATGTTCAACTTGTCACTCGGGATTCAATTTTACTAATTACAAATTTGAGAACAACGGATTGAGAATTCATTATTCGGATTCTGGAAGAATGAGAGTAACAAAATCGGAAATTGATCGCGATAAGTTTAAGGTGCCTTCACTGAGAAACGTAGAACTCACGGGGCCCTACATGCACGATGGGTCCATTAAAAGACTAGAAGAAGTTGTTGGTCATTATTCAGAAGGAATTATAGAACATAAAAATTTAAGCACTGGAATTAAAAATCTTTATTTAACAGAAAACGAAAGAAAGGATTTGGTATCGTTTTTAAAAACATTGACAGATCCTGGATTTTGTAAAAACAATTTATACACACAATAAAACAAAGTCATGAAATTGAATAGGTTATATATTTTAATGTTGTTATTTGTATCAACCCAGATTCAGGCACAAAAATTTAGCCTGTCTACTAACCAGATAACTGATAGTTTATACATCAATGGAACATTTGAAGACGGTATTGACCTAACCAACAATTCTCCTAACCGCATTCTGGTTAAATGGCGTGTACTCGAAAACACAATTGACACAGCCAATTGGGAGATTTTATACTGCTCTTATCCTTCTTGTCGGGCAGAAATATTATCAGAGGAGGTATGTGATACAATAGAAAAATTGCAGAAAGTTCGGGTTAGCAACTTAAATATCATTACCGAAAAGAATCCCAAAAATTGCCAGTTGAAAATTGAGCTTTTCGATATTCTGGATTCTTCTTACAGGGATACCCTTACCTATGCACTTTATGCAAGCTCTACGGATAAAATTACGGGGATAGATAATCCTGCAATTGCAGGTAATGGGATGAAGAATATAGAAATATTCCCGAACCCTGCATCAAATTCAGTTGGTATAAAAGTTCCAATAGAAATTGAAACAATTAGACTCATTGATTTCCATGGACGTGAAGTTCTTTCACAACCTGTGGGTGAAGAAGAGTTTTCTTTAGATGTTTCCTCCTTGCAACGAGGTGTTTATTGGGTATTAGGAATGAGTGCAAAAGGAGGAACTTATCATTCAAAATTAATCTTAGAATAGAATCTATATGGTAACCAAAAACACGTTGATTGTTGTTAGTCTTCTGTTGATTTCTACAACCTTGTTTGGAGCAAGTAGCTCCAAACAGATAAATTTGAATAAGGGTACGTTGGTTACAGCTGATTCTACCAAGGTTCCTTATTACGCATTCAATAAGGATACAGTATTTTCCCAGGAAAATGAAAGGCTGCTGCTTACGCTGGGCGATACCTTATTGCTCACCGTTTACAACCGGACATCATCGGCACAACGATTTGTGGTACAGGAATTGGCGATTGATGTTTCAATTTCGGGAGGAGCCAGTCAATTGATCAAATTGACTCCCGCAAAGGCAGGAGTGTTTGTCTATTCTGCTGTAAATACAGGTAACGAAATAAACCATTACGGGGCTGCGGGAATGTTGGTTGTAACCGCTCCCAAATACAGTAAGCTGGTTACTTTCTATTGGAACATCAAGGATTTCGAGTATGCTAAGGTGTTGGATCTGGATTCTGGCAAGACAGTAGATTGGAAAACGTACTACCCCGATTACTTTCTGGTTAATGGAAAAGGAAAGGATCAGTTGGTTGGTGATCTGGTTTCTAACCCGGTTGGCAAGGTTGGAGATTCACTTTTAATTATGATGGCTAATACAGGAAAAGCAGTACACTCCATTCATTTTCATGGATATCATGCGATTGTGTTAGAATCCAATACGAAGAGGGTTCAAAAAGGGAGTAACAAGGACACTTTTCCTCTAGCTACAGGAGATGGCCTTATGGTATTAATGGTGCCGGATAAACCCGGGATTTATCCCGTTCATGATCATAATCTAATTGCCGTATCGGGTGGAGGCAAATATCCCAATGGAGTATTCATGATTCTTGATATTAAGTAAGTTATGAAAAAGATTTTATTACTACAGATAACAATGCTTGGGTTTGTATATTCAATTTATGCTCAAGCAGATACCTCATTTAATATTTGGATGTGGACCACCGGATCACACGTATTACACGATGGTAAAAGATTAGAAAATTATGGTTTTACGTTGGGTAGAGGTACTCCTAATATCCCGGGACCCGTGCTTCGGGTAAAGGAAGGGCAAAAAGTAAAGCTGGAAGTACGAAATCAATCGCAGGGAGCCCCGCACACGATTCATTTGCACGGGTTGGACGTAGACCAGGCCAACGATGGCGTTCCATTAACCAGTTGGGACATTAAGCATAAGGAAACCAAGGATTACAATTTTGTTGCTACACATCCCGGTACTTACCTTTATCACTGCCATGTGGCATCAGTTTTGCATGTGCAACTTGGAATGTACGGAAGCTTAATTGTCGAGCCAAAAAGCAAGGAAGCAGCTCCTGGTTATCCCTATCAACGTGATTTTAATTTGTTGCTTAGCGAAGCAGATAAATCCTGGTTCGATAATAAACCCAAACACGCAACTGGTGATTCAGTACATGCCCAGTTTTACATTCCTAAGTACGAACCCGATTACTTCTTTGTAAATGGGCAGAGTCAGCACTTAATTGATTCCCTTATTATGGGGGTTAGTGAATCTGTGCTCCTTCGCTTATCTAATGTAGGTTATTATGAAAATCAGGTACGGTTTCCGCAAGGGTTGACTGCTAAATTGATGAGTTCGGATGGAAGGCCACTTCCCCAAAAAGATGTAATTGATACATTATTAATTTCTCCCGGAGAACGATACGGCGTGTTGCTTTCTCCGATTGGTAAAACCCGGGGAGTTATTGAAATTGATTATTTGCATTTGTTTACCAGAGAAGTGATTCAAACGGAGAAAGTACCTTATGGATTCGATACTACCTTATCTATACAGGCGGTTCAAAACTTCAAGGATATAAAGATTTTTCCAAATCCTGCTAAGGACTTTATTCGCATCAATTATCCAGTTTCTGAAAACGTTGTTGTGACTTTGGTATCTGCCTCAGGGCAGCAGTATGAAACGAAGGGAACAAAGATGGATGACAGCATGGAATTCGATATTAGGCATTTGCCTGCTGGAAATTATGTAATGCAGCTTTGGGTTGACAATAAATTACAAGGGACGAGGAACGTTGTAAAGGTAGAATAGCGGCGTTTAAGAGTTTGACTTTAGAGTATGTATTAATTGAACGTAATTTTACCAGTAGTCATCAATATTCTGGAAAATAGGTTTACGATTTTTATGATTTTTTGGAAACAATAAAATGGGGTAACCTTTTGTTTTGAGAGGAATAAATTTCAATAACTAAGGTGATTCGTAGATACTTAAAAATTGGCCTTTTAGCCGCAGTTTTAGTATGCATTGGAATTGTTGTTACCAATGAATTGGTAGAACAAAGCGCTAAGGATAGAGTATTCAATTCAACCCGCGAAATTCCTTCTAACAAGGTAGGTTTACTTTTAGGGACCGCTAAATACCTGGGCAACGGACATAAGAATTTGTATTACCTCTATCGAATTGATGCTGCGGTTCGACTCTATAAAGCAGGTAAAATAAAGTACATTTTGGTGAGTGGAGACAATGGCAACAAAAACTACGACGAACCTACCGACATTAAAAACGATTTGATGGCTAAAGGTGTTCCTGAAGACAGAATTTACCTCGATTACGCCGGATTTCGAACCTTAGATTCGGTGGTTAGAAGCAAGGAAATTTTTGGCCAAAAAAAGGTGACCGTTATTTCCCAGCAATTTCATAACGAAAGAGCCATTTTTATAGCCAATATGAAGGGAGTTGAGGCGGTTGGTTACAACGCCAAGGATGTTGGAGGAAAATTTGGATTAAGGGTGAAAATCAGGGAGCGATTGGCCCGTGTCAAAATGATGCTGGATTTGATTTTTGGTAAGGAGCCTAAGTTTTTAGGAGAAAAAATTCAAATTTCCTAAATTCTTCGCGGACATTAAGAAAAGGGTTACTGTTTATACACCTTATACGTAATGGTCTTTGTTTTAACGTAATAGATTCCATTGGTCAAATGGGACAGATCAATAACCAATTTTGAGTCGTCTCTGTATTTAAGATGGGTTTGTGAGCTTACTTCCTCCCCAAACAGATCATATATTTTTAATTCTTCCAGGTCAGCTTTATCTCCCTCAATGGTAATTTGTTTTTCAGTTGGATTTGGATAGAGTCGTAAAGGTGTATGCTTGGAAGCATTAATGTTGACGCTTTTTACGGCACTGTATTCATAATGTCCATCAAAGTCGGTTTGCTTTAAACGATAGTATGAAATACCTTGATGAGGTGAATTATCCGTTTCCATATATTTTATAACAACCGATGAGTTTCCGGCACCTCTAATTCTTTGAATTCCCTCCCATTCCGTTCCGTTTTTTGATCGTTCAATGATGAAATAATCATTGTTGAGTTCAGAGGCTGTTTGCCATTCTAATTTCACCCCATTTGCATGTGTTTTAGCCACATTAAATTCGATTAATTCTACACCAAGTGGTGGAGCGGCTGTCACGGTTACCAAAGATTCCGTCACAGAATCGGAACCCCAGGAATTGATAACTTTAAGTTTAATTGATTTAGCACCCGTTGATGAGTAGGTAACCACAATTGAATCCGATGTTCCCGAAGTTGGTGTTCCTCCGGTTACGGTCCATTCATAAGTAGAAGGATTAACCTTAGAAGTACTTCTGTAAACTACTGAATCACCAGTATAAATCACGGTTTTATCTACAGACAATGATGCATCTGGTGCAGATTCAGACATAAACCTTCCAGTGAACATACCTCTGCCGTAGGTAGCTGCCAAAATCAAAGAGTCTGATTCACGATATTGAAACATCCTTACCCTGGTATTTGCCATTCCCAAATTTGCTGATGACCAGGTTGGCGTGGTTGCCGTAATATCACTGGTATACCAAATACCGACTTCTGTTGCAAGAATTACTTCCTTCCTGTTCTTAGGATTAAACAGTGCCCATCGAATGGGCATATCTCCTAGGTTTCCTGATTTATCAGACCAGGTACTCCCACCGTCATCGGTATAATAAAGTTCGTCACCACCGTAGGAAGAGAAGGTTACCAGAAGCTCATTTTCGTTTGCTCCAATTTCAATACAGCTTATGGCCTCTGATGGAAATGTAGCATCGGTGAGCGTAGTAACCGTTGGAGATGAACTATCGGCATAAGTAATTTTGTGAACGTCATATCCTGCACCAACAAAAAGGGTTGTGCTTCCTGTGGTGTAAGAAGAAACCCTAATGTGTGTTGGGGTTCCCCCCAAATTACTAACCGTAACATCTGATGCGCTGTAACTTCCGGTTACATTGGTGATTTTCTTAATCGAGGTACTGGTTTTTGCCGCATACAAAATGTTTAGGCTATCGTCGTAATCAGCCGGGTTAATGAATTTCCCTGTATTATCAGTAGACAAATAGCTAAAAGTCCCTCCTCCGTTCTTGCTTATTCTCCAATTGTTATAAATAAACGAAGTAATAAACACATCGGGGTCGCTTTGGTCAATAAAGCAATAAGCTCCATCACCACCTGTTAACTCTGTTGAGGAACCTACCCCCGCAGAGATGCTTCTATGTGTACCATTATCCTGACTTCCTCCCATAATTGTATCGGATCCCACTCCCGGATGCATGGCAGCGGTATAGAATTGAGTAACATTATAGTTTTTAACCATGTGCGTAAAGAAGGGGTAGGTTACGCCTGTATCACCAGCGTTTGAGGAATAATAAACCCCACCGTCATTTCCAACAACAATTTCATTGGTGGTTCCAGGTCGTGTGACAATCATGTGCTGGTCGGCATGAATTACCGGGTAGCTGCCATACGTCCAATTATTGGTGATATTCTCCCAGGTACTACCTCCATCTTTGGTTCTGTGAAGATTAATTCCTCCAGCAATAACTACGTCCTTGTTGGTTGGATGTACCCAAAGAATAAGATTGTACCAGGCTTGCGAACGTGTAAAATGTTCCGACGTATCGGTCAGCCACCGAGGTATCTCTACGTCAGACCAATTTGCTCCGCCATCGGTACTTTTCTTAAACCATTCTACATCATCAAGAACATTAGAACCACTATTGCTGGCTACAGCATACAATGTATTGGAATCTGAAGGGGCACAGGCAATATCTACCCGGTCGGAAGTGCTGGTTCCTGTGGGTGTTACCAGTGACCAGGTGAGTCCGTTATTGGTAGATTTGATCACTTTGCCAGAATAACGCGCGCCACCATATAGATCTCCATTGGCTGCCATCTCTAAATCTGCACAGTTTACCGTACTCCTTCGAACAAAGCTTGCTCCATCATCACCTGAAGTAAACACTCCATCGCTTGAGGCTACTACAAGCCTGCCGTTTTGAGCAAATTGCAAATCCAGTGTGTATCGAAAAGAATAAATATTAGTATTCGTTAGCTGAGTCCAGCTGGTTCCGGCATTGGTCGATTTCCAAATTCCCGCTCCTCTCATGGCATCACCATTGCCCATTCCTTCACCCGTTCCAACATACCAGATATTTGAATCCGTTGGGTCAGAAACGATTGCTGAAATGGCCAGGTTCGACCAAAAATCATCAACAGAAGTCCAGGTAGAAGAGGAGTTGGTAATATCATTATTGTACCAAAGGCCACCACTCACTCCACCACAGTATACTTTTTTATTGGTGGTGTCAGTTGGATCGAACATTATGGCTCGAGTTCTTCCTCCAACATTATCAGGGCCTCTCTCTGTCCATGTGGTAGCCACATGTCCACCTGGAGCAACGGCTTGCATTTGTTTTTCTTCGTGTATTTTTTCAATGATTGGAATCAACCGTTGCCATTCAACTTTTCCGGTTTTAGGGTCATGGGTCATCAGCCATTCCAGCTCATAAGCTAAGTCTGGTCGACTTTTTTTGTTCATCTTATCGTATTCCTCTTTAGTTGGTGGTATTCTTGTCAAAAAAGGATGATTATTGATGTATTCCCGATAAAGCTCCTTATCAACCTTAACTTCTCCATCAACTTTTTTTAAATAGGGGAGTTGTGCAAGGCCGTTACCCGTTATACTAAGAAATAGAATTGAAAACCATAAACTTGTTACTTTTTTAAAGAATTCCTTCATGTGTGTCCTTGTGATAAAATTTAGTTTTTAGTAAAACTAAAAGCCTAAAATGTTAGAAAAACAGATGATGATTCAATTGGGTGAAATAGGGCATGAAACAAGCAATTTATGGCATGAATGATTTTCTGCACCGGTTACTTAAATCCCCTTTGACTAATTTGTTTGGCGACCGAAACAGATAACAATAATTTTGCTTGCTTATTAGTGTTTAAACCGAATTTAAATATCCCTGTTATCGCAACGGTTATGTTGCTTATCGTTTTCCAGCACGCTTATGGACAGCAAATCTGTATTCAGAGTGGATCAGATCAGAAGAGAGGAGTTAAGGATGGATATCGATACGAGTTGTGGAATCAATATTCGAAGGGAACTGCTTGTATGACTTTGGGTACAGGTGCCTTGTTCAAGGGTGAATGGAGCGGTGTGGAGAATTATTTAGCTAGGAGAGGGTTGGAGTATAATCAAACTCAGGAACATAAGGATATCGGCAACTTCGTTTCGGAGTACAAATGCGACTATAACCCGCAATTCGGTTTTACAGGTAATTCATATTTGTCGGTTTACGGTTGGACCGTTAACCCCCTGGTGGAGTATTATATCATTGAGGATTGGAGAAACTGGATTCCTTCTATGGCTGCCGGGGCTAAGCTCAAAGGTTCCATAACAGTTTACGGTAGTATTTATGATATTTACGAAAATACTCGGGTCAATCAACCTTCAATAATCGGTACAGCCACTTTTAAGCAGTATTTCAGTATACGTCGAAACACTCGAAACTCTGGAGTAGTCCACATTTCAACTCATTTCAAAAAATGGGAGTCTTTGGGGATGAATTTAGGAAAACTGCACGAAGTATCTATGGTAGTTGAAGGCTATCAAAGCTCTGGGAAGTTTGGATTTAAGGAATTGGATATTTTTACTTCTGCCGATACTACATTGGAAGTCACTCCTGTATTAACTGAAAACTCCATTGGTGTCTACCCCAATCCAAGTAACGGCAGTTTCACCATTGATATCAACCCAGAATTTATTGGAGCCGAATTAAAGCTTTTTGATTCATCCGGAAAGTTGATTTTAAGAAGAAATCTAAGGGCTATAAGTAATAAAATCAATGGTTTAGAGTGTGGGAATTATGTTGCTGTAATCATTAAACAAAATAGAATTCAGCGGCTTAATCTAGTGGTTCGATAGAGTTGAGCTATTCTTTGACCAGCTTAAAGTGATACACCTGATGCCCGGAAAAGATTTTCATGATGTAAACTCCACAGGGAAGTTCACCCAGGTTGAGTGCAACCGCTTTCTGTTCTTTGAGAGTTTCCATTACCATATTCCCCGAAAGACTGAAAAGCCGAATTTTTCGCTTACCAGCTGATTCAAAATCAATACGAATCACATCGCTTACCGGGTTAGGATATACCTCGTAAGTTTCAAGCTGATTCACAGGATTTATAAAAGAAGGGGAACAGGAAAAGGTTTTGATTAGTGCATTGGCCACTTTGTTCCAGGTGTCTTTGTTTTTCCGAAGTTTTTCTTTCTCTTGCTCCATATGAAAAAAACGCCCATTGCTTTGTGTAGCATTGGCATTGCAAGGATCAGAACCCGAATTGATCAATCTTCCCTGGGTATTTGAAAACCCCCTTAACCTGGTCCACGAAAGATCGAGGTGGGCCACCTTAAAGGTTAGGGAAGTATCTTCATTGTACAAATTGGATTTAAAATCGGCCATATAATCCGGGGTAGGAGTAACCTGTGTTCCGTTGCTAAGGATTACATAAGGGTCGGTACTTTTCTTAGAAAATCCATGCAGCTGAATGAAGTGCGTATTGCTGAATTTGGTAAACAATACTTCGGTTGATTTTTGAAAAATAGAAGAGGTATGGTGGGCGAGGTCAGAAATTCGAAAGGGTGCTGATGTTGACGAACAGGCGGTAGTTGTTCCAGTGCACGACGAATTTACAGAACTGTTGCAACGATGAGTTCCGTTGAGAAAAAAGAAGAGAGCCTGGGTTTCTATAAACACATGAATACCCTGGTGCCCGGTATTGGCATCTTTTTTCGAATGGGGTGATTGAATAACCAATGGACGGCAGTAGTTCGGATTGTAGATATAGGTTCCCCAGTGATTGGTGTCCCTTGCTTCCAGAACATAGTAATTATTTGAAGGTGATGTTGTAGTGTCTGTAAAGTTTACCAACCGATAACCAAGTTTAGACACCGAGTCGGAAGCCGCTGAATACTTGGCGGATAATAGAAGGTCTAACGTATTGGTCCAGGTTGTCATTTGAGTTGAACTTGGTAAATGATACTTATCACCAGAACTTCCAGGCAGGTTTGAGATTGTCGAACTAATCTCTTTAAACAGATCACCCGATTTGGTGGTTTGAGCAATAGCAAACTCATTAATTATGATGCTGAAAATGACTAATACTATAAACCAGAGTTTCATTCTTACTTAGAAATATATAATGGACCAAAATAATGAGTTTTCCATAATTATAAGCTTAATAAAGAAGGGTTGAAAGTTTTACTGCCCCGTATCAATCGATTCAAATCTACAACAAACAGCATTTACCTAGTTGCAGTTGATTAGCCTTTCGTTTTATTATTCTTCGTAAACTACAGTTAGCGACTGGCCGATTCTTCAGGTGCACTCATAGTTTGTCAAGTTTGGCTTTTTCTTCGTAGTCAATTCCAAGTTTAATTGCTTCTTTTCGCAGATATGCCCTTAGCGATCGATAGAACAAATTCAGGCCAGTTTCATAATCATTTGGTTGGAGTTTTTTGCTAGATATTTTATTGTATTCCTCAGTCATTTGATCTAAAAAGGAGATAACCTCCTCTCGTCTTCGCAAATTATCCGCCTGCTTTTCTGATATTACCTTTGAAAAGGAGGATGCTTGAATTGGTGCCAGGTACAAGCTAAATATGACTTTGTCAGAAAACCATGCTGCACCCAATTCAGCATGACACATTTCACTTAGATGGTAATTTGGAGTGAATAGCCCAACAAAAATTTCACACTCTTTTAAATTTTTTTTAATCTGTTCTTTCCAAGTTTTACCCGATTTAATTCCAGTTGAACGAGTCGAAGTAAAGAAGATTTCTTCTTTCGAAATTCCCAATGTATCGACGAGCAATTTGTCAATTATTCTTTCCGCAATTTTTCCGTCTTTATATGCATGACTAATAAAGATTCTTTTTTCATCTTTTTTAGAGCTTCCCTTTCTATACCCTTCAAATTCATATCCATCTGGAGTAATAATTACATAGGTTTTACCAAGTTTATCGACATATCCATCTCGGACCAATTTTTCAATTGAGAGACGTGCAGTTTTAAATGTCTCTTTATGAGTGCCTAATTTTTTTTCAAAGAAAAGTTTACTGTCAACTGAAGTGTTTGTTCTCTTCAATTCTTCAAGCAACTCATTCAAAACTTTATAGTTAATCATGTAACCTCATGTTTCTTATTGTCAAAATCGTAAAATTTGGTGGCTATTATAAGTATACTTCCAGTTATAAAAATTACTGCTCTTATTACTGAAACGATTTCAGATTGCCATTTTAGATTGCTCTTCTCAGCCTCCATTTGTGACCAAATTTTCCATGAGCCATTTATGTGCTTAAAATTTGCAGATGACCTTATTGGTGTATCGTTATAATCACTATTCGAATACATATCGGAAAGTAACATGTATATGGCATCAAACTTTTTATAAAATTGATAATTTTCGGCAGATCTTGTAGAATTTGCTAATTCTGTATCCAACATTTGCCAGCCAAATGATATTAGCAATAAAACCAACCCCCAACCTTCAATTTTTTTGGACTTCATGATTTTTCTATGTTCTTTGATTAACTAGGATTTGAACCTTTTTGTAATTTACGAATAGCATACAACAATTAGATAAACACAATATGCGTTTATTATATCATAGTGCTTTGGTTCTGGAACCTACAATACATTGCTATTTCATTACATTTAATTAAAAGTTATGTGCACGGAAATATTTAGGCATTTGTTCTGGAATTCCAGATGGCACCTTCCCAAAAGTATCTTTTTTTCTTAGTAAGAAGAAAAGGAAACTTGCTTACCGGATCTGCTTAAACGCTATGGCCAAGCTCTTTTCGAAGTAACGGATTTGTTTTAGCTCCTTAGTGGTAACTAAACTCAGTGAGATCCCATGTTTCCCTGCACGGGCCGTTCGTCCACTGCGGTGGGTATAATATTCTTCTTTATCGGGCAATTGGTAATGTACCACATAGGCCAACCCTTCCACATCAATTCCTCGTGCGGCAAGGTCTGTTGCAATTAAGATTTGAAGGCTCTCGTTCTTAAACGCGCGCATAACCTTGTCCCTTTCTTTCTGGAGCAAATCACCATGAATGGCATCAGCCGATATGTTTTTGGCAATAAGCTGCTTGGCCAATTTCTGTGTTGCCGATTTGGTTTTGCAAAAGATCAATCCTCGACTATTGTACTGGGATTTAAGGAATTGAGTAAGAATATGAAGCTTCTCATTTTCCTCACAGATTAGAAATTGATGTTCAATATTCTTGTTTACCGCATTTTGCCTGCTTACCTCAATTCGATATGCTTCTGGTGCCAGGTATTGATTTACAATTTCCTTAATTCCATGAGGCATGGTTGCCGAAAAGAGCCATTTGTTCTCTGCGGTACTTAAAAAGCTAAGGATTTCGTGCAATTCCTTTTTGAAACCCATACTTAGCATCTCATCGGCTTCGTCGAGTACAACGGTTTTTACATGTTGTAGATCAACGGCCTTTCTTCTTACCAGGTCAATTAATCTTCCTGGGGTAGCTACAACTATATGCGTGGGGCGCTTCAAATTGGCAATTTGCCGGTCTATTTTTTCTCCACCGTAAACGGCTTCGGTAAATATCTTATCGCTGTATTTGGTAAACTTAAAAAGCTGCTTGGCTACTTGCTGTCCCAGTTCTCTTGTTGGACAAAGAATTAATCCCTGAACCACTTTGTGTTTTGGGTCAATTTGATGCAACAGGGGAAGTCCGTAAGCAGCCGTTTTACCGGTTCCCGTTTGGGCCTGTCCGACTAAATCTGTATCTCCCTGCAACAGAAGGGGGATTACTTCGGTTTGAATAGGGGTAGGAGAAACAATATTGAGTTCCTTGAGTCCCTTAACAAATTCTTTTCTTATGCCTAAGGCTTCAAAATTTTCCAAATCGTTTCTTTATTAAATCGTTTGTGAGAAAAGTTCAGTAGAGGGAGCTTTGCGATACATTCTCAGATCGAAGGCCATACAAATGTTCCTTACGAAGCCTTGTCCCTTTTCGGTTACCGTCAACCCATTTGGTTCAATAGTACAAAGCCCGTCTTCCTCCATTTCCACCAGCCTGCTGCAAATTTCCTGAAAATCAATTGTATTATTTTCTTCCTCCGTCCAGCTGGTTTTAAAATGACACATCAGGTTAAGGATATGCCTGCGGAGTACCAGATCCTCCTCATTCAAAAAGTGTCCCCGGAATAAGGGAAGTTCACCACGATCGATAATTCTTTCGTATTCCTTAAGAGCCTTTACATTTTGTCCGAATGCTCCCCAACTATCACCGATGGAACTTACTCCAAGTCCAATCATTAATTCGGTGTGAACTGTTGTATAACCCATGAAGTTTCGATGCATGAGTTTGTTTTTCATGGCCAGTGACAAGTCTTCTTCTGGTAATGCGAAATGATCCATTCCAATTTCCAGGTAGCCTTCTTTTTCCAGGAGTTCTTTACCTAATTCGTATAACGACCGTTTGAACTCATTGCTTGGCAAATCCTCATCGGAATAGAGGCGCTGTGCCCGACTCAGCCAGGGAACATGAGCATAACTGTAATAAGCAATTCGATCGGGTTTAAGTTCTATGGTTTTTTTAATGGTGTACTCAATACTCTCCTGAGTTTGCTTGGGTAATCCAAAAATGAGGTCGTAGTTAATTGAAGTGTAGCCTATTTCCCGGGCTTCGTCACTTACCTTTTTTACTTCCTCGAAACTCTGGTATCGATTAATGACCCGCTGAACTTCAATATCAAAATCCTGCACGCCCAAACTCAGTCGTTTAAAACCAAGCTTATAAAGCGCTAGCATTTTATCATAAGTAGTACTATTGGGGTGGGCTTCAAAGCTAAATTCGGGCGAATCCACCGGATCGCATTTCGATAGAATTCCACTGATTAGAATATGCAGGTTTTCCGCACTCAAAAATGTGGGAGTACCGCCACCCAGGTGCATTTCTTTCAGCCGTGGTTTTTGAGGCAGGAATTCGCAATACAAATCCCATTCTTTTAAAACGCGGGATACGTAAGGTTCTTCAACGGAGTGTTGCCTAGTTATTTTTTTGTTACAACCGCAGAAATGGCAAAGTCGTTCACAGAAAGGCAAATGAATGTATAAGCTTATTCCTTCTTCTGCGTTGGTTGCCTCAAAGGTTTTGGTAACCGATGATTTCCAATCTGAGATATCAAACCCTTCTTCACCATCCCAGTAAGGAACCGTAGGGTAAGAGGTGTACCTTGGACCTGCTACATTGTATTTTCTGATGAGGGATTTGTTCATGGAAATTAAAGTCCTTTTGTTTGCAATTTAAACGCCGCAAATTTCGTCATTTCAGGCCTTACTCGTTCACCCAAACTTCCAGACGAAGTTTATTAATAAATCGATCTAAAATTTCAAGGGTTACATGGGGCATTACCACCACTTTATACCAGCTAGGATTCTCTTTGTCGTCTCCAACCAAATGAAACTTATCGGCCAAATGAACAGGAAAGTTTTCTGCGCTAATGGTTACAATGTTCATGTGTTTTTCCCTGCAATACAATAATCCCAGGTCATCGAGGGCTTTGCACAGGTGATCGGTTCTGGCTATAAGTTCGTTGCAGTAATTGGTCCAACCTTCGCTCCCGTAACCCTTTAAGATCATCCACATGGCAATGGCATTGGCTCCTGATCTGCTACCACAAAGGGTGGAATCCAGGCCGGATACATATTTAGCAGCATTGCTGGTTGTATAATTCATCCAACCTTTACGAATGAGGAAAATACCCGTTCCATATGGTGCCTGTAACATTTTATGACCATCAATGGTAATTGAATTTACACTTGGATGCGCAAAGTTGAGTGTATTGTTTGGGTTGGTGAAGGGATAAATAAAGCCACCAAAGGCAGCATCAATGTGAATTTTATATTCAAATAGAAACTCGTTTAAAATTGAATCTACCGGATCAATTTCATCTACTGAGCCAAATATGGTAGTGGCCATATTAAGTGTAACAGCCAAATATTTTATTCCTTTTTCAGCAGCCCTGGTCAATTGAATCCTTAAATCTTCAAGATCAATTTTATGATCTTCGGCCTTGGTTTTAATTACTATAGCTGGCAAACCCAACAAGTTGGCACCTTTGGGCATGGAATAATGAGCATCTTCGGTATATAACACACCAATTTCATGGGGAAGTGCTCCGTGCTTTTCCTGAAAGTAGTTTCGGTAGATCCATTGAGCCTGAATATTTGCCTCTGTTCCGCCAGGAGCAATGTAACCATCCGTTGAGTCAGGCTGAGCTTTGAAAACCTGCGTTGCCAGTAATTCAATCAACTCTATTTCAAGTTGCTGAGTTCCCTGAAAATATTCTTCCGATTTGTCTTTGGTTAAGGTATGGCAACCAATATGGTTGGGATTATTGATCATGGTAAGCAAGTAAGGCGCTTCCTTAAGAATAGGTAAATCAGTATAAAAGTGCATCCGGTCGAGGTAGGAAGCAGGAACTCCAATAAGGGTTTCCTGGTCATAGTTGATGTTGCTGTTAAGGGCTTTAAAAACCCGCCTTTTAATTTCCTTCTTCGATAATTCTTTCCAATACATCACAATCTTATCTTGCTGTTTTCGGCTGCAAAAGTCGTCATTTCTTCCTGCTTAATTCTATGATATTGGTCAAGGAAGTGAGATTAAGTTTAATAATAATGCGTAAATGAAATAGTATCTTAATTTATTGTTTTATAATGGGTTGTGTGTGTTTTTTAGTTGAAAAATTATGCTCAATTTTATGCTCTGAAAGCAAAAACCCAACCATCGAAAAATTTGCAGTCATTCAAGTGAAGACTTCAAACAATTAAAAAATTAAATAACTCAAAATTGAAAATGATGAAAACAATTAAACTTTTATTACTCATACCCATTTTAGGATTGGCTGGGTTCGCTTATTCAGCTAACTTAACCATTACCGGTAAGGTTACTGATAACGGTGTTGCCAAGGCAAACGTTCAGGTTATATATGTTGACAGTAACACCAATAACATGGATACGGCTCTTACGAACAGTGCTGGAAACTATACAATTACGCTAAATGTTGGGTCAGCGACCCAAGGAATTGCTGTTGGTTATATTACTGATTGTAAACGAAAATATAAGTACAATCACATATTCTATACACCAAGGACCACTACTTATTCTAATTATAACTTCGTTTATTGTACTGGAACTCCTGGTGGAGGAAATAAACTGTCTACAGTTTCAGGAATGGTGTACAACGATAGCAATTTAGCTGGTAATGGTATTGTGATATTAATTGAAAAGAACGGATTAATATTAAAATCGGTGGATACTATGAAAATTACCAGAGGTTGGTACTCGTTTACTTTACCTGATAGTACACTAGCTTATTATGTGAAAGCGATACTCGATAAGGCAGATTCCAGATACAGGAGATTTTTGCCTACTTATAGTGACAAAGCTCTTAAATGGTCTAAAGCTAAGTTAATTGGTAGTGGTAATAATATGACCCACACCAGAGACATTCGAATGGTGAGAGGTAGAAATACTGGAGGCCCTGGATTTGTTGGTGGAAATGTAAGACGCGGAGCAAATAAATCTTCTGCAACTGGTGATCCAATAGAAGGAGCTCAAATAATGCTTCTTCAGGGAGGCGATGCTGTTGCCTATACTTATTCAGATGCTCAAGGCAATTTTTCGATTGATGATTTGGCTTATGGAACGTATACCGTATATACAGAAGAAGCTGGATTGCCAACCGTTACTGCGGATGTAACTGTATCTGCTGCGGCTCCTAAGGAAGAAGGGGTTCGAGTAACAATCAATTCTTCAGGGGTTACTACTTCGGTTGAGGTTGTTGGAATTGAATCTACTGGAGTTTTTACTCAATTAAGAGCATTTCCAAACCCGGTTCAGGATAACTTTACCATTGAGTTTGGTACACAATTGAACAATGTGAATATTTCAATATTGGATTTGACTGGAAAGGTGATTGATAATCAGGAATTGGTTAATTCTTCGGAAGTTAACCTTTCTTTTAGTGATCTTCCTAAAGGAAGTTACCTAATTCGAGTAAATGCATTGGAAGAAAATAGCGTTATTCGTGTTGTTAAACATTAAGCTTGAACCTTAAACAAATCATACTTTTAATTTTACTGTCACTTAGTGGGAGCTGCGTTATAGCAGCTCCCATTATTGTTTCAGGACTAATAACTGACAATGGAGTTCCTGTACGCAATCAATGGGTACATATAAACGCTCCGGGAGCCGATACGAGTTTTATGACCGGACCAGGCGGCAATTATAATGTTGTGGTCAATCCGTCTACTGCTATTGGAACAATGCGTGTTTTCTTTTTATGTAAAAATGATACAACAGATTCAATTGTAGGTTTTGACTCAAGTACTCGTGTTTTAACTGTAAACCTAAACGGATGTGTACCGGTGACCGGATCGGTAACAGTTACAGGCAATATTTCCAACAGCCATCTATCTTCTTCACTCATTCGGGTCTATTTCTCCCAGAATAATTTTCGTTCGCTTTTTGATTCTACCCTGGCGGATAGCACAGGCTTTTTTTCTCATCAGTTCACCAGTTCCGGACCAGGAACGCTGTACACCCGAATTGTAGACTGTGATGGGCAAACGTCCGCCGATTCCACCTGGTTTAATTTAAACGATTCCATATCCCAATCCCTGGATTATTGTCCTGTCAAAATGCATGTTGGTATGATTTACAACAGCGGCAGGTTGGTGTCACCAACGGATGCCATTTTGCTAAACTACAAATACTTACCAGAAAAGGAGGGTTTTCAGTTTGATGATACGTTAAAGATTCTTTCAAACGGTACATTTCAATTTGTGAATGATAAGAAAACCGACTACTTATTAAAAGTGATTCCAAAGGATACTGCTATTGGTTTTGCACCAACTTATTACCCCAATGGAATTCAATGGGATAACTCCAATTCTAAGGCGGTAGGCCCGCATACGCAAGGTGTTTTGAGGATAGATCTTAATCTATTTACTAGAAAGTTGGGAGCGTACTCAATTCGTGGAACGGTAAAAATTGATCCTGATTTAATTAAAGATGGATATTCTGCTGTTGGAATTCATTTGTTGGATACCAATAATCAGGTTATTGATTTCACGTTTGCGGATCGGTTTAATGATTTTTATTTCAATAACCTTAATGAGGGTCAGTATAAAATTTGGATCGATCAATGTGGAATTCCCACTAACCCTAAGGTTGTAAACCTTTCGAGGACTAATCCAACAGTTTCTGATGTTGTATTAACTGCCAATCCTTTAGGTATATCATACGATGAGTTTGTTGGAGTTGAACCAGTTGTAACAGATACTGAACCGGCCCTATTTCCCAATCCATTTGATGAAATATTGAACCTGAAAATAAAAGAATCAAGCATGATTTCGGTGCATAACATGCAGGGCAAATTAATTCGCGAAGAGGAATTTACCGAAGGAGAACTACATAGAATAGAAACTAAAGAATGGCAATCAGGGGTATATGTGATTACAATACAAAACAAAAAGGAGTTGTATAGAAAAAAGGTGATAAAAAGATAGGCAGTAAGCCATACATGGAGGTTGATCGAAAATTAATCGAAGCCTGTATTAAGGGTGATAGAAAGGCTCAACACAAGCTTTATAAGGATTGCTTTGCTCAACTTCTTAGCATATGTTACCGCTTTGCCAACAATAAGGATGATGCCTGCATCTTGTTAAATGGGGCCTTCTTTAAGGTGCTTAACAACTTACATAAGCAGAATGAAGAGATTCCGTTTATGTCGTGGGCCATTCGAATTACTGTAAATCACTGCATAAGTGAATACAGAAAAGAGAATACGAGGAAAAAACATTTAACCCCTGTTGATCCGGAAGACCTTGAGCATCATGCCGAATTACGTGTTCTGGATGAGGGAGAAAAGGAATATAACCCGGAAGTACTAAAAAGGGTCCAGGAAGAGGTGCTCAATTTGCCTCCAACTACTCAGGAAGTATTTCAATTATATGTATTTCAGGGGTTTACTCATAATGAGGTAGCTCAACAACTGGATATGAAAGAAGGAACTTCTAAATGGCATCTTAATAATGCCAGGAAGATTTTAAAATCGGTGTTGAGTAGTTCATTAAAATTAATGTCAAGCATAGTGTTATGATAGACGAAGAAATTGATAAAATTACTAGGGCTGCGTTTCCAGGCGGAGATACTTCTTATGAAGAGAAGTATTGGAAGGACATGGAAAGTGTGCTGGGTAACTCAGGAAGAAAAAGAGGTTTTATTTTTTGGTGGGGAGCAGGTGCGGTTGCATTGCTGATTTCTGCTGTGGCGGTTATCAATCTGTCAAATTCACCAAATGAGATATCCGATGATCTTAAGACTAACGCAGCTTTAACTCAGGTCGAACCAAATGATAAAGAGCAAGTAGAAAAGCAAGAAACTACCCCTGAGCAAAGTGAAAAGATTGAAACGAACGAAACGAATGAAAAATTAAAATCGGTTGAGAAGAACACTGCAGATTACGATAGTAAAAAGGAGAGTATTCAAACTCATAATGGCCAACAGACAGGTATCACAGAATCTGCTACCATTCAACCAGTACCCACTTCTGGAAAGAAAAAATTGAAAGAATCAAATCAACAATTAGGTAAAGGTACAGGTGCTTCAATGAAAACCCTGGTTGCAGTTTCGTCGACTCTTGACCAATCTAAGGAAACCTTACCTTCTACTGTCAAAAATGAAAATAAGACAGAACAGAATGCCTCACCGGAAGTCAAAACAGTTGAGCTAGCTGAAACGGTCCAAAAAGGGGAAGAAACTTCAGAAGTTTCGGAACCCGAAGTAACCGTCTATGATAAAAATGATCTGGAAGTGGTAGCTGAAGATAATTCGGAAGAAAAAGATCAAACTATGGCAACAGAAGAACCTGAGGAGGATTCGGACCTTGCGGAATCAGTTGATGCCACCGCTGAAAAAACTGAATTTGGTGAAAAAGTTAAATCGGGTAATAAGTTTAAGTGGTTCATACAGCCTTCACTGTCCATTTCTACTTCTCAAAAGGGTGAAGTGAGCCTAGTAGAAACCAAATCTTCAAGCTCTCATATAAGTCCAAGTGCTATTCGCGAGTGGAATGGTGGAATTGAAGCAGGTGTACGTTATGGCTCTTTTTACTTGCTAAGCGGACTCCGTTTTCAGGAGTTTAATCAATCGTTTTCCATTAGAACGGTTACGACAGACATAAAGGATGAATATCAATACAATCAGCGTGATAAGATTGAAAGTATTGATCGTACGCTGATTCGTAACATTATTGTTAAGGTTCCCGATGGGAATGATTTCATTTTTAAAGTAGCCGGAAGCGAATATTCTACAGATACTAACTGGACAACAGTAACTGATACCGTGGTTAATAGTAAGGAGATAGTAAGCGAAGAGGAATTGAGCATTAATTACAAATTGCAGTACTTAAGCGTGCCGTTAAGGGTAGGGTTTGAACATGTACTTGGAGAAAAATGGTTGGTTGAAACTTCTATCGGCGCCAACTTTGGTTTCCTGATCAGTCAGTCGGGAAGCGTATTTAACTCAAATACGAATGACGTCGTTGTGGTCGGGCAATCAGCTTCAATTGCTAAATCTACCATTAGCAGTTCATTCGGAGTAGGAGTCGGGTACTTATTAACCCCTGACCTTTCGCTACGACTGAATCCTACTTATCGATACATGATTAAAGGGCCTAATAAGGACCTCATTAACCAGTCTAATTTCTTTGGGGTGGGTATGCAAATTCGATATGTGTTTTAGAATTTGTATAAACCTCAACCGGCTGAATTAAAGAGGGGTAAGACATCTTAATATATTTTCTTAATACAACCAAACCTTTTTAATTTTACGAGTCTATATACTGAATCTAGATTTGTGAGTTCGCTCAAGGGATTATGCAGAATTTTACATTTCCAGTAGCAGTATTTAATAGATTAATGCATTAAGAATTTGAACCTTAAACTTTTAATACTATCATTTTTACTGTTTATAAAAGGAAGCTGCCTAATGGCGGCTTCCTTTAATGTTTTTGGCCAGGTTACCAACAATGGCCTTCCTGCTCCTAACCAGGTGGTTTATGTTCAGGCCACTGGTGCAGATACCAATTTTAGAACCGATACACTCGGAAATTATTTCGCTTCCATAAAATCAACCATTCAAAATGGAATCGTAAGAATTTTCTTTGTCGATTGTAAGGGGGATACTGTAGAAGCTAACAGGACCTTTACTAATCTAACCCGTTCCATATATTCAAGGTTACAAGGTTGTCCGCCTGCCGGAAAAGTACTGGTATCAGGTACTGTTAAAACCTATATGCAAGCTTCTCGCTTTATCAGTGTTTATTTTTCTAAGGATAATTTTCGCACCTATTTCGATTCTACAAAAACCGGCCTTCTTGGAAAATTCTTTGAACAATACTATACCAAAGGAGCAGGTAAATTGTATGTAAGAATCAGAGATTGTGAGGATAATTGGATTTTTGATTCACTGCCCTATAATGCTTCGGATACCTTAAGTTTTACGCTCAACTTTTGTAAAAACACAGATAAGGTTTATCATGGAACGATAAACCTAAATTCTAAGGCAATAAAACCTGATGAAGCATTTATGTTGCGTTACAAATTCAATCCGGTTAGGAAAAATTTTGAATTTGTAGATTCTATTTCCGTTAATAAGCACGGTTCCTTCCACTTTCCAAAAGACAGTGTTAATGAGTATTTATTAAAGGTGCTTCCAACGGATGCATCTCGGTTTTCCGCTACTTACTACCCAAACGGGATTAAATGGAATCATAGCAATGCGCGTTCAATAGGAATTCATTTGAATAACCCGCTAAGGGTTTATTTAAAAGATTATCCATCACCATCAGGAACTTATAGAATAAGTGGTGTAGTGGAAGTCGATAATGGGTTTAAACGAGCAGGTTACGGAGCGGTGGGAATTCATTTGCTGGATAATTCGGATAAGGTTATTGGTTTTACTTATGCTAACAGAGCCGGTAGTTTTTCGTTTGATAATTTGGATGCCGGAAGCTATCGGGTATGGATTGATCAATGTGGTCTTCCCACTGAAAACAAGATTATTTCGCTGAATGCAAATAACCCGGTTGAAGATAATCTGGTTATAACGGCAAACAATAACGGGGTTTACTTCGATGAATTCCTAGGCTTAAATGAAGCATACTCCGAATCTGAAACCCAGGTTTACCCCAATCCTTTTGCCGATGTTATCAATTTGGTTTCGAAGGATTATGGGACGGTTACCGTTCAGGATATGATGGGTAGAATTGTATATTCAAATAATTATGTAAAAAATGAAGAAATCCGAACGGATAATTGGGAGGAAGGAGTTTACCTGATCACCGTTCAAAATAAAAAGGGATTGTATAGAAGGAAGCTTGTAAAAAAATAAAGTACTGCCGTGATATGAAGGTGGATCGGAAGCTAATTGGAGCCTGTATTAAAGGCGATCGAAGGGCTCAGCGCGAGCTCTATGGGCTATGCCTTGATCAATTGTTAGGTGTTTGCTTCCGGTTTGCGAACAACGAAGACGATGCTTCTATCCTTCTGAACGAGGCATTTTTCAAGATTTTAGAGAATCTGGAAAATCAAAATAAAGAGGTTCCCTTTATGGCCTGGGCAACCCGAATAACGGTAAATCACTGCATAAGTGAATATCGGAAAGACAGAACCAGAAAGCGGGTAATTACCGCAATGGAACCGGAAGACCTGGACCAGTCTTCTCAATTGAGAATATTGGATGATGAGAAATTTGAATATGATCCAAGACTTTTAAAGAAGGTACGAAAGGAAATTTTAAACCTACCACCCATGACCCAGGAGGTTTTCCAGTTGTATGTTTTTCAAAATTGTTCTCATTACGAGGTGGCGGAGTTGTTGGGAATTAAAGAGGGAACATCAAAATGGCATTTGTTTAATGCGCGCAGTATATTGAGAGAAGCATTAATTGATGACATGAAAGAAGTAACAAGTATAGCCTTATGACAGACGAGGAAATCGATAAGTTGTCAAGAGCGTCATTTCGCAACTCCCGCGCTGCTAATGAAGCAAAGCTTTGGAGTGACATGGAAAAGATTCTCGACGAAAGGGGAAGCAAGGGGGGCGGTTTCTATTGGCCGGCACTTGGAGCTGTGGTTCTGGTTGTTGCGACTGCATTGGGGTGGTTTGTTATTAGCGACACATCAAAAAGCATTATAACACCAACAGAAGATCAAATTGTAGAAAATCAAAAGACTATCAATCCTGAGTCCAATGCCAACGATATCGATTCGAAAAGCGATCAGCCTATACGAACTGAGGAATTACAGGGCAATGATGCTAAACCTTTGACCAAGTCAATAAGTAAAACTGCGATTAAACAAGAAAAGCCAATTGAAGCAACGAGTAAGACTAACGTAGAAAAGGCTAGCATCCTAAATGAAGAAAGTACTCCTCAAAACGGGGAAGCTTTGTTAGTTGCATCTGTTACTCAACCAGTGGACACTAAACCTGAAGAGGAAAACAACCTAAGTCTGATTACTGAAATGAGTGCAGGACAAACCATAAACAAGGTTTCCAAAGTCAATGAGGCGAATGAAAATAGTGTTGGGCTGGAAACATCGCAATCAATAGAAGAAGAAACTCCTGAATCGGTAGAAATCACAAATTCGGAGCAGGGAGCGAATCAAGAAGATAATTCTATAGCATTAGTGGACGTTTCGGCCATTGAAAACCCTCAGGAGAATTCAGAACAGAAAGTTGATGTACAGGAAGATTCACAGGAAACGATGGCGATTGCAGAAGGAGAAATCAAAGCAGATGAACCAATCAATACAGAAACCGAATTCGGGGAAGAGCTAAACTCAAACTCTAGGATTCGATTTTTTGTTCAACCCCGATTTAGTTATTTTAATTCGGAGAAGGAAAAGGAGTATTATATAGAAACCACATCGTCTAATTCTCATATTAACACTTCAAGAATGAAGGACTGGAGTGCTGGAATTGATGCTGGGGTTCAGTTTAATAAATTCTATATCAAAACCGGATTACACTATCAGGAACTAAACCAGTCGTTCTCTATACGTACCCAAACCACAGAAATAATAGATAATTACGAATATGAGGATCGACTCATTGGAACTGAAATAGTACAGTCAGGTACAAGGTACGAAGTGTTTAAAGTTCCGGTAGGTAGTGGGTTTTCTTACCGGGGTCAATCCATTGCGATTTACGACACCAACGACGTTTTTGTCACTGATACCATTATCAATAAAACGGAATTAGTCGTTGAAACCCAATCTACGCTTAGCTATACATTGAAATATTTTCAAGTGCCTTTGATGGTTGGTTATGAACATGTATTAGGGGCAAGATGGTTGATCGATGTATCCGGAGGTATAAATCTTGGTATTCTTGCTGGTCAGTCGGGAAGTACGTTTAACAACAATTCTGAAGAGGTGGTTTCATTACTGGGATCTTCTCACCCCTCTAAGACCACAGTTTCCTATTTAGTTAATGTTGGAGTAGGGTATATGTTAGGCCCTGATATGTCAATTAATTTAACCCCAAGCTACAAATACCTGGGGAATGGGCCATTTAATTACAGTGAAAGTCAACGAAGCTTTTATGGGGTTGATCTTGGTCTTCGATATAAGTTTTAATTAATAAAAGTCATGAAATCAATAGCTTACAATTGATTTAATAATTTTAACATAAATATATACACTTACATTAAATGTAGTTACATACATTTGTTGCCTGAATGATATGAGAATAGAGGAAGAAATAAAACAGGCTAAGTTTAAAACCAATAAAGAGAAGGCGTTGGTAAACTTGTTGTATACCTACCATTGGCTGAAAAATGCTCATAATAAGCAATATAAGTCCTATGGTATTTCGTCTCAACAATACAATGTACTCCGGATATTGCGGGGCCAACATCCAAAACCTGCATCCATAAAATTGATAACTGAGCGAATGTTAGATAAATCCAGCAACGCTTCCAGGTTGGTTGATAAACTTCTTCTAAAAGGTTTAGTTGAACGGCACAACTGTCCTGACGACAGAAGGCAGGTTGATGTTTTGATTAGTAAAAAGGGACTGGAGTTGGTTGAAAAAAGTATTGAGGAGAACAATAAGAGTATGGAAGTGATAAACCTGTCGGAAGAAGAAAGTGATGTAATCAGCAATTTGTTAGACAAAATGAGAGGATAAAAAATTTTGAAATAATACATGTATATACATTAAATGTCATAACAATTAAAACTGGAAGAATGAAAAAGAAAGGAAAATTAATAGCAAGAGTATTGGTTGGTTTAATGATGGTTATTTTTGGGTTAAACGGATTTCTAAATTTTATCCCTATGTCACCATCACCTGAACCAGCGTGGAATTTTATGGGAGCAATGGCAGAGGCCGGCTATTTTTTGCCCATGGTGAAAGGGCTTGAAATTGTTGCGGGAGTATTACTACTTACCGGAAAGTATATAAGAGCGGCTTTGGTTATTCTTACACCTATCATGTTGAACGCATTTTTATTTCACCTGTTTCTTAACATAGCTGGAATTGGCGGTGCCCTGGTTGCATTCTCATTAACCATTTACCTCATTACAACGGAGTGGAACGGATTTAAACAATTAGTTAAAGCATAAAAACAATAAATAATAAACAAAAACAGAATTATGAAAGCAATTAAATTATTTACAGTAGTAGCTGCAATAGGGGCAGCGATGAGTATTTCACTTCACACTTTCGCTGGTGAAAAATACAAGGTAGCAGATAACACAACCGTAAATTGGGTCGGTAAAAAAGTAACCGGAGAACACACCGGAAACATTGTGTTAAAGTCGGGAACATTGGAAATGAACAAAGGCAAACTTGCTGGAGGAACGTTTGAAATGGATATGGCCTCGTTAACCTGTACCGACATGCAAGGCGAATACGGCGACAAATTGGTTGGACATCTTAAAAGCGATGATTTTTTTGGTGTGGCAAAATACAAAACAGCAGTTCTAAAAATCACCAAAGTGAGTTTTACTTCTGATGGGAAGGCCAATGTAACAGCTGACTTGACGATCAAGGGAATTACTCAAAAAGTAAGCTTTCCGGTTACCATTAAGAAAGATGGTGAAACAGTTATGGCTTCCGGTCAAATAACTATTGATCGAACCAAATACGATATTAAATACGGCTCAGGAAGCTTTTTTGATGATTTAGGCGACAAAATGATTGAAGATAATTTCATACTAAATTTTGACATTAAAGCAGTTTCGTAAATAGATTATTACCTAATTTAAAAAGCCCCTATTCCATTGGAATAGGGGCTTTTTTGTTTTCATTGTTTTAGACCTCATCGTATAACGTCATTCCCGAGAACGCAGTGAGTCGGGAATCTCCTATTGGGATGAGTAACTTCCTTAACGGTATTGGAAATAATGATCCTATTTGATCCGCGAAAACCAGTTTCTATTTTTAGGTCAATTTCTAACCACCTTGTAGCGAAGCGTTTGATTTTCAACCGTCATTTCCAGAATGTATATTCCTTTCTCGTTCAGCAAAAATTTCAGAGAACGTTTATTGGCTTCTTTAAATGTATCAACGGTCTTACCCTCCATGGAATATACCTTTCCTGATACATTGGTCAGCGAATTGGGAAAATCAACTTTTATATAATCGTTGGTTGGATTAGGATATACCCGAATGTTTTTTAGGAGATAATCTTCGATTCCAATTCCGGTAACATTAGCGCAGCTACTGGTATCAGAACATCCGCCCGTACTCACAATTACGGCAAACGATCCATTGTAGGTCGCGGTATATTGGCTTTGATTGGCTCCGGAAATTAGAGTTTTCGATGTACAATCCATCCACTGATAAGTTACCCCAGTAGCGTTTGATACGAGTGTCTTGCCCTCAACCGCGATGGAAGTATCTACCGGTACAATGGTTAATCTTATGTCCAATGCACTATCGCATCCGGCCTGGTTAAAAACGGTATCAGCATAAGTTCCGGAACTGGTCCAGGTATATTTACCACTCGGACTTGTGTAACTATTACAACCGGTTGTAGTTAAGGTACTAGCCGGGTACATCGCAGAGCGATCCGGAAATCCGTAAGAAAATAAAGTAGTTCCTACCGTTCCGCTTTTGGCTCCGTTGGTGTTGCCCACAGAACAACCGGATTGCGTTGAAGTCGCAATTTTCCCGGATGCGCCTCCCAGGGTAATATTGGTTGCTCCTGATGGTACTGAAGGATTGGAGTAGAAGATAACACCTCCGCCACCACCGCCTCCTGGCCCGCTACAGTTTGTTGAGGGAAAATTGTCAACGCTGGTTCCATTGGCACCATTTGCTTCTGCTCGAAATGTTCCTGAGAATTGGTTAACCATTAGCAATATACTTCCTCCGGCACCACCTCCGCCTCCACCTTCGTTTTCTGAGTTTATGGTACTGGTGTCTCCGTTCGCCTGAATGTAGTTTCCGTTTCCTATTAGGGTGTCCATCATTAGGATAATAATTCCACCGCCATTTCTTCCTTTTTCGCCATCAAAACCTGCATTGTTACCATGTCCGGCGCCTCCACCACCGCCCATGAATACTTTGGGTTGAGCAAAACCGCTGGAAAGTGGTTTGGAATTGAGTCCAACAACCGAACCGCAGGCCAGGGTAGTGTGTTTAACCCGTTGCCCTCCTGCACCTCCAGTTCCATAATTGGAGCCACCACCTCCACCACCGTTATGATTATTTCCGCCACCACCACCGTTGGCCTGCGGTCCACGACTGGCTTCTTTTTTCGAAATAAAGGCAGCAATTCCTTCTCCTTTAAGCGCTCTGTCATTTGCAGAGTTTTTGTCGCTGTATTCTGTATTTAGGTTAACAAATAAACAGCCGCCACCGGAAAGCAATGCATCACCACCCCTATAGCCATTCCCGGTCATAATTACATTGTATGTATCGAGGTTTAAAGTACCGCGTGTCTTTAGTACCAACACTCCTCCAGAATTTCCATCCCATGGTTTTCCAGTTAAATCTCCATTCAGTATAGCTCCATTATCATACTCAGGAACTCGTATTACTTGGACTGACCCGGTTGCCTCATATTCATTTAATAAGGGGTTTTGAAAAAAGAGCTCCTTTCCCGAAATTCTACAAATTCTATGCATTTCATAGTTTCCTGCGCCGTTATACGACTGTATTGTTCCAAAACTGGTACTTAGGGATTCATCAATTTTGGCACCCTTCATCTGTATTATTAAAGCTAAATCACCCGTTGTAAATGCACTGGCATCAGATACTTCTACGGATTGAGTTCCACGATTTATTTTAGCAACTTGGGTGTAATTATTTATTGTGCCGGATATACTCTGTTGAGCTTTTAATGAATAGGAGAGTAGGAGAACACCTGTGACCAGGTGAATTAAGTTTTTCATAAGGGTTTGATTTGAACGTATGAAGTTAGTGAAAAGTAAAATACCCTCAATAGAGCAGGGTTGATATTGTTTATTTTGTACGGGAGTAGAATACAACTATGAGTAAGCGTGCTTTAAAAAAATACCTCTCAGAATTAGATAAAGAACAGCTTGAAGACCAAGTGCTTGACTTGTACCATCGGTTCAAGGAAGTAAAACGTTATTATGATTTTGTTTTCAATCCCAAGGAAGATAAGCTGATTGAAGAAGCCAAAACAAAAATTTCGCTCGAGTATTTTCCAACCGGTAAAAGGCGAAAGGCAAAAATGAGACGGTCTGTCGCGCAGAAATACATCAAACATTTTGTTCAGTTGGGAGTAGATTCAACGCTGATTTTGGACCTAATGCTCTTCAATATTGAAATTGCCCAGACTAGAAACCGAGAAAAATATAATTCGCAGGAGTCCTTTTACAGAAGTATGTTAAAGTCGTTTCAGGAGGTGGCTTCTTTTGCAGAACTCAACGGAATATTGAATGAAGCAATTCCCCGCATGGAAGCCATTGTGGCGGAGGCAATTGATCAACATTGGTTTAATCGGGTTGGGTTCGATCTGGTACTTGAAAAACTAAATTGATTCAATTGGTTCATGGCGTGTATTGCTTTCTCTTTTTCGATCGAAATACGCCAGGAGGGCAGTTCTCCAATTTCTTAAACCAGCGATTGAAATAAGCATTGTCGTGAAAATTTAATTCATAAGCTATTTCCTTGATCGATTTATTGGAGTGTAGTAATAATCTTTTGGCTTCCAACAGCAATCGGTTTGATATCATTTCGCTAGGTGTTTTACCGTGAACCATTTTAACTGCCGCGTTCAGCTTGTTATCACTAACGTTTAGCATTTCGCAGTAATATCCGATTCTATTTTCTACCAGGTATTTCTCCTGTAACAGCGTATTAAATGCATCGCAAAGAATATTATCAGGAGAACTCACATTGGGCACAGAATAGTCATATAACCGGTGGCATTTAACCAAAATAAGGTTGAGGTAATTCCGAATCATGTTTTGGTAACCAATAGATTTACCTTCGTCTTCGGACTTTATAAAATTCACAATTTGGAGCAGAGAATCAAACTCTTCCTGAGCCGGCTGAATGAGTGGTTTAGAGACCTTATTGTTGAGAAAAGGAATGCGCTGCAACATATCCTTATCGCTTAGCGTGCTTAGGAAAAATTCTGAAGTAAACTTCAATACCCAACCCGTAGTTTCGGGAGTTCGGTGCATGTAATGCACCTGACCAGGAGAAAGAATATGAACCTCATTTCTATCTATGTGCAATTCATTGAAGTCAATCATATGAATGCCGCCCCCTTTTTCAAAAAAGAATATTTCGTAATAATTGTGACGATGCGGAGCCCTGGGATTGTAACCTACATTGGCTTCTATTAACTCCAGTTTAAAAGGGAAATCCTCCTGGCTCGATTTTGATAATTTAAATTCCGGAATTACTTCTTTCGACATGTGATAAAAGTAACATGAAACATTTAGCAAGGTTGGTACACTGCAATGTGACTTACTAGTTATAGCTAAACCATGGACTTGTTACAGTAGGTAACTTTTTCAAAATCTCGAATATTAATGGAAATAATTGGAGTGGAAGGAAACATGCACTTAAGGACTTTGATTATTTTTCTAGATAGGTCTGCTTTTTGAGTTTGATTCCTCCCTTCCATGATGTTGGCAAACACATGAATGAAATCGCTTTTTGAGTTTCCAACATTGTAATACTTATACGGATTTATTCTAACCTTAATATCACCTTTCCCAAAAAGTTGCGTAGAATCAGCAGCGTCGTGCACCTTTTGCATAATTTCTTCCGGAGAATGAACATCCAGTAGGGTTTCGGAGCAGTCAATTACAAAATGAGGCATAGTAGTTTTTGCGACTAAGCTAAGGCAATCCTGTTTTAGAATCTTGTTCTACCAACTAGAAAAGCCAATCCCTAATCGTGGCATTCAACAGCAGTATCTGTCTCAGGGTTTAATTGCGGACTTACGTAAGGAATTCCCAGGTTTAATCCCCGAAGGATAAATAGGGTTCCAATTAATATGGCGAAAAAGGGAAGAATTCGTCTCACCCGGTTACGCCATTGAATTCCAATGAAACCAGGGGAAAGGGCTGCGGTTATCATCATGGGTAAAGTACCCAGACCAAATACAAACATAAAGAGTCCACCAGAGAGGGTATCGTAACTTGTAATGGCACCAATAACCGCAAAATAAACCAAACCGCATGGGAGCAATCCATTCAAAACACCAATCAACAGCAATGAGGTCATTGATTTAGATTTTAGGTGGAGCCCCATGTTTGTTTTAATTCGGGTTAGAAATTTTGACATGAATGGGGTTAAGCTAACCAACCTATCAAAAGAGTAGGGGAGTACAGCTCCAAGGATAATAGCTGCTCCCATAATGATTGAGAATATTTGCTGATAACCAAAAAAAGCAACTCCTTTTCCAAGAATACCGAGTATTATTCCGATGACGGAGTAGGTAAGCAGACGCCCTGAGTTATAAATGAAAGTTCCGGAAAGTTGAGCGGCAAGGCTGGATCGGTCAAGTGGAAGTGCAAGTGCAATAGGTCCGCACATGCCAATGCAATGCAAACTGCCCATTAAACCAATCATAAATGCTGTTACAAAATCCATTATTCAATAAATGAATACCGATTCAATTTCCTTAAAACTACAGGTCAATGTTTTTCTTAACGAAGTAACCAGTGCCATTAACCATCCAGTCTACCTCCAAAACGTATCTACCACCAGGTTTCTCGGCTATGTCAAACAAGGCTGATCCATTTTGAATGCTACTAACTACGAACTTTGAATCCAATTTTTTATCAGAAGGTCGATAAAGATTTACCGAAGCAGAATCAATTATTTCCTGTGGAAATAAAACCGTCAATTGATCACCGCTTATGGAATATTCCAACTCCTTGCCGAGATCGAGGTAGTTTTTGTTTTTATCAATGGTTTGCTGAAAAAGCAACTCTTTGGCGTAGTAATCTTCCGTCTCCAAATCGTGATCCGTTCGAATAGCCTGTATAACCATGGACATGATGTACACAATAAAGACGATCATTCCCAGTGTTAATCCATGTCCCCAATTAAACTTCATTTCAGGTGTTTTGAAATTCGAATTTAGCTACTTCGTTTGGTCCTTTGTATCAAGGACCTAAGAAATTGGCTTTTACTGTTTCCAGTTTTCTTCCTTCTGACCAAACTTCAAATTCAATTTTAGTTTTTCTTCCGTCTAAACTTTCCCTTGGAATGATAACAAACATGGCTCCTTCGGTCACCTTTCTTGCATCGACATGCAATTTCTGCCCTACCATGTTTACACTTCCTTCCCTTTCAACCAATCGAATCTCGAAGTCGAAATCATTATTGGTTTTATTTACAACCTTGTAATTATACAGGTTTTTAATTTGCCCGTCCTCGGTTTTCATATAGAGCATACCCGGCGTTCTTAAAATTGAAGTCTCAACATCAGTTCGTCCAAATATTAGTCCTCCCATGGTAATGGTAAGAATAATGAGTACTGCAGTATAAGCCTTTATTCGAGCACTGAATTTGAATTTCTTACCCTCGGCCAGGTCGTTTTCAGAATAATAACCAATAAGGTTAGGGCTTAATCCTACCCCTTCCATCATACTATCACAAGCGTCTATACAGGCTGTACAATTTACACACTCCAACTGAGTTCCGTTTCGAATATCGATTCCCGTAGGACAAACATCCACACAAGCACCACAATCGATACAATCTCCTTTTCCAACCTCAGAGCGAACCTCTTTCTTACCCTTCCATCTACCACGTCCTTCGCCCCGAACATAGTTGTAGGCTACTACTACTGAGTTCCGATCCAACATAACACCTTGAAGTCTTCCATAGGGACAAACCGCAATACATACCTGCTCTCGAAAACGAGCAAACACACCGTAAAATACTCCCGAAAACACAATGAGCAGTGACAGGCCAGCGAGATGGTCCATTGGATTTGAGGTTTGGATTTTAACCAATTCATCACTTCCAATAATGTAGGCTAAAAATGTATTGGAGATAGCCACCGAAATCATGAAAAAGATTCCATGTTTGAGTACTCGTTTTCTTATTTTTTCAGCATTCCAGGGTTGTTTGTCCAGTTTACGTTGGTGTTTAAAATCTCCGTCAATGAAGTATTCAATTTTTCGGAAAACCATTTCCATAAAAATAGTTTGAGGACACAACCAACCGCAAAACACACGACCAAAAACTACGGTAAACAGAACAATAAAGACAACCCCTGTAATCATTGCAAAAGCAAAGAGGTGAATGTCTTGCGGCCAAAAGACCTGGCCGAATATGGAAAACTTACTTTCAGTAATGTTCAGTAAAAGGAAGGGTTCTCCATCAATTCTGATCCAGGGGCCAGCGAATAGTAGTGTCAATAAAAGAATTGAGACTATAGAACGGTAGTTGTAGAGTTTACCTTTTGGTTTTTTGGCGAAAATCCAATGACGTTTTCCGTCGTCATCAATAGTACCAATTGAGTCTCTAAACGAGTCGTCTGGTTTAAATTGACGTTCGGTATTTACATCACTCATAATTCAAAGTTAGGGGAAAAGTTATGTGATAAAAGTTACATTAAACTTCAAAAAAAATCCTCCCGAAGGAGGATTCTAATTAATCTTCAGAGGTGTTATCCTGTTTGGGGTCAGGTTCCGTTGCTTCTTCTGATTCTGTTTCTTCAGAAGCAGGTGTTTCTTCGGTTGGAGCAGCTGGTTCAGCTTCAGCACCTTCGTCCACCCAAATTTCTCCCTGAGCTTCCTTCTGATTTGGAGGGTTTGTTCCTTCCAGGCTCATGATATAAGAAGTAACACTTTTCATTTGACCAGGACTCATTTGACTTTCCCATGGAATCATACCCTTGGTTGGAACACCATATTTAATGGTTTTAAATATGTTTTTTGCTCCACCACCATGAATCCAGTTTTTGTCAGTGAAATTTGGTCCAACTCCACCTTCACCTTTGTCACCATGACATGCAACACAGTTGGCAACATATATTTCACGACCTTCTGCAAGAGTTGCCTCATCCATAGATGCCTCAATATTGCTTTCATCGATCAAATTGGACATGCCGGCTAAATAAGCTTGTTTTGCTTCTTCCGCTTCCTGCATGGCAATTTCATATTCTACATTTTGCAGGTTTCCATTTCCAAAATGATAATAAGGTACGTAGAAGACGGAGAAAATGATCGTTGCATAAAATCCCCATAACCACCAAGGTGGAAGGTTATTATCCAATTCCCGAATTCCATCGTGTTCATGTTCGAACATAATTTCTTCTTCACGCTCAATTGGAACCACAT
This sequence comes from Crocinitomicaceae bacterium, assembly GCA_002713215.1. Taxonomy (GTDB): domain Bacteria; phylum Bacteroidota; class Bacteroidia; order Flavobacteriales_G; family Salibacteraceae; genus UBA2108. The sequence goes on from PAVO01000017.1 coordinate 41,609, forward strand.
CAGTAAGTGCGGCAGCCCATGTATCGGTTACACCCTCTTCCGTGTCTTCACTGTCCTTCATAAGACTCATTAAATTCCTCAATACTCCAATTTGATAGAAGAGGAGGAGAAGAAGTACGATCATCATTATGAGCAATGCATAGAACAAATCAGAACCCATCACAAACTGGTTTGCTCCCCCTGTTTGTGCGAAAGCATTGGTAGATCCGAAAACACCAATTAGGAGGATTACCACCCCCACTTTCGATTTATCCATTTTATCTTTTACAATGGCCCAAAGGTCATGATCCGAGGAAATGGATTTAATGGTTGCTACCAACACTAGATTAACTATAATGAGCAAAGCGATTACTCCAACCAAGGCCCATAACAAAACGTCGTCAGGAACCAATCCTGATCTTCCTTCTGCGTTCTGTGCGAATAACTGTGTGGTTAATAGAACGAGCAAAGTGGTAAGGACTTTTGGTGTAACTTTTTTAATATTCATTTTTCTCGATTTTTCTATTGTCAAATTTTTATTTGTCATTTCCATCCAGGGGAATGCTTGAAACCTCATCGATGGTTTCTTTTTTCATTGAAAACACCCAGGCGAGTACCAGAGCAAACATGGCCGTAAAAAGTACCAACGTAATAATTGGGAAAATTTCAATTCCATCAATGGAGGCCATATGTCCCTTTATAAATTTCATCTTAAAGTAGAATTACTCATTACTAATATCTGTTCCCAATCGTTGCAGATAAGCAATCAGTGCTATAACCTCTTTGTCCTTATCTACCTGTACATCCGGATACACTTCAAGAATGTTGTCTACTATTTTTTGACCTTGTTCATCCATATCCTGGAATGCCTGGTCTTCGTAGCCTTCTTCATAGGGTACTCCCAGGGTACGCATGGCTGCAATTTTCTTTAATGTTAAACTTCGATCCAGGTTGTCTTCTGTAATCCATGTATATGCCGGCATAATTGATCCGGAAGATGTAGACCTTGGGTCGTAAATGTGGTTGTAATGCCACGCATCAGATTTTCTCAACTTAGGTGTTCCTTCACGAGCCAAATCCGGTCCGGTACGCTTAGATCCCCATTGGAATGGGTGGTCGTAAACAAATTCACCGGCTTTAGAGTATTCTCCGTATCTCTCTGTTTCATGACGGAAAGGACGAATCATTTGAGAGTGGCAGGTGTAACAACCTTCCCGAATGTAAATGTCTCTTCCCTCTAATTCCAACGGTGTATAGGGTTGGACGCTTGCAATGGTGGGAACATTTGATTTTACTAGGAAGGTTGGGATTAATTCGAATAATCCACCAACTGCAACAACTACCAAACTAACCACCAACATTTGAACTGGTTTCCTTTCTATCCAACGATGCCAGTGCTCGCCTTTTTTAGCAGCATAAACTTTCTGTAAGGCAGGAGCCTCATCAGCTTCTGAAGGCATAAATGATCCTTGATAGGCAGTTTTAATTAAGTTATAAACTCCAATAGCTGCACCGGTAAAATACAATGTACCTCCAAGCACTCTTAGTTGATACATGCCGCTTATTTGCGTAACTGTTTCAAGGAAGTTTGGATAAGCCAAGTAACCTTCAGCAGTAAATTCTTTCCACATGAAGTATTGTGCAAATCCCGCCCAGTAAAGTGGAAGAGCGTAGAATATAATACCCAGTGTACCTAGCCAAAAATGTGTATTCGCCAGGGTGTCAGAGTAGATTTTCGTTTTCCACATTTTAGGAATCATGTAGTAAAGCATGCCAAATACCATGAATCCGTTCCACCCTAATCCACCAATGTGAACATGACCAACAATCCAGTCGGTATAATGTGCAATGGCATTAACTGATTTAAGTGAAAGCATTGGTCCTTCAAAGGTTGCCATACCGTAACAGGTAATAGCCACAACCATAAATTTGAGAACAGCATTGTCACGAACCCTATCCCAGGCACCTCTCAACGTAAGCAATCCGTTAAGCATACCTCCCCAGGATGGAGCAATAAGCATTACACTAAATACAACTCCCAGGCTTTGAGCCCAATCGGGTAGTGCGGTGTACAGTAAGTGGTGAGGTCCAGCCCATATATATAAGAAGATCAATGCCCAAAAGTGAACGATTGAAAGTCGGTATGAGTAAACCGGACGATTGGCTGCTTTAGGAATGAAGTAATACATCAATCCTAAAAATGGTGTAGTTAAGAAAAAGGCTACCGCATTATGACCATACCACCATTGAACCAGTGCATCCTGAACTCCTGCATACCAGCTGTAAGATTTCATAAGGCTTACAGGCAGTTCAAAGCTATTTACTATGTGCAGCATAGCTACAGTAACGAAGGTGGCGATATAAAACCAGATGGCTACATATAAATGTCGCTCCCTCCGTTTAATAATGGTCATAAACATATTGACACCAAAAACTACCCAAATAAGTGCGATTAAAATGTCAATCCACCATTCCAGTTCGGCATATTCCTTACCTGTGGTAATTCCCAGAGGAAGGGTTGCAACAGCACATACAATAATGAACTGCCAGCCCCAGAAATTAATATTCGAAAAGGCTTTGGACCACATTGGTGTTTTAAGCAAACGCGGTAACGAGTAATAAACCCCTGCAAAAAGGGCATTACCAACAAATGCAAATATTACCGCATTGGTATGGAGTGGTCGAATTCTACCATACGATATATACCTGATTAACAGGTTGTCATTAAAAAAATCTGCAAATGCAAGCTGACAAGCCGCAATCAGGCCCACTAACATTCCTACTAAACCGAATAGAGCAGTTACGATAATGAATTTTTTCACTATCGAATTGTCATATTCAAACTTTTCCAGTTCCATCGACATTTGTTTTTATTTGAGAATTAGATTTATTTTCTGTTGAATTGTTTTCGAATAACATTCGAATAGACGGTGTGTAATCGTCTTCATATTGTCCGGATCGGATAGACCAGATAAATGCGCCTAGGAAAAAAAGAGCAACCAATAAACTAGCTCCAATTAATATAACAATTACGCTCATTATAGACTCCTAGATTTATGCACCAAAAGTATTTTCTAGACGCAGCATACAACATGACCTTTAATGTAGTAATTACTGACTTATATCATTTAAAGTTAACGTCTGTTAATTCGCAATCGAAAATAGTACATGAAATTGGGAAGGCAATGGGCTGTTGAAAAGATAACCTGAATTTAAAATATAGAATTATCAATAAGTGGATCAATAGAGATCATAGAGAAAAAGTCTGCCTTCCAATGGACCGTTCCAAAGTGGAATTCTTCTACGAGGTTTTAGTCCAAGGCCTTTTAAAGCAGGAATGTTGGCACTAAAAACGCCGGCAGTCCAACCTGAGAATTGTTGTTTGAACTGGTCTCCCATATTCTTATAAAAGTCTCTGGCTTCTGATAATTCCAGGCGTTCACCATAAGGTGGATTTGTTAATAAAAGTCCTGATTCAACATTGAAATGATTAGCAGATTCAAAAAAATCGGCTTTCTCAATGCGCCCACTTGAATAACCAACGTTACCCAAGTTTGATTTTGTTAATCCAACATTATTTCCTACCAGATCCGTTCCGTATATCGATCCCGAAAATTTGGTGATATTAGCATTACAGCTGTCAATCAGATTCAAAAATTCTCCTTTATCGTAATTTTTCCATTCCTGAAAAGCCCAATGCCTTCGAAATTTTCCCGCAGGAGTATTGGTTGCCAGCAGGTATCCTTCGCAAAGAATGGTTCCGGATCCGCACATGGGATCGAAGAGGTTCATTTTTGAATTAAATCCTGCCTGTTTCAGCATGGCAGCTGCAAGTACTTCACTAATTGGGGCTCTGAAAATGCCCGATTTATAACCTCTTTTGTGCAAAGATTCACCTGAACTATCTATGGATAGAGTGGTAGTGTTTCCACTTATGAGAACATGGATTTTAACATCCGGATAATCAAAATCCACAGAGGGACGTTTGCCCTCATTATCTCTAAAATTATCTACAATGGCATCCTTGACTAACCTTGCCGCATAGAGCGAGTTTCTGAAAAACTCGGAATTATTGGCTATGGCATCGATTTTAAACGACTGTCTTACTGAAAACCATTCACTCCAGTCAATGTTTCTGGCGGCATCGTATAAATCATTGGCACTATTGATACGAAGGTGGTCCAGGTTAATAAGTACCCGAAGTGCAGTTCTAAGCAGATAGTTGAAAGTATAAATGTCCTTTAAGTCACAACCTGAGACAGAAACACCTCTTCGGCTTACTTTTAACCGGGAAGGAGAAATTCCAAGTTCCTTTAGCTCTTCAATAAGAATATCTTCAAGCCCCTGATAGGTAGATATAAAAACCTGATACATTAAAGAATTTTAAAGCCTAAATTGAGTTGAACACCGCTATTATTTATTTCAGCAGCAGCAATATTGCTCCAGTCAGAAATGGAATAAGCATATCGAATGTCTATGGTAACAAACACTATATCCATTCCAAGCCCGCCGGCTACGGACCATTGAGTTCCACCTTTAAATTGCCAGTTGGTATTGGTTTCAAGTGCTCCGCCGTTGTAACTGGTCTTAACCTTGTCAAAGAAGTTATATCGCATAGCAGGACCTCCGAATAATCGGAGATTAAAAACCTTGGAATCAATCATTTTCCATCCAAAGGCAACGGGAACATCAATTCCATACACACTGATTTCTCCTGTAGTATTACCAGTTGTGCTACTAAATTTTCCAGGGTTTGATACAAAAAGTGCATCTACGCCTACATAGACTTTTTTGATTTTAACGCGAGCAAAAACTCCACCTTGCCACGAAGTGACCGCTTCTGTATTAATAGAATCGAGGCCTATATTGTATTCCGACTGAGAGATTCCTCCCGTAAACCCAAAATTAAATGGGATCTGTGCGTTAGAAATGGAACAATATCCAAGAATTAGCGTAAGGGAAAAAAGATTTAACCAGGCTTTCATTTGTTTGGGAAAAATTAATCGTCAAAATTATAATTAATAGTTACGGTGTTATCTCGAATCCAAGTAATTTCAACCCTTACTCAAATGGTTTCCCCAGTAACGTTTTGTACTATTTTTGACCCCGCTTAAACTTGACATGCGTAAAGTACTGATTGCATTCTTTTCCGTTGTTTTTATTTCCTTTTCGGCATTCGCACAAATGGAAAAATACCATGTGAAGGTAAACATGGATGACGACTTTGCAAGTATGAACGGTGCATTTGCACTGGTTAAAGTGAATGGTAAGTCAATCAAACGAATTGCAGCTTCAGCCAACGGCAAAATTGAATTCGATCTTGAATTTGGACAAGATTATGTGGTTGAGTTTCACAAACAGTTCTACGCTACAAAAAAAATTGATGTATTTCTTCGTCAGGTTACACCTGAAATGATAGATATAGGTTGTCGTGGAAACACCTGGCATGTGGGTATGATTCAGAAGGTTGAGGGAATAGATTATTCGGTTTTGGATAAACCCGTGGGTAAAATATTCTACGAACCAGATGAAAAATGTTTTGGTTGGGATGCTGATTATTCCCTAAGGGTGATGGAGCAATTAGAGAAGTTGGAAGAGGAAATGGAAGCCAAGAAAAGAGAATATGAAAAATCTTTGGCCGATGCCGATAAGTCTATTTCTAAGAAAGAATTTGATGCAGCGAAGGGGAGTGTCGCAAGAGCCAAGGAACTTTTCCCCAATGATAAAAAGACCGAGGATATACAAAATAAACTGGACAAGGCTATGGCTGCTGCTAAAGATGAGGAAACTGCCGCTGCTGCCGCTGCAGAACAGGCAAAGAAAGAAGAGGAAGAAAAGCGTAAAAAAGAAGAATTTGACAACCATATGGATGCCGGAGATAAAGCACTCAAAGCTGGAACGCTGGATCAGGCGATCAAGCACTATCAAGATGCCGGTACGGTAGATCCAAGTTCAACTGCAGTAAAAACCAAGATACAGGTAGTTGAAGATACCAAAGCAAAACGAGCTGCGGAAGAAGAGGCTAAGAAAAAGGAAGAGGAAGAGAAGAAGAGACTGGAGGAGGAAGAGGCTAAAAAAGCTGCCGCTGCTGCGGCTACAGCATTAGCTGCCAAGGAGGCAGATCAAAAAGCAAAAGAAGAGGCCGCTGCCGCTGAACAAAAAGCAAAGGAAGAAGCAGAAGCTGCTGAAAAATTAGCGAAAGAGGAAGAAGCCAAAAAGACTGCTGAGGCCAAGGAAGCAGAGGCTAAGGAAAAGGAAGCTTCTGCCGCCGCGGCATTAGCGGCTAAGAAACTAGCCGATGAGGAAAAGGCCAAAGAAAAGGAAGCGGCAGAGTTAGCCAGCAAGAATGAAAAGGAAGCCAAGGAGGCCGCCAAGGAACAAGAAAAAGAGGATAAACAGAAACAAGAAGAGGAGGAGGCAAAAAAGACCGCCGAAGCTTCTGCTGCAGCCAAGTTGGCTAAAGAAGAAGAACAGAAAGCAAAGGCATCTGCGGCTGAGGCTGAGAAAAAAGCAAAGGAAGAAGCCAAGCAGAAAGAAGAGGAACAAAAAGCAAAAGCTGCTTTAGCCGCTGCCCCGAAAAAGACCGAACCAAAAAAGGAGGAACCAAAGAAAGAAGAGGTGAAGGAGAAACCAAAAGAGGACCCGAAACCAAAGGAAAAGAAGGAAGAGCCGAAGAAAAAGCCGGTAGAAAAGAAAAAAGAACCGGTAAAACCCAAAGTGGAAGTTAAGTCGCCAACCGTTGCCGCGGTTTCAGTTAAACATCAAAACGAGAAGAAAAAGGCTGCCATGCATGGAAGTGCTAAGAAGACCTCAAAATCAGAGGACAAACAGGCCGATATCCATGCCAAACTAGACCAGGCTGCCATGAAACAAAACCCCAAGTCAACCAGTATTGGAGAGCATCACGACTGGGATATGCACGAGCCCGGAGTTAGCAAGGCCATTGCACAGGAGTATCCGGAAGGAGTTACCGAAGAGATATACATGAAGGGCAATAAGGAGATTACCGAACGTGTGGTGGTTAAGGATGGTAGGGGAGATATCTATTGGAAAGTAAAGCATCCCTGGGGTGGCATATACTATTTTAAAAACAACACCATTAACATTTCCGCAGTTGAATTCGACCTTTTTACAGTTCTCAAAGATGAAGATGGTAATATAATTGAACCTTATCACATTGATCGGGTGCAGGACCACGATCATTAACAGTAGATCAGCACCAATTTATTATAATTATTTTTTTGGAGGTACCGGATCGTTACCGCTCGTTCCCCAGGGATGGCATTTAATAATCCGTAGAAAACCTAACCAGGTACCTTTTAGCGGCCCATGAACTCTTATAGCCTCTGCCGCATAATTGCTACAGGTGGGGTAGTGACGGCAATTTGAGCCCAAATAGGGAGAAATGGCAAATTGATAGAACTTGATCAACATAAGCAATGGAAACGCTACTATTTTCTCAAGTGTTTTCAACGATGAAATATTTTTCACATAGAATTTATTCTATGCGTGATGCTCTGAACTATTCAAAATCTTTGTACAACATACTGGGCTGTACTTCATGATTGTCCTGGTATTTACCGCTCACATACTTATCAAAATCACCTTCGATACTGTGATAATAAATTTGGCAAATTTCAACACCAGCATGAATTCTTATGGGTTCTACGCAATGAATTTCCAGTGTCCAAAAACCTGAAAAACCAACGTCTCCAAAGCCAGCGGTTACATGAATGTACAAACCCAATCGCCCAATGCTACTGCGGCCTTCCAGCATAGGAACATAACTTTCTGTTCTGGTGTGCTCCGCCGTTCTGCCCAGGTATAGTTTTCCAGGTTGCAGAACCAATCCTTCTTCGGGAATGAATAACTCCTTGGTTGGGTTTGGCTTTTTCATTTCCAACACAGGAGTATCGTAAACCAATAATCGATCATGAAGGCTTAAATTGTATGAATTGGGATTGAGTCTACTTTCCTGGTATGGTTCAATGAAAATATTCTTCCCAAGTTGTTTTTTTATTTCGTTGCCGGATAGAATCATTTATTCTTTTTCTCTTCTTAATAAGTAAATAAGCCTGGTATTAATTCCAGCTGGTACCGCTTCCATATCAACTACAACCCAGCCATGATTGTTTGTTAAATCATTGATGGCCTGAAGAATATCTGAAGTCTGAACCCTGCTTTCTTTTGGTTGCAGTATTTTGGACTCCTGTGCAGTATGGAACGTGATCGATTTGGTTGCCATTATCGCCATCAGGTTAGCATATTTGTAGTTTTCTTGAGCAAATGTAGCAAGAGTAAAGAATGAAAGAGTGAGAATAAAAATTAGCCTTTTCATAAGATTTTAATCATTTAGTTAATAGAAAACGAACTTCCATCTTTTCCGTCATTCAGCGTGATACCCAGTTCACTTAAGTCATCCCTAATTTTATCAGACAATTCCCAGTTTTTATTGGCCCTAGCTTCATCCCTCATATTGATTAAAAAGTTCATTACCTCCTGAAGCTTATTGCTTTCTCCGTCCGATTCGTCCATTAATCCAAGAACATCCGTTACCATTGAATTAAACACCTTTTTTAAAGTGTCGAAGGTGCTTTCCTTGATCGATGACAAATTGAGTTGATTGTTTTCAAATGCATTGATCTTATTAACCAGCTCAAACAAAACAGCTATTGCTTTTGGTGTATTGAAATCATCACTCATTTCGACGTACACCTGTTCGCATTGTTTGTTGATTTCATCGTCCAGGCCGTAGTCCGTTTTTCCCTGGTTTTCAAAGCTAAGACCATTTAATGATTTCAATGCGTTCATTAATCGTTTATAGCCTTTTTCAGCCGCTTTTAGTGCCTCATTACTAAAATCCAGGGTACTTCTGTAGTTGGCCTGAAGCATAAAGAATCGAGCTGTCATGGGTGAATACCCCTGATCCAATAGGGGATGATCTCCTGCGACGAGTTCCAATGGGAGAAACGAATTTCCAAGGGACTTACTCATTTTGGTACCATTCACCGTAAGCATGTTCCCGTGCATCCAGTACCTCACCGGTTCTGTTCCATCGGCTCCTACACTTTGGGCTATTTCACACTCATGGTGCGGAAATTTCAAATCCATTCCGCCTCCGTGTATGTCAAATTGTTCGCCGAGGTACTTGGTACTCATAACGGAACATTCCAAATGCCAGCCGGGTACTCCCTGCCCCCAGGGAGAATTCCACTTCATTAGTGTGTTTTCTGACGCCCCTTTCCAAATGGCAAAATCGGCAAAGAACTGCTTTTCATTACCCCCTTCCAGGTTGTCGCGGGTTTGCTCCAGTAATTCATCTACCTTTCTTCCCGAGAGCTTTCCGTAGTCATATTTTTCAGAGAACTTCTTCACATCAAAGTAGACCGACCCATTGACTTCGTAGCCATAGCCATTGTCAATGATACGTTTTACCATTTCAATTTGCTCCTGAATATGACCAGTAGCAGTTGGTTCTATACTGGGATCCTTGAGATTAAAAAGATGGGTCACATAATGGAAACCGTTGGTATATTTCTGAACAATCTCCATGGGTTCCAGTTCCTCCAAACGGGCTCGCTTTTCAATTTTATCTTCCCCCTCGTCAGCGTCGCTTACCAAATGCCCTACATCGGTTATGTTTCGGACGTACCGAACTTTATATCCTAAATGTTCGAGGTATCTCCATACCACATCAAAAGTGAGGAATGATCGTACGTTTCCAAGGTGCGCTTCGTTGTATACGGTTGGCCCACAAACATAGAGACCTACTCGCGGAGCATTTATTGGTTCAAATTTTTCTTTCTTTTTTCCTAGTGAATTGAATATCGCAACTGGATATTTATCGTACAGCGCCATAGGTTGCTGGAAATTATTGCTTGAGTTCCATTTGGATATAATCCAATAACTCGCGTTTTACATCCTTTTCTTTAAATCGACCGCCATATTCTGCGGTTACTGTGCTGGAGTCAATGTCTTTGATTCCCCTGGAATTAACACAAAGGTGTTTGGCATCAATGATACAAGCTACATCTTCAGTCTTTAACTCTCGCTGAATATGTTTAACAACCTGCATGGTCAATCGTTCCTGCACTTGTGGGCGTTTCGCATAATACTCGACAATACGATTCAGTTTCGATAAACCAATGACTCTTCCATTAGAAATATAGGCGACGTGTGCTTTACCCACAATGGGTAAAAAATGATGCTCGCAGGTAGAGTATAGCACAATGTTTTTCTCTACCAACATTTCGTTGTATTGGTATTTATTTTCAAAGGTCGAAGCCTTTGGTTTATTCATAGGTTGAATTCCGCCAAAAATTTCATTGACAAACATTTTTGCAACACGTCTGGGAGTTCCCTTAAGGCTATCGTCGGTCATATCCAGACCCATGGTGTACATAATATTCGCAAAGTCTTTTTCGATGCTTTTTATCTTTTCATCGTTCGATAATTCAAAAGCATCTTCTCGGAGTGGAGTATCTACACTTGTAGATATATGGTTGTCACCAATGGTGTCCAATTCAATATCATGATCTGCCATTCCGTTAACGATTCCGTTCTTTAAATCCTTGTGTCTCATTTAGTATCAATTTCCATCCGCCATTCAGCAGCGTGAAATTCGATGCAAATATACTTTGAAGCATCGAGATGTGTTGTTGTATTTTATTAAATGCCTAATGCCTTACAATACAATCGAAAAAATGAATTGTTTTAGATCGTTGGAAATGCCTAGAGATTGCTAATGATGGCTCTATGATTTTCTACACCGTTGGTTCGTACAATATGGATAGTATAAACGCCTGTTTTAAAATTTGAAACGTCTATGGTAGCTTCGGTTTCATACTTGCTCCAGTTATTGGGCATTACCCGACCGGTTTCATCCAGGATCATTATTTCTTCAACCTCAGAAATTTCGCCGGAAATATGAAGTTGTTCGTTTGCCGGATTTGGAAAAAGAGCGTATTGGAATGTACTTGCTGTAGCATTAATTTCTATGCTCCTTAGAGGGAAATAGGTTTTATTACCATCAAAATCAGTCTGGGACAACCGATAATACATGATGTTGGGAAAATCGATGCGGTCGGTAGCAGAATATGTTTGGGTTGTATTGGAGTTTCCGGCCCCTTTAAGTTCGCTAACAAATGACCAAATCTGTCCGTTATGACTTCTTTCCAGGGTAAAGAAATCGTTGTTCAATTCCGATTGAGTCTTCCACGTCAGGACAATATGATTACCTTCCTTGTACGCTGTAAACGAAGTTAATTCCACAGGAAGTGGATCAGACCCTAAACCACCCCAGGTTGCACCGGTTAGAGAGGTACCACAGCTATAGGTATTGTTGGAGTCAATGGAAAAGTCGGTATCCGTGTGAAAACCTCCACTACCTGAACCTTCATTGTCCGTGAAATTGACCAGAGATGACCTGGAAGTACCATCTTTGACTTCATAAGTTGGTTCAGTAGAACTACCTGAAGTCGTACAAATATTAATGCAGCCCAAAGTTCCAGGTCGGTCCTTATTTATATCAAACTCTACCAATGGTGTATATATTGCACCACAACATAAAACGGATGAACCATGTACTTTGAACTTGGTCTCCGCTTCAATAATTCCACAGTTTTCTAATTCCCCATCAACGTGTAATTCTCCTTTGGCATCTCCCAGCGTACTGGATATTAAAATGTAACCTGTAGTTGCATTGGTTGTTTTTCCGGAAGAACTAGTTCCTGCTTCACTATTCGTTCCGCTATGCATTTTACCAGTAACAATTGTATCGGCATTATACAGGTAGGGTATACCAGAAACGTAAGTTTTATCCAATCCCTTAACCTCTACTTTTTTTGCATTAATAACTCCGCTGTTGTATAGTTCCCCACTGTTGGACCCATTTCCAACTTTAATAGTTTTCGTATATCCTTTAAGTGATCCTGCGGAGCTAATAACCACTACACCATTTATTTTTAAATCCGAGACATAAGTAACCGAAGAGACAATAAACACAGAGTCTCCCGAGGATAAAGTCGTTCCTGGAGCGGATCCACCAACCCAGGTTCCGTTTGTTTCCCAGTCTCCCCCACTTGCCTCTGAGGTATAATTCGTGGCATTGGCATTAAAATGGAATACCAGAATAAAGGTCAATAATATGCCTAGTAGTCTTGTTAAGATGATAGTATAGTTATAGTAAAACTTTGAAAAGTAATGCAACTTTCAATAATAGGTTTGGATAGAGAGCTAAAAAGGTGTTTTTTTCGATGTCTCCGATTAATTCAAGAACAAAGCCAGTTCTATTCTCATTTTTATTTAATCGCAGTAAAGCCTAAGAATTAACAAATGTAATCCTTGTTTTCCTCGGCAATTTCACAAATGATTCCCAGTTCATCCTGAATTTTTACTCGTAACGAATCAGCCGATACAGGTTCTCCATGATTAATAAAAATTCGTTTTGGTTTTTTTGACATTCGCTTAATCCAAAGCAGCAATTCTTTTTGGTCAGCGTGGGCACTCATGTTTTTTAATAGGTGAATGTTAGCAAATACACGATGGTATTTCCCAAAGAACTTCAGTTCAGGCATGCCATTAAGCAACTGGCGCCCCCTGGTTCCTTCGGCCTGAAACCCAGTGAGAACAATGGAGCATGAAGAATCTCCAACGTGTCGTTCCAGGTAATTTAGAATTCTACCCCCGCTTAACATTCCACTACCAGCGATAACAATTTTTTGCTCATCGCTTTCCACATTTCTTTTGGAAGCTCCTCCATCCCGAATACCATGAACCAATTTGGAAAGTATCTCCAATATTTCTTTTTCAATAGGTCGGCGAAAATCAAAATCCATAAAGATTTCGGTTGCCGAAATAGCCATAGGGCTGTCGATGTAGATTTTCTTTTTTGGAATTTTACCTTCTACCAGCAATTCACCCAGATAATGTAAGATTTCTTGAGTTCGTTCAACAGCAAACGCGGGGATTAATACATTGCCCCCATTTTGAAAAGTCGTGTTGATTATTTTCTCTAACTCAGCTTTTGGGTCTTCCTTTTCATGTTCTCTACGCCCATAGGTACTCTCAATTACAAGATAATCCGCTTCCTCACACCGATGAGCAGGGAGCAACAATTGAGGTTTACTTCGGCCCAAATCTCCGGAGAAGACAATTTTCCTACCATAAGATCGAATTTCGGTCCAGGCACTTCCCGCGATATGGCCAGCATTGTGCAATACGAATTTGAAATCCTTGTTGAGAATAATCCATTCTCCATAATTGTGTACTTCGAATAGTCCTAAACAGGCCTCAACATCATTGGTAGTGTATAGAGGTTTGGCAGGTTTATGAGCAGTGTAGTGTAGCCGGTTTGCTTTTTCCGCGTCTTCTTCCTGAATGTGTGCACTATCGAACAAAATGAGTTCAGCTAATTTTTTGGTTGCCTGAGTACAGTGGATTTTTCCGGAAAACCCGTTTCTAACCAGAAGTGGTAAGTAACCTGAATGATCGAGATGTGCATGGGTAAGAATGACGTCATTAACCGAAGATTCCTCAATGGGAAGTTCCGACCAGTTTTTAAGCCTTAGGTTTTTTAATCCCTGAAACAAACCACAATCAACCATTAGGGAATGTTGGTCAGTCGTAAGAAGCGTTTTCGATCCGGTTACGGTTCCTGCTCCCCCTAAAAACTGGATTTTAATCTGATTGTCATTCATACCTTACCTTTCATCTTAAACCAGTGCATTGGCAAGCAGGAATGTAGCCGCAAAAGCAACAATTGCGTACAATTCTGGAAATACTGCAAGTACCATGGTTTTACCAAATACATCGTACCCTGAACCTATACCTTCAATTCCTTGTGCAGAGACCTCACCTTGTTTCATCCCGGAAATTAATCCTACCAGGCCTAAGGCCAGCCCTGCGGCGAATACAATACCACCGTGCTGAACCGTTAATTCGCTTAAAGATTGCAATTTGTTGTTTACAATAAAAAAGCCTGCAAAACCGTACAGACCTTGCGTACCAGGTAATGCGGAAAGCAGCATATAAGAGCCAAAGGCATCTTCATTTTTCTTCAAAGCACCCAAAGTTGCTCTTCCACCAATGGAAACACCTATAGCACTTCCAATTCCTGCTAAGCCAATCATTAATCCTAGTCCGGTGTATGCGAGTATAATTGCTGTTGTCATATGTTCTGTTTTAAGTTATTTCTTTTTTAAAAGGTTTATATCTCATTCCGCCTCCTGCAAATCCGGCGTTTTTATAAAATTCGACAAAGGTGAGGCGCATTGGATGTACAAACGCCCCCAAACCTGCAATAAAAATATTGAGGCTGTGCCCAATGATCATAAATATGATAAACAAGATAGGTCCCAATATAGGAACACTATCAATAAAGGAAAGACCAATATCGTTAATAACAAACCCGAGGATAGAGCTGCTTAATCCAAGCGCAAAAAGTCTGATATAGGATAACAGATCGCCAAAAACTCCTGTAATTCCATAAAGTTCCCAAAGCCCTTTTCCAAAGCGAGTAAGAATATTTGCTTTTGGGTCGTTGAAGAAAAGAATGAGGGCAATCCCAGCGAATATGGTTGATAAGGCTGGTATCCCGGGAAAAGCAAGGAAATAAACGGCTATGCCTATGGTCAATAAGATCCAACCAAAGGTTGAAAGCGTATAGACAAAACCGTTTTGCTTGTATTGATTGGCCATTTTTACTACCATACCAAATACAATTTGAAAGCCTCCAATGGCCAGAGAGAGATTAAACAAGTTATCCGAATCTAGAAATAACCTTTTAATGGAGAGTGGTAAGAGGGTAGAGTCTTCGTGGCCCAGGTTTATCCCGAACATTGTACCTGTTATGACTCCAAACACAACAGTTGCTAATCCAAGTATTTGAGCCAAGCGAACAATGCCTTTGTTTTGCTCACCCAATTTTTTCCCAAACAAGGTCATTCCCAACACAATGAGCAACCCATATCCGGCATCTCCCAAACAGAAACCAAAGAATAGAGTGAAAAAGGGTGCAAATAGGGGAGTGAGGTCCAGTTCGGCATAGCTGGGTAAAGAAAACAGACTACCAATGGGCTCAAAGAGTTTTCCAAAATTCCCATTGTTTAACAGGATTGGGTTTTTTTCCGCTAAATCCGGTTCCGATGTTTCGTAATAAACACTGTGATCATCCAATATCTGATTCACTTGCTCTGAGTTTTCTTCAGGAATCCAGGCTTCCAGATAGTGAATACTTCCGTCTCCCCTTTGATTACTTTGCGAACTCGCAGCATCGAGTTGAATACTATTGTTCAACTGATTTATAGTGTACTGCAGGTCATGAATATTATTCTCCTGAATAAAATCCAGTTGATCCTGAAGCTCCTTAATTTCTTTTTGCTTTGCCTCCTTCAAGGCCTCAATTTCTATTGTTCCTTTACCTGGCAATAATTCATGTTGTGCGTCAATATCTGGCCTTTCATCGGATTCAGAAAAAACAACAAAATAAGTTTTCCGGCCACTGTCATTAACTATTTCAGCACCGTACTTGGTTTTCCATTCTTCGTCAAATTTATTTGGCTTACAACTAAACAGGTAGCAATAAATTCCATAGCTATAAAGCTGTATTATTTTCTTGGAAGAAAACTTCCCGATCGTATTCTCCAGAAGAAAAACCTCCTGCCGTAGTCCCCGAATTTCTTTTTCTTTTTGCTCCAGGGCTTGAATAGCCTCTCTCCAATCGTTGGTTACCATGGAAGGTAATTCCCTTCCAGATTGTTCAGTGATATCTTGTTCTACTTTGCAATAGTCCAGTATTTCGTTTAGCTGCTGAGTGTCGCGTATTGCCAATTTTGTGGACTTCGGAAGGTCATTTACTTCCTTAATGTGGAATTGTCCAACAGACCGCAGGTTCTGTATAAATTCATCATAATCCTTATGGAAAACAACAAAGCTATATTTAAGCATAGGTACAATCATGCTGCTGCATTTCGTGATTTAACCATTTTTTGAGCGGCCTTGCTTAGATTCTCTTCGTCTTCCAGGAAACGCTTTATTTTCTTAATGCCCGATTCAATTTCGGGAATTTGAACCTTCTCGTATAAGTTTACTTTTTGCGTTGTTCTTTTTCTTTCGTGTTCAAGTGTGTTGAGTTGAAGTTGCAATACCCGGGTTTCAATTTGCAATCGGGTAAGTTTTCTCAAGTCTAAAACAGCTTCCGAAACCCAAACCCATTGATTGAACCAAAAGGTTTCGGGTGTTTTAAAAATGACTTCCTCCAAAATAGGAATTCGGACCCCCGCAATTTTTCTGTTGCTCAGCTTAGTTTCCTCAACCTTTACCAAATTGAAATTGAACTGACTCCAGAGCTTTTTGTACTTATCCAATACTGCTTGTTGTTCTTTTTCCAGTTCAAGACTTGCCGTGTGAGCTCCCTTGGTTCGTTTTACCTCCAGGCGCAATGCACTTTCTTTGTTCTTGATTATGGGAAGTGCCATATTCCTCATTTTCAGGGACTTGTTTAGTGTCTGAAGACTAGTTTTATTGTATTGAAATTTTATGGCCAACTTATTTCCTATAGAATTTTACTTCCAGTATTTATCTATTAATTCCTGTTTAAGCCCCAACTCTTCCTTTTGAAAGTGTCTGGAAAATAATTCCCAGGCCTTGTTTAACATGGTTTCTACCACCACATTTACATCAATGGCCAATAACTCATTCGAATATTCTTTAGCGAACGCCAATGTTCTGGAATCGTAATCAGTCAAATCAAACCCATTCTCCAGTTTGGTTCTTGCATTTGCTGCATCAGCGTATAAGCGAACGGCCGCATTCATTACCTGTGGGTGATCTTCCCGGGTTTGCTTACCAATAACCAATTGTTTTAATCGCGAGAGACTTCTGAACGGATCTACGATTACCTTACCAATTTCCGAATCCTTACGCAAAAACAATTGCCCTTCGGTTATATATCCGGTATTATCGGGAATCGCATGCGTGATATCTCCTTCTGATAGGGTAGTTACTGCAATAATGGTAATGGAACCTCCGTTTGGAAATTGAACAGCCTTTTCATAAATCCTGGCTAAATCACTGTATAGCGAACCAGGCATGCTGTCCTTGGAAGGAATTTGATCCATCCGGTTACTCACTATACTCAGGGCATCGGCAAAAAGGGTCATGTCGGTTAACAGCACCAGTACGCTTTCGTTTTTATCTACCGCAAAATACTCGGCTGCGGTTAACGCCATATCTGGAATTAGCAGTCGTTCTACCGGTGGGTTTTGAGTAGTATTTACAAAAGAGATTATTCTATCGAGTGCACCCTGATTTTGAAACACACTTTTGAAATACAGGTAATCATCGTTGGTTAATCCCATACCACCCAAAATAATCTTATCGGCCTTGGCTCGCATAGCCACATTAGCCATAACCTCATTGTAGGGTTGATCCGGATCGGCGAAAAATGGAATTTTCTGTCCGGCAACCAGGGTGTTGTTTAAGTCGATTCCTGCAATTCCGGTAGCAATTAATTTATTGGGTTGAAGCCTTCTTACGGGATTTACCGAAGGGCCACCAATTTCTCTTACTTCGCCATCAATGGAAGGCCCTCCATCAATGGGATCTCCCATCGCATTGAAAAATCGTCCTGCCAGGTCTTCGCTCACTTTCATGGTAGGCGCTTTGCCTAGAAAAACAACTTCAGAATCAGTAAATATTCCTTCTGTTCCTGAGAAAACCTGGAGCGTTACTTTGTCTCCAATAATCTTAACAACCTGCGATAGTTTGTTACCTACCAGAGCCAGTTCTTCATTTCCTACTCCAGTGGCTCTTAACGTACAAGTCGCTTTATTGATGTCTTCAATTTGAGTGTACTTCTTTTGAAATGTTGCTGTTATTTCCATACTATACACTTGCTTGGGTTAGGGTTGAACCTTGAAATTCGGAAACCAGTATATCAACTTCTCCTTCGTATTTCCTAAAATCTTCTGACAGGTACTCCGAATAGTTCATCTGTTTCATGGCGTTAATGAGCTTTTTAAACAATTCACCAACCTTTTCAAAATGATTAAAGTCGAATTCTGCCGAGCATATATCGAGCACCTTTTCAACCATGTATTTTTGGCGTTTTAGCGGACACATCTGATCTATTTGGTCAAATGCATCTTGCTGCAGAACCACAAAATCAATTAGTTCGGCACGCCAATGGTGAACGTGGTAACCAACCGGTACACCGTCGTCGCCCAATATGTTTATTTGGTCACTTGCTTCCTTACCGCGTTGAAGGTAGTTCGTCATTAGGTTCGCATTATCTACCCAAGATTCTAATTCCTGACTTTTCATGAATTCCTGAAATTCGGGATATTCATTGTATTTGGAATAGCTTAATCCCGGATCAATGGCCGGATACCTTTTACTATCAGCCCTTTGTTGAGACAGAGCATAAAAACAACGGGTTGCCTTCTTGGTCGATTCGGTTACCGGTTCTTTTAAGTTACCTCCCGCTGGAGAAACGGTTCCAATGAAGGTAATTGAACCGGGTTTTCCATTGTTGAGTTCAACAATTCCGGCCCGGGCATAAAAGTTAGCGATAATGGCTGATAGATCCATTGGAAATGCATCTGGTCCGGGTAAATCTTCCAGGCGATTACTCATCTCCCTAAGTGCCTGTGCCCATCTGGATGTTGAATCAGCGAGCAATAGAACTCGTAATCCCATGGCTCGGTAATATTCTCCCAAAGTCATGGCAGTGTATACGGAAGCTTCCCTTGCTGCTACAGGCATGTTCGATGTGTTAGCGATAATGGTAGTTCTTTCCATTAACTTCCTTCCGGTTCGGTAGTCGACAAGCGTAGGAAATTCCCAAAATATTTCTACCACTTCGTTGGCCCGTTCTCCACAAGCCGCAACTATTACCACATCGGCATCGGCCTGCTTTGATAAAGCGTGCTGTAATACCGTTTTTCCACATCCAAATGGCCCGGGAATAAATCCGGTTCCTCCTTCCAGCATGGGGTTCAAAGAATCGATAACCCGCACTCCGGTTTCCAATAATTTACTTGGCCGAGGCTTGTTGTTATATGCTTTTATGGCCAACTTTACGGGCCATTTTTGAGACATGGTTATGTTGTGATCGGTTCCATTGTTGTCGGTAATAACAGCAATGGTATCATAAATCTGGTATTCGTCTTCCGGTTTAACTTCCTTTACCGTGTAGCTTCCTTCCATTTTAAATGGAACCATTATTTTATGAGGTAGTCGATTTTCACCCACTTCTCCCAACCAAGAAGCCGCCTCCACGGTATCGCCAGATTTGGCAATGGGTTTGAAGTTCCATTTTTTATCCGCATCCAGCGGCGAGCTCGAAACACCCCGTTGAAGGAAAATCCCATCCAGTTTATTTAGGTCGTTTTGGAGACCATCGTAGTTTTTAGAAAGAATACCTGGTCCAAGCTCAACCTCAAGCAGATCGCCTGAGAATTCTACGTTTGTTCCAGTCTGAACTCCTCGTGTACTGTCAAATACCTGTACATAGGTAGTGCTTCCTACAATTTTTATTACCTCAGCCATCAGCTTTAGTTCTCCGAGGACGAGGTAGCATATTTCGTTCTGAGCAACAGGGCCATTTACTTCCACCATTACCAAGTTTGCTATTATTCCAGTAACTTTTCCTGTTGTCATTGAATTAAGGTTTCCAGTTCATTGTTTACTTGCTGTACGTAATTATCGAGCAAAATACTTCCTTCATTATTGTCTATTTCCTTCCAAACCTCCAGGTGGTTTAGTTTGATGGTGTATGCCAGGATTTTTTCAATAGTAAAATATTGGAAGAAAGAGTTTTCGTCCAAAAAATCCCATTTGATTTGATCTACCTTTAGTTTTCGCTGGATCGGATCAGTTATTTCAAGGGCCTCGTATTTTCTTTTTAAGTGTGGGTATTGCCTGTCCAGGTCAGCTACATTTATTCTCTTAAGTTCCAATCCACTGAAATAGCCACCCTTAATGAATTGGTTGTCATCGTCAATTTTCAAATTTCGCAGTGCATATACTACAGTCAGGTTTTGCAGGGTTAGCTCAAATTCGGACCATCGAACTAAAAAATCAATTCCATTTTCAGCTACAAAGTCGTAATAGTGTTGGGTTAAAATGTGCTCTAATTCGAAGCGGGTTAAGTTGTTTTGCTCCAGGTCAATTTTATCCAACAGGACTGAAAAATAGATGTCTTCTGAATATTTGTTTTTAAAAATTCCACCCAGCTCTTCTTCACTCAAATTCCCATTTGAATTGAACTCATTGGTTTTGAAATAGGCTTCAGTAAAATTCTGATTATCGTATTTGTAATAGAGCAGGAGGAGTTGATAATAGTCTTCGGGTAAAAGTTGGGCCGAGAGAAAATCGCGGAAGTCAGCAGGAGACAGGTCATCCTTTTTGCCCACAACTAAGTTTTGTAAGCCACTCACCAATCCGTAATAGTTCTTAGTCATTAAGTTTATCCGTGAATGATTTCATGTGTTTCTTTTCTCAAGAACTGTCCAAACAGATTATTGAAATCTTCGTCTGTAAAACTGATTAAGTAGTTACCGTTTTCGGGTCCAATTTTAAATCCTTGTTTGATTGTTTTATCCTGGGTGATTAGAACACCTGAGTTAAATTGTTTGCGGATATCGTTTTTAATTGACTCACCAATTTTTTCATTGTCTTTGTCGCTCAATGCAATTCGTACATTTCCATCTTCTGTAATTTTAACCGATTCGATGGACTTGCTTATCAGTTTCTTCAGTGTCTCAGGATCAGAAAAAGTATTGGAGATCGGAGATTCAATAATTTTTCCATGAAGCATTTCCCGAATATCCTGTCTGAGTTTTTCGGCTAGCTGCCGTGCACTTAGTTGTACCTCAGAGGTAATATTCTTTTTGAAACTATTGGCTTCTTCTTCCGCATTGATAAGAATAGATTCGCGCTTTTTTTCCGCTTCACTTATTATCTTTTTAGCCTCAGCCTTGGCATTAGCTAATATAGTTTCCGATTCTTGCTGTGCTTTCTCAATCCCCTCACGATAAATCTTGTCTGCGAGCTCCTGTAGTTTAGTGTTCATAGGCTGAAAAATATGTGTTGCAATTTAGTCGTTAATGGTCAAATAACCAATGATATTGATAGGAAAAATGGAGTGAAAATTAACAATGGGTAAGATCATTTTATAAACACCAATAATTAGAACACGAAATGGCATTTTATTCTTTAGATCTTTAAAGAATTAACCATGAAACCCCGATCAATTTTTTTGGAAAGGGTATTTCAATTGACCAATGAAAGAAACGGGAACCTTTTCATCTTTTATTCCCACTTCTTGCACTTCTTTGTTATTGGGCAAATAGTATGTACCGAAAATAAGATCCCAGACAATAAGTACCTTACCAAAGTTTTTATTCGATTCATCAAGAACCTCGGAATGATGCCAACGATGGTGCTCAGCGGTATTAAAAAGGTAGTTTAAAATCCCAGTCCGAAAGTCGATATTGGTATGTTCCATAAAGCCGGTAATGGCCAAAATGCTAATAACCACAATACTTACTTCCATGGGTACGCCTAAAATGAAAATGGGAAGCATGTATGCAAAAGCTCCTAAAAGTGCATCCAAAAAATGAAAACGGCCTGAGTTGGCCCAATACACTCTTGGAGCTCCGTGGTGTACCGAATGTAATTTCCATAGAGTAGGTATGGTATGGCTTAAGCGATGAACCCAGTAGTAAAAAAACTCGCATACGATCAGTACCATTGCTGCATTGAGAAGCAGATCGTTTGCAGCAAAAAAAGATTCAGAATTAAAAACCCTGGTATACTCAGTCGAAAAATATAGAATCAATACAGGGATGGATACTTCGGTTAATCGGTAAGCTAAGGGAAGGGTTACGAAGGTTTGAAGAATGTCCGCAAGGAAATCACCTTGTGTTTCTTTCCAAACCAGTCTGTATGGCATGCTATGTTCACAGAAAATGAATAGTAGCGAAAATGCTATAGATAGTATTCCTGGAATAAAGGTTAAATAAATCCGATCAACCGAGTGAATGGCTAGTACAGTTAATCCTACGGCTGTGAGAACAATAAATGGATAAAATGTATACTGAACTATCTTATACATAGCATATTAGTCACTACCACTATGGTTAGTTAAAAGAAAGCAACAGAACAACGAATGTCCTAATCAAAGTAACCTTCTTTCCTCATTTTTTCTGCAACCCGTCTTCCAATTTTCTCACCCCATGCTCTTCCGGCTTCCATGGAATCACTGCTGATCTTTGGATTCATTCTTACCATCTTTCTTCCCAATGAAGATTTGTAAAACTCAATTAATCCATCTACATCTTCTTCGGTATAATACTTTTCATAGATTGGAATTACCAGATCAATCAATTCATCGGCATCGATTTCAGCCAAAAAATCATCCCAAAACTTCTCAGGTACGTCAGGGTAAGCTTTTTGGAAAGAGCTGGCCATTTGAGTGGCTACCTGAATACCCAATTCAGCAGAACCGGATAATTCCAGCATTTGCCTGATCTTTTTTTGCATGGGTGTGTCTTGTGCCTGAACCAGATGGAAGGAAGATAGTAGGATTACGATTGCTAATAAATGTTTCATTGTTATTTGGTATTAAGTTTATGGAATAAAAAAATTAATGTTTGCTCATCCAATTGAGCGTACGCCATTCAAATTTAGACTTTAAATTAGAACTCAATTGCATTTAGATTTCGGCTTGCGCATACTTCCAGCCAAGGCTCAATTGCCTGGCCAGGTCCGAAATTATTGCGTTATTTTCTCCTATTTCTACTACATTCTCATTTTCCTGTGGATCATTTACCATATCGTAAAGTTCAGTAGCAGCGAGTTCACCACGAATTCCCTGTTTATGGTCCCAGGTATACCATTCAATGTAATGATGGGTTTTGGTACGAATGGAGTAGCCCATGTAACGTTTTCCGTCAGGGGTAACCTTGGGTCGGCGATGAAATTGACTAAAAGCCGCCTTTTTCCAGAGCCTTTTTGGTTCACTCATTAAGGGGACAAAACTTTTTCCCTGCATGTATGATGGTGCATCAATTTCAGCCATTTCGCATAGCGAAGGAAAGATGTCAACCAATTCGGTAATCTCAAAAGTTTGTTCTCCGGCGTTTGGTTGCTCGGGAACATGTACCATCAGTGGCACGTGAATATCAATATCGTAATTGGTTTGTTTGCACCAGCTGTTATGTTCACCGAGTTTCCATCCATGATCTCCCCAAACCACGATAATGGTATTGTCATATATTTTCAGGTCTTTTAGATGTTGAATCACCTGTCCAAACAGTTCGTCGACATAACTTACACTGGCATAGTAGCCCTGGTTCAGAATTTTAGCTGTGTCTTCGCTAATCGAACATTGACTCGGGTGTTTTAAGTGGGAAAAACCATCGTAACCACGAAGTTCGTAGGTAAGGTTCATGGCCATTACTGGTGAGTTCTTGGGTAGAAATCGATTTTGAGCCAGCGGCAAGCTGTCTTTGTCATACATACCCCAGTACTTTTTGGGAACCGCAAAGGGGAGATGGGGCCTAAAATAACCCAAGGCCAGAAAGAAGGGCTCTTTTTGATCGGCTAGCCGAGTGAGGGTCCGTTTTGCCAATTCAGTTTGTGCTCCATCGAAATACAGGGTATCATGTACGTCTTCCATTTCCCAGGCAGGGCCATTGTTCCAGCCATCTGCATAATAATTGGGGCGTTCAGCAATCTTTTTGTCCCTTTTTATCTTTTGGAGCCGTTGGGTTTCCTCGTTTACATAAAAAGTCTCTCCATCTCTTTTTAACCATTCGGGTCGCAGGTATTGAGCAGGCCTTAAATCAGGTTCATCCCACGAAATGGAATCGGGCATGTAGTTGTGAAATATTTTTCCAATACAAACGGTATGGTAGCCATTTTTATGAAACTGCTGGGGAATGGTTGTCACGTTGGGTTTTAATTCCCTGAATTTGTCTCCCAAATGCCATACCCGAGTGGAGTCCGGACGTAACCCGGTCATTAAACTAGCACGGGAAGGAGCGCAAACCGCTGCCTGACAATAAGTGTTTCTAAACGTAAAACCGGATGCAGCAAAAGCATCTAAGTTTGGAGATTTGACATGTTGGTTGTCATAAGCTCCTAACATGGGTCTCAGGTCATCAATGGAGATAAAAAGTACGTTGTATTTTTTTTGCTCAACGGGTGTTGATTCTTCCTTTGGTGAATCACAGGAGATCATTGAAGATAAAACGAACAGGATAAAGGTTGGAATTACAATTTGACTGTTAACAAATCTACTTTTTACCATATGCTATTAAACTCTTAACTCCGATTTATAATTTAAGGAGTTGAATTTTTATCCCAATTCTCCAGAAATGATAGATAAAACTATACTTTTATTTTGGAATTGCCTTTTATCCCAATTGCTATCCCAGTGAAAAAGATGCTTTACATAACGACGCAGTTGCCGTGTCCACCGGTTAGTGGAGGTGTTATTAAAAGCTGGCGAATGTTGAGTCATTTTTCGGGCATTTTTGAATTGAGCCTGTTTTGTTTTTTCAAAGGAAAGGACATTAAATGGAAGGATCAGTTTGAGCGTAGAATAGAATTAAAAGAGTTCAAATACCAGGAATTTGAGATCAGGCGTTCGTACAAGGCATTAATTAATTCCTATTTCAGAAACAAGTCTTTAAACCTCTACCGCAACTACTCGTCGGAAGCAAAAAAAACGATTAAGGAAATGTTGGTTGGAAAAGACATTTTGTTTGTCGACCACTACGAAATGTTTCAGTACGTTCCTAAAGATTTTAAGGGTAGAGTAGTGCTGCATCAACACAATGCAGAGTTTGTTCTTTGGAACCGGTTTGCCAGTGTGGAAAAATCCATAATTAAGCGGAAGTTCCTCTTCCTGGAAAGCAAGCGAATTGAATTGGCTGAGAAAGAATATTGTAAACGGGCCGATATGGTGCTGGCTGCACCAAACGACATTGAGCAACTTATGTCACTCGGAATTATCGATTCTAAATTTCGCGAAACCTATCATTTGGGAGAAGACGAGCTGATCCATAAAGAGATTATTCCATTTGAAAAAACTGAGAAAATAATTTTGTTTTTGGGAACATTGAGTTGGGAGGCCAACGTTGATGGACTGGTCCACTTTATTGATGAAGTATTTCCTGAAATATTGAAGAAAGAACCGGAAACCAAACTCTATATTATTGGTAAAGATGCTGATCAGCGTATTAAATCACGCGCAGAAAATACAGATAGTATTTTATTGACCGGATTTGTTGAAAATGTGGAACCGTTTTACAAAAAATCCAGGGTTTTTATTCTTCCGTTGCGGTTTGGGAGTGGAATAAAAGTAAAGTTCTTAAATGCCTTGTATCGTGGAATCCCAACTGTTTCTACTGCAATAGGAGCTGAAGGTATTGAGGTGGAAAACAATAAACACTACCTGGCAGCCAATACCGATAACGAATTTGCAAGTCAGGTGGTAGAACTGCTTTCGAACCAAGCCCAGTGGGAGCAGATACAAAAAAACGGTAGAGAGCTAGCCCAAGAACGCTACTTGTGGGAAAACCATCTCAAAGAAATTGAAGGATATTTAGGAGAGTTGCAATTAATTGCAAGTTCCCAATAGCCTTTTTTACTAGTGCTGAACTACGATTCTTTTTCTTTCCGTAACGTTATCAAGTTTAATTTCAACGATATAAACTCCGGCATCGAAACTTGAGACCGGTATTTCATCGTGATCCACAATCGTCCTTGATTCCATTAATTTACCATTTAGATCATAAATGGATAGTGTGATTTCCTTGTCGGTTTCTACCTTTATAAAATCGCTCGCAGGATTTGGAAATAATTGAACCTGGCTATTATAACCATATAGTTTTACCCCTGTCAATTCAAAGGAGATGGTGTCGGAATTATTGGAAAGGCATCCGTTTTCTTTAACCACAACATAAAATTGTCCATTTGCACTTGGTTTAAACGATTGGGTAGAAGCAGTCTGACGATTTCCCTTGTTGTCGTACCACAAATAAGTACTTGCCGAGGTCGATTTTAAAGAATCTCCAACCTGGGTTACAACTGGACGTGTAGGGCGCGCAATAACTGTAAATGTATCAACTGCGGTGTTGGAACAGCCTGTATTTCTGTCTTCGTAGGTATAGGTTATTGGGTGTTTTCCAGGGCCTGCCGTTTTAGGGTCAAAATCAAACCCACTTACTCCATTTCCAGTGTATAGACCGCCACTTGGATTCGATCCATCCAATGATTTTTTTGCATCGTATTCACATGCCGTCTTGTTAATAAGGTTTAGTACTACATTGGGTAAACCAACTACAGTTACTTCAATGGAGTCTGAATTTTTACATCCGTTTCCATCCGTTATCTGGTACTTGATAGCATGTTTTCCGGCGCCCACTTTACTAGCGTCAAAGTTGGTTTCCATTCCACCATTTACGTAGTAAGTACCACCACTTGGGGTTCCATTGGTCAAGGCAAATGAAGCTGAGTCGGCACACATTTTTGGAATAGCACTAATTCCTACCTGAGGCCAGGGATGTACTACTTTAATTTGAGAAGCAGTATCACTACAACCAAATTGATCGGTGAATTCGTAGGTAATGACATGACTTCCCGGGCCCGCTGTTTTTATCACAAATAGATTACCCGATATATAGGTGTTAAGGTATTTACCCCCGGCTGGCATTCCACCCTGAATGGTATCAAACTGCTGGTCAGGACAGGATGTTCCAATAGGAGATAAACTTACATTTGGTTTAGCCTGAGTACTTAACTTAAAGGTAAAGCTGGTATCGGTGCAACTGCCTAAGCCAGCTGTTAACCAATAGGTACCGCTGGTTTTTGCTTGCAGAACATTACTTGTAGCTCCTGAAATCAATGCGTTGTTTTTATACCATTTGTAGGTCATCCCTGTAGTACTGTGTTCCAGTTTTATGGAATCACCATCACAGATGGTTTTTCCCGTATCCTTATGAATCACTTTGTTGCTTCTGTAGATAAGATTAAATTCACTTCTGGTAGTAGAGGTTTTGCTAAGTGAACTGCTGCTTTGGGAAGCATTTACCAAAGTCCATGAAGTCCCACTATTATCATTTCTTCTTGCCAGATCAATCATACAACTTCCCGTGCTCTTATAATGGTTGTTGTTTGCGTAGTGATAAGCAATGTTTCCACGTGGATTGGTGCCTTCAGCGTAAAAAACTCCCCAGTACCTCGTGGTGTCGTATACAGTTACACCACTTGGAAAGGTGGTTGAGTTTGGTTTTTTATCTACGCGATAGAGGTGAACCGATCCGGGGCCACCGATAACAGAACCCACAACCATTGAATCACCATCGGCATGAGATAGGTTTAAGTTATAAGGTACCGTATAGTCAGCAATGCTTGTGTCACCAATAGCTGCACTGGATGTTTGCCAGGCTGGTGAATTTTGGAGTGTTCCGGTATGTGATTTTGTTGAATGATCTGTTACCGAGGTGCCAGTTCCTTTATCAAACTTCCAGTAAGCTTCTAAATTGCTGTAGTTGGGATGGCTTGATTTAATGGATTGACACATCCAGCTACGAATAGTTGCCTGACTTAAGGCAGCTTTAAAAACACTCACTTCATCGATTTGTCCATCTATGGTTCTTTGTGCTGCATAATTCTGTCCAATTTGAAAGGTTGAACGAGAACTAATGGGGCCAGACACTGAACGGGTAACGTCCTGAATACCGTTGACATATATTGTCATGGCACTGCCGTTGTATACACCTGCAATGTGATACCATACACCTTTTTGCAATTGTTTCGATCCATCTAATTTGGTAATTCTTCCATTTACGTAAAGGACAAATTGAACTTTGTCAGCTGCTAAAGAAGCATCTCCTAGCCTCATAAACGCTTGATTGCTTCCCGTTTCAGTTCCCCACAAGGAAGTGATGTAAGGAAATGAAGTTTTAAAATTATCCACTTTTACCCATCCCTGCATGGTAAGGGCTTGCCCGCTCAAGTCTATGGTTCCACAAGAAACATAGGAAGATGTTCCATTATAATCCAACAATTTGCCCGAACCTTGCGCAGCAAGCAAGTGACTGAAAACAATAATAATAAACGAGGTAAATAGTTTTTTCATAGGAGTAACTTTAAGGTATCAAATCTACTTATTTATTCTATTAATTATTGATCCGTCCCGCAATGGGTAATCTTTTGCAACGGATTTTCGAGTTTTATGCGATTACAATGTTTTTTAACGGAATGGGCTTGAAAATCTATTTTAGTTTTGGCTTCACAAAAAACTAAATTGGACGATAAAATAAAATTCTTTCACTGGCCACAGGAAGTAGAAATTCCAAAAGAATTTCATTCCATTGATGAAATGGGTGAGTTCACAACCTGTTGTATGTGTGAAAAAAAAGTCAAGGAGTCAGGGGAACCCTATTTAATTGAAAGATCTTTTAAGCGAGTAAATGAATCTTACGAGAACGTTTTGTTTGAATACGCCATTTGCTTCGACTGTGCCCGAAAAATGAATGAAGCCATGAGCAAGGAATCTATGGCTAAGTTAGAAACCTACTTTAGTCAGTATTTAACCGGCGAACGGCAACGAATGAAGTTAGAAGAGTCACAAAATGATTCAATGGCCTGGTTTAATCACTGCATGGTAAAGGGAACAGCGCGGGAGGACATCTTTGAATACAATATTTGTGGATTGTTCCGAGGAGATAAGATGCTGCTGGGTGAATTTCCTTACCTGCTTTCGCTGGAAGCTATGGAGGAAATTACAGAATTGCTTTCTGCCGAAACGAAAGATGAACTCGATGACTTTAGAAGGAATCATTTGGGCGGACCTCCAGAATTTGAAGAATTGCTAAAAGGAAGACCCGTTTTTATCTTCTAATATAATTTGACTGGATTATGATGCGGTTGTTGATATTGGTTTTAGTAATAATCTCATCGCTTTGTAATGCACAACAAGTCCAACTGGTAGTGCTCGGTGTAGCACAGGATGCCGGATTTCCGCAAGCAGGGTGTAGTAAAACATGTTGCACTGGTGGATCAGAATCGGAACTGGTAAGTTGTCTTGCCGTTGTAAAAGATTCGAACTTTGTCATTCTCGATGCCACTCCTGATTTTAAAGCTCAACTTAAGAACATCAATGAATTTGTTGGGAATAAAAAGCAAAAACTTCCAGAGAGTATTTTATTAACCCATGCTCATATTGGGCATTATACTGGGTTAATGCAATTGGGCAGAGAAGTTATGGGAACCCAAAAACAGGTCGTGTATGCTATGCCGAGGATGCAGTCATTTCTGGAGATGAATGGTCCCTGGAGTCAATTGGTTAAACTGCAAAACATTGAATTAAAACCTCTGATGAATAATAAAGGGATTGACGTTTTAAATGGGGTGGAGGTTGTTCCAATTCAGGTTCCACACCGGGACGAATTTTCAGAAACAGTTGGTTTTATAATTAATTCTGGAAAAAAGAAAGCCGTTTTTATTCCAGATATCGATAAGTGGGAAAAATGGGAAGTAAACATCGATTCTTTGATTAAGGTTGTTGATTATGCTTTTATTGATGGTACTTTTTTTTCCAACGGCGAGCTACCAGGTAGAGACATGAGCGAAATTCCACACCCTTTTATAGAAGAAAGTATGAGTCGCTTTCAAGGTATGAACACCTACGAAAAGAAGAAAATATATTTTATCCATTTTAACCATACTAACCCCGTTATGTGGGACAAAAAGAGCCAAAAACAGGTGCAAAATGCTGGTTTTAATGTGGCCGAACAAGGAATGGTGATCGATTTATAAAGGGCTGATTCTTTCTTCTCCACAGTATATATTGAACCCCTCTTTTTTTATAAAGCCAACTAGGGTCATGTTGTTTTCTTTTGCCAGATCATAAGCCAAACTACTTGGTGCTCCTACAGCACACAATACCGGAATACCAAGCATTAGTGTTTTCTGAACCAATTCAAAACTAGCTCTGCCACTAACCAGGAGTATGTTTTGAGAAAGAGGCAACCGATGACTAAAAAGTGCGGCACCGGCAATTTTGTCCAGTGCGTTGTGTCGGCCAACATCTTCGCGCATCAGTTTCAATTCACCGTTTGCACCAAATAAGGCCGAAGCGTGAATTCCGCCAGTGTGTTTAAATATGGTTTGATCATCTTCCAGTAACAAGGGTAATTTGGATATTATATTGCGTTTAATCTTGAATGATGAATCTGGTAGAACAGAACAATTCTGACTTACACTTTCAATGGAAGATTTACCACAAACGCCGCAACTGGAAGAAGTGTAAAAATGTCTTTCAAGTTTGCTTATATCCAATTCGAGTCCTGTTCTTAGATTTACCTTAACTACATTGCCGTATTCTTCTTCTTTTTCAACGGTTTCGCAATGCCAGACTTTGTCAACGTCTGCTTCGGAAAAAATGATTCCCTCAGTGAATAAAAAACCCATAGCAAGTTCCAGGTCATTACCAGGAGTTCTCATCGTTACCGATATGTTCTTCTCCTGTGGTTCACCATTCTTAGTAAAACAAATTCGTATTTCCAGGGGTTCTTCAACTGCAAGAACATCGGGAAATTCTTTTATGTCATTGGAATTGACTTTTTTAATGTTAACCGGTTTAACGTTCGGCTTTTTCATGATGAACAATCAAATAGGGGTATTTTAGTTTCGTAACTTCTGTCTATTAATTTTGGCCAAATTTCGTTTTTATTTTACTATGAAACCACTCTTGAACTCGCTATTCTTGACTTTGTTGATTATCAACATTTCATGTGATTCCATTCCGTCAAAGAAATCCATGGATATTGTAATCCTACACATAAACGATGTGTATGAAATCGCTGCGGTAAACGGAGGAAAAGAAGGGGGCTATGCCCGTTTGGCTTACCTGATCGACTCATTAAGAGAAGAAAATCCCAATCTCTTGGTTGTACATGCCGGTGATTTTTTGAGCCCCAGCCTAATAGGAAATTTAAAGGATGACAGCGGAAATAAAATAAAAGGCAGGCACATGATTGAGGCAATGAATGCCTCGGGTGTCGATGTTGTAACCTTTGGAAATCACGAATTCGATATTAAAGAAGAAGAACTTCAAAACCGGATTGATGAATCCACTTTTAAATGGATATCAGCCAATGTATACCACAATCAACAAGGAAAAAAAGAACCATTTATGCAAAAAAATAAATGCATACCCCCAACCATGACAGCGTATTTCGTTGACGGGAATGATACGTTTAGCCTGGGACTGGTGGGAGTTACTCTACCATTTAATAAAAAGGATTTTGTACACTACGGAAATGTTGAGTTGACCTTGAAGAAGGTGTTGGACACTATTTCGGCTGATCAAACACTTTTGTTGACTCATTTAGAAAGGAATCAGGATCGCGAAGTGGCTAGTCGCTTTCCTTCTGTGCCTTTAATAATGGGTGGGCACGATCACTACCATTTTATGGATACCGTTGGGAGCGTGTTGGTAGCCAAGGCAGATGCTAATTTGCGTACGGTTTGGAAGCACAATTTGAGGTATGATTTCGAAAGTAAAGGACTCAAAGTCAATAGTGAATTGATTAAACTAAATTCGTCCATTCCTGAAAGTAAATCGGTGCTTGAAGTCGTGAACCGCTGGTTAGAATTCGCAAAAGAAAGAGCCGGTTCTTCAGGTTTTCAGTTGGATAAGGTGGTTTGGCAAGGAGACTCAGTCTGGGAATGCCGAGAGACCGTAATTCGTGCTCAGCAAACCAATTTTGGTCATGCCGTGGCAAATGCTATGAAGGAGTTTACTGAAGCTGAAGTTGCCTTGTTAAACTCGGGAAGCCTACGATACGATGATCAATTGACCGGTATTATAACGGAGGGAGATATTTTAAAAGCATTGCCTTTTGGAGGATCAGTTTCTTATACAAAAATAAAAGGTGATGACCTGTCTAATATTGTGTGGATAGGGTTGGATACCAATAAAGGGACTGGTGGATATTTACAAATTCCTGGCGCTACCATTGAAAACGGCAGGGTACTCCTTAACGGCGAACCAATTGATACCGGCAAGATGTATTCGGTGTGTACTTCCCGGTTTATGGCTTCAGGAAAAGAGTCAAACCTTGAAGTGTTGAAGAATTTTAGCTGGGAAATACCAAATCGGGAACAAGGTTCATCCAATGATATTAGGCATATGACAATTAAATACTTAGAGAACGTTAATTAATTACATCGAAGCGTTTTAATAGTCTCACAATTTTTTAACTTTACACAGACTATTGGAATAGGGTATTGAATTCGAGGAGGAAATAGTCTGACGATTCGTTTGTTATATAAATAATTAACTCTATATATTATGTCTACCGCTTTTGCTCATGTCGCTTATACCGAGAAGGAAAAGGTCCCCAGTTTGGTCTTTCCTTTAGGTGAGGTTTTGGATTCTGCCGAAGAAATTAAAAAGAGGTCCAACGATATTAATCAGGCTATGGACGCCGGTAATATTGCACAGTTTAAGGTTTTGATATTTTTTGAGGATGACAAAGAAATTCGCGAGGTTGAAACAACAATTTGGGATCGCGATAAAAACTACGTCTACTTAAAGAATTCGATTGCCATTCCGGTTAATAGAATTCACAAAATAAAATTCAATTAAACTACTTTTTCTTGTCCTTTTTATTTGGGTCTTTGAGGCTTCCATCTTTTAGTGCCTTAAAAAAAGATGCCCAGGCAAAAGGGTCGAATATGGAAAGCGGAGGCGCCTGTCCTGCGTAATAAAGCTTTTCCGTATAGGCCTGATTTACCAACTGATAATTAATGCTTCCCCAAGAACCAATTTCCTCATATTGTGCTTTACGTTCCATCAGTTCCAAATTTTTCTTTGCCCTTTCCATGTCGTCATCGGGAATGTGTAGAGTTAAAAATGCTTCTCTAAACTGTTCCTTACTAGGCCAGGGAAATATGACCGCTTCAGGAAGGTTTATCGTGTCCTTACTAAACAATTGAACGAGTGTGTAGCGTTTCGTTTTTAGAGAGTCGGGAATAACACATTGAAATGGTTTGTAGCCTACACAAGTAAATCGTACCGTATCTCCCGCATGAGCTACAAAGGAAAAGGTTCCGTTAAAGTCAGTAGTTGTTCCCTGGTTTCGGTTAACCACCACTATGTTTACCCAGGGGACAGGGGTTAGGCTATCGGCATCCAGAAAAACCCCGCTAAATTGCAACAGGCTACTGTCCTTCTTAATTTGGGAAAAGCTGGCTAATCCAAGTACCAAAAAAACGAGTAGAGTGCAGGCCTTCTTCACAAATACAAAGGTACTTATGCTTTTTAACAATCTAAATCACTGAGGTTAATATTCCCAAAAAAAGGTCAGATACCTAGTAAAAGAAGTAGTAGCGTTCAATGGTTTTGTTGCCAACCTTGTCGGTAAACTCGACCCTTAAATCATGTTTGGAACCTGTTTTTTGAACCCGATCAAGTTTCAAAAAGGCTTTGCTCTTATTTTTTTGATATTCGATTAAATGCCATTCTTCATCTACGAAAGCCTCATACCTGCCCAATCCGGAAATGTCATCTTTGACCGAGAAGGTGATTTTTTGATTTTCGTTAAAGCTTTGTCCATTAATGGCTATTGTATTTTTTACACGAGGTGGAATGGTGTCCTTCATTACTGTATAAGGTCCAAAACTTCTGGTTTTAACTGAAATCCAATTAGAATCAACACCACCTCCTTCTGCTGCCAGTATTCCTGATTTAGCATTAAGCGATACAATAACCAGTTTGGATCGTTGATTTTCCGGAATAGAGTTTACATTTATCGATAAGTCGATATAATCCTGGAGCGGATCTGAAAGGCGGTTAACATGATACCTGGGAGTAACGCAACGTCCAATGGCTTTTTCTTCTTTTAGGTACAATGGCGTATCTTCATACAGGCAGCTAGCCGGAATGTTAATTCTTAGGTTGTCATTTTCAAAATAGTTGGGCTCTCCGTATTTTAGAGTTTGTACCGACTCCTTCTTAACCATGACATGGTGTTCCAGTTGATTGGACTTAACCTTAAACTTTAAAGTAGAAGTGTTTCCGTAGAAATCCATAACCCGGTATTCCAGGTTATGCGTTGAGCTATCTACAAAAAATAACTGTCCGTTGTTTACCAGGTCCTTGTATATATCAAGTTTATTGCCTTCCAGGAGGTAGCTCCGTTGAACTTTCTTCCTGTTTTTTACCTTTTGGTGATAATCCATGTGTGCATTGATGTACCTCGTTTTGTCAAATCCAATGGAATCCATTACATGGTAATATACTCGCTGATTGTCTTTTAATAATTCAATACTGTAAACCCCATTGGAGAAGGGGCTGTTATTTACCTTGTCCATAGCTTCAATGCCAAATCCAATTTTCCCTTTTACAATTGGAACTATGCCACCATTTAGGTAATAGGTGTTTCCCGACTTGCTCAGTTTATAGGTTTTTTGCAAATCATTGTGATCTATGGAGCTATTCTCATTGAGTGGATATATGGTCAGGTGTTTTAGTGTAGGAGCAATGTTATCGGTTACTTTAAAATTGAAGTGAAGTGGATTAATGGGTTTTTCGGACAGTGTATTTCGTATTTCAAAGTGTAAGTGTGGTCCGCCGGAACCTCCGGTATTTCCGCTCCAACCAACACGATCTCCCTGATTCAATTTAAACTGACCAGCTTCAGGGTAAAGTTCCACTTCAAAGTTTTTGGATCGATATTGCTCATTTTTTATGAAGTTCTCCAGTTCATCATTAAATCGACTTAGATGTGCATATACACTGGTATAACCGTTTGGATGAGTTACGTATACCACCTTACCATAACCATACAATGAAACTGCAATTCGTGAAACATATCCTTTATAAATCGAACGAATTTTTAATCCCTCTCTTCCTTGGGTCCGAATGTCTAATCCGGCATGAAAATGGCCGGGACGAAGTTCACCAAAATTACCCGCAAGAGAAATGGGGATTTCCACCGGAGAAATAAATTCAATTTTGCCTGGAATGGTGTCGCTGGTGCTTGATGCAATGGTTTTTGTTGTGTGAAGTAAGAATAAGAAAATCAGTAGATTAGGAAGTAGTTTGTGCATTTATGTATGTTCAGGCATCAAAAGTAGGATTCGTAAGTGCCTATTTTTGAGAGTCCTTAATCAGATGTACACAAAAACGACTTAAAAACTTGTAATAACCAATCCTTGCAGATACATTTGTGGGTCGTTTGAAAACGGGCAAAATGAGTGCTTCAGGAATAAAGCATATTAAAGATAAAGTTGAGAAGTTAATTACTGCATATAACTTGAAGTCTTCACAGTTAGAGGAACTTAAGCTTGAAAATGAATCGTTGTTAACCAAAATTTCTTCCCTGGAAGGGAAGCTAAACGGGGATTCAGAATCATCAAGAAAAAATGAGTTACTTAGGAAAAAAGTGGAGTCTTTAGTGAAAGAGCTTGACGATTGTATTGAATTAGCAAGTGAATAATGGCTGAGATTAATATAAAAGTTCAAATAGCAAACAGAACCTATCCACTGGAAATTGATTCCAGCGAAGAGGAAAAGGTTATGGGGGCCGCAAAAATGATTAACGATAATATAAATAAGCTAAAAGGTAACTATGTGGTTACCGACTATGTAGATTTATTAGCCATGTCGGCTTTAGAAATGGCATTGGATTCAGAACCCAAGGTGGTGAAAGTATCCAATGATAAGGATCTGGGTAAAGAGTTGGAGGAAATCGGTTCAATGATTGACTCTTGTTTAGAAGCCGGATAACGTTCTTATGGATTTAGGCTTAACAGCCGAATTGTACTGCCCGTACGATTACGTTTTGTAAACTCAACATTTTTTTCGTTGGGATAAAACTTGTTATTGTCAAAAGGAGGCCTGCTTATCATACTCCGGTATTGAGATTTTCGAAAGAAGACACTGGAACCTTGCGACATTGACAGCCGTCCCAATACTTCACTTATTGGAGTTTACTAAAACGTTTCGTATGGGCTTTTTTTATTTTAACGCATAGGATTGCCAGATTGAATGGCAAATCCTTAAACAGAGAAAAATGGATATGATGATGATAATTGTGGGAATAGCAGGATTGGTCCTGGGAGGAGGACTGGCCTATCTATTTCTGCAGAAGGGAGCCAGCAGTAAAGCGGCCCAATTATTAGAAGATGCTCAGAATGAGGCGGAGGTGATCAAGAAGGACAAAATACTTCAGGCCAAAGAAAAATTCTTACAGCTTAAATCGGAGCACGAGAAACAGATTAATGAGAAGAACAACAAGGTAGCCAACGCTCAAAACCGGTTGAACCAAAAAGAGAATTCGCTTAATCAGAAATTGAAAAACGTAAATCGACAGGAAAGCGAACTGGAACGTGAACAGAAAAAACTAAGTGAAAAGTTTGAGGCCGTAAAGCGCAAGGAGGCTGATCTTTCAAAGCAATACCAGGAGCATGTTACCAAACTTTCTGAACTGGGTAATCTAAGCCCTGAAGAAGCAAAGTCCGAGTTAAAAGAAGTGCTTAAAAACGAGGCCAGAACGGAGGCAATGTCCATTACCCAGGTAATGATTGAAGAAGCTAAAATTAATGCCAGTAAAGAGGCTAAGAAAGTAGTTATTCAAACCATTCAACGGGTAGCTCATGAGCATACGATTGAAAACTCAGTATCTGTATTCAATATTGAAAACGACGATGTAAAAGGTCGGATTATTGGTAGAGAGGGTAGAAATATCAGGGCGATTGAAGCCGCTACGGGAGTTGAGATAATAGTGGATGATACTCCTGAAGCTATTATTCTAAGCTGCTTCGATCCTATCAGAAGGGAGATAGCGAGATTGTCTTTGCACCGATTGGTTACTGACGGAAGAATACACCCGGCCAGGATTGAAGAGGTGGTTTCCAAGACGAAAAAGCGCCTGGAAGACGAAATTGTGGAAACCGGTAAACGAACCTGTATTGACCTCGGAATTCATGGGCTGCATCCCGAATTGATTAGAATGGTTGGGCGGATGAAGTATCGCTCATCTTATGGTCAAAACTTGTTGCAACACTCCAGGGAAGTATCAAACCTATGTGCTATAATGGCATCCGAACTGGGGTTAAATACCAAGGTGGCAAAACGTGCGGGCCTTCTACATGACATTGGGAAAGTCCCTGATGATGAGCCAGAATTGCCACACGCAATTTTAGGGATGAAAATTGCTGAAAAGCATGGTGAGTCGGCTACGGTTTGTAATGCAATAGGAGCTCATCACGATGAAATTGAAATGACTTCCATGATTTCTCCTATCGTTCAAATTTGCGATTCTATTTCAGGTGCACGTCCGGGAGCAAGGAGAGAGGCTGTCGAATCGTACATTCAACGATTAAAAGAATTGGAGAGTGTTGCCATGAGTCACGATGGAGTTCAAAAGGCATACGCCATTCAGGCGGGTCGTGAACTTCGTGTTATGGTAGATTGCGATAAGGTAGATGACCAAAAAGCCAATGAACTTTCACTGGCAATTTCGCAGAAAATTCAGGAAGATATGACCTATCCGGGCCAGGTAAAAGTGACACTAATTAGAGAAACCAGAGCCGTTTCATACGCTAAATAATGAGTAAAACCAAAAACAAAGTTGTACTCGTTACCGGTGGGGCCGGATTTATAGGTTCAAACCTTTGCATGGACCTCATTGACAACAACGAGGTAATATGCCTCGATAACTTAATGACGGGTAAATTGGATAACCTGGAGGACGTGATACATCATTCCAACTTCCGGTTTGTTGAAGGTGATATAAGGAATGCCAATACGGTTAGGGAAGTGATGTATGGAGTTGATGTTGTATTGCATCAGGCCGCATTAGGTTCTGTACCCAGAAGTATTAATAACCCGTTATTGACAAACGCTGTAAACATTGAGGGCTTTTTAACCGTTTTAAATGAAGCAGTAAAGGCCAATGTAAATCGCTTTGTATATGCGGCTAGCTCATCAACTTACGGTGATCATCCCGGACTTCCCAAGGTGGAAGATAAAATTGGAAAACCATTAAGCCCTTATGCAGTTACCAAACTGGTTAACGAATTATACGCTGATGTATTCAGTAAACTTCATGGAATTGAAACCATAGGACTGCGTTATTTTAATGTTTTTGGTAGACACCAGGATCCCAATGGAGCCTATGCTGCAGCCATACCTAAATTTATTAAGGCGTTTATCGATCATCATGCGCCTACAATTAATGGCGACGGTAGCCAGACCCGAGATTTTACGTATGTAGATAATGTAGTTCAGGCTAATAATTTGGCTGCAACCACAGAAAATAAGGAAGCACTGAACCAAGTTTATAATGTAGCTTTTGGTGCAACCATTTCACTCAATGAACTTATAATTAAGCTAAAAGATTTGCTTTCTGAATATGATTCGGAAATAGCAACCATTAATCCTGAATACGGACCTGAAAGAAAAGGAGATGTGAAACATTCATTCGCATCAATCCACAAAGCAGAAAAGTATTTAAATTACCAACCGGAATATAGTCTTGAAAAAGGCCTTGAGCAAGCGATAAAGTGGTATTGGAATTATTTTAAAGCATAACGATTATGGCTAAGGGAAAAGTGAAATTTGCAATTGTCGGATATGGACACATCGGCAAGCGACATGCCGCTATGGTTGTTGGCAATGAACTAGGTTCGGTTGTAGCTGTTGTAGAACCCTTAGACGATCGTAGAGCGGATGCCGCTCAAACTCATAACTGTCCTGTTTTTGAATCTCTGGAAGACTTAATTGCCGCTGATGTGGGCATGGATGTGGTAAATATTTGTACACCAAATGGATTGCACAGTGATCAGGCTCTTGAAGCATTAAGTGCTCGTTGCCATGTAGTTATTGAAAAACCAATGGGATTAAATAAGGCCAAATGCGAGGAGGTTATCCACAAAGCCTTACAGGTTTCCAAACACGTTTTTTTGGTTAAACAAAACAGATATAGCCCAACATCGGAGTGGTTAAAAACACTCATGTTGGATAACCAACTGGGTGAAATTTATATGGTTCAGTTAAACTGCTACTGGAACCGAGATAACCGCTACTATAAGCCAGGAGGTTGGAAGGGGACACTGGATATGGATGGTGGAATTTTGTTCACCCAGTTTAGTCACTTCATCGATGTTATGTATTGGCTCTTTGGTGATATAAAAAATATTTCGGGAAGAAGCATCAACTTCAATCATCCGGCCACCGAATTTGAAGATACAGGTGTTGTCAATTTCGACTTTGTAAGTGGTGGAATGGGTTCTATGAATTTTTCTACTTCCGTATGGGGGCAAAATTTAGAGAGCAGCATTATTGTAATCGGTGAAAAAGGAAGTGTAAAGGTAGCCGGACAATACATGGACAAAGTAGAATATTGTCACGTAGAAGATTATGAGATGCCTGAATTGCCACCTGCCAATCCTCCAAACGATTATGGAGAATACAAAGGAAGTGCTGCAAACCATCACTACGTAATTCAAAACGTAATTGACGTTATTACCGGGCAGGACGAGATATCTACCAATGCTCTTGAAGGCATGAAGGTGGTAGAGATGATCGAAAGGATGTACAAGAAGGTGAGGGAATAGTGTTTATTCCTCAACAAACTGAATGTCGTATAGATTTTTATAAGACCCATTTAAAGCCAGCAGTTCCTGGTGATGTCCGTGTTCAATAATCTCTCCTTTATCCAACACATAAATTCGATCTGCATTTTGAATAGTGGCCAATCGGTGAGCAATGATTATTGAAGTACGATTTTCGGTCAACTTTTCAGTTGCTTGCTGAATGAGGACTTCGCTCTCCGAATCAATGCTCGAAGTAGCTTCGTCGAGGATAAGAATATCAGGGTCGTAGAGGTATGCTCGGATAAAAGCCAATAATTGCCTTTGGCCAACCGACAGAACACTACCTCTTTCGCCAGCGTTAAAATAATAGTTATTGGGAAGGCGCATTATAAAGTCATGCGCGCCAACTTTCTTGGCTGCTTCCTGAACTTCCTTAAGGTCTACATTGGGATTGTTTAAGGTGATATTATTGAAAATGGTGTCGGAGAATAGAAAAACATCCTGAAGAACGACTCCAATGCGCCTTCGAATGAAACTTTGCTCATAGTCCTTAATCGAATTCCCATCAATTAGAATATCTCCCTTTTGGTACTCATACATTCGATTGATGAGGTTAATTATAGAAGATTTACCTGCGCCTGTAGCACCCACAAATGCAATGGTTTCCCCTTTATTTACCTGGAAATTTACGTTCTTTAAAATCCAATCGTCCGGATTGTAGGCAAACCAGAGGTTCTTAAATTCTATTTCACCTTTTAGTTCTACTGGTGCCAGTTTACCTTTATCTTCAATGTGGGCATCTGTATCCAGAACTGCAAATACCCTCGAAGAACTTACCATTCCCATTTGAAGTGTATTGAAACGATCGGCAAGTTGCCTGATAGGCCTAAAAAGCATGTGAATGTAGAGGATAAACGCTACCAGGTTTCCGAATGTAACTTGCTCAGTCAACAGACCACGCGAGCCAATCCAAACAACGAGTGCTAAAGCTATGGCGCTTAACAATTCTACTACGGGAAAGAAGATTGCATTGGCCCACACCGTATTGATGTGTGCATTTCTGTGGTCTTTGTTGATTTGCTTAAAGTTTTGATATTCTGCTTTTTCCCGGTTAAATATCTGAACGATGTTCATTCCGGTAATGTGTTCCTGGACATAAGAATTGAGTCGGGCCACGTTGGTTCTTACCGATTGAAAAGACTTCTTAATGCTTGAATTAAAAATTCGGGTTGCCAGAATTAAAATTGG
The DNA here is from genome assembly GCA_002713215.1 of Crocinitomicaceae bacterium. GTDB lineage: Bacteria > Bacteroidota > Bacteroidia > Flavobacteriales_G > Salibacteraceae > UBA2108. Next base: position 82,463 of record PAVO01000017.1, read on the forward strand.
AATGGTCGACAGGCTGATCAGGGCCAATCGCCAATCGGTATAAAACATAACCGCTATAACGACGATTAATTTTAAAATATCTCCAACTATTATTAGAAGGCCGTTTGAAAAAACATCGGCAATGGTTTCAATATCAGAAACAACCCTGGTAACCAGGGTTCCAATGGCATTGTTGTCGAAATACTTGAGCCGAAACGAGGAGATTTTATTGTATACCTCCATTCGCATATCCTTGATTACGGTTTGCCCAACCCAATTGGCCAAGTAGGTTTGATAGAATTGAATTACGGTTTCAACCACCAAAACAAAAATCATGAGCAGGGTTAATTGCAACAACAAGTCTGCGTTGGGTATAAGAATGGAGTTGTCCAGGGTATATTGAATGATGATTGGCCGGATGGGTCCCAGAAGACCGAGTACCAGGGTAAGAAACCCGGTAAAAATAAAGGTTCTTTTATACGGCTTTACATAGCGAATAATTCGCCCTAATAGGACTGCGTCAAAAACTTTCCCTCCCGTATCGCTCATAGTCTAACAGTCAGTGGATAAGCCAATTCCCAAAGAAATAACCCCTTTGCAGGAACCGATACACCAGCCTTGCTGCGATTTTTTTCTTCAATTATTTCTTCGAATTCGCTTTGATTTATATTGCCTTTACCAACTTCGATTAAGGTGCCAACTATGGCCCGAACCATATTTCTAAGAAAGCGGTCCGCTCGAATTTCAAAGTAAATTCCCTTATCGTGGTCGAACCATTCCGCGAAGTGCACCTTACAAATACTGGTTTTGTTGTCGCTCCCTACTTTTTCGAACGAAGAAAAGTCATTAACACGGGTAAGGTAATCAGCTGCTTCATTCATTTTGCCTAAATCCAATTTCGTATTGTACAGGTAATGGCTCGAATCGGTTGAAAAAGGATCTTTTAAGTAATTGATGTAATAACGGTAGGTTCTGGAAATGGCATCAAACCGGGCATGTGCTTCACCGGTTACGGGAAATACCTGCTGAATGGCCATATCGTTTGGAAGAATTCCATTGAGCCTGAATTCAAAGGTGCTCAACGAAAAATCCAGTTCTCCCTCAAAATGGGCATAATATTCATGGGCATGAACCCCTGTATCGGTTCTTCCACATCCAACCACTTCTGTTTTTTTTCCAAGTAGCAAGCCAATCGCTTTTTCCAATTCTTCCTGCACTGTATTGCAGCTGGGTTGTTTTTGCCAACCACAATAAGATGTGCCTTTGTAGGAAAGTTTAAGAAAATATCTAGCCACCGTTTTGTTCAAGCTGCAAAACTAATCAAGAGAAATTGCGAAGGGTAAACCGCATAATGATTAATGGTTAAAAATAAAAAAGGCCATGCATTGTTGCACAGCCTTTCGTTCAAATTGTGTCAACAATTATTCGATTAGAATTTTCTTGCGAACTTCAATTCCTTCATCCAGTTCAATGGACAATATGTAAGTACCCATACTAATATGACTGACGTTGATAACATTGGTTCCGGATTCGGATAATACTACATGAGAAACCAGCCTTCCGTTTAAGTCAACAATGGCAGCTCTTGACAATCTATTACCGTGTAATTCTTCAATAATCAGGTATTCCCTTGCAGGGTTAGGATAAAACTTAATGCTTTCCTGCATAAAGTTAACCGGAACAAAAATAGTAGTGTCTTTGGTGGTATCACCAACGGTGTCGCAATCTATGGAAGTAACCATAATGGTATCGTAACCAACACATTTATTGGCATCTTCTACCCGAACATAAAAGGTTCCTGAAGTGTCTACCAGGAAGTTGTTCAGTTTTGAGCCATCATGCCACAAGTAGTTGCCAATAGGAGGACCGGCGATCAGACGAATCGTATGATTGTAGCAAATCGAAGTATCATTTCCGAGATTGGGGTTTGGAAGGTCATGAAATTTAGCATTTCCAAATCCAGTGGTTCTACATCCTTTGCTGCTGATTGCCGTTGCGCTGTATGAACCTGTGGAGTATACCGTAATGGTGTCGGTCATTTTTCCGTTAGACCAGTTTAAATTGGTGTGCCCCGGGGTCACGTATAGTTTAATGCTTTTTCCATCACAAGCACTGTCCGATCCGAAAACGGGAAGAACCGTATCGGCACTGGTAACATTTATTGCATCAGTAAATTTACAACCCAATGAATTGGTAACCTCGGCAATATAGGTTCCTGCTGAATCTACCGATTTTGTTCTGCTCGTGTCCACGCCGTTGTAGTTCCAACGAACCGAGTTCCAAACTGAACCAACCCCAATGTTAACACTACTTCCTTTACAGAAAAAAGTATCTGGTCCAAGGGAGAGCAACGGACCTACGTGGTTAATTTTTACAGAGTCAACTTTTTCACATCCACTGTGCGCTGTTACAGTTAGGGTGTAAGTACCCGTGGCTCTGGAGGTGACTAGCGTTCCGGTTCCACCTGTTGACCATTTATATTTATGCCAACCGGCCGGAGCCGTTATAAACACAAAGTCATTCAAACAGATACTAGTATCATTTATTAGTGTCGGATTTGGCATTATTTTAAAAGAAGTAAAAGAAGTGTCGGAACATGTAGTTGTATCCGTTACCAGTTTTATTGTATCATTTCCTGCCTTCGATACCACATAATTGAAGGTTGTTGAACTGTCCCTCAATGCCCCGTTAACAAACCAGCGATCTTTAGTCGAGTTTTTACTTGTACTTTTTAATTTAACCGTATCACCAATGCAATAACTTGAAGTGTCACCAGCAATTTCAGCAGTTACGGCACAACAACTTCCCACCGTAAGCTTACCCGACAAGGTAATGGAAGGGTGCATCGTTCCTGAAACGTTTCCATCTATTTTTACCGTATAGGTTCCAACAGGAACATTCACCAACCTTGCAGTATCGGATTTTTTTCCAATAATACCTGCACAAATTCTTCCACCGGTGTAATTAATGTGCATGGTTAAGGTTGTACCAGAGATGCTATAGGTAATGTTATTGTACACATGATTGGTGCAGAAATAATCCCACTCAACAAAATACTTAATTGTATCGCAATTTCTTGGATTGGAACTTAATAGTGTACCTGAAGTGGCGGTTTGAGAGTATCCCGATATTCCTACAAATAAGGACAGTAAGAAGATGATCGATTTAATTTTCATTATAACTGTTTTTATTACCTAGTTTTTAAATTAATTCTAGCTTGGTCGCTAGCTGAAGCTAGCGCTTGTAAAGGTAATTGAATTTGTCCTCGTATAGCCTACGTTTGTTAAGGAAGTGAAGTTTGAATCTTTAACAAAATGGAAATTCAGATGGGACTTCGCAATTGTCGTAAAAATCGCAAACTGGGTTTAGTACCAACTTTCTAAAAAAAATCGCGGCTTAATTCCCTACATTTGACGTCTTATTAATAAACTCTATGCGAATAGTTATTTCTCTAATTACAGGGCTCTTATGGACGTCCTTATTGATGTCTCAAAGCCAGGATTGGAGGCAAATGATGTCCGATCCTAATGTCAATTATTTTAAGCTTTGCAACGCTTATAACGACTACTGGAAGGACAAAGAAAAAACCGGTGGCTCGGGGCACAAGCAGTTTGAACGATGGAGAACATACATTGAACCTTATGTAAATATAGATGGAAGTATTGGCTCCTATGCAAAGGTTTGGGAAAAAGCAGTAGCCTATCGAAACAGCTTATCGGCCCGATCACTTCAGGGAAATTGGATGGAAGTTGGGCCATTTGAAGAGGACAACTATTCAAGAGGTGTCGGAAGGTTAACAGTGATTGCATTTCATCCGACTGATGCAAATACTTTTTATGTAGGAAGTCCTTCCGGTGGATTATGGATCACCGAGGACAATGGCAAAACCTGGTATACACCCAATCAAGATATTATGACTTTTGGGGTTTCAGCTATAGCCATTGACCCAAGAAACCCTAAGGTGATATATATAGGTACTGGCGATGCCGATACGCGCGGTACTGCAGGTACCGGAGTTTATAAGAGTTTGGATGGTGGTAAAACCTGGACCAGAAAAAGCCTGGGTATGAATGATAAGACGGTCACCAAAATTCTCATGGACCCCGATACTTCTGATATTTTGATTGCTACAACAAAAGACGGATTGTATAAATCGAAAGATGGTGCTGCCACTTGGCAGAGAAGAATAAATTCGGGAGATTTCAGGGATTTGGAGTTTAAACCCGGTAATTCAAATGTGATTTATGCATCTCAATGGAGTTATCCTGGAATTTCAAGTTATATCTACATATCAAAAGATAAAGGGGAGAACTGGAGAAGAGGATTTATTCCCGATGGACTTTACCCGGACATGCGTCAGGAGATTGAAGTTACCCCAAGTAATCCTGATGTTTTATACGGTGTGGGAGAAATACGATTAGTAATGACCCCGGATGAGGGAGATACGTTTATTACAGTGATTGATAGTGGCAAGTTTTTGTTAGATCGGGACGAACAGGGTTGGTATAATGCCAGTTTTAAAATAGATCCGGAGAACGAAAAAATTATGTATTGTGGAAACCGACAATTGTACAAAACCTACGACGGAGGCTATAACTGGATTCGATTGAACCATACTCATGCAGACAATCATTATATTGATTTTCACCCCATCACCAAGGAGCTTTATGTACTCGACGATGGAGGGGTTCATAGAAGTAAGGATGGGGGAGAAACTTTTGAGGATTTGACTAACCTGGGGGTTGCTGCCATTTATTCCTTGTCACAAAGTCCGTTTAATTCCGAACATGTGCTTAACGGTTACCAGGATTGTGGATCGAAGTATTACAACGGCTATAAATGGGTCTCTACCTATGGTGCTGATGGGATGCAGCCGCTATTCGACCCAACAGATTCTATGATTTTTTATACTGCATACCAATACGGAGGAATAATCAGGTACCTCAATCATATTGGATCGGCTCAAAATATGGAGCGCCCCAAAGATGAGGGGCCTTGGGAAACACCATATATTTTAGATTATCACGATAATGGAACTATGTATGTTGGGCGTCAGACCGTTTGGAAATCCACCAACATCCACATAAAAGATCGCAAAAAGGTAACTTGGGAAAGTATTGGTAGCGGAGTTGCCGCTAATGTTGGACGCTATGTTCAAATTAAGCTGCACAAAACCAATCCAAGTAGAATGTATGCCACCATTCAGAATACAAACAGAAGCAGGTCTCAGCTAATTGTTTGTGACGACATTTATGCTGCCGCTCCGGTATGGAAAGACTTAAGTTTAAAACTGCCTACCGCTAATATTATGGCCGATGTTGAAACGAACCCTTTTGATAGCCTGGCTATCTACGTTTCTACCGGAAGTCGGGTTTATGAATCAATTGATGGCGGACAAAATTTTAAAAATGTTTCGGGAAACATGCCTGATGTACCAATTCATGTATTAGAAATTGATACGGTAAACGGTAACCTTTATTTGGGCAGTGATGCCGGTGTATTCTGCCGCATAAAAGGAGATACTAACTGGACTCCGTTTAGCAACGGTTTATCGGCAAGTGCACAGGCCAGGGACCTGGATATTTATTACTACCCGGGAGACCACTCAAAGAGTAAGATTAAGGTGGCTACTTATGGTAGAGGAATGTGGGAAAGCGATCTAATTAATTCGGGAAATACAGCTGCACCGATTTCCAGCGCCTACATACGCACTGAACTAAGCAATCATACCTTTAATAAGGATTTTGATATTACGGTTTCATTTAGAAAACACGTTAACATTGATTCAGTTACGGGTTTTACAGCAAGCGATTTAAAGGTAAGGAATGGAGTAGTTAATTCGATTACTCCGGTTGGTAAAGAGTATCGGGTTAATATTACTGCAAGTAGTGAAGGATTTGTGTATGTAGACATTCCCCAGGGAGCTGCAACAAGTGCTTTGTACGGTACGGCCACCGATTCTTCTTTGACCTATCGGATTGATTATTTACCAGCACCTTTACAACTAGGTCCTTTCGGACCTGGCGGAGTAGGTGATTCAGCATCGCTTATCCTCTGGTTGAAAGGTGATAATGTAATGACTGATCAAAACGGTGATACACTTTCCAAAGACGGTGATAAAATTGAAAACTGGTACGATGTTGCCGGCAGGGGGTTTTATGGAAGCCAAATGGTTGATTCCAGTAAACCGTACTTAAGACTTGATTCGAATGGAATATCGGGCTGGCCTGCTGTGGAATACAATCCACCAAATCGATACTTAATGGTTAGGGATTTTGGCCCTGTTGGTAAGGATATTACTGTATTTGCTGTTGCGAAGTCCAATTCGGATAACTGGACGGGAACTTCCTGGATAGCAAATTCAAGGGAAGCAAATGGTTTCTTTATTCATCCCAACAACAATGCAAAATCAACAACCGGTTATGTGGCAGATAATAATAAGAAGAATCTGGGAACGCCTTCGGTGGATATGCCTTCGGTAGTGGAGCCTCACATTTACACGGTTGCTTACAATGAAAGAATGTGGAAAAATCATTTTCATGTAGATGACAGAACCGGAGTTGACTTTTTGACCTTAGATCATTTTAGAAACGGAGATGATACCATCGCCATTCGATTGGGCAAGGATAAAGACAAGAGATATGGTGATGGACTTTTGGGTGAGATGATCTATTACAAGGAAGATTTAGGTGAAACCAAACGATTGTTGGTTACCAATTACCTGGCAGCCAAATACGGAGTTAATATTCGGCGAAACAATCGCTATAATTCAGCTATGAATTTTAAGTACGATGTGGCAGGAATAGGAAGGGTTTCCATGATTGATTATCATGCCGATGCCGTAAGTGGTATTATTCGAATTAACAATCCTCAGTCGTTAGATGATAATGACTTTTTGATGTGGGGACACAACAACGATACCCTGGATTGGATTACTAAAGATACTACACATGATGTTGCACGTTATGGTAGAACGTGGCATGTAACCGAAACAGGAAACACGGAAAGTGTTACCCTTGAAGTAGATAGTGCTGATTTTGGGGCAATTAGTAAAGAAGTCGGAATTAAGATTGGGACCCTGAGTGACTTGTCTTCAGTAACTGCGGGTAAGGTGATGACCATGACGTTATCAAACGGCAAATATTCCGTGGTAGTTGATTTTAACGATGATGAGTATTTTACCTTTATAACTGGTGAAGACTTGTATAAAGGTGTAGAGGAATTACATGCTTTCAATAATGCCCGATTGGTTCCAAATCCATCACAAAGTGGATTAACTCGATTGGATTTTACTCTGGATTCTCAGGCCCAAATAGCTATTTCGGTTCTGGATTATTCAGGAAGAACAATTTTATCCAAAGAGCTTGAAGCTGGCGAAGGTTCAAATTCAATTGATCTTGATATCTCTGATCAGGCTTCAGGAGTGTACTTTGTATTGATAAGAAGTGCTGAAGGAGAACGAGCGTTGAAGTTTGTGAAATAAGGACAGTTAAGAACTAGAAAGGGCTAGACTAACAGAATTGGTCTGGTTAGCCACCTTCCCACGGGAAGGAGTCAAGCAGTGCTTAAAAGGGTAGTTCTAAACTCAGCTAAAAATATCCCTTATTTATAATCATTCTAATTAAAACCTTCATACTACTTTTGCAGCCATGAACACAAACAAGGTATCCACCGAAGAGAAAGTTGAACTAATGGCCCCGGCCGGGTCGTTCGCTGCCATGCAAGCAGCCATAGACAATGGTGCTGACTCTATTTATTTTGGAGTTGATCAACTGAATATGCGCGCACGCGCTACTATGAATTTCACTTTGGGAGACCTGGAGGAAATTTCTCAGCGATGTTCTGAGAAGGGGGTAAGAACCTACCTTACTTTAAATACCATTATATACGATCATGACTTATCCATTGTAAAACGGGTAATCGATGCGGTTAAGAAGCACAAGATTACTGCGGTTATTGCGTCTGACCAGGCGGTTATCGGATATGCTTCATCTCAGGGAGTTGAAGTACATATTTCCACCCAGTTAAACGTAACCAATGCAGAAACCGTAAAATTCTATTCCCACTTTGCCGATACAATGGTGCTGTCTCGCGAATTGTCGTTGAGTCAAATGAAGGCCATTGTTGATGGTGTAAAGAAGCAAAACATTACCGGACCTTCCGGAAAGTTGGTTGAAATTGAGGTATTTGCTCATGGAGCACTTTGTATGGCTGTTTCCGGGAAATGTTATTTGAGTTTACACACTCAAAATTCGAGTGCTAATAGGGGGGCTTGTATTCAGAACTGCAGGCGTACCTACAAGGTGGTTGATTTGGAAGATGGGCACGAACTTGAGATAGACAACGAATACATTATGTCTCCCAAGGATTTATGTACCGTAGATTTTATGGATCGCCTTCTCGATACCGGTGTTCAGGTATTAAAAATTGAGGGAAGGGGTCGAGCACCTGAGTATGTGGCAGAAGTAATTAAATGCTACCGCGAAGCCATTGATGCTTATTACGATGGAAGCTATACCCAGGAAAAGATAGACCATTGGATGGATCGTTTAGGAAAGGTATACAATCGAGGATTTTGGGGCGGTTACTACCTGGGTCAAAAAATGGGAGAGTGGACCAATAAAAGTGGTTCGTCAGCTACTACCAAAAAGGTGTACTTGGGCAAAGGAACGCACTACTATCCAAAACTGAGTGTAGCTGCTTTCCGAATTGATGCGCAGGAGCTTAAGGTTGGAGACAATATTCTTATTCAGGGCCCCACCACTGGAAGCATTGAATCAAAAATTACGGAATTAATGGTGGACGAAAAGTTTGTGGACTCTGCCAAAAAAGGGGAGGAGTGTTCTTTTAAGCTGGACACGGTTATTCGGGGAACTGATAAGTTGTATAAGGTTTTACCGGCCTAGCATTAAAATTTAGTCGTTAGTCGTGGTTATTATTACCCATCAAAGGGAAAAATGTATTGGTTGCAACTACTGTGTAGAGTTTGCTTTCGATCAGTGGCGAATGAGCAAAAAAGATGGTAAAGCCACTTTAATTGGAGCGGTGAATAAAAAGGGCTTCCATACAGCTCGCGTTCAGGACGAAAATTTGGAGGCCAACGAAAAAGCAGCACAGGCCTGTCCGGTTAAGATTATTCAGGTAAAGCAGGTTTAGTCCAAGATCAAACATCAAACATCGAATATCGTGTTTCGAACATCCTATATCCAGCTATAGTACTTCGAAATTTTTTACCGTTTATCCATCATTAACGTCAGGGCAATTCATTTTATTCTTAATTTTATAGCTTCTAAACTTACACGTTATGAGATACTTGAATATACTTGCAGTTGCCGTCCTAAGTCTTTCATTGTTTGCCTGCGAACCGCTGGGAGAGCATTGCCCGGATGAAAATGAATTTTCTCAATGCCAGGTAAAACCGGATAAAGGTCCATGTGAAGCAAGCATTACCAAGTATTACTACGACGAAGCTTCGGGTTCATGTAAGGAATTTGAGTGGGGCGGTTGCCAGGGATCGGTTCCTTTTCACTCCTTATCGGAATGCCAGGAATGTGCTGGTTCTGGATCGAGTACACCAGTCGATAACCCGAACACAGGAGTTGTTGGAAACGGCTTATTTAACTAGAAAAACATAAGATATTTATATTGGAAGCCCTTCTGATTTTCGGAGGGGCTTTTTTTGTTTAGAGGTTTGTCTCAGCTTAGGTTGTCTGACTTGGTTTCATTGGGATTCGAAACCGACGTTTCAACGCTATTGATCGTTCGAATATGATACTCGCTCCAGGTTCCTTCCTTAATCTTTTTTACGAATTCCTCCATACTCATAATATGCCCCGTTTTCAGGTCATGGTATTGGGGTGGGTCTCCTGGTAAACGTTTAACCATACCTACACTATCATCAAACTCTTGGGTTTCTTCATCTTCGATGTTATGACGATAGACTTCTCCTTAATAAAGGCAGTAAACATATCCTTTAGCTGCAACTTCAATACTTTCTGCTAATCGGCTTCCAGCAGGAATCCATTCATTAGTGCTTTCTTTGAAAAAGGCTATTTTGCTAGGCTGAAGATCTGATTCATCAAATATGCCGTACAAGCCAGTGCTTTCATCATACCCGATTTGAGAAAATTTAATGTCGTGACCGATTTTGTTCCAATCGTCGGTCCAGTTAGAATGACCCATATAAATATGAACTGTTTTATCTGTAGACAATTTGTATAGTTTATCTGGTCCACCTGCAATTTGAGAAGTTGAATTGCCTATTAGTTTCCAGCTTCCAGAAATCATATCCAGCACCCTTATGCTTCCATCTGTTTGTAGGTAAACATTATCTATGTAAGCATTAACAACTTGGTCTACATTCGATTGCATTGGAATCCAATCTGAAGCTGAATCCCATAACATTGCCTCGTTTGTGGTCTCAGCGATATAGAATAACTCAACCGTACCAATAATGCTTTTTGCATTGTTTACATGATCAAACGGCTCCCAGTTTTCTGAGAAAAATCGAAGCCCCAAATACTTTTATCTGCCTTGATCATAAAAGCCCTTCGCTGAGCAGCAAATAGTTTTATGCAACCTTGGCCGCACTCATTCCATTCTTTGATGGAATCATCCCACCAATACACGGTCCCTTCCAGGTCGTTTTCAAGTCGAAATACATAAGGCGTTATTACAAGGTGTGTCTTACCAGGTGGCGGAGCAGTAACAGTAGTGTAGGCAGCAATTGACTTTGTATTACCATCCCAACCTAATTGATTCCAGGAGTGAGAAGGGTTCTCTGAAGTATTCATTTTTCCTGGAAACATTATTTTCAACCCACTGGAAATTTCGATTTATCTTTTTTATCTCCGGTTTATGTTGATTAATTTTCTATCGTTTCATATTTGCACTTTCACAAGCAGCCGCCCAATGGCTGTTGTTAGCACTACTACTTGAAATTCCCCTTATTTCTTTTTATGGTTTGAGTATTGAAGCCATAGGTGTCGGTTCGGTTTTGGGATTAGAACTTATGGTTCTTTCGTTGTTTTTTGATGTTTTTAATCAACTTCCCTAAGTCCTTGTCCTTCTTTTTTCGTTCTTGTTCATTGGATTCAAAATGCATTTTTTCTTTTTCCATTTTCATGAAATTTTCATACGAATCAGCATCCAATTCTTCGTTTTCAAGGGCAGCCAACACGGCACATTCTTTTTCATTGGTATGAGTACAATCACTGAATTTACAGTTCCGGGCAAGTTTCGAGATCTCGTCAAATGTGATTTCAAGGCCTTCTGAAACATTGGTTAAGCCAACCTCTCTCATTCCCGGATTATCGATCAGAATTCCATTCTCCAAAACAATTAATTCCCTATGGCTGGTTACATGCTTTCCCCGGTCAATGCTTTGGCTTATTTCTCCGGTGTGCATCAGTTGTGTTCCGGTTAAGGTATTAATGAGCGTTGATTTTCCAACACCGGAAGAACCCAACAAGCAGTAGGTTTTCCCTTTCATGAGCATAGATTTTATTTCATCTATTCCCAATTGGGTTTGATTGCTTATGGCAAATACAGGAACATTTTTGATTCGTTCATTGATTTGAATTAACAACTCTTCTAAATGTGGTTTCTCGATTAAATCCACCTTGCTTATAACCACAATGGGGTCGATGTTGGAAGCATTACAAATGGTGAGGTAGCGTTCCAGTCGATTGATATTAAAATCCCTATTAACCGATTGAACTATTAACCCAAAATCAATGTTTGTGGCTATAATTTGAGTTTGTCCCAATTTGCCAACCGCTTTTCTTTCCAACACTGACTTTCTTGAAAACACGGCATGAATTAACCCTTTGTTTTCATCGTATTCCGAAATGGCAACCCAGTCTCCAACAGCCGGTAAATCATAACGGTTGGAAGCAGTAAACCTTAAATTTCCCAGGAGCTCTGAGTCGAATTCATCCGTATCGGTTTTTACCGTATAACGGTCTTTGTGTTCGGAAATAACCCTTCCAACTTCAAAGGAATCCAGACCTTGTTCTTTTCTGTATTCCTCCAATTCTTTATTGTATCCTAAATCTTCAGGAGCCATCTCTACTCTTCCTTATTTTCTTCTAGTGATTACAAAATTGATGGTTTTTATTCCTTCGGCTGTTGCTGGGTTACACAATGGGTCATGCCACCGTTGGCATAAACGTTTCTGGAATCAATACCAACTACTGTTCGGTTTGGGTAAAGCGCTTGTAACAATTTCAAAGCCACTGCATCATTCGGGTCATTATAAATAGGAACCAGAACCTTGGTATTGGCGATGTAATAATTGCAATACGAGCCTTTGAATCCCAGGTTCTTTCCATAAGTAGTGACCACATTATTGCTGCTTAATGGAAGTTTTAGGAAGGTATAGGCTTGCCCATCTTTATTTTTAGCTGCGAGCAACTTATCAATGTCCGATTGCAAGACGTCATAGTCAAGTAAATCATTGTTTTCCATGGTTACAATGGTTGTTGAATTTCCAAATCGCGCAAAGCCATCAATGTGCTGGTCGGTGATTTCAAGCCCTGCCTGTCCATCAAGCCAAACGAAATTGGTTACGCCTAAATATTTCTTGAAGATATTCTCGGCCTGCTGCTGAGTCATTCCCGGATTTCTGTTGTTGTTTAATATAGAACTCTTGCAGGCCATAAGTGTTCCGTGTCCATCCATTTCAACGCTACCGCCCTCATTGATCATGGTATTGTTTAAATCAATAACCGTTCGATTTTGGGCTTGTCCAATTTTTTGTGGAATGACATTGCAATTATTGAAAGCAGCTTTGTCTCCCCAACCGTTGAACCCCCAATCCTGAACAACCAAATTCCCTGCTTTATCGCGTACGTAGATTGGCCCGTTATCCCGAATCCAGAAGTCATCATTGGGAAATGTTTTAAAATCTACATTGGTCAAATCAATGGATTGAGCATTAAGAAGATCTATAATTCGGTTTTTTTCCGTTTCGTTGTAGGCTACTATATGAACCTTTTCACTCGTGATCAATTCTTTGGTCATAGCCACCCAGGTAGGGTCCAGGTAATCCCTGAATTTTTTTCCATATTGATAATGGTGGGGCCATTGTAACCAGGTTCCTTCGTGTGCTTCGCTTTCTTCTGGAAAAGTGTAGAGTATTTCGGTTGTTGAGTTTGAATCATCAACAACCTCTTTTTTGCATGAGGTAATTGCCGTTAGGAAAACAGCCAGGATATATAGAATCATTATTCTCATTTTTTATTCTTTTTAATGGTAACCTACAATAAGTAGCTAAAACCACCAACACAACTCAACTTGTGACCAGTGACTTTCAAAGCTAACGTTAATTATTGATTTAATAAATCTTGAAGTGGTACAGGTCTTAATTAAAACTGTTTTTTAAGTTGAAGGGGCACCCTTGCCTGAATCATCGCTCTTGTCTTTTTTATTTCCTCCTTGAATTAAGGTAGTTCCAATACCGGCACCAACGGCCACTCCAACGCCTATCCATAATCCAACATTGTCTGTTGTAACTCTTACGGCTGTTCCTATGCCTGCGCCCAAAGCTATTCTTATACCTAAACGGTTTTCTTTTTTTATGTTAAATTATTGTACAGTTGGTTTTTACCAGTTGATCTATTTCCGCTGGATATTCTGAGATTTCCTTTACCGGTTCTTCCTTTTTGGATCCAAATAGTAGCAGGACAGCAAAAAGGATTGCGTAGAAGTATGAGTTAAATGAAGGTGATCCAATGACCATGAGAACTGCCGTTTTCTGTAACTGAAATATCAATGTTTAACTCGTCTTTACGTTTGCTGATGCTGACCAGAATTCCACCTACTACTTTTTCAGAAATTCCCGCATCGAAACCAACACCATAGAGGTGGTAATCGCCTTTTAATTGCTCCGTTATTTCGTAGTTTCCGCTAGCATCAGCATTTACGTGATCGTCGTATTTGCTCAGCCCTCCCTGGAAATTCACTGGCATCGTACTTTATGTACACCACAGCTCCGGGGATGGTCGTGTCGTGATGTTTACGGTTCCCTTTATGGAAGCCTTACCACCGGTTCCATTTTTTACAAGAGGATGTAATGGCTTTTGGCCATTACGATCAGCAATAGGGCTCTAATGGGCAATTAAAATTTGATAGACCTTAGAATTGTAGTCGGCATCTACTTTAACAAAGTAAACGCCGTCAATCAATTCTTCTACATTAACCAACCAATTACTCTCACTGGAAATTCGTTCGTTTTCGGTAACAACAAGTACTTCTTCACCCAATGAATTAATAATTGAAATGGAAACGTCCTGATTGGCTATAGCGTCCATATTTATTTGGAGTACCGAAGAAACCGGGTTAGGATAGACCGACAGGTTAGCAGTTTCTATTACATTATTCACCGATGAGGGGCCAGTTACGGTAATGGAATAATCTTCAGATTCGCCGTGCTGACCAATACCCGAGCTATATCCACAAGGATTAGGCGGCTCATGTCCATCACCTACCAGCATGTCTTCATATACACGCATTCGGGTTTTTCCCAGTTTAGCATCCGCAGGTACTGTAATATTCCCAGAATAAGTTGCCGTATTGTATTGTCCGCTGCCTATCGATACATCGACTTCGGTTTTTACAACCTCTTCTCCAGCATCATTGAAATCCATATCCTGGTTCCAATCAATCCAGATTCGGAGATCTACCTTGTCGGAGAAAGATCCGTTCAACAATGTATGCTCAACTTTAACTGAAATGGGCATACTTTTTCCAAGTTCAGCACTTCCATTTTCACTGGCCGAGTAATCAGTGTAACCGTCAGAACCGGAAGTGGTTTTGTTTACCGTACCAAACGAGACATTAAGAATCCCGGTAAATGGCCCTGTTGAAAAATCAGGTGGTGTGCAATATTGAGCCTTGGCTCCAAGTGAAAAGACGAGTGCGAAAGCACAAAGAGTAGATAATTTTTTCATAGTAATTCGATTTTGAGTATTGCATATTTACTATGCTGACGTAAATTAATTTCAACCGTTTATACCAACTTATCCGAGTGGTAGCACCAGTTTATTAATAGGCTTATAAATTTTGTAAATGGTCGGTCATCAGTTAGTTACCTTAATTTTTCCTTAATTATAGAAAATCGCCTTGTTTAAGGATAATCTGGGAATAGTCGTCATTCTATGTTTGGCAAGGAACCGACGAAGGAGCTCAGTGAAACTAATCTAGTGTTATTTCTAGATTCCTGCTCCCGATAGTTATCGGGACGCAGGAATGGCGTTTCTTTTTAATGAGGTAATATTTCTAACCCGCATTACTCTTTAATAGTACCTAGAAAATCATCGAGTTTTAACGCAATACGACATATTGTAGGAACTGTCAGTTTTGTTGTCTGTTTCTCGATACAACCTCCCTATCGATCGGCCACTCGAAATGACAGCAAAGAAATTAAAACTCTGCATTATTTATCGATACCGTGAATTTTAGCTACTTCTGGTTCTCATTTTCCTTTGGTCATATATACTAGTTAGAGAATGGGTTTATTTATAGTTTAGCGGCTTAAATAATTCAGCTATGAAAAAGGTATTTATTGTAATTCAACTATTCATTTTTTCCATTTCTCTTTCGGCAAAAGAAGGAATGTGGATTCCTTCATTGATCAAGAACCTGGTGGAATCGGATATGCAGAATATGGGAATGAAATTAACCGCCGAGGATATCTATTCATTCAACAAATCAAGCCTAAAAGATGCCATTGTTCATTTTGGCGGTGGCTGTACTGCAGAAATGATTTCCGATCAGGGATTGTTGCTAACCAATCACCATTGCGGTTATTCACGCATTCAAGCGCATAGCTCGGTTGAAAACGATTATTTAACGGATGGGTTTTGGGCCATGAACCGATCAGAAGAAAAAAAGAACCCTGGCCTCACTGCAACTTTCATCATTAAAATAGAAGATGTAACCGAACAGATTTTAGAAGGAGTAGAAGATGGAATGCCGGAAGCTGACCGTCAAAAGATAATTGCAGAGAACATCAAAAAGGTAGGGGAGAAGGCAATTGCAGAAACCCATTACAAGTACATCATTCGTCCTTTCTACTATGGAAACGAATATTTTATGTTTCTTACCGAGACCTTTAAGGATGTCAGGTTGGTTGGCGCTCCTCCATCGTCAGTGGGAAAGTTTGGATTTGATACGGACAACTGGATCTGGCCTCGTCATACGGGAGACTTTTCCATTTTTCGAATTTATGCTTCCAAAGACAATAAACCTGCAGACGTATCGGACGATAACGTACCGTTTAAACCACGCCATTCTTTACCTGTTTCCATGAGTGGTGTTCAACAGGATGATTTTACAATGGTTTACGGGTTTCCCGGGCGAACCAGCGAATACCTTACTTCACACTCGGTACGATATACCATGGAAAAATTGAATCCCAACAGAATTAAAATGCGGGATATTGCTTTGGAGATTCTGGCCGAATCAATGGCATCAAGTGATAAGATTAGAATTCAGTACGCAGCCAAACAGTCCCGAGTAAGCAATGCCTGGAAAAAATGGATAGGACAGAATAAGGGACTGTATCGAAACAATGCAATTGAGAAAAAACTGGATGTGGAGAAACGTTTTATGGCCCGTGCAGAGGAAACTACCGCAGAGCATGGATTAAAATATAAGCGACTATTAAAGGAATACGAAAGGGTGTATAAGGAAATTGAGCCTTATGACTTTGGACGAGCCATGTTTATTGAGTTGTATTACAACGGTCCCGAAATAGTACGCTTTGCATTGGCTTTTGAGCAACTAAACCCGGAAAAACTTAAAGAGGATGCGGATATTGAACAGATTAAGAACAAGCTTCGTAAATCGGCAAAAGGTTTTTTCAAAAACTACGACTTACCTACCGATCAAAAACTTATGGTCGCTATGCTCGATGCCTATTTCCAGCGTATTGATTCATCACTTAGGCAGGACATTTATTCAACCATAGAAACCAAGTATAAAATGAACTATGAAGAATATGCTTCTTATGTATTTGGTAAAACTACTTTCTCTACCGAAGATGACGTAAATGCATTTTTGGATAAGTATAAAGATGATAAATCTTTTGCAAAAATTCAGAAGGACCCTGCCTATATTCTGGCTACTAGTTTAATGAAAGGTTATCGCGAGAAGGTATCCCCTGAGCAGAAAAGATTAAGCGATGAGTTAGCTATTCTCAATCGAACCTACATGGAGGGCTTAATGGTGTTGTTGCCCAATGAGCAAAAATACTATCCGGATGCAAATTCCACACTTAGGGTATCCTATGGTAAGGTAGAAGGCTATGATGCAGCCGATGCAGTAACCTACAAATCGTTTACAACAACCAAAGGAATTCTTGAAAAGAGAGATACTACCATGGAGTTTACGGTTCCCGATAAATTGGTTCAACTCATTGAAACAAATGATTATGGTCCCTATGTAGATAAAGATGGTAGCATGCATGTTTGTTTTGTGGCAAGCAACCATACCACAGGTGGTAATTCAGGAAGTCCCGCGTTGAATGGTAAGGGTGAGCTGGTCGGACTTAACTTCGATCGTACCTGGGAAAGCACCATGAGTGATATTATGTTTGATCCTACGATATGCCGAAACATTATGGTCGACATTCGATATGTACTGTTTATTGTAGATAAATACGCTGGGGCAGGTCATCTGATCGAGGAAATGAATCTGGTAAATAACTAATTTACTTTCAACGCACCTGTTTTCAGGAGTATATAGCTGCCTGGTACCGTCTAATAAATTGGTGGTAAAAGGAGCACTTTCATTTTAATTTTGAATGGAGTTATGTTAAGTTTAAGATCACCGCTGGTTCGGCTTACGTTTTTTACGTACCTGGCGCTTTCGTTTTCCTCTTGCACGTCTTCGTGTGAATGCGATGTAGATTCACTTCCCTGTTCTGCTCCCAATGCTGAGTATGTTGAATTAATCAGGGGGTTTGAAAAAGACACACTTCGATTTGTTGATCAGAACAATTCCATGGTAATGGTGGTGTGCAATGAGTTGGACAGTATTGTTGAGGATGAGGTATTGTGTTCCACTAAAGGCATGGGGCAGTGCATTTGCGGGGATTGTAATTCGAGTTACAACATCGGTGTATCACATATTGATTCGGGAGTAACTAAGAGTGGAAACATTCGATATTCCATTAGGCAATACCAGGCAGATCCATCAGAAGAATTGAGTGATGCATCGCATAATTTGTATTTCAACTTGGGAGTAATAAACCAGTCGATGGCTTTGCCCTTAAGGGACAGTTCGTTTCAGAGGCAGGAGTATATTGAAGAATTCAACGTTCGAGGGAATCTGTATAAAAAGGTTTATAGGTTTTATTCCTTAAGAAATATAGAGGGAAATGTTCAGGAGGTACCTGGGGCTATATTTTATTCGAAATCGGAAGGAATTATAGGATACGAAGATCCAATAAGTGGGGTTTTGTATATGAAGGCCAAGTAGTTTTATACTCTATTCAATTTTTTTCTTAGTCATGCCCTAAAGTGGTCAAAGGTTTGACATAGTTATTCAAGTATTTCTTTAGAGCTATTTTAATATTAGATCTTCATTTTCTTTTTGGGCAACAAAAAGAGGGCAGTTAGCCAGTGGCTACATGAGCCGGAAGTGGGTAGAGCAAAAGAAAAATTGCCCGGCTCAACGCTTCTGGATTGAAATCGACACGTTTAATCAAATTCGCAACCAAACTTGAATAGTCTTTTAATAAAAGTCTATTCATCGAACAAGGTTGCTCTGTTCGACCTCACGTTTGATTTCTAGCTCCATAAGCCTCAGGCCGTGAATATTACAAAATTCAAAAATTGATTAATCAGTATTGGGGAGAGTATGCAGGAATACAGCCCAACAATAAAGAAAGGTTTCCAATTTTAAGTTTTATCGCCCTCCTAAATCGGTTTTCTTTATCACAGCAATGGTCAGCCTTGCCTTACAGACCAATTTGTCTCTGTCACTGGTAATTTCAATGTCCCACACGTGGTTTTTTCTGCCTAAATGAATGGGAGTTGCTTTTCCGTATACAAATCCCGACCGAACCGGGCGAAGGTGGTTGGCGTTAATGTCTAAACCAACGGTTACGTATTTTTCACTATCAATTACAAAGTGACTTCCAATGCTACCGAGCGATTCTGCTAAAACCACCGAAGCTCCACCGTGCAATATACCATAGGGCTGAACGGTACGCTGGTCGACGGGCATTTTACCGCGGATAAAGTCATTACCAACTTCAATAATCTCAATTCCCAGGGCATCATGAATAGTATTCTTAGCCATTCTTTGACTATCGTCTCTATTAGGTGCACCGTGCCAAATACTCATTACTTCGATATTTTAGTCCACGTTCTTTTGAGGTACAAATCAAAAATCAGAGATTCTAATTCTTTCAGTTCTTCAGGTCCATCCATCACGTTTATGACCTGCTTGGGTTCTTTTCTTTGGTAAAAGGTGGTTATGGTACTGGGCAGGTCCGTAACCCCCGGATCGTATTTATCTTCCATGTCCCAGAAATTAATTCTATCCGAAGTCTCAATTACCTTGGCCAACATTTCCTGATCACAATCCTGGCATTCAAAAGAACCGATAAACTCAATGTTGTCTTTTCCCTCAAGTATGGCTCTGCCGGTCATATACACGCTGATCTTATATTCCGGACAAGTCCCGAAACAAGCAGTTCGTTCAAACGTAAAAGCCAGTTGATCTTTTTCTTTTTGCTTAGGTATTTTTTCTGAAGAGCTACAACCAAATACCAACAAGAACAATATGCATGAGAAATACTTCATATTATTTTTTAGGAACGTCCATGCCCCTTTGCTTGGCCATTTCCTCTAACCGCTTTTGAAATTTGCTTTTTTTCTTGGCTGGTTTCTTTTTATTCTCCTGAACCTTGGCATGAATCTCATCATCGTTAACCAGGTATTTTCTAAAGAACCAATTTTGACCAATTGATGTAAGGTTGGCGCACAGGTAGTAGTAGCTCAAACCAGCAGGGTAGGAGTTGAAAAAGAACAACATCATAACCGGCATGAAGTAGAGCATAATTTTCATTTGCTGAGCTTGCATTTCACCGCCACCTCCCATGGTGCCGCTGGCCATATTACTTTTTGTATAGAAGAACATGGAGAATGCCATTAGAAGAGTAAATAAACTCACGTGCGATCCATAGAATGGAATTGAAAAAGGAAGATCGAATATGGAATCGTAAGCTGCTAAATCCGAAGCCCATAAAAATGATTCTCCCCTCAATTCAATGGACGAAGGGAAGAACATAAACATGGCGTACAGAATAGGCATTTGCAGCAACATAGGAATACAACCCGCCATGGGGTTAACACCTGCTTTTTTATACAGAGCCATGGTATCTTGCTGCTTCTTCATGGCATCAGCGTTCTTGTTCTTTTTGTTTAATTCCTCAATTTCAGGTTTAAGTACGCGCATCTTGGCGCCTGATAAATAACTTTTGTAGGTAAGAGGGGAGAGGATAAGTTTAATAAGCAGTGTAAGCAACAAAATGATGATACCATAGGAAATATCCAACATGCTTAATCCAAAGAAAATTGGAATAATGAACCATTTACTTACCCAGCCAAATATTCCCCATCCTAGGTCGAGGATGCTTTCCAGGTCATAATCTTTAAGTGTATAAAACTGGTTTGGTCCCAGGAAGATTTTAAAAGACGAGGATTTACTTCCGGGATCTACTGGCAGTTTTACGTTTACAATCATGTCTTTGATGTAGTTGCTCCCCTGCTCCGGCATTTGAACGGTTTCTAGGTAACCACCATTTCTTACAAAGGGTTGTTCGGTTTTCATGGCAACGGTAAAGAACTGCTGTTTAAAAGCAATCCACTCGAGATTGCTCTCGAGTTCGTCATCCAATTCCAGCCTTTCAGCACTTCTTTCTGATATGTAATCACGATCATCTCCAACCGGTTTATAGAATATGGAGGTCCTCATGTTCTCAGTCTGAAATCCCTTTTCGTGTGCCGGAGTTTTTATTTGCCAGTTTAAAGCCATTTTGTTGGCATTGTCCATTAGGATGTCATCAATTCCAACGTAGTTTATCTTGAAATCAAGATCATAGCTATTTCCTTTAATGCTGTACACATATTCGATGTACTTATTGGAGCTTCCTGCATACAGCCTCATTGACAAACTTCCCTGGTCCGAATCACCGGTAACTGATACGTCAGTGCCAGTTGCCTTAAAAAAGAAATTGGACGTGTTCAGTACCCGGTTTTGACTTTTAAAGGAAAGCGAAAACTCACTGGAATCTTCATCGAAGAGATAAAGCGGTGTTTCATCAAACTTTTTGTACTCCTTAAGTTCTGCAGAAACCGGTCGTCCTCCTTTGGTAGAAATTTTGACCCTTATCTTTTCATTCTCAATGGTATAGTATTGAATGGCTCCACTGGTAGCGTCCGAAAATCGACCGTATTGTTCATAGGTCTCTAATTTTCGCAGCGAATCCTGTTGGTTTCTCATCGAGTCATTAAGCAATATTTCTGTTTGATTTTTTGTGCTGGCCATTTCAACTGAATCTCGTTCAATCTTGGCAGCAACTTCTTGCTTCTCTACTTGCGCAATGCTATCCATTTTACGCTCATGAGCAGCTATTTCTGCTTCGTTGGGCGCCATCCAATAGGTATATCCTATAAGTATTGCTCCAATTAAAACAAACCCTACCAGGCTGTTTCTATCCATTTGCTTAGCCATAAACTACTGTCCTTACGAATTGTGCCTTTTTAATGCGGCTGCTATAAAGTTTACAAAAAGTGGATGTGGTTTGTCCACTGTACTTTTATATTCCGGGTGAAACTGAGTCCCAACAAACCAGGGATGCTCCGGTATTTCAATAATTTCAACCAAATTGGTTTTTGGGTTAATTCCACTGGCCACCATACCTGCTTTTTCATATTGCTCCAAATAGGAGTTATTAAACTCGTATCGGTGACGGTGTCTTTCTTCAATTTCCGGTTCACCATATACACTGCTTACGATAGTATCGGGTTTAACCTTACACGTGTACGCTCCCAACCTCATGGTGCCTCCCTTTTCGGTTACCTTCTTCTGGTTATCCATTAAGCAGATAACTGCATTTTCCGTTTTTTCGTCAATTTCCGAAGTATGAGCGTCAGAAATTCCCAAAACTGACCTACCAAACTCAATTACGGCACATTGCATTCCCAGGCAAATTCCAAAGAATGGAATGTTGTTTTCTCGGGCATATTTTACGGTTTGAATCTTACCTTCAATTCCCCGCTCGCCAAATCCTGGTGCTACCAGAATACCGTCCAGGTGTTTTAGGTTTTCATCGACCGAGTAAGAGCTAATATTTTCGGAATGAATCAATTCAACCTTAACCTTACATTCGTTTTGAGCACCGGCATGTATAAAGGCTTCGAGTATGGATTTATAGGAATCTTTGAGTTCAACGTATTTCCCAATTAATCCAACGGTAACTCGTGATTTTGGGTATTTGATCTTGTTTAAAAACTTAATCCAGTTATCTAGCTCCGGTTCTTTAGCATCCTTGTTGCTAAATTTTCCAAGAACGACCTCGTCCAGCGATTCTTCTTTCATCAAAAGAGGAACCTCATAGATGGTGGAAGCATCGATCGATTGAATTACAGCATTCTTAGATACGTTACAAAAGAGTGCAATTTTCTTTTTAATGTCGGCGCTAAGTTCATGTGAAGTTCTTGCGACAATAACATCGGGCTGAACTCCTAAACTTTGTAGCATCTTTACCGAGTGCTGGGTAGGTTTTGTTTTAAGTTCTCCTGCTGCTTCGAGGTAGGGGATTAGGGTAAGATGAATTACCATGGAAAGCCCTTCCTTTTCAAGCTTAAGCTGTCGTACGGCCTCTACGTATGGTAAACTTTCAATATCACCAACGGTACCTCCAATTTCTGTGATCACAAAATCGAATTCGTTGGTATTGCCCAATTTGGTAATCGAATTCTTTATTTCATCGGTGATATGAGGAATAACCTGAACGGTCTTGCCTAAATAATCACCCTTTCTTTCGCGGTCAATTACTCGTTGGTATATACGACCAGTTGTAACATTGTTGCTTTGCGATGTGGCTACATTTAGAAATCGCTCGTAATGACCTAAGTCCAAATCGGTTTCAGCCCCGTCATCAGTTACAAAACACTCGCCATGTTCGTATGGATTCAAAGTTCCTGGATCAATATTGATATAAGGATCTAATTTTTGAATGGTTACTGAGTAACCTCTTGCCTGAAGAAGTTTAGCTAATGAAGCAGAAATTATTCCTTTGCCAAGAGAGGAAGTAACGCCACCCGTAACGAAAATGTATTTGCAATTTTGGGCCATGAATGAATTGTATTCGTACGGGGCGCAAAAGTAATAATTATCGACGGTGACAACCTGTTAATTCCACACTTCTTTACAGCCTTAACAAACATTTTGATAAGACCGATTAGGACCTAAATTAAAGCCACAAATACTAATACTGTCAGGCTGTTTACCAGGTTAAACTTAGACTGGCATTAGGCATAAATGGAAGCTGGTTTACCTGGGTATAAGTAAGACGATCGAAGAAGAAAATGTTTTCCTGATTTAACATGTTTGTTACTCCCACATTTGCTTCTAACTTAACGTTACTCGAAATGGTAAAAGTCTTCTTTATGTTAGCATCAAGCCTGGAATAATAGGGAAGACGCCCCTGGTTAATATCACCGTACAAGGTATTAACTGTGCCATTTTGTACTGTTGGGTCAGCTGTATTATCAGCTAAATTCAGCTGCTCGTAAAACCCTGCAGTTTGGGTGAAAGGAAACCCACTACCGTAATTGTAACGTAGGTTAAACTCCCAATCCAGGTTTTTACCCAATGTTACCGCACCAACCAGGTTTACGTTGTGTACACGATTGAAAACCGGGTTATACTCGCGAATTCCATCCCAGCGGGTAATATTTCCCAATGAATAGACCGCCCATATGTAGTATCTTTTGTAATCGTACTTCAGGGAAATGTCAACGCCATAGGCATCCCCTTTTTCAACGATGTATGTTTTCTTGTATATGTCGGGTCGATCTTCATTTTCAGGAGTGTCATCAAAGATCTTGTTTCGGTTTACGTTTACAAGTTGGGTAAATTGTTTGTAATAACCCTCCACATTCAATGTTATGTTTCTAAGAACATCCCATTCTGCTCCTAGAATGTAGTGGTTGGCTTTTTGTAATTCATTTTTAACCGATGTTTTTTTCCCGTTTTGATCCGTAAAATCACTTTGTAAGTTTTCCGGCGAGGCAATAAATCCGTAGAACAGATTAACCACATCGCGATCTGAGTTTGCTGCAATTAGGTTTTGAGAGTACATTCCAGCGGCCCCTTTAATTCGAATATTATCGGTAAGGTTGTATTTAATTCCAATTCGAGGTTCGGGTGAGAATACATTAAGGGTAGCATAGAATTGTAACCTTACACTGGGATCAATGATAAGTTTATCACCTATTCGCCATTTGTATTTACCGTATAAGCCAAGTTCTGTACTCTTACTTTCTTCAATAATTTGTCTGTTACTGGATGTGTTGAAACTGAAATTGGTTGTAAATGCAACAATGTCAACGCCAAATTTAAATTCATTACTTCCAAAAAAATAGGTGCTGTTAAGTCCCATATTGAACCCCTTAATTCCACTTTCACGATTCAGTCCGGTGGGTTCATTCATGGCAATGGTATATTTGGAATAAGCGAAATTACCATCCAGTATGGCACTGGAACTCTTTGGAAGAATGATGAATTTTCCACCACCACCAAAATTTTTCCAATTGAGTGAGGTGCCATTGGTATACCTAGCATTGTCGGTAAATCCAAAACCAAATATATCGGCCTTGCTTCCGCCTCCTGAACCAAATGAAATTTTGCCGTAAAAATCATTAAAAGTATAGGGTAGTCCATTGGTGTCTACATAAGAGTAGATTGACTTTGATGTTTGATCCAGGTAAGAAGTTTTCGCAGAGATCATATAACTTATTGACCCATCGTCCAAAGACTTGGGCTTTTTCAGGGGGCCTTCTAATAATGCTTTTGCACCGAAAGTGCTTATTGCTATTTTACCACCGAAGTGTTTTTTATTTCCTTCCCGGGTGGTAATGTCCATTATGGAAGAAATACGTCCTCCGTATTCCGCGCCAAATCCACCGGTGTATACATCAGCACTCCTCATAATGTCAGCATCAAATACCGAGAATAAACCAATGGAGTGGAACGCATTGTAGATAATCATTCCATCCATCAAGATTTTATTCTGAACCGGAGATCCACCCCGAATGTACAGCTGTCCGCCCTGATCACCGGTAAAAATTACCCCGGGAATTACCTGAAGGTATTGCGCAAAATCCGCCTCACCTCCTACGGTGGGCAGTTTCTTAATTTCGGTTGGCGTTATTTTGGTCACTGACATTCTAACTTCCGTTTGTCGCTCCTGTTTCTCTGCAGAAATATCAATAATATCCAACTCAACACTTGATTCGGAGATAAACAGGTTCTGACTTACGATTCCACCCCTGGTAATGGTTATTTCAACTTTGGCCGTATCAAAACCGAGGTACGAAACCATGAGGGTGTAGGTGCCATCCGGTACTTTAGAAATACTATAAAAACCATTTACATCTGTAGCAGCTCCGTATCCGGTACCTTGTAAGTATGCATTGGTAAAAATGATAGGTTCCCTGGTCTCTTTGTTGTATACAAAGCCTTTAACACCACCTTTTTGGGCAACGGAGGTTAAAGAAATGGCCAGGAGGGCAATGGATAGAAGTACAAAGTTAATCGGACGCATATTGACTTTTAAAGGCGGCAAATTTAATATAATAGGCAAAGGATAGTACTTATTATAATGACTCACTTTGTTAATGTTTAAATGGTAAATAGATTTGATAAACGGGCCAATCCTGGACTTAGCTTATTGGAAGGGTAAACACCGCTTTTGTACCTTGTTTTTGAAGCTCAAACTGCAAGGTGCCATTGTTTTGTCGAGCAAACTCGGATGAAAGATAAAGCCCCATTCCTGCCCCTTTTTCTCCCTTAGTTCCATGCGAACTGCTGTAATCTAAACTGTTTTTTTCAAGGGCTTTTATTATCTCTGCGGGTATTCCTTCTCCGTTGTCAGTAATCTCAGTTCTTATCATTCCGTCTTTTTCCAGCACAGTAATGAGCACCTCAGAATTTTCCGGAGAAAACTTAATGGCATTACTTAATAAATTCCGGATTACGATTTCAAACAATACCCGGTCTGCATTTATAGTAAGTTGAAGCGGGCAATTGATTTTAACTTTTACACTTTTGTGTTTTGCCAGGTACTCTGCTTCTATAACACTGTCTTTTAGTGATTCAGCAATGTGAAACTCTCGTTTGACCGGTTTTTGCCCATCTCGGTTGCTATTGGCCCAATGCAATAAATTGTCAAGCATCTGAAGTCCGTTTTTGGAACTTATAAGCATATCCCGGTAAATAATTTTCATATCGTTTTCACTTAATTCACCATCGTCGGCGAACGACAAAAAAGTGATCAGTTGGGAAAAAGGTGAGCGCAAATCGTGGCTAATAATTGAAAATATTTTGTCTTTCGAGTTATTCAACTCGGTCATTTTGTTGGAATACTCCTTTACGTTTTTATTTAGTTCCTCCATTTGCAAGAGGTCCTTTTTTCGTTGACTATTTTTTCTCCAGATTATAAAAGAGAATATAGTTAGCAAAATAACCGCCAGAATAGAAAAAACAAGGATTAAGTTTTTTCGGGCATCCAGTTTTTTGTTCAGTTCTATTCGCGCCAATAGATCGTTTCGTTCTTGGGCCTCTTTTTCTTCTTCAAGTTTTTCCATTAGCTGATTAATCCTCACCGCATTTTTGGTCGAAATAATCTCCAATTCAAGACTATCCCTTTTGGCCATAATTTCTAGTGCCAGCTTATAGTTCTTTAAGTCAATGTGGGTACTGACTAAATTGTTAAGGGCCAAAATCTGGTAGGTTGGAATACCATGTTTTCGGGAGATTTCCAGCGATTTAATTGAATACTTCAAGGAGCTATCATATTGTTGAATCGTATTAAAGGTATTGGCTAAATTGTAGTATGCCAGTGCTACATTAACCGTATCTTCGATGCCGTTCCAGGTTGATATGGCATTTTGCAAAAACCAAATGGCACTGTCGGTATTGATTGTCCTATAAACAGCACCTAATACATTGTAGGAACCTGCAATTAGTTTTTGATCATTGATTGATTTTGAGATGGATAAAGCGGTTTTGGAATTCCAAATGGCGTCATCGAGAAGGTTCATCTCGAAATAGGTAGCTCCTTTTAAATCGTATACCTCGGCCCTTAGTTTTTTGTTGTTCCAGGGAACTTCGTCGAGTAGGATATTTAGAATTTGAATTGTATAGTCGAAGTTTTGGGCAGCACGGTTAACATCGGCCAGTCTCAATTGAAGCTCATATATTTTGGTTAGGTTATTCTCCTTTTCATAGTGAATGGTTAGTGTATTAATTATACGAACATATTCCTGGTATTTTCCCCTGTTATAGAGACTATTTGCCGATTCATACAAGGAGTCGATGGTCGGCAGACTTAGCGTAACTACTTCTTCTTGTTGTTTTACCTGACACTTGACGGGCAGGGAAAGCAGTACAAAAAACAAAATTTCGGAAATTATTTTATAGTTGCGCATGCAGATTAAACTTGACTAACAAGCTGAAATACGAAGATACTTTAGTTATTTGGATGAGTTGATCTTTCCAAGTAGTTTAAATTCATTAAAACTATTGAGAATAAACCGCGTCGCAACAATCAGGGTAGAAATGATCAGAATTCCCAGTATACTAACAGCTGAAAGGTATTGGTCAATAAAAAAGAGAATTCCAAGAGTTACCACAAGTGGCAGTAATACTTCGACCAGGGTTGACATTGGAACGAAAGTTTGGAACTTCTTTCCGGCAAGGAAGTAACAACTAAATGCCATGGTTAACTGAGCAACAAAACTGGCTAGAGCAGCACCAACGATACCCAATGTGGGAATTAGAATCAGATTTAAAATCAGGTTTAACATAAAGGAGATTCCACTCCATAGCATCATGATCTTTAATTTACCTCCTGCGGTAATTACGGTTCCATAAATAGAAGAAATTACCATTGGAACAAAGGTGATAAGCAGAATAGTAAGCACCGTAGATGATTCAGTTGAAATATCCCGGTAACTTAAATCTATTATTTCCCCAGGAAGAAAAATTGCCAAACCAACAATACCAATAAATGATAAACTAAGAATTCTACTCACCAGAGTAACCAGCTTTTCCACTGGCTTTCCCAAAGCCATTTCCTTACTTAACATAGGAAAAAGAATAGCAGTAAATAAATAGACAAAATTGTTGAGTACATCGAAGAAACGATATCCCTGGGCATAAATTCCAGTCTGATATTCCCCATCGGTAATCAGGCGTTCGATCATAACGGCATCAGCCTTAAAATACATGGTCATAAAAAAAACAATAACCGCAAATGGAAGACTCTTTTTTAAAGTAGAACGAATGAATTGAGTATCCGGAATCGAAAAAAATGAACGCGCTTTTAATATGACAATACTCAGGCACATCAGCAAGGTGAAGGAATAAGCTGCACTTTGGGCATAGGCCAACCATTCTATTTGAAATTCCTGATTCACCACCTTCCCCCAAATTAGTACTGAACAAATGCTAATTAATAATACGCGATCAAGTACCGAGATAATGCTGTCCAACCAAAATATTTGAAGGCCAGAAATGCTGGATCGAAGGAAGAGGACAAAAGACAGAAGAAATTGATTAATGGCCAGTACGTATAAGAGATGGGTTGCTTGCTCGGTATATCCCATGGTTAGGGATAGGAGGATGGTGACCATTAAGTACAGCAACGCAAGCCCTAGTTTTAACCCTCCCAGTTTGGAGAAATGTTGTTTTAGAAAATCGTGATTTTGTGCAATGCTTTGATTATTGAGGTTGGTTATGCCCAGATCTAGAAGAATTTGAAACAAAAAGGTGAAATTGAACATGGCGTAATAAATACCATAAGCTTCATTTCCAACAATATTCTGAACTTCCCGATCGATTCCTAAAATCCAAAACGGTTTAATGAGAATGTTTAACCCAATTAAAAATGCAATATTGATTAGGAATTTCTTTCGCACCTAAGAAATAATCTGCTTTATTTAAAATTCCACTTGAATCCTAGGTAAACGTTAAAGCCGCTTAAAATCTCCGGTACAGCCATAGCCATTAAGTTTCTGGTTCCCAGAACCGCTCCGAATTTATTATGCTCCACCTGTATTCCCATACCTAAACCTAAATAACCATACCCCCCTAAGCTCTCATGAACGTTTAAAAACCATTTGTAGTCTTTTGCAGTTTTGGTTAATCTGAATATTTGGGTGCAACCAATGTAGGGTAGGTAGTTGGCATTGAAACGATAGTCTAACATATTTCTTAATTCAATGTTATCGTTCAGTTTTTCGGTATAATAAATTGCAATTCTTGGAGAAAGAGCAGAGGTAAATGATTTTCTTTCACTAGACGATACAAACTCATCCTGAACGTTAGAAGGTACTTGCTCTTTATATATCGAATCGCCTACGTCAAAAATTGAAGGGGCCTTAATACCCGCCCAGTCCACATATCCATCAATATTGTACCGAACCGACCTGCTATTCCAGGAAATGAAGCCCAATTCGTTAAGTTCGATTTTTATGCTCCCTTGTCCATCGTGATTTTTTATTAGGTCTACAGGAATAGAAACAAAAGCATCAACCGAAGCACCATAACCGGAAATGTCATAAATGTCCGTTGCGCTGGTGTCGCTTTGAAGCAGATAGCCATTGGCATAAGCAAAAACGCTGTCACCAATTTCACTGGTGTAGAGGTGAGAATTGTTCAGGAAGTACTGGCCATATCTATTTCCCATTATAAACGCAAGTCCTGCTCCATAGGATATTTCCCCCTTTTTTTGATTCATAAACCCATATTGGATTTGGGTAAACTGCATCAAATTGAGCATTAAATTATCAACCCGGGCTTGCTCACCTGCAAATCGCTTGTTCCCGAACCCGGCCAGCAAAAAGGCATCCTTACCAAATCGTGTATTGACCGATCTTCTGGTGGAAACGTTTACGGTATGTATCAACTTAGAACTGTCATTGCTGGAACCGGATAACCAGGAGTAGTATAGCCTTTCTGTTTCCTGTGTGCCTGCAATGTTTTTATTCCCAACCCTGGACTCCATATTGGACATGGATTTACGAGTGACGCCAGTTTGAAAAACGGAATTATAATATACGCTATTGTTCAGTACGTTACTATTGAAGTTGGTTTCGAACCAGATGCCTATGTGCGACCGACTAGAATCACCTATTTTGCCGTAGTCCTCAAACGAAAAATCGGTTTGCGCAATTAATAAATTGCATAGCACCAAGAACAGTATGGCTGAAATTAGCTTCTTCAATTATTTAATTTCTAAATTGTATTGCAGGTCCGCAATAACCTTAAGGTTACAATAATAAGAGGCGTATACCTTCTTGTGTTCTTCTCCTTCGGTGTTAAAGGTGAGGTAGACAATGGCTTTTTCTGCCCGATAAAATTGGTCCATACGCTGTTGATTTGCAGGTGCCGAAATTTTGGTTCGGGTAGGCGCGGTTACAACACCGTTTTCGTCTACGATTCCGGCCTTAATATTTGATTCAGGTAGAAAAAGATCAATAAGTTCACCGTTGTCTTTGTCTAATAGTTTTAGCTGAATCTCAGCGTCAAATGGATACCAGTTATCACAATAAACATGTAGGTAACCACCTATTACATCCTTAAGCCCCTCATCGCCCTCTCCAGGGTCAAAGTCAGTGGTGTCGAAGAGTTTTAAGTTATTGGCGATGAGACTCAGTGGCATTTCAATATTGAGCAAGCCCTCTATACCATAATCGGTATAAATAAAATCATTTCCTCCACTTACGTTACCATCGGGATTAACGACAAAGTCTACGTGGTAAGCAAATTGATCCGGGAAGTTTTCTATTAGTTTATCAATGTTAGAGTTTTTTTCATCAAGTCCAATGGTATAATAACTGGCGCGAATTGGAGGGTAACTTCCATTATTCAGTAGCAAAGCACGATTTATATTAATGGATTTTCCAATGTAGTCGCTTTTTAAATCAACACGATTGCCGGTTTCCGAGTTAATGGAAGCGAGTTTGTGAATGACTCCCTGAAAGTCGGCACCAATGTAATTTTTAAAACTCAGGTCCAGTTTTACCTGTTCCAAATCGATGGAGCCGCTTAAAACATTCTTAAACAGACCCGATGTTTCATC
Organism: Crocinitomicaceae bacterium; assembly: GCA_002713215.1. Classification (GTDB taxonomy): domain Bacteria; phylum Bacteroidota; class Bacteroidia; order Flavobacteriales_G; family Salibacteraceae; genus UBA2108. The sequence continues at coordinate 113,829 of PAVO01000017.1, forward strand.
ACTTATTGAATCCTCTGAAAGCGTTTGCGTATGAAATACACCGTGCCCGTCTTCCGGAATTACCTTAACAAATGAATTCTCTATGTTCATATAATCGGTACTCCCATATTGATAGATGGAATCGGGGTTTAGTTTATCCACGAATTCCGCTGTGAAATAGTAGATCATGGTATTGTAACCCCTTCTGTTCTTGCCTCTTAAATCAACTGTATACCCACTTAAATCAATGGTTTCTGTTCGTATGGTTGGATTGCTTAAAGAAGGTGATCCCGGCAAAACTCGTGTAATTGACAGAGGAACACCACCTTTAGTAGCACCAGGCATTATGTAGGTAATTTCAATGTCTTCACGAATGCTTGAAGTTATTTTAACCTCCATTTTACCACTTTTGATGGTGGTTCTTACCAGATCAACATTGGGAACGTCGAAACTATTGTCACTGGTATCGGATATTAAGGGAACCCTTTTTGGCCAGTTGAGCGTAACACCAGGTCCGGGGTGATTTTGCAATACAGTGGTATCCGGAATCTTAAAATCGTCCATACTAAAATCAATAATCTTACCCTCGTATACCAACATTAACTGATTGTCGGAATTGGTATGAACCAGCGAGTCGGTCATGATATCTACCAGGTCTAACCTGGAATCTACCATTGGAAATAAAGTGTCTACGGACCAACCACTGCCTAAATCCCGGCATCCTATAAGAGAAAGCCCTAGCAGCAAAAAGGCAGTTATGTACTTTAAGGTTTTAATAACTATTTGAATTTTGGTAAAAGTAACATTATGAAGTCAATGTCATTATATATTTTTGCATTTCAACTACTAAGTGTCATTTATCTTAAATGAAAGACAAACCTAAATTGAATCGAGGTTTCTTTATCTCCTGGATAATTACATTCGTATTTCTGTACGGAGTATCCTACCTGTGGCATGGTGTATTGTTGAACGATTTAAGCCGAGTTAATTATTCGATTAATCTGTTTCTGGTTTTTGTAGCAGTAATTTATTTTGTGATTGCCTTTGTTTTGACATTTCTTACACACTTTCTGATACAGTTTAATAAGAATAAAATAAAAAGAGGATTATTTATTGGAATTCCGATTGGTGTTTTTATCTACCTCGTTGCTTTTGTTTTTGGAATCTCTTTCTATTCAGATCCAACCATTGATCATATAATACTTGACCTGACCTGGCAAGTCGTTGAACAGGCACTGGGTGGAATAGTTGCCGGTGTATTACTTACCATAAGCGACATGTCGGCTTCCCGTCAATCAATTTAATTATTAGGGTATATCTTACACTAAAGCTTCGCACTATCTTTGCCGCCGTTTTAGTGATTTATGTCTAATTCTTTTTCCTGGTTCACCGATAAATTTCCTGTTGTGGAACACTTCTACACCATTCAAGGTGAGGGTGAGAATACGGGCAAGCCGGCATACTTTATTCGATTGGGTGGATGTGATGTTGGCTGTCCCTGGTGCGACGTAAAAGAAAGCTGGTCTCAGGAAGAACATGAAATACTTTCTATTGAATCAATTGCAGAATTTGTAATAGAATCGGGAGCGCAGAATGTGGTGGTAACTGGTGGGGAGCCCTGCATGTATGACCTTACATTGCTAACCGAAGCTTTAAAAAATAAGGGACTAAAAACCTGGTTGGAAACCAGCGGTGCGTACCCAATAACAGGTGAGTGGGACTGGATAGTGGTTTCTCCTAAACGAAGAATGGAGGTACTTGAAGAAAACCTGGCGAAAGCAAATGAACTTAAGGTGGTTGTGGTTCGAAATCCCGACATTGCCTGGGCCAATTTGTTTGTACCCAGAGTTGGTTCTTCAACCCGGTTATTTCTACAGCCGGAATGGAGTAGAGAAGACGAGATTCTTCCGGTAGTAATCAATCATGTAAAAAAGAGTGGGAAGTGGAGAATTTCTTTGCAAACTCATAAATACATGAGTATTCCTTAAAGCGGACCTAACCAATGATTTAAGAGATTCCGTATAACTATCTCACACAAACCCCTTCGCGGCTTGGTTCGATTACGTTTACGGAATGACGGAATGACGGAATACCAGATTAATTCATGTACTTCTAACATTATGCTATAACATGGCCAATTAAAACCCCATTTTTGTACCGACTATGAAATGGATTCGACACCATTGGGGAGAATTAGCTACCATTCTTTTGTGTAGTTTAATGGTATTGGTCCATTTCCATCCTATTGTCCTACATCCAACCCAGTTTGTGTTTAATGCCGAAGGGGATAGTATAAAAAACATTTACGTCTTTATCTGGCACATTTTATATGATACCGATGCGTGGCAAACCACTTCCATGAACTATCCATTTGGAGAATCCATTTTTTATGTAGGAGCCCAGCCTGCCATATCTACATTTCTTCAACAGATCAATAAAATTATCCCGCTATCCGGTAATTTTTGGCTCACGACCTTCAATTACATGGTCGTTTTTTCAATACCCATAAGTGCATTAATTCTGTACAGAACCCTTCGAATGTTGGATGTAAACAAGTTAGTTTCCATACTTTTTTCTGTGGGGATTATCCTGTGTAGTCCTCAAGTATACAGGCTTTCGGGGCATTTCGGTTTGTCTAATATGTGGGTTATTGTTGGATCGATCTACCTATTTATCCGATACCTCCATAGCAATTCAACAAAGGCATTAATAGGGTTGCTGTTTGTTATTCTTATTGGTTTCTTTATTCACCCCTATTTGGGAATAATTCCTTTGTTATTGGTTACCTCCACCTTGGTAATAAACAGAATGTTAGATTGGAAAAACCAATCATGGGTAAAGTGGTTGCCCGCAGCGTTTAGTTTCATTCCACTGATCCTTTTTTTATTCTTCAGCACTCTAACCGATTCTCATGAAGGACGGGTTAAAAACCCCTACGGGTTTTACGAGTATACCTCTACGTTAAAAGGGTTGTTGCTTCCCGTTGGAAGTGAAATTTCCAGAAACTGGCTACCTGATTCAAACTCGTTGGGTGAAGACTTTAATTATTTGGGAATTGCAGGAATTGCCATGGCATTGGTTTCTATTTTGGCGGTATTCAAAGGTAACTTAGGTTCAATTTTTAAGTCATTGTTTATTGCAAGTTCATTGCTACTGCTATTTTCATTTGGTTTCCCTTTTCAATTTGGCCTGGAAGCTATTGTTGAGCAATTTCCCATTTTAAAAGTATTTAGGTCCCTGGGAAGGTTTGCCTGGCCTTTCTATTATGTAGTTTTTATTATTGGATTGGTTCAGTTACCCAATTTGTTTATGAAGCTAAGGCCCAATATTCACTTCTTAATTTATGGGATTTTGGGATTGGTTTTGCTAATAGAAGGCAATCGATCTATGCACCAAATGGGATCGAAGCTAACACCATTTCAACTTTTTGAAAATCAATCAGAAAGATATGACTCCGAAGACTATGCGGCCATATTGCCGCTTCCGTTTTATAACATTGGGAGCGATAATTACTCTTGCGGTGGTACTGCTGCAAGCGTTACGAAAAGTATGAAGTTAAGTATAAACACCGGAATCCCTTTACTGGCCCATCATGGTGCGAGGCAATCGATAAGTGAAGCGAAAGACCTCATGGGATTGATTGGTCGTTTCGGATATCCGAAATCAGTTGATTCGACAAAAATTGTTGGCCAAAAATTCTTGTTGTGCTCTACCGGTGAAAACTTAACCGGCCAGGAGTTCAGGATATCGATGCTGGGCCAGGAATTAAAAGGTTCTTCTCTTTCGTATGTTGAAGGCAGCGATTTGTATAATGGCCAGGTTACAGTGATAATAGACCGTATGCCCAGTTATATTCAAAACTTTGATGATCGGGAATCACCAATAACCTATAAAGGCAAGGGAAGTCTGACTTTGGATAAAAATGGATTTGCCAACGTATGTGATTTACCACAACTGTTTAAAGGCGACCATGTGTTGCGATTTTGGGTTTATACAGGTGGAGAAAATTATGGAGAAGGGAGAGCAAATAATTGTTTTATCGTAATTGAAGAGAAGGACGGAAGTGGAAACGTGAATTGGTTAACACATGCACCCATCAATGACTCATTTATTTATGATGGAGATTGGTGTTTGAAAGAAATTCCTTTTACTATTAAATCGGATAATAAAAACGTGTCGGTTTTACTTTCGGGTAGCGATAGGTCCGGAATTCAGGTTATCATTGATGAATTAGAGGTAAATGAGTTGGACAAAGACCTCTTGAATTAAGTAATAACAGGCCAAACTTATCAACTTTACTCCATTCCGTTTAAATCCATTTCTTTGCGAGGCACTTAATTTGTAATGTATCCATTATGCGGAAGTTCTTCTTAATGATTCTTTTGTTTTCCTTTTTCTCAGGGATCGCGCAATACACCACTAAAAAGAAATCGGCAATTGCTAAATATGAAGAAGGAAGAAAGGCTTATGCCATGATGAATTTTGAGCTGTCTATTCAGTTAATGAATGAGGCTCTGGAAAAGGATCCCAATTTTTTACAACCCTATCATTTACTTGCCGAATTGTACCTGGAAATTCAACAATACGATAAGTCACTTGAAAATTACCGCAAGGTATTGGAAATAAACCCACAGTACAATCCAGTATTGTATTACACAATTGCCAATATTGAATTACACACGGCAAAGTATGAGGAGGCCATAGTTCATTTTGAAAAGTTTAAAGAACTTACAGGTGTTCCGGAACCCTTTCAAAAAGAGTTTAACTTACTGATAGCCAATGCAAATTTTGGAGCAGAAGCGGTGAAGAATCCGGTTCCGTTTGATCCCAGGAACATGGGACAGAACATAAATACCAACATGGATGAATATCATCCATCTATTACAGTCGATAGTAAAACATTTGTTTTCACGGCTAAAGACAATGTTGGGAAATCGAACACCGGAAAACCGTTGATAAGAGAAGATCTATACTATTCGAAAAAGAGTTCAACCAACGATTGGGGAAGGTCAGTAAATTATCGTGGGCCAATTAATACCAGATATAACAACGAGGGGTCAAGTTGTATTTCACACGATGGAAAGTACATGTTTTTTACAGCATGTGAGCTTAAAACCGGATATGGTTCATGCGATTTATACATGAGCGAAATGGTGGGAGGGAAGTGGAAACAACCTGTAAATGTTGGCAATAAAATTAATTCCGGTGCCTGGGAATCACACCCTTCTTTATCTCCCGATGGTAAATCGCTGTATTTTACCAGTAACCGAGGTGGTGGCAAAGGCAGTTTCGATATATGGAGATCGGATAAAGATGAAGAAGGAAACTGGTTACCTGCGGTTAACTTGGAAATTAATACTTCGGAAGGAGATCAAACCCCTTATATACATGCTGATGGCACTACTTTGTACTTTTCAAGTAAGGGAAGACCTGGTATGGGAGAATATGATTTGTTTGTAACCCGGATTAGAGACGATGGTTCATTTACAGAACCGCAAAACTTAGGATATCCTATAAATAGTGAAAAGCATGAGTTGGGTGTTATCGCGGATCCTGAAGGACGCTTGGCTTATTATGCTTCGGACAAAGAAGGTGGATATGGAGGATTGGATTTGTACGAGTTTGAACTACCGGAGAAGGTGCGTCCAATTATGACTACCTATATCGAAGGAAATGTATTTGATAGAGATTCTAAAGCTAAGTTGGATGCAGAAGTAGAGCTTATTGATTTGACAACAGAAAAGGTAATTACAAAAACAACTTCAGATAAAGTAAATGGTCAATTTCTCGTTTCCCTTCCTTCCAATCGTGATTATGCATTGAACGTTTCCCGATCGGGTTATTTATTTTATTCAGATAATTTTAGCTTAAAAGGGAAGAAGGTGAGCTCCAGGAAATTGGAAGTACCTATGGTTCAAATTAAGGCAGGGGAGGCAGTTGTACTTAAAAATGTGTTTTTTGAGACATCGAAATTTGATTTAAAGCCAGAGAGTAAAACTGAATTGAATATTCTGGTTCAAATGCTTAAAATGAATACGACATTGAAGATTGAAATTGGGGGACATACCGATAATCAGGGTAATCCAACATCAAATCAGAAACTCTCTGAACAACGTGCACAGTCTGTTATGGATTACCTGGTGTCTCAGGGAATAGAGTCAACCCGGCTGAGTTCTAAGGGTTTTGGGGATACTACCCCTATTACAAGTAACGATACGGAAGAGGGAAGAGCTCAGAACAGAAGAACGGAATTTAGGGTCGTGGAACAGTAACTCCAGATTTAATAAACTGGACTTCGATAATCACGAATTGGAAAAAATTGAAGGAGATTAAGAATTCATACCTGCTTGTAACGATCGTAGCTTTCTTTCTCTTATGGCCTGCCTCCAATCTCAATTGGGGAGGCAATCACTGGGTCGATATTCTACAAGCAGATGCAAAAGGTTACTACGCATATTTACCCGCTGTCCTTATATATCAGGATCTAAACTTTGGGCATTTCGATGCTATAGAAAAGGAAAAATACTTCGATGAGAATCTATTTTACGACTATCGCTTTTATTACGAAGGAAATGTGGTAAACAAATACTTCGTTGGAACCGCCATTTTACAATTTCCATTTTTTTTGATGGCACATGCCTATGCTTCCATTTCAGATGATTGGGATGCAGATGGTTTTTCCAAACCTTATTTGGTTGCTATAAATATGGGAGCAATTGTGTATCTGATTCTTGGGCTGATGTTTCTTTTAAAAGCGCTGGAACCTCTGTATGGATCAATGGCACTAGTAAGCACTGTATTTGTGTTGTTTGCAACTAACTTGTTTTACTATGTAGTTGTTGAACCTGGAATGTCCCATGTTTATAATTTTTTCCTGGTGTCGGCATTAGTATTTTTTCTTTTTAAAAATGCCCATGCGAATCGGTTTCAATACCTCCTCCTAGCCGGACTTTGTTATGGTTTAATCATTTTGGTTAGGCCGGTTAACGCATTAATCTTATTAGCCATTCCCTTTCTATTGGGAGGGGATAAGTTTTCTCATCTAATGTCAAATGCACGGGCTTTTAATCGACTTATACCATTGGTTTTATTGGTTGTTGGTGTGGTTTCGATTCAAGCGCTGATCTACTACCTTCAAACCGGTTATTTATGGGTTTATTCGTATGGAAATGAGGGGTTTAATTGGAGTAAACCTCAGATTTTTAATGCTTTGTTTTCCTTCAAAAAAGGAGCATTCATTTATACACCAATCCTGTTGTTGGGTTTTCCGGCATTGTTACATTATTGGAAGAAAGATCGTTTTAGGTTTTGGGGCTTTATTTTTTTCATTGTACCGACACTATACGTTTTATACAGCTGGTGGAATTGGTGGTATGGAGGAAGCTTTTCGCAACGCGTTCTTATCGAGTATTATCCGGTTATACTGGCTCTAATCGTCCCCTGGCTACATCAACTGGATAATAAAGCAATCAAAAAGCTTGTCCTGACCTATTCAGTAATTTGCCTGATTTGGTGTCAATTTCAAACCTACCAGTATCGTTATTATATAATTCACTGGGAGGATATGACTGCGCAAACCTATTTCGATAATTTATTTGTACTTCCAGGGAATTAAAGACCTGTTCAAATTATGAATTCAGTTTTTTAAATTCCTTACCAGCACTGTATTAATGTCCTTGTAGTCCTTAATAATCTCGTAATTCGAAGAACTGAATTGATCCAGATCCTTTTTATAGCAGTAGTAATAATTATCGGATGGGCTCAGGTCTTTCTGTTCAACCGGCAATAGCCAATCAAGCTGTAGACGTTTTTGGTAGTAGTTGATGGAGGGCTCAAATATCCAGTTAATCCCTAACCTTATTTGCTTCTCATTTTGATAGTTGAACTCATGATAGTCCGATAATTCCTGAATCATATTCTTGGTCTGCTTTTCGTAAACCCACTCGCCGAAAAAATGGATATCGTTTCGATTCCAAAAGTTTACTAAGGATAGAATACCCAAACTTAAAGCTACGGATAACACCAACTTAGGCTTCACGAGATCCAGTAAATAATTGATATAGAATCCAAGGTGAATCATAAACAGGGGATACAAGAAAGCCGAAAACCGTCCAATGGGATAATCAACTCCGAGTATAAAATGCAAGCCAATAATTACACATGAAATAAGGAACAGGAGTAGAGCCGAAACAACAAACTCAAGATGTTGGTCGATTCGGTTTAGCTTCTTTTTACCAAACCAATAAAAGGCAATTGCCAGGCTGGATATTACCAGACCTATGTAGATTAGTTTTAGTAGTTCGTGGGCCCAAACCCAGTAATCTATCCCCTGGAATGAGTTTAATACCAGTTGAGAAACCGTGTCATCAATAAATCCGGCTTTTCCACCAAAATCAAGGTTGTTAAAGGTGAGTACCCGCCTCACTGGTTCGTAGAGAAAAACAAAGGCTATAAGCGTGGGTAGCAAGTGAACCTTAATCATATGAAGAAAATTAAATTTCCGACTCTCATCAACATACGATCGAAGCAACTGTACGGCCAGCATCACTAAGAGAATTGCAGCATAATAAGTCATTAATGTGAAATTGCTCAAACAGGCTAATAATGCAGATGAATGAAAAAGAACCAGGTTTCTCGTGGTATTTTGTTTTAAGTACTGAATGAAAAAGTAGAAACTCACTACCATAAAAGCACTGGATAGTCCATATCCCCGAGCCATTCCAAATAAATCCATGAGTTGGTTGCCGGAGCAGAGTAACAGGAATATGGCAACCGACAGCATCCAATGCCTGCCCCTAAAAAACAGGTAGGCAAAAACCATGTAAAGCAGGAGCGCAAGCAAATTAGGTAGCCTAAGTGCGAGCTCAGAATTGCCAAATAGCAATTCCGAATATTTCATGAGCAAGGTGTTTAAGATGTGGTTGTTCGAAAACCATTGATTGTACGAAATAATATCGATAAAACCCTCGCCACAAAAATTGAGGTAGGAATAACTTTCATCATGGGTAAATGATACCGAATATGACTTATACGTGATATACCCAAACAGAATGCTACCGGCAAATAATATAAGCGCTATAGATTTATTAGGCTTTTCGAAACTCATGCACTATTCTAAATGGCGAGTCAGTAATAATAAATATAATCTTGGTTTCAACACATTGGCGTTATTGAATTTATTGAAACTAGGCACCAACAATACAATAAAATCTATTTTTACGATCTACATTTGGTAGCGAACAAGCAATTGATGAAAGTCAGTATCATTATTCCGGTTTTTAATGAAGAGAGAGACCTTAAGTCTACCTTAGACAAGGTGGTCAACCTTCAATTTAAAGAACCGGTGTCTTCTTTTGAAGTTATTGTAGTTGACGATGCATCAACCGATTCTTCGAGTGAGGTGCTTTCTAATGTGGCGCAGGAAAACCAAAACATTTTGTTCAAAAGAACCCATGAGATAAACTCGGGCAAAGGAGCAGCTCTTAAAACGGGAATAGAAAGTTCTTCCGGTGATATTATTGCATTTCAGGATTCAGATTCAGAATTAGACCCCAACGATCTGCCGATTTTAGTTAATGAAATGCTGGTAAATAACGTTGAGTTTGCAAACGGATCGCGTTATTTGCCGGGTATTGTCAGACCCACCTATGCCTATAAGCGCTACGTTTTTAATAAGTTGTTTTCAAATTTGGTTTCGTTGCTTTTGGATGTTCGGGTAACCGATATTGCCTGCGGTCATAAGGTATTTCAGCGCAAGCTTTTGAATCAGATTAAAATAAAAGAGAACCGTTTTGGCGTAGAGGCAGAAATAGTAATTAAGGCTTTACGGCTTAGAAAAAATGCCGTTGTTGAGGTTCCGGTTCACTACTATCCAAGGAACTACGGAGATGGAAAAAAGTTTAAAAATGTCGATGGCATTCGAGTGCTGTGGGCCATATTTAAATACGGCCTTTTTAGGCTTAAGTAGTTATGAAATTCCTTCTCCTGGTCAAGAAAAACCTTTCGTTTCTTTCTATCCTGTTTATTATCTATTTGGTAGGGGACAGGCATTTGCAATACGAGCAATGGAACAAGCCCGATAAGGTAATTAAGAACGACGTAATTTCTTACTACGCATACCTGCCTGCACTGTTCATAGAGCAAGATATTAAATTGAGTTTTATTGACCCTGAAGTTAACCGATATGGCGATTTATATTGGCCGGAGAAAGGACCAAACAATTCCAACGTGATTAAGACTTCAGCAGGTTTATCCCTGTTGTATTTGCCTTTTTTTCTGCTCGCCGATTTTTACGTGGATACCTTTCTCGAATACCAACCTCGAGGAAATGAACCTCCCTATAAAGTAGCCCTATTGGTGTCTGGATTATTTTATTTGATATTGGGGCTTTTGTTAACCCGAAAATTGCTGCTGCTCTATTATAGAGAATTGGAAACGGCTGCGGTGTTGCTTGTTTTGGGGCTGGGTACCAATTTGTGGTATTATTCCATTGAAGAGTCAACTATGGCTCATACTTACAGTTTTGCCTTGATTGCAGGGTATGCTTATTTGGTTTTTAGTAGAAAATTAGAAACCAAAAACTTTTTACTTCACGGACTCTTGATTGGTTTGATATCGCTTGTTCGCCCAACCAACCTGCTGGTGTTTATTCTATTTGCATTGTTTGATGTCAGTTCTATACAGTCGTTCAAAGAACGAATTCTAAGCCTTCTAAAACCAAAGTACATGCTGTGGTTCATTTTGGGCTTTTTATCGGTATGGTTGATCCAATTCGTTTATTGGAAAGAAGTAACCGGTAGTTGGTTGTACTTTTCTTACACCGGTGAGCGGTTTTTCTTTTTAGAGCCTGAATTGTGGCGAGGTTTTTTTGGATTCCGAAAAGGTTGGTTTGTTTATACGCCACTTATGTTTCTGGTTGTTCCCGGATTTTATTGGTTATACAAGGAGAATCAGCAATTAAAATGGAACTTGCTGGTGTTTTTTGCATTGGCCTCTTACGTTATGTTTTCATGGTGGGCCTGGTGGTATGGAGGCGGATTTGGTATGCGTCCGATGGTGGATTATTATGCAATTTGGGCCATTCCAATAGCTGCTTTACTCACTAAAATAATTCAATCGCGAAAGTGGATACCCATTGCTGTTCTTGGTTTAGTGCTTTATGGTGGAATCTGGTTCAACCGGTATCAGACGCAGCAATACCGGTGGCAAATCATTCATTACGATGGAATGAACTACGAAGCCTATAAACATGCCTGGATGAGGAACGAATATGACGCGAAGTTGTTGGATATTATTGAGCGTCCTGATTATGAATTGGCTAAACGCCAACGGGAGTAGGGATGGTTATTCAACAATTAGGAATTTTACTGAATATTGATCGTTCACAACTAATACGTATAAACCAACTGGAATACTAGAGTCCAATTCAAATTGATTGTCTACATCGGAAAGCTTGAGGGACTGTATTAATTGTGAATTAGTATTAAATATTTTACAATAAAAAGTTTCTTCACTACTATTCAGACCATCAATCGTAATTATACTTCCTGATTTGGTTGGATTAGGTATAATGGAGATAGACATGGACTCATTTAATGAAATGTTCTCAACGTTGCTTGGCTTTGGTAAAGAAGCATCTTGCAAATGAGTAAAGACCTTATACCCAGCGGGAGCTTCAGATATGATCAATTGAAAGTCAGAATAGTAATTTTCTTGGAGACTTGCGCCGGTGCCAAAAATAAGGAATAGTGAATCGTTAAGGAGAATCAAGTCCTGAGCGTCATCATCTTTTTCCCTGCCCCAAGTGGTTCCATTAAAGAATGTTAGACTTGGATAATTGCCAACGCCAAGATCAGCGTCTTTTCCTCCACTTCCTGCAGCACTGGTATGGCCAACAAATACAACCTTGTTATCAGTTCTTTGCAAAATGGCATTACCACGGTCGTTGGATTTTCCAACACCACCCCACCATTGATTTTGGCTGAAATTACCTTTAAAATCGGTACTTAACATATAGGTGTCCCATATCGTATCTGATTTGTTAAGTGTTTTCCCGATCATAGCATATCCTGAATCTGCCAATTGAGTCAAGCCGTAAACAACATCATCTTTCAGCCCTCCATAGGTTTGATCCAAGATGATTTTTCCGGTTTCATCAAACTTAACCAACCAGGCATCAGCATTTGATGTGTCATTTTTACTTGCGTTTTCACCACAAAACGCATAGAAGTTATCATTGGTAGGGATAAGGTCATGAGCGACATCTTTGTTCTTTCCACCGAAGTACTTTTCCCATTGCACCGTACCGTTAATATCCGTTTTTACTACCCAGGCATCGGCATTACCAGCCCCATTGCTATGTGTTTCACCAACTATCATAAAGCCCCCATCAGGTGTTATCTCCAGATCATAAAATTTATCCCAGTCAAGACCACCGTAGAATTTCTGCCAAACAACAATCCCTGAATCATTGGTTTTGACCAGGTAACCATCATAGGTTCCATTTCCGCCACTGTTGCTATAACCACAAATGATATACCCGCCATTGCTGGTTTGCTTTACGGCGTACCCTACCTCTAGGTGGAATTTGCCAATGGCTCTGGACCACTGATAGTTGATGTTGGAATCGACCTTTACCAAATAAACATCTGAATTGCCCTGGCCATAACTACTGGTGGATCCTACCATAAGGTAGCCTCCATCTTTTGTTGGTTCAATGTCATAGCCTTGTTCATCTCCCTCACCACCAAAAGTGTAAATATGCGCAGTGTCCGTTTGACCCATTAGGGCAATCCCCAGAAAACTTAATATGCTTATTAGGACAAACCGAATCATTGGCTCAAATATAGCAAATGGATATTGGTTTCCGGCAACCAATTATTTATTGCCGGATTTGTCCATTCTAAACAATCCGTAAATCTCATGCCCAACATTAAGTTCAGGGGATACCTTTATAATGTTAGCATGGTGGTACCAGGCAATTAAATAGGTGAAAAATTTCATACCGGTATTGATATACCACTTGTTAAGCACCTCTTTTTTTATGAAATTACTGTCCTTTAATTCCTTGATTTTCTCTTTGACATATTCGTCACTGTTTTTCTTTTGAGCAACCCGCGCCATTAGTTTGTTACTCACTTTCCACCCTTGACCTTTACGGGTCGTTTTTAGCTTATAGGTGTAGTATTCAACGGGAGAAAATCCTCTTTTCTTAAAGTCATTGAGCAGTCCGGTACCGTCAAAATAATTGACGTGATTGATCAGCAAATCAGAGCTGGAATTTTGATACGTATAGGTAAGGTAGTGTTTCCAAACATCCTCGTGTCCGTTGGGGGTAATGAAATGAAATAACCCACCATTTTTGGCATAACGTCCCACATTGTCAATCACTTTTGTAAAGTCAATGGCGTGTTCCAATACATCTCGGGCAATTATCAGATCAAATTTGTTTTCCAATTCAGGTTTGTATTCTTCCAGTGAACTTTCAATGGTTTGGAATTGATGGTGGCTGTGATTGAATTTTAGAATTTCATTGTTAACGTCCATAACTGTAACCACAGCATCTGGAAAAACAGATTTTATTCCCTCGGCAAAATATCCCGATCCGGGGCCTAGCTCCAAAATACTAGTTGGAGTAATTCCTTTATTCTTTAAAGAATAGCCAAACAAAAAGCCTCTTCGAAAGTTTCTCAGCAGGTTTCTTTCGTCATCTCTTGGTGAAGTTCTTAATGATTCTTCAACGTAGTAGGCCAGGCATCCCTTGGCAGTCTCCTCCTGCGTAAGCATGGGGTCAAGTTGGGCAAGGCCACATTGCTGGCATTTTATTATGCTGCTGTTTTTAATGTCCCAATAGTCTACCTGTCCAATGAGCTTACCCGTGGTCGCCTTACATGAGGTACAGGCTTCTTTTCTCTCGACAGTTTCACCTTTGAATACCGCAGGAATTTTTCTAAGAATGTTTTTCATTTACTGGAATATGCATCTAACACAAGCAAAACCTTTCGATTATCACCCGTTTTGAGACGTCACGCAAATAAACAACTTTAATTGAATTTTTAGGTTTCGTATTAGCTAAACTATCGTAATATTGCGATTAAATAAAGTTGCGGATATGGCGTCTAAAAAACAGATTGGATTTTTTGAGAAATACCTAACCGTTTGGGTGTTACTCTGTATTGCCGGAGGTATTTTCCTGGGAAAAATAGCGCCTAACACAATGGGCAGTTTAAGCGATCTATCCTTATACAGCGTAAATATACCGGTGGCCATTTTGGTTTGGTTAATGATTTATCCCATGATGGTTCAAATTGATTTTGCTTCCATTAGGAATGCCGGAACCAAACCCAAAGGCCTGGTCCTCACCTTGGTAATCAACTGGCTTATTAAACCCTTTAGTATGGCCTTTTTTGCCTGGTTATTTTTCGACTACCTATACGCAGCCTATATTACACCTGAACAGGCAACGGAATACATTGCCGGTGCCATATTGCTGGGCGCTGCTCCTTGCACCGCCATGGTTTTTGTATGGTCTTACTTAACCGATGGTGATCCGGCCTATACCTTAATCCAGGTTTCCATTAATGATTTAATCATTCTAGTTGCCTTTGTTCCCATTGTAGGTTTGTTGTTGGGGCTGAATGACGTTTCTATACCTTATGATACCCTGGTTGGTTCGGTAGTTGCCTTTGTGGTAATACCCTTGTTGGCTGGATTTATATCGAGGGTGTTATTAATTAGAGCAAAAGGAATAGAGTGGTTTTCCAGGGTTTTCCTACCCGCGCTTAAACCCATTTCCATTTTGGCTTTACTTACCACCCTGGTGTTGTTGTTTGCTTTTCAGGGACAAACCATTTTAAACAATCCCCTGGTGGTTGTGTTAATCGCTATTCCACTCACCATTCAAACCTATTTTATTTTTTTCGCTGCCTGGTTTACAGGCAGGTTTGTTAAACTACCCCATCCCATTTGTGCACCGGCTTCCATGATAGGAGCCAGTAACTTCTTTGAGCTGGCTGTTGCTGTTTCCATTGCCTTATTTGGATTAGACTCAGGGGCAGCACTAACTACCGTTGTAGGTGTACTTATCGAAGTTCCCGTAATGCTTTCCTTAGTTGCTTTAGCCAATAAATGGAAATATTGAGGCGATATTAAAGAATAACGTGGGTTAGAAATATTACCTAATTAATAAGAAACGTCATTCCTACCAAAGCGGGAATCTAGAAATAACACTGGATTAGTTTCACTGAGTTCCTTCGTCGGTTCCTTGTCAAGCAAGGACCGACAGCTATCCCATATTATCCTTAAACTATACAAATATTGAGCTATTTTCCAAGTAAGTAGCAGCTTCCGTTCACTGAAATAAATAGGTCTTGCCTTTTCTTTAACTGTAGTTAGAATTGACTATTGTCCATTCTGACATTTCTATAATTTGAAGTCGTGAATTTTTTCCGGCTTAACCCATTCTCACGCATCCTTTTCCCTTTTATAGTCGGCATTGTTGTGTCACATTTTTATTCATTCTCTTCAACGCTTTTTTTGTGGATTCCTGGCATTGGTATTATTCTTACTACCACCTTTTATTTTCTATGCCTAAAACTGCGAGGTTCTTGGTATCGGGTAACATTTGGAATATTGATTTCAGTACTATTCTGTTTTCTTGGAACAATCAATTTTCAGAAAACAAAAGAATCTGACGATTTAAAAAAAGGGTATGTGAAGGCCTGTAAAGAAACACAAAATAGGATTCTTCGTGTTAAGACTTCACCGGTTCTAATCAATAGCAGCTACCGGTCGGAGGTAGAATGGATCATTCAAGGACAGGAACCAATAGGTGGAGTAGTTTATTTCAAAAATGCGGTTCAACTTCCTATACCGGGAAACTTAATTGGGACCAATGATCGGATTAGACCTTTTACGAAACCAACCAATCCAGGGCAATTCGATTACGCAAATTATGCTCATTCAAACGATTGGTATTTTTCGACCTACATCAACCATTGGGTAAGGGTAGAAGCCGATGATACTCCATCAATAACTAAGTACTTTATAGGTGTAAGGGAAAAATTGCTAAGTATTTTATCCTTGTATATTCATGGGGAGGAATATGCCGTTAGCTCCGCGTTGGTATTTGGAGATAAATCCAGTTTAAGTCCTGAGCTTAAGAAAGCTTATGGCGGGGCAGGAGCAATGCACGTTTTGGCGGTAAGCGGATTGCACGTAGGATTAGTCTATTTGTTTTTAAGGTATTTGTTTGGATTTATGGATAAGTCCCAGCGATCGAAGACCTTTAAAACCTTACTAATTATAGCACTCATATTTGTTTATGCCGGTTTAACTGGGTTTTCACCTTCGGTAACCCGAGCCGCCATTATGTTTTCGTTAATTGCGATTGGAGGAGTATTAAAGAGAAGTTCAAGTATTTACAACATCATATTTGTCTCGGCTTTTGGAATGTTACTGTTCGACCCAAGGCTCCTGTTTAGCGTGTCATTTCAGTTAAGCTATATAGCTGTAATAGGTATTGTATACCTGTATCCCAAGTTATTTTTATTGTGGAACCCCAAAACGTGGATAGGATATAATCTTTGGTCTTTAATCTGTCTTTCTCTTTCGGCACAGCTCAGCACCTTTCCATTAGCACTTTATTATTTTGAGTTGTTTCCAACCTGGTTTTTGATAACCAATATTGTAGTTGTTCCCAGTGCTATGATTGAGCTGGGCGGAGGATTTCTGCTTATAGTGGCTCATTTCATTCATTTGGGCGATTGGGTTGGTTACCTATACGGTGGATTTATTTGGACAATTAATCAGTTAGTAATTTATATCGATCAATTACCACCCGGGCCAATAAATGCAGGATTGACTGGGCTTCAGCTTCCCCTGGTTTATTTATACCTTATAACTAGCTTTTTACTGTTGGAGTATCCTAAAAAACAACTTCTTTGGTTTTCGCTGTCGCTTCTTCTTTTGCTTGTTGGTTCTGTAGCTATCATTGAAATTGAAACTCAGCAACAAAAGGGTATTATCATCTATGATTCTAAGAATCTTATGGTTGAAGTTTATTCGGGGAGAAAAGCGGTAGTGTATGCGGATACAACTTCAACCGGGTTTGCAAAAAATTGCGAATACTTGTTAAATGCGTCATTTCAACATAGAAAGATTGATGTAGTTAATGTTAGATGCATATATTTTGATTCGTTGGCCAATGTAAATTTCAACTACAAGGACCAGAAACTACGGATTTTGAATGGGAATGAGGAACTGGCTAATTCGGCAATAAACTCTACCAATGATAATTATTGGTATTTAAAAGGTCAGGGATTTTATCATTTACCCATTGCCAATTGAACCGATCGCACTAATCTAATTACAATAAGTTAACGTGGCCTTGCCGTTTACTGAATTTTCAGAATCGGCCGAAACATTCATTTTTATTTCCAGAATTCCCTTTGAAGTGTCAGCCGTTACTATTTCGTAGGATCCTTGAGTGGCTATGTTGTTTATTCCCTCTTTTTCGGAGTAAAGGGTAACGGTTCTGGCACCAGAAGGGTTATTAAAATCAAGGTTGAGTTCATACCTTCCCGGGGTGATGGGGCAGGTAAACAAGATCTTATCCCATTTTTTTAAACCTGAAGAACAAAGGCTGGAATCACGCTGAGGGTACATGGTAACGCTGTATCCATATTCTGAATCTGAAATTTTTCGCATAGAAAACTTTCCGGAAACGTATTCCCACAAAACACCTTCAATTTTTCCCTGTAAGTTTTGGTCATTATACTCGGGAGTATTCGTACTTGTATCGGTTGTTTCTTCATCTTTTTTACAGCCAAAGACAGCTGCAACGATTAATAGTAATGCGATTGTTTTTTTCATTGTGTTTCTGTTTACTACCAATATCTGGTATGTAGTTAATTTTAACTACTTACAATTGGGCGCAAATTTAGTTTATAGTTTCTCCTTTAAGAATTGGCCGGTAAAGGACTTCTTACATTTAGTTAAATCCTCTGGAGTTCCCACAAATACCAGATCACCCCCTTCTTCACCTCCCTCGGGGCCTAGGTCTATAACCCAATCAGCACACTTTATCACATCCTGATTGTGTTCCACAATAATAATAGAATGACCAAGTGCAAGTAGATCATCAAAAGCTTTTAAGAGCTTTTTAATATCATGAAAATGCAAACCGGTTGTTGGTTCATCAAAAATGAATAGGGTTTTATCTACAGACATGGTGGCATGTCCTTGAATGAGAAAGGAAGCCAGCTTAATTCGCTGGGCTTCTCCACCACTAAGGGTGTTGGAAGATTGTCCCAAAGAAACATAACCCAATCCTACATCCTGAAGGGGTTGTAGTTTTTTTGAAATTTTCTTAGCCAATCGGTTATCATCTTTGTCAAAAAAGAGAAGAGCATCGTCAATGGTCATTTCCAGCAACTGGAAAATAGAAACACCACGGTATTTAACTTCCAAAACTTCTTCTGTAAACCGCATTCCATCACAGGTGTCACAGGTAAGTTTTATGTCTGGCATAAACTGCATTTCCACGGTTATTTTACCCTCACCCTTGCAGGTTTCGCAGCGTCCTCCTTCAACATTAAATGAAAAGAAAGAAGGTTTATATCCTCTCATTTTACTCAATTCCTGGGTTGCGTATAACGACCGAATGTCGTCGTAGGCCTTTACATAGGTAACAGGATTTGATCTGGAACTTTTTCCAATTGGGTTTTGGTTTACATATTCGACATTACCAATAGCCTTTGTATCTCCTTCAAGCCCACCAAATCTTCCGGTTGGTTGAGCAAATCCTCCATGAAGCTTTTTTAGAGCAGGGTAGAGGATGGAATTAACAAGCGAACTTTTTCCCGAACCGCTTACACCACTGATCACACATAAGCACTCCAACGGAAACTCAACATCCATATTCTTAAGGTTGTTTTCAGCTGCATTTTTTACCAAAACTGATTTTTTCCACTTCCTCCTGGTTTTTGGTATGGCAATTTCATCACGACCCGTCAGGTATTTGGCGGTTAATGAAACCTGTTCATCGTGCAAATCATCTATTCCTCCCTGAAAAACCAATTCACCTCCTTCGGTACCCGCCAGTGGTCCAAGGTCAATAATTTGATCGGCCGCCTGCATCACTTCTTCTTCGTGTTCTACAATAAGCACCGAATTTCCAAGGTCTTTTAACGACTTCAATATTTTAATCAGGCGCTGTGTATCTCTGGGATGGAGGCCTATGCTGGGTTCGTCCAAAATATACATGGAACCAACCAAACTGCTTCCTAAAGACGTAGCTAGGTTAATGCGCTGGGTTTCTCCACCCGATAACGTAGCCGATAAGCGATTTAAGGTCAAATAGCCTAAACCAACCTCATTGAGGTATTGAATCCTGTTTTTTATTTCAGTAAGAATTCTTTTGGCGATTTTCTCATCCTCGCCGTTCAACTCCAATGAATTAAAGAAGGGAGGGAGGTCTTTAATTTGCTTCAATACCAGATCGGTAATCGAATGCCTTTGAATTTTAACGTAGTTGGCATCTTTTCTAAGCCGGGTACCATTGCACTCAGGACATCTTGTTTTTCCACGATAGCGCGACAGCATGACCCGATACTGGATTTTATAGGAGTTTTCTTCTAGCATTTTGAAGAAACTCCATAATCCTTTAAAATGTTCATTACCAGCCCATAGCAGATTGTATTCTTCTTTAGACAGGTCCTTAATGGGTTTGAGCACGGGAAAGCTAAACTTATGTGAAGCTTCAACCAGTCTTTCCAACCACAATCCCATTTTTTCGCCCTTCCAGCAAACAACCCCCCCTTCGTATACCGACTTACTCTTATCGGGGATTACCAAATCAGGATCAATACCAATAATACTTCCCAAGCCTTCGCATTTCTTGCATGCCCCAACCGGGTTATTAAAAGTAAAAAAGTGATCGCTGGGGTATTCAAACTTCATTCCGTCGAGTTCAAAGCGGTTATTGAAGGTATAGTCTTTGTATTTTCCGGAAGAGTCAACTACGGTTACAATGCATTCGTTATTTCCCTCGAAATAACCTGTTTCTATGGAGTCTGCAATTCTGCTTTGATTATCCTCATTGCTATGATCCACAACAATTCTATCTATAAGTAGATGATAGTCCTGCAGTTTTGATGGTTCTCCATCAAGCACCTCTTCGAAAGAAACCGGTTTTCCCTGGTATATTAATCTTGAAAATCCTTGTTGCTGAAGAACACGAAGTTTTATTTCAAAATCATCTTTCTTCTTCAATAACAGAGGTGCCGAAATCATTATTTTGGTTCCCTCTTCCTGCTGATGAATAAAACGATAGACGGCCGCAGGAGTATCTCTCTTAACTTCTTTTCCGGAAATAGGAGATATGGTTTTACCAATTCTTGCGAATAGCAGTTTGAAGTAATCGTAGATCTCCGTAGATGTGCCAACTGTACTTCTTGAACTACGAGTGCTTACTTGTTGCTCTATCGCTATTGCCGGAGAAACTCCTTTTATGTAATCTACTGCTGGTTTATCAATTTTACCGAGAAACTGTCTGGCATAAGAAGATAGGCTTTCAATATACCGCCGTTGGCCTTCGGCATATAAGGTGTCAAATGCCAGGGACGACTTTCCGCTTCCGGAGAGGCCGGTTACCACAACAAATTGATTTCTGGGAATGGCAACATCAATGTTTTTCAGGTTATTTTCCCGTGCCCCTTTAATAATTATAAAATCGCGTGAATCTAGTGTTTCGAGGTCTGTCAATGTTCGAATATTTATATCGGGCAAAAGTACCCTTCACAAATTAAATTTGGTGAATTCCAAAATTTATTTCATATTTGGCACAACACTATTGGCGTTTATGCGTTAAAAGTTGTTGAAATTTAAAAATAAATAGCCTATAGATACATTTTACTCGGATAATACAGAAGCCAAACCGTAGCCACAAATTCATCTGTTTTATTTTTTAACCCGTCGATTAATTCGACACAATTCGAGTAATAATGATCAAAACCCATTTAAGTGATGAGCAACTTGTCAGTCAATACCTTAGCGGTAGTGAAGTTGCAATTGAAGCGTTGATAAAACGCCACGAACAAAGAATTTATTCCTACATCTACACTATTGTAAAGGACGAACACATTGCAAACGACGTGTTTCAGGATACCTTTATAAAGATTGTACGAACCCTAAAAGGGGGGAAGTATAATGAAGAAGGAAAATTTATTAATTGGTCTATGCGCATTGCACACAACCTGTCAATCGACCATTTCAGACATAAAAAGAGAATGCCTTTGTCAAGAGGAGGAGAAGACTACGATATTTTCGATACACTTGATTTAAAGGAAGAAAGCACTGAGGACAAGCTCATTTATAGCCAAATAAAAACGGATATAGTTAAGTTGGTAGAATACCTTCCTAACGATCAAAAGGAAGTTTTGAAAATGCGTTTGTATTTCGAAATGAGCTTTAAGGATATTGCAGAGGAAACAAATGTTTCTATCAATACAGCATTAGGAAGAATGCGTTATGCACTGATCAATTTGCGCAAGATGGCAATCGATAAAAAAATCCAATTAACCATGGCCTAATGCCGTTTGAAAAAAAAATATTGAGGTTAAACAATAAAGTAGGTTTGTCTTCCGTTAGGTGGGAAATTCAAAATTATTTCTGCCTATGGAACATGTCTATACCCCTGAAGAGTTTCTGAACTTTGAGAACCTTCAACACGAATTAAAAGATATAGAAATTGAAAGCAATCCATTCCCAAACAAAAGGCCCAAAGCGACTACTATTAAGTCAATTTTGGATTACTCGAAAGCCTTGGAAATTAAACAGATGAAAAGGTTTGGAAGCTTTGAACAAAACCTAAACTAGAAAAATCCCTGTCACAAAGTGACGGGGATTTTTTGCTTTTATAATTTGGTTCAGGCAACTATTGAATCGAAAACCGGATTCTCTTTATGTCCTCAATGTTTTTTAACTTCACATCATCGGGAATTTCAAATGGCCTATAAATGGTATTTTGACATAGGTCTGCGGGATAATCGTTAAATTCCAGGATGTATGTGTCTTTCTCCCAAACCTTGTCTGGAATAAATCTCCACGAGGTTTCTCCCTTATCACTTATGATAGTTCCCGTTATTGAATTTCCATTCTTGTCCAGCACTCGAAATCCTTCCAATACACTACCATAGCACATTGTTTCGGAAAAAGAAATTGTTAAGGGAGAATTGCTACCACTTTTAGGAAGCAACTTCTGATCAAATTGTACAATAGGAATAACAGAGTCTCTCGAAGAAATGGAATAGTTTTTTGAAAAAGAATCATCGATTAGAATGTTACTTTCACTTTTAAATGCCTTACCGACATGCAAGGTAACTTCTTCGCCTTCCACGAAGACTTCACTGTAGTTTTCCATGTAGTCAATCCCTCGCTTAACCCTTCCAGGGTGGATTAAAATTGCTGCAACCGTATGGTCAAAATTCCAGTTGACTTCATGCCGCCACACCTGTTGCTTGACCTTCCCATCGGACTCAATCAATTTAAGTTGGTCGTAGTCAAAGAAGTCAGGATTCATTGGTTGATTGAACTGAACGTAAAAAAAGAGAATGTTTAAAGGAATACTTTCTACGGTCGGGTATACCTGAACTACTTCAGGTGGATCATAAGTTTTTTCTTTTGCCGGGGTAATAAACCTTTTGGTTGTTACCATTTTTTCAACCTTTAACCTGCATTCGAAATGGGTATTGTGGGATGGCTCAACGAGAGATTCAAAGATTAAAGAATCTGAACTCCAGCGGTATTTGCCAAGAACTGCCTGTTTTGATACTTTGTTATTATCTACCAAATAACACCTCAGAGCTTTGCTTTCTGATTGTTGATCAATTAGTTGACTTTTGATGGTATTGAGACTTAACCAGCAAACGGAAAATTTGGCCGAATCCAGAATTATAAGTTCCTGTGAGTTGGCAAGTTGTGTAATTACACAACTTGCCAACATCAGAATTATTCTTCGCATGCAGAAATGCTTGTGCTAGTTTTTATATAAAGTCTTGTTGTAAATAACAGAGTTATTCCCTTCAATTATTAGTTGGTAATTACCACTGGTGAACCCAGAGATATCTACTTTTTCATTTTCCATGTTAGTGATTTGGTTTTGTTGAACCAATTCACCTTTTAAATTATAAATACGGTACGAGTAGTTCAGTTGTGAATTAGATGAATTAGCCAATTCAATCATGAAATGTGAGCTAACCGGATTTGGAAATACGTGTACTTCCACGTTACCTGACAAAGGACCAATTGAAGATACCGGATCAAATTCAGGGTCTTTACTTCCTACTTTAACCATGGTTAATTTATCGTCCGAAGTTAGAACCAGGAGGTTATGATCGTCATATTTAGCAATCATGTGATACTCGGTTGTGTATATTTTAAGGTCAGCATCAGTTAGTCCATTGGCCACGGCACCTGCAAAGGTTCTTAATCGTTTAACATTGGCATTGTGCTTATTGTTTTTCTTAGGGGTTCCATCAATATAGTGCTCACCAACACGCATCAGCATTCTCCTTTTTGCACTACCATTTTCATTGTGCAAGTTGTATAAGTAATGCTTCCCATCCTGAAATGCATGAATTACTTTTTCCGGGACGTTATTCACGAGGTTGAACTGTTCGTCTACCTGAAATACTCCCGTCCCCACTATTGTTGAAGGGTCGAATGAAAACCCAGGTGCACAAACAGTAACACCAATAAGTTTTTCGTTTCCTCCAATGGTAGCGTAATCCCATTTTTCAATAGGTGCATTGGTTTTAAATCCTCCTCCCCAATTTGTTTTGTACATGGAACTGGCCCGGTTCGTCATGGATGTACTGTGCTCAAAGGGGGCAGTAGCAACGGCGACTTCCCCTTTTAATCCACTAAATAGCTGGCCGGAAGAAACATATAATTTATCTGATCCGTAAGTGATGTCCTGAATAAACAGACCGCCGTTAGAGAATTTGAGTGAAGAATAATCTACACTGCTTAAATCAACCAGGGAAAGATCCTTACCGGAGTTAGTTGCTTTTAGCAGGTAAGAGGTTCCTGTCTTACTAGCAAGAATATATACCGATCTTGAAATTGGGTTTATTTCAATATTGTCAATGGTTATACCGGTTACCCCAAGTGCACCTTCAATTTTCGTGATATAATTCGTAACTTCGGAAACCAAATTCGCTTTTTGTTCGGATTTGTTGTTGTCCTTAAGGTCAACAATAAAAATTGATCCTGAAATATTATTAGCCAATACTAAAGCAACATCATTACCATTGTTTATGATCTTGAAATGGTCAATTTTTCCGGTAGCAATTGGCTTACCGTTAGTACTGTTTTTTAAAAGACCGTTCGAGAATAGGGTGACTGCAAAAAAGCAAGATATCACCAGGGGAATTAATTTTTTCATTTTACATGTTTTGGGTTCAAGTCTAAAGACGGTTAATCGATTTGATTAGTTGGTACGAATTGATAAGCGGTATGCTTACATTATTATTTGTTTGAGTTAGAAGAGTGAAATACTTAGTTCGATCAGAGTTTTGTTGGGTTGAGATAAAAATCAAAAAGAGAGACTCTGGTTAAAGAGCCTCTCTTCAGTTTAGCAGCAAGCAGTGCCGCCACCACAGCAACCGTTGCAACATCCAGTATTGGTCGTGCAACACGATTCTTGATTTTTCATATTATTTCAATTTAGAGTTAATAAAAATTTATCATTCTATAAGACGAGGAACTTGAAAAAGGACGCAAAGATTTCAGTTAGCAATTGCAATTTTTGTCGGTTGAGGACATAATATTTCCATAACTATCTGCCTCAACCTTACAACAGGCAACAAACAATTCTTTCAGTTTTTTTCGAGCCCGCTGTACTCTAGACTTTGTAGCTGAATACGAGAGTCCCAGTTTCTCCGCGTACTGTTTTTGAGATAGATTCCCGTAACTCGTTTTTTCGAGGGCATCGCTGTATTTATCAGGAAGTTCTTTAATAAATGAATTTAAACATCTGGAAAAGTCAGGGGAAAGTTTTCCTACCTCCAGTGGTAATTCTTTTTCAAAGTCAGTTGTTGCATACTCCCATTTCTTTTTTCTGTAATAGTCGATAATGGTATTGCGCGTAATTTGGTAAATCCAACTAACGAGTTGATCTTTATTCGTCAGTGATTTTTCGTTGAGATGAATTTTTAAGAATACATCCTGCAATATATCCTCCGCAACCGCCTTATTATTTACCCTGGATTGTACAAATCCAAGCAGTTCATCGCCGAAATTTTTCCAAATTACAGATGTATTCATAGTTTTCTTCGTTAGACGAAGAAAAACAAAAAAGACGCATAAAAATTCGACGTGATTTTTTTGACCTTAAGAAAGGCCATTTAGAGTTGGTATACACTGTATTTATTTGTCAAACGAATTCGGTCCTCAATACCGTGTAGTCCACCATTGATTCTGCGTGTAATTGCTTTAACAATTTCCTCGCTCAAACCTAACTTACAAGTTCTCCACAAATGATGTTCTTCGAAATAGAAATGAGCGCTGGTAAAAGAATATTTCCCGGCGACTACTGATGTGTCGGTTAGTACTTTTGGGTCATTGATTGATTTAGCAAAAGCCTGATAGTTATCCTTTCCCGTCAATTGAATTGCCCCTCGTCCCCTAAATTTCCAGCCATCACCTGATTCGAAACTTCCATTGCCCATTCTATTCGCATATACTCGGTTAGCAATACGCTCTGGCTGCCTTGAGTATTCTTCAGCAAGTTCATCAGTAGGAAAGTATTTCCCAAATGTTCTTCTGAGTCCCACGGCTGAATAATTCAAATTTTCAGTAAAACGTTTAAACATTCCACTTTCATGGGCTGTCTGCGCAAAGAAGTGAACAGCACATGCATGGTTGGTTATCCCAAGATAAACCGCACCGGCTTTAAATGTGTTTTTTCCGAAAACCCCATCTGGTGCTACTCCAGATAGTTGTTGTAATATTCTTAAACTCATAAAATTGTTGTTTAATGGTGTTTGATTTTGCAGATTAACCGATCCGCAAACCTGTTTTATCAAAGTTATATTTCCCCAATTAAATCAACAAGTAATTCAATGGTATTCGTTTTAAAATGCGGGTTTCCCCCCATTATTAAGCGGAGCAAATTATGAATGATTATAAGAGTAAATGTTGAATTATTGAGTGGTGTATTACTTAAGCAATTTCACGAGATGCTTTAGTTTGTCTGTTTGGATAATATCCGGGTTCAATCGAATAGCTTCACGATTGTCTTCTTTATCATCTACATTAAATAGTATTACCCTTATGTTTTTTTGGTGGGCATTTGATACCTGCTCTTTGTTGATATGATCATCAGAGGTTACAATGCCATAGAGTGAATTGTCTTCTGCGAATTGACAGGCGAGATCAAAGTCACGAAGGTAAAATGCAAGTTTTGCATTGACATTTTCCTTAATTAATAAATTAATAAAGCCGGTATCCGGAGACTCAATAATTACCCGGCTATTAATATTTTGATCATTAATTAACTGTTTCAAAGCACGGGCAAGTGTTAGCGAATACTTTTCTATTTCCTTATGGTGATACGGAACCTTTACATCCAATGCAAACAAGTAGTCATTCTTATTCTTAATACTATTAAATATCGAATTTAGACTCGCAATTTTATAATCGAGATAGGGAGATGTGGTATACCTGGCATCCTGAATTTCTTTCCAGGTTTTACTGAAAATTTCACCTTCCATATCTGTTTCAGCCGATAGGTTTCTGTTGTGATAGGCAACCAGAATACTGTCCTTCGTCATTTGAACATCAATTTCAACTCCGTCTGCTCCCGAATTCAATGAACGGATTATGGACTCCAGCGTATTTATGGGATATGCACTGTTAATTCCCATCCCTCCATGCCCAAGAATGGATATTTTGTTGCCATTCAAATTTTCAATTTGATGGTCATCTTTTTGACAAGAAAGGCACAGCATTACAATGATCAATATGGTTCCCAGTTGCTTCATTAATTAGAATACATAGCCAAACGATAGCCCTCCCCAATGTTGAAATCTAGTATAACGTTCATATATGGATGAATAAACAAGACGAATAAAAAGTCCTCCAATTTCCGGTTGATAGCGGTAACCTAATGAAGCGGTAGCACTCAATTGGGTTCTACGTTTTGCGTTACCGTCGAGGTTGTTAGCCATAACTATTGAGCTCAATGTTTGTCCTATTCCAAGTTCAATGCGATGGTCGTGTCCATAAATATAATTAACTCCAAACGGGAAGATGAGATCGGGATTGAAATTTCGTTGAAAGTCTAGAATATAATAGGTGCTTACCCCGATCCTAAAACCGAATGCAATGGGTGATTTTAGAGGAAGAATTCGCTCATAATTTATAGAACCATATCCACCAACTCCAAAAGCTTCGATGAAAACAACATTTTTGGCAATTGAGTCTTTGTCTATCTGTGCTTGAAGAGTCAGGTTTGTAATTAGCAGAAGAACCGTTAATATTCTCATCGCCGGTTTTTTACACCAATTTCCAGATCAATCGGACTAAATTCAGGCTTAAATCCCCTGGCCGGACTATATTCTCTTCCGTAATAGATTATTTGCAAGTGCAATTTGTTCCACAATTCTTTTGGAAATAGTCTTTTAGCATCTTTTTCCGTTTGTTCCACGCTTTTTCCATTGGTTAGTCCCCAACGATACATGAGTCTGTGAATGTGTGTGTCAACCGGAAAGGCAGGAAGCCCGAAAGCCTGTGTCATAACAACAGATGCCGTTTTATGCCCAACGGCTGGTAATTCTTCCAGATCTTTAAAATTACTTGGGACCATACCGTTGTGTTTTTCCACTAAAATTTTGGACGATCCATATATGCCTTTTGATTTCATTGGTGAAAGGCCGCAAGGACGAATTACGGTTTTAATTTCTTCAATACTTAGCTTAATCATGTCAAATGGGTTATCAGCTAATTTGAATAATGATGGTGTGACTTTGTTAACCCTTTCGTCAGTACATTGAGCAGATAACATTACGGCTATTAGCAACGTATAGGGATCTTTGTGATTAAGAGGAATAGCCGGATTGGGGTAAATTTCCTCTAACTTCTTAATGAGGTAAGCTGCTTTTTCTTTTCGAGTCATAATGTGCAAAATAATCAAATCTTCGGTTGTATGAACCGGAAGGCGAGCTGTAGTCTATGATAAAAATGGTAAAAGAATATGGCATTGAATTGGATGATAACCAGTCGCTTTACCTGAATTTTTGCCCAATGGCCGATGACAAAAAGGGTGGATTTTGGCTAAGCCTGGAGAAGGAAATACGGAACCCTTATTTTGGTAGCGGTATGCTGCACTGTGAAAGCGTAAAAGCCAATCTCACCAAGTAAAGAATTAATTAAATTGGCCCTTGATTACAAGGGCAATTACATATAAACGAAGTAATAAAATAAAGAATGATTATGAAGAAAAAAGCAATGATTTTGGGAGCGGTAACTTTTTTGTTTATTGGAACGGCAAGCTTTGTTGGTTGTGGAAACTCAGGTGAAAAACCAGCTCAGGAAGAAGCAGTAAAAACTGAAGAAGTAGCTCACGACCATAAACACTATCAGTGTCCAATGGATTGTGAAGAAGGTAAAGTATACGAAGCCGAAGGAAGCTGCCCGGTTTGTAAAATGGATTTGAAGGAAGTCTAGGAATCCAATGGATTGATTTCTGTTTTACATTATTATTCAGTATCTTTAAGGTTGCTCGATAAGAAGAGTTAATCAAGCAACCTAATGGCTGGAGAAGGATCTATATCGCATATGATTTCGAGTTTACGAGGGAATAAATCCCTGGTAAAAAAGAAAGGCTTTTTCTTGCTTCGGAATGAATACTTAAAAGCAGCCGATAGTCAACGATTAGATTTAAAGAAAGCTACACCTCAACAACTTAAGGCGATCCGCAAGAAAATGATCGCTGATAATAAAAGAGAATTCAGAAATAAAATTCTTGCTCTATTTTTATCAGTTGTAGGTGGCCCGGTGGTTTTGTGGCTAATTATTTACATTGGAAGATGGTGGTTTAATGACATATAGTACTATCTGACATTTACATGCGATTTTTACTTTAGCTGCAAGTAATTCAGCTTTATATCAAAAGAAACTTTTGGGAATCAGCTTTACGGTTCATTTGAAACCGATAAAGACGCCAATAGATCAATTTTCTAAACCTCTGTCAACCAACCAAATCGATCCTCAACTCTTCCTCTTTTGTAATCGTTGAGGTATGCACTCAATTTGTTAGAAAAACTACGGCTTTCAACTGAAGGCAGGTGATAATCTATACAGTCATGTCCAATGGTTTCAATATGAGCAATGGTTGCTGCAGTACCTACACCAAATGCTTCTGATAATTTACCAGACTCAATTCCTTCAATGATTTCTTTGACATAGACATCCCGTTCTTCGGTCTCAACTCCCCAATCACGGGCGATGGTAAGAATAGAATCCCGGGTAATACCGGGTAGTATAGATGTTCCTAATTTAGGGGTAATCAATTTCCCGTCTAGCACGAACATAATATTCATGGTTCCGGATTCCTCTATTTTTTCGTGGTTTTTGGCATCCGTCCATATCAATTGATCGTATCCTTCTTCCATTCCCTTTTTTGCAGGGTAAATTGAAGCAGCATAGTTTCCAGAGGTTTTAGCTGCACCAACGCCACCTTCCATGGCTCTTGAATAGTACTTCTCAATTTTTACCTTAACCGGATGGCTATAATAAGCTCCAACAGGAGAAAGAATGATCATGAACCGGTAGCTGGCACTTGCTTTTACGCCTAGAAACGCTTCGGTTCCAAACATAAATGGTCGAATATAAAGTGCCCCATTTTCGTCATCCGGAATCCAATCCCTGTCCAGGTCAATTATTGATTTTAATCCTTCTTCATATACCCATTCAGGCAATTGTGCCATGCACATTCTTTCAGCAGAATTATTCAATCGCTCGAAATTAGCCATGGGTCTGAATAATAGAATTTCTCCATTCTGGCCTTTATGCGCTTTTAGTCCCTCAAATATGGATTGTCCATAATGAATAAAGGAAGTGGAAGGGTCGATAGATATATTTTGGTAGGGTAAAATCTGAGGATCTCCCCATTCGCCATTTTCGAAATCACATACAAGCATGTGATCTGTAAATGATTTTCCAAATTTTAAATTGCTGGCATCAAGGTCTTGCAATTTTGACTGAATTGTCTTTGTTATTTTTATGCTTTTTACATCGCTCATCATAGTCAATCTCCTCTTTTTTCAGGTTGTCAAGTTAATAAAAAGTTGGCATAAGTAAAAATTTGCCAGCTTACATTAGAAGGTTTTAACGTCATCTGCTCGTGCCCAACCTTCATTGCCATCCGGCAGTGCAATTCTAAGCCATTTTTCGCCATCTTCGAGAACTGCAACCTTAGTTCCTTCATGAATTACGAATAAGTCTGCTGAATTGAGCCTGGGCTCTGACTTAACGGTTAGTGTACTTACAAAAACAATAGCCTGATCCTTGGTTATTAAATTGCTTTTTACCATTTGCCCAATTATGCCTGAAGTAAAGCATATGCAGGTAAGCCCAAGAGAACCAAAAAAGGAGAGTCTTTTAATGCTAACACTGCTCGAGAGCAAATAGGAAGCAAACAGCCCAATAGCAAGCACCAGCAATACCACGGTCAATACTCCCCATGAATTTGGTGTGAGCAAAGAAGACACCATAATAAAACCCCGATCCAAAATTGGAACCGGTTTCTTTGGCATTTTATCTGTTATTTGGGAATTGGCCATTTCCAGGTTAAACTTAATATCTGCATCCGATGGTGAGAGTTTCAGTGCTTTTTCGTAGTAATAGATGGCAGGAGCTAATTGCATGTCTTTGAAATAGGCATTTCCAAGGTTATAAAACAAGGTGGCAGATTGAAAATCTGCATTAACCACCTGGCTGTAAAAGGTTATAGCGCTGTCGTACTTGCTTTCGTCATAGGCTTTATTGCCAGCTTCCACCAGTTGATTGTAAAACTGATCTCCGTTTGACCAGGAGCGATTAATGAAGCAAATGGATAATATGGAAAGTAGAATTAATCTCATTTTAACCCTCCTTCAATTTTATTGATAACATCTGAGGCTTTATCAAACAATTCTTTTTCATTCATGGCAGCTGACGGGGCATACCGGGCCATTTCACATTCACCCAAAATGGTTTTGAACGAATCAATGATATCCGAATCAACCTGATTTTGTGCCAGTGCATCTGCAATGGTATCTTTATCGAGTTCCGAAACCGGTATGTTTAGTTTATTTCCAACATAGGCGTGCAAGGATCGAAATACCTCCTCATAAAATTCGTTTTGTTCTCCGGCCTCCAGGTGTTTTTTTGCGGTAGCCAAATGTTTGGAAGCAATTTTACCGGCCTTTTTTCGCCTCATTCCAACCACATCGGCTTGCATCTCCCTCAATCGTTTTCGAATAACCAGGAGCCCGGCAAATACGATAAGCGGGATAACAATTAGTAGCCAGAATAACCGAGACCCGAAGAACACACTTCCTGCCTCCATGAGGTTGGCTTTTCCTTTTTTTATGTATCGTATATCCCGTCCCAATAAGGCAACATCCTTCTTTCGTACTGAACGCATGGCAACAGCCCCCTCTTCACTATCTCCTGAGCCCTTTCCAACGGTAATGGGGTATTCTGGGGTTCTAAGTGTATTATAACTGCCCGTTTTAGGATCGAAGTAAGAAAACTCGACCGAAGGGATTACAAATTCACCTGAATGCCGGGGAATGATCAAATATTCAAAGGATTTGTTTCCGGATACTCCACCTGCTGTAGTACTTATGTTGGCCTTTTCTTTTGGGTCATAAACTTCGAAATCAGGAGGAAAATCAAATTCAGGATTCTTTATGAGTTTAAGGTTTCCATTACCGCTGATATCAACTTTAAGGTTGATAGCATCATTGGTATTTACTTGCTGTTTGTCAACACTGGACTCCAGCTTATAATTACCAACAGAACCCTTAAATGAAGTCGGTTTACCCTGAGAGGGAAGTGGTTTAACGTTGAGCTTAACTACGTTGCTTTTTAGTTTCATTTTTTCGTTCTTGAACGTTCCGAAAAGCTGTTCCTGAATGCTTCTGGGATGCCTGTTTTCACGAATTTGGACCATTATGTCCATGGTATAGGCATCAATGAGTAACTCACCTGAACGCTGAGGCGATAGCACAGCCTGTTTAATGAGAGCGGAGTGGTACCTGACTCCATTTAAGTTTTCGGGTTGAAAATTAAAATACTGCTTGGAGTTAAATTCCTGGCTAAAAAAACCGTTGAAAGCGGGCATTTTATCAGGTGAAATATCGACAATATCCAGGCGAGTGTACATTTTGTAGGTAACCACGACCTGTTCACCTTGATAGATATTTCGATTGCTCACAAACAATTTGATAAAAACATCCTCCTGATGTTGCTTTTCCAATTGCTTTTGCGCTTCTGTTTTGCCCAACACCTGGATGGTTACCGTATTGGATGCTACATTCTTTCCATCTACTGTGCAAACCATGGCCGGAATGGTAAATTTACCTTCCTTGGTAGCTGCTAACACATAGGTAAGGGAGAAACTTTTGGTAACCACACCATTTATATCCTGCATGCCATGCTGTTGATGGGGGCCGGCTAGAACCTGGAAATCCTGAAATCCGGCATGCCTGAAATTGGTGCCATTTGTATTTAGCGTGTAGGTAAGTTTAAATTGCTGACCAACGGTAACCGTATTTAGGTTTACTGTAGCGGTAAACTTTTGCCCAAAGGAAACCAGCCCAACCAACAGGATGAGAATAAAAAGCGGATATTTAATTTTAAAACCAGGCATTACCAATCTTTCTCAATCTTGGACGATTTTTTCTTTGCTTTTTTCTTTTTCAATTTGTCCTGAACAGCCTGTTCTTCATCCTGCATCATTTCCAACATACGTTCTGCATCTTCTTTACTGATTTTTGCAGGACGGGCTTCAGCTTCTCGTTCTTCCTTTTCTTTGTCTCCTTCCTCGTTCTCTTTGTTCTTCGAATCTTCTTTTTGTTCGTTCTCCTTATTCTCCTGGTTTTCTTTATTCTGCTGATCCTGCTGATCCTGCTGATCTTTGTTTTTGTTTTGTTGTTGATCCTGTTTTTGCTGATCCTGATTTTTATCTTGATTCTGATCTTTGTTTTGATCCTGATTTTGCTGTTGCTGCTGATTTAAAAGTTTTTGAGCAACGGCCAGGTTATAACGGGTGTCATTATCCTTGGGGTCGATACGCAATGAGTTTTTATACGCTTCAATGGCTTCTTTAATTTTTTGGTTTTGGAGGTAGGCATTGCCCAAGTTATGATAGGCATCGGCTCTTCTCATCTTATCGGGGCTTTCATTGGCAATTTTTCTATACTCAGTAATGGCCTCATTTAGTTTTTTGTTTCGGAGCATGGTATTACCCAGGTTGAATCGGGCCTCTTCTTTGTACTGTCCCTTGTTTAGTGCCTTCCTGAAATTAGTTTCCGCTTTTTCGTAGTCTTTTTCTTCGTATGCATCATTGCCCCGATTAAGGTCAAATTTTGCATTCTGACCCCATGCAGTAATTGGAATTACCAGCGCACAAAAAACTATATGGAAAACCGGTCGCATCATATTTTACTTTTTCCTTCAAAAAGTTTTAGATCCATTAACCAACGATTTCGTTTTTCTGAAACAAAGAACTCAATTACCAAAAGCAAAAGACCAACAGCCAGGGGATATTGAAAACGATCCTCGTAATCGGTAAATACTTTGGTTCCGTATTCAGCCTTTTCCATGCTTTCGAGTTCGTCCATAATAATGTCTAAACCACTTCCCGAGTTCGTCGCACGAATGTACATTCCTGATCCCGCCTCTGCAATCTCTTTCAGCATATCTTCGTTAAGACGTGTTACAATGCTGTTTCCTTCCCGATCTTTTCTGTAATCGACCCTCCGGCCTCCCCGGTAAACCGGAATGGGTACTCCTTTTGCAGAACCCATGCCCACGGTGAATACTTTTGTATCGGAAGAAGCAGCTTCAGAAGCAGCCGCTACTGCATCGCCTTCATGGTTTTCTCCATCGGTAATTACAATAATTGCCTTTCCTGCTTTGCTTTTTTCGTCAAAGGATTTTTGGGCCAATTCAATGGCTTCCCCTATGGCGGTTCCCTGAGTAGGTATAATGTCGGTTGAAACTGTCCTTAAGAATAATTTAGCAGCCGCATAATCCGATGTTAATGGCAATTGAACATAGGCTTCTCCTCCAAATACCACAATTCCAATTCGATCAGAATGCAGCCTATCAACCAGCTTGGAAATAGAACGTTTCGATTTTTCTAACCGATTGGGTGAAAAGTCTTCCGCAAGCATGGAGTTGGAAAGGTCAAGGGCAATCATTATATCCACACCCTCACGTTTTACTTCCTGCAATTTAGATCCAATCTGTGGATTGGCTAACGCGATTACCAAAAAAAGAAAGGCGAGTGAAAAAAGTAGGTACTTGGTTAATAGTTTATATTGTGGGTAAAGCGGAATTATAGAATTAGTAAGTTCCAAATCCATAAAGACCTTTAATTTTTTACGTCTCCATGAGGCATACAGCAGGTACAATACCAGAAATACCGGTAAGGCAATAACTGCATACAATATGTCCGGGTTTTCAAGTTTATACATTACACCAGGGATTTGAAATAAGTGTTTCTAAGCAAGTATTCCAATACCAACAATCCAAGCCCATAAAGCAAAAAGGGAAAGAATTTCTCCGTTTTGTTTTTATATTCTGTTACTTCGATTCTCGATTTTTCCAATTGGTCTATTTCATTATATATGTTAGCCAGAGAAGAATTGTCGGTCGCCCTGTAATAGAGCCCGCCAGTGGTTTTAGCAATTTCCTTTAAGGTCTTCTCGTCAATTTTTACTTCTCTGTTCGCGTATTGTATTCCTCCGTAAGGTCCAGCAGCAACAGGAGTAGGGGCCTTACCCCTGGTGCCTACACCAATTGAATATACCCTTATATTATAGGTTTTAGCAATTTCTGCGGCGGTCAAAGGAGGAATGGTTCCGGCATTATTGGAGCCGTCAGTAAGTAGTACAATTACTTTGCTTTTTGCCTCAGAATCTTTGAGCCTGTTAACTGCGGTTGCTAATCCCATACCTATCGCAGTACCATCGTTGATCATGCCAAATTCAATATCCCTAAACAAGTTAGCCAAAACCGAATGGTCGGTTGTTAATGGACATTGCGTAAAGCTTTCGCCCGCATACACCACCAATCCCATTCGGTCGTTAGGGCGTGTCTGAATAAATTCCATGGCAACTTCTTTACTGGCCTCCAACCGGTTTGGTTTTAAGTCCTTGGCAAGCATACTGGAAGATATGTCCAGGGCTAAAACAATGTCAATTCCTTCGGTGGTTTCATCTTGCCAACTGGATGAAGATTGGGGGCGTGCAAGGGCAACTATTATCAGTACAAGTGCAGCTAACCGGAATACAATAAGGCCATTATAAGCCCATTCTTTAATGGAAGTAGAAATCCCTTCAAATCCGTCCAGGGAACTCATGGTAATGTTCGCCCTTCCAATGTGGTAACGGTAATAATACCATCCAGCTACCGCAGGGACGATCAACAGGGCCCATAACCACTCTTTATTGGCAAATTCCAACCCTTCCATCATGAGTTATCCTCCTCAGGCATTTCCTCAGTTGAGAATTCAACCAACTTGGTTTTTGCAATAATTTGTTTGCTCCAGGTGAGTACTGCCTCGTTTTCAGAGTCCAGTGGTTTGAATTTAGCAAACTTCACCAAGTCCATAAGCTTTAGGAGGTCTTCGAGGTTTGCCCGGATTTCATTTTCTAACCGAACCGGCCGAAGGTCATTTAGAATCTCGTCGGTGGTTTGTTCCAGGGCAAGAATGTTGTAACGGTTTTCCAGGTATTCCCTTATGATCTCGCTCAATCGAACATGGTATTCTTTGAATTTTCCATTTTGCCACAACCGTTTCTTTTCCAGGTTTATAATCCGTTGCATGGCCAAGTCATGCGCGGGAATAGTAGGTGCAACGACAACCTCTTCTTTCGGTTTGTTTCTATAATTCTTAAAATAAAAGTAGAGCAGAAGTAGAATAGTTCCCAGCCCATAAATTGCTGCCACGTAGTGCCAATAGGCCTTTACATAGTCCATAAAGGTCAATGGGACCTGAATATTTCCCTTAATGTCCATAATAGCATTGGTTGAATCAATAGGGAAGGTAAATACACCAATCATGAATGGTTGTGAAAAGGCACTGTCTCCATTTATAGTGGCAACAAAAGGATCAATCTGGTATAGACCACTGTCAAATGATGTTATTACCAATTGCTGACGAATAATACGCTGCTGTAAATTCCCATCTTTAAAACTTGTATCCGGAAGTTCTCGTGAAACAACTTCGACTTCTTTTTTTAAGGTATCGCCCAGGTTAGGAAAAGTAATCTTGTCGGCGGTGTGACTTCTCAACTCTACCGTCATATTAATCTGGTCGCCAATTAAGATCAGTTGAGTATCAAGTTCAATGATCAGTCCACGTTCAATTTGTGCACTAGCAGAGAAACCCATGAACAGAGCAAGAAGTATGGTTAACAGCTTCTTCATTACCTCCTGCTCTCCCGTTTTTTAAACAGATTCATCAATGGCTTTACGTAGGATTCTGATGTGTTGATATTGGTAAAATCAATCCCCGCTTTTTTAAAGGCTTCTTCCACCTCTTGTTGGTAGTGGGAAGACTTTCGCGCATATTTTTCTCTAACTGACGAATTGGACGTATCAATCATTCGAATTTTTCCACTTTCCGCATCCTGCATGGGTACCAATCCAATATTTGGTAATTCGCGTTCCCGTTGATCAAATATTTTTAATGCTACCAGATCGTGCTTCTTGTTGGTGATTTTTAATGCATGATTAAAATCTCCACGATCAATAAAATCAGAAAGAATGAAGGCCGTGCTTTTCTTCTTAATAGCGTTGGTCATAAATTTTAAAGCCTCATCAATGTTGGTTCCTTTACCGGTTGCTTCAAAAGTCAGAAGTTCTCTAATGATCCTTAGAATATGGCCTTTT
Organism: Crocinitomicaceae bacterium; assembly: GCA_002713215.1. GTDB lineage: Bacteria > Bacteroidota > Bacteroidia > Flavobacteriales_G > Salibacteraceae > UBA2108. The sequence continues at coordinate 150,981 of PAVO01000017.1, forward strand.
CCCTTTTTTGGAGGAATAAATTTTTCCACCGAATCGCTAAAGAATATTAATCCGATCTTGTCATTGTTTTGAATGGCCGAAAAGGACAATACGGCGCAGATTTCGGTAATTACTTCCCGCTTGAGTTGTTTCTGCGTTCCAAAGCTTTCCGATTTACTTACATCGACCAACAGGATTACGGTCATCTCGCGTTCTTCTTCAAAAACCTTAATAAAAGGAGAGTTGAACCGAGCTGTTACGTTCCAGTCAATCTTCCTGATTTCGTCACCCGGAGTGTAGTTTCGTACCTCGCTAAAGGCCATTCCGGAGCCTTTAAAGGCCGAATGGTATTCTCCCGCAAAGAGTTGACTACTCAACCCACGAGTTTTAATCTCGATTTTACGTACTTTCTTAAGAAGATCGCTAGTTTCCAATCTGCCTAGGGGATTTCAACTTTGTTCAATATTTCTGTAATAATGTCCTCGCTCGTAATATTTTCGGCTTCGGCTTCATAACTAAGCCCAATTCTATGCCTTAATACATCCTTGCAAATTGCTCTAACATCTTCAGGAATAACATACCCCCGTCTTTTAATGAATGCATAGGCCTTTGCAGCTTTAGCCAGGTTAATGCTAGCCCGTGGAGATCCTCCGAAGTCAATTAGATCCTTGAAATTTTCCATTCCGAAATCCTCAGGATTTCTTGTAGCAAAAACAATATCAACGATGTATTGCTCTATTTTCTCATCCATGTAGACTTCTTTCACTACCTGTTTGGCTCGTTCTACATCTTCGGGTTTAAGAACACAATTGGGTTTTTCAAATCCCTTAGGCGAAATATTGGTTCTGATAATTGATCGCTCTTCTTCCTTCTTGGGGTAGTCCAATACTACTTTAAGCATAAACCTATCGACCTGAGCTTCCGGTAGTGGATAGGTACCTTCCTGTTCAATGGGATTTTGGGTTGCCATTACCAGGAAGGGGCGCGGCAATTGAAAAGTTTCGTCCCCAATAGTTACTTGTCTTTCCTGCATTGATTCCAGTAGCGCCGATTGAACCTTTGCAGGGGCCCTGTTAATCTCATCCGCCAAAACGAAATTGGCAAACAGTGGTCCTTTTTTTATACTGAATTCTTCTTTTTTCTGACTATAGATTTGAGTTCCAAGTAAGTCGGCGGGTAATAAGTCCGGGGTAAACTGAACCCGACTAAAACTTGCATCAATGCTTTGCGCTAACGTAGTAATGGAAAGTGTTTTTGCTAACCCTGGAACTCCTTCCAGAAGGATGTGTCCATCGGAAAGTAATCCAATTAACAGGCTTTCCACCATATGCTTTTGACCAACAATTACTTTTTCCATCTCCATTTTCAGGAGATCAACAAAGGAACTTTCCTTTTGGATTTTTTCGTTCAATGCTCGGATATCAGCGGATCCGGACTCTGTACTCACTTGTATTTCTTCCATTCTTCTAAAAAATTTTGAACAGTCTATAATTCAGTTACTGCAAAAGTCCCAATTAGAGCGGGCCTTAGCCACAATTTGGCTGTTAATTAAAGTTAAGCCTTAAGCGCTCGAAAATGTGATAAAACCCAGTACTTTCGGGGGCTGTAGCTGTTAAAAAAAATTAAGAAATGAGCAAACTATCACTTCAGGAAGCCATAGATTATGTACAACGATTTCACGATTCTTTCAAACTTCACAGTACGGATAAACCAACTGTGGAAGTAGATGAAAAACTTATTGATTTGAGACACAAGTTGATGGGAGAAGAGAATGATGAATATTTAGAAGCGGCAAAAAACGGCGATTTGATTGAAGTAGCTGATGCCTTAGGCGATATGTTATATATTTTGTGTGGTACAATTATCACGCATGGAATGCAACATAAGATTGAAGAGGTGTATACCGAAATTCAGCGCAGCAATATGAGTAAGCTGGACGCCAATGGTAACCCGATTTATCGGGAAGATGGAAAGGTGATGAAAAGTAACTTGTATTTTAAACCAAATATTGAGGGGATATTAACCCAATAAGAATATTACCTGTAATACAGGAAATAGTAAATAGCACCAAGGATTAGAAACTCCATTAGGTAGAGGATGCTACTTATAATATTACTAAGAATAGCCTTAAGTATTCCAATAATCCACTTTTCTTCAAATACTTTTACGTATGCTCGAAAGGTGTAGACAAAAATGCCAATTCCCAATATGATGGAAACCGCAACCGTAAAAACGTTGATGTCCATTTGGCAGGTGTAGATAATGATGTTAAAAACATTGACAGCACTGGAAGTGTAGGTGGTAACCACCAAATGTTCGGCAAAATTATAATCTACCTTTTTAAACAATAACTTATTTATCAATGCCGAAGCAGGAATAGCCAGAAATATGGTTAGGCTAAAGAAGCGTTCGAAAAGGACTTTAAAAATTTCAGCGAACTCTTTGCTGGATTCACCGATGTTGGGTTGCTTGGTCACATCGGGAAGAAACACAAAAGTAAGTGCGAGTAGGGAAGTGGTAAGTAGTAAGAGCTTGAACGGTGAAAAATACTTTTTTCTTTTACCGGCTAAATACTCTTTGATAACTGTTTCTGGTTTTATTAAAAGGACTTTTAGGGTATGTATAAAGCTATTGTCGTAGTTTAATATATAGCCCATGGAGTTGTCCATGATAAAGCCAGAAGTTAGCCGGTCTAAGTTTTGCTGCCCACAGTTACTGCAGAATCTGCCGGTTAACTGAGTATCACAATTTTTGCAAGTGCTTTGTTCCATAAGGCAATTTAGGTGACTAAAATAATTGAAATGGAGAATAGGAGGAAATTGAATTGCCAGATAGCTAATTGAACCTGTTCATGCTGCATCCACCTTAAATCTAGTAGGTTATTTGTTTAGGATTATTCGATGCATTGAAGAAATATCCTTTGAAGAGAATTCTATAAAGTACATCCCGTCTGGAAATTCAGATAGATTTAATGTAAAATCATAATATTCATCAATACCCTCCAACTTTATCTTTTTCATAATTCGACCTGCAGCATTTCTAACCGTCAATGAGGCCTTATTTTGAGGATAATTGGTGATATCAACGTGTAGTTTCCCATTGGTTGGATTTGGATAATATTTAAAGCTGTAATCTGAACCGTTAATTTCTGAGATGCCCGTACAAATTGCCTCATAGCTTACTGCAATTGTATCGGAACTTGAACAACCGTTACTATCAGTCACCAGAACCCAGTATGTACCTGCTGTGCCTACGGTAATTCCTTTGGTGTTTTTGCCTGTGCTCCAATCATGCGAAGCACTATCAATATTTGGATTCAGTTCCAGCACTTGAACATTGCAAATTGTGGTGTCATTACCCAGATTTACAGAGGGATTCTCCCAAACCGCTAGGATGCTTTTTGCACTGTCCGTGCATGAGTTAGCATCAGAATAGACGTATATAACTTCAAATTTCCCGGAACCGCTCAACGACGTTGAAAATTTATGGTTAGCAGTATCGATAAATGGAGAATAGTATTTTCCTCCACTAGGTAGCCCCCCCGTTATAATTCTCTGGTCTTCATTTTTACAAATACCGACCAGACTGGCAAAAGAAACTTTTGGAACCGAATCAATTTTAATCTTCCTGATAACTGAGTCAGAACATCCGTTGAGATCTATATAGGAATAGGTTACCGAATCACGGTTGGAAGCAGAGATAGCCGGATCAAATAAATTTCCGGTGACTGCCTTTCCCGAATACGTACCACCAATAGGAGTACCAGAAAGGGTAAGTGCATTTGCATTTTTACATATAGCTGAATCTAAAATGAATAAGATGTTTGGCACTGAATCTACCTGAATGTTTCCCGAAGTAGAATCAGAACATCCCTTCAGGTCAGTGAATTTGTACTTAATCGTGGAGGAACCTACCGCGATAGGAGTAAAGTTAGACCCGGAAATACCTGTACCTGAATACGTTCCACCGGTAGGTGTTCCTTGTGATAGAGAAACCGAAGCAGCATTCGCACAAATATTGGGTATTGAGGATAGGGTAACAACAGGAACACTATCTACCACCAAGGTTTGTGAGGCTGAGTCCGTACAAGAATTAGCATTGGTAAAAGAATAGGTAATGGAGTAGGAGCCAACACCGATAGCAGGATTAAACTTAGTACCGTAAACCGAAGTTCCTGAGAAATTACCGCCAATGGGACCAGCACCACTTAAGGTTACTGAATCGGCATTAGCACAAACATTAGAAAAGCTTGCTAGGGTAACCGTTGGTTGAGCGTAAACTTCAACCGTATCAGCAATGCTATCCGTACAATTATTTCCATCGGTAAACGAATAAGAAATAACATGCTTACCAGCCTGTGCAGAATCGGGATAGAAGGAATTCAAATAAACACCAGTTCCCGAATATGACCCTCCAACAGGTTTTCCCGTATTGAGGACTACAGTAGGAGCAGCCTGACAACGGTCACTGGGAGCAGTAAATGAGACCTTAGGTACTGAATCCACCTGAATGCTTGCCGAAGCGGAATCAGAACAACCTTTTAGGTCTGTGAATTTGTACTTAATCGTAGAAGTGCCTACTACACTGGGAGTAAAGTTGGAGCCGGAAACACCTGCACCCGAATATGTCCCACCCGCAGGTGTTCCTTGCGATAAAGTAACTGAACTAGCATTCGCACAAACATTGGGTATTGAGGACAGAGAAACCACAGGAACACTATCTACCACCAAGGTTTGTGAGGCTGAATCCGTACAGGAGTTGGTATCTGTAAAAGAATAGGTAATGGAGTAGGAGCCAACACCAATAGCAGGATTAAATTTAGAACCGTAAACCGAAGTTCCTGAGAAAGTACCACCTACAGGACTGGCACCACTCAAGGTTACTGAATCGGCATTGGCGCAAACGTTTAAGAAACCGGCCAGAGTTACATTGGGTTGAGCATAAACCTGAATATTTACTTCAATACTATCGATGCCACATGCCGAGCCATATACATAGTATATTTTGTTAGTACCAATATTAGCTAGGCCAGGTGAGAATAAACCGGTACTGTCCGTCCCAGCTCCAACATACGTTCCACCTACAGGTAGGGCTCCGGTCAATTGGAATGCGGAGCTACCAGAACAAACATCGTTTACCAAGGGATGGCTTAAAACAGGCGCACTCAAAACACTAATCGTTTGATCAGCGGAATCAGTACATGAATTGCTATCCGTAAAGGTGTATTTAAGGGTATGTGTTCCAACACCTGCGGAGCTAGCATTGAAATTTGTTCCATTTACTCCATTTCCTGTGTATGTGCCTCCAACTGGACTACCCTGGGTAAGAACAAAAATTGAATTGGAATTACACTGGTCGGGCAGAGAAGTAAATGAAACTGTTGGCAGAGGATTGACGGTAATTCTTTTTGTTGTACTGTCCTGGCAAGAATTCCCATCTATATAGGTATAAGTAACCGGAAAGGTTCCTTTACCATATTGTGTTGGAGAAAAACCAACCACGGTATTTCCACCTATGCGATAAGTTCCTCCAGCGGGTGTTCCTGTAGTTAGCCCAAATGAGTCAGCTGAGATACAATATGGAGAAAAGGAGGGAAGGCTTACCGTTGGACTAGCGTTAATGCTTAAGGTTTGGGTTGCAGAATCTACCACACAGGTATTACTGATTTGATACTTTATAGTATGATTCCCACTTCCAAGGGAAGATGGTCTAAGCAATAAATCTATCGTTCCGTTTATCCGATATTTTCCTCCCCATGGAGTACCACCGGATAGCACCTGGTCGGGTGAATTTGAGCACAACGTAGTAAAGGGAGAAAGCCTTGCTGTATCGGAAGGGTCGATTTGAATACTTCTAAACGCTGTGTCTTTGCAACCGTTAAGATCAGTATAAGTATAGCCTAATTGGAAAATACCATCTCCAGAAATGGAAGGATAAAAGTTGTTGCCAATGGTATACGAACTGAGGTAGTTTCCTCCGCTTGGTTTTCCTTGCGTAAGTGCAATTGCAAACTGAGTTTCACATTTGGGCGAAATGGAGTCGAGGGTTACAATAGGAATGGAATCTATTTGAATGGTCTGGTAAGCTGTGTCAGAGCAGCTTCCTGACTGAACGTGATAACCCAAGGTATGTGATCCGGCGCCCGCTGTTTTGGGTGAGAACAAAGAACCAACAACTCCGTTCCCAAAGTAGGAGCCTCCGGTTGGAAATCCATTAGTAAGTGAAAAAGCAGATGCGCTGGCGCAGATTCTATTGAGGGAAGAGAAAAAGACCGATGTACCACTTACTTTTATGGATTTGGTAACGGAATCTGAGCATCCAATGGAATCGGTATAAACGTAGGTAATGGGAAAGGTACCCTTTCCTGTAATGCTCTTTTTAAATATGGAATCCTGTACCACACCATAACCTTTGTAGGTACCTCCCTTAGGAGTTGCGGAATTGAGAATAAGGGAAGTGTCTCTGGTGCAAAGTTCCGGGAGGTCAGGAAACTTTACAATACCAGAAGGTTGTGCCAAAACTTTTACCATTAGCGAAGTATCCTTGCAACCGGCGTCATCCAGGATCAAGTTATAATTTCCCGGAAGAATAGCTTTGTATGAAGAGTCATTGGCATTACTAATTGGTAAACCGCTATATGTCCACTGGTATCGCCCTTTTTTATTTGATGTTTTTAGGGTTACACTTGAATTGTTGCAAAGGTATTGGTCCTTATAAGAAGAAAGTATGGCTGTGTCGGCATCTGAACAATCTCCAATTCGTGCTGTAATTAGCGGATATTTGGAAGCAATTTTGGAAGTCTGTAATGTTTTACCAGCAATTATAGCCGGAGTGCTTTTTTGAAAATGAAGCATTAGGCTACCCTCACTATCAACGTCGGCGGAACGGAATAGGTAGGTAGTTGCAAGAGCATTAACATCGGATGCAGTTCCCCATATTCTATTAAATGAGCTGTCTAAAAGAGCATAATATGAAACATAGTCGGTATAAGAATGTAAAACCAAGGTATCCGTTTTCCAATATAGCTCTCTTAGGGCACCAAACCCAATGTATAATTTCCCATTTTTTCTCCTTTTGAGCAGATTAAACCGAGGTTCCTTTGCCCACGATTCCAAAATGAGGTTATTTCCAATCGAATCACCGTTGGCATCATACGCTGTTAAAATCAGATCGCCAATGGCATCGGTGATAAATGTTTTGGATCCAATTTTTATAATTTTAGATTTCTCAAGAGCGGCTCCAATCAGATATTGGTTCATGCCTTCATACAAAAACTTTGAAGGGTGAAAGCCCTCCCAAAGATGTTTTAGTTGTTTTACACTTCCATCACTATTTATTTGCAACAGGTAACTTGCATCGGTATTCATTTTTTTTGCATTTAAGGTATCCTGGTCATATATAATTTCACGATTAAAATTACCCATGATGTGAATGTTATTAGAATCGTCGATTTGAATTACGGGATCGGTCAAATAAGAATAACCGAATTTGGTTTCTAATTTTTTATTCCAGACAATGGAATCACCGGAAAATGAAATCTTTGATAAATAGAATGGGTTAATATTGGAACCGGGTGAGTAGAATGCCGAATCGCTTAATAATTTTAGGAAGGCGCCCGCATTTGAGAGTAGTACTCCATCTTCCGCATGGTCTATGTTAAGTTTAAATTTTCGGAGTCCGGCAGAGTTTATTCTAACATTTGCCTTACCAGTAAAGTGTTTTACTAGTTTTCCCGATTCAGTATACTTGGCAATTACTATCCCGGTAATGGGGTTTGAGAATGAACTTGCTTTTGATTTATCGATGGCCGGTAAGGTAATTGTATCCAATTTTGCACTATCTCCAGCGTACATGGCCATAGCGTAGATATACCCATTTTTGTACACGATATCTTGCATATAAACGATACAATTGCTGGCTCCAACCCAATTGATCCAGCGAATGCCGCCCGTGTCGTTATAAGAACTTAAATATCCAATACCGGCATTGGTGACCGTGTTGCTATAACTTCCAAATTGTGCCGGTTGGTTAGTGGTTCCAATGGATCCAATTACATAAGAATTTTCTGAAGTATCCGTAGCTGTTCCCCATGCATTTGAAACTCCATTTTTTGAGCCAACATCTCCTTCGGTAAACCAATCGAGCTGCTGGGCTGTTGCCTTTAGATTAAAAAGAAAACAGACACAAATCAGAAGTGCTTTTATTGGTGTTGTTTTGTCAAGCATAAAGATTACGGGTTCAACTACAAATATGGGTACAATTTTCCTGTTTTTTTAGTTTCACTGAGAATGTCTTAAAAAGAAAAATTGAACGGCCTATAACCCAAAAAGTTTCCGATTATTCTATAAGCACAATCTTATTTACAACCCTTTCTGTGTTGGTCAATCGAATGGTATGCCATCCGCTGCCTCCAATAAAAATTTCGTCATTGGACATGTAGTCGTTGTTGGAGTATACCACTTGCCCCATTCCATTTAACACTTCCAACGTAGTTGCACCAATCGTATATTTAAATTCTATTCGAAATACGCCTGAACTTGGATTGGGGTAAACTGAAAAGTCAGATGGTTGTGAGAAAGCTGATATTGAAGATATTCCGGCCCCGGTATCTCCGGCTTTTATGGCTTTATCGGCTTCATCTTCATAAGCATATTCAGAGATTTCCAATGAACAATACTTGGAAGAAATGTCAGCGGTAATCCGGAGTTTAATCCAGCCATGGTGTTCTTTTCCGTTTATCTCCAGTTTAAAGCCCATGTATTTCCAGCCTTCATTCATAAAGTGCGGCACCGATGGATCGGAGCCAGAAGCATGGGCATCATATTTTACCAGGGTAACGTTATTCGGAGTGCCGGTTCTCCAGTCTTGAGACGAATTTATACTTGAACCTGATGGTAATTTCATGGCCATATCGTAGCCGTGCCCTTTGTTGATGGTTTTATCAATCAATAACCACATTTTGTATTTTCCACTGCAATCGATATCTATTGCATCGGTATTAAATAGTCCATTGTAGAAATTAATTTTTATCTGGTTTAGGGTTGCTCCCGACTTGTCTTTGATGAAGTAGGTAGTGTCCAGGTTAGAAAAACCAAACCTACTTGTTATTTCCATTTTTAAGGGCTGGGTTACACGTACTATAGAAGCAACTAGGGCGGAAGAGCTTATTGCGATAAGGATTAAAGAGCAGAATAAAAGTTTAAGTGTTTTCATAATTATCTAAAGGTTATAAGTGCTTTTTATTTGAAACGAACATCATTGGATTATAAGTCTCTATGAATGTAAATATTGGTCTGCTAAGGTAGCGGATAATTGCTAAACTTCTGTACGTGTGTACACGTAGAAATCTAACGATTTGAAAACTTGAAGGTTAACTATTCAAGTTGTTCTTGATTGGGAACAATCTGATAGCGAGTAGGTTAGTGAATCTTTAGGAATTCGTGCAATTTTGTCTTGAAAAAGAATAAAACAAATGGATAGATCTATTGGTTTTTTGGGTTTTTAATCTTGATCAAAATGGCCATGTAAAATAAAGTATGTTGAAAATGGGGGGAGAAGATGAAAGCTCATCGTTACATTTATATAGATTTGATATTTCATGAATTTACCGAATAAAAATTTGCTTCAAGGAGAACGTGTAATTAGGGCAACATATGATGAAGATACCATTACTGTGTATCAAGCTTTTAGCAAAGAAATTGCACTGTCTGCAGTTAGAGCTCAAACTTTTGTTTCTCCACCTTTCAAAATGGATCGTATGACCTGGATTAAGCCTTCATTTCTTTGGATGATGTACCGAAGTGGATGGGCCACAAAACAATATCAGGAGTGTATTTTGGCTATTAAAATAAAGCGGGAAGGATTTAATTGGGCTATAAAAAACTCATGTCTGTCACATTTTAACAATCAAATTCATAATAATAATTATGAAGAATGGAAAAATAAACTAAAAAACTCTCCTGTGAGGATACAATGGGATCCTGAAAGGAATATTTTATTAGAGCCTATGCATTTCCGCTCTATTCAAATTGGGCTCTCTGGTGTCGCAGTAGAAAAGTATGTATCTGAATGGATTCAACAAATCGTGAATATTACAGAGATATGTGAAATCATCCGTCAAAAAATTGAAGAAGGTAAACTAAATCAGGTCAAGGAATTATTACCAAATGAACGGTTGTATCCATTACCGGCTAATTTAGAATTAAATATAAATCACAGTAATCCTTTTTGAATTAATTCCTTTTTTGCATAATTCGCAATAATTGTGTTTTTATAATCTGAAAGCAGTTTTAGCCGTTCTATAGATTCCTGATTGTTTATACCAGATAAGGATTTTATACACTTTCTGGCTAATTGGTACGTGTCATCATATTCCAAATATTCTAATTTTAATAGCGCTGTTTTATAAAGGAAATCTACGGTATTAGAATCATGATATTCTTTTAACAATGTTACAATATCCTCATGTTTATTATGCCATTTTTCTAACAACAAATTGGATAACTTGGAAACAAAGGTGGGAATTGAAAAGGCATTTGTAGATAACAACACTATTGCTTCCTCAATTAAATCAGAATCTTTTTTGGATACCCCCCTCTTAAGTAGTTCAATTACAAACTGATCACTGAGGGTTGTCTTGTTAAAATAAGTTTTTAAAAACTGATTTTCATTCAAAATCCCAGAGTGTAACGAGGCTATTAGTTTTTTTGTTCTTTCTTCCATTAATTGACCTTTTTAAAGCTCTTAATTCCAGAATTAAAAATATCAAGAGCTTTGCCATTACCCAAACCAATGTTCAACTGAGTGCCCTCTACCTTAAAAAATGCATTTGTACTTTTCCAACCTTTTGACACAAGTGGCAGTTGGCTCATAGGATGACCCGAGGCCGCATTTCTTACACCAATACCTTCAAGCTGTGAAATTGTACTAGGTTTTAAATTAATTCTAAAAATGGTGCCTTCATATCCACTTGCAAATGCTTTTGACGAAGATATAAACGTTTCAGTTCCTGCGGGCATTTTACCAGTTTTAATAAAAATCTCAGCAGCCTCATCACTCATAGTGCGATAAACAACGGTTGATCTTGTTGCAGTTGAATAGAAACTAACTCCGAGTGAAAGCGCCATAAATATAGGGTCTTTATCCAGACTAACCATATCAATTCGACCACTGGCAAGGTGGCTTTCGCTGCGCCCATATTTCCATGCATTAATGTAAATAGAAGCCCAGTTATCTACGAATGATGGATCCAGTTTATCTACCGCCAAATAGTTGGGAATTGTTTGATCCATACCAGGAAGGCCTGCTGCGTATGGGCTGCTATTTTCAAAACCAGCCTCATACGCATCTTTCGCAATCATATTACCATATTGTTCCCTGGTATACCAACCCGCTTTATGATCTTCACTTCCTCCATGGTAAACATAATCTTGCTTTCTTTCGTAAGCAATAAATCCATCTGCAGAATATTCAGTATGAGTATAAGTACCCTCAAATATTCCACCTTCTTTAGCTTCCGTTGGACAATTTTGACACCTTCCTTCCCCTTCGAGTCCTGTAGGGTCAGCAAAGTAGATTGGGTTGTTGTTAAATGCAGCATATGGGCTTTGGTATGGATATTTAGCCGCCAAGGGATCAACGCTTAACCATCTGGCAATTCTTGGGTCATATTGCCTAAATTCGGTAGTATAACTGTTGCCATAATCGTCTTTTTCGTTGTCCTTTTCCATACCGTTAAACCCGTAGCGGTAGGCACTAAGGTTACCATTTCTACCGGGCATGGGCATGCCAAAGGGATAATAATCAGTATGACTTATTACTTCGGCAAGTGGTACATCTGTATTTGTAGAAGCTTGCAGTACTTTAAAGTTGTCCATTTTAAACTCTGCAAAGTTTTGACTGGAACTGCTGCCGGTCATGGAACCCATATCGCCCTTAAACTCAAATTTCACATTTCCGGCAATGGTCATGAAAGACATTGAATAATGCTGTGAACCGGCACTGGTTTGGTTGGTCCAATTGTCTATGAGAACAGTACCCCCATCGCTAATCCTCCAATTGGTTTGTTGAACCTGATCGTCACTAATGTCAAACTCAATGGTGTACTTGGTATTGGGGGCAAGTGTGAAACTTTGCTCCATCAAAATGTTTTGATCCCCAATTACATTATTGATAACGTGGAGTTTGTTATTTCGGTTGAATAAAGAGGTATTGGCATGTGAAGCGATAAAACCGCCCAAGGTTCCCGAATTAAAATCTTCGGTTAAGAATGGGGTATAAACGAAATTCGCAATTTTTTTGTCGCTTACCACTTCAATTACATTTCCGAGGTGATTGGCAAGCTCATACATTCGTTTTCCAATCACATTTTTGTAGGCTTGTTCAAAGAAAGATTCGTTGTTGTCGATGTTTAGGGTAGTTGCATTTAAATCGTAGTTTATGCTTGGATCTTTGGGTGCCGTGGAATAAACAACCAGCGCCCAAAAACCACTTTTGTTAGTAACATAAGCGGCATAGTCTGTCAAGTTGGAACCGTTTATTCGAGCTGCTAAATCAACCAATTGGTTGTAGTAAGTTTTTGCTGCAAATGTGGGATAGTTGATAGCATCTTGAGTAAACAAATCATCGTTGTTTACCTTGAGCGCAATGGTTCCCGTGGTACCGTTTCCCATCATAAAGCTAATGGGAACGGGATTATCATAGACCAGGACCACCATTTTGCCGGTGTAAAGTGTGTTCTGTACGGTTCCATAGTCAATATCAAAAGTCAATTCCGTTGGATCTATATTGTATTGAAATGTTGCATTGGCCATGGGTTTATTTTGTGTAATAATCCCAAGCCGTTCAGAGCCATAAATATTGTGTTCGGCAAGCTTTAGGTGTAATCCACTATTGGGTTCGGTATATACCTGAAGCGGAGTTTCCAACTCATTTCCTCCTTCTATGGTTCTGGCCCTAAAGTCTTGCATACTGCCACTGGATGGATCACTGAGGAATATTTTAACACACCCTCCCCACAAAACGGCCTGGAAATTTGGATTTGTTGTGGTTGAATTGATTGCCTGCACAATGTTTTGAGCTTTCACCTGAATAGGATCCATAGCATTGAATGAAATGGTTCCACCATGAATATCGGATCCCGAGAATTCCCCTTGATAAATATTAATTTCTTCAACATCTTCATTGGGGCAGTAGAGAATATATTCTACGGTTGGTGAAAAGTATTTATTATAGGTGGCTATAATATTCCCAGTAACATCATAAACATAATATGTACTTGTCCAACTTCGTTCATCTAAAAGGTCACCGTTACCATCTTTGTATTTTACAGTCTTAACCCATCTACGGTTGTCAGCTCCATATATAAAGGCTAAATCAGCTCCGTCAAGTCCGGTTCCTCTTTTAAGCGTTTTTAGTTTTCCGGAATTGGTCCATTCGAACTTGCCACCCATGCCGTTATCGACATTAATGCTAATATCCTGAGTAAGTTGACCTATTTGATCGTAGGTATAGTTGTTAGGAAGTTGACCTTGTTGGATATCTGTTGTTCCATTATTGGCGAAATCTTCAACCATATGAAGCTGGTGCCCTGGTGTAGAACCTTTTACAAGGTAGGAATAAGTCAAATGGTCCATTTCATTCATTCCGCCGGAAGTAAATGTGTTTCTAATCAGGTCCGTTATGTCACCGTCAATGGTATAATTTAAATCAACTAAATAATCTGTTGTAGCTTGTGCGGCTGTATAATCATTGGTTCCATGAACAAAGGCATCGGAATAGTTGTTCATGTTTTTTAAGCGGTAAAGCACATCATACTTGAAGGAACGAAACTGAGCCGGTAAAATATCATTATTCTGATCCATAATAGCAGTGGCCATTCCCCCAATATTTCCACCATACATGTTATGACCATTTCCCGTATTGTTAAAATCCGTTTCAATTGGCGAACCTGCAAGCGATGCAAGAAAGTAATCAGAGGTGGTTGTGTTGGCTAAGTCTATTGATTTATAATCAGTCGTGTTATATATTAGGTTGAAACCGAATGCATCGTGGCCAATGGATTTGTGCAGGTTGTTTTCCTGAGCCAGGTAGCCATTTCCTTTTTTACTGTCTTTTCCAATTTCACGGCTGGAATTTAATGTTGTAGAGTTAACCCCTTTTAACCATCCTTGCACGGTGTAGGCATAATCCATTCCCTGAACCTTATTTTGACTAAGCTCTTTTCTTGCCAACCAACCGTTTCTATAATACTTATAATCGGCTTCCCGGTTCCAAATTCTTCCATCAGTGCTAACCAATACCTCATTCAATTTGTTATCCAGGTCATATTCATACTTATGAATGAGTTGATCGAGTTCTCCTTCCTGATAGTCCATTTGCATAACCTGGCTAGAGATAAGATCATAGGTGTATTTCATTACTTTAATGGGTTGCTCAAGAATGTCCAATTCTTTAATGTCTTGTAAGTAGTATTTTACGTTGCCATGCTGATCGTAACTATAATGAATGGCGTTGTCATATTCTTCATCACTTTTATAGCCTACAACACTTGGTAAATTGTATTCTTCGAAATAGATGGTGGAAACTATATTTCCCCTCAGGTTTTGCTGGGTGAAATTTTGGTACTCAGGCAGTGCATATTTAGACAAAGCATTGGTTATTCGAGAGGCAATGGACGGTATTTGATCGTCGTAAATGTATCTGGTAACTTCAGTTTTAAAAGGCAATGATCCGGTTGGAATAGTGGTGTTATCAGTTATCCAGGCCATAAAGTCGTTTTGGTTTTTGGCAATGGCATCCGTAATCGGCCCTGGATTAAAAGGCCCTCTTACTTTGCCCGTTTCTTTCATCCTTCCCAGCTCATCATAAAGCGTGTAGGAGTATGCCGGGTCATTGGGGAATTCTTCTAGTTGAAGCTGGTTCTGAGAAACTATAATTCTGCCCAGATAGTCGTACCAAAATTTGGTTATTCCACCATCAGGAGATTTAGAATAGGTAACAGCATTCAGAGAATTATAATCGTATTCTGTTGCCATTTCGGTATTATGGATTGTGTTACCTCCCGTGTTTACTGCGCTTGGTGGTACAGTTTGAACCAGATTTCCTGCTAAATCGTAATAGGATAGGGTAATGGCAGCAGGGTTGGATTCACTGGTTAGGGTATACGTTTCGTCTATTTGGTTGCAGGCATTTTTATAGTTTTTTCTAAATAGTTTTTTATCGATTTCCAACTGTTTTTCGTAATCATAGATTGCTTTTGATCTGGCTTTAAACGCTCTTTCCCGATTACCGCAATCGGGAATGGGGTCTTCACCTTTTTTAGTAATTCCATAGGAGCAAATGCTTAAATCAAGGGCGCTGTTGCTGTTAAGAATCCGATCTTTATGAGTTTTGTGTGCCTGAATCGACCCATTTATGACAATGCTTGTGTAATCGTTTAGAACTGCCGTAATTTCGAACTTATTGGTGGTTGAAGCTCCGGAAGAAAATACGGGAATTAGGTTCTTAAACGAGGAAATTGTTGTTAAGTCAAAACCAGAGTAGGGCTCTTCAAGAAAAACATTACTTCCGGTTACACAAGACCCCACCAAATCGATTTCCCATTCGTTAAATGTGTTTAAAGCCATTGTTTCAACCGATACCTTGTTGGTTTTATCAGCTGCACAAGGGTGTAAACTACTGTAATAAATATCATGTCCCATTTTAAGCGAATATGGGGGTAACCCTGGACCCAGAAGCTTAAACCTAACCAATTCATCCAGTAATTTCTCTACATCCTTTGCTTCCTGCGTAGTCATAAAGTTCGATTTTAAGTTGCTACTTTGCTTGTAGTCGTAACACGCTTTTCGCATGGCATCAATTTCGGAAGCAGCGATGTCTACCTCGTACTTTTTGTTTATGAATTGGGCCAATAACAGATGTGTATTGGCATGTCCAACATGGTTTGGGTAGTCGTCTACAAATTGATCTGAAACAGCAGCATCCTGAGTAAGTTCATCGTCAATAATTTCACATGTGATGCATTTTTCACATTCGAAACCTTCAGGAACCATGATTTTTTTAGTACTTAAACTGGAAAGTTCACTTGCACTCCATACTTCTCCGTTTTTTGAATCAGGGTTCGATGCTAAACATTGACACGCTTTGTCGCTAATGTTGTCAATTACATATCCGTAGTGATGTTCAAAATAATCAGATTCATCTATGACTCCGGAAGGTAAATTGTTTAAGCCCTTATCTGTGTCATAGTCAATTCGATTTTGGACAATGGCATTGCACCCACAATCATCAAGGAATTGAATTTTCGCTACCGGGTTTGCGTAACTGGGCGCTTTTATTAATAATGGCGAACATAATTCAGTTTTATAGTTAGCACCAAGATGGTAAGTTAAAACATCGTCGAAGGAATAAAACGTTCCACCACTCGTAGGTGTGAATGGAATAGAGGATTGCTGTGCTCCCAGCGGACCATCATTTTTACAGGCATTGATGAAAACACCAATTAAATCGGGTTCGATTGCTGCTTTTTGTGCTGTGGTTAAACTACAACCAGCCAAATCCCTTATCCAAGTAGATACTGCAGCATTCGCCATAGTTGTGCAATTGTTATGATTGTTGGTGTTAAGTAAATTATTCAGTTTAGTAGAACCATAGTTCTTTGGGTTGCCAGTTAGATTTATGGTTCCAATGGTACCAAAAGCATCAACAGTATATTTCAATGTTCTTCCTAGAGGATGGTTACACATGCAATCAGTACCACCATGTTTAAGGCTTCCCGAATTTTGAACCATTTTATTTTCCAATAACTGACTTCTTTTGGATAAATACAGTGCTTTAAAGTATTGCCACCATAAGTCTTTATCGCAATCCATATCATCCAAATCGAAATTGTTTCCCCCATTTAAGCTAGCATTGCCTCTGGCTACTATGGTACTACAACTTGTCATATCGTTGGCTGTAGCTATAATATAGGCTGCGGTCCATAGATTATAATAACTTGGCATACTTGCACAAGGAGTACTACTTGGGAACATTACTGATTTGTCAAATGTTTGGTTCATGTATGTGGTGAGCGTAGCCAAGTCAGCGTTGCCTTTGGAATTGGTATTCGTATAGAAATCATCATATGTTGGTAATCCATATGAACTAGGTAATTGAACATTGAAACTGCTTCCAGTTGTTGTAATGAGACCTGAAGTTGTAGAATAGTTTAATGGATTTAGCAAACCTAATGAACAAGCTTTATTAAAGGTATTGGTCGATTTCATTAAAAGGTCATAATCAAAAGGCGATTTATTATAAGCCCCTCCAGCAACTATATCGGTGTTTTCACCGCACGCAAACTTGGCGCAGATGTATTCAGGGTGCGCCTTAATCAGAAAGTCGGTCCAGTGGGGCTGAAATTTATCTTTGTAATCCTGAATACTATTCACGGTAACCGGATTATTATGTTCATCAGTGTATTGACTCGTAAATACAGGGCTTAAAAAGTTGACATTAAGGGTACAACCGGGGGCCGCTCCTGTTCCAGTAGTATAATGGAATGAAGTTGTAGCAGTGTTTAAAAAACTATGGGTCCACTCGGGTAAGGAGGTGTTAAAACCATCGTAAACATACTTACCGTCAGGGGGCCAAAAATCTTTGCGCAGCATACTTAAGTAGGCATCACATGCTGTTTGGTCAACATCG
Organism: Crocinitomicaceae bacterium; assembly: GCA_002713215.1. Lineage (GTDB taxonomy): Bacteria > Bacteroidota > Bacteroidia > Flavobacteriales_G > Salibacteraceae > UBA2108. The sequence goes on from PAVO01000017.1 coordinate 168,648, forward strand.
CAGGTTTCCAGGTATGCTGTTTTGTAAGCATCATAGGTAGTTTGGTTTATTGTGATTCCAGTTTTTTGAAAGTATTCGGTTGGGTTTCTGCCATATTCCATGAAAAACTTTTCTTCACAATAAGTACCATCACAGGTATAGGGTTCAAAATCATCCAAGTAATATTCCGGTCCATTTCCACAATAATTCTGACCATAAAACTCCTGCCAATGATCTAACATGTCTTCTTTAGGAACCAATTCCTTAATAATTTCTATGTTAATAGGACCATTTAACAGATCCACAGCTAAAATGGTGAACGACATTGACCCCATACTTGAACTGGTGCTACTGGTGTAGGTAGATGGCAGATTTATTGGAGTGGCTGTACTGCAAGAAGGGGTAGGTGGGTACACCGTTGCACCTTTGCCTTCCTCATGTACAATTATGGAAGTTGGAGCAGAGCTACACGGAGTTTTATACCATTTTGCTTTTAGGTCAAACTCGTAGTTACACGGAAAACAAAACCCACATTCGTTATAAGATGGTGGAACCATGGAGTAGTTGATTTCGTAAGTTCCTGGCTCTGTAATGGTAGAGTTGTATGTAATTTTAAGCAAGTCACCTTTATTAAGGTCTTTAATGTTTGAATAGGACGTGGTTGGCAATGCTTCAAGATCCTTTGAAGCGTTACCCAATACTTTAGATAATACTACCTGTCCGCTATTGTTAAAGATGGATTGGGTTATAACCTGATTTGGATCCTTTTTGGTTGTCATTGTATATGGAGGAAAGGAAGCTCCTTCTATGTTTGGGTTTGAAGCGCTGGATGGTGGAGCATAATTAGAATAATCATCTGCAGCAAAAAAATTAGACAGTTCTGATTCATCAACAGTATTTCCATAAGTAGTTGTAGTTTCTTTGCCGCTTCCATATTTATAGTCAGCTCCAGGTAAGTTAACCCGGGTAATAGCTCCGGAATTATCTTGTCGATATTCCTTTTGAATGAAGGTAAAACCCTCAGCATCCGGTAAATATTTTTCAGCACCATCCTTATCGGAATTATCAGAAGAATAGTAATTGGCACTTCCTTTACTTGTAAGAGAATTAAAATTCAACAAACGAGGAGCACAAGACTGATCATAATCAAAGCTTTGGCTACTACTGCCTGACCATTTGTTTAAAGATTCTTTATATTCCATTGACTGTGTAGCCATAGGGGTAGGAAGCACTTCTACTGCTGGTCTTCCGTAGAAGTCGTAAATCGTAGAACTTACAATTACATCCTTTTTTTGCTGACTTCTTGTGATTCCTTGTCTGGTTTTTCCAATGGCGTCATGAAAAGAAAGGGCATTCGAATATTTACCAAATTCATCATATATAATGGTGTAATTCCACGGAATACCAGGTTCGAATTCCTGTTTTAAAAAGGTTGATGTACCTGTATATGGAATTATTTCGTACTTGGCATTGGTTGGATATGTCGAAACCTTGTTATCCGTTATGTAGAAATTAGACCAACGACCTTCAAGAGGTGTTTGAAAATTATCTCCGTTGGTATTGGACCTGTAAATGGGCCTTAAACGATAAAGCAGTTCCCCTGCTTCATATACCAGTGGTAATTGTAGTGAGTTTTTGGAAGTTCTTATTCTTGAACATTGCGATTTAAAGTCAAATGTGTAAACATAGCCAGAAGATTGATATTTTGTAACATAGGTCCATTCAATATCATAAGCTTCGGCTCCAACAATTACGTCCCACGTGATTTCCAAATCTTGGTTGTCATTAACAAGCTTCCTGCTGAAAAAATCATTGTTAAATGAAATGGGGTCAATGGTTGCCGGTGAAGGAGGAAAGCTGGCATAATCGAAGTGATAATACCTCTCAGATTCTATTTCCAGTTCTAAAAAGATATTGTCTAAATAGCTTTGGCCGGAAACATTTTCAGTTATCGTAAGAATTTTAATTTCTGCCTTTATACCACCATCAAATTCGAACAAATCAATGTCTGTATAATTGATGTTTTGAATTGCAGAATAATCGACCTCCAAGGTTCTGTTTGGTAACGTTTTTAGTATTCCGCCAGCATCCCAATACTTTATTGAAACTTCTACGGTGCATGAGTATCCTAAAGGAGGAGTCCAGTTTTTGGATTGATCCACACCTAACCTTATGGAATTGGTTAACCTCTTGTTGGTTAAGATATTAGCCCAATTGCCATTTGACATAATAAAATGATACTTATTGTCAGTAGTTGCGATTTTGTTTCCAACGCTAAGGTCTGACGTTCCCTGAAGTCGATTGTTTACCTTCTCAATTGCTGCATATCCATAGGAACTTAGAAAAAGCAATAATGTTAATAGTATCTTATTCATCTTTAATTAATTAAGTATTGATGATATTAATCTGTAGCTTTTCAAACTTTCGGCAAGCTGGACAGATTTGTTATTAATAATGAAATAGTTGTTGGTTCTTACTTTATCTGCTTTTACGGTGAATTCGCAGGCTTCAAAATCCACAACATAGTGGTCAAATCCGTAATTTGATTTGTAAGGATTTTCATTAGAGAAACTAAATGTTACCGATTGTAATTCGTTTTTCGGTGAGAATTTATACAGAGCCTTGGAAAAGAATCCAGATTCCTTGTAACTTGTTAAAAAGGTTGTCCCATTTTTATCAGAATAGCTTGAATCAATCACAATGTTTTCAAATACTTTTTCATTGAAAAAGTCGAAGTATTCATCAATAAAATTGTTCAATGAATCAATAGCAATACTCTTGGATTTATGATCTACCTGTATATAAAGTTTGGAATCAAAGTAGGTTTCATTTCCATTAGTGATAGTGAGGCAGTTTTTTCCCCGTCTATAAGACTCAAAACTCATGGACTGATTAACCGATGGGTTGTTGATTGATATTAAGTAGATTGTACTGGATAAGTGTAACTGATTGGCTGAGGAGTATTTCTTCATTAAAGATTTGAAATCCAGGGATTGGGAATAAATTACTCCAAAGGCCAGGCTAGCGAGACATGTAACAATTAATCTTGGCATTTTAGTAGTTTTTAATATTTGAAGTTCGGTTTTCCACAGTGGTATGAATCCCGTTTATGGTTTCAACTCTGGTAGTTACCATTTGGCCATCCTCATTGTAGGAATAAAAGGTTGCAAAATTGCTATTGTCTAATTCTGCACTTAACCTGAGGGTTATTGGGTCAAAAACGGAAGTAACCATTTGAGAATTAAAAGGGTGAATTCGAATATCATCAATGTAGCTTTTGTCGCTAGTCTGTTCGTTTTCGAATGTAAGTTTTAGGTTGTTATTAATGTTGTAAGAGGAAGGAATTTCAACGGAATATTCAAATCGCTGCCAGCCGTCAATAATGTTGCTCTTTCTGTACAAATTGACAGGTAAACTTGCCAATGTACATTCTTCTTTGAGCGTAATTTTCATGTTATTATATGAAATAACTGGGTCCGACCCAATAACCGGTTCGCTTGCTTCTTTAAGCCAAAAGGAGATTAAATACTTTGTGCCTGTTTTATAGGAGAATAAGGGAATTATATTGTCTTTTTGAATCTCGTATTTTACATCAGGATCTGTTAGAGTTGTGCATTGATCGGTTATAAAAGGTGGGCTTGCAGTAGGGCCCATTAAATCGCCTACTTGTCGAATAACTTCGGCACTTTTGCCTTCTTTAATTTGCAAGGAATATTTTCCTGTATGGCTATAATTATCAGTTATGACAACTTCAGTAGAAAGAGGGAAATTAAAAGTGTTATTGTTACAATCGTATTGAGTTGTAATCGTGTTAGAACTAGGAAAAACAGGATCGGCCAAATTACTGAAAGTGTATAAGTTCCGTAGGGGAGATCCATTGCTCTCATCTAGGTACACAATATCTTCAAAGTCTTCACTCATAACGTTGATTAATTCCGCATTCTGGACCTTCATTTCAATCACCGAAGAATTAAATCCCACTGCTGCTGAACTGAAAATATTCAGATTGTTTGAACTTTCAACAGGAATTCCATTTTCCGTATAATTGCGAACGGATTCTCCTTTTAACCAATTAGATGCAGTGATGTCTATTTGAGCTGATGTAGTAGGAGATTTGTACCAGGCAGGTTGAATTTGAAAATGCCCGTTATCTTTCAAAACAATTCTCGATTGAGTCGGTGTTGATTTTCTGTTTTGATTTCTGGTCAAGTAGGGTACATAACTCGTAGTTGGTCTCCAATTCCCTAAGATTCCATTAACATAAGGGTTAAACTCCGAGGTAACCTTTTTGTTTAAGCAATAATTGGAATAGGTAAAAGCACAAGTCGCAGATTTATTTTCAGGGACCCCTTTCATTCTCCAGATATCGCTATACTCATTGGCACTAGCAGAAAGAACTTCTGAAAGAAAATTTATACCGGATTTTGAAGCAAAAAACATACTAGCCATTGCTGCATTTGTCGTATTGGATCGTACCAATGAGTTTTCAATACTTGGATTCAGGTGGTTTCTCCTTCCGGATCGAACAATTTTGAACTTAAGCTTGTGTAAATTCGTATATCCCAGGTCGGCTCTTTTAAACATCCTACCTGCTCTGTTCATTAGAATATATGGATTGTAGCTGCAGGGGCCGGATGTGGCTTCATCCCTAACTTCAACCACCCAATATCTGTATGGAATATAAGAGTCAACATCTAAATCATAGATAAGCACCTCATCACCCGGATGAAAGTATTTTCGGTAGCTAAACTCTACTATATCTTCACCATTTAATACACCAGCAGGAGGTAGCGCATCTTCAACGACAGTGATTCCTTCATTTAGTGAAGACTGAGACATTCCCGAATAAGCGTAATATGCCGGTAAGTTGTTTCTAATCAATTCATCACCAAAGGCATTTATGCTTTTTTCACGTATTACACTTCTCGTATTTTCATCCAGTATCCATCTGGTTATTGTATTGCTTACAGCAGGAGTATTCGTAGTAGTAGATTCAAGTATTCCATAAGTCGAGATTACCTTGGAAATCGTTGCTGATTTAAAAACTTTTTCGTCCTTAGTGCTCATAGTAAATGGAAGTCCAAGTACTAATGGGAAGTTTCCGGCCATTGAAAGGTCAAAGTTTACCTTATAAGGCATGGTTTTGGCCAAATTGTATGAATACCGAGTATCCAATGTTATATCTATGTCCTTAGAAAACTCGGATTCGTTTGAAGAGATTATACCATTATTGTCAGCCGTACGAAACATGTTGTCAAGGTTGTTTTTATAGTTGTATGTGGTCTTACTAATTAGTTCCTTTTCCCTTTCCTTGCCTCTGTATGAAGCAGTGGATTTAATCTTACCGTGCATATCGTTTAGACCAATAACAAATCCTTGACTCGCTTTTAGTTCCAAGTACGAGTTCGTTTTAAACAAGCGTTCTAGGGCACTTGGCTTATCTAGATTGGTTATCATTGAAATGTGATCAAATGTTATTGGGTAATCCTTGGCTGTATAGTATTCGTTTACAGAATGTCCTTTGGAATGATCTTCGATCCAAGGTGACTCCAATGCAGTAATCAATACTCTTGAGTACATTACGTTAGGGTTTGGAAGCATAAATTCTCCAAAAGGTTTCTCCATGTATAAATGGTGGTCATTCGCCAATACTCTTTTAATGGCGTATTTTTCCGGTTGTTTAAAAGGATTATCCTCTCCGCCAAATCTTGGCTCATAGGTGTTCACACCAGAAGTTGTTTCACCATCTTTCAATTGATAGAAGTATTGTACTCCATGGCTGCTGTTATACCCGTCAGAATCCATATTTTCCCAGTTGTCGTGAACTTGGAGTTTCTTCACCCGGTGTCCTCCACCAAATTTTTCACTGGGAGAGTATAATCTGACGAAGGATCTAGCTGCGAATACCGAGTTTGCCAATCCCTTTTTCATTAGAATATGATTTCTACCCTTTAAAAGGCTTTTGAAATCGTCAATCATTTGCTCGAATACTTTTACATCACTAAACGTGGTGCCGGATGGATTTATACCCGGGCTTACCTTGCTGTTTAAATTTGCCCACGCATGCTCAAAACCCGCTTTACTTATTGGGTGAATTGTGCGACCAAAAAAGTCATCAATTCTCACCTCATCTAGTTTAATATAGGCTAGATCATAAATAGAGCTTCCACTTGATTTTACGATTCCTACTTTGTCACGCTCTATATCAGAATAGCCGGTTACATAGTCATATGCATCCTTATTGTTTAAATCTCCACCACGATAATCCATGAACATTTTAAATAATAAATTAGATGAAATATCCCCTAAGTAGTTTTCTTTAAAATATTCAAGGGCCTCATTTGAACTAAGCGAGCCATCAACTTCATCTTCACTGATATCTACCCATAGGTAGAAATAATTGTCTATGTAATCTTCCCTATCTACATACAATAAATTGTCAGCGGCAGACGGAGTAGGTCCGGATATTTCTTTGGTAAACCCTTTTACAGGATACATTTTCATTACCTTCTTATCCTGAACATATTTGTAACTGTCCATTTCATAGTCGATGTCTATTCGAGATCCGGAAGGAGTATAGATAGTTGATAAGTTCCAACAGGCGGCAATAGCATCTGCCTCTATCTTTTTGTTGGTTGTATATGGAAATTCCATATTGCTGGGAACATTGGTGAATTTTGTAAGAGGGGTTTGCCAATACTCTGGTTCAGGCTTGTACATTCCCCATCGATCAGTGGCAGCACTGTTATAATCGGGGTTTGTAGAAATGTATTTCTTAGGGCTAATAATATTTGGGGTAATATCAATATCCGGCCCTAAAGTTCCATCATGGTCGGTATCGGCATATGAAAATATGTATGGAGTAAGCTTAGATCGAACCCCGGAATTACCGTAGGTGTTGTAAACTTTTTTGAGAGTTAGTTTCCCGGTTTCACCTGCCGTTGTATTTTTATTGCTCGGAGTATTCTGACACAATGAGTAATCATACTCAAAGTGAACAGTTTTAATGGGAGTAGCAGTAGTGCCAAGAGCTTCTGCCTTTATTTTTTCTGCTCGAGTGTACAGATTTATTTCATCCAACTTTTTCAGAGCTTGTGATGAGCTAGTATTTTGACCTCCGTTTTCATCAATGACTCCATAACCGTCATCGCGGGTAGAAAGAGTAAACTCTGCTACGTAGTTTTTAGATTCAATGGAGTGTAAATACCAAATCTCCTTTTCGCCATATATGTACGAAGCCATATCATCATCTTCACCAGTTTTTCCCGATTCGGTGTAGTAAGACATGGGGTTAAATTTTGCTTGATTTTGTCCATAGGGGTTTCTCCAAGCGTAATTGCTATTGACTTTTGAATAGTTGAATTTCGTATAACCGCCTTTATCATCGGGGGTAGGGCCATCACCAGTAACATCGACATAATCACTGGATAACACTGCAGAAAGTAGTATTTGAGTGGCATGTGCAGGTACGCTCTTTGAGTTAAACGAGTTACTGGATCCTCTTGTATTTGAAACTGAATTATTATTACTAGAATATGTAATTAAGCCTGTTTTGTGGTTGTCATGACTTGGTGCATCAACACTAAAAGAAACTTCTTTTTCTTTAATGCTATATATGGGGTTGCCATATACATAACGAACGCCTGCATCATTAGTTATGGAATATTCATGTAAGTGATGATCCTTATAAATACTTCCGGATGTACGATCTATTGGCGAATATTCACCATATATTTTTTTATCAACTTCTAAAGTTGCAGTATTTCCAGCCGATGCTGAAAACTTATGGCCAGTATAGTTCTTAATGGATTTGTTAAGCCCAATTATTGATGCTTCTTTAGCGGTGAGGGCAGTAATGCTAAAATTTCTTGGACGCAAAGACTCTTTTAAGTATTCTTCCTTTGACGAATAAGTTCCCCTGGATCCAGATGTTCTGTAGTATTCATTGGTTGGTGTATTAACGTGGGGTGCAATGGGGAGATATTGGTCTAAATCGTCACCTCCTGAACTGGCAATAATTATTTCATTGTTAGTCCTTCCTTGATCACCCGCCGCCCTAAATTCGTAAGTTTCAACATTATGCTTATTTGCTCCACTATGAATTTCGTCTTCTTTCCAAAATTCAAAGGCTTCAAAACCTTCATCATTCCATCTACCGGTTTGTTGAACAAGCTTTACATCGGTGTAATCTGCTCCTGCCTTTGCAATTTCTCCGAAAGCAACATGTGCGCCGGCATCACCTTTTCGGCTTTTCTCGGTCATTTCTGGATCGTAAACTTGTCCTACATCGCTCCTGTGCGCTCTGAAATTGAGATTTAATCCAGAAGCGCTTGCCACAAATGCGTCAGGCATTAATGACGTAAATGGCATTCTGGGGTGTTCTTCGGTAACTTGTCCAGAAAATTCTCTATTAAAATCTAAAATAGATTTGTCGTCGGCATCTTCTGAATATAAATATCCGTATGATGGATTATCCCATGATGTTTTTTCTATGGTTTGAACCAAGTTAGTTACTTTGACACTTCCCTTGATAGTTCCCCATTTTACTTCACCACCCACTCCCAAATCCACGGATTTAGCAAATAGTACCCGCTCATAGGTTGATTGCGGAACAAAGCTTTGAGTGCCAAACGGCAGAAATGAAGTTGATCCGACAAGGCCATACTGGGTCTGTCCTCTATAAACATCCCTGGTGCTCGGATTTCTTCCATCTAAATTTAACTCCTTGGAAACTGAAATCCCTCTTAATCCTTCTCTCGAATTCATAGGAATACCAACTCCAACTTTTGTGTTTACTCCCAAACTTTCTGAATTTCCTTTGCTTTTAGCACTGAAACTCATGCTGGGTATAATATTTATACCCGTCTGGCTGTTGTTATTCGCATTTAAACCTACAGAAACATTGTCGTTAATATCCATACCAAAAGAAACACCAAACGTTACCCCTTTTCCCAGATAACTATTCTCAGATAAGCCGAACCCTAATCCTATGGATCCAGAGTTTCCTTTGTTATCCTTGCCATTGGTACCGGCGATTTCAGTTTCTCCAGAGATATGTACTCCCCAAGTTTCATCTTTCTTAAAACTCATTTCCTGATCAATAGGATCTCCCTTAAAATCATCGGGTAATCCTCTTACAGTTCTTGAAATGGCTCCAGGACTAAGACTCCAACCTAAACCTACCCAAGAGGCTTCCTGTTCCATGGTGATTCCAGCCGAATAGTTTAAGTTTAATGGATACCCTTCTATATTTAAGACTGGAATGGAATATTTGAAATTACCTGTCGCCGGATCAACCATTTGATTTATATCTACGCTCCCAGTGCTATGAGTTTGCTGGTCTACACCGCTAGTTGCCAATAAATCTAGAGGAAAATTAATGGTTCCAATTAGTGTGAGAAAGCTCATCAAATGAGCAAATATTTTCTTGATAAGAGGTCTTCTCAAATTTTTCATAATTCTTTGTTAATTCGTAAGAAATAGTCTTCGTTTTTTTCGTTAGTCACTTTTAAGATATAGTATCCATTCTGGAGGGAAGAAAGATCCAGTATATATCGATTATCCCCGTTGTCCTTCATGTTGTAGTTTAAATTGAAGGAGGTTTGTTCTACATTGTGAATATCGTACAGGTTAAAGTTTAATTTCCCTTTATTGTATTCTCCGGTGTATTGAAAGAACAAATGATCGAAAAGTGTATTTCTAAAATCAGATTCCAATTCAGGAGTGACAACGTTGTACGAATTTGTGAAATGACATCCCATCGAAGTAACTAGATTTCGCACTTCAGATCCAGGTTCGGTAAGTTTTAAATACAAGTAATTGGTACCATCTGGAATCGTTGTACTATAGTTGGTGTTTATTAATCCGGAACTAACTGAGGAAGTAAACGTATTTAGAACGTTTGTGCCATTAGCAAGATTAGATGTTTCGTAGGCGTTTGAAAATTCATAGCTATTGTTAGAGTATTTTCTTTCTATTAAAAGGTTACCTGGTGGTATACAATGAAAACTAGAAAAATTGAACAAGCCGTATATGACATGATACCGTGAATTTGAATAACCTATATTGGTATTAGGTTTGTGACAGTTAAAGGCTGCACCCTGAGCAAATTTGAAATTAGGAATTAATCCTACTTTGCTTGTGCTCTCTGTTAAGCCGAATTCAATTTTATTATTTTGGTCCGTAGAAGCAGGCCAACCATTGCAACAGAAAAAACTGCTTTTTTCAGCAGGATAATTTAAGGCTACCCAAACATCCTCCAAAGGCAGGCAGTAATTTAAAGAAATAGCTGTTGTTACACTATTTGATGTGGTTAAGTCTAAATTTTGAGCATTTTTACCACCAGTCCAGTATAAGTCAGGATCCTTATAATTCCAAATTACTTTGTTACCAACTCGATAATAAAATGTTCTGGTTATGAAACCAGAGCTTGAAGTAGTGCCTATAACGGGAATATTGACAACCAGTTTATAAATTCCGGCCCCGATTCCCAATAAGCTTGAGTTTCGCGTAATAAGGGTTTCGGAATTATCTTCAATTAAGTACCAATGAAAGCCCGATTCATCATTCAAATGAGCATATCCGTTAAAGTTTGCAATGTCTTTGAAAACAATACTTCCGTTATCAACAAGGCAACTGGAATGCTGAATATCAACTTGGGGAACATAAAGGTCACCTCCTCCAATTTGAACAATATTGGAAATACCTGATGATCCAATGGTCAATCCTTCAACAAAATATTCGGAACTTTGAGATAAGGTTGTGGTGTGAAGTTGATTGTCATCCTCAAAAATCAATAGATCTTCATCGATAATTTGTATTGAGTATCTTGCATCTTGATTGTAACTTCCAATGTTTGGGTCAATACTTTGCCCTTCGTGAAAATGTATTGCGCCTTGATTATCAATATGGATGGCATAGGCAAATTCTAATAATGTGTCAACTGGGTCATCAATGGTATCTCTTAACCCAAGTAATATTTCAGAACCCGGGTCAACATTAAAGGAAAGTTCAAAATTTGACAGGTAATTGACTTTAGTTCCCAGTTTAAGAGTTGAAGGGCCCCAATTGGAATTTGATCTTGTACTTGTTATTGAATTAGTTAAGGTGTCAAAATCAATGGAATCAGAAGTACTTAGGTTTAACTTATCTGACAACGAGAATTCTTTTATTGTTTCGCGTTGATTAGCATCTGTAATGGTTACGGTATAGTTACCGGATTTTAAAAACAGTAATGAATCTGTTGGTTTCTTTATTACGATTGTGTCTAAAGCGTAATTTGAGGTATCTATAATAATTGTGTCAACCAGTATGGAATCTATGTAGTTAAACTCATCCCATTTATATGTGTAGGGTGGAAATTCAGAATCTACATCAAATATGATACTCCCCGTGCGTACTGCATATTCAGGTAATACCAAATCAACCGAACTTAAATAGGGTCGTCCAAACGTATATTCAGTGCTAGTTAATTCAAATCCGTATGTGTAAATTGCAGTTGCAGCATATAAATCATTGGTAATATTATTACTGGTAGTATGTATGCTTGAATTATTTTTAAGATAATCAATGTTGGAAGCTGTAACTGAGATTGAAAAAACATCTCCAATGCTATAAGATTGACTTATTCCTTGACTTGATCCATTTTCATAAATGTTTAAAGTTCCTCCATCAAAGTATAGAGCAAATTCAAAAGTCATTGGATCTCCATCTGGATTTTTTGAGCTTGATAATCCGACAGAATAAACGGAATTAACATTAGTAATTATAATATCGATCTGACCATCCTCACCTTGCTCAAGAATACTGTATGAGGTCGCTCCTGAATTGTTCCAACCGTCGGTTGCGGTTTTTACGAAATTCTTACTCTCATTTTGAATATCGCCACCTGTTTTAGTTTGCCATCTTACCGAATACATTTGGCCTTGTACATTTGATACCAGGAAGCCAAAAAATAGAATGACGAATTGGAATTGTATGATTTTTTTCATTTCTAGAATATTTCATCGTCAAATTTTAAAGGTTATTTCCTGGTTTTTCTAAGTGTACACACGTATCTTTTGGAATTTTGAAGAAAAACTTATTTAACCTTGGTACTACTGTGATGCAGGCTGGTTAAAGCTGAAATTGGATAATAATTTGTTGGTTTAATGGGGATTTTTGAACCTCGAATTCGGCATATTTTAGGTGAGGTGTCTAAAAAAGTGATTTTATGTTAAACCCAATTTAATTACTGGTCAATTTACCAGACAATCAAAGTATAATTGAATGATATTCTTCAATCCAACAATCCTATCATATGATGAGTCCCTACTTCAAACCCCATTCTTTCCCAAAACTTGATACCCTGCGGGTTTTTTGAAGACACCTGTAGTTCCATTACGTCACAACCTTGTTCCCTGAAGTAAGCTTTAGCTTGTTGTACCAGTGCTTCTCCAATTCCTCTGGATCGATGGTTTTTACTTACGACGGTTTCAGCTATATAACCCTTTTTTTTAAAGGGGACCAGGGGAGGGAGATCCTCAGTTTTAAGCATAATCATTCCCGAAATCTCGCTATCTGATTCATTAACAAAGGCCAATTCGGAATCACTCTTAAGCCTTTTCTCCAGCATGGGAGGAACCAATTCCCGGTAGTTTTCCACCAATACAAAAAAGGGGTTATCGCCCTCATGGTATTTCATGATTTCACCCCATAGTTCTGTCATTTGGGGAATGTCTTTAAGAGAGGCTTGGCGAATTCTCATTTTTTGTACTTATCGTAAACGCCCTTACCTTCCAGGATCATTGGAATGCACTTTTCCAGTCTTCTCAATCTGGTTTCTTCCTTTTTGGCTTCACCGATGTATTCCAAGTACTCTCGTTGGCAACTTTTGCTTAACTGCTCAAAACTGGACTTTAAATCCTTGTCCAACTTAAATGCAGCACTAAGTTCTGCCGGAATGGCCACTTCTTTTTTGGGTGACGGTTTTATTTCTCTTCCTGCTTTCTGATTGGCAATGGCTTCAGCTACGTAGTTTTTGATTAATTCTTTGTCAACTGCATCAATGGATGGAAATCTCCATTGCCTCAAGGCTTTAGTTTTACCTTCCTGAGCATTAACCAATACATTAGCTTTATCTTCAAGTAACGCACCCTGATGAAACCATAGGGCTGCATAATTTTTGAAAGCGGCAACTCCAATGCATATTTTACCAGATAGGATATATGCAGGTACACCCCATTTAATGGTTTCTTCCAATTCATTGAAACTACATAATACCTCTCTAAGCAGGTTTAAGGTTTCACTCCATTCATTTGATCTTGAATAGAATTCGTCTGCGTTTTTTGCTCCTTTCATTCTGATTCGTTTTCTAAAAAAATTTTCATATTGTTTAACCACTTTTGAACCTGCTTCTTAAACATACCTGGGAAAAGCGTTGCCATTAGTTTGGGCATGAATCCTACAAATTTGGTGTATTCTACTTCTGCTTTGTACAAAGTCTCCGTAGGTGAAATTTCGATGAAAGTACTCAACATGGTGTTGGTCATGTGTTTGTGAACATACTCACCGCTAAAGCTGTCAGGTAGCTTATTGGAAAGAATGGTTTCTGTTAGCTCCATTTCCCCCTTTCCAAATTTGAAGTAAATATTAGCTGTTGAACCTGCCTGTTCTGGTTCTCCGCTCAAGGGTTCTTTACGTAAAAACCCTTCCTGCCATTTATCCAGATTTTCAGGGTTTTTGAACGCGTTAGCAACTTCTGACCTTGGTCTGCTAATGGTAATTTCACAGGTAAATTTCATATCCGAAAAATATAAAATATCACCGGTTATGCATAAAAAAAAGTCGGTGCTGCGCACTGCACCGACTTTTAAAATAGGAAAGTATGAATTAACCTATCTATCGAAGATCTGGTTTTTTGCAATCCTTTACCTTAATGCAGTATTCAATGGTACTGTGTAAGGTGGTAGCTCCCTTCTTATGTTTACATCGTTGGTTATAACAACCTCCGGACAGGATTCCATTTCCCCCATTGCCACCTGTTTTAAGGGTGCAAATGGGGTTCAAATGATATTGGGTGATATAAATTTCTAAAATGTATTTGCCGGATTGAGATGGGCAAACCGTAGTAAACATACAATCTGTACAACTCAACGATCCGTTAGTCGATTTCCATTTATAGGAATAGGTGGGACTTGGATAGACCATCATAGTTACCATTTTTGGAGCCTTAAGAACTACACAACTGTCCTTGCAAACTTCCATTTTTATACAATCCTTCGGCTTAGTGTTATCGCACTTTCCTTTAGACCATTTAAGAACTCCATTTCTTTTTGCCTGGCACTCATTGCTGTAGGTGATACCATTACAACCACAAACAAAGTCAATGTTTTCAGGGCACAATAAGGTTAAATCGATTTTTGATGAATCGATACACCCGTCTCCACCGGTTTGAGTAGTCTTACAAGGTCCGGAAGTCCAGGTTTTAACTCCTCCATAGTTTTCCGCGAAACACGCATTGTCGTAGGTTTTATTATCACATCCGCAAACGGGATCGTAAATTTCCAGGCAACCTATTTTAGTATTTATCTTGTTTTTATCAATACATGGATTGTGTGGATCTTCTTTTCGGCAACCAAATAATACTGCTATAACACAGAGTGATGTAAGAAATGCTATTTTCTTCATAATCTTTTTGTTTAGTGTTTGTAAATTAATTGTTTAGTGATTTGATTCTTGATGTCGGTTGATTGTAAAACGTAGATTCCACTTGGGAGGTAGCTTACGTTAAGCACAGGATCTTCCGTGTCGAATTCAGTATCCAACAGGGTTGTCCCATTGAGGTTGATTAGTTGTATCCGTGTAAGATTGGAGCCATTATTAAAGTAAATAGCATCCTTACAAGGATTGGGATAAACGATCAGTGCCTTGTCTATTTGGTGGGCGATACCAGTAGTCGAATTTGCGTCGTAAGTGAGTTTCCCGGCATTGGGCAGGTTGTCATAGAGGTAGCCATCAAAAGAACCGGAGCCTGCCACCACATCAAATTTTGCATCTTGATCCAAATCACTTAACCGAATTCTGATTACTACCGAAAAGCTATCTGGCCTCAACAGAACAATATTTTGATTCGTTTTCTTACCGGATGTATCGTATAAAACGGCATGAGTAGGAGGGAAGTACTTGTTGTTTAAAAGATCCAGTTTTAGATCGTATTTCAAGTCGTTGTTGTTGGCTTTGTTCACCAACCCCCAACTCTTGCCGTCTGTATTAACTTGGTTGGTATCAAAAATTAAGGCTAAGCCCCAGTCTCCAGCAATGCTATCGTGTGCATCAACTAAGATCCAAATAGAGTCTGCAGTTTGGTCAATCGCCATGCTTACGGATTTAATGTCAACTCCTGCAGACCCTATATTATCTCCCTTTGGATCATTTCCTAACTCCTTGTATTTTTGAGCATACCCCAATATTGAAATGGACAGCAGTATAATCGTAATTTTTGTTTTCATAAATTATTGTTTACTCTATAGACACAGGGCTTCGTGCAAATGATGCATGACGAATTAAATAATGTATAAGTGGTAAATGGCAGGTTTAAATGATGGTTAGTTCAGATGATTAGAATGAATATTCTATTCCACCCTGAATACCAAATGCGTTGATGCCACCGCCGGAATCATTGTCCTGATTGAGATTGACTTTCATTTGAGGGGACAATACCATAGACCAGTTATGAAAGGGACTGTAAATGATTCCAGCCCCTAAAAGTCCATTCCATTGTTTAAAAGATGGCCTAGTGGTTTGCGCATTCGAACTTCGGTTTTGTTGTGAAATTGCCGTGCTTTCAAGTTTTAGTTTGCTCCCTATAAAAGTTGAAAACCCTCCTGTAATATGAAGCTTAAGGTTCCCGTTTCCGAGCTTATATCTTAGGAGTAACGGAATTTCATAATACGAATAGTTGAATTTGGTTTGAATGGTATCGTAGTATTTCATATTTTCATAGATCGTAACTTCCTCGTAGCTAACCGTAGTTTCGGTTCTGGTAATAACCCGGTCCGTTGGCTCATTCGTAGAAATGTTTTTTGGATCAATATTGCCTGAAAAAGGGGTAGTGGTAATTGACCCTCCCGTATTAATGATGATCTTTTCGAGGTCCTTTGGTGTATTTAAACCTCCATTGTTCGATTGTTTGACAATTTCCTGAACCGTTTCTTTGGTTATAATTTCCTTAGTATAGGTAGATTTTATTTCATAGGTATTTTCCAAATACAAATCGGCATTCCCACTCCAATTGGAATATTGGGCTCCCACCATTAGGTCCAGTTTACTTGTTGCTGAATAGCCAACTATTACACCATATTGATGGGAATAGGAGTACTCCATGTCGTAACCCACAACGGTTTGGTCCAATAGATTATCCTGCAGAATGGTAGATTTCATTGGTATGTCAGCAGGGGATACTAATTGCTTGTTGGTAAAAATTGGACTGTATGTTAACCCGATTATGAATCGATTTGCTTTGGCAAATGATGGGTTTACCCAATCAAAATCCTGATCCAGGTTTAAAGGTTTGTTAAGATTCTGAGCAGAATAATTGATCCTGTTTGTTTTCATAACAGATAGGTTGGCAACCTCTTGAGTTGATGAGGCCTCTTCGTCGTTGGTCTGTGTTAAGGCTAATGCGGAAGGTTTTAATTCAATAGGATTGATGAGCTTTTTTTGTTGAGCACTTTGCTGAGCAGTAGGTTGTTGCCCCTTATTTTCATCATTCTTATGGCTTTCCTTGGTGGATGCCAAGGTTACCTGCTCGGGTTTTGTTAGTTGAATGTCCTCGTTTTGGTTCTGTTCTGAAACAGGAACCTCATTCAGTTCGTTGGTTTTTTGGTTATTGGAAGAAGATGAGGTGTTTAATTGCTGAACTGTTGCAGTAGTGTTTGGATTATTGGTTTTATGTTGGTAGTTGAAGACGGATAAACTGATTGCGGATAACCCGATTAAAGTAAATGCAATTATGGCTATGAACCGGGTACGTTGCTTTCTTTTTAACGCACCATCAATTTTCCCCCAAATCTCTGGTGGTGGAACACTCTCGTAGTTTTCGAGCGTTTCTTTAAAAATAATATCGCTTGGATTATCCTCTATATTCATTTCTTACCAAGTCTATATTTTGTTTCTTTATTTTCTTCTGTAGCACCGTCCTGGCCCTGGTTAGTTGCGACCGGGAAGTTGCCTCACTTATATTGAGCTTTTGGCCAATTTCCTTGTGTGAGTATCCATCCATAACATACAAGTTAAACACGGTTCTAAAGCCATCCGGTAAATCATTAATCATACACAAAAGCTCATTGTACTCACAGGGAACCTCTACATGAAAGACCTCAGAGTCACACGGTGTTTCAACAAAGTCCAGCTTCAATCCGTTTCTTTTTTCAATAAACCTTAACGAAGTATTTATGAATATTCTTTTCATCCATGCCTCAACGGTTGACTTATCCCTCAATGAACGAATGTTTTTAAAAACCCGAATAAAGCCTTCCTGCAGCACATCGTTTGCATCTTCTTTGCATTTCGCATAGCGCAGGCATATACTATACATCTTAGGTGAAAACCTGTTGTACAGTGCCTTTTGCGACCGGGAATTGTTTTTACAACAACCCGTCACTATATTTTCAAGGTTTTGAGTTTTAATTAGTCGCACTATGAGCTCTATTTCATTAGATACCAGAAAAGCGAAAAACGATGCATGACCACAAAGAATTTAATTTCTTACTTAATTTACACGATGAAAATTAGGAGCGTTGGATAATCGCTATTGAACGGTAAATTCCAAATGTGATAAAATCTAAAATTTGGAAGGTTTAAATCTTATTTGTAAAACCCCTTACACAAAGGAGATTCTTCGTTTTGTTTCAGTCTATTCATTTGTGCTTGTGTAATTTTGAGATTACAATTGAGCTAATGGATTTCAACTCATACAAAATCATTAGAGACTATACGGAAAGCCTCTGTGAATCCCTGGAAACTGAAGACTACGTGGTGCAGCCAGCTTTATTTGCAAGTCCTACTAAGTGGCATTTGGCACATACTACCTGGTTT
The DNA here is from genome assembly GCA_002713215.1 of Crocinitomicaceae bacterium. GTDB lineage: Bacteria > Bacteroidota > Bacteroidia > Flavobacteriales_G > Salibacteraceae > UBA2108. The sequence goes on from PAVO01000017.1 coordinate 186,702, forward strand.
TTTGAAGAGTTGATTCTAAAGCAATACAACACTGGGTACCAGGAATTCAACCCCAAGTTCAACTTTCTGTTCAATAGTTATTACAACAACGTAGGTGATCGAACTTTTAGGGGCGATCGGGGAAACATGACCCGACCTACGGTTGAAGAAGTATATGAATATCGAAATCATGTAAATGAAGGGATTAATACTCTGTTTAAGAGTCAACCGTCATCCAAAGTACTGGAGCTTCTTGAATTGGGCTTAAATCACGAACAGCAACATCAAGAGCTGCTGTTAACAGATATAAAATTTGTGTTGGGGAACAATCCTATTTTTCCAGTATTCAATAAGGATGTAAACCTTGTCAATCAGTATAATAGATCCGATGGGTTTATTCGGGTCGACGAAGGGGTTTATTCAGTAGGTCATTCCGGTGTGGGGTTTTATTACGACAATGAATTGAACTCGCATCAGGTATATGTCAGCGAATTTGAATTATCAGCTAAGTTAGTAACCAATAGAGAGTATATCGAGTTTGTCTCTTCAGGTGGTTATCAGGATTTTAACCTGTGGCTGGATGAGGGTTGGGCCTGGGTTCAGGAAGAGGGGGTTGATTCTCCTCTGTATTGGTATAACGAAAACGGCGTTTGGTGGAACTATACTTTCCATGGTTATGAGAAGGTAGATCCCAATGCCATTCTGTGTCATATCAGTTATTACGAAGCGACCGCCTTTGCTGCATGGAAGAGGATGAGATTGCCTACTGAATTTGAGTGGGAAATTGCCGCTGACAAACTCGATTGGGGGCAACGATGGGAGTGGACCAATAGTGCTTATCTGCCTTATCCAGGGTTTGAGATCGCCGAAGGCGCAGTAGGGGAGTATAATGGCAAGTTTATGGCTAACCAAATGGTACTACGCGGCGGGTCAACTGCTACTTCTAAAGGTCATAGCAGAAAGACGTACCGCAATTTTTTTCATCCTCATTATCAATGGCAATTCTCAGGAATCCGTTTAGCTAAATAACATGGAGAGTAATTTTAAAAAGGACGTGTGTGAAGGGCTTTCCAAGGAGAATAAGACCCTTTCGTCCATGTACTTTTATGATGATGAAGGAAGTCGGATTTTCCAGGAAATCATGGCTATGCCAGAGTATTATCTGACCAATTGTGAATATGAAATACTCTCGGAGCAGGGGAAGGCAATAGGTGAGAACCTGAGCTATACTCAACCTTTTCGGCTTATTGAATTGGGAGCGGGAGATGGAACCAAGACATTTGAATTAATTAGAAACTTTCAGGAAAACGGATATGAGTTTGAATACTTACCCGTGGATGTGTCCCGGGGGGCATTGGATTCACTGGAAGAGAAAATAAAAAGCTCAAACCTGGAAGTGAAATACCAATTGATGCAAGGCGATTACTTTGAGGTGCTGAATGCATTGCCTCAGGATAAGCCTGCGTTGTATTTGTTCCTCGGAGCAAATATTGGTAACTATAATCCAGCCGAAGCGCTTGACCTGGTTCAGCGGATCGGATCTAATATGAGGTCAGGCGATCATTTGATGATCGGGTTTGATTTGAAGAAAGATTCTTCCATAGTGCATAAGGCCTATGATGACCCACATGGAATTACCAAACGATTCAATATGAACCTGCTGACCAGAATGAACCGCGAACTAGGATTGAACTTTGATTTAAACCAGTTTGATTTTGTATGCAACTACAATCCGGATAACGGTGAAATCAGGAGTTATTTAAAATCGCTTTCTGATCAATCTGTGGGGGTTAATGGCTCGGCTTTTTACTTTAAGAAGGGCGAGTTAATCAATACCGAACTTTCTAAAAAATACGACCTGGAAGAAATCGAATTACTAGCTGGAAATTCCGGCTTCAATGTTAAAAGTAATTATTTAGATAAAAATAATTATTTCACTGATTCATTGTGGGTTAAAAAGCAAGGTCAGTTAAAATAACTAACCTTACTCTTACTTGTATTTTTCTACTAAACTGGTTCCGAACACAGCGTTAAACAATCCATATTGAATGCCACATATCCTTTTATCTTCTTGGAACGTGGAAGAGGTTCTTCATAACTCCAGGCAAAATAATTATCAGAAGGTCCGTTCGCTAAATTCCAGTAGCTTGCAGCTCCTTTAATCGGACAGCTACTTGACCTGGAACTGTCTGGAAGTAATTCCATTTTAAGGTCTTCTTTGGGGAAGTAAAAAACCGGGTTGTAAACTGATACCCCAACTTCCTTTAGGATAATTGCATTGCTGCTTTCCAGTAAAGTTTCACCATTGTATTTGAGCGTAATTTTTCGATTGTATTTGTCTGCTACTGCGTAATGCCTGCTATCTGCCATGATTTTCAATTTTCTCCGGCCAAAATTAACTCCGGTGTATTTGATAATGTGTATTTCAGGGGACAAGTGCATGTAGGGACTGGAAAATTATCGCGGTGTAATAAATTCATATTATTGTGCACTTAAAATCTTATTATGAAACCTATACATTGAGGGGGATCGGTTGCTGTACGCACTTGATGCTTATTATGTTGAAGATCAGTACGTATTGGTACTTCAAATATGGGATAAGTCGGTCTCAATTTACACTTTCGATAATACGGGCCTGGTGAGTAAAAAGGAGAAAATCACAAGTAATTTTTATGCTCAATTTGCCGGTGTTCATGATAGAAAGTTGCTATACTATGATAAGCTAAGAAACAGTAAAAAAGCAATATTCAATTCGATTGATATTAACGACAATAGTAAGGTAGCAGCTAGTTTTACTCTTGATTTTCCATTGCCACCGCAGTATTACAAATTTATTGGCGGCTATAATGGAAGTGCTTATTTAGCAACTGACTTTAAATCCAAAGGAGCAGCTTTAACGGATCAGATAGGTATGATATCCATAAACGCTATAGAAAAGAGTCTTAGTGAGGTAAACCTGGTTTTACCTGTTAGAGAGGAGATGGGTGTCATTGGAATAGGGTATTATCCTACTGATTTTACTTATATGCTGACACCAAGCTTCCTTAACACCAATGCCTTCGAATTTATGAGTACTTCTCAATGTGTTCAGTTTGAAGTGGCTGACCCAAAAGTGTTTATATGGGCAGATTTTAATGATGAAACAGGAGAGATTATCGTTCTGGTAAACTATGCCGAAGGCAAGACTAAAATCTGTAAGGATAGAGTGGTAAAAGGTTTTATGTTGGTTAAATACTCTGCCCATGGAACTAAACTCATTGAGAAGTTCATTGAGCTAGGTTTGGATCAAAATAACAAGGAGGCCCATTTTAATATGGTGAAGGTGTCTAAGCTTGAAGGGCAGTTCACGGTGTTGCACAAAACGAAGAATAATGTGTCCATTAAGCTGTTTAACGATAACCTGGAGAAAGTAGGTGAACAGCTATATGACAAGGCTAGCGGCAAGGGAGTGGTGTCCGATGAAATTCAGGAGTTTGATTCCAAATTTAATTTTGACTTTTTGCTTGAGAATTTTGAAGAGAACTCAACTCCGAATGTTGAGTTAATTTATTCATTTACAAACAATAACATACGATTCTTTCAAACTGAAAGTACACTAAACGTGGAACTTATTAAATAAGTTAGCGATAGATGTTATTAACCCTCGTAAATCACTCCTGAGGTAGGGGTTTCTCTTAGTTCCAATCGTTTTAATAAAGGAAGTTTGGGGTGAATTTGATTCCAGATCCATCGAACCAATACTTCTGAGGTGGGATTTTCTAATCCCGGAAGGTTATTGAGGTAGTTATGGTCCATTCTTTTGAGAAGGGGTTTCATTACTCGCTTTAGCTCATTAAAGTCCATAACCCAGCCTAATTTCTCATCAATTTCACCTTCCAAATAAACGGTTAATCGGTAGGTGTGACCATGCAGATTCTTGCATTTATGGCCTTCTGGAACATTTGGAAGTTCATGTGCAGAATCAAAAGTAAAATTCTTGTAAATCAGCATTTAATGTTATGTTGTTTAAACAATAAAATTAACTTTGACATTTCTATGGAATCCATTTGATGTCGTCAAAGTTGGGTTTTCGCTTTTCGAGAAATGCATTTCTTCCTTCTTTAGCCTCGTCTGTCATGTAGGCCAATCGGGTAGCTTCCCCGGCAAAAACTTGTTGTCCTACCATACCATCGTCTGTCAGGTTAAATGCAAATTTTAGCATCTTGATCGAAGTAGGAGATTTTTCCAGTATTTCCTGGGCCCACTGCCATGCAGTACTTTCCAATTCGTCGTGAGGTATGGCAGCGTTTGCCATTCCCATGTCTACTGCATCCTGTGCCGAGTAGTTTCTGCCCAGGAAGAAGATCTCTCTTGCTTTTTTCTGCCCAACCATTTTGGCCAGGTAGGCCGAACCATAACCCCCATCAAAGCTGGTAACATCGGCATCGGTTTGTTTAAAAATAGCATGTTCCTTACTGGCCAGCGTTAGGTCACATACGGTATGCAGGCTGTGTCCACCACCAACGGCCCAGCCGGGAACCACAGCTATAACTACCTTGGGCATAAAGCGAATGAGGCGTTGAACTTCCAGAATGTTTAAGCGGGGCATTCCGTCATCGTCTACGTAACCCTGATGTCCTCGTGCGTTTTGGTCACCACCACTGCAAAACGAGTAAACCCCATCTTTGGTGCTTGGACCTTCCGCTGAAAAAAGAACAACGCCAATATTGGTGTCTTCCCGGGCATCCAAAAATGCCTGGTAGAGTTCAGCTACGGTTTTAGGACGGAAGGCATTCCTTATATTAGGCCTATTAAAGGCGATTCTGGCCACTTTCCCGGCTTTTCTGTAGGTAATGTCTTCAAATTCTCTTACGGTCTTCCAATCGGGCTCGTTCATGCTCTTCTAAAATTAGGCAGCAAAATTATTCTTTCTTCCTTAAGTCTGGGTTGAAGAAGAGCGCGAATTGCAGCCTGTCGTAGCCAAGGCCAGAATAATGGTGTTTCAAGTATCCTGCTTGAATATCAACGGTTTTATTGAATTTGTAACCGAGTGCAAAATACAATCGGTTCTGATCAAAGGGCTGTGAAGTGAGGTTGAGGAATATTTCGTCGTAGATGCCAAGGTATACGGTCTTGTCTTCCTTTGTTTCGTGGTTCAATGGAATAGTAAGCATTAGGCGATACCGTGCCCGGTTCAGGTATTTTGAGTTATTCGAGTTGTTCTCAATCCAGCGTTGTTCCAGTCGATACCGGTGCTCAAAAAACACCCGACCCACATTGTTTTTCAAGATAAACTGCTCCCAAATACGGTGTTCAATCGATGATTTTAAGTTGCTGCCCTTTTCAAAACTCTCAGTGGGGATGTAGGCGTAGCCGGCCGTTAGCATGGCTTCCTTGTTAATGTGATAATTGAGTCCTACCCGGGCAAGCAATTGATTGAAATTATCCAGGTTATAGAATCGACCCTGTAACTCTGAATGGATGCTCAATTTTTCGGCAATGCGGTTTTGGCCAAAATACATGTACCAGGCTCCCACCTGATTTTCTCCCGTTTGCTGTGCAAATAGGGTAGGGCTAAGGCATAGAAGGAATACAAGAATTCGAATTTTGTTCATGATATAAATTAGGGGTTTGCAGTGTGTTTAACGATTCTGGAAAAATGAAATTTAGGTGCTAGGAAAACATTTCATCAAATCGAAACCCTTTGTCAAAGCGAATGCCTTTCTCCGTGTCTTTTACCGTGCAACACTCATGAATAAAATCGTGTTCGTGAAAAAGGATGTAATCACTCTCTAAGGCTTGCTGAAAAAAGAATTTCTTTTCGTTTAATGTCAAAAGGGGACGGGTATCATATCCCATAACCCAGGGTATTGGAATATGGGCATGAGAAGGCAACAGATCGGCCATAAACACCACAGTTTTATCCTGGTATTGAATGTGTGGAATCATTTGCGCCTCCGTATGACCATTTACAATCAGGGCCTTAAAGCCGGGTATCAATTCTTGGGTAAAATCTCCTTCCGATTGGATAAACTGAAGCTGGCCGCTTTCTTTAATGGGAAGAATATTCTCCTTTAAAAAACTTGCTTTTTCCCTATCATTTGGTTCGGTTGCCCATTGCCAGTGATTTTCATTACTCCAGTAAGTGGCATTTGGGAAAGCGGGTCGATACCCGTCTTTCGAAGAATTCCATTCAATGGCTCCGCCGCAATGATCGAAATGCAAATGGGTAAGAAATACGTCGGTAATATCATTTCGTGTAAATCCCAGTTTGCTCAGGCTTTTATCCAGGGAATGGTCCCCATGCAAATAGTAATGCGAAAAGAATTTTTCACTCTGTTTGTCCCCAATTCCGGTATCAATCAAAATCAGCCGATTGCCTTCTTCAAGCAGCAGGCATCGTAGACTCCAGGGGCACATGTTGTTGGAGTCAGCAGGGTAGACTCGGCTCCAAATGCTTTTAGGTACCACACCAAACATAGCACCGCCATCCAACATAAAGTTTCCGGTTTCAATGGGGTAGATTTTCATATTAATTCTTGATAGTGTTATTGTTTCTTCAGTAACTTTTCCAGTCCGTAAATCTCGTCACGATAGCGTGCAGCCTCAATAAAATCAAGCTCTGCTGCGGCTGATTTCATTTTCTTACGGGCACCTTCAATTTGTTTATTTATCTCTTCCTGACTCATGTACGCCAAAACAGGGTCAGCAGCAAGTGACTGTTCTTCGTTGGGAATGTAGGCTTGTTTTAAGTCACGCCCAACAGCTACAACGGCACTCTGCTTCATGATCTGTTCTTTGGACTTAGTAACAGTTGTAGGTACAATTTGGTTCTCTTCGTTGTATTTTATTTGAATCATTCGTCGTCTTTCGGTTTCTGTCATGGTCTTGTACATGCTATCAGTTACCTTGTCTGCGTAGAATATAACCAGCCCATCCGAATTTCGAGCGGCACGACCTGCCGTTTGGGTTAAACTTCGTTCTGATCGAAGAAAGCCCTCCTTATCAGCATCCAATACGGCAACCAATGATACCTCAGGCAAATCCAATCCTTCCCTAAGTAAGTTAATACCAACCAGTACGTCAAAGACTCCCAAACGCAAATCGCGCAGAATCTCAACCCGTTCGAGGGTATCAACCTCAGAATGTATGTAGCGGCATTTAATGCCTATTTTAATCATGTATTTGGAGAGCTCTTCCGCCATTCTTTTGGTCAAAGTAGTAACCAGTACCCGTTCTTTTCTCTCTGTTCGAACCTGAACTTCTTCTAACAGGTCATCCACCTGGTTAATGCAGGGACGTACTTCAATTAGAGGATCCAGCAAGCCTGTTGGGCGAATGACTTGCTCCACGATTACTCCTCCGGAAGCTTCCAGTTCGTAATCTGCTGGGGTGGCGCTTACGAAGATACTTTGTCCCATAAGGGACTCAAATTCCTCGAATTTCAGGGGGCGGTTGTCAATGGCAGCAGTGAGTCTAAACCCATATTCTACCAAATTAGTTTTTCGTGACCGATCACCACCATACATGGCTCTAACCTGTGGAACGGTTTGATGACTCTCGTCGATTACCATTAAGTAATCGTCTGGAAAATAATCGAGCAGGCAGAAGGGCCTGCTGCCCGGTTCGCGACCATCGAAATAGCGGGAGTAGTTTTCAATTCCTGAACAGTAGCCCAATTCACGCATCATTTCCAGGTCGTAATTGACCCGTTCTTCGAGCCTTTTGGCTTCCAGGTGTTTTCCAACATCCTTAAAGTGATGAACCTGGTCAGTCAGATCCTGCTGGATGTCCTTCATGGCCTTGTTCATGGTTTCCTTGCTGGTTATAAAAATGTTAGCAGGATAGATGTTTACCGCATCCATCGATTCCTGCTTTTCTCCTGAAACAGGATCAAAGCGTTCAATCTCTTCTATTTCGTCGCCCCAGAACAGAATGCGATAGGCATGATCGGCGTATGCCGGAAATATATCTACCGTATCTCCTTTTACGCGGAAGGTGGCTCGTTTAAATTCAATGTTACTTCTGGAATACAATGCCTGAACAAAATCGTGGAGCAATTTGTTTCGGCTAATGAGTTGACCCTTGCTTAAGGCAATGACACTTTTGTCAAACTCGGAAGGGTTTCCAATACCATAAATGCACGAAACCGACGCAACCACAAGAACATCCCGTCTTCCGGAAAGCAAGGCCGAGGAAGCACTTAACCGTAACTTTTCAATTTCGTCATTGATGGACATATCTTTTTCAATAAAGGTGTCCGTAGTAGGTAAATACGCTTCGGGCTGGTAATAGTCGTAGTAGGAAACAAAATACTCCACAGCGTTGTTCGGGAAGAACTGTTTGAACTCGCCATACAATTGTGCGGCTAAGGTTTTGTTGTGGCTCAATACGAGGGTAGGGCGGTCGAGTTTTTCAACCATGTTGGCTATGGTAAAGGTTTTTCCCGAACCAGTAACACCAAGCAGTGTCTGAGCTTGTTCTCCATTAATTACCCCTCTTACTAATTCGTCAATGGCTTGCGGTTGATCACCCGTTGGGCTAAATGGAGATACTAATTCAAAACTCATGTCACAAATCTAAATCGTTTGAAGATTTGTTAAGCATAAAGATTTGTTAAGCATGAATTGAATAAAGGATTGGCTCGTTTTTCTCTTCTCAAACCATTTGATTAGACCGGAACGTGTTAATTGTTAATTCATGTTGCTGATTGATAAAAGTCATTGAGTTGAGGTGCTCTAGTTATTAAATTAGAAGTAAAATTAGGAGACATGAAACTTGTAGAAAGAATATGCTTTCCGACTGACTTTGGAATGAGTTCAGAAGTGGCATTTAAAAGTGTGATTAGTATAGCTAAGAAGTTTGGTAGTGAAGTAAGCCTAGTTCATGTAATGCCCGAATCCATCCTTCGAGATAAGATTCAACGTTTGGTAGAAGATAAGATGTTGAAGTATTTGGGATTGTTGGAACGGCAGAATATCAAATGCTCTTCTGAAATACTTCAGGGAGATCACATTGACCTGCTCCTATCTTTCGCTGAAAGGCAAAAAGCAAACCTAATTGTCCTGGGTGCGGGTCATGTTGGGAAAGAGAAATTTAAATTGGGTACTAATTCATTGAAAATTATTCGGGATTCATCTGTTCCGGTTTGGGTCATTGAAAAAGAAGGTGTGGTCAACCCTCAACGTGTGCTTTGTCCCATTGATTTTTCCCAGGAATCCAAGTTGGCCCTGGATAGCGCTATTCACCTGTGTAGGCGCTTTGACTCAAAACTTTATGTGCTTCACGTAATAAAAGGAATTGACAAGGAGTACATAGAAATGGGAGCTGATGCCGATTTGGAACAAGCCGAAATGATTCGGACATTGGAATTGGAGTTTGATGAGTCCATAAAGGATGTGGATTTCAGTGGAATATCTTGGGAGAAGGTGGTGAGGTTAGGCGACCCGCCAAACGTGATTCTCGACGTTGTTAAGGAACAGCATGTTGATTTGCTCATGATGGGTTCAACCGGAAAGGGTGCCATTAAAAGGTTTTTCCTGGGGAGCATTGCAGAGCGTGTTGCCCGTCAGGTTCCTTGCTCTTTTATAATCAATAAAAATGGAGGGTTGATTCAATTGAAGCTGGATAAGGAAATAACGGACATTGAAGCAATTTATGAAGAAGGTGTTGAATTGGCTAAGCAGGGTTTTGTTCAGGAAGCCATTCTTGAGTGGAAACGTTGTATCCGCAAAAATGAGTTATATCTTAAGGCCTGGAGTGCTATTGTAAAAGCTTATAAGAACATTGGGGATAAGGACAATGCAGAAAGGTTTAATGAATCAAGGGAGCGAATTCAAAAAGTGCTCTGGGACCAGCAAGTTGAAGCTGATTTACGCCGTAAACTGTATCGGTTTTAAAACAGGTGGCGCCTGTTTTATGCTTGCTACCAAATAAAAAGAGATTAACGGTTTGAGCAGGTTAGGGGAGTTCTAGTTTAATAAACCCCCTTGTTGTCATTACCACGATCCTTAAGATTGGTGGTTACCTGGGAATGAAAAATCACAAAATCGCCATTGGTGTATACGTGCTTTACGTCGTAGGTGTAGTTTGGAAATCGCTTCGTAAAATCCCTGACGTACTTCACCAAAGCTTCCATTCCATCGGGGATACCACGGTTGTGTTGGCGGTAATGCGGATTGCCAAATTGTTTTAGCACCAAATCAAAGTTGTGATTGTTCATGAGTTCATGAACAAAACTGACCAGCAATTGGCGTTTTGCGTCTCCTGGTCGGACCAGTTGTCTTTTTTGAGTTTTTCAAAATTGATTTGAATCGTATCCATTTTCTTCACTTAAATTATTCACTTGCATTTTGCAAGTGAATAAAAATAATTTATGAGATCGGACTGCCCTGTTAGTTATGCATTGGATGTTTTTGGTGATAAATGGACCTTTTTAATCATTCGGGATTTAGTACAAGGAAAAAGGTTTTACAAGGATTTCCTAAATTCAAAAGAGGGTATAGCTACCAATATTTTATCAGATCGATTGAAAAAATTGGAGAGCAATGGAATTATTGAGTCAGAGGTTTATCAAAAATTGAAAACCAAGAAGCAATATTCGTTAACTGAAAAAGGAATGGATCTCGTTCCTATTTTGGTTGACTTGATTGTTTGGTCGGATAAACATCAAGCCGGATTAGCAGTAACGGATGAGTTTATCTCCAGGGCAAAAGCAGGTCGGGAGGAACTGGTTATGGCAATACGGGAAGGTTTGGGGTGAGTTTTGGTTGCTGTATATTGTTAGACTGCGGTTGGATCTTGATTGGATTTGAATAAGATGACTTGAATTAATCAACTCAGGTTAAGTCTTGCTAAATCAAAATGAGAATACATGCAATATTCTGATTCATAGCAGCGTTAGCGCATCCTAAACCCAAAAACACCCATTGTTATGTACAAAGTACTTGCCCTTTCCAGTCTAATTGTTCTTTCCTTTTCCTGTAAGAAGGATGAAGAGATTACTGAAAATCCGAATTGCGAACCTGAATTAAAAGTTCAGGATTATATGCCCATGGCTGTGGGTAATTATTGGGTGTACCAACAATATAGAATTGATTCGAACAGGGTAGAGGAAAAGATGGGCCAGGTAGACAGTATGAAAATAACTCGGATCGAAAAAATTAGAGGAAATGAATACTTCGTGTTTGAGGGTACCAATAGCCCTTACGGAAATTTTGATGGAAGCATAATTCACATGCTAAGGGATTCCAATGGATATTTGGTGAATCAAAGCGGGGATATACTAATGTCTGTAAAGAATTTTACCGATACTCTGGATAAGGGAAGCGATAACAACGATATCTACAGTTATTACCACAAGATGCGAGGAGAAAGTCAGGTAAATATAGCTGGTGCAGTGGAAACAGTGATAAATTACCAGGTAGACCGAATCTTTAATAAGCCATTTTCTGATGAGCTAGGAACGGAAGCCGTGGTTTCCAATAATTATTATGCTAAGGGCAGGGGTAAGGTAATGGATGATTATTATTATATGGCTGACTACATTACAAATAAACGGATTATTGAACGGCGATTGATTCGGTATCATATTGTATCAGAGTCGAAATAAGGTATTCTCTACCACATTCGATACAAGCTTCTTCGAAATTCACTTATAATAACTGAAGGATTCGAACAAAAAAAGCCCCGTTAGATTATCTAACAGGGCTTTTCAGTTTATGATAAAAAAGAATTATTTCTTCTTCTCTTCTTTTTCCATTGAAGCTTTAAGTGCACTCAATGCATCAAGATCTCCTAGGGTAGATTTCTCCATTCCAGAAGAAAGATCTTTCACTGCTTTACGCGTACTGGCAGCCTGGGCTTTTTTCGATTTTCTTTCAGCCATTTGTTTTCCTTCTGCTTCACCTTCGTGAATTCTAGAATGAGAAACAATGATCTTACGAGAATCTTTGTTGAATTCAAGTACTAAGAAATTGATCTTTTCATCAACTTTTACCTTAGAACCATCTTCTTTTACCAGGTGACGACCAGGAGCGAATCCTTCAACACCATAAGGAAGACCAACCAATCCACCTTTGTCAGTCAATGAAAGAAGAGTTCCTTCATGTACTGATCCTTCCGTGAATACAGTTTCGAATACATCCCATGGGTTTTCTTCCAATTGTTTGTGTCCAAGACTCAACCTTCTGTTGTCTTTGTCTATCTCCAATACAACTGCTTCGATTTCTTCACCGGCTTTAGTAAACTCACTTGGGTGATTTACTTTCTTAGACCACGAAAGGTCAGAAATGTGAATCAATCCGTCAACACCTTCTTCCAATTCAACGAATACACCGAAGTTAGAAAGGTTAGTAGCCTTTCCTTTTACTTTAGTTCCAACAGGATATTTAGCTTCTATACCTTCCCATGGATCTGGTGTCAACTGACGGGTAGAAAGTGACATTTTTCTTTCTTCACGATCCAGGGTCATGATTTTAGCTTCAACCTCGTCTCCGATTTTGAAGAAATCCTGAGCGGTTCTCAAGTGCTGTCCCCAGCTCATTTCAGAAACGTGGATCAATCCTTCAACACCAGGAGCGATTTCAACAAATGCACCGTAATCAGCAAGTACAACTACTTTACCTTTTACGGAGTCATCAACTTTAAGTGCTTCATCCAGGTTGTCCCAAGGATGTGCCTGAAGTTGTTTAACACCCAGTGCAATTCGTTTTTTGTTGTCGTCAAAGTCAAGGATTACAACGTTGATTTTTTGATCCAACTCTACCACTTCCTCAGGGTGATTAATTCTTCCCCATGAAAGGTCAGTAATGTGGATTAATCCGTCAACACCACCAAGGTCAATGAATACCCCGTAAGAAGTAATGTTTTTAACAACACCTTCAAGAACCTGTCCTTTTTCAAGCTGCGACATGATAACCGCTTTTTGCTCTTCCAGTTCAGCTTCGATAAGTGCTTTATGAGATACAACCACGTTTCTGAATTCCTGGTTAATCTTAACCACTTTGAAATCCATTTGTTTGTTCACGTACTGATCGTAGTCTCTAATTGGTTTTACATCAATTTGAGAACCAGGTAAGAATGCTTCAATTCCGAATACATCGGCAATTAAACCACCTTTGGTTCTGCATTTGATCAAACCAGTAATAATTTCTCCAGTCTCAAGAGCATCATTAACATGTTGCCAAGCTCTCATGGTACGAGCTTTTTTATGAGAAAGAACCAGCTGACCAGTTTTGTCTTCCGTTTTTTCAACGTAAACTTCAACTTTGTCACCTACCTTAAGGTCTGGCTTGTATCTAAATTCGTTAGAAGAAAGAACACCATCCGATTTGTAACCAATGTTTACTACAACCTCTTTTTTAGTAATGGTAGCAACAGTTCCATCAATTACCTGATGCTCGAAAATAGAAGTTAACGTATCGTTGTACAGGTTCGATAAGTTTTCTTTTTCTTCTGCAGTATATATATCATCTGAATCTGAAAATGAATCCCAGTTGAATTCATCAAGCGGTTTAATCGTGTTGATATCTACAATAGGAGTATCTTCAATTACGATTTTTTCAAATTTTTCTTCACCTACTTCTTCAGTTTCAGCGCTTACTTCTTCTGATTCAGCAGTAGCTTCTTCAACTTCTACCTTAGCTGCTTTTGCAACTCGGGTTCTTTTAGCCTTGGGCTTTTCGTCTTTGTCCGCCGAAGCTTTAGCGGAGGCGGACTTATCTGCTTTAGTTTCCTCTTTAGCAGCCTCGTTAACTTTAGCTTCTGCTTTTGGCCCCTCTACCTTTTCTTCCTTTGCTTTCTTTTTAGTTTCAGCTTTTTCTTCTGGAGCCTTGTCGGCAGCATCTTTCGTTTCCTTTACAGGAGCAGCCTTTTCTTCAGATTTAGGAGTTGCTTTTTTCTTAGTTGGTGCTTTTTTCAGCGTGTCGCCCGTAGCTTTGGGAGCAGTTTTTTTTGTTGCTTTTGGCTCTTCTTTTGTACCTTCTTCAGCAACCTTTGTTTTATCTTCAGACATATTGTCTTTCTTGTATCTCAACCTGCGGAACGGTTAAGAGAATTAAACTAACTGATTTCCGCTTACCAGATTTCGGGCGGCAAAAGTAGTGGATATTTTCTGATTACCAATGGCTTAGTTTGGATTATTTACATTGAAGGGTTTAGGTGCCTTTTAAGTGCCAATGGCTTCACTTTGGATGACTTAGGTTGGATATTTGATCTTGGTTTTTTGAATTTAGTTGTTCTATATTATCTAATAGTAAAACTCAACGCCAGCATTAGTCCGATTTTATAAAAGTTTTACGAGAAACACCTTCCTGATTTTCTATTTGAAGGATGTAGTAGCCACTCCTTAATCCAGAGACATCAATGGGCTTGTCCTGAATTGTAGATTTAGGTCGAACCGTAGTCCCGTCCATGCTTAAAATGGTTATTTCCGATTGTAATTCAGCTCTTAAACTAATATTTAGGGAACTTGTTACTGGATTTGGAAACAGTTTTATTTCATTTTTGAAATCATCTAAAGCTACAGAAGATGGCGTTGAACTACTGTCATATATAAAAGTCATTCGCCACGAGTTGTGCCAACTTCCGAAGAACCAATCGTATGTGACCCAGAATTTTTTATTTCCTGAAGAGCTTCTTGAAATATCGGTTTTTTCTAAATTATCATAAGATGAACCATTCCATTCTTTGATTAACCCTTGCGTTCTTAAATCGCTTGAATTATACATAAACTCTGCCTTTTCAGACTTTTTCCATCCGGCTTGATATTCCAAAGTTTCCCATGATTTTAAACTATCAAATGAGGTGTAGCTGTAATTTGTGATTTCAGTCGAATCAAATTTTGAGAACCCATATTCCTCGGAAATCATTTTTGAAACCAGCTTTTTTGAATTGTAATTGTATGAATCTCTGTTTTCAGGTTCCCAAGCACCAAATACCCACCTAAAAGTTTCTGTTTTAACAAGTTGATCGGAAGCATTATAAGTATATTCAGTTTTATCCCGGTTATCCCAGGTCCCGGCAAAATCGGCAGTAGTCATATTAATAAGTAACCCTTTTCCGTTGTAGGTGTAGGTGGTTGCCTGATTAATTTCCCATTTTTTAGTTGAAGAGTTATAGGTTTTTCCTGAATCATTTATTATTTGGTTACTTGCATTATAATAATGATAATCTTTAAGAAAAACCTCCCATTTGGAACTTGTTGAATTGTATTCTTCCATCAATGTCCAATTAAGACGATTATTGACAGTATCGTAGTCATATGTTGTTCTTTCACTATAATCCCACGAAGTTCCATTGTGAACATCATATAGAAGTTGTAATAATCGCTGAGAGGATAGATTAAAAGAAACTAAAAGAGAAAGACTGATGAGAACTGAATTAAGTTTATACATGATTTTGAATTTTTTGGTACACACAAATTTATTCAAAACATGAACTATAATTTATTAAACAAGTGAATAAAATCAAGATAACCAACTAATTAAATGTAAAGTTTAAAGAGAAAAATGTAAAAATGGAACAACCTAATAATTCAAAAACGGTGACAATTAATAGTGGTTGTAGAATTTCCTTTTTTACATTTTGCCTTTGAGATCTTACATTTCAATAGCTATTTTTTCTTGTTCTTTGTCTTTTTCTTTCGCTTATTTTTTTTCATTTCAACGTCTCTGTTCATCAATGCTTTCCAGTCATTCGATCCATCATCTGTAAAGAGCAATGTTTCCATGTAATCCTCTTTTTCTATGACCATTTTTTCGATTGGGACAGAATTGTAAGCTTCAATGTCTTTTAGAATAGATTGTTCCTCAGAACTGCAAAAAGACAAGGCACGGCCCTTTTTCTTTCCTCTTCCTGTTCGTCCTACACGATGTACATAATTCTCTGCCTTGTCGGGTAGATCGTAGTTAATTACCAAATCTACGTTAGGAATGTCAATACCTCTTGCACTGACATCGGTGGTAATGAGTATTCTTATTTCACCGGATTTAAATCTCTTAAGGACCTCCTCACGTTTATTTTGTTCCTTATCTCCATGTATAGTTTCAGATTCAATGGCAACTCGCTTCATGGCTGCTTTTACCCGCTCGACTCGAACTTTGGTTCTAACAAATACCAAAATTTTCAAGCCCTCATTTTCCTTGATGATTCTCTCCAGAAAAAATCGCTTGTCATCCATTTCAACAGAAGCAACCGCGTGTGTTACATTCTTTGATACCGGATCTTTGGGGGAAACCTGGATTCGAATTGCATTTCTTACCAGCGAGTACGCCAGCTTTTTTATTTGATCGTCAATGGTTGCCGAGAAGAACAAGGTTTGCCGGTTCTTGGGCAGGAATCGGATAAGGTCAGTTATATCTTTATAAAAACCGAGTTTCAACATTTGATCGGCCTCGTCCAACACCAGAGTTTTAATTCGATCCAATTTAATATACCCCTGACTCACCAAATCAAACATTCTACCTGGAGTGGTTACCAGGATATCAATTCCGCGTACCAGTGATTCTATCTGTGGATCCTGATCTGTACCACCGTAAACGCAGATGGTTCTTATTTTGGTGTTTTTAGCCAACGTATGGAATACCTCAGTGATTTGCAAGGCCAATTCACGGGTGGGAACCATAACGATTCCTCGAATTCCACTGGTGTTGCTTCGTTTTTTGATTTCCTGAATTTGGCTAATCATAGGGATACCGAATGCCGCTGTCTTCCCAGTTCCGGTTTGAGCTACGGCCAACACATCTTCATTTTTCAAGACATGGGGAATGGACTTAAACTGGATGTCCGTCGGCCTTCTAAAGCCCATTCGGTCCAGATTAGCTTTAATTTCCCGGGAAATGTTGTATTCGGCAAACTTCATTTAAGTTCCTCGTATAAGCTGTACTTAACTAATCCTTCTCAGAATCAGAATTGTCTTTTCGTTTTTTTCTATTAATGGTACCAACAATCCTGGGGCGTGATCTTTTGTGTTTCACCGATGGAACCTTTTCTTCCTTTGATTCAAAAGCCCTGGGTCGACCGTATTTGGTTTGCGCTGGCTTCTTCCGTGTGTCGCCCGAAGCTTTAGCGGAGGCGCTTGACTTTCTATCCATGGGGCCTCGTTTGTATATGACTAAGCCGTTTAGAAAATTGCGTAGAATTTGATCCTGAAGGGGTTTGTACTTGGGATGATCTTCACTTCTAAAAAAAGCGCCAATTTCACTGGTAGTGGTGTCATAATCTACCAGTTTCAGGATTTTGACAATGTCCGTATCGCGTAGTTTCAGAGCAACTCTAAGTTTTTTAATTATATCGTTATTCGTAAGTGCCATAGATAAATTATGGCGCAAAGTTATTTTAATACTCGACTTTGAGGTTTTAACGATTCCTGTAGAAATTGTAATTCGGCAGTTTCGTAACTATTTAAAAAGTAGATATTCTCTTGAATCCAATCGTCAATATGAAGTTCCAGGAAAATGAAATCGTTGAATACAATTTGCTGAACTACTCCCTTGAATAAATTCAATGGGGCAATGATCCTTTTGTGAATGCCATAAAACCGTATTCGGAAAAACGGGATTTTGAATAGTAATCTTAATGCTTTTGGTATGGCAACTCTAATAAACATTGTTTCTTACTTATTCGGATTAATCTATTTTGTAGGTTGATCTAATTCGTGGAAAATAAAAAGAGAGAAGAGGAGAGCCACAAAAAAGACACCTTGTTGCCTTTCCAATAAATTTTCGGTTAGGCATACCATCCCAAACAAAATCAGAAATATTTTAGGAAGCCAATGCTTAAAGCGAATCCAGCTGGTAATATAGAATCCCAGAAAAAGAAGTATTCCGATAATTCCGGTTCCTATCCAGATATTGGCATATTCATTATGTGTATTTAGGTCTTGGGTAAGTGCCGTTTCCGATTCGATCATTTGATAGCACAAATTGAGATGGTATTGAATTTCACCGGTGCCAACACCCAACAACCAATTTTCGCGGATTAACCCTAAATCGCACCACAATACTGCAAATCTTACCGTGGTATCAGCAGCATTTTCGCTAAAAAAATTGAACTGGGCAATTTCAATTATTCCTTGAAAACGATCTCCAATAACGGGTATTTGTATAAGTATAATGGGAAGAATCAAAAGAGCCAGCGAAACTCCAATTTTAGCTTTTTTGGAATAGAGTTTAGAAGCAAAAACGTAGAAAAACATTCCAATAAAGAGTCCAATAAATGGGCTCCTGGCACCGGATAATGCAGCCCCTGCTATCAATATGATGGTGCAGATTATTAGGAGGTATGAATACGACTTGAATTCACGTTTATGATAAAGATATAAGGTGATAAAGGATGCTGCAATTAAATGCAACCCAAGGTAGGTGGGATGGAGCTGGGTAAGACTTTCATTCAGGGTTCGAATCTGAAAGGCAAGTGTTCCTATAGAATCATCATAAATGGAAAGGCCGTAAAAGAAGATACCAATGGTAGTTATGGCTAGTATCAATGAAGATCCTGCATATAATTTTAGGAAGGTGTTTACCTGAATTGATTCCCTGGATTGATGAATAAAATAAAATAAGAGGGGAGCAGCGATCATCCCCATTTTTTTCTCGAAATGAAAGGAGGCGACGTCGGGAATTCCAGAGAGAAATATGTGTACGAAGTATAAAATCGGAATACTCACAAGAAAGATAGCCGATATGGGAGGCACCAATAAAGAAGGCTTGTTCTTCCACTGATTATAGACAAACGAAAAAAAGGCTAGAACTAAATTTAAGATTAGCAATATAGCCGATGCCTTTAAAGATAGAATCGGAAATAAAAAAAGACCTCCTAGCAGAAGGATTTTAAACGACTGAAAACTGATACTTTTCAATGGTGTTGTTGACAATAGACAAGAATTCTTTTTTGAATCGGTCTATTTTAAATTTCTCAGCGTGATTCCTGATTTTTACCGCATCAAAGGAATCTTCAATTTCCAAAAATCGCTGAATTCCTGTATCAATTTCTTCAACAGTCTGGTCCTCGAAGAAAACACCGGATACCTTGTCAATAACGGTTTCCGAATATCCCCCCTTGTTAAGTGCAATAATGGGAGTTCCACATGCCTGAGCTTCGGCAGAAGTAATTCCAAAATCTTCAATTGCAGCCAATAGCAAGGCGCGCGATCTTTGATAATACTCTCTTACCGTTTGGTCACTTTGGTAGCCCAATAACTTAATGTTAGGGTTAGCTATGCTTTTAAGGTTGTTGAACTCCGGGCCATCTCCAATTACGTTGAGTTTTAACTCAGGATGTCGGTTAAAAGCTTCAATGATTAAATCGACTCGCTTGTATGGTACTAACCGGGAAACAACTAAAAATGCATTGTTGTATGCTTCATTTTTATCAGCTGGTACGAAGTAATCGGTATCAATAGGCGGATATACCACTGATGAGTTTTTATCGTAATTGTTTTTTATTCGGTTCGAAATATTCTTGCTGTTGGCAATGTATTGGGTAACGTTATGCGCATTTTCCTTGTCCCACTTTTGCAGTTTGTTTAACCTCCATGAAACAATATTTCTTACTCCGGGAGGAACCATTTTCATGTAGTCCTCTTTCATGTCCCATGCGTAGCGAACCGGAGTATGACAATAACACACATGAATTTGATCTTTTTCAGTAATTATTCCTTTGGCTACGGCATGCGAAGAGCTAAGGATCAAATCAAACCCTTTTAATGAAATGGATTCTATGGCTTTGCTAAACACCGGAAAGAAGTAGCGGTAGTTCTTTTTAGCGAATGGTAATTTCTGCATAAAAGAAACCTTTACCTTCTTGTCTTTCATTATCTCCTTTCGGTCTTCCGGAGAAAGGAAATCGAAAAGGCTGAATACCTCTGCACTCGGAAAACACTCAAGCATTTGCTTGACCACCTTCTCGGCTCCACCTTTAACGACAAACCAATCGTGAACTATAGCTACTTTCATTGAGATATTCTCGTGGTCGGGCAAATTTAAGTTATTCCTAGAATTTGTACTAATTTAATACCAGCGCTTTTATAGCTTAACATTTCCAGTAAATATTGGACACTTACCTGCTGTTTATCCGATTCCAATATTTGCTTCAGTTGTAGGTGCAAATCCGATTCACTGTTTTCCTGGTAGTAATTGATTGAGTCTTTGTAAATCTCTTTGAACACTTCAATGCCATTGGCCAAAACCGGACAACCAAGTTCCAGGGCTTCCAAAATTGGTAGACCAAACCCTTCGTAAAAAGAAGTGGAGACCAACAGATGTGCATTCTTATAAAGGGCTTTTAGTTTATTGTTATCTACATTTTGTAGCCAGACAATTTTGTCGTTTTCTTTTTTTGAAGAAGTCGAAAAGGCTTTCGAGGGACTCCCAACAATCACCAGCTTAAATTGATTCTGTTCAAGTTGCTCGAAGGTTCTTATTAGTAAATCGTAGTTTTTTCTTGGATTATCCGACCCTACCGCAAGGATGTATTTATCCTTTATTGGGTTTTCGAATTCTTTTATAGATTCTTTGTCCCAGTAGATTCCATTTGGTATCACTGAAACCTTTGAGCCTTCGGTACCATAGAAATCAACTATTTCAGATTTTGAGAATTCACTTACCGTCAATACATGTTTGGCCCGATTAATTACTCTTGGAATCATCCAGTTGTACCATTTGGCGAATTTTGAATCAAACCATTCCGGATGCCTGGCAAAAGCTAAATCGTGGACGGTAACAACCTGATTTTTGGAGTATAGAGGGGCGGAGTTGCAAAGATTAATTAAGCCGGTGATTTTGTTGCGCTGTAAATAAAGGGGCAATTCAATTTGCTCCCAGGCATGTCCATTCAAATTTCCAAAACGTTTTACCTCACCGAAATCCGGGGTGTTCCGAATGTTTCTCGGACATAAAAAAACAATCTTAATCCCCAACTCATTTAAGGCACTTGAAAGCCCCCAGGCAAATTTTTGTACCCCGGATAAATCCTGGCTTAAGAAGCGTCCGTTAATGTAGATTTTGTTGTCCAGGTCTAATATTTTTTTGCGTAAGCCATGACGGCAA
Source organism: Crocinitomicaceae bacterium (assembly GCA_002713215.1). GTDB lineage: Bacteria > Bacteroidota > Bacteroidia > Flavobacteriales_G > Salibacteraceae > UBA2108. The sequence goes on from PAVO01000017.1 coordinate 207,707, forward strand.
TATTTCTACTTTTGCACCCGAAAATTTCAGGGTAAAAAAGACATAACAATTTGATCAATTCCGAATCATATAATTTGTTGCTCAATTTAGCTAAGCGCAATATTAAGCTTAAATATAAAAATTCCATCCTGGGTTTTTTCTGGAGCTTTCTAACTCCGTTGGTTTACCTCATAATATTTTATTTCGTTTTTAGCACTGCATTTGCCTCTGTAGAAAACTATGCCTTGTATGTGCTTACCGGATTGGTTTACTGGCAGTTTTTTTCCAATACCACTAACCAGGTCATTCAGAGTTTTATTAGTAATGCGGGAATCATAAAAACGATAAATGTTCCGGTTATTTCATTTCCCTTTTCGGCTTTAATCTCAGAGTTAGGTAACCTGGTGTTAACCTTTGTTCCGTTTTTAGCCCTCATGTATTATTTAGGATACAGTCCCGGATTAGCGTTTTTTGCTATAATTCCGGTAACTGTTTTGTTGGCGATTCTGAGCCTTGGTTTATCCTTATTCCTGGGAACACTAAATGTTTATCTAAGAGACATTTCCATTTTGTGGAACACATTAAACCCAGCTCTTTTTTATTTAACCCCAATTGCCTATACCCTTGATCTGGTACCGGAAAAGTTCCATTGGATCTTAAAACTCAACCCACTCTGGTACTTCTTTAAAGGAGTAAGAGCTTCCTTGTATTCGAATACCTGGCCATCAATTGAAACGTGGGGCTATATGGTGTTGATATCCTTTCTGGTTTTTGCCATTGGTTGGTTTACGTTTAAAAAGTTGCAGCCCGGAATAATTTCTAACGTGTAATGGCAGAGTCTAAAATTTCCATAAATGGCTTGGCCTTGAGCTACTATAGTTTTAACCAGGGAGTTAATTCCATTAAGGACATATTTACCAGTTTTAGCTTTTCAAAACCATTTGAAAAACATGAGGTACTGCACGATGTAAGCTTTGAAATAATGCCGGGAGAAGTGGTAGGAATTCTTGGTAAAAATGGTGTTGGAAAAAGTACCCTGCTAAAGGCAGTTGCGGGTATGATAAAACCTTCTTCCGGAAAGATTACGGTTCGTGGAAAAGTGGCGCCTATATTGGCCATTGGAGCCGGTATTGAGATGGAATTATCCGGTTACGAAAACATTAAATTGTTGGTTAGTTTAATGGGGCTTCCTATGGGAAAAATTAAGGAGATAATGCCTAAGGTGGTCAGTTTTTCAGAACTGTCTGATGAAGAACTAAATCGACCGGTAAAGACCTATAGCACTGGAATGATTTCCCGATTGTCTTTTAGCATTGGAGTCGCACAAGATCCCGATATTTTGATAATTGATGAGGTGTTGGCAGTTGGAGATATGGGCTTTCAGCAAAAGTGTATGAATAGAATCAACGAGATTAAAGAAGGTGGGAGCACCATATTATTTGTTTCGCACAACATTGATGATGTGAAAAAGATTTGTTCCAAGGCGGCATTACTGGCTAATGGAACCTTGCAGGAGTACGGGGAAATTAACAAGGTAAGTAACACTTATACAAACACCTTTCATTAATGACTAAACCTTCAGTATCAGTTGTAATTACCCTGTATAATTTAGGGCAGTATCTTCAGGAGTGTGTCGAGAGTGTAGGAGACATTGTTGGAAATAATATTGAGGTAATTATAGTAAATGACGGATCTACTGATCAGGAAACGCTGGATGTACTGGACACTTTTAGGAACAGGTCAGATATTAGAATTATAGATCAGGAAAACCAGGGAGTGCAAAGAGCCCGAAATGTTGGTATTGAACAAGCCCAATCCGATTATATTCTTCCACTTGACGCGGATAACAAAATTAGCCCTGAGTATTACCTGAAGGCCATTGAAGTACTTGATGCCAATCCTAAGGTTGGTGTGGTATACGGTAACTATCGAACATTTGGAGAAAGGGAAGAAGAACGAATATTAGCCGATTTTGAGCCTGCAGTTTTCTTTGCGGTCAACTATATTGATAACTGTGCGGTTTTCAGGAAAAAGGTATGGGCTAAAATAGGAGGCTACGATGAAAAGATGCCTGTTCCTGGATACGAAGATTGGGACTTATGGATGGGCTTCTACAGCGAAGGTTTTACCTTCCACCATTTAAATGAGTTTCTGTTTGAATACCGAATCAGGGAAAATAGTTTAGTTTCAACAGCTAATGAAACTCCAAACCGAATAGGTAACTACAAGTACTTAATCAACAAATATGAAGCTTGTTATATAGAGCACGGTCATGGAATTATGACCCACTTCATCAAGAACCTTTCTGAAGTGGAAAATGAACTTTTTCAAAGCGTTGAGTTTTCAAGACAACTTGGAAAGGATAGGGATAAGCTTATCCAGCAATTGCAGCACGCACATCAATCCAACCTGAACCTTCAGCAGCGAATAAATGACTTTGAGAACAGCAAGCTTTTTAAGTTTAAAAAGCAAATTGGAATATTGCTAGCTCGTTTTAAATCCAATAGCGATAAGGGAAAATCACAAAATATTTTCAGAAAAATTGCGGTAGCATTAAGTAGAAAAGGGCGAGCTGTAATTAGTAAGTTATTGGCGCTGGTATTCAAGCATCTCTACCTGTTTTTTGAAGAAACCAAAGTGGTTATTGTAGAAGCGAAACATGGAATTGGTGATTTTTCTGCAGATCCGTTAACCCGTTTGTTATTCAAAACCCTACCTGACGAAAATGAACTCATTCGGCAGAAAAAAGAAATTGATCAGTTCAAGGACCGGCCTATACTGAGTGTATTAATGCCGGTTTATAATCCTCCTGTCGAGTTTTTCAAACGGGCAATGGATACCATTTTGCAGCAGTCCTATGAGTATTGGGAGCTGTGCCTGGCCGATGATGCATCCACCGACTCCGAAATAAAAAGGGTAATTGAAGAATATCGAAAACGCGACAAAAGAATTAAGGTTGTTTACCGGGAAGAAAATGGGCACATATCGGCTGCGTCAAATTCGGCCATGGAAATCGCCGTTGGAGATTTTTACGTTCTAATGGATCAGGATGATGAAATAGCCCTTGATGCTTTCTATTGGTGTGTAAAGGCTATTAACGAGAATGAAAATATTGACCTGGTCTATACCGACGAAGACAAAATCGACGAATTTGGAAATCATTCGGAGGCGCATTTTAAGCCCGATTGGAGTCCCGATAATTTATTGTCCCGAAACTATCTAGGTCATCTTACTGTTTTCAGATCCGATTTATTTAGAGAGATTGGAGGGTGGCGTGAAGGGTTTGAAGGAAGTCAGGACTATGATTTGGTACTGAGATTTACAGAAAAGTGCCGTAACATTACTCACATTCCCAGGATTTTATATCACTGGCGAATTCACTCTACCTCAGCTGCCGGTGGCGAAGATGCAAAACCCTATGCTTATACCTCGGCACAAAAAGCAATTACAGAGGCACTTACCCGGAGAGGGTATTCGTCTAATATTGGGTTTTTGGATGGGTTTAGAGGGTATTCTGTTCGGCTGGGAATAAAAGATCCAGAGGCTAAGGTTAGTATCATTATTCCAACTAAAGATCAGGCCGATATTCTTGAAACCTGTCTGAAGTCGATTTTTGAAAAAACTTCCTGGCAAAATTTTGAAGTGCTGGTTATTGATAACAATAGTTCAGATCAAAACCTGTTTGACCTGTTGGATCATTGGACTAAAAAAGAGCCCAATCGTTTTAAATCGATTAGGACCGAAGAACCTTTTAATTTTTCGTTTTTAATGAACCTGGGGGCCAGGAACACAGATGGGAATTATATGGTATTGTTAAACAACGATACCGAGGTTATAACCGAAGACTGGCTGGAAGCGATGATTGAACATGCTCAACGTCCTGAGGTTGGCGTGGTCGGAGCCAAGTTGCTTTACCCTAACGATACCATTCAGCATGCAGGAGTAATTATTGGTTTGGGGGGTGCAGCAGGCCATGTTTTGGTTGGAGAACACCGGGATGGTCCGGGGCATTTTAACTATGTGAACTTACTCAATAACTATTGTGCAGTAACCGCTGCATGTGTGATGGTACGAAGAGAAGTATTTGACGAAGTTGGTGGGTTCAATGAGAATTTTGCAGTCGAATACAACGATGTCGATTTTTGCCTTAAAGTTTGGGATACGGGTTATCGAAACTTATACGTTCCCCACTGCGAACTCTATCATCATGAAAGTGTATCCCGCGGGCATCCGCATCTAACCAAAGAATCCTTTGAAAAACACAAAGAAGAAATCAAGAAGTTAAAGGATTTGTGGCAGCCCTATGTCGACCACGACCCTTGTTACAATCCCAATCAAAGTTTGGGAGCTCATGACTTTAGAATGAAGTCATAAAATGCCGAAGAAGTTTATTGGTGAGTAAATAAACATCTTCCGAAAATGATATTCGGTAATAATGAAAACCAGACCCAAAGCGATACTAAAGTAGATTGGGGAAATATTTAGTTTTTTTCCAATACCCATTATCATTTCGTTAATGGCCAGGATAAAAAACGGGAAAATACCGATGAGTATTCTTCCCGAAGTAAAAAACGGATATTTCGCACTGGGATACACACTTTCGGTGTAATCAAATACAAGGGACAGATAGGTGAGGAAAGAAAATGCAAACAGGGTAGCCAAATAGGTGCTTTGCAAGAGTTTTGCCTGACTTTTTCTCTTCCAGGCCAGGTATAATAAGCTGAGTATTACCAACACAACAATTAAGTAATCCATCCATTCCGGAATAATAGGGTAGAGTCTCCAGGTTACTTCTCCACGCATCAAAGAAAGGATAGGAAACCAGAGGAAATGTTTAAGCCCCTCCCAGGTTCTTATTGGGTGATTCAACATATCCTCAAAGCTATTTTCGCCCCATTTAAGAATGCTGATTTTTTCAGCATTAGCAGTAAATGTACCAGTGCTGTTATAATTCCAAAGAAACAATGGAAGAATGATAATCCCCAGAACGATAGAGTAAGAAAATATGGTCTTGAATTTTTGTTGCTTGTTCTCTTTGGAGAGTAAGTAAATTATTGGAGGAATCGCAACGAGTGCCAGGTTTGAAAGTTTATTCCAAACGGCCAATCCCATGAGAATTGAGCTCAATATCACATGATTTCGTTTGGAGTTCCAGCTCAATAAAATAGCGAAGGTGATTAGTGGCAATGACAAGACGTCGTTATTTAAAAAATAGTAAACCGGTTGAGGAAAACACAGGAGCAATATGGATGCCGAAAGGGCTGCGGTTGTGCCCATATTACGCTTTAAAAACCATACAAAACAGACAAAGAATAGCAGGGAAATTCCAGATGAAAACCAACGGAGCGAATACAATGCATCAATGGACGATTCCGAATTGATACCTGCTAACCAATAGTAAGCTCCTGTAATCCAATAGTATAATGGTGGCGAATTGTTTTGGTAATTCTTAAGTGACTGGACAAAAAGACGGGCATCCTCCTGTTTTGGCGGGTAAATAAAATCCAGAAGAAGATCGTATTCGGTACCAGAATCAACCCTTCTTAAATACTCATCCGATTGATAGTTGGAAATAAGGTCTACTGCATCCTTTGAATAGGGAAGTGGTATTTTCAAGTATTTTTCACCATTTCCATATTTGGTAATCAGGTCGAAATGCGCTTTTTCATCCACATTGCCATAGAAGGGGAATATTGAAGACCAGAAAAACAGTTTCATCCCAAATAGGATGGAAATAAGAAACAATAAATAGGTTTGTGTTTTATTATTCACTCAGTTGTTTTCAGTTGCCGAATATAATATCCTTCAAATGAATTATTTGTTCTTGTCATTAATAAATGGTCTATGATATTAGTTGTGATAGCTTCGAAGCATAAAGCCACGAAATGGAGTTAATTAAAGGCTGGATAATAAATCATTTGGAATACCTGTTGGCTTCCCTATTTATGCTGGTAGGTGTTGCACTGGTTGGAGAATTTGGTGTGCCCTGGGACGAGTATTACTTAAGAGAAAATGCGGTAAGAAATTTAAACTGGATTCAGTCCTTCTTTACCGGAGAGTATTCCAAGGGTCAAATTTTTCAGGGCAATGTAGATGAACATGGGCCCATCATTCAGCTTTTTATTTTAGGGATTGAAAAATTGTTGAACCCAAAGGATTTAGCTGGTGTAATCTGGCTTAGGCATTTTGTTGGTTATGCTATTTGTGTACTGGGTATTTTCTACCTGATTAAACTAATGAAACTGGTTGAGTTTAAGACCTGGCAAATCCTGATAGGAATTGTAGCTATTTCATTGCACCCTCGAATATTTGGTCATTCCTTTTTCAATTCAAAGGATACGGTACTGATGTACCTGTTTGTCGTTAATTCTTATTACCTGCTGAGGTATTTGGAAAGAAGGAACTGGATTGACCTGGCAATTTTTTCTATTCTTTCAGCCCTAATTACTGATATAAGAATGATCGGCGCTGTATTTCCGCTTTACCTGGTTGGGCATGTGGCTGTATCGCGTTTAAGATCTTCCGAATTTAAAGTTTTGTACTTGCAGTTATTGTTGTTTGGTACCTTATTTCTCTTTTCCACCTATTTGTTCTGGCCATTCTTGTGGGACAATCCATTCATCATTATTGATAAAATAAAGGCCTTGTCTGTCGCTAAACAGCCTAATCTAACTTTTTTTGAAGGTACGTATTACGTTGCCAATGAGCTGCCCTGGTATTATCTGCCCAAATTCATTTTTATCACCACCCCAATTCACTCGCTTGTTCTATTAGGCCTATTGATCCTGTCTCCTTTTATGCTCTTCGGCAAAAAGCCAGATGGTATTTTAAATTTATTGGGCGTTTCATGGACCATTACCTTACTTGCTTTTTTTAGTGTAATAGTCTTTTCTCCAGTTCTTTACAACGGTTGGCGGCATTTCCAGTTCATATGGCCCTTTTTAATATTACCGGGAGTTTTTTCATTAGGACAAATACTCAAAATGCTTCGTACTTCTCTTGGAATTAACAAGGGGATAGCCTTTCTGGTTTCGACTTATTCCATTTACTTGTTGTATTCCTTTTTTCCTTATTCGCATTGTTATTTCAACTCTACGGTTGAACGACCTTCAATCAACTACGAGGTCGATTATTGGGGATTATCCTTTAAAGAAGCGTTTAACTGGCTGGAAGCAAAACAAACCGGGAAGAAGGCAAATGTTTGGGTCTCGGACAAGCCCGGAAAGCTGAATTATGAGCTTTCAAATGAGGCGTATAAAGACGGTAACAGGCTAACACCGGATATTCAACAGGCAGATTTTATTGTCACCAACTATTGCCATTTCGAAACCATTGATGGGCAGGTTTGGAATCAGCTACGGGTGGGAAATACATTTCCATACAATCTGCCTGAAACCTACAAAATAGAAAGGTCTGGAGTAGATATTCTATCGATTTATCGAAATAGTAATTAGCCAAATCAGCTTTGATTGCTGATGGTTGGATGGTTAGCAATAAACAAGTCGCTAATAAACCTTTCTGTTACTTCCAGAATTACAATATCCGGGTTTTCAGCTTTAATTACGTTTGGAAAAAACAAGGGGCTTCTGATATAGGTTGTCCTGGAAAAGTGACAATTCAGATAGGGGATAAGATCATCACCATAGGAATCCCTAAACATTAGCATTTTAGGGAGTTCAGAAGACTGCTGCTCATAGAACTCACTGGGCGAAATACTCACTCCTGCGTAATCTTTCTTATCAATTTTAACGGCACTTGCGTATTTCATTTTTGTTGGAGTACTTCTCATGGTAGAGGTATAACCAGGCAAATTAAGCATCTTGTAGAGGTCAAAATTGTCCGATAATTCCTCATGGTATTCTATATCGCTTACTCTCATTGGAGGTGGGATTATTGGGTGTTTTATGCGAATGGCGTCAATCAGTTCCGCATAAGCTACCCGAGCACCAAACGTATTCCAGTGAGAATCATATGAATAGTAGACTTGTCTATTCTTTTTTGCGTTTAATAAATTCTCTTTTGCATGTACCAGAGTAACACCAGTATTTGCGTTTAAGTAGTCAACAACCTGCCCACATTTTCCTCTGTTTTCAGGGTTTCTCTGGAGATAGGAAGGCAACATTTCTTCATAGATCTCAGGTTTTGAAGGGTTAATCATTAAATAGAAGTCGATATTGAACTGCCCCAACCAATTCCTTTTTTCTTCCAGTATTTTTCCTAATTGCTGAAGTTCCTCTGTTGTGTACAATTGATCTCCCCGATAAGTTTCTATGTTGTTCTCTTCATTATAGAAAAGCCAATTGTCCTTTCCCAGTATTACTTTTTTGGGAAAGGGTGACGACGAAAACCAATTGAGGCTAATTAAGCTTTTAAACTTTACCAGTCGATTTCTTAACGGCATTTGGTCATTGACGTAATTCTCGTATTGGGGAGCCAGTGCCCTGAAATTGGTATCGTGTAATGGTAGTTTTTGAGCCTTCCTGTTTTCCGTAATCAGCTCGTTTCGTTCACCTCGAATGAGAATTGTCCATAAAAAGGAGGTGATGAGTAATGTAAATCCCAGGGACAATATGGCTTGTCCTACGCGCATTATGGTTTATAACTCTTCACTTCCTGACTAACTTCCAATGCATTAACATTGAGCAGGTGAAGTATAAAAAGCTCTGATATTTCGTGAATAACAAGGTCCGGCTTTTCTATTTCTATCAATTCAGAATCGAAATTATGATCCCATATGAATACCGATTTAGCAAAATGATTGCTGATAAATGGATTAATATTTACTCCGTAAGAATCATGAAACATAACCAACTTGAGTTTTTTTCCTTCAACGGCGAATTGTGTCCCGTTGATTAGTCCTCTGTAATAAGTTGCTTCTTCTTTTTTTAGAGGAAACAAAGGCTCGAATTCGATCTCTCGTTTCTTATAAATGTCCTGTAAAAGTAAGGAACTGGCTAAATCGCCATCCGGGTAATAACTGGTACTGGTATCAAAATCGGCAAAATTGTAAGGTTTTAATTCAGGGTAATACTCAGCAGCTTTATTCATTAAGGACCGATAACCGTAGAATCCACCCAGGTTGTTCCAATGCATATCGTATCGGTAGAAAATGGGACTTTCTTTTATTTCTTTTTTAGCCTTCAATACCGGTCTTAAATCAATGATATCAATTTCGGCGTTTTTCACCAGGTAGTTCAATAGTTGATCCAGACGGCCTTGATGCTGACCGCGGATATATTCCTTGGGCATTTTCTCTGGATAAATGGTCTGTTTGTTTGGAGGAATAACTACAATAAAGGGAATTCCCCTCTTTTTTAGCCAGTCTCGTCGTTCTTCCAGGTTATTTTTAACACTCGCCAGCCCTTCTGGAATAAACTGAACCTGGTGCTTGTAATCTTTAAGAATTTCAAGTACCACAGGAAACATATAACCATCTTCACCGACCAAAGTGATGTTGGGTTGCGAACTGGTTTCAAATAATTTGATTTTTAGCCAGGAGTCAAAAAATGTAAGCACTGGTTTTAAGGCAAATTGATCTTTTAAATAGGCCTCCAATTGAGTGATATAAACATCAATTTCATCGCTGTTAGGAAGGGATGCCAGTTTTCTGTTTTCCAAACTTTCAACCTTGGGTATAAAGCGTGAAATCTGATTGAGAGGGGCAAGTGAGATGATCAGAATAAAGCTTAGTAAGAAAAAGTGATGCTTCATAAAATGAGTAAAATTGAGCCTGAAAAGGATGAAGCAGATTAACAGCGAGAGGCTACTTATAACAATTAAGTTAATAGCAGAAAGGTTCTCGAACCGCTGACTGAATCGATTGGTTGCATGTGTATTAAATTCAATAAATGGGTCTCCATTCTTAGTAATTAATCGCATGCCATTATCGGGTAAAAACTGAATGCTTTCCATATCGATGGATCGGCTATAGCTTTTTTTGAGATCAAACTCATTTTTAGCATTGTTCGAAATATTAACGTTGCTAAGTAGTACCGTGTCTTTTTCGGTCCAAAAATCCAATCGGATCTGGTCAGGGAATTTGTTCAGGTTAAATTCAAATTCGTGAAAGTTGCTTTGACCAACCTGATTGAAGGCTTTTTCCTTCCACTCCTTCGACCAACCCTTTCCCAGGTTGTAAAACACTTCAACGGTATCTACCACATCACTTTCAATGGTGTAGGATACGGTGGTTATTTTCGGTACAAACCAGTAATAATGGAACGACGAGAATAAAACGAAGGTTGCGATAAAAACCGGTACGAGGAGCGCTATCTTTTTCAAAACCTATAGTAAATGAATGGGTTATAGGCATTTGACGAAAGCGCCATTATGCAGAAGAAAAAGAGTAGAAGAAGTCCGGTGCTTGCAGCAATCTCTAAAAATTTGGGAAAGCGACTTAATTGAAGCAACTTTTGATCGACCAACTTAAATAGGCTCACTCCATTTAATGCAAAGAAAATTCCTACACTGAGGATAAAAAGTTGTTCGTTGTTGGGGCGAAAAGGAATGTCAACGCTCGCACTTCCCATAGCCATTACCCCAAGGTAGTCAAAGGCGGTTCCTATATCTTCAATGCGGAAGAAAACCCAGGCAATCATTACTACCAACAAGGTATATACATGGCTCAATGGACCGATCTTGCTCAGGATATTTTTGACCCCAAGCCTTTCAATGATAAGGAACATGCCATGGAAAAGACCCCATACTACAAAGCTCCAACTGGCTCCGTGCCACAGTCCGGTGAGTAGAAATACTACAACCAGATTAAAATAAACACGACTGGAGCTGCCTCTGTTTCCACCTAGTGGAATATACAGGTAGTCGCGAAACCAGGTCGAAAGTGAAATGTGCCACCTTCTCCAGAAATCCTGAATGCTTTTAGCGATGTACGGGAAATTGAAATTTTCCAGGAACCGAAAGCCAAACATTCTTCCCAATCCAATTGCCATATCCGAATACCCGGAAAAATCGTAGTAAATCTGTAGGGTATAGGCCGTAATTCCAATCCACGCAATACCTTGAGTTAATTCATCAGGTGGTCGATTCATGATTTCATCGGCCAACAATGCCATTACATTAGCGATGAGTACCTTTTTAGCCAACCCAATAATGAAGCGCCTTACTCCACTATTGAATAATTCCAGGGAGTGGTTTCGTTCTATTATGTCCTTGGCAATATCATGGTATCGAACAATGGGTCCCGCAACCAATTGTGGGAAGAGTGAGATGTACAAACTCAGCTTTATGGGGTCCTTTTGCACCTGTACATCACCCCGATACAGATCTACTAGGTAAGACATGCTTTGAAAGGTAAAGAAGGAAATGCCAATGGGAAGCGCAATGTGAAGGAAGTCTAAATCATGTGCATCCGGTAAAAATCGGTTTACATTGGTGATAAAGAAATCAGCGTACTTAAAATAGGAGAGGAGGGAGAGGTTTAAGAAGATTCCTATACCAAGAGGCCACTTTTTTGAAGGACTTCTATCAATCCACAATCCTACTGCGTAATTCATCAGGCAGGAGAAGATCATAAGGAAAACCAATTCCGCTTCACCCCAGAAATAAAAGAAGAGGCTAACCAAAAGAAGAATAACATTCTTCAACCTTAGACCTGGCGACAGGTAATAGAGGAATAATACGATTGGTAGGAACCAAAAAATAAAAATGTTGGAGCTAAAAACCATGGCCGCAAAATAAATGAAGAAAGTTACACACTGCGCATGTTGTCGAAGGTACTTTATGTATTAACTGTCCGATGCCACGTAGTGCGGGAGTTTAGAATTACAAAAGTCTATTTTTGGCACGATGACCAGATTAAAAGCTTGGTAAATTGAAAATACACCGCAAAATCAATACATGGGCATTCGTTATTATCGCTATTGGAATAGGGTTGAGGTTTATGTTGTATTGGTTTACTGATGCAAGCATTGCCTTCGATAATCATTACGAACCGATTAAACTATGGCTGGATTCAGGCACCAAGCCAGGGGCAGATCAATGTTTCGAATGTTATCAGCCGCCACTTTATTATTTCATCTTTTGGCTTTTATCGAAAACGTTGTTGGCTCTGGGGATACTTTGGGAACAGCAGCTTAAGGTGCTACAGTTTTTCCATTTGTTAATTGGTTGTGCAACGTTGGTTTATGCCTGGAAATTTGTGAATCGACTAAAAGTCAGTTCACGGGCTAAGTACGCTTCATTGGCTATCCTGGTTTTTTTGCCTAGGCACATTTACATGTCTGTAATGTTCAGCAATGATTCGTTGATGTACTTACTCATGTTGATGAGCCTGTATTATTTACTTAGGTGGTTGGGAGAAAAAAAGCAGTGGGATGTGGTATTGGCTTCCTTACTGATTTCCTGCCTGGTTCTTAGTAAGGGCAATGGATTGGTGATTCTGCCTGTGGTCGGGTTAATGATTGTTGGAGATATAATTAAAGAACGAAAACTGAGCATAGGGCTCAAAAGGGGATTCGTTTTTCTAATCATTCCATTCTTTGTTTTTTCAGTTTACACCTGGAAAAAATATCAGGAATTAGGAAATCCCTTTAAAATGAATATTGAGATTCTCAACTTTCCATTGAACCAACAGCCCGGCACAAAGCTGGATTACTTTTCGTTTAAACCCTGGACCTTTGTACAAACTCCAACGCTAACCGAGGATAACATCAATTCGTTTTTCACTGTGGTTTATGCTCGAATGTGGGTAGAAGGTGAACCCAAGTATTCGGTCTATTTCGATGAAGAGCAAAATGCTACATTCTGGTTCCTTCAGAACCAATGGTTAAACAAAGTAGAAGGTAATGACACCTTGGATTCCAATTTGCTGAACCGACATTATCGAGTGGTAAACGGGGCCCTGGTTGCAGTAGGATTGCTGTTTCTGGGCATTCTTCTGTTAGGTGTTTGGAAACAAGTTATAGAGTCCTTTAAGTCAGTTGACCACAATTCAATACTTACCTGGATGTTATTAACCCTTATGGTTGGAACTACCGCTGGAATTGTACTAATGACCAGTAATTATCCTTTTTATTCCTTTATAAAAGCATCTTTCTTTTTAGGGTGTATTCCGGCGTTTATCTACTTCACTGCATATGGATTTCAATCCCTTAATCAGATTCGATGGGCAAAGCCATTGTCCCTTTTTTTTCTACTCCTCTTAGGGACATTGGTCAGTTATGAGATTACTTTATTTGTTGGTGGAGTTGTTGCGGTGTAAACTTTAAAAGAAAGGTCATTGAATCTGGTTTTTTCTCAGTTTTCGGAATAATACTTTTCGATAAAAGAATGCCCAAATTGAGATCAGTATAACAACTGAAATTATATGAAATTGCCATTTTGTGGTTGTTGTAACATCATTGTTGTCTCCTGAAGCAAAATTCAAATTACTAGCCCGAGACCATGCAATGAACGCATCGGCCATAGGAAGCAAACCAAAGAGGTATAGTTTTCGATTACTAATGGAGATTGGAAAACCGAATGCATTTACAGTTTTATACAAATCTTCACAAAGCTTTGTATCACCGTAAGCTCCAAGAGTGCCTATCGAAACAATGGTAGCCGAAAAACCTACGCCAAGTATTACTGGCCCCGAATCAATATCACCTAAACCACTTGTTCCAACAGGATATTCCCAAACACATGGGAGCGTTAATGCCGTAGAGACAAAATTCTTTTTGAATAAATCATATTGACTTTTTCCAAAAATGGGGTCTACCTCTTTTAACATCCTTAGATAAAGAGTGGTACCACTTCCTCTTGGAGGCTGAATTCCCAATCCTGATTTCGCATTGACCTTGTAAGGGAGTAGTCCTGTTTTTGTGTCTAAATTGGATTTTAGGTTTGCAATCCATTGACGAATTTCCGATGAGAAGCTCGGTTTAAAAATTTTATCATGATTGCTGATTGAAGCCATGGCAACGCACATATCTGCGGGCCACGAGTTGTTTTTATAAGACTCCAGAAATGGTAAAGTAGACATTGACAAGGCCTCTGTTATCTCCAGGCATTGAGTTTTATATGACTTTTCGTACAATTTTCGTCCTTTGAAATTTGGATGGGCAAGTAAGATTTTGGATAACAGGTAATTTTTCCAGCCTGTATAGAAAATTCCAAAACGTGGATTTAGATTTTCCTGAAAAGTTTTGGTCGTACTTGTTTGATTTATATAATCATAGGCATATAAAGCTTCATTTAGTGCTCTTTCTTTTAAGTCAGAATTAGGTGCTGATTCTCCTACTACAAGTTCACACCAGGCCAAACCATATAAAGCCGTGACAAATACTTGACCTTCAGGAAAAAGTTGTTGCATTTTGTAAGCGAGGTTGTTGACCTTGAGTTCATCCTCAATAAATGTCAACTGCTCTACAACATCAGTTACAGTCTCATTTCTGTCTAATGATGTAGGAATCAATAGCAGGTTTATCCATATGATGGAAATGCTTATAAAAACTAGGAAAAGTAACGATACGTATTTTATTTTCATTCCTGCAGGTATCAGAAGGGGCTGGGATGCAAATTACCCTTATTTTTCAATTGTATTACCTTTGCCTGGTGCAATTAAGAAAAGTTATCATATCGTTGGTCCTTTTGTTGGTTTACACCACGGGGTTTGCACATAATTTAATCCCGCATTGTCATCAGCACGAAAACAACCCGGATGCACATGTTCACGGACACATGCATGTAGATAGTCATTCGCATGAGCACGCCGACCATCACCATGTAGATCATGGAGATCATATCGATGAAGGGATTTATGATTACTTGTATTGCGTGTTGTCAGAAATGAAGCATCACGACCACGATGATGCACACATTCATTTTATCCAACAGATTAAACCGGTTAATTCATTACTGATTATTGCATGGGCCATGGTGGCTTCTGAACCGAGCTTAGAGGGATTACACAACGCTTATTTGATCCCAAATCTTTACCTTGAATCCAATTATTTTTCACCATTAATCAGCAACACCCCATTACGTGGCCCACCTCAGGCTTCGTGTTGATTCTTAGATATACTTCTTTGAGTTAGGTGCTTAATGGAATTGGACCATCCAATTTCGTAGCTGGTATATTCCCCATTTTGTTTTTTGATCGAGTTATCTGCCGCAACAGTAGGCGATGGCTTAAATGCATTTAAATATTATGATTAATCACATCATTTCATTTTCAATAAAGAATAAGCTATTTATCGGGTTGCTAACCATAGCGCTTGTAGCAGGTGGAGTCTGGAGTTTTGACAAGGTTCCATTGGATGCCGTTCCGGACATTACCAACAATCAGGTTCAGGTTATCACCCGTGCTCCTAACCTGGGAACCGAAGACATTGAACAGTTTGTTACCTATTCGGTGGAAGTCGCTATGGCCAACCTTCCCGGGATTACGGAAATTAGGTCTATTTCCAGGTTTGGGTTGTCCGTTGTTACAATCGTATTTGATGACGACATGGGGACCTATTTACCCCGTCAATTGGTGGCAGAGAAACTTGGCGATGTTCAGGACCAAATTCCGGCTGGTTTTGGGAAACCATTTATGGGACCTATAACAACTGGTCTGGGAGAAGTATTTCAATACACGCTAAAGGTTGATTCTGCCTATAAGGATCGATACTCATTAAGTGATCTTCGATCCTATCAGGATTGGATAGTCGGTCGGCAAATGGCCATGGTTCCGGGGGTTATTGAAATCAATGGAATTGGAGGTAAAATCAAACAATATGAAGTGGCCGTAGATCCTGACGAACTGAAAGCCATTGGAGTAACTCTTTTAGAAGTGTATGAAGCGCTGGAAGCCAATAATCAGAATACTGGTGGGGCCTATATTGAAAAGGATCACAAGGCCAATTTTATTCGAGGCGAGGGGTTGGCAAGAAGCTTAACCGATATAGAGAATATTGTGGTTAAGAATGTTAACGGACTTCCTATTCGGGTCAAGGATGTTGCTAAAGTAGGTTTTGGAAACTCCGTGCGATATGGTGCTTTAACTCAGGACGGTGAGGGAGAAGTTGTAGGTGGGTTGGTTATGATGCTCAAAGGTGCCAATTCAAATGACGTAATCGAAAACATCAAAGAACGAATGGCGAAAATCCAAAAATCATTGCCTGAAGGAATTGTAATAAGCCCAACGCTGGACCGAAGTAAACTAATCTCTCAAACGACGAAAACAGTTGGGCAAAACTTAATGGAGGGGGCGCTAATTGTAATTTTTGTATTGGTCTTTCTTCTTGGAAACTGGAGAGGAGGGTTGATTGTGGCTTCCACGATTCCCTTGTCGCTTTTGTTTGCCTTTATTCTCATGAACTATTTTGATGTATGGGCCAACCTAATGAGCCTGGGAGCTATCGATTTCGGAATCATCGTGGATGGCGCTGTTATTATCGTAGAAAGCACGGTTTTTCTTATGTATAATAAGATTAAGAAAAACATAAACATTACTCCTCAGGAGAGGAATAATATCGTGCAGGAGTCTTCTTCTAAAATGATGAATTCCGCCTTTTTTGGGCAGCTTATAATTCTCATTGTTTTTATTCCCATTCTAACTCTGGAAGGTGTAGAGGGTAAGATGTTTAAGCCTATGGCACTGACTTTCATATTTGCAATGATTGGGGTTATGATCTTGTGTTTGACTTATGTTCCTATGATGTCTTCCTGGTTTATTAAGATTGGAAACTCCTCTAAAATATCATGGGGAGACAAGGTGGTTCACTGGATTGAAAATAAGTATGAACCCCTGCTAGATAAAATTCTCAATAATGGAAAAATAGTGATGGGATTTTCCGCAGTATTACTGCTGTTGACTTTTTTCACTTTTAACAGAATGGGAGGAGAGTTTATTCCTAAGCTGAATGAAGGAGACATAGCCATGCATGCCATTCTAAAACCAGGAAGCTCACTTTCTGAAACCATTGCCGTAACTACTAAAGTTGAAAAGGTGATCAAAGGAACCTTTCCGGAGGTTGAAAAAGTAGTTTGTAGAATTGGGGTTGCGGAAGTACCTACTGACCCAATGCCAATGGATTTGGCTGATGTAATTCTTATTATGAAACCTATGGATCAATGGGTTTCAGCCCGATCACAGGAAGAGTTTGTTGCGAAACTAAAGGCAAGGGTGAAGGAAATTCCAGGGATCAACTATGAATTTACCCAACCCATTGAAATGCGGTTCAATGAATTGCTGGAAGGGGTAAGGGAGGATATTGCGATAAAACTTTATGGTGATGATTTGGATGTTTTGGCAGCTAAAGCGGCTGAAGTTTCGCAAATAATTGCCGGAACCCCGGGTATTGGCGATATGCATGTTGAAGCTACCAAAGGCCTTCCTCAAATGACCATCAATTACGACAGGAAAAAACTGGCTCAGTATGGACTTAATGTCGAAGACCTGAATACCCTTGTGGAATCTGGTTTTGCGGGCCGCAAAGCCGGGGTGATTTTCGAAGGTGAAAAGCGATTTGATCTTGTAGTTCGATTGGACAAAAAACACCGAAAAAGCATTGATGATTTAAAAAACTTATTTGTGGTATTACCTGGTGGTTCGCAAATTCCACTGAGAGAAGTTGCCGATATTGACTATAAACCGGGGTTAATGCAAATAAGCAGGGACAATACCAATCGCCGCATTTATATTGGAATAAATGTTCGGGGTAGGGATGTAAAATCACTGGTGGAAGAAATAAAAACCAAACTCGACGCCAGGCTTGATTTACCTTCTGGTTATTTTATTCGGTATGGCGGTACGTTTGAAAACCTTGAACGAGCAACTAATCGCCTCCAGGTGGTGGTACCAATGGCCCTGGGGCTCATTTTTATTTTAATCTATTTCGCATTAAACTCTTTTAAACAAACAACTATGATATACATGGCTATACCCCTTGCAGCAATAGGCGGTGTGTTTTCGCTTTGGGTGCGCGACATGCCTTTTAGTATTTCAGCCGGAATTGGATTCATTGTGCTATTTGGTATTGCAGTACTCAACGGACTGGTACTCATCAGTGGTTGGAACGAACTCAAATCCAATGGAATCTCAAACATTAGAGAGCGTATTAAACAAGGAACAAAGCGGAGAATCAGGCCGATATTACTTACCGCGGTTACCGATATTTTGGGTTTTTTACCCATGGCAATTTCAAGTTCTGCCGGTGCCGAAGTACAGCGTCCGCTGGCAACTGTTGTTATAGGTGGGATGATAACAGCCACTCTATTAACGCTTTTTGTACTTCCTATTTTGTATCAGTGGGTTGAAAGAAGGGGTGAGAACATTTCTTTTGGAAAGGCACCTGCTCTCGTTACTTTATTATTTGCTTCGCTTTTAGTATTGCCTCAATGGAGCAATGCACAGGCATTAGAAGGTAAAAAGGTAACTTCCCTGGATGAGGCGATAAGAATAGGACTGACCAATAATGGTACGGTTAAGGCGGCTAAAACCAATATCGCTCTTCAACAGATGGCAAAAAAAGGCGCCTTTAACCTGGGAAAAACCGATGCCGGAATTAAATATGGTCAGTACAACAGTTACGTTGATGATTTTGGATTTGAGATCAATCAGGAATTTGAGTTCCCAACGGTGTATACCAACCAAAGAAATGTGGTAAAGCAGAAGGTTAGAGGAAGTGAACTGGAACTGGACATGACTGAAAACGCTTTGAAATATCATATTCGACGTTCCTGGTACGAATTGGCCTACTTGTTCGAAAAAGAGAAAATGCTGCTGTTCCAGGATAGCATTTACGCTCGATTTCTTAAAGCAGCTAGTATTCGGTACGAGGTGGAAGCTACTTCCTACTTAGAAAAGGCTACGGCCGAAACCCGGGTCATGGAAATTCAAAACGCCATAAAATTGCTCCGTTCCGATATTGAGATAGAAAAACAGGAGCTTCAGATTTTGTTGAACGATAGCGCAGAGTTAGACTTTCAAACCGAAACTCTGTCAGAAAGGAAGCTTTCTTCACTTGAAAACTCAAGCGAATTAAAGGATAATCCTTCCCTGCAATTGGCTGAGCAGAGGATACTTATTGCTGAGGCGACGAAGTCGACCTACAAGTCCAAATTCATGCCCGACCTGTCCATTGGATATTTCAATCAATCCATGACCGGTAACCCGTTTGAGTCTGGCCAGCTCGCTACTTCAGGAGATCGCTTCGACGGAGTACAAGCCAAGATTTCAATACCCCTGTTCTTTTGGTCATTCAACGAAGATGTGAAATCAGCCAAATTGAATATGGAAATTGCTCAAACCGAGGCTTATTACACTAAAAATGTACTTCAGGGTCAATACAAACAGGGTTTTCAACGGGTTATGAAATTTGAAAGTAGTTTGAGTTATTACCGTGAGAAAGCCGTACCACAGTCTGATTTGATTATCAATAATGCACAGCTAAGTTTCGAGAATGGGGCGATTGGTTACGTGGAGTATTTTCAGAATTTAAACCAGGCATTGGAAATAAAATTCGATTACCTAAAAACCTTAAATGGCTACAATCAGGCTGTAGTTCATTTAGAATATTTAGTAGGAGAATAGATCAACAGGAGTAAACAATAAAGACATTAACAGCATAAAAAGTTAGAAGATGAAAACAATAAACAAAGTACTAATAGCCTTGACCTGCATAAGTTACTTGCTGGCAGGTTGCGGGCAACACAATCATGATGAACACAGTCATTCAGAGGAACACGGCCATGAGCATGCCGAAGAGGATGGACATAGCCATGCAGAAGGACATCATCACAATGAGGAACATGTAGTATACTTTTCACAACAGCAATTTGATGCGTTTGAAATTGAGGTAGACACTCTTCCCTTACGGAATTTAAGTTCCTATGTAGAAGCCAATGGACGATTGGAAGTACCTCCTCAAAATGAGGCCAGCGTAACCACTACCATTGGAGCGAATATTGTTTCCATTGAGGTAATTGAAGGCGATAAAGTGGCTAAAGGTCAGGTACTCGCAAAGATTAGTCATCCTGACTTAATCGAGCTCCAAACGGATTACATCAACGCGTGGAATCAGTTAAAATTTCTGGAAAAGGATTATCAGCGACAAAAGAAACTATATGAGGAAAAAGTGGGTTCCGGTAAAGAATTTCAAAAAACTTCAGCAGACTATTTATCAACCAAGGGTATGGTAAATGGTTATGAAGCGCAGCTCAAACTACTTGGATTAAGCATTGATAAACTAAAGGAAAGTGAGGTTTATGAGCAAGTTCTGGTTACAAGTCCCATCAATGGGTACATCAGGGCAGTAGAGGTCAAATTAGGACAATATGTTCAACCCCAAAAAGCTCTTTTTGAGGTAGTAAATATCGACCATATTCATGCCGACTTAATGGTTTATGAAAAGGATATTTCCAAAGTTAAAGAAGGGCAGAAAGTGAAGTTTTCGGTCGAGTCTGAGAGTGATTCCGAATTGGAAGCAGTTATTTATTCGGTAGGAAGAGCTTTTGAAGAAGATCCCAAGGCGATACACCTTCATGCAGAAATTGAAAACAAGGAAGGAGTTTTATTACCAGGAATGTACGTTGAAGGGCGAATATTGACGGACGATGCCATGGTCCTGGCCATTCCGGAAGAGGCGGTAGTACGTGAAGGAGATCAATTCATTGTATTCACTGCTGAAATGCATAAAAACAAGGCGGATATGCCCGTATGGAAATTTACTCCAATGGAAGTAAGAGTAGGTGTTAAAGATCAGGGTTGGCTGGAAGTGAAACTAGTGTCCCCATTGAAAGAGGGGGCCCAGTTTGCAATGAACAACGCTTATTACCTGATTTCCGAATTAAAGAAGGAAGAGGCAGAACATAGCCACTAGGCCTGCTCTAAGTCGGCTTAGGTCTTATTGAGTAATTTTGAACCAAGCTAAAACGCAAAGTTATGAAGCCGTTAGAAGAGTTAGAAATAGAGCATAAGCTAGGTCAATTTAATGGGGGATGGACTCTAAAAGGTAAATTCATTTCAAGGGAATTTATATTCAAAAACTTTGTCGAAGCATTTTCTTTTATGACGTCAGTTGCTATTGTGGCGGAAAAGAGCAACCACCACCCCAATTGGGAAAATGTTTACAATAAAGTAACCATCTCATTGAGTACGCACGATGCTGGCGGTCTTACGCAGCGGGATTTTGATTTAGCGAGGGCCATTGATATAGTTGCAAAGGATAAGAATTAAATCTTATTTCTTGTAGAGTTTGTACTTAGCTTCATTTACGTGAAGAATGTAGATTCCATGGTCCAGGCTCGAGAGATCAATACTTAGTTTGGATGTATCAACCATCTTAATCACTGTCACCTTTGATAAATTCTCACCAAGTGTATTATACAATTGAATATTAGCATCTTCCAAAGCTTCAGATTCCATGAAAATAACACTGGAAGTAGGATTTGGATAGATCTTCATGCTTTTATCCAATTGCAGGTTAAAATCTACGCTAATTACATCAGAGTACGTTGATTGTCCATCAAAATCTACCTGCTTCAATCGGTAGTAAGATATTCCGCTCAACGGTGATTCATCGGTTCTTTCGTAGGATAGCCGACCTGAAGAAGTTCCCGCACCCTTTAAGTTTTCCAATCCTTCCCAATTACTTCCGTCAGAAGATCGCTGTACCTCAAAGTAATCGTTATTAATTTCCGATTCGGTCACCCAGGAAAGTAAAACCGATTCGTTTTGCTTTTGTGCCGAAAACCAGGACAATTCTATGGGTAAGATGTGCCCATTTGAACTTCCCATTATAAATTGAGTTCCGGTCTGCCCGCCTAGGGTAAGTGTATTTGAGGTTGTATTAAGGGTTGCTGATTCCAGGGTCCAGCTAGCTGTAGAATTGTCAGCTCTCGAGCACAATTTAAGGCTGTCTTCATCGGAGGCTGTAACATTTTCGTGTCCATTGTAATTATATTCTACCTGGTATACCAAACTAGAGCTTCCAAACGCTTTAACACCATAGTAATGGCTACCAGATACTTCTGTCACCCCAGATGGTGTTGTTGTAACGTTTGGTGCCTCATCAACTCTATACAGGGCTAATAAATCAGCTGTACCTGAAGTTACATCAACATTCATTTGAGGACCATCGGCATGAGCAAGACTAAGAGAACTGCTACTGGTAACTGAAGTAACATAGCTTGCATTGTCTCCAACCGGCGCACCTGATAGGCCATAAGTAGGACCGTTAGTAAGCGTTCCGTTCGCGTTCCCTGCATAATCATAAAGTGTACTTCCTGTATTTTCATCAAATCGATAATAGGCGATCAGATTGCAATAATTAGCATCAGATGAAGTGACCTTCTTGCACATATTCGCTTGAATCTCAGCAGCTGTAAGTACCTTATTCCAAACCCTCAATTCATCCAAAGAACCTGTTAAGTTTTCGGTAGAAGCAGGTGAATATCCACCTATGCCTCGTTTATTGGCGTTACTTCCCATTACACTTCCTCCAGAGTGAGTATGAGTACTTGTTTTATCTAAAACTCCGTTGATGTACATCTTTACTGTAGTGCTTGATTGATCCCAAGTAACAGCAACGTGTGTCCATGTATCTTCAGCAATAGATGTAGTAGATAAAATTTTCCCACCATCAAACCAAGCACTACCAGTTCCAAGATGAAACCATAGTTTATCGCTCCCACCTCTATTAATATTTAAGGAGTTTACAAATGATTTAGAAAATATTTCATCATAACTGTCAGAACCACTAGATGAATAATATACCCATGTTTCTATAGTCATTGTAGAGAGCCCTTCAATATTGTCTCCTATGTCGACAACATCATTTGTTCCATCAAATGTTAAGGCATACCCACTTCCAGGTCTTTCTTGAAGTGTAGTGTTATCAAAACCTGCAGCATACTCCTTATTAGCCGTTTGTCCACATTTAGAAATTTTATTATTATCCTGATCCAAATCAAAATAGGAAGAATAGGTACTCCAGCTTGTTCCAGAATTATCTGCACGGTTAGTCAATTTTGCATCTGATTCAGTTCCTCCGGTTATATTGGTATTACCACTATAATTGTAAGTAATCGAGTGAGTTGGTGAAGTTCCTCCAACTACAAAAGTTCCATAATAGCGAGTTGATTCTAACGCCCCACTTAAGCTCTCGGTGGTTGAGTTCGGCGCTTCGTTGACTAGATAAACATGGGCACCATCAGGTGTTCCAGAAAAATTATCAATTTTAAAAGAGCTCCCATCAGAATGTGATTCAGTAACGGAAGTTGAGTTTCCTGAACCATATGAATTAGTGCTTTCGTCTCCAACCGGTGCACCTGATAGGCTATAAGTAGGACCGTTTATTAATGATCCATTATTATTTCCTGCATAGTCGGTCAATGTGGTTCCAGTATTCTCATCACATCGGTAGTAAGATACTAGTTTACAGTATTGTGGGTGAGATGAAGTGACTTTTTTACACATCCAATCTCTAATTTCGGTTTGGGTAAGTACTTTATTCCAAACCCTTACTTCATCAAGCTTTCCATCAAAATAGAAATTATTTGATGTATGATATAATCTACCTATATCAAATTTCACTGTACCACTAAGTTCGGAGGGGGACAGCGTACTTGAATTAGTGGCTTCTAATTCTCCATTAACATAAATCGATTTTCCTGAAGTACTACTATTGGTAACAGCAACATGGTACCAGATACTCGTAGAAATAGATCCTCCGCTGAACGAAGTCCAAGAAGTTGTGTTGGAGGTGCTTTGCCAACCAAAATAAATGGCTCCTGAATTAACCTCTACCTGCATTCTTTCAGCATAATTACCCCCTTGATCAAAGGATAAAAACCATTGCTTTGATCCTCCATCATAATACATCCAACATTCGAGGGTAAAATCATCAAGACTACTTGTTATCGAAGACCCAGCATCTATATAATCATTTGTTCCATCAAAATCTAAAGCATACCCACTCCCAGGTCTCTCTTGTAGAACAGCATCAAATCCACCGGCGTATTCTTGACTCGTTGAAACATTACACTGCGTAATGACATCAGTAGAAGTATTCAGATCGAAGCTGTTGGTCAATTTTGTCCAGCTGGTGGTCGAGTTTTCAGCTCGGGAAGTTAAAACCGCTTGAGATTCTGATCCTCCTGTAATATTGGTATTACCAGTATAATCATAGGTAACAGTATGGGTAGGTGAAGTCCCACCAACGACAAAAGTTCCATAGTACCTTGTAGATTCCAGTGCTCCGCTCAACGATTCAGTTGTAGAATTTGGGGTAGCAGTTACCAAGTATACTTGGGCCCCATCAGGTGTTCCTGTAAAATTGTCAATTTTGAAACTACTGCCATCGGAATGGGTTTCAGTGACGGAGGTGGAGTTTCCACTGCCATAAGAATACGTGCTTTCATTTCCGATGGCCGCTCCGGAAAGTACATATGCAGGACTATTGGTCAAGGTACCATGGTTGGTTCCTGAAGAATCATAAGCTGTGGAGCCGGTATTTTCATCAAACTTATAATACGAATTTAAATCGCTGTAATTGGTATGGGAAGAAGTAACCTTACGGCACATCCAATCCCGTATGGTTGTCTGGCTAAGTCCTTTTTTCCAGATTCTAACCTCATCCATCGTAACATCCGCTACTCCCCACGTATCGTCATTTCTATAGGTGCCAATAGTGGTAATTCGCGACGCCTGTTCTATCGTTCCATCATAGGATACACTAGACCCTTTTTGTACACCGTTGATATATGCTTTCAGATTGGATCCATCTGCCGTAAAAGCGACATGATACCAGGTGTCGGCAGTTGCCGTGTATGAAGTGTTTAGCCAAACCTCTGTATTATCGCTTTCCCGAAGCATAAATTTAAAAACACCCGATTGCATGTCGCATACGAATGAATTAGAAGCATCAGCACTGGTGTAATATTTACATACCAAACCAGCATACGATGCAGCTATGGCAGTAGAGGTAGGTTTAACCCAAAATTCAATGGTAAGTTCAGTGGTTAATCCACTTATCGCAGAAGTATACGGAATAGTAACCTTATCATTCGAACCGTCAAAGTCAATGGCGTAACCACTTCCCGGAGATTGTGAATAGCCATTTAACAACAGGAATAAGCAGCTTACTGCGGACAGGGATTTAATCAATTTCATAACAATAGTTTTAGGTTTTCTACCTCGAAAAGAAAACGGTTGAAAAAAAGTGCTAACGAATATAAAGAATATGTTAGCGATTAATCGCTTTAATAAGCTACAATTTGATTAGGTCAACATTACAAATAGATTACAACGTTTAGTTCTAATTGAATTCCAATTGACTGGTTCTAATCAAAAGCATACCAACAAAAAAGGCTTTCGAATTCGAAAGCCTTTTTCAATATCATAA
Organism: Crocinitomicaceae bacterium; assembly: GCA_002713215.1. Lineage (GTDB taxonomy): Bacteria > Bacteroidota > Bacteroidia > Flavobacteriales_G > Salibacteraceae > UBA2108. The sequence continues at coordinate 233,017 of PAVO01000017.1, forward strand.
TGTATTTAAATACTAATTAGCAGCCAACGTTTGAGCGCGAGCCAGGTATTTTTCCACTTCACGGCCTTCTTTGGTGTCCGGGTAGTTATCTTTAATTTCCTGGTAAAACCCAACGGCGTCGTTATAGTCACCGAGCGCTTCTGAAACTTTTCCAGCCTTCATTAAGTAAAGGGCCGACGTAAAATCATTGGCATTTTTTTGAGAAGCCTGCTTGTAATAGTTTAACGCTTCGTCCGGGCTATCCAATTCCATATAAGCATCGCCAATTGCTCCCAAAGCCACAGCACTAATAATTATATCATTACCGCTGTAGTTATTTAGGTAATCAATAGCATCTTCATATTCTCCTTTTCGAAGTAAAATAACACCCATGTAGTAATTGGCCATGGCACCCGTTTTGGTTGCACCGTACTCATCAGCAATTTCTTCAAACCCCATGTAGTTTCCATCTCCGTACATGGCAAGGTCCAATGAGTCTTGATCAAAGTAAGACTGAGCCTTCCATACTTGTTCGGCAGCTTCTAGTTCCAAAGGTTCAACATACAGTTTGGTATATCCAAAATAACCTCCAACTACCACCAAAATAGCAGCTACCACATAGGTAATGGTTTGTTTGTTGTTTTCAATAAACTGTTCTGCTTTGTTATAGCTTCCGCCTATATCAACAATTACCTCTTCTTCGTCGTGTTTTTTCTTCGACATTTTACTCTAAATTTTGAAGCGGCAAATATACTTTTTTAATCCATTGTTGTGCGACTATAATTAAGCGATGGAAAAAGAAACATGGACCTCATTTTATAAAGCATACTTTTCAAATGTTAGGGGCTTTAATTTCTACTTTTGGAAGTCTTAATTATTATGATTTTAAAATCCCTTTCTTTAGTTAATTTCAAGAATTATGAGGAGGCTGTTTTAGAGCCAAACTCAAATGTAAATTGTTTTATTGGTGAAAATGGCCAGGGAAAGACCAACGTATTAGATGCGATCTATTACCTGGCATTTTGCAAGAGTTTTTTCAATCCGATTGATAGTCAAAATATACGACACGACCAGAGTTTTTTTGTTATTCAAGGAACGTTTGTTCGAAGCAAAAAGGATGAGAATTATTTCTGTGGTATAAAAAAAGGGCAGAAAAAGCAATTCAAGCGAAACAAAAAGGAATACGAAAAGCTATCGGAGCATATCGGTCGCATTCCGTTGGTAATGATATCACCTGCGGATAGCTTTTTAATTACTGATGGAAGTGAGTCAAGAAGGAAGTTTGTTGATGGTGTTATTGCTCAGTTCAATAAATCCTATTTGGATAATTTGCTGAATTACCAGCGAGCACTTTCCCAACGTAATGCCCTGTTAAAATCGTTTGCGGAGAATCGAAATTTTGATGCAGATAGTCTGGCCATTTGGAACGAAAAGTTAATCACCTTTGGTGAGCCAATTCACAGGGAACGTCATAATTTCCTGGAAGAGTTCATTCCACTGTTTCAAAAGCATTACAAGAAAATAACCGAAAATGCAGAAAACGTTAATCTGAAGTATAGTTCTGCAATGAACGAAAAGAACCTACAGGAGTTACTAGAGGAATTTCTGGGGAAGGATCAGGCACTTAGATATACCACACAAGGAATTCATAAGGATGACCTTACCTTTGAGATTGACAAATACCCCCTTAAAAAATTTGGTTCTCAGGGTCAGCAAAAATCATTTGTAATCGCTCTTAAGTTTGCCCAATTTGAGTTTATCAGGCTTAAGAAAGGTACCATGCCACTGTTGCTGTTGGACGATATATTTGATAAGCTGGATAGCAAAAGGGTAGAGGCAATCATTGAAATGGTGAGCACCGATGATTTTGGGCAAATCTTTATAACCGATACCAACATGGAGAGAATAAAACCGATTTTAAAAAAAATAAAAAAAGCGTATCAATTGTTTGACGTAATTGAAGGCGGGGTTCAGAACCATGAGTAGCAAGAACGAATATACCATTAAGGACCTTATTCAAAAAATGCTTAAAAGCTACCAGATTGAAGATAAGGTGCAAGAAACAGAATTACGCCAAAGTTGGGAGAAACTAATGGGCAGTATGATCGATAAACACACCGTTCAACTGGCTATAAAAAATGAGAAACTATATTTAAAAGTAGACAGTCCCGTTCTTCGCCAGGAATTGAGTTACGGTAAATCCCTGATTATAGAAAAGGTTAATGATCACTATGGTAAAGCCGTGATTAAAGACGTAGTATTACGATAGCATATATCTATTGAACGAAAATTGTCAGTCTGAGTGATTTCGATCCCGATTGCAATCGGGAGAAGAAATTGTATCGAAGACTAGCCAATTTTCAAATTTTTGAGTGGATTAGGTTTGTACACCCTTCGATACGATTCTGCCTCCATTGTTATAGCTGTAGAATCACTCCTTTAGACTTGCAAAGGAAGTTATTGATATCTTGAAATTATAATTAAAAAGGAAAAGGTACACTACCAGGTCACTCCAAGCTTCAA
>PAVO01000018.1 GCA_002713215.1 Crocinitomicaceae bacterium
AGACTATCGCTGCTGTCGTTTTTACTCCAGCCCATGGTAGGGCGTTGTAAGCGATCGTAGCTAGCGAGGGTTTCAGCGTCTTTGGCATCGGTGCCTTTTATGGGTTTGCCTAGGGCATCCAGGGTAGCTATACTTATTCCTGCGTCTACGTGTTCGGTATACAAAGCTTGTTTCTGCAGGTTGTATTTGTACTGAAAGGCGGTTTGGTTTATCGCATTGGTTACCCGGGTCAGATTGCCCTGGATATCGTATTGATATTCCATTTCAACATTGGTGAACTGCTGGGGATTACTGTAATCGGGTTGGCCTTTGTGGTCCATGGTTTTTATGGTTCTTCCCAGGGCATCTATCAACTCGCTTTTTGGGGTATTCCACTGGTGGGCATAGGAAGCACTTTCGCTGCGGTTGGTAAGGCCTGCTAAATCGTTTTGGTCGTAACTATATCGCTCCCACGGAGAAGGAATAAAATCGTTTGGAGTGCCTATGGTTTTAGGTTTTCCGTAGATTACTCGTTGCTCTGAACCATCAGGATTTACAGTCTTAACCGGACGACCAGCAGCGTCATAATACATCTCTATTTTTTGAAGGCGGGGCATATTTACTGATTTATTGGATTGTCATTATTTGCAATGAAGGTACGAATCTTCTAAACGCAAAAGTGAGTTTTCAACAATCCAAAAAACGACCTGATTTGTATCTAGCTGATTACTTAGAGGTTAGAACCTAACCATTAATTAAAACTAAGGCATACCTTAGCCTTTTTAAGGTTTGGCTTAGTTTAGATTGGAAAGGGGGCGTGTTTTTTCCTTGTAAGGAAAACTATCATTTCCCAATTGCCTTATTCCTAAAATAGCTTTTTAAGACGCCATTTCCTATTACTGTACCAAGAATTAAAGCTGCCCCAGCATAAAAACCCAGGGTCATTTTTTCACTTTCTCCAAAGAAAATCAAGGCCAAAATAATGGCATAAATCGGCTCCATATTTATAGATACACTTACCGTGTAGGGTGACAACACCCGCATGACCTGAATGGAAATAACAAATGCAAAAGCGGTACAAATAAGCCCCAAAACCAATAAATAAAATACATCCAACATAGAAGGAGAAAATGCACCACCTTCAACGTTTTCAAAAAAGAAAGTATAGCAAGACATGCCTAAAACACCGCCCAACATTTCATACATGGTTATTTGGCCAGGTGCTGCCCTCTGAACCAATCTTCCGTTGATTGTTCCGAAAAGGGCTGCCAGCATTGCAGAAATCAACGCAAGTGTAATCCCCAATTTATATTGAACCTCAAAACTGAATATAAGGTACAAGCCAAAAATGACCATAAGTCCAAGTACCACTTCGTACCAAATGATTCTTCTCCTAAAAAATAAAGGCTCCAGGAAGGCTACGAACAAGGAAGTTGAAGCAAGTGTAGTGAGGGTTACCGAAACATTTGAAACCTTAATGGCCTGAAAAAACGTAGCCCAATGAGCCCCTACAATTACCCCTACCAATATGAATAAAGCAATTTTCTTAAACGATTTTTCAAATGGTTTTTTAGCAATGTACAGGTAAAGGCATAATCCTAAAAAGGCAATACCCATTCGGTAAATTACTATTGAATAATAGGGAAGTGAAATCAACTTTCCCAGTATTCCGGTAAACCCCCAGATGAGAATGATAAAATGCAGTGAAATGTGATCCTTGTATTGTCCAATCAGTTTCAACGCCTAAGTCTTTTCACCGGTATGACTATCTGCTACTCCACCACTCAGTATTGTCTTCATCATTTCCGACGACTTAGCCTTGATGGGCCTCACATTCTTTTTAGGAACTACAAATACGTTTCCTGTAAATCCATAACTGTGGGGTAAATAGACCATTACCTTATCTGCTTCTATGCCCCAACTGGTAAGGTCTTCTTTGGTAATAAATCCCGGCTTTTCAACTACATCACTCAATTTTACCAAAACCGGTTGTGTATATTTCTTCTTCTTTCCACCAACAATTACCTCTGTTAAATCAACTATGGCCATATATATGGTTTTAACCAAGGGAGCTTTTTCCAACAACTTATTGAACCAACGATTTATCGGTTGAGCGATAACTGTATTTCCCAACACCCCAATGATGGTAATGGAACCAAAAAGAATGATTAATCCAATCCCAGGAAAATTGATTTCGAACGGGAGAATTTTGGGTAATAATTGATCAATAAATGCAAGCAATGCGATGATCACATACAGGGTAAGCGCAGTAGGCACTGTAAATAAAAGGCCTTGCAGAAAAAAGTAGAATATTTTTCGAAACATTACAATTCCTTAAGTTCTTCCTTGAGCTTTCGGGTAAGACCCAAGACTACTAAATTATAAGAATGATCAATCAATTCGGCCTGAACCTCATCGGGTACATCTCCAAAGGCATCTATGGTGTTCCAGTGTTTTTTATTCATGTGATACCCAGGGTTAACTCCATTGAAAGACTCCCTTAATTCAATAGCCTTCTCAGGGTCACATTTTAAATTATATGAATCAAAATTGTCGATTCCACAGGCAGCAAACATTTTACCCATCACTTTAAAAACCAGTGTGGTCTCGTCAAAAGGAAACTCCTCAGTAACCCCTTTCTTGGCTAAACAATAATCCCGAAATTCTTCAACATTCATTCTACCAAAATTTAACTAACGAAGGTATGCTTTAGACCTTAATTTTGCAGAAAATTAATTCCGTGGAAAAAGAAACAAAACAAGCGCCGGTCACTTTCTATGCAGAAATGACTCCCAACCCGTCAACTATGAAATTTGTAGCTAATATCGCTCTAATAGATTATGGAAAAACGGTTGAGTATGCCACCGTTGAAGAAACAGAAGATTCTCCTTTGGCCACACGGCTTTTTTCTTTTCCGTTTGTTACTAAGGTCTTTATCTCAAACAATTTTATCACACTCACTAAAAACGATTCCATAGAGTGGCAGGATGTATTTAGCGAAATCCGGGAATACGTAACCAACTACATGGTAAGTGGTCATCCTGTATTTAAAGACAGTGCTAAATTATCCGAGTCCGTGGAAGAGAAAGTTGAAAATGAAGCCGCTACTCCAACAGAAAGTAATTCGGTAATTACTCATGTAGAACCGAAATCAGATAAGGAATTACAAATTGTTCAGATTCTGGAAGAATACGTTCGGCCTGCGGTAGAAAGCGATGGTGGAGCAATTCATTTTAGCAAATACGAGCCCGGAAAACTCACGGTGGTATTAAAAGGAGCTTGTTCGGGATGTCCTTCATCTTCTCAAACCCTTAAAAATGGAATCCAGGGATTATTCGATCAAATGATGCCAGAGGTAAAAGAAATTGTTGCCCTGGAAGAGTAGATTCTACCTTAAAATATGCATGCGCTCTGAGTCCATTTTTATAAAGGTAAAGAGCAGTATGGTAAATGACCACAAACTTGATCCCCCATAGGAAAAGAAGGGTAATGGAATTCCAATAACCGGTGCTAATCCAATGGTCATTCCAACGTTTATGGCCAAATGGAAGAAGAATATGGAGGCCACACAATAACCATAAATCCTTGAAAATTTGGAACGCTGTCGTTCTGCAACGATGATAATTCGGAATAAGAGGTAGACAAATAGAAAAATAACGGTAAAAGTTCCGATAAACCCCCACTCTTCACCTACTGTACAGAATATAAAGTCTGTGCTTTGCTCAGGAACAAAGTCATACTTGGTTTGAGTCCCTTGTAAAAACCCTTTTCCGAACCCACCACCTGAACCAATGGCGATCATGGATTGATGTACGTTGTACCCCGCACCAGTGGGGTCCGATTCTATTCCCAGTAACTCATTGATTCTGGCCTGTTGGTGTTTTTGAAGAATATTGTTGAAGGCATAGTTTACGGCGAATATGTATCCGGTAATTACTAAGAATGAGCCTAAAATAACCCACTTTACTTGTTTTATTTTTTTGAACTGCGCGTATAATACCAGGCAGATTAACCCGATTACCACAACCATCATGGTTTGGCCCGGTAGAACAATATCATAGGGAAGTTCAATGGTAGTGGTATTTAAAAGTAGAGCCACTACAAATAGAACGGCGCCGCCAAGCCCTATGAGCAAAATATTACCTGAAAGCCCTTCCCGATACATAACAAAAATGAAACTTGCATATACCAGCACGGAACCGGTGTCGGGCTGCAATAAAATCAACGCTGCCGGTAGTATCAAAATTAACATGGCCTTGAGCCGGGTTAAAAGCCCTGAGAATCGCTTACCCAATGTAGACAGATAAAACGTTAAGGCCAACGAAGTTCCAAATTTTGCTATTTCGGATGGTTGAAAAGAGAACCCACCGAAGGTAAACCAGGACTTGGCCCCCTTTATTTCCGTACCAACAACCAAAACCGCTATTAAAAGAAAAATACAAAACCCGTAAATGGGATAGGCCAGTCGACTAAAAAACCGTGGATCGAGCATAAGGATAACCCAGGCCAAAAAACACGAGGTAGCAATCCAAAGCATTTGCTTCCCATACAATTGGCTGATATCGAAAATGGATTGATGCTCTTCATTGAATGTGGCTGCATAAATATTGAACCAACCCATCAATACCAGGATTCCATATAGCGATACGATAATCCAATCAATATCTGACCATCTACTGCTCCTTCTTTCCATCATAAATATCTAAGAAAACAGCATCCAGGATTCGCTTTTCTTTTTCAGGGCGTTTCACTTCTCCAGTTAGGTACTTTTCTATCATTAAACTCGAAATTGGTGCAGCCCAGGTTCCACCAAAATCGGAATATTCTACATAAACTGCAATAGCAATTTTTGGGTTTTCCCGCGGTGCAAAAGCGATAAAAACAGAATGATCGGGCCAGGGTTCATTTTGCACTGTTCCCGTTTTACCGCATACTTCAATGCTATCCATTCTAGCCCTTCGAGCCGTTCCACCATCTTCATTTACAACTTTGTACATGGCCTCAATTACCGGGTCAAAGTACTCCGGGTCTACCTCTGTTTCATTCCGAATCGTAAACTCAGGTCTCTTTACTGAGTCTGCCCCAATCGATTTTATTAAATGAGGTTCATAAAAATAACCTCTGTTTGCTATGGTAGCTGCCAGGTTAGCCATTTGTATGGGCACTACCAACATTTCACCTTCACCAATACTTACGGAATAAATGGTAGAAAATGCCCAACGATACTCGCCATACCAACGATTGTAAAAGGCAACATCCGGTACGTTACCTTTTTTTAGACCGGGTAGGTCTGTTTTTAGCTGAACTCCCAATCCAAACTTTTTTACCCGTTCCTGCCACAGGTTTAAACCATAAGCTGCGTCTTTAAAAATACTTGAGTATTTTCCACGCTGTACAAGTCGCTTAAAAACATTCCAGAAATAAGGATTGCATGAATGTTGAATGGCTGGCACTAAATCATCGTTGGTGTGAGACCCGTGGCAACCTATGATTCCCCGGTTGCAGCGAAACCGTGTCTCGGTTGTTATTACTCCTTCGTCCAAAGCAACCAACGATTCAACCAACTTAAAGATAGACCCCGGACGATACATGGCATTGATGGATCGATTAAAAAGCGGGTTTAATGAGTCATTGGCCTGTAGCATTTTATAATTTTTGGACCGTGGCCTTCCTACCAACAAGTTAGGATCGTAACCGGGGGAAGAGACCATGCTTAATATTTCACCCGTTGATGGTTCAATGGCTACAATACTTCCTCGCTTATTTCTCATAAGCTGCTCACCATACATCTGCAATTCCCTGTCGATTGTAGAAATCAGGTTTTCACCGGCGATGGGTAGAGTATCGTATTTGCCATTCATATAACTGCCCTTGGCCCGATTGTGAACATCAACCAACAACACCTTTCTGCCCCGAACTCCCCGGAGTCTTTTTTCGTATTCTTTTTCCAGTCCTCTTTTGCCTACGTAATCGCCTTTTTGGTAGTAGCTGTCTTTTTTTAAATCTCCCGGCGTAGCCTCAGAGATATAGCCCAGTACATGAGCAGCAGCCGACTTTGGATATTTTCTTAAGGTTCTTTTTTCTCCGAAAAACCCAGAAAACTTGTACAACTTTTCTGATATGGTTGCCCACTCATCAGCAGGAATTTGTTTTTCGAAAACAGAAGCCTTGAACCTACTATAGCTGGTAGACTTGGCTATTTTTTCATCGAAGGCCGAGTCAGTAATTCCCAGTAAATTACAGAAAGCCAGGGTATCTAGTCTTTTTATCCTTTTTGGAATTACCATAAGGTCGTAGGCCGCTTCGTTATAGACCAATAATTCATTGTTTCTGTCATAAATCAACCCGCGCACCGGGTATTGGGTAACATAGCGAAGTGCCTGGTTTTTTGCGGATAATTTATAGGAATCGTCGATTACCTGAATGTAGAAAAGACGCCCAAGAAATATGAGGGATACGGTCAGAAAAATACCCAATACTACGTATCTTCTATTATTAAACGGGTTCATAACACGCGCCTCTGCTTGAATGTTAGAAACTGTGCAATAAGAACCAACAGGTAAGTAAAAGCAACCGACGCTAACGCCCTGCCCAGGGTATAAAAGAATTCTGACACCCTGAAAACCTCAACAAAGAAAAGGAAGAGGTGGTGGCAGGTAATCATAATGAGTGCATACACCAAAAACCAGTTAATACCCATGTGCGACATATCGGGTGGAGTCCCAGATGGAAAGCCATCCCTGGGCGCCATTAAGGAAAGCAGATAGGGTCTGGCAAATGCTAAGAAAACAGAAGCTGATGCATGCATTCCCCAGGTGTGACTAAACATGTCAACGCCCATACCCAACATAAAACTAAGCCCAAGTACCAGCGAAGGATTAGCTTCAATAGGAAATAGAAGGATAACCAACACGTATAAGTAGGGTGTTACGAAGCCAAAAAGGTCAACGTTATTCAAGATTAACCCTTGCAATAAAACAAAGAATACCATGCGAATACCAATGATAATATACTGTCCCATTATTCCTCTTCCAGGGTTTCTATTTGTTGTTGTTCAATTTTGAGTTTATTCCGAACCACATAAACATACGATATATTACCAAAATCTACCGATAGGTCAATGTTTATCGCCTGAAAATCGGTACCCTCAATCTTTTCAAAATCCCTGACGGTGCCAATAAGTACATCGGGTGGAAATACGGTTCCTGAACCCCTGGTAACCAAAGTATCTCCAACTTTTAGAATTACGTGTGCAGGAATATCATCGAGCTGTGCTACCTTTGGATTACTTCCGTCCCAGGTTAGTATACCAAAGTAATTATTTGACTTTAAACGCGCACTGACTTTGGTGTCTTTGTGCAATAAGGAAATGGCAAACGAATAATTGGTAGAGGTGGTCTTAACTATTCCCACAACACCGTTATCACTTATGATTCCCATTTCAGGCATAACATCGTTTCGCTCTCCTCGATCCAGGGTTAAATAGTTGCTTCGCTTGCTGGAAGTACTGTTAATTACCTTGGAAGAAAGGAATTCGTATTGCAACAAATGCGCGGAATCATTAAAAAATCGCACATCGGGTGTGAGCGAAAAATAAGCAGTTTGGGCTTCCGATCTCAACCGTGCGTTTTCTTCTGACAGGGATTTGTTTACTGCCTTTAGTTCAATGTATTCTTTTGCTTCATTCAGAGTTTGGAAGGCATCTCCGCTCATCTCGTTTGCCGAATCCAGAAAATTGGCTTTGTGGAAACTATTGTTTTGAATAAGGATGCCAAAACAAACAATTTCAGCGAATACAAAAAGCAGGATAAAATGGTACTTCCAAATAAGTTGTATCAGGTTTCGCACTTCCTACCTCGTCTGTATTATTTCATTAAGAAACTGAAAACATCGGAATTATTTAACGCGATTCCTGTTCCCCTGGCCACCGCTCTTAGTGGGTCTTCGGCAACATGAACCGGAAGTTTGGTTTTCATTCCAATTCGTTTATCCAACCCCCGAAGCATGGAGCCTCCACCGGCTAAATAAATTCCCGTTTTATAAATATCAGCTGAAAGTTCCGGAGGTGTCATCTCCAATGCGGAAAGGATCGCTTCTTCAATTTTAGAAATGGACTTATCCAACGCGTGGGCGATTTCCACATAGGAAACGTGAATTTCCTTTGGAATACCGGTCATTAAATCTCTTCCGTGAACGGCATAATCTTCTGGTGGATCATCCAACTCGGGAAGGGCGGCACCTACTTCTATTTTAATCCTCTCAGCGGTTCTTTCACCAATTAGTATGTTGTGTTGACGTCTCAGGTAATCTTCAACATCAGCGGTAAATTCATCTCCGGCAACGCGAATCGATTTATCACAAACAATTCCACCAAGAGCAATTACTGCAATCTCTGAAGTACCTCCACCTATATCAATGATCATGTTACCCATGGGCTCTTCCACATCGATTCCAATACCAATAGCCGCTGCCATAGGTTCATAAATGAGGTACACTTCTTTTGCTCCTGCATGTTCGGCCGAATCTTTTACCGCACGTTTTTCAACCTCCGTAATACCTGAAGGAATACAAATAACCATTTTTAGGGAGGGGGTAAAAAAGCGCCTTCCAGGGTTGATCATTTTAATCATTCCCTTAATCATGTGTTCGGCTGCGTGAAAATCGGCAATTACTCCATCTTTTAATGGACGAATGGTTCGTATGTTCTCATGGGTTTTACCATGCATCTGCATTGCTTTTTTTCCTGTAGCAATAAAACGTTGCGATATTCGGTCTTGTGCCACAATGGAGGGTTCATCAACCACAACCTTATCGTTCTGAATAATCAGCGTGTTTGCAGTACCTAAATCAATAGCAATTTCTTGAGTAAATAAATCGAATATTCCCATGAGGTAGTTTTCTCCTAATTTGTTTTATCAATGTTTAAAATGTCTTGTCCCTGTCATGACCATGGCCATGTTGTTATCGTTGCAATAGTCTATACTCAACTGATCTTTGATTGATCCTCCTGGCTGAATTACCGTATCGATCCCTTCTCCTCCAGCAATTTCTACACAATCGGGGAAGGGGAAAAATGCATCGGATGCCATAACGGCACCTTGCAACTCAAAATTGAATGCCTTGGCTTTGGTTATAGCCTGACGAAGTGCATCAACCCGACTGGTTTGTCCGGTACCACTAGCCAGCAGTTGTTTGTTTTTGGCCAATATAATGGTGTTTGATTTGGTATGCTTAACCAACTTATTGGCAAATAACAAATCTTCTATTTCTTCATCGGTGGGCTTATTGTTGGTTACCGGATTTAAATCGCTTGATGTTTCCGATTTGTCATCCTTTCCCTGGGCCAATACTCCATTTAATGCTGACCGGTACAGAACCTCTGGCATTTCGGTTTGCTTTTTCACCAAAACAATTCGGTTCTTCTTTTGGGTCAGAATTTCCAGGGCTTCGGAACTGTATGAAGGAGCAATAATGACTTCGAAAAACAGGTTCTGGATTTCCGAAGCTGTTTCTGTATCAACTTCTGAATTGGAAATCAAAACTCCTCCAAATGCAGAAACAGGATCACCTGCGAGAGCATCTTTCCAGGCTTCCAGAATGGTATTTCGGGTGGCAATTCCACAAGCGTTGTTGTGTTTTAGAACAGCAAAAGTGGGAGCGTCGTTTTCGAATTCAGCCATTAGCGCAACAGCTGCATCCACATCCAGCAAGTTGTTGTACGACAATTCTTTTCCATGAAGCTTGTCAAAAATAGCATCCATATCTCCATAGAATACTCCTTTCTGATGTGGGTTTTCTCCGTACCGAAGTACCTGCGATTTGTGCTCCGAAACTTTTAGGAACTCCTGGCCAAAATCGTGGTTGAAGTAATCGGATATCGCAGAATCATAGTGTGACGATACTTTAAAAGCTTCCAGAGCTAATTTTTTCCGCTGGCTGGTATTTGTCTCTCCCGAACCCTCATTAAGCAGGTCAAGAATTTCCTGGTATTGATCTACGGAAGGGACAATAACCACATCTTTAAAGTTTTTGGCTGCTGCGCGAATCAATGAAATTCCACCTATATCAATTTTCTCGATAATGGTTTGTTCATCATCGGTTGAAGCTACGGTTTTTTCGAACGGATACAGGTCCACAATTACCAAATCGAGTTGAGGAATTTCAAACTCGTTCAGTTGGGCCATGTCTTCGTTGAGCTCTCGTCGGGCAAGTATTCCTCCAAACACTTTTGGGTGAAGCGTTTTTACCCTGCCTCCAAGAATGGAAGGATAAGATGTTAAGTCTTCAACGGGAACTACCTGGATGCCCAAATTCTCAATAAAAGAGCGTGTTCCTCCGGTGGAATAAATGGTAACATTCAGCTCGTACAGCTTCCTAACAATTGGCTCCAAACCATCCTTACTAAAAACTGAAATTAATGCGCTTTTGATCTTCTTTACTTCCACAACAAACAAATAATTCGAACCCCAGGTAAATTTGGCGTTTCAAAATTTAAAACTACACTTTTTAAGTTCCTGTATAGCAGGCTGTTACCTGATAGTAATTTTACAATCAACAGGCAACAACTCTATATGCAATTCTAACTATAATCGGCGCCTGCTCAGTGAGGTAAAACACAGAAAATCAACAATGTTGATAAAACAGGCGAATTGTTAAAAAGTGGGAGTGTTTTTTGAACTGAATTCGTTCTGGTTCCAGAACCCTAATAAGCCCTCTCAGAACTTCCCTCGTAGTAGAGAACAAAAGCCTTGTTAACTACCCTAATTCCACCTGGAGTCGGGAAGTTTCCCGTAAAGTACCAGTCGCCCGCATGATTTGGGCAAGCCACATGCAAACCTTCGATGGTTTGGAAAATTATCTCCACCTTGGCATTACAATCAGGTGGCGTTACCAATTCTGCAATTTTATCGGAGATTTCCCGGGCGGTAAAAGGTTCGTAAATTTCATTCACGACATTAATTTGCTCATTCATGGGCAACTCCAATTGAGCCTTTGCCTTTTTGTAAACCTGTTTAACTAGCCCTTCTTTGCCCCGGTCGACCAATAAAGCCAGGGCCGCTCTAAAGGCAATGAAATCGCTCATGCGAGCCATGTCTATTCCATAGCAATCAGGAAAACGAATTTGTGGTGCAGAAGAAACGATTACTATTTTCTTAGGTTTAAGCCGGTCGAGCATTCTAATGATACTCTTTTTAAGAGTAGTTCCTCTAACAATAGAATCGTCGATTACAACAATGTTATCTTTCCTGGGGTTTACAACACCGTAAGTAACATCGTAAACGTGTTCAACCAAGTCATCGCGATCGGCATCCTGAGTAATGAAGGTACGAAGTTTTGCATCTTTAATGGCCAACTTCTCTACTCGCATGGTGGTTGAAAGAATGGATTCAATTTTATCAGCTGATGGCTTCTCTCCCAATTTTAAAATCTCCTTCTTCTTCCATTGATTGAGTTCAGCCTCAATACCATTGAGCATCCCATAAAACGAGGTTTCAGCGGTGTTGGGAATGAATGAAAAAACCGTGTTTTTGATGTCGTGATTTACCGATTTCAAAATCAAAGGGGTCAACGATCTTCCTAGTTCCTTTCTTTCCTGGTATATGTCTGTATCACTTCCTCGTGAGAAATATATTCGCTCAAAAGAACAAGAGGTTTTTTTATCGCTCTTTCGAATTTCCTCCTGAGTTACCTTCCCGTTTGCCCGAATCAGAAGCGCATTGCCCGGATCTAATTCTTTGACATCGCTTATCTGTAAATTAAATGCGGTTTGAATCGCTGGTCTTTCAGAAGCAACCACTACTACCTCGTCATCCTGATAATGGAAAACTGGGCGAATTCCATTTGGGTCACGAAGTACGAAGGCATCACCATGACCTACCAGGCCACACATTACATACCCGCCATCAAAATCTTCGGCTGCATGCCTCAATACTTTTCCAAGATCAAGGCTCTCAATAATGCGTTCCGTTATTTCGCGATTGGAGTAACCCAACATCTTACTTTTTTGGAATATGGCTTCATTTTCAACATCCAAAAAATGACCGATCTTTTCCAGTACGGTAACCGTATCTGCCTTTTGTTTGGGATGCTGGCCCAGGTTGATTAACAAATCGAATTGTTCATCAACATTGGTCATATTAAAATTTCCGGCAACCACCAGGTTCCTTGTTTTCCAATTGTTTTGCCTTAAAAAAGGATGGCAGGCTTCAATGCTATTTTTGCCATAGGTTCCGTACCTCAAATGCCCTAGAAATAACTCACCACTAAAGGGCGCATTATCTTTTAACCAATAAGGATCCCTTGCCTTGTCATAATTCTTCCCGATCCTTTCTTCGAACCGGCCATGAATGTGCTGAAAAATATCCTGGATGGGCTGCTTACTGATAGACCGATATCTGGAAATATATCGTTTGCCAGGTTCTACATCGAGCTTAATGTTGGCAATCCCTGCTCCATCCTGGCCTCTGTTGTGTTGTTTCTCCATTAGGAGATACATTTTGTTAAGGCCGTAATAGGGCGTCCCGTATTTTTTAACGTAGTAATCCAGTGGTTTTAGGAGACGAACGAGGGCAACTCCGCACTCGTGTTTAATGAAATCACTCATAAAAAATACGCGCTTATTATAAAGCACACAAAGGTATATTTTAGAACTTTACCAAATCGATAGTATTATGAGATTGTTAACTCAATATTTATCTACACTTTTGGGTAAATAGAATTCTGCATGAAGGCCCAAATTGAACACAAAGGCGCAACCTATAACGTTGACCTGGAAAAGCCAATTGACATTTCCATCCCCATGAAAGCCACACCTGAAAACATGAAGGCCTGGTACCTTGAACCTATGTCTATAGAACCGGTTATAGGTGATGGATTTGTTGGTGAGGTAAGTCAAGGAGGGTCGGTGAATTTTAGAACCATTCAGTTTAATCCTCATGGTCACGGTACGCATACAGAATGCCTGGGGCACATTACAGAAGAAATCCATTCGGTGAATAAACACATCACTCAATTCTTTTTCTTAGCCCGACTGGTCACTATTCAACCTGAATTAATGGGTAATGATCAGGTAATAACACTGGAGCAAATGCAGAAAGCACTGGGTGATAAAAAACCCGAGGCGATTGTTTTTAGAACATTACCAAACAACGATGATAAATTAACTCGTCAATATTCAGCAAGTAACCCTCCTTACCTGGAAGAAGCAGTAGCCCATGAATTGAGAAAAATGGGCGTAAAACATATCTTAATTGACACGCCAAGCGTTGACCGGGAGGAAGATGAGGGAAAACTTTTGGCCCATCACGCATTTTGGAACGTTCCTGAAAATCCGAGATTTGATTGCTCCATAACGGAATTAATTTATGTTCCGAATGAAGTATCGGATGGTAGTTATTTACTGAACCTTGGCTTCGCCAGTTTTGAAAATGACGCTAGCCCTAGCAAACCTATTTTATACTCGATTTTGTAAGGGGATATTAACAACCAACTATTAACTCAATTTTCATTTCGTCGATATTTTTTGCATTTAACCGGTCTACTTTGGCAAAAAATTAGTCCGATGAGATTCTTGCTATTTACCGCTTTTTATTTTACCTTTCTTGGACTACAGGCACAATCAAAACAAGCAACAAAAGCCACCGCATTGGTTCAGGAAGCTATGCTTCTGGAAACGGGCATGGACATGGCGAGTGCCTTAAAACTATATAGGAAGGCTGTAAAAGTAGACCCTACTCTATCCCTGGCCTGGTATCAACTCGGAGTGGCATTGAGAAAGAATGCCGAACCCACTAGCGAGCAGGTTACTTGTTTTAAAAATGTGGTTGTGCTGGATAGTAATTCTAAGAATGGAATGAATTCTATTGGCAACCTAAGTGCCATCTACAATGACAATGGGATATTTGACACATCGCTATATTACTACAAACGTTACATCAACCACGAGAAACTACACCCAAAACGAAAAGAACAGGCATTAGCTTCTATGCCTAACCGTGAATTTGCAGCCAAGTCGTATAAACATCCTTTAAAAATAGACCCCTGGCCTTTGCACAATTGGATCAATGAAGAAAACTCGCTTCAATATTTTCCCATTCTAACAGGTGATGAAAAGAAGATGCTTTTTACCAGAAGAAACAAAGGTTCGCAAAATGAAGATTTGTACATTTCTTTGTTCCTGGGAGACTGGCAGGAACCGGACAAACTACCGGGAACCATTAATAGTCATGAATCTGAGGGAACAGCAACTATTTCCGCAGATGGTACTACCATTGTATGCAGTTATTGCGGAGACCTGAGGGAAAACTTTGGCAATTGTGATTTGTATTATTCTACGCTTAAAGGCAATAAGTGGAGTAAACTTAAAAACCTTGGGGCTGATATCAATTCGGAGGCATATGAATCTCAGCCATCGCTCTCCGCCGATGGTAGAACTCTATATTTTGTAAGCGACCGGGAAGGAGGTATTGGTGGGCTTGATATTTATGTTAGTCACAAAATTGATGAGAATCATTGGGATACACCTGTTAATCTAGGTTCGCTAATTAATACCGAGGAAAACGAGGGTTCTCCATTTTTTCATCCCAACGGAGTCTCACTTTTCTTTGCTAGCAAAGGCCATGTAGGCATGGGTGGTTACGATCTTTTTCTAAGCGAAATGGAAGAAGGCAAGTGGACCGAACCGAGGAACCTCGGCTATCCAATTAATGACCAAAACAACCAACTTTCATTATTTGTAAATGCGACAGGCGACAAGGGATATTTTAGCAAGGAAGAATTCAGTGACCAATCCATGACTTCGAACCAATCCAGGATTTGGACATTTGATGTACCGCCTGAACTAAAATTAGGACATCGTAGTAATTACGTTCACGGAAAGGTTTTCGACAATATCACCAAGAAACCTATCGAAGCTTCTTTGAAACTGGTAAATATTGAAACAGATCAAACCATTGGTCAGGTCAGTTCAAATTTACTCAATGGAAAATATTTAGTAATGCTAGCCGAGGGTGCAGAATATGCCTTTTATGCTGAAACTCCCGGTTATTTATTTAAGAGTATTTCTTTTAACTACAAAGAGAAAAGGGATTTTGAACCCATTGAATTGGACATCTTCCTGGATCCAATTATCAAGGGCATTACAGTTCAATTAAACAACATCTATTTTGAAACTGGAAAAGCCGTTTTACTCAACAAATCCAGAACGGAACTGAATAAGTTATACCAACTTATGGTCAAAAACCCAACCCTGAATATTGAATTGGGTGGCCACACGGATAACGTCGGAAGTGATGAAACCAACCTAACTCTTTCCCAAAAAAGAGTGGACGCAGTTAAAACCTACCTTGTGAAAAAAGGAATTCCATCCTCTCGAATGACAGGTGTAGGTTATGGCGAATCAAAACCAAAGGCCAGCAACGATTCGGCACAAGGAAGAAAGCAAAACCGAAGAGTAGAGTTTACGGTTATGTAATCTAATACTTTGCCTTTTCATTCCTTAATTCTAAGAGTTTCTTGTAGATTTCCCTTGCAATTTTATCCTGTTGGTCAGGGTTGCTGAGTAGAGATTTGTCTTTTTTGCTGTTCAAGTTTCCCAAGGTTAGTAATACACCCGGTGAACTTAGATCGGTTAACACTTTAAAATTTGCGGGACGTGGCTCATTCTTAGGCTTAAGCTTTCCAATACCGTCCTTTAGTAGCATTTGAGCATACTTTTTAGATTTTTCACCCTTGGCATGAAATGCATTAACTTCAGAATTAACATTGCTGTTTGGATTACCATCAGAATGAATGCTAAGCATTAAATCACATTCTTTATTGTTAGCCATTCGAACTCGATCGTGCAGGCTTATAAATTCGTCATTAGCCCTGGTTAAAATTATTTCCACCTCCCCTCTTGTACTCAATGCTGAAATTTTCCTGCAAATGGAAAGGCTAATTTCTTTCTCCAAAATCTCATGATTATGAAACCCCGGGTCTTTTCCTCCATGACCTGCATCCAGCACCACTACAAATGGTTCATATGCTTGATTCTGAAAAGAGTTTAACACTAATATCGTAACCAATAGAAGCATTGAAGCTACAATTTTAGTAATGCGATTGAATCGCTTCGGCTCAATTTTTCCCATCATTTTTATTCTGTTTTTTATTTGTATATAACTAAAACTACTGGCAATTGGTGGCGCATTTATTCCAGTGACGGCATCGATTATGGCATTCATGTAATCCTTAGGGTGCCCCAAGTTGTTTGTTAGAATTTGATCTACCTGATACTCGTGATTTTCCTTTACCGATTTTTTAAAAAACCACATAAAAGGATTAAACCAGAATAAGCATGTAATTAATTCGACAAGCAAAATGTCAAAACTGTGAAATTGGCTTGAATGAACTTCTTCGTGTAGGAATACATATTCCGATACCTCTTTCGACTCAAATTTTTTTCGATCAAGAAACAGGTAATGAAAAAAACTAAAAGGGCTGATTGGTTTATCCAACAACACAATTGAAAGTTTTCCTCTTCTTGTGCTGGAATTGCGTGTAGAAGACAAAATTGAATATAGGTTTCTTAAATAAAGAAACAATAGAATTCCCGATACCGTCAGATATAAAAGCAAATAAACGTTTGTTGGAAAAATTGAATGTTCAATGGGGGCAACTTCATGAATCTCCAGAACATTGGTATTTTCTTTATCGGAGTTTAAGGCTGGTAAGCTTATTACAGCATTCAATTGCTGTACGGGTTTGGGGAGGAGAACTTCAAACTTCAGGATGGGTGTTAATAAGCTGAGTACTACCGATGAAATGAGGAAGTAACGTGTAAAGCCAAACAATTTGCTTCGCTTTAAAATTAAGTAGAATATGAGGTAGACAACTCCTGAAAGAACCAGGGTCTCTGTTATATATTGTATCATTTAGACCCTTTTTTCTTATTAATTTGAGATTCTACCAAGCTCTTCAATTCATCCAATTCTTCAACGGTTAAATCTGTTTTAGAGGTAAAAAACGATGCAAATTGCGAAGGAGATCCATTAAAGAATTGAGTAACTACTTTCTTAAGGTGTGAAGAAAAATAATCCTCCTTGTTTAGAATAGGAAAATATTGCTTGTCGCGACCCAGTTTATTAAATCCAATATATTTTTTGTCTACCATTCTGCTCAAAAGTGTTGCTATGGTTGTATAAGCCGGCTTAGGCTCTGGAAAAAGCTCTACAATGTCCTTCATGAATCCTTTTTTGAGTTTCCAGAGAAACTCCATAACTTCAAGTTCAGTATTGTTTAATTCTTTCATTTCTACAAATGTAGTTTTACTACTACAAATGTAGTAATAAAATATTGCCGACAAAAAAAGCCAACAATAAGTCGACTTTCTTATTAAACAGTTGCGGGTTACAGCCCTAACAATACCTCTTCAGGAGACTTCGCACCGAACATTAGTTTCAGCGGGTTCTCAATCATTTCCTTTACTTTATATAGAAACGAAACAGATTCTTTTCCATCAATAATTCTGTGATCGTAGGATAACGCAATATACATTACCGGCCGAATAACCACCTCTCCATTTACAGCAATGGGTCGCTCAACAATGTTATGCATTCCTAAAATTGCTGACTGCGGCGGATTAATAATTGGTGTGCTCAACATCGATCCAAATACGCCTCCATTTGTTATGGTAAACGTACCTCCAGTCATTTCATCAATGCCCAATTTTCCATCTCGGGCACGAATAGCCAGTCGTTTAATTTCAGCTTCTATTTCCGCCAAACTCATTTGCTCAGCATTACGAACCACCGGCACCATTAAGCCTTTAGGAGAACTAACCGCAATTCCAATGTCTGCGTAATCGTAGGTAACAATTTCGTTGCCATCGATCATTCCGTTTACTGATGGGAATAAATTTAAAGCCTCAGTACATGCTTTGGTAAAAAAGGACATAAACCCAAGATTTACTCCGTGTTTTTCACGAAACGCTTCTTTGTGTTTTTTGCGAAGGTCCATCACAAAACTCATATCTACTTCATTAAAAGTAGTGAGCATAGCAGTCTCTTGTTTCACTGAAACCAACCGTTGCGCAACCTTCCTTCTGAGCATAGACATTTTTTGCCTACTCTCATTTCGGGTTCCTCCCCAGCCCTGCATTGCCTCAGAGACATCAATTCCACCTGAAATATAAGCTTCAACATCACCTTTGGTGATGCGTCCATTAGTACCAGAGCCCTTAATAGATGAAGCTTTTATATCATTTTCTTTTATCATTTCACGGGCCACCGGTGTAGCTTTAGCATCCACCACTACTTCTTTAGTAGCAGGTTTTGATGCTTCTTCCTTTTTCTGCGTATCGCCAGCAGCTTTAGCGGAGGCACCAGATTCTTCTTTTGGTTCCTCAACCTTAGGTTTGGCGGTACCCTTTACACTAGTATCTATCGAGCATACAACACTTCCAACCTCCACTGCATCACCTTCTTCGGCAATAAGTTTAATGGCTCCCGAAAACTCGGCATTTAGCTCAAGGGTGGCTTTGTCTGAATCAATTTCGGCAATCGCCTGATCCTGCTCTACGTATTCACCATCTTGAACCAACCAGGATGCAATTTCAACTTCTGTAATTGATTCTCCCGGGCTGGGTATTTTCATTTCTTTTACCATCCTATTCTAATTCCGTTTTCAGATTATTTAAAAACTTCATCCATAACTTGCGCATACCTGGAAGCATGCCTTTTGCTTGACCCCGTTGCAGGTGAAGCCGAACTTTTTCTACTGATAAGCTCCAGGTTTACTTTTGGAAACCTTCTTAAAATAAAGGACCACGGCCCCATATTTTCAGGTTCTTCCTGTACCCAATACGAATTCTTAACCTTCTTGTATTTCTCCAACACCACATCCAAATGATCGTAAGGGACCGGGTAAAGCTGCTCCATTCGAATAAATGCTATGTTGTTTACTCCTCTTTTTTCCCTTTCCTCAATTAAATCGTAATAGATTTTCCCTGTACAAAACATCACCTTTTCCACTTTCTTGGGATCAGCATAGGGATCATCCATAACTTCCTGAAAACCGCCCTTGGTAAAATCTTCAATCGCCGAAACACACTTTGGATGGCGAAGTAAGCTTTTGGGTGTAAATACAATTAAAGGCTTTCTAATGGGCCTGTGTAATTGCCTTCTTAACACGTGAAAAAAGTTTGCGGGAGTGGTACAGTTGGTAACCTGAATATTATTTTCTGCGGCCGCTTGAAGAAAACGCTCAACCCTGGCGGATGAATGTTCGGCGCCCTGCCCTTCATATCCATGTGGAAGAAGCATTACCAACCCATTCATAACCTTCCACTTGTCTTCCCCTGGCGTAATAAACTGATCCACAATAATTTGTGCGCCATTAAAGAAGTCCCCAAACTGAGCTTCCCAAATGGGTAAGGTATTGGGCAATGCTAATGCATAGCCGTATTCAAATCCCAATACACCGTACTCGGAAAGAAAGCTATTGTAGATGTCGAATTTTGAATTTTTCTTCTGTACAGACCTTAAGGAAACATATTCTTCTTCAGAATCTTCCACTTTTAAAACCGCATGACGATGAGAAAAAGTTCCTCTTTCTACGTCCTGTCCACTCACACGAACACTAAACCCTTCGTCCAGGAGAGTTGCATAAGCCATAAGCTCTCCCATTGCCCAATCCAACGAGGTGCCCTCTTGAAGCATTGTCTTTCGGGCTCCTATTAATCGAACCACCTTTCTAAGGAAAGACTTGCCTTCGGGAAGGTTGGTGATCTTCTCCCCTAATTCAAGAAACTTTTTCTTGCTTACTCCTGTTTTCGGCGATATTTTAAAATCATCAAGGTCAGCTTCTTTTAGCCCCGTCCATGCTTCTTCCAAAAAAGAAGTTATAACTGCGAGGTCATTTTGACGAGATCGACTTAAGTCATCTTCCAGCATGGCTTTAAAGTCCTGTTCTAATTTGCTCTGCTCGTCTTTGCCGACCACTTTTTCATTTATAAGTGTTTCGAGATAAATATCTCTTGGGTTGGGATGCTTGGCAATAGCCTTGTACAACAATGGCTGTGTAAAACGAGGCTCATCGCCTTCGTTGTGCCCATACTTTCTATAGCAAAGGAGGTCGATAAATACGTCCTTGTGGTATTTCTGACGGTACTCCAATGCTAGCTTTATCGTATGAACCACTGCCTCCACATCGTCACCGTTAACATGAAAAACAGGGCTTAAAGTTACCTTTCCAACATCGGTACAATAAGTACTTGACCTTCCGTCGATGTAGTTGGTTGTAAACCCAATTTGGTTGTTTATTACAATGTGAATTGTTCCTCCGGTTCGATAACCGTCAAGGCCTGCCATTTGTATCACCTCATACACAACACCTTGCCCGGAAATGGAAGCATCCCCATGAATTAGAATAGGGCATATTTTGGTTTCATCGTTTAGGTAATCATCAATTTTAGCTCTTGCAATTCCTCCTACTACCGGGTCTACTGCCTCAAGGTGTGAAGGGTTTGGCGCTAGGGTCATCAATACTTTTTTCCCCCTGTCGGTAGTTACATCGCATGAATACCCCAAATGGTATTTCACGTCACCATCAAACAGATTGTCCTCATACTCCTTACCCTCAAATTCAGTAAAAATGGCTTCGTACGATTTATTAAAAATATTGGCCAATACATTTAACCGACCTCTATGTGACATTCCAAGAACAAATTCTTGAATACCATTTTCCGCACCATGCTCAACTACAGTATTAAGCGCAGGAATAAGCGCCTCTCCTCCTTCCAGTGAAAAACGTTTTTGACCCACAAATTTTTTGTGCAGGAAGCTTTCGAATCCCACCGCCTGGTTTAGCTTTTTAAGAATCTCAAGTTTTTCGGTTTTATTAAAGTCTGGTGTGTTCTTTGTTGGCTCAATTTTGCTTTTAATCCAATCTATAACCTCAGGCTGTCGAATGTACGTGTACTCAATACCAATTGAAGTACAATACGTTTGGTCGAGATGCTCAATGATATTCTTAAGCTTGGTTTTACCCAATCCAATTTCAGCTCCGGCATTAAATTCAACTTCCAAATCACCTTTATCCAGACCAAAATTTTCAATGTCCAGTGTTGGTGAATATTTTCTTCTTGTCCTAACGGGATTAGTTTTTGTAAACAAATGGCCTCTTGAGCGATAGTCGTTAATCAGATTAATGACTTTGAATTCCTTCTGAAAATTTTGTGGTATTTCACCGGCATCTTCAAAATCAGTTTTAGAGAATTCGAAGCCTTCAAAAAATTTTTTCCACCCAAAATCTACACTCTCGGGATCTTGAAGGTATTGCTCGTATAGGCTATTAACGGCATTTACATCACCATTGCCTACGTATGAAAATTTATCCATGAAACGCGTTCAAAATTTGGAGAGCAAAACTACAATTTTCTTGAACCGTTCAATGGTTTAATTTCTACTTCAAATGTCCTGTTTGTCGTGAATTGTTCCAGCTTTTGCTCCAAACGTTAGTCATTCAAAGCCATCTATTTAATAACTCTTCAGACTGGAGCAGTTTCCCTAATGGTGTCTAATAATTAATCATATTTGCCAAATTATAGAATCAAATGACTAAGATCTCTGCCGTAATAATCACATTGAACGAGGAGAAAAACATTGAGCGATGTGTTTTAGCTGCTCAAAAAGTTGCGGATGAGGTAATCATTTTAGATTCGAACTCTACAGACAATACTGTTGAATTAGCCAACCAACTGAACTGTGTGGTTGTTCAGCAAGTTTGGCTGGGTTATAGTGCACAGAAGAACAAAGCCAATGCATTAGCCAAACACGACTTCATCTTGTCTCTTGATGCGGATGAAGAATTGGATCAAACGTTGATCAATGCAATTCTTGAAGAAAAAAGCAAAGGACTCACTTGTGCATACTCTTTTAATCGACTGACTAATTATTGCGGGCATTGGATTCACCATAGCGGTTGGTATCCGGATAAAAAGACGCGAATTTTTCCGAAGGAGGGTACCCAATGGGAGGGTGAATTTGTGCATGAAACCTTAAAGCTGCCTAACGGTTGCACAACCGTTCACCTGGATGGAGATTTAAATCATTATTCCTATAACTCTTATGACGAGCACAGGAAAAGAGCGGAAGGTTATGTGAAATTAAGTGCCGAAAGCCTGTTTGAAAGAGGCAAACAAGTTGGACTTTTTAAACCTTATTTAAGTGGAATAGCAAAGTTTATTAGCATGTACCTTTTCAATCTTGGGTTTTTGGATGGAAAAATGGGTGTAATGATAGCCTGGATATCAGCTGAAGCTAGTGTAAAAAAATACCTGATCTTGAAACAAATGAATAAGGACCGAAAATGAAATCTGTGTTGATAGACACATATAAAATTAAAAACCTTAATTCAGGCCTTGGTCAGTTTTCTCTCAATTTTGTAAATACACTTGCCCAATTGGCTCCTGAACATTGGGAGATAAATTGTTTGGTCCCTGATAAAAATGAAGACCAACTGAATACTCGGATCAGGCAAAGCAAGGCAAGTTTTGTAAATCGAGTGTTTTCCAATGCTAGAAAATTTGACCTTTGGCACAGCCTCCATCAATTTCCTTCTCACCTCCCAAACAAAGCTTCCAAACAAATTTTGACGATACACGATCTCAACTTTTTAGTAGAAAAGTCAGGAGGAAAAAGAGCCAAGTACTTAAAACAATTACAGAAGGGGGTTGATAGTGCCGATGTGATTACTACCATTTCTAATTATTCAAAACAGGAAATAGAATCGCACCTTGATCTAAAAGGAAAAGAAGTAAGAATGATCTACAATGGTGTTTCAATAGAACAACATGTCGATTCAATTAAACCCAAATACATAGGTGATAAAAAGTTTTTCTTCTCGATTGGAATCTTAAGCAGAAAAAAGAATTTTCATACGCTTCTCAGCGTTGCCAGGCAGCTGGAAGACTCGGTATTAGTGTTAGCGGGAAATCATGAAACCAGCTATGGCAATGAAATTAAATCGTTAATCAAAGAAATGCAATTGGAAGAAAAAGTGATTCTCCCGGGAATGATTAGTGAATCGGACAAAAACTGGCTGTATGCAAATTGTGAAGCATTATTCTTCCCTTCCATGGCTGAAGGATTTGGTCTCCCGGTTATTGAAGCAATGATGTATGGTAAGCCTGTCTTTTTAAGCCGGTATGGAAGTCTGCCGGAAATAGGAGGCAAACTTGCCTTTTACTTTGATGACTTCTCTGAAGAAATAATGATTTCCACGATAAAAAATGGCCTAAGCGATATTAAAAACAACCCGAAAAAATTTAAACAGGACTGTATAAACTATAGCAATAAGTTTAGCTGGGAATCTTGCATCAACCAATACATTGACCTCTATACCGAAGTTCTCAATCCCTGATTTCAGCACTTGGAACATCTTCATGCCTTAAGCCTATGGTGTACAGCCCCATGAATGCAATAAAGAAACTTGCACCAATCTGTGTCTCCAGGGTATCTTCGGTTATCATTGACAGAGTAACTATAATAAAAAATGACACTCCAACAATATCCTTTTTTAAGGCCTCATAGCTTTGTAATAGCACAATTAGAAACCACACCAACCCAATAAAACCGAAATAAACAAAGAAAGTGATGTATTGATTGTGGGGCTTGCTTCGATACTTTTCATTCAATACGGAATTTGATTCTGTGTAAGCCAAATTCAGTTCGTCTTTAAGGTCGCCGGCACCCACACCAATCAGCCAATTTTTATTGATAACATGCTTTGCTGCTTTCCAAAACTCAATTCGCTGAGCAACCGAATTTCCAGAGGGGTTGTCCTTATTAACCAAATAATTGTGAAGCTCCCAGGCAGTTTCATAGATCCGTTTAGACAACCCTTTATTGGTCATGAATCGATAATTGGTCACCCCATTTTCTATCGCTTCTATTTCGTCTTCACTTAAAGCCTCAACACCATATCTGTCTTTCCTGATATTCTTAGAGGTAAGAAAGCGAATAAGCGTCACCCGTATTGGCTGCCCGGTAAGTTCTTTTTCCTTGTATTTAATTTCAGATCTCTTATCCCAGGCAATTTCCATTTCATATTCACTCAGAAAGTCCCAAACTCGGTTTCCGTTTTCCAATTGCAAAATTTCAGGATGGTAATCGTATTTTCCACCATTCGCCGATCTTTCTACTCGTTCACTGTAGTCAACAACATTGGGAAATATAAAGGTCTTAACGAAAGAGTATACATAGAGCCCAATTAATGCAGAAATAGCAATTGGAAGAACCAAGGCAACCAGCTTAAAAAGTTTTCGATTCTGACTAAATAGGTGGAGTTCCAGAATAATAAAAAGGGCGATTATAAAAACCACAATACCGGTTAACATTTTCAGCGAGATCATATAGGCCAGAAACACCATTGCTATTATAAGTAATGCTGATTTATATGCCCAATTTTGGCGTGTTGTAATTGCTTCATACCCCAGCATAATTGAGCCAAGTGCCAGCATAAGCGACAACCGAATATGACTTACAAACCTAGAAGCATTTCTGGGGTCAAACGCAAGGTTGTCTTTTTCTACATAATACAAATAGTAAGAAGCCCCAATTGAAATAATAAGCCCCAAAATAAAGAAGCCCGCAATTATTTTATACTCTTTCGTCGATAGTTTAGGAATGGAGGCAAAGAAGAACGGGACCAGTAATAATGGTAGTTTTATTCTTAATTCGTCCAATGCATCTCCAAAATTGGAAGTATAGAGCAGGCTTACAATGTGAAGTAAATAAAGCAAAGCAAAAAGCCAGAAATACTTATTACCCGCAACCCTTTTTAATTTTTGAATATAATCTCTTTCTACAAGCCAGATCAGCCCTAAAAAAAACTGTGAAATACTTAAGACATAAACTGAAACAGGAAGGCAGAAAAAAAGTGCCGAAAAGCCAAGAATATATAAGTTCCTATACGTGAAGTACTGCGCAATCATCTTCAACAATCATGGCCACAAACGTGGAAACAGCCAATATATTGAATTAGTTCTTGCCCATTTTCTTTTTGGGCACAAAAGTTAAAATGGAATTGTATTCCTTTGAATCATTCAATAACTCAACAGCTTTTAACAGTCGTTTATCTTTTGCCAGTTGATTCTCTACCCTGCCTGATTGAAAGTAGTAACGGGAAACAATTTCGTTCTCTAGGATACTCTTAATTTCTTCTTTGTGTAAATCCAAATCATTCCTCTTGTTGTTTGCTAATTTTTGATCCATTGCCGTAAAAGAATCTTCTAACTTCTCATAGTACTTCTCCTCTTTTGATGCCTTTTTTAGCCTGCTCAACAATTTTTGACTATTGGTTTCATAATCGTAATCTTTTCCATCAAGAAACTTTATAAAATCTTCATACTCTGCATCGGTTAGCCTAAACTCCTTTGGGTTTATAATGCTGTCGTGAGAATAAAAGTATTTGGTTGCATAATCGAAGATGTGGTTGTTCTGAATTAAACTTATAGTAACATGCGCACCTTCAGGTAAGTCAACCTGCACATCGGGTCTAATACCATGGCCCTCGAGTACCGGACGCTTGTTTTTAGTGTAAAATGGTTTTAAAAGTGAATCAGCCACCACCTGTGCCTTTCCATTCTTCTTGTTTCCATAATCCAATTCCTGGATACATCGACCACTTGGAATGTAATATTTTGCAACCGTAACTTTCAATTGAGAATTATAAGAAAGAGGTTTGGTTTGTTGCACCAACCCCTTTCCAAAAGATCTTTCACCTACAATAACCGCCCGATCTAAATCTTGCAATGCTCCACTAACAATTTCGCTTGCAGAAGCAGAACCTCCATCAATTAATACAACCATGGGAATTTCAAGGTCCATGGGTGCATTAAGAGCTTTGTGACTCCTATCCCACTCCTTCAACTTTCCTTTGGTGTGGACGACCTCCTGTCCTCTTTCCACAAAGAAATTGACAATGTTTACGGCCTCATTCAATAACCCACCGCCATTTCCCCGAAGGTCAATAATGAGTTTATCAATCTGCTCATCGCTTTTTAGACTTTTATAAGCTGCAGATAATTCTTTGCTTGCTGTCTCAGTAAAACCATTAAGCTTAATGTAGCCCACTCTAGGAGCTATTTCACCAAAATAAGGCACGTCTTTTATTTTAATGGTCTCTCTTTCTAATTCTTTTTCAAATGTTTCACCGTTTCGGTCAATGGACAACACCAATTTGGTTTTAGCCTGACCTTTGAGCATTTGACTGATCTCATTGGTTGATTTTCCTACGGCATCTTTACCATCAATTGACAGAATAATATCTCCTGCATGTAGGTCAGCCTTGTAGGCCGGAAAACCCTCATAGGGCTCAGCAATAACAATATGCTCTCCTTTTTTTCGAATAAGCGAACCTATGCCCCCATACTGCCCTGTGGTTAAAAAACGGTAATCCTCAATATCAGATTCAGGGTAATACACGGTGTAAGGATCCAGGGATCGAAGCATGGCATCTATGCTTGTTTTCATTAGCTCACCTGGCTTGGTGTCTTCAACGTAATAGATGTTCAACTGCTTGTAGACATTGGTAAATATGTCAAGGTTTTTAGATATTTCAAAATAGTTATCACTTACAGCACTGGTTAATACGACTCCACCTGCCAGAGCAATTCCAAGGATAATAAAACGAACTTTTTTAAACATATTCAAGGAGATTATTTGTGTGATTCTAAGTGCACATTCAGCTTGTGTAAAGATAGAGCTAATCTCTTTTGAAGTTCGTTAAAATCTCTTATTTCATCGTGAGCATATATGAATGAAAGCAGTAATTCCTTACCCTTATCCGGAAGTTCTAATTCATTCTTACTTTGCCTGTAAGCCTCTTTTATCCTTCTTCTAATCAGGTTGCGATCAACGGCTTTTTTAAATTTTCTTTTAGGAATTGAAACTAACAGCTTGGTTCTCGACTGCTCACTTCCAATGTCTTTTAACAAATACACCAACTTGAAAGGAAAACAAAAGAAAGACTGGCCTTCTCTAAACAAAAGGTCAACTTCTATTTTAGATTTTATTCTTTCCCTCTTTCCGAGGTTTTGTTTTACTGACAACATTGCAAAAAAAAAGGGTGACAAGCACCCTTTAACAATTAAGTTCGCTAACTCTATTTTTTATTGACCTTGGCAACGTATTGTTCAATTGCCATAGTCATGCTTGGAGCTTCTTTAGAGGGTGCAAATATGTTAACCATAAGTCCTTCACTTTCCGCTGCTTTCCGTGTTGTTGGACCAAAGCAGGCGATCCGTGTTCCGTTCTGCTGAAAATCAGGGAAATTTTGGTACAATGATTTTATCCCTGAAGGACTAAAAAACACCAAAATATCATAAAATACATCAGCCAGGCTAGACAAATCACTACACACGGTTCGATAAAATATACCGCGCTGGTAATCAATACTATGCTTCTCTAATGTATTTGGAATAATGTCTTTTAAGACATCTGAAGTTGGTAAAAGAAACCTTCCTTCACCATATTTTTTAAGCAGTGGAATGATATCGGCGAAGCCACCTTTTCCGTGAAATATTTTCCTTTTTCGGTAAACAACATATTTCTGCAAGTAATACGCCGTAGACTCTGAAGTACAAAAATATTTCATAGAATCAGGAATCTGCAATCGCATTTCTTCCGCCATTCTAAAATAGTGATCAACCGCATTTCGGCTGGTAAAAATTACACTTCCGAAATCCAACAAATTGATCTTTTGTTTTCTAAACTCTCCGGCCTCTAACCCTTCAATATGAATAAAGGATTGAAAATCTATTTCCAATTTGCTTTTACCTGCTAAATCGAAATAGGGTGACTTCTCATTTTCCGGCTTAGGTTGCGAAACCAAAATGGTCTTTACTTTCAGATCTTCCAATATTCCTCCAATATCTTATCCACCTCACGTGTTAACAACACCTACATTCCGTTGTTATTCAAGCTGTTAAATGAGGCTTTAACAAAGAATGCCAACGGTAGGATTTCCAGCGCGCAAATGTACAAAATAATGTACTTAATTGAAAATGAATTATAAGACCAGAATCTAACCGCAGACCTGAAGAGGCGGAATAGATAAATAATAGTGACAATTACCCATGCAATTCCAATCCAATAATTTGCACCAGATTGCAAAAAGGTTCCCAGCACTAAAATTGGAAAGAGAACGAAGGCTAAAATTGAATGATTTAGAAAACGATAAAAATGGACATCGCTGAATCGGGTTTCGACGTCAAACAACCACGCCATTAACCTCATCAATAATGATTTAAATAAGATAAATAGTAAAAGACCTAAGGATATTATTGTGAACTCAAGGCCTCCAACCAGATCAAAGTCGAATACGGAAAAATTACTATTTGTCCGGTAAATAAGTGTTGTAAAACTTATAAAATATAGCAGTTCAACTACCCAATTGTATATTCCCGCTGATTTTTCTTCTCGTGTCAACTGATCGATAAATCGATTATTGAAGTAAGAATTCGTTAATAGTTTAAGTCGATTGGGATGATATAATCTTAACCAGGCTATTAGCACAATTTGGAGTAAGAAGAAAGCAATGATCCAATCCGGAGAAAATGGTTCTTTACCAAAAAACTCCTGTTCTTGCCCATTTGTAGAAAACAGCGACGAAAAAAAACTACCCATTAAATCATTTCTTCTTGTCAGCAAAGAAAAGTACTAAATCACTATGCAGACAATAAAGATCACTAAAAATAATTCCGTAGCTGTCTTAACTTGCCTAGTGCTTGGCCAATTGGAAAACCCGTGAAATATTAAACCCTAGTTTAATTCCTCCTTTAGCCCAGGAGTCATTAGTTTCGGGTATGTAATTATTTTCAACCAAGCCTGACGCATTGGTCAACGTTAAATGAAATACGTGCCCTCCGGTTTCTATTTCTACCCCAACTCCAAAAGGGTCATAGAAATTTCGTGGTGAATAATTCTCTCTAAATTCCGAAAAAGTGTAAACATAATCTGCAATAATTCCAACACGTTTGGTGATCATAAACCTTGCTCCTACTCCCAGCGAGTAATTCGTGTTTTCGTCTGTTAATGTATTTCCATCCGGGTCAACAACTTTAGTAACCATGTTTCTATGTAACATAGAAGGGGCCAATTCCATTGAAAACCGTTGCCCAAATTTTCGAGCTATTAACACTTGCAGAAAATATGACATCCGATTTTGCCAATCATCGTATCGAGTATCTGGGTCCTTTTCCGGGGTTATTCCAGCTGCCCCATAAGCAACAATGGTTACAGGTACTTTCTTTTCTTTTTGCGCTAATATTTTATACTTAGTAGAGAAGTCTATAAGCTCATTGTATTTGCTTCTGCCAATTCCAATTTGCCAACGTTCAGTAATCCCGTAATCGAAAGAAATTCTAATATCCGCAGAATTGTCCAATCCATAAAAGGAATGCGGTCCTCCTCCACTTTCCACACCCATATTACCAAATCTGTGTGCAACCCTAAAATCCAATGCATTCTTTTTTACCATTTCGGTTGAGTGGATATTTACCAATTTCATGGTTTTCCACGTGGCAAATACCTCTTCATTGTTATCCGCATCAGATTCTTCTTCCAGCATATCTAATAGATCGTCCTGTGCATTAAGATTAACTGAAAAAATGAGTAAAAGAATGGAAAGAAATACTCTCATAATCTATCAATTTATTGTTTTGGACCTAGCATCATATTCATGGTTACTTCTACCACTTCTGCAATATTTGTTACCACTGCAGAAGGGATTTTAATCTTGTAATCAGCAATAGATATATTAAACTTCGATTCTAATTTTATTTTACCATCCTTGATGGTAAGCTTTCCTTTAATGGTAACTTTTTGGTCTACCCCATGAATATGCATCGTGCCGGTTGCACTGGCATCATACTCACCATCTTTTTTCCAATTGATTTTCTGGTCTATAAAGCCTTTGAATGTGGCATTTTTATAGACATCACTTTCCATATAGGTTTCATTGAAATGTTCCTGCATTAAGGCCTTTTCAAACTCGAAGGCCTTGATTGGGATTACAATGGCCATTTGATTGTTATCGAGTTTAAGTACTCCCGTAGCCTTTTTATTTTCCGCTTCAATATTTTCCAACGGAGCTTCTGAAAAGAATTTGATATAAGAACTCTCTGACTTATAAAGTTGTGAAAAAGAAATAAACGGCGCTAGTAATATCAGCACCAATACAAGGTTTTTGCTATTCATAATTTATTTTTCTTTAGGGTATCCGGCATCAAGCCATTCTTTTAATTTAACTCTCTCTGATTTTGTAAGTGTATCGCTCGGAGGCATATCCTGAACAATAAAAACCCGGTGTTCCAGATTTTTTGATTCTATTGCTTGTTTCACGGTGTCATAAATTGTATAGTTCCCTGGTGCAGAGCCTCCAGAGGTATGACATGCATTACATTGCTTTATAAATATTGAATCAACGTCGTTCATAAATACAGGACCGTTATACACTTCATTTCCTTTAGTACCACAATCGATCCACTTTCCTAACATTTCTTTTTCCTTATCGCTCATTGGGCCCGACGGAGGCATTGTTCCAGCTTCCACCGCTCGAAATTTTATTCTATCCTTTTGATCTTTTATTACTGAAAGTTTGGTAAAATCTCCCGGTGCTGGACCTCCTGCGAAATGACAAGCAATGCAATTATTATCAAAAAGAGATTTCATTTGCTTTTCGTACAGCAAGGTGTCGCAAGCTGGATCTGTCACCGGTTCGGTACCGGTGGCACCACAGTCGATCCATTTACCTAATAAATATTTTTCCTGCTCGCTTAAGGAACCTCCTTGGGGCATAAACGAATTGGTAACCGCCTGGTGCTTTATTTTTTCCTTATCCGCCTGAATATTTGAAAGCTGGGTATAATCTCCCGGTCCGGAACCACCTGCGAAATGACAACTCGCACATTTTGCCGAAAATATGGGCTCGATATGTTTCAAATAAGTGATACTATCACATGCGGGATCATTAGTAGGGGGGGTTGTATCATATACTTCCTTTTTACAGGAATACACAACAATTATGAGTGCTGGCACAAGCCAAACAAGGTGCTTAAATATTTTCATTTAAATCGAGTCTCAGCGTTAAACGGAAAAATTAGAATGATAAATTTGCCTCCCAAATGTAACAGAAAGTTTGAAGAATGGATAAGTACGAAGCACATGATTACTATTTATTGGATGAATTGTTGTCTGATGAACAAAAACTAATTCGTCAATCGGCCCGAGATTGGCTGAAGGCTGAGGTTTCTCC
Organism: Crocinitomicaceae bacterium; assembly: GCA_002713215.1. Classification (GTDB taxonomy): domain Bacteria; phylum Bacteroidota; class Bacteroidia; order Flavobacteriales_G; family Salibacteraceae; genus UBA2108. The sequence continues at coordinate 31,273 of PAVO01000018.1, forward strand.
AATTATCGAGGGCTACTATGAACGTGGTGAATTTCCAAATCAAATTTTACCTGGATTGGCAGCAACAGGATCATTTGGACCCTACATCCCCGAAGAATATGGTGGCGCTGGCCTTGATCAAATCTCATATGGCTTGCTAATGCAGGAGTTAGAGAGGGTTGATTCGGGAGTTAGGTCAACGGCTTCTGTACAAAGTTCTTTGGTTATGTACCCCATTTGGAAATATGGTAGTGAAGAGCAGCGTAAAAAATATTTACCCAAATTAGCCTCAGGCGAATGGATGGGCTGCTTCGGGCTAACCGAGCCTGATTTTGGTTCTAACCCTGGAGGTATGATCTCCAATTTTAAAGATATGGGTGATCACTATCTGTTGAATGGATCTAAAATGTGGATTTCAAATGCTCCCTTTGCGCAAGTGGCTGTAGTATGGGCGAAAGACGAAAGCGGTAGAATCCATGGGCTAATTGTAGAACGTGGAATGGAAGGCTTCTCAACCCCTGAAATGCATGGTAAACATTCACTTCGTGCCTCCTCTACCGGTGAGCTTATTTTTGAAAACGTAAAGGTTCCCAAGGAGAATATACTTCCAAACAAATCAGGATTAGGAGCGCCTCTAGGTTGTTTAGACTCTGCAAGGTTTGGCATTGCCTGGGGAGCAATTGGTGCCGCTTTGGATTGCTACGACTCGGCCTTGAGGTATTCCAAAGAAAGAATCCAATTTGATAAACCCATTGGGGCATTTCAACTTACTCAAAAGAAATTGGCTGAAATGATCACGGAAATTACCAAGGCCCAGCTATTAACCTGGCGATTGGGTGTACTAAGAAATGAAGGAAGAGCTACTTCTGCACAAATTTCGATGGCCAAAAGAAACAATGTGGATATGGCAATAAACATTGCCCGGGAAGCCAGGCAAATTCATGGAGCTATGGGAATTACCAACGAATACCCATGTATGCGCCACATGGCAAATCTGGAGTCAGTAATTACCTACGAAGGAACTCATGATATTCATTTGCTAATTACCGGAATGGATGTTACAGGTATTCCTGCTTTTAAGTAGATATAAAGGTTACTTCTTTCTGGAGATCGTGTAATCAATCAATTTTTCTAAAGATTGATTCGCTTCGTTCTGTGGAAATTCTCTAAGGATTGATTTGGCTTCGTTGGTGAATTCATTCATTTTTTCAATGGAATATTCTATTCCACCACTTTGCTTTACAAATTCAATTACCTCCGCCACTTTAGCAGAATTTTCGTTGTGGTTTTTTACCAGGTTAACAATCTTTCTTCGCTGCAAATAGCTGGATTTATTCAGTGCATAAATAAGTGGTAAGGTTGTCTTCTTTTCTTTGATATCAATACCCGTAGGTTTGCCAATATTTACACCATATCCAAAGTCGAATAAATCATCCTTTATTTGAAATGCGATACCGGCTTTTTCGCCCAACAAGCGCATTTTTTCAACTACCTCAGCCGACTGTCCGGTACTTGACGTCCCAGCAGCGCAACAGGCACCAACCAAGGTGGCAGTCTTGGCTTTTATAATTTCGAAATACACACTCTCTTCCATGTTCAGGCTTCTTGTTTTTTCAATTTGCAGCAATTCACCCTCGCTCATTTGTTTTACTGCATCGGAAACAATTCTTAAGAGATCAAATTCGTTTTTGTCGACAGCCAGTAGCAACCCTGAGCTGAGTAAATAGTCTCCGACCAATACGGCAATTTTATTCTTCCAAAGCGCATTTAAGGAGAAGAAACCACGGCGATGACTGGCGTCATCTACAACATCATCATGTACCAAAGTTGCCGTGTGTAGCAATTCAATTAACGAGGCGGCATGGTAGCTGGAATCGGTAACTCCACCGAACATTTTGGCCGATAGAAAAACAAACATGGGGCGCATTTGCTTTCCCTTTCGTTTAACAATGTAATGAGTAATTTTATCTAAGAGTGGTACCGAGCTTTTCATTGAGGACCTGAACTTAGTTTCAAATTCGATCATCTCCTTTTCAATCGGCCTCTTTATTTCATCAACGATGCTCATGTACTAATTAGAAGTCCAAAAATATTCCTAAAGCTCAACCTACGTTCATTTGATGCGCGGTTTTATTTTTATTAGCCAATTGACCACATGCCGCGTCAATGTCCTTGCCCCTGCTCCTCCTAATTTTTGCTACAACACCATTTCGCTCAAGAAATGCAGAAAAGGCATCCACTTTATCAGGGTCCGCCTGTTGAAATTCACCACCATCTATCGAATTATATTCTATGATGTTAACTTTTGAAGGAATGGTATTGCAGAATTCCAGTAACTCCTTAGCATCATCTAACGAATCATTAAAATCTTTAAATATGATGTATTCAAACGTTACTGGTTGCTTTGTTTTTTGGTAATAATAATTGAGGGCCTCTGCCAATACATCCAGGTTATTCTGATCGTTAATCGGCATTATTGCACTCCTTTTTTCATCATTAGCTGCATGAAGTGAAACAGCCAGGTTAATTTTAGCGTGGTCATCCCCCAACTTCATAATCATCTTAGCAATTCCAGCTGTTGAAAGTGTTATTCGCCTTGGGCTCATTCCCAACCCTTCTTCGGATGTTATGTATGAAATCCCTTTCATCATTTCCGAATAATTGAGCAAGGGTTCTCCCATACCCATAACAACAATATTGCTTAACGGCTTTTCGTATTCTCTATCGGCCAAATCCCGAATAGCAACTACCTGGTCATAAACTTCGGCAGCTGTTAAGTTTCTAAGCCTTTTTAATTGGCCCGTAGCACAAAATTTACACGTCAAACTGCATCCAACCTGAGAAGAAATGCAGGCCGTCATTCGTTTAGGAGTAGGTATTAAAACCCCCTCAATTACCTTTTTATCGTGGGTTGTAAAAGCAACTTTAATGGTTCCGTCATCGCTTTTTTGATGTTCAGAAATGGCAACCGGTAAAATTTCAAACCGTTCTTTAAGTCTTTCCCTTAGGTCTTTTGAAAGGCTTGTCATTTCATCAAATGAATGTGCGGATTTATTCCAAATCCACTCCTTTATTTGCCTGGCCCGAAAAGGTTTTTCACCCATACTTTGAATGATCTCACCTAATTCCTCAATGGAATATTTTCTAATATCCTCCTTCAACGACTACCGATTAGTTTTTCTGCAAGTTCCAGGTCTTCCGGTCTGGTAATTTTTAAATTTTCCCTGTTTCCAATTACCAGATTAATCCTCTGACCAATGGATTCTACCACGGAAGCATCATCGGTAAACTTAGGATTGAAATGCTGAGAATAAGCATTCTGAATAATTTCTGTTTTAAAGCATTGTGGTGTTTGAATGGTCCAATACTCATTCCGATCAACCCATTCGGTATTGGATTTATCACCCTTTCTCAATGTCTCTTCGACCGGTAACCCGGGAATGGCATTTCCGGTTTGGAATGCATGCTCGTAACATATTGATATGGTTTCTAGGGATACCAAAGGTCTAACTCCATCATGGATTCCTACAACCCCGTTACCACGAACCAGCTTCATCCCATTTTGCACGGATTGGTATCGGGTTTCTCCACCAGTTACTACATCAATCAGGTGATTTACCCGGTACTCTACTGCAATTTCTTCCCAGATGTGAACGTGCTCTTCGGGAAGAACAAGAATGATATGAATTTGATTATCGTATTCAATAAACCGTTCAATGGTTCTCACCAGAATTGGTTTGCCGCCAAGCAATAAAAATTGTTTAGGCAACTCTGACTGCATCCTGTTACCCTGCCCTCCGGCTACAACTATTACTGTTTTTTGAAACGTCATAAATCAAAAAAAGGAGAAACAAAGTTCTCCTTTTTAAAATATATTATCCGATTTTTTTCAATTACTTGATGAGCATGGCATCACCATAGCTCAAAAACCGGTATTTTTCTTTTATTGCTGTTTGATAGGCCTCCATCATTAAATCGTAACCGCCAAATGCGCAAACCATCATAAGTAAGGTACTCATGGGTTCATGAAAATTTGTAATTAAAGAGTCGGCGATTTGAAAATTGTAGGGTGGGAAAATAAATTTGTTAGACCAACCTTCATATGGCTTTAACTGGCCCAACGTACTTACTGTTCCCTCCATTGCACGAAGTGCGGTGGTCCCAATTGCGCAAACATTTTTCTTTTGCGCTTTAGCTAGATTAACACGATCCGCACATTCCTGGGAAATAAACATTTCCTCAGAATCCATTTTATGTTTCGTTAAGTCTTCAACATCTACCGCTCTAAATGTTCCTAAGCCAACGTGAAGTGTTAGACTGGTAAAATCAACCCCCTTAATTTCCAACCTCTTCATCAACTCACGGCTGAAATGGAGACCGGAAGTAGGAACCGCAACAGCTCCTTCGTTTTTGGCAAAAATGGTTTGATAACGATCTGTATCTTCTGGCTCAACCGGACGGGTAACATACTTTGGAAGAGGCGTTTCACCCATACTATACAGTTTGGTTTTAAACTCTTCATAGGTTCCTTCAAACAAAAACCTCAATGTTCTTCCTCTGGAGGTAGTATTGTCAATTACTTCAGCCACCAACGAATCATCGTCTCCAAAGTAAAGTTTATTGCCAATTCTAATTTTTCTTGCCGGATCAACCAATACATCCCAAAGTCGGCTTTCTTTATTTAGCTCCCTAAGAAGAAATACTTCGATTACTGCACCAGTTTTTTCCTTGTTACCATATAAACGAGCTGGAAACACTTTGGTGTCGTTTAGCACCATTATGTCTTCATCTCCAAAATAGTTTAAAACGTCTTTAAATTCTTTGTGCTCAATTTCGCCCGTTTTGCGGTCAATAACCATTAATCGAGATTCATCTCTATTATAGGCAGGGTGCTGAGCAATCAATTCTTGAGGAAGATCGAACTTAAATTCTGACAATTTCATTCCCACGGCAATCCAGTTTTAGGGTTCAAAAAAGATGCGCAAAAGTAAACATTAGAGCATTACATAGAACACCTCAAAATAGGGTTGTCAAAATTTTTTAGATAACTCCCTAATGGTAGCTCATCACAATTTTTAAGAAGCGCAAAAAGCCATTATTCATACTTTCGCATTTGTATGAAACTTTTGAAGTCAAGCATTCTACCTATAGTTATATCAATTGTATTCATTTCAGGTTTCTACCTGGGGTCATTCAAGTCTGGAAATAACCCCACTAATTCGGAGATTTTTTCTTATGCCAATACGTCCAATAAACTGAACCAGATCCTGGACTACGTAGAACAAGAATATGTAGATAGTATGGACCGTGAATTCTTAATGGATGAAACCATCGAATTCATGCTTCAAAAGCTTGACCCACACAGTTACTATATAACGGCTGCAGATATTCAGGCTATGAGTGAACCGCTCGAAGGCAGCTTTGAGGGTATCGGTGTCCAGTTTAGTATTCAAAAAGATACCATTGTCGTAATTGATCCGATCAGTGGCGGACCTTCGGAGAAGGTTGGACTTAAAGCTGGTGATCGAATTGTTGAAGTAGATTCCGAGCTGGTGGCTGGCGTTGGAATTACCAATGCAAAGGTTATGAAGCTTTTAAAAGGTCCAGGAGGTACAGAGGTAACAGTAGGTGTTGTAAGAGATGCCAAAAGCCAGGTATTTGATTTCAACATTATTCGGGATAAAATTCCAATTTATAGTGTGGATGTTGGATACATGATAGAACCTGATATTGGGTACATTAAAGTATCCCGATTTGCAAAAACCACGGCTGACGAGTTTGTTCAAGAGTCAAGCAAACTGCTCAATCAGGGTATGCAAAAACTCATACTGGACCTGCGAGGTAACGGCGGGGGATTTATGGATGCTGCTATCCAAATGGCTGACGAATTCTTAAGTGATGGTAAGCTCATTGTATATACAGAAGGAAGAGCACGATCTAAGGAGGAGTATCATGCGACTTCAGATGGTCAGCTTCAAAACGTTGACGTGGTGGTATTGATTGACGAGGGTTCCGCTTCGGCCAGTGAAATTGTCGCTGGAGCATTGCAGGATAATGACAGAGGAACTATCGTTGGAAGGAGGTCTTTTGGTAAGGGGTTGGTGCAGGAGCAAAACTCCTGGCCTGATGGAAGTGCTACCCGGTTGACCATTGCACGATATTATACTCCAACAGGTCGTTGCATCCAACGTTCTTATAAAAATGGAACTAAGGCTTATCATGATCAAATTCGAGTTCGGTTCGAAAATGGCGAGTTGGAGGATTCATCAAGAATTGAATTGGAGGATTCTATTCCGTTCACCACTCCCGGTGGAAAAACAGTATATGGAGGTGGTGGAATTATGCCGGATGTTTTTGTCCCACTGGATACTTCGGGCGCCAGTTTCTACCTTTCAAAATTGTATTACAAGGGGCTTTTTTATCAATTTAGTTTCGATTACTCTGATCATAACAGAGAAAACCTGTTGTCTTTTGGAGATGTGGACCGTTTTATCGATGAATTCACGGTAAAAGGTGGTGTTGAAGAAGAGTTTTATGAGTTTGCCAAAAGTAAGGGTATCGAAAAGGATGAACGAGGGATTGAAAACTCAAGAAATCAAATACTGTATCGTTTGAAGGCCGGGATAGGAAGAAATATTTACGGTAGTATGGGATATTATCCAGTCCTAAATAGTGAAGACAGTGCGGTTACCAAAGCTCTATCTTCATTTGGCAAATTATAGCCTATAAATTTTCTCCAAAAATTCTGTACGCCATTTCCATGTATGCGTAAATTTCATTCGGATGCTCGTTGCCTTTTGGTTTAATTCTTTTGTGACCAAGCCTGCAAATTATTACTTCATCTTCTGGAATAACTAATATATACTGGCCTAAGATTCCCCGCGCATAAAATACTTTCTTATCCCTAAAGCTAGTTAACCACCACTGATAGCCATACCGGATGCAAGGATCACCATTCTTTTCTACGAGGTCAACTTCCTTAAGCGATTCACTTACATACCAGGAGGGAACAATTTGTTCTCCATTGAATTTGCCAGAATCTAAATACAGCTTTCCAATTCTTGCAAAATCCCGAGCATTGCTGTTGAAGCAGCAGAAGGCCTTTTCATATCCATTGTCGTTATCAAGGCTCCACAATGCATCATTTTTTGCCCCAATCTTTGACCACACGTTTTCTGAAAAATAGTCTGAAAGGGTTTTACCTGTCGCTTTATTGATTATGAACGAAAGCAGCTGGGTGTTACCACTAAGGTAGGTGAACTGCCCTTTTTTATCTCCCTGGTATTCATAACCTAGAGTCAGTTTCCATAAATCATCACCATAATTGGCCCTTGCCGGATACGCAAAAGGGTTGATATAATCCTCATCGAAATTGATCCCTGAATTCATCATCAATAAGTCACGGATGGTTACTTGAGCTCCGCCTTCAAATTCCGGAATAAAATCTGATATCGTTTGATCAAGCGATTGAATTGATCCATCTTGTAGAGCAGCACCTATGGCAATGCTAACCAAACTCTTGGCCATTGAAAACGAATTACTTTTACTATCCTTATCGTATCCATCCCAATAATGTTCATAACGAACGGTATCGTCTTTTACAACAACAAAAGCCACCGTTTTAAGCTCTTTATGTAGCTCAGACTCAATTTCACTAAACTCAAATTCATTAAGCTTTTCTGGCCAGGCTATATGATTATTTGCCTTTACTTCGCGATTACTAAAAACCTGGAATTCGTCAATCGCCGGCCCAAACCTTCCTTTAAAAATAGTATTGTTCAATGTTGGATAGAGATGCAAATTTCCAGTGACTACCAACACGAAATGCAGCAGTATTGTAACTCCTAACGCAAGTAAAACTTTTTTTAGGCCCTTATTCATTTAATTGATGTATTCAATCCCAAATACACTGGATAGCTTATTCAATAGTACAGATTTTATTTCATCCATCTTAACCAGGCTGCCCAATTCCTGAGCTATTGAAGTCACTTGCTTATCCTCAATTCCGCACGGAATTATGTTATTGAAATAGCCCAGGTCGTTATTTACGTTTAAGGCAATTCCATGCATGGTCACCCATCGAGAGCATCGAATACCCATAGCACAAATTTTACGAGCCTTAAGCTCATCATCCGGATCCAACCAAACACCGGTATAACCATCATACCGGCCGGCCTTTATACCGTATTCTAAAAGCAGTTGAATCACCGACTCTTCCAATTCTCTCAAGAATCGGTGAATGTCGGTATAGAACTTTTCCAAGTCAAAAATGGGATAAACTACTAATTGACCTGGCCCATGGTGGGTAATATCCCCTCCCCGGTTTATTTTATAAAAAGATGCAGATATATCTTCCAACTCATTGGCATTGAGCTTCAAGTTGTCCATAGACCCACTTTTTCCTAAAGTATAAACCAAGGGATGCTCGCAGAATAATAAATGATGCGTGGTGTCTTCCTGGGAATTAATGTTCTTACGATTTCTAAGCTTAATTTGTACGTTTTGTTGGTTCAGCTGCTCCTGATAATCCCAGCATTTCTGGTAATCTACAAGGCCTAAATCTTCGAAATATACTTTTTGCAAAACCTATAAATCCGCGAGTTGGTCTTTTAGGATACCAATTACGTCCACTTCAACGGGATCTATTCCCTGCTTTTCCGCAAGAATTACTGAAACCCAATCGCCTAAATAAATGAGATAATAAGCCCTTTCTACAATAGAATTCCCTTTCGACCAAATCTCAGTATAAGAAGATGTTGACTTAGAAATCTGACTTTCGGCAAATTCCATTCTTTTTTGCGTTCTATAAAAGTCGTCTTCATTTCTGAATATAACTACCGCTGTTTCGGGGTAATTCTTTGCCCAGGCAACCAATTCATTATGGTTCATTTCCGGCAAAACGTGATGCCAGCAAAGCATCTTAGAATTCTCATTAATTTGCTGACGAAAGCGAACTCCAATACCTTCGAAACCAGCATCGGAATAAATAATTGGAATCTTATTTAAAAGTTTATCCGCAATGCCCTCGGCATCAACCATTATTTCCTCCTTATACTCGATCAAATGAGAATAGACCCGACTAATGTCGGTTCGAAATTCCTGATCAATTAAATTGTAGTGAGTAAGCAATCTAAACAGCTGTACAGAAGAGTAGCCAAAGGCAGACCTGGGTGGGTAGCCTCCAGGAATAACAATATGATTATAATTATTCGCTTTTGCTATCTCCAACAATTTTCCTCCCGATGTAATGCAGGCAATTTGTGCTCCAGATTTCTGAGCCTTTTCCAAAGCAATCAATGTCTCTTCTGTATTGCCCGAATATGAGCTTGCAATGAACAAGGTGTCCTTATTTACAAAAGATGGAAGTGAGTAATCTTTATTGATTATAATTGGAATACTGGCTTTGTCTCCCGTTAATTGAGACACAATGGTTCCACCAATTCCAGAGCCTCCTAGACCTGATATACACACGTTCAAAATTGGCTGAGTTGCGTTATCCAGTTTTGCATTATCCGCAATCTCTACAGCATGCTTTATCTGTTCCGGTAACTTGTTAACTAAATTTCTCATTGATTTTTATAAACAAAAGGCCGATCACAGATCGGCCTTCTTCAACAAATATTAGCGTAATTTAGCGCATTATTTTATTTACGATCTCGTATTCCTCCCCAGAAATTTTAAGAAGAAAAAGTCCACGTGAAATCTCTGGCATATCCAAAACTCTTTTATCGTTGGATAATACTTCCTGTAAGTCAAACCTTTTAATTGTTGCTCCGGTCATTCCAATTAATTCAACCTGAACTCTTCCGGCCGGCACATTGCCAAACTCAATATGCAACTCTCCATTCTGAACCACGTAGGTTTTGATTTCACCAGTTGTAATATTGCCGGCAACACTTAATGGAGTCCCGCAAGTAGTATCAACATTAATAGTTATTTGAGCGTCATTAATACAACCCAAGGCAGAAATAGCCTTAACAGTAATGGTACTCGTTTTTCCAGGTGTTATGGTCTTAATCTTATCTGCTGATACTACACCGAATCCCCAATCGAACAATACACCAGCATTCGATGTAATCGTGATTGTATCAGGAACATCAACACACAATACTTTACCATTAGAGGACTGGGAAAGGGAAATATCGGGTATCGGATTCACTCCTACCTTTAACGTCATGGACGCTGTACAACCATTTGTAAACCCTTTCACTGTGTAATCGGTAGTTGCCGATGGGAAAAAAGCCGCATCAGCAGCTGTTGTATCAACAACTGTTGCTGTTGGTGACCAATGGTATTGATTTGCACCACCCATGGACACTTTTGCTGTATCTCCTATACATATAGTTGAATCGGATTTCCATGTCCTAATCAAAAGAGGTTTAATGTTTGACGGGTTGTAGGTTAATGGAAATACCACAAAACATCCATTAGAACTATCTATTCTTGCGGTAATCATTACTGTTTGAGTTACCATTAATGTTGTTTGGGGGCCTGTTGTATCACCCACAATTGCAGCAGGGCTCCATTTATACGTATTCCTACCGTGGCTGGATTTAATTGTTAATAGCTCGTCAAAACATACCGATTGACCAAAACCCAGGCTAAATCCTCCAACATATCCCTGAATAGTTTCTTTGGGCAATTGCCGAACAGTTGTAATCATGGTATCCCTTCCCTTACAGCCATTTGAGTCAGTTCCTGTAACCCAATATCTTCTTGGGCTAAGTGCAATATCATAAACCGTATCACCAGTTGCAAAAGGATCGTTCAAACTTGAACCCCAGGTATACGTTTTAGCTCCCGAACCATACAACCACAATGTATCTCTAAAACAAGGTGTTGAATCACTCAAGGTCATTTTAACCACAGGTAATGCATTTACCGTAACGGTATAAAAGGTTGTATCCTTAACTCCTGAAGAATCTCCAATAACCCTATAATGTGTGGTTTGCATTGGTGAAACACTTACTGTATCTCCAGTGGTTGGTGAAACAGTGGAAGCTCCTGTAGTATCAGCCCATGAAAAGCTCACCCCACTAACACGACTGCTTGTAGCATAAAGCTGAACTGTTGTTCCTGAACAAATGGTATCTGTTGTAACTGGTTTAACAGTTGTCTGCCCGTAGCTATTCGTACTGAGAATAACAGCACTCACCAGTGCTATTGGAAGAATTAATCTCGACGCTTTAATAAGAATATTGTGCATATACAAGTGTAATTTTATTTGGCTTCAAATCTAGTTACTTTGAGTGATTAATTCAATAGTCAAAAAATAACCGGCAATTTTGCACAAAAAATTGTCTTAATATGGATTTAAAACTGACAAATAATATTCAAAAAATCACAATTCAAAACCCGATTTATAAATTGATGGAGATTCGTTTTATGCATGTTAAATGCTGTTAAGCCCCTATTTTACTGGGTTTTCAACAATACATTTGCCTTTCGAAATCTATGAACAACAAACTAATTCATTGGCTTATTGTTGGTATATCCATGTCACTGATTGCTTTGGTTAGCATTCAGCTTTATTGGGTTAGTAAAGCCGTTACAATTAAGAAGGAAGACTTTGAAAGATCAGTTCATATAGCGCTGACCAATGTGATTAATCTTCTTGAAAAGGAAGAAGCCATAAAAAAAATTAAATCTCACCAACAAGGTCGTTTTCTGTTTACCAGTGATGAAAACGTAGCACAAATTGATGATTTAATCAGCGATTCGGCCTATCAATATTTGGTTTATAAAACCTTAGAGAAAAAAGACGAAGGCATTGAAGTAAGAATAGTAGAGGAGCAAGAAGGAAAGAGAACCGTTACCGACTTAATCACCATTGGGCAACACAAGCCAATGGTACAAAACTCTCCCGGTCCAATGGACTATTCTTCGAATAAAGAAAATGATCAGAGCTACTATTCCTCCGACCTGCCCATCAAGTTGGATACGGGTTTACAGAACAAGCTTGTTAATAAAACAGTATTGGTAAGTGACATTGTAAGAAGTCTGATTGAAATTGACCTCTCCGAAAACATTGAAAACAGGGTTAACGCGGTGCATGTGGAAGAGTTACTTCAACAAGAATTATTGAAAGAAGGGATAACCACAAGGTTCTATTACGGTATTTATAATCAGGACAAGGAATACAAATTGGGCAATTTGCCCTCCATGGATTTTAAGATGAAACGGGAATATTCCATCCTGTTGTTTCCTAAAGACTTAATCCTTCAGGACAATTCACTGAAGATCACCTTTCCTAAACAAATCAACTATATCTATTCTTCAATTTCTTTTCTTTTGGTTGCCTCATTATTAATAATCGTGATCATTTTTCTGGCGTTCTTTTACAGCATCAAAACCATTTTAAGGCAGAAGAAGCTATCCGAAATTAAGAATGATTTCATCAACAACATGACGCATGAACTAAAAACTCCAATTAGTACCATTTCTCTTGCTTGTGAAGCATTGACAGATCCTGATATTTCGGCAACCCCCAAGTTACTGGGGCGTTATATTACCGTTATTAATACTGAAAACAAGAGATTATTCAATCAGGTTGAAAATGTTTTAAAGAGTGCAGTTTGGGGTAGCAAAGCATTTAAACTCAGCAAGGCAGAAACGAATATGAATGAAATTATTGAGTCGGCCATCTCGAAATTTCAAATGCAACTACAAGGTAAAAATGGTTCCATTACTTATACCAATGAAGCTAAAACACATACGTTTTTAGCGGATAAGGCTCACATTACTAATATGCTTCACAACCTAATCGATAATGCAATTAAGTATTCCAACAAGGATCCTGAGATAAAAATTAAAGCTTGGAATGACGAGGATAATTTTGTGCTTTCCATTTGCGACAATGGTATTGGGATAAGCAAAGAAAACCAGAAGAAAATATTTGATAAGTTATATCGGGTTCCAACTGGTAACCGACACGATGTCAAAGGTTTTGGATTAGGCTTAAATTATGTGAAATCTATTGTAGAAAGGCACGATGGTAAGATATCTGTTGCGAGTCGGTTAAATAAAGGTACTACTTTTACAGTCACATTTCCAATGCATAATATATTAAACTGAAAAACATGGAAAAAGAGTCGATTAAAATACTTGTAGTTGAAGATGACCAAAACTTAGGTGATCTACTTAGTGAATACCTGCAAGCTAAAGGATTTGAAAGTGATCTTCGCAGAAATGGCAAGGAAGGATTAGAAGCATATCGAACTTCACATTACGACCTATGCATTTTTGATGTTATGATGCCAGTTAAGGACGGCTTTTCATTGGCAAAAGATGTTCTAAAAATAAACCCTGAAGCACCTATTATCTTTTTGACGGCTAAATCCATGAAGGAAGATAAGCTTGAAGGGTTTAAGCTCGGAGCTGATGACTACCTGACCAAGCCTTTTTCAATGGAAGAATTGCTAATGAGAATTAAAGCAATTTTGAGAAGGACCAAAAAGGAAAGGGATCATCAAAAGCAAGAAGACTTTGTTATTGGAGACTTTTCTTTCAGCAGCAAACTTCAGGAGTTGAAACTTAACGGAGGTGTTCAAAAACTTACTTCAAAGGAAAATGATTTACTGAAGCTACTGGCTTTAAACCTCAATGAGGTAACCGATCGTTCCTACGCATTAAATCACATTTGGGGAGACGACTCTTATTTCAATTCAAGAAGTATGGATGTGTATATTACCAAATTGAGAAAATACCTGCGCGGAGATGACAAACTTGAAATAGTCAATGTTCATGGTAAAGGGTTCAAACTTTTGGTAAAGTAGAATTGGATATAAATCTTATTGGAGAGGGCTGAAAATAATTCAGCCCTTTTTTTGTGCCGTTTTATTCAAAACAAATAAGCACCTGGCCTTTGGCCACCGCCACCCCCTGTTCAACCTCAATGGATTTTATTACTCCGTCTGCCGGGCATTTAATATTATTCTCCATTTTCATTGCCTCCAATACTAACAGCAAGTCACCTTTGGCAACCGACTGGCCAACTTCAACTTTTACATCCAATACCAAACCCGGCATTGGGGCTATTAGGTCCTCTGCATTTTCTTCAGTACTTAGGTCCATTCCAAGCCGTTCGAGGAGGTCATCGTATTTATCTTTTGCACTTAATGAATAAATGGTTCCATTTACTTCAATTTCGAACTCTTTCTTTGACGGATTAGCAGATATAATTTTCATGGTATAACCCCTTGAGTCATGAATGATGTGAAAAGAACCATCCTTGTTTTCCAAAAGATCAATATTTATTTGCTCACCATCGAGCTCAATGTTACTTCCGTTAAACTCAACCTGAATTTCCTTTTCTCTGCCTTGTACTTTAATCATAGCTAATTCTATTGCGGACAAATGTATATACAAATCAAAGGAGAACTTAAGCGACATAATTTACATTTGCTTTATGTTGAGAATTATTGCCTTTCTGTTTGTTGGTACGCTGTTGTATTCCTGTCAATCGACCGAACAATTGCCTAAGGCATCTGAAACGCGCACCCTCGATACGGTTATTGTTAACTCTGAATATGTACTTCCTCCCTATCAGCCAACACCGAACAAATCCTGGGAGCTTTTACATACGGCTCTTGACCTATCATTCGATTATAGTTCTCAAGAAGTAAATGGTCGCGCAACGCTAACCTTGCATCCTTATTTTTATAAGCAACAGGAATTAAAGCTGGATGCAAAATGGATGCAAATAAATCGAGTGACAACCGATTCCGGGAAGGCTTTGAATTTTGAATATAAAAACAACCAACTCATTATCAACCTCGATTCATCCTATTCAAAATCGGATACCCTTCAAATGGTAGTAGATTATGTGGCTAAACCACTCTCCAATACCGATAAGGGTGGAAGAGCTATCACCGCTTCGAAGGGAATTTACTTCATTAATCCCAATGGTACCGAAGCAAATAAGCCTACTCAAATCTGGACACAGGGAGAAACCAATTTCTCTTCTTGCTGGTTTCCTACCATTGACCAACCGAATCAAAAAACTACCCAAGAGATTAAACTTACTGTAGCAGAAAAGTACACCACTCTTAGTAATGGAATACTTGAGTTCTCTTCGCTCAACGGAGATGGAACACGAACGGACTACTGGAGGCAAGATAAAGCCCACAGTCCATATTTATTTATGATAGCAATAGGTGAGTTTACCATCACCACTGATGAGTGGCGTGAGAAGGAAGTAAATTATTACCTGGAAAAAGAATACGAAAAAGATGCCCGCAACATATTTGGAAACACCCCTGAAATGCTGGAATTCTATTCTAACCTACTGGGTGTTGAATTCCCCTGGGATAAATATAGTCAGGTAGTTGTTCGGGACTTTGTTTCTGGTGCCATGGAAAATACGTCCGCAACCATTCACGGAAGTTTTGTCCAAAATCACAAAAGAGAGCTTCTCGATTATAATCCTGACGACATTATTGCTCATGAACTCTTCCACCAATGGTTTGGTGATTTGGTAAGTTGTGAAAGCTGGTCTAACCTTCCGTTGAACGAAAGCTTTGCCACCTATGGAGAATACCTGTGGTATGAATACAAATATGGTGGAGATACCGCCGCACTAAAACTCCATGGGAATCTGAAGTCTTACCTGCGCGAAAGCAGCTACAAACAGGAAGACTGGGTTCGTTTCAGGTACAACGAAATGGATGAAATGTTTGATGGACACAGTTATAGTAAAGGAGCTCGAATACTTCACATGTTAAGGAATGTAGTTGGAGATGAAGCCTTTTTTGCCAGTTTGAAATTGTACCTTACTCGCTATGCACATCAGAGTGCCGAAATGCATCAACTGCGTTTGTGCTTCGAAGAAATTACCGGTGAAGACCTCAATTGGTTTTTTAATCAATGGGCTTTTGCAAGTGGACACCCGTTTCTAGAGTTCACTCATTCTTATGATAGTATTAACAAGCAATATTCAGTGGACATTGTCCAGGTAAGAGATCGGGAGAGCACCCCCATTTACCGACTACCAATTAAAATCGATGTTTATACCCGTTCGGGAGTAACGCGAATGGATTATGTAATCTCTGAAGAAAGGCAAACTTTTTATTATGATGGAGAGAGGCCTCAATTGGTAAATTTTGATGCCGAAAAATACCTTCTATGTGAAAAGACAGAAAACCTTAGCGAAGTAGAACTTCAATTTAAGTACTACAATGCTCCCTTGTTTTTAGACAGGCTGGAGGCCCTTAAAGAACTGAATGATTTCGCTATTTTAAAACCTGAATCCGGTGAATTGTTATTTTCAGCAATAAATTCTTCGTTTTATGGCATACAACTTCAGGCCTTGCAATTGTCATATAAAATGAATCAAATTGATTCGCTTCGACTGAGAAGTAATTTAATGGGACTATCGAACAACGACCCAAACCCCAAGGTAAGAGCTGAAGCACTAAACGTATTGGCAAATTTTGGCACCGAGGATGAAATAAAGCAAGCAACTTTACAAGCCCTAGCAGATAGTAGTTTCGCAGTAATTGCCACCGGGCTATCAACTCTAACTCAGGTTGATTCTACCTTGGCTTACGAGCAGGCGGTAAGATTTAAAGGCTCCAAAAACGCTACACTTAACTACCAGGTATTGGACATATTTTCTCGGTTCGCGGGTCCTGAAGAACTGGATTGGTTGATTAACATGAACAATTCTACCAGTGGCTATGGCAAAAAAGCATATGTATGGCAGTTTCATAAATACATCGTTAGGCTTAATAATATCGAGACAACCAACAGGGGAATTGCCCATTTGAAAAACATATATTTCTCCTCCAATCAGAATAAGGTAAAAGAAGAATGTCTTTATGGGCTAAAAGAAATCCAGGTTTTAATTCGCAAGAATGCCAATAGCGGTGAAACTTCCACTGCTGAAACCGATCCAATTGTAGATGATCAACTGGCGTTTCAAATTGAATTTCTTGAAGAGTTGTTCAACCAAATAAGAAAGGTTGAAAAAGATGAGTCTTTACTCCGAATTTTGGAAGACTAGCAAGTCATTTAATTCAAATCAAAATCAGGCGCCTTCATAAACCCCTTCTTTTTGGGTTTTATATGACTGACAAAAACAACGTTGTACTTCGAGTCCCGTTTGTCCAAAATAAGCTGAGAAACACCATTATTTATTTCCACCGGAGGCTGACCACTTTTGAGTCGTGGCCCAATATTATCATAAGTATTATCTTCCAATTTTATGTAGAAATTATCGAGTAATATTTTGCCATTTCTAACGGTAACCATGCCCAAATAACATTCATTGGTTTCACCCGCTCTTATGCTAATAATTACATCTTCATAGGTACTGTCAACAACATCTTCAGAACCACGAGCCATAAAAGCCTTTCGATAATTTTCCAGACACGACTGCCCTTGGCTTGAATAACTAAACCCTAAACAGATTAAAACTATAAGTACGGCAATTCTTTTCATCCCAACAATTTTTTGCCAAAGTATAAATAGCAACAAAACTTTTTGAGAAGCAAGAATCATAGTTATCCATTGAAAAGTGTTAATTCCAAAAAATGGAATATAATCTAAACAAGGTAAATTTAACCTAGGGCTGGCTTAGGTTCCTTACTGATAATCATCAGCATTTCAGATTATGATTCTATTTAACTTCGTAGTATTAAAATGAACAACATGGATAAGCTAAGTTTAAAAAAGGAGATACTGGAAGCCGGAAAAGCAAAAATGAGAACCGTAATAAATGACTTTCAGGAAAGGATTGATGAGTTGAAAGCTGTAACCATTGGAGATGATTTTCAAGAAACTGCAAGTCAAAGTGAGTCAAGAAAGGACTCCGATATTGAGTTATTAGATACCCTTGCCACTCAAATGGACTTTGCTCAGGCGGAATTAGAAACACTGAATTTGATTGATCCCGCTTTGGCTCATTCAAAAATTGAATTTGGCTCTGTGGTAGTAACCGATAAAAGGACATTTTTCGTTTCTACCGGGATTGAGGAGTTTGATGTTCAAGGCAATGCTTATTTTGGAATTTCAACACAAGCTCCTTTGTATAAGGGTTTGGTCAACAAGGAAACTGGCGATAAGGTTGCATTTAATGGAATTGAATACAATATTCAGGATGTTTTCTAATCTATTGTTGCGTAAACCTGCCTTATTAATTGGCTGAATAAGGGTGATAACTTAGGAACTTAGTTCAAGATGCTTATTTTTGGAATCTATCCAAGCATTAACTAGATGAAAAATCTTTTAATTATTTCAATTCTTGTTATTACTTCTCAGTTGCAGGCTGTAGCTGATTGTGACTTGTTTAAGGAAGAGGTTGCTGTAATTAACGAACAAGTTCAATCGCTATACAAAGGCATGTACGAAACTCAAGCTTTTGTGCAAACAGCGAAGGAGCGAAAGTCAGTAACCGATAATGAAAAACTGGGAAGATACCTGGAAAATGCAAAGAAAGAACTGGAGCTAATTGAACATGGCATGAGCCAGTTAAAGCTTCATGGAGACTGCGCTTGCGAGGGATTTAACTTTCAATTCGTAGACAACACCCTGATAGAAATTAAATATTGGCTTAAAAAGGCGCAATCCATTGATTTGGCTAAGCCCAAGAAAACGGATTACGCTGGATTGGATGCTAATGTGAGCAAATCGCTGAACAAGACAACTAATTTGCAAGTGTATTTTTTGTCCCCTTGCAAAGAAGGTGCTGTTGCATCGAATACGGTTATCCTCAATGAGTCTCAACCTGTTCCGGAAGTTGATTCAACCGAAATGGAAGATGTTGATGATGGTGTAGAGGTGATTGCTGCCGGTACAACAACTACGGCAGGTGCAGTTGTTGCTGGTGCCGTTATTGCCGATGATAAGGATAGTTCAAAGGTTGAGGAGGAAGACCTTAATAGAGTAAGTGAAGCAGAACCTACCGCACCTGCAGACCCTACTGTGATGGACACAGTACGCCACGCCGATGTATCTACAGGTACTACGGTTGGTGCCGGCATTGAGGAAGAGGAAACTCCAGCTGAAGAAACCGCTGATAATGCTAATAACTCGAATGGAACTGAAGGTGTTGATGCCTCCGCTGATCCCAGTTCAGTTGCTGGTGCAGTGGTAATCGGAACCACAGCGACCGCTGGTGCAGTTGTTGCCGGAGCTGTAATAGCTAACGACAAAGACAGCGCAAAAGTTGAAGAGGAAAAAGTTGAGGAAATTGAACCGGCTTCAACATCTACAACAGTAATGGACACGGTGCGTCATTCAGATGTATCTACGGGGGCCGTTGTTGGGGCCGGAATTGTGGAAGAACAACCCGCAACAGAAGAATCAGCCAATAGCCAAGAGGGTTCGGGCGCAGCAGAAGGAATTGACGGATCTGTCGACCCTGGTGCTGTTACGGGTGCCGTAGCAGCCGGAACTACCGTTGCGGCAGGAGCTGTAGTAGCAGGTGCAGTTGTGTCAGATGACAAAGACGGTTCCAGTGTTGAAGAAGAACCTGAAAAAATCGTTGACAACACCGTAATGGATACGGTCAGACATCGTGATGTATCAACAGCTGCGCCAGTTGCAGCAGGAGCGGTTGTCGCAGGAGCAGTTGTAGAAGCCGATGCAGATAGTTCTGAAGTTGAGGAATCAGAACCCAAGGAAGAAATCGCTAACAACACAGGAAGCAATTCGAATGCTGTTGAAGGTGTTAACGACCCTTCGGGCGCTGTTGCAGCTGGAACTACCGTTGCGGCAGGAGCAGTAGTAGCGGGAGCCGTTATAGCAAATGATGAAGATGGTTCCAACGTTGAAGAAGAACCCGAAAAAGTGGTTGACAATACAATTATGGATACCGTCAGGCATAAAGACGTTTCTGTAATGGCTCCGGTGGAAGAAGAAAAACCGGTAGAGGTAGTAGAAGCACCTGCCGAACCAAAAGTTAAGGCACCGAAAGTGGCTCCAGTTGCAGCTGTAACTCAACCTGAAACTAAAAAGAATTATGTCCCAAATGATTTTCACTACGCTGTTCAAATAGCAACAGGAAAAATTTCAACATCAGATTCTAAATATGCACCCTTTGGCAACGACATTTATTCAGTCGAAGAATCTGGTATGACCAAATACCGGGTTGGAAAGTATGGTTCTTTTAACGAGGCCAAGGCCACTAAAAACAAAGCCTTTAATTCAGGAATTATTGATGCCTTTATTGTGGTTTATAACAATGGGTCCAGGATCTCGTTTGAGGAAGCTCGAAACCTTGAGAATGGAAATGGTAACTCTGGAAGTTCTGTTACCAAAGCCAAAACCAGTAGCAGCAAACCTGCGAAAACTCCAAAGATTCGAAAAAATGATAACGTATTCTTAGCGGTTCAAATTGGCGCCAATGTTACCAGTACCGATCCTATGTATGAACTCATCAAGTATGAGCGTAAAATAAATCAGGAGGTACATGTCCTTCACGGATCTCCGGTTCGTTTTTATACTGGTGAGTTAAAGAATGCTATTGAGGCAGAACAGCTTCTTAAGAAAGTGCGAATGGCAGGAATTCAAGACGCCTTTTTAATTGGAATCTCGAACGATAAACGGATAGAATACAAAGCCGCTCTGGAATTTTTGGGACAGTAAAACCACCTAATTGTTCTCAAAGCTTTTGTTAGCAAGGTTTACTTGGAACAATTAATTCGACTCTTGTTCCCTTTTCTCCTCCATCTCCCTCGGTTAAATCGGAATGAGTAATCGAAAACTGGCCTTGATACAATGAAGAATACGTATGCAATCTTTCATGGATTATGTTCAACCCCTTAGACTCATGTGACAATAACTTTGTCTCTTTTCTTACTTTGGATTCAGCAATGCCAATACCATTATCCTCAATTACTACACGAATTTGATGGTTAGAATCCTTCACCAAATTGAACAAGATTTTAATCATCCCTTGTCTTTTTGAGGGTAATATTCCATGAATAATTGCATTTTCAACAACAGTATGTATTAACATAGCCGGAATTTTGGTTTTATTGGTGTCAATTCCATTAATGTCCACAACCAATTCAATTTTGCCTTTAAACCTCAGATTCTCAATATTGACATAGTCTTTAACCAACTCCATTTCCTCTTTAAGAATCGAAAAATGTTCACTGGATCGATTAAGAACCGACCTCAAAAGTTTGGAAAATTTGGTCAGGTAATTCTCTGCAACTAACAGTTCTCCCTCCATAATAAGGCTCTGAATGCTTCCCATTGAATTGAAGATAAAATGAGGGTTCAGCTGTGCGTTTAATGCCATTTGTTTTAACTCCTTGGTTCTGGTTTCCAGCTCGTTCTTTTTCTTTAATTGATCGAATCTAAATTTTAGTATCCCATAAATGATTAACCCAACACCTAGAACCAAAGCTCCTCGGAACCACCAGGTGGCCCACCAGGGGGGCAAAATTGTAAAAGAAAAACGAGCGGGTTCTATACTTTCCACATCATCATTATTAACCGCAAGAACCTCAAATAAGTAATTTCCAGGCGATAAATTAGGTAATCGAATTTGAGGTTGATTTAACGTTATGTATTCACTTGTTTCATTCTCATGTAGCAACCTATATTTGAACTTGTACTGGGCTAGTCGCTTAAAGGTAAGCCCTGCAAAAAAAAACTGAAGGTCGTTCATTGTATTACTGAGACTAACATTACCTCCAGAGTTAAGAAGCGAATCGTTAACCGTTATTTTTTCTAGGTAAACCTTAGGGGAGGTCGTGTTAAAATGCTCCTTTGTTAAATCAATGTAACATAAACCCAATTGCGTACCAACATAAAGATGGTTTCCAATTTTGTTGCAACAAAGAACCTCGTTCGCTAATAAACCATGGCTTTGGTTAAAGACCTGTGTCTTGATTTGAAATGAACCCGAAATACTGAGCTTGGTAATTCCCCCCATGGTCGAAATCCAGAAAGTGCTATCCCCTGCTTTATATATTGAATTGCAATAATTGCTAGAAAGCCCATGTTCCACATCAATTGTTGAAACTAAGGAATCATTTTTATCAATGATAATTATGCCGCTACCATTGCTAGCAAGCAACAATTTATCTCCTAACTTTTCAATCGCATTTATTTGAAAATTGATGCTGGGATTAACCGTTTGTTCATCAATAAAGGTTTGCGAACCAAGGTCATATTTTTGAATTCCATTTAGCGTGCCAAAATAGAGTGCATTTTTATTTCTATTAACACACTTATATACAGTTGGACTTGTCATGCTGTCAATGCGAATGAGTTTTCGATCTACTATGAAATAAACCGACAGTGGGCCGGCAATAACCAATGTATCTTCCATTATTATTGACCCCGTCGCAGAAGTTTGAATAAACTCAAGACTATCGTCATTGGGAACATCTGCCTCAAGATTTAATACTATTAATTTATTTCCTGACTTTTTAAATCCTCGAAATTGCTCCTTAAAAATATAGTGATCAACAACCGTTTGACTTATCGGATCAATAGAGTACAGGTCATAATCATCTTTTGCGACCCAGTTTTTTTGTTGATGTTGAATTAAACCATTTATTCTTTCTCCGTCAAATGGTTCCGGAAGAGTATATATATTGGGGTTACGGATATAAAACACTCCATTTTTGATCGACGTTAACCAAAGCCCACCTTCCTGGTCTACCATTCCTCCAGAAATGGAATTTATAGAAACATTACTGGAATCGACTTGGTTTAAACTTCCTTTTCTCCTATTGAATCTAATAAGCGATTTGCCTTGCCTGCCTAGAGCAAATGAATTGGAATCAACTTTAACTAAGGAACCAACAATTTGATTCGTTACCGAAATGCTGTCTAACATTTTATTTCCATGTATACTGTATATCAGATTTTGTGCGCAAAACAATTCCAGGCGATCATTTTGAATCACGTATGAAACATTTTCATTAATAGAAAATTTTCCATCCAGTAGTTTCAAACGAAACGAATTTTGAACATTATCTGATCGCTGAAACCAAACACTCGGTTCGTGTTTTCGGCTCATTAGGTCATTAGACCAACCACCCTGAACTGGAGAGTGCCCAACATCCAATTGAATGTAAAATTGATACTCTTCTGATTTTTTTTTATTTAAGATCTCAATTTCACCGTTGGGGCCTACCCTAATAAACTGCGTGGGAGGAATATGTTTTTTCGTGGATAATAATAGTAAACCATTTGAATCCACAGAAAGTTCAGAGCTTTTAGCGCCAATGCTATCAAGAATATTTTTAAGCCTGGCAGAATAAGATGGGGTCTTGACAGAATCATTTTCAATATACTGTAGATATTGATTGTAAGTAAAAAACCAAATTCTGTTGTTTTTACTAAATAGCCTAAAAACAACGTTGGATTTTAATCCATTATTCTGATCAAAGACTTTAAACTCCTGTCCGTTGTATTTAGCGATTCCATGGTCAGTTGCTATCCAGATATAACCTTTTGAATCCTGAACTACGTCGTAACACTCACTGCTGGGTAAGCCATGTGTAGAGTTAAAATTTTTATAAATGTATTGCTGACATATGCCGCCAATTGAACAGAAGAAAAATAAAAGAGAGAGAACCCAAATTGGAATATTGATCTTGCGCATTGGCAGTAAAATTAATGGAAGAAGCCTTAATTTAAAAGCAGTATTTGATTTCGAACTGTTGGATCAATTCATCTCGGTAGAGCAAGCTCTAATTTAATCGTATTTATCCCAGGCGAAGTTGTATATTACTTAAATGCCCTCTTATTTTTGCGCCAAAATATTTAAGATGAAAATTCTCCTTCTTGGATCTGGTGGTAGAGAATATACCATAGCATGGAAAATGGCCCAAAGTGATTTACTTACCAAACTTTATATCGCCCCTGGAAATGGTGGTACAGAGAGCTTCGGGGAAAATGTTGCCATTAAGGGAGATGACTTTAACGCCATTAAATCGTTTGTTCTTGACAAGAACATTGAAATGGTGGTTGTAGGCCCTGAAGCACCCTTGGTTGCCGGAATTGTTGACTTTTTTAAATCAGACAATGAACTAAAGAATGTTCCTGTTATCGGTCCTGATAAAATTGGAGCAACACTGGAAGGAAGTAAGGACTTTGCAAAAGAATTTATGGCCAGGCATGAAATTCCAACTGCTGCCTATAAAACGTTTACTGCGAGTACGGTGGAAGATGGTAAATCATTCTTAGAGACCTTAAACCCGCCTTACGTTCTTAAGGCTGATGGCTTGGCTGGAGGGAAAGGAGTGCTTGTTTTAAACCAACTGGATGAAGCCAAACAAGAACTCGAATCCATGCTCCTGGAAGATAAATTTGGCAAGGCAAGCAGTAGCGTTGTTATCGAAGAATTCTTGGATGGGATTGAACTTTCCGTATTCGTTGTAACCGATGGTAAAGATTATTTAATCTTACCTGAAGCAAAAGATTACAAGCGAATCGGAGAAGGAGATACCGGACTAAATACAGGTGGTATGGGTGCCGTTTCTCCCGTTCCATTTTCAAAGGGCGACTTTCTTCGGAAAGTAGAAGACCGAATTGTGAAACCCACAATAAATGGATTTCAAAAAGATGGCTACGATTATATTGGATTTGTTTTTATTGGTTTGATGAATGTCGACGGAGATCCCTATGTAATTGAATACAATGTTCGTATGGGTGACCCTGAAACGGAAGTTGTTATTCCAAGAATTGAATCCGACCTGGTAGAAATGTTTAAAGCAACAGCTACTCAAAACCTGGCAAATTACACCCTGAACATTAACCCTGAAACGGCGCTAACCGTCATGATGGTTTCGGGAGGATACCCTGGAAGTTACCCAACTGGAAAAGAAATTTCAGGAATCGAGAATATTACCGATGGAATTGCAATACACGCTGGAACCAGGAAAGACAATGAATCGGTTTTAACTTCAGGAGGTAGAGTTTTAGCGACAACGGCTTTTGGAAGTTCGATTGTAGAAGCACAAAAAAAAGCCTACCAAATGGTAGACCAAGTTTCATTTAGCGGATCATACTTCCGCCGTGATATAGGTAATGATTTATTATGAATCTATTCTATAGTTCCATTTTGTTTGGCTTCTCTTGAGAATTTAACCAGATTGGTAATCCACCAAATTGCCATTACAAATCCAATTGTAATTAACAACCAATTAAAATTATTTCCCAGAACACGTAAAATTCCAAATGTCCAAAGGAAAAAATCACCTAATGCATAAATAAAATCAGTCCAGCTCATGCTTTCTTTTTAATTGAAAACGCAAATGTATAATTTATACTATTCTACGAACCTGATTTCGAGTATTATTTGGGGTTCAGATTTTTACAAAAGTTAATCTACAAGGCACATTGTCGCAGCTTTAGCATGCTAAAGCAAGAGAATACAACGTAGAAGGTCGGCTTTTATTAAAAAATTTTTCTTATTCCACTTATTAAATATCGGTTTTCTTCCTAAAATGACTCACAATAGCCCGCTGTATCTTCGTAATTTTTAGTTGAAAACCACTATTTATAAGCGTTCTGAACACCAAAGAATAATCGAACTCAGGTTATGAGTAAATCATCTCTCGTTTTTACATTTGCTACATGCTAGAAACACTAAAGACAAATACAGCGGCTGCACTATTTCTCTCTGTTGTTTCTAGCTTGGTGTTGTTTATCCCCCTGTTATTTGTTGCGCAAAATACTGATGTACAACACCTTAACGGCGGATTGCTTGTTGGAATTGTTTCCTCGATCCCTCTGTGGGGGCAATACACAATTTCTATTGTCGGATATTTAATTGCAGTCTGGTATGCCAACTATGTAATCAACAAACATCAACTCCTGGGTAGAGGGAATCAACTAAGTGGCTTTTTTGTAGCATTTTTACTGGCCATTGGCCCCAGTCTTTTATTGGATAACCTCCTTGGGATATCGATTCTTCTAATCATCAGGCTTTTTGATCGTTGTTTTGAAATCCAAAAAAGTACGCGTCCAAACCACCTCTTATTTGACGCCACTTTTATTACCACTATTCTTACGCTTTTTTACACTCCTTTTATAGCCTTGCTCTTGATTGTGTGGATGGCCGCTATCTATTCAGGACATTTTGGAATAAAAGGATGGCTCCTCACCATCTTTACACTTTTAATCACCACTTACATTGTTATTGGAATTCTTTATTTGTTTAATGTTCCCTTTCAACCGCCATTAAACCCAGTCACCTTTCAGCTCTCCCTTCCTTCTACCACCGGATACAGGATAATATATTACTTGCTAATTGCACTCGTTGTCATTGCGATGCCAACTGTATTCAGTGTACTTAGGTTCAGCAAGGTAATTATCCGAAACCATATCAATTTTAGTATAAGAAGTATACCCATATTTCTACTGATATTTTTAACCACAAGCATTAACCCACTTGGATTGTTTTCATTTTTGTTTTTTCCACTTGCGATAATTCTTGCCCAGTTTTTTCTTACAGTTAAAAAGAAGAGGATCGCTAACATTGGGATCATTCTAATCACCATACTTGTAGTAGCATTTCAATTGTTTCGAATCCTGGAACCGAATTATTTCTAATAATGTCCGTTTAAATAGTCTCCGATATCAGGCCTATATATACCCTATTTTTGCAATTCCATTGGATAAGTGAAGAAAATGAGAAGTATTGTAATATTATTCGCAACGGCACTGATATTTGGCACCTCCGGGTGCAATAAAGATCATTGCGATGATGGTAAACACAATCAGGACGAAACCGGAGTAGATTGCGGTGGCTTAAAATGTAAACCATGTGAAGATTGCTTTGATGGAATTAAAAATCAGGGTGAAACTGAGGTAGACTGCGGTGGACCTTGTAAAGCCTGCGATTTAAAATGGGCTCAGGTAAGAAGTGGAACGCATAAACTTAAAAGCATTGATTATTATAACAATGTGGTGGTTGCCGTTGGCTCAAATGGATTGGTCGTAAAAAGTTCTGATCTGGGGAAAACGTGGTCTGAGTTAACTTCTGGAACAACCGAAGAACTTATGAGTGTCCACGTGTTGGATGAATCAAATTATTTTGTTTGTGGAAATTCAGACTTAATCCTGGTCTCTAAGGATGGAAATTCATTCTCTTCCTATAATACAACTAAATCATCCAACTGGAAAGACATCTATTTTTATCATCCAGATTCAGGAGTGGTTTGCGGCTCAAAAATGAGAATCATGTTTACTGACGATGGCGGAAAGTCATGGACGGAAAGAGTTCTTCCCAAACCAACTTCGGCGTATTCATTCATTACTATGAATTTTCTAAATGCCGATGAGGGATATGCAATCGGTGGTACCGAATTACTAAGAACGCTTGATGGTGGCAAAAACTGGAGTCCCATTGATGCGTTTCGAATAACCGAAGATTTTAAAAACTTCACAGATATTCACTTCAAAACAACCTCCGATGTTTATTGCATAACTGAATCGGGTATGTTTATCTCAAGAAATTCGGTCGTTTGGGCAGATAAACTGCTTGATGTAGGAGGTGGAAAAATTACCTTTAATAAGCAAATGGGACTATATACTGGAAGAAATTCTGGTAAAAGTGAAGGAAAAGTACTTATTTCGTCTGACGGAGGCATTCGTTGGCAAAACCAGGTAATCGATAATTCGATTGAGTTTACCGATGGCCTCGTAATAAGCGAAGATGTAATGTTGGCCGTTGGAGACAAAGGCAGCATTTTTCGTCGGGATAAGTAATGTATGAAAGGACGTGTTGGGGTAATAGGAGGCGGTAGCTGGGCAACCGCATTGGTTAAAATTCTTACTGAGAATATTGATTCACTGAATTGGTGGATGAAGAATGAAAACTCGGTAGAGCACTTCAACAACTACCATCGAAACCCAAATTATCTTTCCTCTGTATTTTTTGTTGGAGACAAAATCAACGTAAGCAGCAACCTAAAGGAGATTATCGATAACTCGGATATCCTTATTATGGCAACTCCCTCCGCCTTTTTGTACGATGTATTTGAAGACTATCCAAAAGAAGGCCTGGACAAAAAGATCATTTTTACTGCCATTAAGGGGGTTGTTCCGGAATACCATGCCATTCCGGTAAAGTTTTTCCACAAACAGTTTAGAACCCCCTATAACCAAATTGGTATTATTTGCGGCCCATGCCACGCAGAGGAAGTTGCTATGGAGCGGTTATCTTACCTGACTGTTGCCTGTGAAGATACTTCAATCGCTACCGAATTGGCCAATATGCTTGCCTGTCGATACATTAAAACCACAGTGTCTGACGATCTTTTCGGGTCCGAACTTTCGGCAGTGCTTAAAAACGTGTATGCTGTGGCAAGCGGATTGTGCCACGGATTGGGTTATGGAGATAACTTCCAGGCCGTACTAATTTCTAACGCACTGCAAGAGATTAAGCGTTTTGTAGATGTAGTTCACTCTATACACCGAGACGTAAATAGCTCTGCTTATTTGGGAGATTTACTGGTTACATGCTACTCACAATATTCCAGAAACAGAACTTTTGGTAGTATGATTGGCAGGGGGTATTCAGTTCGATCTGCTCAATTTGAAATGAACATGGTGGCAGAAGGTTATTACGCTGCCAAAGGAGTTATTGAAATCAATAAAAAATTCAACGTAGACCTCCCGATTTGCGATGCAGTATATCGAATCCTGTACGAAAAAATCGCACCTAGTGTTGAAATGAAAATTTTAGCCGACCGACTTTCGTAATCAATCAAACAAGGCCAAATAATTCTGATAATATTCTTTAGTATTCCATTGTTCACCATTGGCAAAGTTCAATACCACATTAGGTTTAGGAACAATAAAGAGTGCAAAAGCAAAACGGTCTCTTTGCTGGTCATGGGTCCAGTTCAGGCGATGGTTTAGTGAACCTATTTCGCCATTAGTTGCTAAATCCATCATATATCCCGGAAAACAAACAGTTCCGTTTAAGGGAATCCAATTTATCCAATTTCCTTGATCATTAATCTGCAAACCCTCATCAAACCCGTACGGAAAAATAGTAAGCAACGAGCCATCAATGTGCTCCGTAAGCCTAACTCCTGATGGCTCTCCTGAAGATTCAAACGAAGGATAATAGTTTACAGAAAAAGAAAAGCCCAATTTTCCTTCCAAGCCAAGTTCGGTTTCCAATTCTTCCCATTCAATTGATTCTTTAACCTCTTTAATCATCTTTGGAAAGATGTTTTTCAAATAAAAGTGAAACTCCGATGGGTATTTTGCAATGGGATAAAACTCCGAAAGCACCATGGAGTGTAGGTAATCGTCATAGGCCTGATTAATGCTATCTATTTGCCCAGGGTACGAATAGCCATCAAACCCTATTTCAAAATTCTCTTGAGCAAAGCGGGTTCGATATTCAATATCCCTATTTAAGAATGCAGTCATTGCCCCTTTCAACTCTGCGGCTTGATTTGTTATGCCGGGCAGTTTTGAATAATGATTGCCTTGCAAATGTTTCAGAAGCATAGTCATAGATTCTGCTATTTTCGCGGACGAATTTAAGTAACTCGAATTTGTTATCTATACCCGAAATCATAGAAATCCTGGCGGTAATTTTTAATCTAATATACTTGGTGTTACTGGTGAAAGAAAACATTTGGTGCTGGCCCAATGGCATCTTGGCTTCGATTCTTAGCATTTACTTATTTGTTGATGCAAAATTGTACAGCGAAGCTATTTTATATGGCTTCTACATAGTTATTGGTGTTTATGGTTGGTTGGTTTGGGCAGGAGTACTTAGCTCAAACAAGTCCATAAGAATCAAGACCTGGAGAATTAAGCCACACCTTTTTGCGTTAGCAGCGGGAATCATAGGATTACTTGGGCTGGGTTATTTTTTTAATACTCAAACCGATGCGGATAAACCCTATTACGACGCTTTTTCAACCTCATTCAGCTTTGTTGCGTCATTTATGGAGGCTCACAAGGTGCTAAGTGCCTGGATCTACTGGATCGTTCTCAATGTGTTTTCTATTTGGCTCTATTATTCAAAAAATCTATCCATTTATTCAGCATTAATGGTCATATATGCGATAGCAAGTGTCTGGGGTTATATCGAGTGGAAAAAGAAGCTTCGAAACCAATCAAATAATGGTTAATCCCTTTAAGTAAAGCCAGGTACACCATTCAAAAAATTTACCTTCGCCAAAATTCAATTGAGCTATGAAAAAATTAATTGCCTTTAGCATTGCAGTACTATCATTTGGAATCACTTTTTCGCAATCAGTGATGACCCCGGAATTACTCTGGAAACTGGGACGAGTTGGAAGTCCGATACTCTCTAATGATGGTAGCACGCTTTATTTTACTATTCGCTACTACGATTTAGATTCAAATAAAGGCCAAAGCCAGATATACTCCATTTCCCTGGAAGGTGGAGAATTAAACAAACTCACAGACTTGAAAGGTGGTGTTGGTAATCTGATGATTGGCCCGAACGGATCACTTAACTATGCTAGTAAGGGACAAATCTGGGAACTGGATGCTTCCGGAATCTCAAATCAAATCTCAAACTTCGTGGCTCCCATGGGCAACCTAAGCTACTCACCAACAGGCAACAGAATTTTAGGAACGATTACACAGAAGCTTCAAAAGCAGGCATCTGATGAATACGAAAATTATAAAAAGGCTAATGTTAAGATATACGATGACTTGATGTTCCGTCATTGGGATAATTGGTCAAACGGAAAGTTTTCTCACCCTGCACTTGTTGACATTACCGAAGGAAAACCGGCTGTTGATATGAAGGATATTATGTCAGGTGAATTGTTTGATGTGCCCATGAAACCATTTGGAGGGTCGGAAGATTTAACCTGGAACCCCAATGGACAGGAAATAGTTTATCAGTGCAAAAAACTATCGGGAATTGAATATGCAACGAGCACCAACTCTGACCTTTATTCCTATAACATTGAATCAGGAGAAACTAAGAACATTACACTGGGACGAAAAGGTTATGATAGTAGTCCGCAATTCAACTCCAAGGGAAATAAAATGGCCTGGTTATCCATGGCAAGAGATGGCTATGAGAGTGACAAAAACGACCTCATTATCCGAGATTTATCTACTGGTGAAGATGTGAACATAACCCAAAAGTGGGACAATACAGTTTCTACCTACACCTGGAGTAAAGATGCCAAAAAGATCTTCTTTTTAGCCTCCATAAATGCTACTTATCAAATATTCGAAATCACTTTGCCTAAAAAATTGTCCTCGATTGACCCTGCCGTTCATTTTAGACAAGTAACCAACGGACAATATAACTACCGATCTATTCTCGAGGCGGGTAGTCAGATAATTGCCCTTCGCCAGGATATGAACAACGCCAGTGAAATATATTCCGTGAATATTAAATCTGGAGAAGCTGTTCAACTAACCCACGTAAATGACAAAATATATCAGGGAATTGCAAGGGGCAAAGTTGAAAAACGAATGGTTAAAACTACCGATGGAAAAGACATGCTTACCTGGGTAATATATCCTCCCAATTTTGACCCCGCTAAAAAACACCCTACTCTTTTGTACTGTCAGGGTGGCCCACAGAGCGCTGTTTCTCAGTTTTATTCGTTCCGTTGGAATTTCCAGTTGATGGCCGCTGCAGGGTACATAGTGGTTGCTCCTAATAGAAGAGGACTTCCCAGTTTTGGAGTAGAATGGAACGAAGCCATCAGCAAGGATTGGGGCGGACAAGCTATGAAAGACTATTTCAGTGCAATTGATGAGTTGGCCAAAGAACCTTACGTCGATGAAAATCGCCTGGGCGCCATAGGGGCCAGTTACGGTGGTTATTCCGTGTATATGTTGGCCGGTATTCACGAAAACAGGTTTAAGACATTTATATCGCATTGTGGTTTATTTAACCTTGAAAGCTGGTATGGAACCACCGAAGAACTCTTTTTTGCCAATTGGGATATTGGAGGAGCATACTACCAAAAGAGTCCACCTGCAAGCTATGAAAAACATTCGCCTCATAAATACGTTGCTAATTGGAATACGCCCATGCTAGTATTTCATGGAGGAAAAGATTTTCGTGTTCCCGAAGGACAAGGAATGGAAGCTTTTAATGCAGCCAGGCAAATGGGCTTAAAAAGTCGTTTTGTATACTTTCCAGAAGAAAGTCATTGGGTCCTCTCCCCACAAAATGGAATCATTTGGCATAGCGAATTTTTTAAGTGGCTTAAAGAAACCTTGTAAAAATATATGATCAGAAACGTAGATTTTCCTGAGATAAAAGATGTTGCGGTAGCTATCGTTCCTGAAACGAATGAGGCTGGAGTCGAAGAATGGTTTGTTTATGTGATTAATTACGGTAAAAAAGCCATTAAAAACCTAATGGTAACCAGCAATGGGTATGGCAAAAAAGACGGCAAAGACGTAAAAACTTCAACACTTAGACGGTTTTTGGACAACGTCGAGGCAATGAATTCCATAAAGGTAGAACCGATTCACGAAGAGGTTTTCGGTTTAAATAATGAGTACTGGGTCAGCTTTTATCGAGGCAATAAAATCTACGATAAAAAATACCTGTTTATTGCCGGTTCGATCTCCAATAAATTTCTGGTTGAAATCCCTGTTTTAAACTGCAAAGGAATCTGGCATCCTTAATTATTCAAGGCTTTTTGCAAGGTACTAAACCGGAATAAGCCGATTAGTCCAACGACCAACAATGTGCTAAATATGACGTAGAACCAATCGCCTTCATTGGCTCCAAAAGTCTCAAATTCAGTGCTAAGCTCTCCTTTATAAATCAGGTACATGAATAAAACCGTAACCCCGTTGTTGATAAAGTGGGCCCAAATGGAATACCAAAGAGAACCTCCCCAAACCACCAAATAGCCAAACAGTGCCCCTAGAATCATCCTGGGAAAAAACCCAAAAAACTGCATATGAATCGCACTGAACAAGGCTGCGCTTATCCAGATGGAAAGGTGTTTGTTTTGAGTGTGTTTAATTAAGGTTCCCTGCAAAGCACCGCGGAATAACAATTCTTCTCCAACAGCTGGTAATACGGCAATTACAAAAATGTTTATCAGCATTTCACTCCGTGTATTCACAGCTAAAAATGCCTCCGTAATCTGCCTAGCGCTTTCCTCAGATGCTCGTAAAAATTCTTCCAGCCAGGACAATGACTCAGGTAGGGCCATTTGCATGTTTAGTTCAGCCATCCAGCCTATCACTGGCATAGCGCAGATTCCCAAAACCGTCACTATAATTATCAAGTTGACCCTTACCCCTTTCATACTGAAATAAGCTCCAAATTGTTCTTTAACTATTTTGGAAAAGAGCCATACGGGAAAGACAAATGTGCCAAGTGTAACTAATGACTGCACAAACTTTAAAGCTTGTACTGCTCGGTAATTATCAAGGTTGGCCAATTGTCCAATTTCGAGTCCAAAAAACAAAGAGGCCAGTCCATAACCCAATAATGAAAACAGCAATAAGCCCATTACGAAAAGGCCAATCAGCAATACTATTTTAGATGGTAGACTCAATCGGGGCAAATAAATTCAGGTGACTGCTCTTTATTAGCATATCGCTAATTTTGCGCTCAAATATACTTGAACAATTTGGTTAAAATTGGAGATATAGGATTAGGCGAATTTCCGTTGTTGCTTGCACCCATGGAAGATGTTAGTGACCCCCCATTTAGAGCACTTTGCAAAGAAAACGGCGCGGATTTAATGTTTACCGAATTCATTTCCAGTGAAGGGTTGATCAGAGATGCTGCCAAGAGCGTAGAAAAACTTGACATTTATGAAGCAGAGCGACCTATCGGCATTCAGATTTTTGGGTCGGAAATTGAAAGCATGAGACTCTCCGCTCAAATTGTTGAGCGCTCCAAACCGGACATTCTGGATATTAATTATGGATGCCCAGTTAAAAAAGTTACTGGAAAAGGTGCTGGCGCAGGCATTCTGCAAGACATACCAAAAATGGTGAGAATGACCCGAGAAATTGTCAACTCTACTTCGCTTCCCGTAACCGTGAAAACCCGCCTGGGGTGGGATGACTCGACGAAATACATAGTGGACGTTGCCGAACAACTCCAGGATACAGGTATTAAGGCAATTTCGATCCATGGAAGAACGCGAAAGCAGATGTACAAGGGCGAAGCCGATTGGTCGCTCATTGGAGAAGTTAAAAATAACCCAAGGATGCACATTCCAGTTTTTGGAAACGGTGACGTAACTGATGGTCAAAAAGCCCTGGAAATGAAAAATCGCTTTGGTATTGATGGTGTTATGATTGGGCGTGCAAGTATTGGGTATCCCTGGATATTCAATGAAATAAAACATTATTTGAAAACGGGACAACAATTAAAGCCCCCTACTCTGGAAGAACGGATTCAAATGGCAAAGCGACACGTAGAACTTGCTTTAAAATGGAAGGGGCCAATACTTGGAATAGTTGAAACCAGAAGGCATTATGGCAACTACTTCAAAGGAATTCCACATTTCAAAGATTTCCGAATTAGATTGGTAACCGCTGATACCCCGGAAGAGCTACTTCCCATTTTTGACGACATTCACGATCACTTCGTTGGTCAGGAAATTTCCTAGTTCATGAGCCATCCAAAAAACCTCAGGATAGAAGACTACATCTATGATCTTCCAGAAAACCGGATCGCTAAGTTTCCTTTGGAACAACGAGAAAAATCCAAGCTTCTTATTTATCGAAATGGAGGAATTAATGAGTCTCAATTCGAAAACATTGTAGAAGAATTACCAGCCAATTGCCTCCTGGTATACAATAATACCAAAGTCTTTTATGCCCGATTGCAATTCTTAAAATCTACTGGAGCTAAAATCGAAGTTTTTTGCCTTGAACCTGATAGTATAGAACTTACACAGGCCATGCAACAAAAGAGGTCGGCCACCTGGAAATGTATGGTTGGAAATGCAAAAAAGTGGAAAGATGAATCACTGGTTTTGCATTCACCTTCCGGGGTTAAACTTACAGCCTCCTTAATTGGGAAAGAGGGTAATGACTATGTGATTCAATTTCAATGGGAGGATGAAATTACGTTTAGTGAATTGATCGAACAATTGGGTAAGGTACCTCTTCCTCCCTACCTTAAAAGAGAGGCCGAAGAAGAGGACAAACATCGATACCAAACTGTGTATAGTATAGAGGAAGGGTCAGTGGCTGCTCCTACCGCAGGCCTTCATTTTACCGAAGAATTACTTCAAAAATTAGAAGCCAAAGGCATTGGCACCTTACCTATTACGCTGCACGTTGGAGCCGGAACATTTCAACCTGTGAAGTCAGAAACCATGAGAGATCATGATATGCATGCCGAATCATTTTCATTCCATCTTGATCAATTAATAACTTTAAGAGACCACCTGGAAAAAGGAAAGCCCATTGTTGTAGTTGGCACAACCAGCATGCGAGCCTTAGAAAGCTTGTTCTGGATAGGAAACGAGAAGGTTATTGCCTTACCTGCAGGTGTTGATCAATGGACACCCTATGATGGAAATATTACTAGAGGTGCTTCTGATGCCCTCTCATTTATCATTGATTATCTTCAAAAAAATTGGGAAGGGGAATTGATGGGTAAAACCAGTATCATAATTGCACCAGGATATCAGTTTCGATTTGCTGACGCTTTAATTACCAATTTTCATCAGCCAAAAAGTACTTTATTGTTGCTTGTTTCCGCATTAGTCGGTAATGACTGGCAGTCTATTTACGATTATGCTTTGGGTAATGGATTTCGGTTTTTGAGTTATGGCGATAGTTCTCTACTTTGGAAAAACAATTTAAGGTTAGATTAGTTATAAATCTAAAACAATCCCTTCTCTACTTTCTCGTATTCTTTGTCAATCAAAAGGTTATCCCCTTCGGCTGCCTCCACGGCAAGTTGATCACACCTTTCATTTTCAGGAATATTTGCATGGCCTTTAACCCAGACATACTTAACGGGGTTTTTCGGATGGATTTTTAGATAGCGCTTCCACAAGTCAACATTCTTCTTTCCCTTAAATCCCTTTTTGACCCAATTGAAAACCCATCCTTTTTCAATGGAATCTACTACGTATTTAGAATCTGAGTAAACCGTTACTGAATGGTTTTCGCCCTTAATGGTTTCTAGCGCCACAATTACAGCCAGTAATTCCATTCGATTGTTTGTAGTCAACTTGAAGCCTTCTGAAATTTCTTTGCGATGACCTCCCGAAAGCATTACAATGCCATAACCCCCATTTCCAGGGTTTCCTTTTGCAGCTCCGTCGGTATAAATGATAATGTTAGCGATAAGAATTCGTTTACCCGGCCAGAGATTGAGCCTGTTTATCGACTATCTTAACCGCTGTTTCAACCATGGCCTGAGCATCATATTCACACTCGCGATAAAGCTCGGCCTGAGATCCATGCTCAATAATTTTATCTGGTATTCCGAGTCTCACTACCTGAGCCTGATAACCATGATCGGCCATAAATTCTAATATAGCACTTCCCATACCTCCCTGAATACAGCCGTCTTCTACTGTAATTACCTTGTTGAATTTTCCAAAAACCTCATGAAGCAAGTTTTCGTCCAAAGGCTTTACAAATCGCATGTCATAGTGCGCAGCACTTATTCCTTTCTTTTCGAGTTGGTCACATGCATCTACCGTCAGGTTTCCAATTGGCCCTAAGGTCAAAAAGGCAATATCTTCTCCGTTTTTAACCCTTCGTCCCTGCCCAACTTTTATTTCTCTAAAGGGCTTCTTCCAATCAGGCATAACCCCTTCACCACGTGGATAACGAATAACCCAGGATCCAGCATTCTTATCCAATTGCGAAGTGTACATCAAATTACGAAGTTCCTCTTCGTTCATTGGAGAAGATACCATTAGGTTAGGAATGCAGCGCATAAATGCCAAATCGTAAGCTCCGTGATGAGTTGGACCATCCGCTCCAACCAAACCACCCCGATCCAGGCACATAACCACATGCAGGTTTTGGATGGCTACATCGTGAATTACCGAATCATAAGCCCGCTGCATAAACGAACTGTAAATGTTGCAAAAAGGAATCATTCCCTGAGTTGCCAGCCCGGCTGAAAAAGTAACCGCATGTTGTTCAGCAATACCCACATCAAATGATCGGTCGGGCATAGCCTCCATCATAAACTTCAACGAACAACCGGAAGGCATAGCGGGAGTAATCCCCATTATTTTATCGTTCTTTTCCGCAAGCTCGATTATGCTGTGGCCGAATACATCTTGAAATTTTGGTGGCTGTGGTGTTTTTGGAATAACCTTAACAATTTCCCCAGTCTCCTTATTAAAAAGCCCCGGTGCATGCCAGGTAGTAGCACTGCCAGCTTCGGCTGGCTCATATCCCTTTCCTTTTTTTGTAAGAATATGAAGAATTTTCGGGCCTGGAATATCTCTTATATCTTCCAGTACCTTGGCAACCCGAATAACATCATGTCCATCGATTGGTCCAAAATACCTCCAGTTTAGTGATTCAAAATAATTGGATTGCTCCAATACTGAATGTTTAATGGCGTTTTCAACCCGGGCTGCAATGTCCTGAGCATTAGGACCAAACTTGGATATTTTGCCCAACAGGTTCCATACTTCATCCTTTACCTTGTTGTAGGTATGCGAAGTACTAATATCGGTCAAATATTCTTTTAAGGCTCCAACATTGGGGTCAATAGACATGCAATTGTCGTTTAATACAACCAACATGTTTGAGTTTTCAACGCCACCGTGATTTAGTCCTTCAAAAGCCAATCCGGCGGTCATAGCCCCATCGCCAATTACGGCTATGTGTTGCCTTTCTTTTTCTCCGTTGTACTGGCTGGCCACTGCCATGCCCAGTGCTGCGGAAATTGAAGTACTGCTATGGCCAACACCCATTGCATCATATTCACTCTCCTTCCTTTTTGGAAAACCTGAAAGCCCCTTGTATTTTCTATTGGTATAAAACTGGTCCCGCCTTCCGGTCAAAATTTTATGTCCGTATGCCTGGTGTCCAACATCCCAAACCAATTGATCATATGGGGTAT
The DNA here is from genome assembly GCA_002713215.1 of Crocinitomicaceae bacterium. Taxonomy (GTDB): domain Bacteria; phylum Bacteroidota; class Bacteroidia; order Flavobacteriales_G; family Salibacteraceae; genus UBA2108. Next base: position 69,227 of record PAVO01000018.1, read on the forward strand.
TAAACACATAATGAAGTGCAACGGTAAGTTCTACTACACCCAAACTTGCACCAAAATGGCCGCCTTTTCGCGAAACTACTTCAACAATGAAGTCTCTAAGTTCGTCAGAAATTTGGGGTAAATCCTCTATTTTGAATTTCTTCAGGTCATCAGGTGTTTTAACCTGACTCAGCAATGGACCGGTTTTAATTTCCATAATTAGGTAGTGCAAATATAAAAGATGCTGTGAAGCATTCCTTATATTACTACATTCACAAAGTATATTTGTTCAATAACAATTCAAATGGCACAAATCAATATTAATCTATTCGCGCTTTGCCTTTTTATAGGCACCTTGGGGTTTGCCCAACAAGAACAGAGCGTTGAAACAATTACACTAAACCCTCATCCGGATATTAGAATTGTGTATAATCAACTTAGAGCTCAAAAAGTAAAACATGGAAAGTATACCTACTACCACAGAAACGTCAGAATTGTTGAAGGAAATTTTGTAGCAGGCCGAAAACACGGAAAATGGAAAAGGTATTATCTGGATGGGACCGTTGCTATAAATGCCTTTTATCTACACAACAAAAAACACGGAAATTGGGAATTCTATTTTCAGAATAAACGCAAAATGGCCAGTATCTATTTTACCCGGGGCCATAAAAGCGGTGTTTGGACAAGCTGGTTTATCGATGGCAACGTAAGAGCTCAACTTTCCTATAAAAATGACACACTAATTGGGCCTCAAAAAATCTATTACTTTCCGAGAGATCTTGAATCTGGCACACCAATACCTCAGCTTCAAATTAAAATCAACATCAAGGATACATTATCGAAAAAAATGATGTTGACTGAAAAATACTATCTCAATGGAAAATTATTCGAGAAGTATTCAGAAATTGATAATACCCCGATTGGTATGTACGAGAGTTTTTATTTCACGGCACTACCATGGCGGAAAATGAAATATGAAGAGGATGGTAGACTTTTTTCTATCTATGAATACAACAATCCTGTTGGAAAAGATGCCGAAAGAGGAACTTTTAATGATGGTAATGGAGAGCTAATTACCTATAACAGCGATGGGACTAAATTTTCAAATGTTGGTTACGCAAATGGCCTTCGGGATGGAAAAGCCATTATTTATGAAAACGATACGAAAGAACTTATCACTGGATATTTCAACGACAACATTCCTACCGGTACCTGGAAACAGTATAAAAGAAAAACTGCCAAAAGAGAATTGATGGTTGAAATGAACTATACCGGAGATGATACTGCCCAGGCAACGTTTTATAAAAGTGACTTAAAGGCAAGATCTACCGGGAAATTGATCCGAAAAAAACGTTGCGATCTATGGAGGTCGTATTATGCTAATAATTCGCTTAAAGAAGAAACCTTTTATAAAATGGATTTTCAGCATGGAACGTCTAAAGGATATATGGATCCAAAACAAATTGATTTTTCAGGAGGTTATTACTATGGGCTAAAGGTCGGTACCTGGAGTTATTACAATGACTTTGGGAAGGTGACCTTTAAAGAACAATTTCTAACACAGGCAACGGCTGATGAAGGATACCTATTTAGTGATTCCTGCCACCAACGGGCATTTATGGAAAATGTATTCTACAATACCTCTCGCTACGTTACCAAAGACGAGAAACGCCTCTCCTATGTTGTGGCAGATGAAAAGCACATGAATTTTGATCATTTCCTGCACGATGGGAATTATAGCTCCTGGGCTCCTTCCTGGATGAAAGACGAAGAAAAAGTGAAAGAGTATAAAGAAAGCTTTAAGCCTGATTTCCCTCAATTTATTCCTTGGGAAGTAGATAAAAGATCTGGGGTAGTTGAAGATAATGATCTGGGGCTTTTCCTGGAAACATTAAACCCAAAAAAGCTCAAAATAAAAGGGGATAAGGCTTCTCCTAAGTTGGGAGTGGCTATGGTTTTGTTAGAGCTTGATGAATTTGGCTTTTGCACCCGGACCAGAATCGTACGGGGCATTGACCCAACGTGGGATCAAAAAATCCTGGATTTGTTTTCAACCTATCAATTTTGGGAACCTGCGTTAATGCTTAACCAACCCATTGCAAACACCTTACAATTTAAAATTCCAATCGAATTAGAATTAGTTAAAAAGATGGAATAAACTTTTTTACAAATGTTTCTGTAATTCTGCTTTAATTGCCTCTTTTGGAAACACTCCTGATTGCCTCCAAAGTTGGAGCCCCTTTTTAAATATCATCATAGTTGGCACTCCTCTGATCTGGTACTTTTGAGCAATCGCCTGGTTTTTGTCAACATCAATTTTAATAACCCGAACGGCTTCTCCCATTTCTTGAGATACTTGCTGAATTATTGGGCTTAGGGTTTTACAAGGGCCACACCATGTAGCATGAAAATCTATTAGAACTGGCTTATCGGAATTGATAATTTCTAAAAATGATGCCATTAGTCTGATTCAAATTTGATACTCCAAATACCCCTTAATTCATCCTCCTTATAACCATATGCCCGATCAGTGGGGTACATACTTCGCAGCAGGTCAATTGTACTAATGTCTAAGTCTTGATTAGGCTCTCCATGACAATTTAGGCAAATGGGTTTTACTAAAATTGGAGAATAAAACGATACCCAATTGGAGTCCAACAAAACAATGGGCATCAAGGTTTCATTTGCATCTTTGGCCCTACTATAAAGTTTTAATATATGCTTCTCGTCAGGAGATGGGCTATTGACTTCATTTCTAATTTTTAATGATGTCCTTTTAATAGTTGCTCCATATTCGTTAGAAAGGGAGTCCACCAGCGGAGACGCATGAATGTTGCAAGTTCGAATCGCTCCCTCAATTCCATCGGTTGCAATGGTATTCTTTAATTTTCCAGATAACGCTTCAAAGCTTGCCTTAGCAATTTGATTCCCCTTTTCAAGGTACTCTGCTTTCTTTCTAGCGTTTTCCTTTAAGATTTCACTCACGTTTTCACTTGATGGTTCAGAGTCACATCCAACCAGACCAATGAGCATGCCCATTCCAAGAAAAACTATCCATGCCCTAAACATCCGTCTTAATTTTATTATTTGTTGAACCTATTTCACAACTGCCACCTGCACATCCCCAGTTAAACCATGCCTTGGCAACAAGATAAGTACCTATTATTCCTAAAAATAAATCTTTGGACTTCCAGGCCCCGTATAGAGCGACTAACCCAAGCAGCATGAATAACCACCTGGTCCAACCAAACCCTGAGACTCTATTTATAACTGGCTCAAGCACCTTTTAATTTACAGTTGGGTAACCATTTGCCTTCCAGGCATCCATTCCTCCCATAATGTTATAGACCTGCTGATATCCAAGTCCCACTAATTTCTCTGAAGCATTTGCACTTCTACCTCCGGCCTTACAGTATACATATATGGGCTTACCCTTTTCCAATTTGGAAATTCTTTCCATAAAATCTTCTTGGGTTATATCCACTACCATCGCTCCTTCAATTACTCCATCAGCAACCTCCTCAGGTGTCCTTACATCGACAATAATCCCAGGGTTATCAATTACAAGCTTCTTAAACTCATCAATTTCAATGTCTTTAACCAGCGCATTTTCCTGCTGAGTCGAATTGTTTTCTCCTGAACTACCATTGCAACCAACAAAGGCACTTATAGATAGCACTACCAGTAATTTAAATAATGTCTTTTTCATAATCTTCTATTTCAATTTGCAAAGCTAAAAACTAACACCCATAAAATTAGTGATTAAAGTTACTGAAGTTCAAAACTGGCTGTAATCTCCAGCCGATTATCTACCAGCCATCTCAAACTGGTTTTTTCAACCAATCTGTACCTCGAATTAGTTACATAGCGTAGGTCTAAAATCCTGGATCCAAACAATGACGATTGGTTAATATCAATTGTAAGCTGAACAATTTCATTATTCAAATAATCCACCTGAAGCAACTCACCTCCCTGCTTCTGATAGGAAACCACCATAGTATCGCCATTGGTTGATTTGACAGAACCAATTAGTTCGCCATTTTTTCGAAACTCATTTACATACCCTTCCAAAAACTTCAGTTCACTTGCCCATTCCGGTGCATATGATTTATTCTCCTGCTCATCATTTAACACCACGTTTTTACTGACCGTAGCTTGTTTCTCCGACAACGCAATGATTTCTTTTTCGATAAAGCGACTTAGCTCATCAGAAGGCTTTTCCTGTTTGCCTGAATTAAGGCAACTGGAAAACAGAACTGCCAGGAGTAAAATTCTTATCATTCTCATCTTAGACATAATCACCTTTTCATTGACAACCTCCGAGTGCAAATTTGGTGAAAAAAGGTTCCTTTAGGTTCTTTTAAGTTCAATTCATTGGAGGTTGAACAATTTATTTTGTAATTTAAGGATATTAACTCATAAACCACTTATAACAATAATTTGGAAAGACCGGATAACCATTAACTTTGATACCATCCCTTTCAAAAGCTTTGATCCATAAGTTTAAATACATAGGAATTCTGATGTTTGTCGCTTTGTTGGCCTGGACTGGTTCCGTTTATGCAGCCAATCCTGCAGGTGGGAGTATTAAGTATACCTATATTGGACCTGGAGCAACGCCCGGAACACACCAGTATTATATCGAAGCCTATGTTTATCAGGATTGCCAACGACTTTCGCCCAGAAATTTAACGCAAAACATAACAGCAACTTGCAGTAGTACCGGAAGTTCTACGAACTTCACATTAAATTATGTTGCTTACGTGGCACCTACCCCGTTTGCTTATGGCGGGCCATATACGGCAATAACCTTGTATTCCAGAATGGATGGTGAAGAGGTTTCCGATTTGTGTGACACAATAATGAATCCTTTGACGTTCCCAAATTCAAGTTGCAGAACCGGATTAGGGTCGTCTGGCATACCCGGGTACATCAAATTTGTTTATGCCGGAAACATAACTCTCTCAACCTGTAACTATTGGACCATTGGTTTAGCTGCAGGTTGCTGCCGGGCAGCGTCAATCAATGCTAATGGTGGAACGATTTATTTGGAGACTCAATTGAACAACCTAAACTTTCCGAAAAACTCATCACCACATTTTTCAGACGAAATCAAACCCTTTCCCTCTGCGTGTGCTAACCAAATAGTAAATTATGGAGTAGGTACAGTTGATTTGGAAGGAGATAGCCTGGTATACGCACTTACCTGTTCTATGACCAGGGCTAGTACCTGTGTTACCTACAAGAGCGGATATTCTGCAACATCTCCGGTAGCGGGCTTTAAAATGGACTCTTTAACAGGTTTAATTCAGTTTACCCCCAAGATAACAGGGAAAATTGTTGCCACATTTTGGGTCAAGGAATATGAGCGATGCACTGGAAAATGGAAAGGACAAACACTAAGGGATGTAATGTTTATTGTTACCAACTGTGTCAATAAAAATCCACAGGATATTTCCGGTATTTCTAATCTAATAGGTCCAAGGGTTAAAAAATTGGGGAAATATTCTCTTCAAACCTGTAACGGTGAAACTTTCTCCTTTGAGGATACCATATATGATGTTGACAAGAATGACACATTGTTGTTTAAATCGAATCATAATGTGGCCATGCCTGGCTCCAGAATGTCTATAAACTACCTGGCGAAAAACAAGGCAGTGGTTACATTTACATGGACCACGGTACTGGGAAATAACCCGTTACGATCCTTTTTCTTAGAGTTTAATGATGATAATTGTAACTATCCCGGCCATGGGCTTTCCCTTTTCGAAATCGAAATAGTTAACTCAACTTCGGCTGGAAAAGATGTAATAGTATGCAAAGGTGTTGACACGGCGAGATTGGTTGCTTCCGGTGGACGGCTGTACAAGTGGCGTAGTATATATGGTGATTCACTAATTTGGACCGGAACCAATAAAAATGTTTGGGTAGATACTACGGCAACCGATACGAATAAACGGTTAAAGTTTGTACCAACCAAAACTACCTACCTGGAGGTATGGTCCGATCTTAATGAAGGTTGCCGGAAAGCACAGGCTTGTACCAATAAGGATACGGTAAAGGTTATTGCCGCCGAAAATTACGCCCTTTCAAAAAGCAACGACACGATTATTTGCTTCCACGACAGTACCATTCAAATACAAGTACAACCCGATTCAAACTTTGCATTCAACTATAAATGGTCGCCCTCTTCTCGGTTAAATCATGATAGTATAAGGAACCCCATGGTTACCCCGATAAGGAATACCTGGTACCAGGTAACAGTCACTTCGGATTCAGGTTGCATAAAACATGACTCCATCTATGTTGGTGTAACCACACCAATGCCCGACTCAATAATTGCAAGTACTACCAACTCTATTATTTGCCCGGGAGACCCAACACAAATCAATTTAACCCTGGGAATACCACCAGGTTCATGCGGTAAAACAGCAAAAAAATGTGTCGGGTCATTATTTTATGAAACCAGTAATTCAACAGCCAATTTTAATGGTTCCGGTTCTACTGGTGTAGCAAATTGGCCATGCGCTTATGGCGGAGCAAGTCGTTCTGCTCGTCAACAGTTTTTGTATACGGCCACCGAGTTAAATGCGATGGGAGTTCGAGCTGGGATTATTGAAGGACTCGGCTTTAACGTGGTGTCATTGAATGCAGTAGGTGCACTCCAGGGTTATACCATTAAATTAAAATGTGTTCCAACATCGGTAACTAACCTCAGCTCCTGGCAAATTAGTGGCTTAGTCACCGTTTTTAATCCTAAAACGGTTAACCCAATACCAGGCTGGAACCTTCACTACTTTGATCAAAACTATAACTACGATGGTGTGTCCAATTTAATTGTTGAAGTATGCTGGGATAAAGGTACTTTACCAGCCGGAGCCAATGCGTCGGTCGCTTATGTAGCCACAACCAACAATTCGTGCGTGGTATATACTAATAGTGCGGCTGGAGCCTGTACTTCTCAGTTTCTTACCCTGGCAAGTAGAGTTAACCGACCCACTCTAAGAGTAAGTTTTTGTGGAGCCAGAGATAGTACAGAATTCACTTACAAATGGAAGCCAGCTCTAGGCTTGAACTCAGACACGGTGAAATCTCCTATCGCAACTATTTTCTCCAAAAAAACCTATAGTGTTGTACTTACCGATACTTTCAATAAGTGCAAAGATTCTACCACCATTAGCCTGGATATAGCAACTCTTGACCTCACCCCTGATACTGCTATTTGCGCCGGCGACACCATTCGTGTTGAAGCAAAAATTCAAAGCAAGTGTTCAACTCCAGGTAAATTTAGTTGGTCACCTGGAAAGTACTTTTCGGATAGCACCATTTCAAACCCAAAAGTTTCACTAACCACCACTACCACTCTTAGAGTGACTTACACCGACGCATGTGGGTGTATTATTACCGATAGTCTAACGATATTGGCCGATTCGCTAAAACCCGGTATTAGCATAACCAACCCCAATTGTTCTAGTAACCTGGGGCAAATAACGATTAGCCCCAAAGGTGGTGTTGGCCCATACTTGTACAGCATTGACAGTGGTAAGGTTTACCAACAAGACAGCATTTTTAAAAATATTTTATCGGGGTATTTTTTCATTTCAGTTAAAGATTCATTTGGTTGCAAGTCAGAAATAATTCCAGATACCTTATTTAATTCAGGGGCTCCTGTTATTGATTCCTTAAAGTCTGGTAATATTTCTTGTTACGATGCCAATGACGGGCAAATTAGAATTTACGCCTCTGGAATTTCCACGCAATCATTATTTAGTATTGACAGTGGTGCAACCTGGCAAAAATCGACACTATTCAATTCTCTGCCAACAGGGCGATACGTTGTATACGCAAAAGGGGGAACCGGTTGTCTGTCCTTACCAAAGATTACTGACCTTACACAACCAGATTCAATATCCATGGACTTAAAGCTCTATACAGATAGCTGCTACGAACAGGGCCATGGTTGGGCAGTTGGATATGCAAAAGGAGGAACTGGCAAACTGAATTTCAATTGGAGTGGCGTTAAGTCCGGAGCATCTCATTTACCAGTAATAAGCGGTGATAGTCTGTATTCTAAATTATTTGCTTACAACGGATATAAACTTGAGATTCAGGATTCTATTGGTTGTTCCATTGATTCTGTATTTACCATTAATCAAGTATCTCCAATTGTATTCGATTCAACCGCCTTTAAGCCGGTGACTTGTTATGGATACGATGATGGGCAAATCTTTGTATGGGTGCACGGTGGTAACAAACCCAAGAATAACATTTCCTATAAATACAGTGCAGATAGCGGCAAAACATTTACGGGCCCCACCTATTCGGCGACACCAAATTATGCCATCTTCCAGAAAAAAATAAACGGGTTTCCTTTGAGTGCCAAAACCCATAAAATTGTGGTGAAAGATAGTCGCGGTTGTATTGGTGACACAACAATCACAGTTACAGAACCTCCGAAAGTTGAATTAAGTACGCTTCAGGATTCGTTTAAAATTTGTGTGTCAACCTGTACCAAACTGGAAGTCTTTGCGGTTGGTGGAAATAGCACTAATCATAAGTACCATTGGACGCCAACAGTAAGTAACACGGGTGTAGCTAACGTATGCCCCAAAAAAGATGAAGTTTACACGGTTTATGCCTCCGACGAAAAGGGGTGTGCTTCTAATTCCCTTTTGCTAAAAGTCGATTTGTATGATTCCTTAAATGTCAACGTCGTTGGAGACAGCACCATCTGTTATGGAGATTTTACTCAATTAAAGGCCTTACCTTCAGGTGGAAAAGGAAAGTCCTATAACTTCACATGGCAACCGTTTAGAGGCTTAAGTAATGCGTTTATAAATAATCCGGTTGCCTCTCCAAATCAAAGAACCACCTATGTTATTAAACTTTATGATGAATGTGGTTCAACTCCCGTTTATGATTCTATCTCCATAAGAATTTTGGATTTACCAAAAGCTGATTTTGAAGCGGATACAACAGATGGATGTCCACCTTTTACCAGCACATTTAAGCAGCTTTCACCAAATACTGTTAACTGTATTTGGGAGTTTGGTGATGGGACTTTTGCTAATACCTGCCAGGATGTTCGAAAGGAGTTTATTACTTCAGGTGTTTTCGATGCTAAGCTTGTAGTTTATAGCCTAGATGGATGCAAGGACTCCATTATAAAGCCAAAATACATAACCAGTTACCAGATTCCGGAAGCGGATTTTAGTGTTTCACCGCAACCCACGTCTATTCTCAATACGAATATTGAATTTACAGACAATTCTCAGGGAAGAATTAAGGGCTGGGAATGGAATTTCGCTGGAATAGATACCTCCTTGGAGCGTAATCCTGTATTTCGATTTCCAGATGATAAAAGTGGTTCTTATCTGGTGCGATTGGATGTTAAAACGGAAAACGAGTGCTCGAATTCTGTTATTAAAAAAGTCATTATTGACCCCAGTTTCTACTTGTATATTCCCAGCTCATTTAGTCCCAATGGCGACGGAATTAATGATACCTGGAAACCTGTTTTAACCGGATTCGAACAAGACTTTTATTCTCTATTGGTCTTTGATCGCTGGGGCGAAATTGTCTTTGAAAGCCGAGTTCCAGGTGAATCCTGGGATGGAAAATCAAGCTCAAATGGCAGCCTGGTCCAAAATGGTGTTTTTACCTATGTAATTGTAGTTGGAGATGCTTTGGACGAAAAAAGCCGCCATGAAGAAACTGGGTCTATTACCGTTATCAGATAGTTAGTGGAAGTTAAAAATGTCAAGACAATATATCATATTCGTTTTTCTTTTTCAGATAATAGGACGGGGCTTAACTTCTATAGCACAGACACCATCAGATACACTTAATCAAATTGATGATTTAGGAAAACAAGGTAGCTGGAAGTATTATGACGCTCAAAACAGAATAAAAGCAACTGGTCAATATCTAAACAATCAGAAAATTGGTACTTGGAAAACATACAAGTATAAATCCGGAGAAGCATATTCTATAGTATGGACTGACTATTCTGGTTGGCGAAAAAAACCGATAAAAAAATATTACGATTCAGGAACTTGTAAATACACATACAGGAGAAAATTTGTTCGATGGAAAATATCATCACATGCGAACGGGAGCTGGTAATTACTTCTGCTAACAACAGCCAAGGCAAGTGTAGATCGGTCTAATAAACCTTACAGATTTCTTCAATCTTCTTGCGCTCTATATCAGGAACCATACATTCATCAACCGGATATCCCACAGGAATTAACAGGTAGGCTCTTTCGTTTTTGGGACGTTCCAGAATTTCTGCTAAAAAATTCATTGGGCTTGGAGTATGTGTTAAGGCAACGAGCCCAGCATTTTGAATAGCGGCCAACAACATTCCAACTGCAATTCCAACCGATTCGTTTACATAATAATTCCTTCCCCGTGTACTTCCGTCTTCGTTGTAAGCCTGCTTAAAGACTACAATCAGGTAGGGTGCAATTTCTAAAAATGGTTTTATGTGGTTGGTGTCAAATTTTTCCAGATCCTTTAACCATTCCTCACTCATTCTGCCATGGTAATTTTCATACTCTTCCTGCTCAGCAGCGGCTCTAATCTTTGATTTAATCGACGCGTCTTGTACTACACAAAAAGACCAGGGCTGTTTGTGAGCTCCACTAGGAGCAGTTCCAGCCGATCGAATTATGTTTTTAATTACCTCAATTGAGACCGGTTTATCCGAAAACTCACGAACACTTCTTCGTCGATTCATTTCTTCGTAAAAAGCTTTGCTAGAAGCTAACATTTGATCTTCTGTTTTTTCCTCAAACTGAAAAGGAACAAAACCTCCATTCTCCATACCTTATATTTTGGGCTAAATTATTCATTCTTTAAATAGGGACTAAGCATTCTAATAAGGTTAATTTCGTCGCAAATTTGCCTATGAAGAACATTGTAATTTTTGCATCGGGTGGTGGGTCAAATGCAGAAAAAATAATGGGATTTTTTGCCCAATCGGATGTCGCCAAAGTTACCCTGATTATCTCCAACAACACGAATGCCGGTGTATTGCAAAAGGCCAATCGATTTGGAATTGAAAGTCATCTGATTTCCAATGATGACTTAAAGAGTCCAACCGAATTAATTGAAATACTAGCTGAGAAAAAAACCGACCTTATTGTCCTTGCTGGCTTTCTACGAAAAATCCATGGAGAGATTCTTCGGAAATTTCCAAACAAAATCATTAACATTCATCCCGCCCTGCTTCCTAAGTACGGAGGAAAAGGAATGCATGGAAAACATGTCCATCAAGCTGTCATCGATCATCAGGAAAAAGAAAGTGGTATAAGTATTCATTATGTTAATGAAAACTATGATGAAGGGGCAATTATTTATCAGGCGAAATGCGCGGTCAAAAAAACAGATACAGCAGACTCTCTTGCTGCGAGGGTTTTAGAATTAGAACATGAACATTTTCCTAGGATCATAAATGAAATTTTAATCGGTCATCGATAAAAACATAGCTTATCACTAGTAATCAATGCGTATAAGCTTTTTATATATCACTTTTGCCGGAAATTAATTTTAAACAAATATGGATAGCATAGATTTTACTTCAATTTACGATATAGTTCTAGGGCTTGTCGTAGAATTTGGAACCAAAATTATTGGTGGATTAGCTGTATTGATCATAGGCTTCTGGATCATCAGTATGATCATGAAGGGTGTGAGAAAGGGATTTGATCAAAGAGATATTTCACCATCATTAAAACCGTTTTTAACCAGTTTAATCGCAACTCTTCTTAAAGCACTCGTGGTAATAAGTGCCTTGAGCGTGTTGGGCATTGAAATGACCTCTTTCGCCGCAATACTTGGTGCTGCAGGACTTGCCGTCGGCATGGCTCTTAGTGGAACTTTACAGAACTTTGCAGGAGGAGTAATAATATTAATCTTTAAACCTTACGAGGTTGGCGATGTCATTGAAGCACAGGGTTACATTGGCTCGGTAAAGGCCATTAGAATTTTCAATACCATTCTAAACACCCCTGATAATAAGGTGATTATTATTCCAAATGGTCCGCTTTCTACTGGATCATTGGTGAACTTTAGCAAAGAAGAAACCCGAAGAGTCGATTGGACAGTTGGAATTGGATACGGAGATGACTTCGATAAGGCAAAATCGGTATTGCTAGGTTTTATCCAGGCAGACAAAAGAATTCTTACCACTCCTGAACCATTTGTAGCACTTGCCGAATTAGCTGATAGCTCTGTCAACCTTACCGTAAGGGTATGGGTAAACCCTGCTGATTATTGGGGCGTATTCTTTGACATGAATGAAAAGATCTATAAGAATTTTGAAAAAGAAGGACTAAATATTCCATTCCCACAGATGGATGTACATGTACATAACTCTTAATATAATTAACAACATGAAAAGAACATTATTAATTCTAGTTTTTGGGCTCTGTGTAGCAACAACTGCAATTGCTCAGTCAGATGCTGACACTAATAAAGCCTGGAAATTTGGAGGCATTTTCAACCTGGCCATTTCACAAACAGGTATGGTTAACTGGACTGCGGGAGGTGAAAACACCGTATCGGGTACCGTCTTATTTAAATACAGTGCAGACTATGCTAAAGACAAATGGATTTGGGACAATGATATGGTTATTGGATACGGGGGGCTTATTAAGGGAAATTCACCCTGGGAAAAAACAGATGACCGTATTGAAATAACCACAAAACTGGGAAAAGAAGCAAAAAAGAATTGGTACTATACGGCCTTTATCAATTTTAGAACCCAGATGTTGGATGGATATAAACTACCCGATGATTCAACCCTTATTTCTACCTGGATGGCACCGGGGTATGTAACTGCTGGTATTGGTATGGAGTATAAACCCAATAAGTTCTTCTATGTTAACATTTCTCCAATCGCCAGTAAGTTTACCATCGTTGCCAATCAAGATTTAGCCGACTTTGGTGCGTATGGAGTTGAAAAAGCGGAATATGACACCAATAATGTGCGTACCAAGGCGGGACTACAATATCGATATGAATTTGGGGGTAATATTACTTTACAATTCAAGAAAGAAATTGTAAAAAATGTAGAGCTAGATACTAAATTGAATTTTTTCTCAAACTATCTGGAAAACCCTCAAAACATAGATGTTAACTGGGATTTAATGCTTAACATGAAAGTGAATAAATGGTTGAGTGCATCCATTTCGACCAACCTCATTTATGACCATGATATCGATGTTCCTTTGGATCGGGACGATGATGGTGTTGATGACGGATTTGGCCCAAGAACTCAATTTAAAGAAGTAATCGGAGTTGGCCTGAACATGACTTTTTAAATTAAATTTGATGCCCTCAATGGGTATTAAATCTTCATTAGCAAAATATTATGCAGCCTTTCTTATAAATAAACTAAGAAAGGCTGTTTCTTTTCCTGAAAAATCCCAGGATAAGGTCTTTAATCAGTTAATCGCATCCGGAAGAAAAACAAAGTTTGGTAAAGACCATCAATTCGATAAAATCGAAAACTACTCGGATTTCAAAAACCAGGTTCCACTTACCGATTACGAAGGGCTTAAACCTTACATTGAAGAAATTAAGGAGGGCAAGTTAGATATCTTGTGGCCCGGTAGACCGATCTACTTCTGTAAAACCTCAGGAACGACCTCGGGAGCCAAGTATATTCCAATTTCCAAAGAATCGATTCACAATCACATACACTCGGCAAAACTTGCCTTAATGAGTTATGTGCATGAAACGGGGAAATCGGAATTCATAGATGGAAAAATGATCTTTCTGCAAGGGAGCCCGGTATTGGATACGAGTGGCAAAATTCCAACAGGAAGGCTCTCGGGAATAGTAGCCCACCACGTTCCTGCCTATCTCATGAAAAACAGAATGCCAACCATGGAGACTAACAGCATAGAGGACTGGGAACAAAAAGTCGACTCAATTGTATTAGAAACGTCTAGTGCAGACATGCGTCTGATAAGTGGTATTCCATCCTGGGTTCAAATGTATTTTGAGAGGCTAATAGAAAACACAGAAAAAGTAAATATCAAATCGATATTTCCAAACTTTTCTCTCTTCGTCTACGGCGGGGTTAATTACGAGCCCTATCGACCCATATTTGAAAAATTAATTGGCGATCAAGTTCCAAGTGTTGAAACCTATCCTGCAAGTGAAGGTTTTATAGCGTTTCAGGATTCGCAGAAAGAAAAGGGCTTATTGCTGGTGGTAAACGATGGTATCTTTTATGAGTTTATTCCAGTAGAAGAAGCTCACAATGAAAACCCCACAAGAATTCCGCTTCAGGATGTTGAATTGGATAAAAACTACGCCATTGTGCTCAATACTAATGCTGGGCTCTGGGGATACGTCATTGGGGATCTGGTAAAATTTGTCTCACTCGAACCCTATAGAATAATTGTATCGGGTAGAATTAAACATTTCACCAGTGCATTTGGCGAACATGTAATTGCTGAAGAGGTGGAGGCTGCCCTGCAGGTTGGTTTATCTAACTCCAACGCCCAAATAAAAGAGTTTCACGTTGCACCTCAAGTCAATCCAGAATCAGGATTACCATATCACGAGTGGTTTATTGAATTTGTTACCGAGCCGAAGGATTTGGAAAGCTTTGTTCAGGACATTGACCAGGAATTACAGAATAAAAACCCTTATTACAAAGATTTAATACAAGGAAACATTCTAAGAAAGTTGGTAATTACCAAAATAAAACCCAATGGTTTTGTTGAGTTCATGAAAAGCCGTGGAAAGCTTGGTGGGCAAAATAAAATACCACGCCTATCTGACGATCGTACCAATGCAAAGGAATTAGAAGGTTATGCGATTTAAGTATACTTATCTGGTTTTTCTTTTGAGTTCGATCGTAATGACTTCTTGTCTTTTGTTCCAACCCAACTTTAAGGAAATTTGGGCAAAAAACTCCAAACAGCAGTATGATGTTATAATCGTTCCGGGAATTCCATTTGAGCCTCCAACCTGGAATCCAATAATGAAAATGCGGGTGCATTGGAGCGCATATTTGTATAAACAGGGAATTGCAAAAAATATAATCTACAGTGGTGGAGCAGTACACAGTCCTTATCTTGAATCAAAGATTATGTCATTGTATGCTCAAAAACTAGGTGTACCAAAAGAAAATATTTACCTGGAGTCAAAGGCAGAACACGGTTCTGAAAACCTATTTTACTCAACCGTGCTGGCCGACAGTTTAGGATTCGAAAAAATTGCCTTGGCAACTGATGTATACCAAGGGTCTCTCATGTTTAAACACAACCGAAAGTTTGACCTAAACTTACCTTTTCTACCAGCAATGATGGATACTTTAATTACGCTGGATATGTACATGCCCGAAATTGACTACGAGCAAGCCAAAGTTGAGAATTTTGTTAAACTAAATGAGCGGGTTGGTAAAATAGAACAATATCAGAACTCAATGGGCAGGCGGATTAAAAAGGAAAGCAAAGCCCGCAAAAAGGCCAAAAAAAGGGCTAAAAAAGAAGTTAAAACAACCAACTAAACAGGAGTTTCCAATTACTTTTGCGCGACAATTTTTGCTATGATTAATAAAGTCATTAAAATAGTACTAGCCTTGTTGTTATTGGCCTGGGATGTATACGAGTGGTCGGAAGGTAACATTGGAAATGGAATAATGGTTATTTTGCTTATCGGGCTTGTAGTTTTGTTTTGGTTTAAACATGAAATAAACCTCCTTGCATTTTTACAAATTAGACGAAGCAAATTTGAAAGTGCTAAAAAAATATTGTCATGGGTTAAGCATCCTAACCAAATGAATAAATCTCAACAGGCCTATTACTACTTTTTAAATGGTCTGGTGGAGTCGCAGGGAAAGAACATAACCGGATCTGAAAAGTACTTTAAACGTGCATTGAACATTGGACTTAACATGGACCATGACATTGCAATGGCTAACCTCAATCTGGCAAGTGTTGCAATGGCAAGAAGAAGAAAGCGTGAGGCCATGAATTACCTCACCCAGGTAAAAAAACACGATAAGGCAAAATTGCTCAACGATCAAGTCAAAATGCTTAAGGGCCAGATGGGTAGAATTTGATCTTGTCCTATTCCAATTAACACAACTTCGTGCATAAGTAGAACCGACCAAATCCAACAGATTTCTTAGTTCTGATTAAATTTGGGAAAGCGTCAAATCGTTTTTATGGCTAAGACTGAGTATCCAAATATTAGACTTTTGTTGGTTGAGAATGATGAAGTATCCATTTTCGTGATGGAGAAGATTCTTCAAAAACGATTTACGGTTACTACGGCCCGAAATGGAATGGAAGCCATCCATTTCACCCATAAAAAAACCTTTGACGTTATTTTAATGGACATCGATTTGGGCCATTCCATGGATGGTACTGAAGTATTGGACGAAATCCGAAAAGATCCCAATAACGATAATTCTAAAATTTTTGCAGTAACTGGGATTGGTCTTCCAGACGATGGAGATTATTATGAAGGGTTAGGTTTTGATGGGTTTTTTCACAAGCCGGTGAATCATAGCCTACTCGTAGAAACCATCAAAGAAGCCTGTTACGCTAAGACGGTGTAACCCTAAAATGGAGTAATCGTTATTCCTGCAGACCATGGAATAAGTTCGTGTCCCCTGGCAGGATCAAAGAGCCGGCTTAAACTGTAGTAATAAACCAATCCAAACCTTCCAAAACCAAAACGTGCCGAAACACCGTATCTAACCCTTTCTAAGCTATCGTAGTTGTAGGTCTGAAACCTTCCTTTGTCTGTAATGGTCTTAGTATGGCTCCCCAGTCTAAAGCCTACCCTGAAGCCAACCGATGCCTTCCAGCTATGCCCATTTCTGTTAGGAGTAGACCGAAACCTCAATTCAAATGGAATATCAAAGTAATTAGTAACATATTTATTCAACTTTACATTCGAGTCCAAATCACTAAACGGATAAAACTGAGTATAGTCTCCATTAACTGAGTCGTAGTTGGACAAATAGGCATTATTGTAATAATGGTCGGTTGAGTAAGCAAGACCTAAGGCGCCGCTCAATTGCTTTACTTTAAATTGATAATCATAAAGCAACTGAAATGAAAGTCCATAACCAAAATCAAAATGAACATTAGGTGGTCTGTTAATCAAACTACTATAATGAAGGTCAATTAGAACATTGTCTTTTTTCATCGGTTTACCCGTTTTCTGGTTCTTCTGCGAGTATACTGTGCAGGTAACCAAGATAAAGAGTAAGGTAAAGGCTTTTCTCATGTCATTAATGTGCGGCAAAAGTAAAATAATTGATTACCTATATTCCTTAGTTTGCAAATACTAATTTTAACTTGTTAAATTCTACTATATCGCAAATTGGTAAGCTTTATTTTTGAGAAAGGCAACAGATTTAGTATTAACACGGCAACCAATTGCATAATAAGACCGTACTACACTTGTTAATTGCTACGTCCTCTTAATTTTGAAGCTATGACAAAAAGTAAAAATATTGGGCCTCTTCAGTTGTTCTCAACTATACTACTTTTATGTACGGTTGCTTCGCTAAAAGCGCAAATTAAAGTATCCGAATATGGCCGATACGATTCAATTGTAGTTGTCTCTAATTTGGGTGACACCATGGTTAACCCATGGGCCGGAGGAATAAATAATGCCCAATTTACCGAATGGGACTTCAATAAGGATGGCAAAAAAGACCTCTTTGTTTTTGACAAAGATCATGCTGCCCCGAGGATTTTTGTTAACACGGGCGAAAAAGGTAAACATGCCTATAAGCATGTACCCGAATATGAACATCGTTTTCCCAGAATGTGGAATTGGGCATTGATGGTAGACTACGATGGTGATGGGAAAGAAGATCTTTTTACTGCAGCAGAAATTGGCGACATCAGAGTCTTTAGAAACACGTCTGTTGGTACCGAACCTAAAGACATCACGTTCGAACCCATACTTTTTAAAGATCCATACGATAGCACCAAACGAGTAAAGTACATAACAACCAAATTCGATTTGAACCCAGGGTTTATATATACCAACGTGTTTAATTTATCGAGTGATATTCCGGGTATCGTGGATGTAGACCACGATGGTGATATGGACATTATTGCATATGGAAGCTCTTCTAATTCTACCTATCTGTATGAAAACACATGCAAGAAGTTATACGGCCATGCCGATAGTCTTCTCTTCGAACTAAATGAGCTCTGTTGGGGCAGGTATTCCGAAAACTTTTTTGATTTTCACCTTGATCTGAATGCTTGTAAAGGAAAATCACCTCAGCTAAATCAACATGGAAGAACAGGAAGCAGGCACGAAGGCTCAACAATCCTTATGCGCGACTTTGACTACAATGGGCAAATTGACATTCTATTGGGTGATGTCTCTTTTAATAAACTGGTAATGGGATATAATCATGGTACTTCCAGAGCCGCTAAAATCACGCGACAAGATACAGCATATCCTTCAGACGCACCTTCGAGCACCATTCCTGTTGACCTTAATAATTTTCCTGCCGCATTTTATGTTGATGCCAACAATGATGGCTCAAACAACCTGGTTGTTTGTCCCAATGCTGTTTCTAATTTTAGTAATTACAACAATGTGCACATGTATTCCAATTCAGGAACCACTCAACAGCCTGTTTTCAAATTGGCTCAAAAGGATTTTCTGGTTGGAGAAATGGTTGAAGTAGGTAGTAACGCTTTTCCTTTACTCATTGATATTGACGGTGACTCGCTTAATGACATTCTGGTGGGTAGTTTTGGCGTTTGGACCCAATCCAGTACACATGAGAGCCGATTGAGTTACTACAAAAATACCGGAACCAAAACCAATCCAAAGTACAACCTGATAACCCGTGATTATTTGGTACTTCCACAAAGTCAGGATACCGGCCTATACCCTACATCCGGAGATGTGGATAACGATGGTGACCTGGACTTATTTATAGGTACCGATAGGGGCAACATATTGTTTTACGAAAACCAGGCTGCTTCTCGTGGCGACTCTGTGATTCTGGTTCATCAACCAACTCCATTCGATACGGTTGTTTTTGGAAAAAGTATTCGACCATACCTCTTTGATATCGATAATGATGGAAAGCTGGACTTGTTGGTTGGCTCTCAATTGTCAGGAATTAAGTTTTATAAAAACATTGGTACTAAAGCAACTCCAAACTATAACAATAATAATGTGACACTTAATTGGGCTGATATATACCATATCAATGAATTGGGATTTGGAAACCTTTCTATAACCATTGCCGATCTGGATACAGCCGGGAAATTGATTGACTCCATAACTGACATTAAATCTCAGCGAAATATTTTTGTCGGAACTTCTACTGGTTCTTTGTTTCGATACGTTGGCATTGATTCGACCGGAATCAATCTGTTGATGCCCAGTCTCGACAGTGTTTATCATTATACAACTGATTTATCAATATCACTTGGTGATATAACCGGAGATGATAAACTTGACTTTATTATTGGACAAAAAAGTGGCGGTATAAGTGCACTTTTAAAAGATGGTGGTAACATTGTTCTACCTCCACCCGAAGACACAACGGACACCGTAGGAGTAATCCAATTCAGTTATAATAATGATGTTAACATCTATCCCAACCCAACAACTGGAAAGATTTATGTTGAATTTGATCCTCAGCAAAAATTGGATACTCCAATCCAAATAAGAGACCTGTCAGGAAGGGTGGTATTTGTTGGGCCATTAACTGAAGATTCATCCGTTGATCTTTCCGCTTTCCCAACAGGTGTGTATTGGCTAGAAATATCTTTCGACAATCAAAAACAATTCAAGAAGGTTGTAAAAGTCGATCAATAGCATGAGAAATGTAATAGCCGCCATAAGCCTTGCCATTACATTTACTAATCTATTCGGGCAACTTAAGCTTGCTGATTACCGAAGGTACGATTCCATCTTAGTCATTCGTAGCGGGGACACCATGCTGAATCCATGGGTTGGCGGTATAAACAATGCTCAGTTTAGCGAATGGGACATTAACAAGGATGGTTACATGGATTTATTCGTTTTTGACAAAGATCATTCCTCTCTCAAGGGTATTTATAAATACTCATAAACAGGGAAGAAATGCTTACAAGCATTCTCCGGAATATGAATCAAGGTTGCCGGAGATGCAACTCTGGGCCATTATGAAGGATTTTAACAACGACGGTAAAGAAGATTTATTCACTTCAGCAGAAAACGGTGGAATTCGAGTTTTTAAAAACACTTCCAAGGGCTCCAAAGTTGAAGATATTTCATTTAACCTCATTCGTTTTAAAGGTACCGGCGCTGACAGTATGAAGCGTGTTGACAAAATAACCACCAAGTATTTTCTAAACCCTGGGTTTTTCTATACTGAAGTATACAACCTGGCCAATGATATTCCAGGTTTGGTAGATGTGGACCACGATGGAGATTTGGACATTCTATGTTATGGCCTTAATGGTACTGAAGTTAAACTGTTAGAAAACACCTGCATAAAAAAACACGGGCATGCCGATAGCCTGCTCCTGGAATGGACTAATCTATGTTGGGGCAATTATGCAGAATCTGGAGATTCCAGTTCTTTTAGTTTGACACTAAACGTAAGTTGTAAAGGTGGTTTACCAAATCAACAGTCTGGAAGTCGACATGAAGGAGCTACCATTTTAATGCGCGATTTTGACTGCAATGGAAAAATAGACATCCTGGTTGGGGATGTGTCATTTAACAACATGGCTCTAGGTTACAACACCGGGCCGCTTGGGAATGCCAATATCAGCTCACAAGATTCAACATTTCCAACATATGACGTTCCTGTTAACATAGATAATTTCCCGGCAGCTTTTTATTTAGACGCTGATAATAACGGAACTAAGAACCTCGTTATGGCTCCAAACGCGCCTACTAACTTCAGCAATTTTAATAATGTTCATTTGTATAAAAACACAGGTACTACCCAATGCCCTAAATTTAAAATGACCCAAAAGGACTTTTTAATTGAAGACATAATTGAGGTGGGAAGCAATGCATACCCTCTTCTCATTGATGTCAATGGAGATTCATTAAATGATCTTTTAATCGGAAATTACGGTGTTTGGACCAAGTCCTCTACTTACGAAAGCAAGGTTAGTTATTACAAGAATATTGGCAGCAAAACCAACCCCAAATTTGAGCTAGTTACCAGGGACTACATACTGCTTCCAAATAGCCACGAGGTTGGAATATATCCAGCTTCAGGAGATATTGATAATGATGGAGACGTAGACCTAATCCTTGGCACCGACAAAGGCAATATCAACCGGTGATTCAGCAATATGGGTTCACAAACCGACTTCATTCGATTCTCTGGTTTTTGGGAAAAGCATTCACCCATACCTTTTTGACGTTAATAACAATGGAAAGCTTGACTTATTAATAGGTTCTCAACTACGTGGAATTAAACTATTTAAAAATGTAGGCTCTTCAACGATTCCTCACTTTGACACCAATAACCTGGTATACAATTGGGCCGGGATTCTACACTCCAATGGTATTGGTAACGGGAACCTGTCCATTGCAATTGCCGATCTAGACACTGCAGGAAAACCAATTGACTCAATTACAAACATTAAGGCTCAGCGACATGTTTTTGTTGGAACTTCAAACGGATATCTATTTTCATATTCAGGTCTGGATTCAACCGGATTAAATGACATCCATCAAAACCGGGATAGTGTTTATCATTACACTACAGACCTATCAATAGCCTTTAAAGACATTACCGGTGACGACAAACCAGATTTTATTCTTGGGCAAAAAAGTGGTGGGGTCAGTGTTCTATTAAAAGATCGTGGAGAAATTGTCATACCTCCACCACCAAATCCCAAAAGCATAGAAAGACCTGAGGAAGAGAGTTCTTTTAATGTCTATCCCAACCCGACCACGGGAAAGATGAATGTTGAACTATTTAACAGTCAAAGCACTGCTTATTCTTTCCAAATTAGGGATTCATCCGGCCGCGTTCTTCTGACCGGAAGCACCATTAAAGATGAAGCCCTTGACCTTTCAGCACTCCCAATCGGAGTTTACTGGTTAGAGCTCTCAGTCGATTATAAAAAAATGTATCGAAAGGTTGTCAAGGTTGACCCATAGAAGGGCTAGATTTGCAGGCTAAGCAAAAATCCTTGGAAGCAATCGCCCTAAATAATCTTGAAAAGCCCATTTTACTTGCCGGGCCATGTAGTGCAGAATCAAAAGAGCAATTGTTACAGGTAGCAACTTCTCTTCAAAATTCTTCAACCATCAATATGCTCAGGGCTGGAATTTGGAAACCCAGAACCCGACCCAATTCGTTTGAGGGAGTTGGAGAAGAGGGGCTTAAATGGTTAAGTGAAATCCAGTCGGAACTGAATCTACCAGTAGTAACTGAAGTTGCTACTGCGCAACATGCTCAAAAAGCACTGGAACATGGAATTAAAAATGTTTGGATCGGTGCAAGAACAACCGTAAACCCATTTTCGGTTCAGGAAATTGTTGAAGCTTTAACCGGAGAGGATGTATGCGTTCTGGTTAAGAATCCCATTCACGCCGATATCGATCTTTGGCAAGGAAGTATAGAGCGGTTCATGAAAGCCGGTATTACCAATTTAGCCGGTGTACATCGTGGGTTTTCTTCATTCCTTAATTCAGAATACCGAAACCTGCCTATGTGGAACATTCCTATTGAACTCCAGAGAAGGTTTCCTGAACTGCCAATAATTTGTGACCCAAGCCACATTGCCGGCGTCAACAACCTGGTTCCAACAGTAGCACAAAAGGCTCTCGATTTGAACATGGCCGGCCTGATGATTGAAGTACATCCAAATCCAAAAGAAGCACTTAGTGATCCCGAACAACAACTCACACCAAAAGATTATAATGAGTTAATTGCAACCCTGGTTATTCGGGATGCTAAGCCTGAAAGCCAGCTGATTATTAACCAATTGGAAGAGTTGCGAGCTCAAATTGACAAAGTAGATGAAGATTTGATAAGTACATTGTTATCAAGAATGGATGTAATTAGACAAATTGGCCAATACAAGCACAATAACAACGTATCGGTTCTACAATTAGAAAGGTGGAACGAAATACTAACGTCAAGAAGCGAACTTGGCAGCAAACTCAATATGGACGATAAATTTATTAAGCGACTGTTCGAGTTGATTCATCAGGAATCCATTCGAATTCAAACCAATATAAATTCCACTAAATAGAAATGCCATTCACGGCGTCGGCCCAGGCTAATTCCTTATAACTCCATGGAAGGATTGAATCAACTCCCTGGTTATCCAGTTCTTGCTTTGTACTTCTTCCTATCGCTATTGCCTTCTGATTTATATTTATTTTGTTTCCTGAATTAAAATATCCAAGGACATTCGAGGGACTGGTAAATACAACTACGTCGTAGTTGTCGGAAAGCAGAATGTTAATTGTTTTGGTTTCGTAAATGGGCAAATCAATCACCTGGTTTGTCGGTAGTTTTTTTTGAATATTTCTCCTCCCGTCAGCAGCCCCGGGAAAAAGTACCTTTTCCTGCCCTACAAGTGAAACGAATTCAAACGCTACTCTTTCAACCTCGTGAGACCCTGTATAGCTGGAGCTAACATTAAATCTAGCCAACGCTTTTTCTGTTCCAGCACCTAAACAGCCAATTTTTTTATCCGCTACTTCATCAGCGGAAATGCAATTAAAAAAATGAATAACCGCATTTGGAGAGCTAAAAAATACCCATTGAAATTCTTTTGGAAGATTAAAAGCAATCGATTCTAATTGAATAAACGATTGTCCGGCAATCGAGTGGTTTAAGGTAGAAAGTGACCGATAAAAGTCACCCTCCGGATTTAATTCACGCGTGATTAGAACTTTTTTTTTTGCTCCTCCTTAATAATTTGGAGTGCTTCAGAGATTAACTCATCAGGATTTGTATTGGTAAGATGAAATCGATTCACCGGTGAGTTCAAATCCTGGGCATAAGATACCCATAGTTTAAATTCATGGTCGTTTGTACAATAAACACCTAACGGCAATTGGCACCCACCTTCGCAGGCCTTTAAAATTCCTCGTTCCACATTAATTCGTTCTGAAACGTTCGAATCATTCAACTGGCTCACAATACTTATAGTCTCTTGGTCATTCGTACGGGCTTGCCATGCTAGCACTCCCTGAGCCGGAGCGGGGACGAACTCATGTGGTTCAAGTATTTCAAGGTGAAGATCAGTTACATCAAGCTCTAGTCGCTCAACCCCGGCGCGAGCAAGCATGATTGCATCGTACTTTCCTTCACGTAATTTCTCAATTCTGGTAGGAACATTTCCTCTTAACTCAGAAAGTTCAAGATCAGGTCTAAAGAATTTAAGTTGGGATACTCTCCTGGCCGACGAGGTGCCAACCTTTGCTTTCTCACTAAGGCCAAATCGCTTTTCAGGATCAATGCATTCGTTCCTAATTAGCAATATATCAGAAGGGTTTGCCCGACTGGAAACTGCTACGATTTTTAACCCTTCCGGTTCTTCCGTTTCCAAATCTTTATGGGAGTGAACCGCCAGGTCTATCTCATTGTTTAGAAGCTTTTCTTCAATTTCTTTGGTAAAGAAGCCTTTGCCTTCCATTTTGTCAAAACTCAGATGCTGAATTTTATCTCCCTGGGTTTTAATCACAATAATTTCAACCTCAACTCCGAGGTCTTCAAGAAGCATTTTAGTTTTGTTAGCCTGCCAAAGAGCCAACCTGCTTCCCCGTGTACCAATTCTTATTTTCAACCTGGGATTATTTAGATTCGTCTTGCAACAAAATTTCTTTTGCCAACAACATTGGAGTACTCATGTATTTCTTTTCGACAAAAGAAAGAACCTTTTCTAGTGTTTCCCTTGAATTAGAATCCAGCTGTGCAATTTCCTTAGCATAAACTATTTCGGTGGCACGCTTTCGAATTTCCTTAACCTGAATAGGCACTTTTCTCATCACAAGCTCTACCTGTCGAACTTTATGAAGGCTTTCAAAATCAACAAGCCCCTGCGATATAATAAGCTCACACTTCTCTAGCTCACCTCTTCTTGCCTCAAGATTTCTGGCCGCAATGTCCTTTAAATTCTCAATTGCTATATATTGTATTCTTGGGTCCGACTGAATATCCTTCGAAACATCACCAGGAACCGCCAGGTCCACAACAGTAATTTTATTTGAATTCTGTGGTTCCTTTTTCAAAAGACTATCTAAAATCGTTTTATCGATTATGTGTCCTTCTGAACCAGTACAGGTTACCACAATGTCGGCTGGTTTATTATGTTCAGAAAGTTTTTCAAGGTCTAACGCTTCTCCTCCAAAACCTTCCTGCATCTTTTTGGCATTGATCAGGGTTCTGTTGTAAATGGTAAAATCACTATAGCCCACCTTAACCATCTTTTTTGCCATAGCCTGGTTGGTTTTTCCTGAACCAACGAATACGATTTGTGATGTCAATGATGGGTTGAATTCCCTTAATTGCCTGAAAGCAAGATTAACTACTGAAACCGGCCGGGTTGCAATATCCGTTTCCGTATAAACCTGCTTAGCCAGTTCTACCGTTTTCTTATAGAGGATTCGAATAAAGTCACCTGTAAATCCAAGATCCCTGCAAAAATGGTAGGCATCCCTGAATTGACTTAAGATTTCCCGTTCGCCAATTACCAAAGATTCTAACGAAGACGCAACACGAAATGCATGATTAACTCCTTCCAAATGTGAAAATACCCATGCCTTTTCTACTGCATTATTAAGTTGAAATGGAGAAAAAGAAGGATAAATTTCAGTTAAGATCTCAAACAAAAGCTCAGAAGTCATCTCTTTTTCAGCCCTAAGCCATAATTCTACTCGATTGCAGGTACTTAAAAAGAGAAACTCGGAGACCTCCAAATCCTTTAATCTGCCAAGTCTACCTGGCTGATTATCAATTGAAATGTGAAAATCTCCAATAAGATCTATTCCAATGTTCTTGTGATTAAATGATATGCAATGAAATGACTTCATAGTCCTTAACAAAGGTGCGGCTATGTTGAATTTCGATTGTCACGCTATTGTCATCTAACTCGTATCTGGAACGATTCTAAATAAAGGCCTTTATTTGCTGTTTTTAACAAATTCAATAGTTCAAAAATTAACCCTTACTTTGTGTCCGCGTTAGAGCGAACGAAATTTTATTACTTTTATGGTTAAATCAAAAATTTAAGAGATGAAAAAATTATTAATGTTACTGGTTGTTGTTGGAACGGTTGTTTCATTTGAAAGTTGTAAAAAGGGCTGTACTGATCCTTCGGCAACTAATTACAATGCAGATGCTAAAAAAGATGATGGTTCCTGTGAGTTTGTTACTGCAGATGTTACAAAACCTACTATTACAGTTACCTCACCTACAGAAGGGGCAGTAATAAATAAAGGAGATATGCTAACAATCTCAGGTAAAGCAAATGATAATTCTGCGTTAAAATCATTTAGTGTAAAATTTGAACTTGGACCTGTATTGCTTAAAGATTCCATTACAACTGTAACCGGAACTGAGCATTCGTTTTCACAAACGGTTTCTACAGCAATTATGCCCGCTGGAGAATACACTTTGACTTTCACATCAACAGATGCGGCAAATAACGTCTCTGATCCTGTAGTGGTAAAAATTACAATTAAGGATTCGGCTCCTTCTGATACTGAAAAGCCTATGGTAAATGCTATTTCGGTGAAGATTCCTACTAATGGGAAGTTAAACTCTGGTTTCGAAAATACGATTACCATTGATGTGAGTGATAATGAGGCATTGGATTTTATAGACGTTGAGATATACAATTTAAATTCAGGTTCTCCTGTTCTGGTTGGATCTGCGAAAGTGGCCAATTCTTCTATTACCGATCCTAAATCTTATAAAGGTGATGTTAAAGTAACGATTCAAAATTTAGGTGGAAGTGTTCTTAACTGGCCAGCTGAAATCCTTGTTAAAGCACAAGATAAAGCCGGAAATACTGGCGAGAAGAAACAACCAGCAGTACTTGAAAACTAGAAATACATATTTGATTAATAGAACCTCGCTTCTGGCGGGGTTTTTTTTTGAACTTTTTTAGCCGGTAAGTTTATCAGCTACCAGAGTTCGTTTGATAATGATTAAGATTTATTCGAATAAAAAAAAGCCTCACGGAAGTGAAGCTTTAGTTGTCCCACTAGGTCTCGAACCTAGACTCTTCTGGACCAAAACCAGACGTGTTGCCAATTACACCATGGGACAAAACTTCCCAATAATTTTGGGCCTGCAAAAATAGATAAAATTAAAGGTATAAAAAACAAATAATAATATTTCATCAATTAATTAAATTCGCGCCAAACAATGAAAGACATGAATTTCAGAAAGCTAGATATTATTGGAGGGTGGATTGCCTTCGCAATTGCAACCTTTGTATATGTATCAACCATGGAACCCACCGTCAGTTTCTGGGATTGTGGTGAGTTTATCGCATGTAGTTATAAGCTACAAATTGGTCATCCGCCAGGAGCACCATTGTTTTTAATGATTGGTCGCTTTTTCTCCATGTGGACTGCTCCTGAACAAGCAGCTTACATGGTAAATCTCATTTCGGCACTTTCAAGCTCATTCACTATTTTATTTTTGTTTTGGACCATAAGTGCACTGGGTAAGAAAATTGTGAAGAAGACTTCGGAGGAATGGAATACAGGACATACGGTTGCTGTTCTTGGTTCCTCGCTGGTAGGTTCTCTTGCTTATACTTTTAGTGATACGTTTTGGTTTTCAGCAGTTGAGGCTGAGGTTTATGCGATGTCTTCATTATTTACGGCTATCGTGTTTTGGGCGATTCTACGTTGGGAACAAGTATCCGAAGAAAAAGGAGCAGACCATTGGCTAATTTTTATTGCCTACTTAATGGGACTCTCAATCGGGGTTCACTTACTGAACTTACTTGCAATTCCAACTATTGCATTTGTATATTACTTCAAGAAATTTAAACCCAGTATTAAGGGTACGATTCTTACATTTTTAATTTCTGTAATTATTCTAGGGTTTGTACAAAAGGGTGTAATTCCGGGTATTGTAGAAATGGCTAGTAAGTTTGAGCTCGTTTTTGTTAATTCGCTTAACTTGCCTTTTAATACGGGTGCCATACTGCACATAACATTAATGGTTTCTGCGTTGGTTTTTGGTATTTACCTTACCCA
Source organism: Crocinitomicaceae bacterium (assembly GCA_002713215.1). Lineage (GTDB taxonomy): Bacteria > Bacteroidota > Bacteroidia > Flavobacteriales_G > Salibacteraceae > UBA2108. The sequence continues at coordinate 97,418 of PAVO01000018.1, forward strand.
CCAAAAAAATTCTAATAAGTGGTTGTTGTTAGCTGTGCTGGTTGCCCTTTCATTCTTGGTAGGATCGGTATCTACAATGGGGCTTGTTGCCGCTGCAACTGTGACAGCAGTATTTGTTATGATCCCTAAAATTAACTTGAAAGAGGTTAATACAGGGCTTCTTTGCTTAACTGTAATTATAATTGGATATTCCTCTTATACCATGGTTGTGGTTCGCTCAAATGCCAATCCACCAATGGATGAAAACGATCCAGAAAATATGTTTTCATTACTGTCCTATTTAAACCGTGAACAATATGGTGCTCAACCATTAGCCTATGGACATTACTTTAACACTCCTCTTGATAATAAAAAGCCATATATAGATGGTGAAAAACAATGGTTCCGAGATTTGGAAAACGGTGAATACATTGTGTCTGACGACAAAAAAGGTTCAGTTCCTAATTATGCCAAGGAGTTTATGACAGTCTTCCCACGAATGTGGAGTCAGGAAGCCAGGCATATCGGAGCCTACAAGAGTTGGTCGGAATTCAAAGGTAAGCCAATTAAATACCGTACGGTAAGTGGAAAAACGGAGACCATTCGAAAGCCTAAGTTCATGGAAAACCTGAAATTCTTTTTTAGGCATCAGGTCAACTGGATGTATATCCGCTACTTCATGTGGAACTTTGCCGGACGTCAAAGCGATGTTCAGGGACATTCAAACGTAATAGATGGCAACTGGATAAGTGGAATAGGATTTTTGGACGGCGCCCGACTAGGCTCTCAAAAAAATCTACCCGCGTTTCTGAGTGATAATAAATCGAGAAACAAGTATTACATGCTACCCTTTTTATTGGGTCTGATAGGCTTGTTCTTTCAGTTCAATCGTTCAAAAAGGGACTTTGTTTTAGTAACACTTCTGTTCTTTTTCACGGGAATGGCAATTATTCTATACCTGAATCAATATCCTTATCAACCAAGGGAGCGAGATTATGCATATGCTGGGTCTTTTTATGCTTACACCATTTGGATTGGATTAGGGGTTATGGGAATTATCAGCTTTATAGCTGAAAAAGTTAAGAGCAATCAGGTTATTGCAGGCGGGCTTGCTACTCTAATCTGCTTGGTCTCAGTTCCTGGCCTTATGGCCAAAGACAACTGGGACGACCACGATCGATCGAATCGATACACCGCTCTTGAGTTCGCCAAAATGTACCTCGACAGTTGTGAAAAAGATGCCGTTCTGTTTACTAACGGTGACAACGATACATTCCCGCTTTGGTACGTACAGGAGGTTGAAGAGTATAGAACCGATGTTCGTGTAGTTAACTTGAGCCTGCTCAATACCGATTGGTATATAAACCAGATGAAACGTGCAGCTTATGATTCAAAGCCAACACCATTTACGATTCCGGAACCAAAGTATAGACAAGGAACAAGGGACTATGTACCGGTAATTGACCGAAATGAGAAAAAAGAGTATGTTGATGTCAAGCGAATTGTTGAATTCGTAACAAATGACAAAAACAAAGCAATGTTGGGTAACCAACGAAGAATGAATTATTCTCCAACCAAACTATATTCTTTGAAAGTGGATACCCAAAAGGTATTGACCAACGGAACCGTTTCATCAGAAAAAGCAGGCGAAGTTCTTCCTGAATTAAGATGGTCGATAACTAAAAACTTCTTGCTTAAAAAAGACATTCTTATGTTGGATCTATTGGCTCATTTTAATTGGGATCGCCCCGTCTATTTTGCAATTACTACAGGGGATGGCGCGTATCTAGGATTGAAGGAATACTTCCAGCTTGAGGGACTTGCTTATAGACTAGTACCATTTAAAGGCACAAGCCCAGATGGTCAGACTGGGTATGTAAACAGTGCCATTATGTACGACAACCTTATGAATAACTTTTCCTATGGTAATGTTAAGGGACGAGATGTTTACGTCGATCATAATATCTTAAGAATGTGTATGAACCTTAGAAACAATTTTGCACGTTGTGCCGATCAACTTCTAACAGAAGGGAAGAAAGGCATGGCTATTGAGGTCCTGGACAAATGCCAAGAGGAAATGCCAGAATACAATGTCCCGTATAACTATTTTATGCTTCCTATCGCGGAGCTATATTTTAAGTTGGATGAAAAGGAAAAAGGAAAGCAGATCCTGGAAAGCATGTCCAATTCTTATACTGCTGAATCCGATTACTACATGGGTCTAAAAACTGAGCACTACAATTCGGTTAAAAACAACTCTCAGCAAGCGGTTTCAATTCTGTATCGAGTGAACTTATTGTCGAAACAATATCTTCCTGATGACGAATTAACTGCTCAAATAGAGGAGAATTTTAAGCGCCTTGAAACCGAGTTTTCGGTTAAGCATAAGTAAATTATCCTTACCTGAATTCTCTAAAGGACAAAATGTAAATTTGGTCGGTGCTATTGTATCATACACCGGACTCTGTTGCTAAACTTTTCCCCCAGGTAGTATTTCATCTTTCCCGTGAAGAAAAAATACTATACCTAACTTTTGACGATGGCCCTCACCCTAAAATTACCCCGTGGGTGCTTGACCAATTGAATCAGCACAAGGCAAAAGCTACGTTTTTTTGCGTAGGTGAAAACCTGGAAAAGAACCTTGATTTTATTCCACGATTGGAAAACGAAGAGCATAAAATAGGCAACCACAGTCATAATCATTTGAATGGTTGGAAAACCAAAACCCCGGAATACCTAAAGAACGTAACCCGCTTCCAGCAGGTATACAGCGCCCGGTTATTTAGGCCTCCTTACGGAAAAATCAACAACAACCAATTGCAAAAAATAGATGAAGCACTACGGGTGGTTCTTTGGGATGTTCTAACTGGAGACTTTAACAAAAAACTGTCGGTCAAACAGTGTTTTAAGCACATAACCAAATACTCAAAAGCCGGCAGTATCTTAGTTTTTCACGATAGTGTAAAGGCTGAAAAAAAGCTAAAACAGTTGCTTCCAATGGTTTTATCTCATTACTCAAATCTTGGCTTTAAATTTGAAGCATTGCCAACTTTTGATTGATAACATGGCAAAGTATTTACTGTTTTTTCTTTTCCTGGGTTGCCTGGGGTCATGCGCTAACGTGGACGAATTAATTGAAAATGGACAATATGACCATGCCATTCACAAAGGCATTCAAAAATTAGAAAAAACCCCCAACGACGCTGTAGCTCAAAAGAACGTAATAAAAGCTTACCAACTGGCCCAGAAAATGGATTTGGCCGACCTTAGGTCATTCTATGAACTGGAGGAAAGCCCTGCGACTTGGGAAATGATTTACAATACCTACGCTAAAATGAAAGACCGGGATCGGCAATTAGAAAATGCTAACCTTTCAGCTCCCCTGGCTTATCATGTTCCTTCCGGTGAAATGCAAAATGCTCAAAAAAACCTCTGCATTGCGTACACTGACCTAGCAGAAGAACTGATGGAGAAACAGACCAAAATCGGATATCGACAAGCTTATTCAAAATGGCAAAAGACACGTCAATACAACTGCGAAATAGATCAACTGGATTCACTAATAAGCTACTGCGTTTCCAAGGGTAAAGTTTCAGTTGCCCTTCAACTGGATGAACAAAAGGGGGTTAGCATACCAGAGAAAACAAGAATTGACTTATCCAATTTATCCTTTAGCAGGAACAATAAGCTAGGTATGTGGGTAGATTATTGGACAAATTATGAAATAGACCAGGAAATAAACTACACGGTTTTATGCACCTTCAACGAAATAACAGTATCGCGAAACCGGGAAAGCGTAGTTAGTACAGTCGCTGAAAAAAAAATTATTGATCATTATGAAAACAAAAAAAATGCAGAAGGAAAGATAGAAAGGGTCCCTGTTTATAAAATCATTAAGGCTACCATTAAGAAATACACTCAACGAAAGGCTTCAACACAAGGGGTTTATTTTTTAATAATTGATAATGAAAAAGGAAGCACCCTATACCAGAAACAGTTGGTGGCCCGGTTTTCATATGTTTATAATTATTCTACAGCCAGTGGCGATTTACGAGCACTAAGTTCAAAACAAAAAAATGCGTTGAAAAGAAAGAAAAAACCGTTTCCATCCAATTCTTTTATGGTACAACGGAGTGGAGAAAAGCTGGTTAACCTAGTTTCAAATGAAATATATAGACAAAGAAGGTTCTTTAATTAGACTTAAAAATATGCCCTTACACGCATTGATCCGGTATGTATGGTCTTTGCGTCTTCTGATTGTCTTCCTCCGTAGCTTAAATCCAACTGTAAATACTTACCAATATTTCTCTGATAACTAAGTTGCCACGTACCATTAATCCCAGGTAATAATCCATCCAACATTTCATAAGACAGTGAGCTATTTGATGGCTCATTATATGACAAGTTAATCACATTGGCTTCTGCAACAAAACTTCCTTTCCCTACCTTATTTAGTTTAGTTTCTACACCCAGCTTATGCATTTGACCTAGCTCCCCTTTTTCTGAATCATTTTTCTTTTCCTGATATTGGTATAAAACTGCAACCCTGAAGCTAACCCCTTTTTGGAACGTAATTTTAGGCTGTATCGAATAATATTGAATATTGAAATCCCTTGATGAGGCATAATCAGCCTGGCTAAACTTTCTTCCTAGTTTTCCATCAACCTCGGTAAGGAATAGCCTACCAATATTTACACGTAATCGAGTGTTCTGGAATACATTTGACCTACTTTCAAAACCATTGGTAAGAAACACCCGGCCCTTGATATCCTGATAAGTCCAATCGATACCATAAACCGGATGCGTTCGATTGAAATAGACCGTGTTTCTCAACGACGAGCTAAGGGTCAATAGTGACGAGTCCAGGCCTGCACTTGGTAATGGATTGAATCTTGCATCCGCATTATCATTTTGAGTTTTTCGATTAATTCTATATGAAAATTGGTTTGAAAACGCACTTATAAATTTTTTAATTCCCTTCTTTTTTCTCCATACCCGGCCTGGGCTAATCAACACGGTTTGGTTGAACTGATGCGTAAATGCCTTTACATAGTCATCGGTCAAAATTGATATTTTTATGTACTTCTTCTGGTCGTCATAAACCCCAATTTCAAATTCGTTTATTTCCTTTATACCGTTTTCATTGTAGTCAATCCATGTATATTCTCCTTGACCAGCAGGAACTTCTATAAACTGAAATTCGCGACCCGCCTCAAGCCCAGAGCCAATTTCATAAAAAGAACTGGCGGTGATCGCTCCTTTTAAAACCCTAAGAGTATACTCCACCCTACTCAACAAGTTTTCATCTGGCTTTTGGGTGGTCAGGCTGGTATCCTTAATGCTCAACGTTCGATAAGTGGTTTTACTTGCCAGTTGGATTACTTTGTTCTTTCTCCAGTCAAATGAAAGCCCTACACTTTCTCCGAAAGTAACAGGTACTATTTCATTGTTTCGGCTTTTTTCATCATCTCTCTGATTGTAAAATACCTTGTATTGTAACGCTGCACTATCAGTTGATTTTAGAAAGAATTCACGTTCCCAAAATCGGTACGCTGCCGCAGACAGTGTATCCCCTAACTGATCATTGATCTTATTGTCTTCCCTGTCATCCCTGTAACCCAGGTTAAAAAAGAAAATACGCTGTTGAATCAGGCTTTTGTGGCGTATAAATTCCGTATTGCTTAAAGAGCCTTTTGAATTTAAATAATATCCATCGAAGTCGACCAATAAGCCTTTGTACTTCCAGTCAGCAAGAAGCTCGTGTTTGTTAGCATTGTACTCACCACCACTATAAAACCCATTCCAACGATATCCAAGAGCTCCTTTTTTTCCATTGGTTAGCTTTAGCGCAGCTTTAGTCAAGTTTTGGTCATCGGTCAAATCAACATCCCTTAGGTTCCAATCCCGATAGAACTCCACGGTCCTAACCCGTTCTATTTCCGTAAAATATTTACTCCAATGTTCGTATCCGATTTGGGGTGTCAATGACCAATTTCCATTTGTATTAAGAGCTATTTTTCGGTCCCAGTTTATCTTTCCCGAGTACCCAATGTCATCGTCCTTATCCTTGTCACTAAACGTGTTAATATCGTTATTGCTTACTGCCCCTTCAAATGTTAATGCTGAGCTTTTGTTGAAATCGTAATTACCTCCAAACGATATCATCTGCCGTTGTTTCGGTGAAAAAAGTAAAACGACCGGTGCAAAATTTCCCTGTTTAATTCCTCCTAACGATGGTTGCACCCATTGATAAACCCGACCATTCGCAACCGTGTTTAGCAATACATAATCACCATTTCCCTGGCCAACCTCAGAAAATGTGACCCGATAAAATGCACTGTCGGGGTTAGTTGAATAAACAAAAACAGAGTCGTGACCCAGTGTGTCTACAATTTTATAGAGCACCTCATTTTCGTTATACTCAACCAATCGTGCACCATTTGAAATGGCTTGATCCAAGCTATCTCCAACGCCTGCTAGTATGTCCTTTTGTTCTTCACTTAAGTCTTGTTGAAGGCTCTGATTCTTAGCATCCTGCTCGGAATACAAGTTGAAATTTAATTTTAGCTTTTTGTATTCATAAAAGTCAGAAAACTGAACAACGCTCCTCGTATAGTTTTGATCTGAATACTGGAATTCAATGATAATCCTCTTGTCTTTGGTAACTATCTGTTTTGCAGTAAATGATATTTCTGCGGTATTGTAGTTAATTGTGTAATCCTGATCTTGCCCCCGAGTCAATAATTTGCCATCAATATAAACCCTTTCGGTACCGGAAAGAATGATAATATAAGATTCATTCTCCTCACCTCTTAATCTATACGGTCCCTGGTTTCCCTCAACCCCCTGAATTATGTTTCTCGAAAATTTTCCACGGGATAATGCACCACTTAATTGAACTTTCATCTTTGCAGCTTTGGCCGTATCCATTTTGTTTTTGCCCAGGTAAAACGTAGAAGAGCCACTTATTCCCTGTGCCTTTTTTAAGTATTTCATGAAGTAGCTGTTCCTCGATTTGATCATATAATCTCCGGCAATCAACTTTGACCGATTATTATAAATCTGAATAAAAACCTTGTCAAAATCTTGTAATTGCTGTGTATTACCTTCTGCTTGTATCGGTATGCTTTCGTCACTTATAGCTGCCATGACGTATAGATTGTCTGCAATTTTCCCATTGAGCTGAAGGTTCATACTTGAGCTGACGCTTAGATCTCGGTTGTTCCCAAAACCCAGTCCTCGGGATATACTTCCACTTTTTTCTATTCCACCTAATTCAAAAATGTCTTCCTTGTCAGTCGGCACCGCAGTATACTTAAACGGATTCCTACTCTGAAGTATTTTGTTTTGAACGCGGCCTGCATCCTTGTGATGATATTCCTGGTAAAAATTAAAAGGAAAAGACTTGTACTCAATCTGAACCTCCTGATTTTTGTATGGAGAGTTTTTGCTCCAGATCAGCTCACCTTTTAATGAATTTACGCTGTAGTGATTACTGTCAATCAAAATACCATCGACTGTATATAGCTTAACTGTGCCTGGTACAAGGCTCAAGCTATCAATTTTAAGAGTGTCTCCGGTTGATTTATATATTGGTGGCCTGTCTGGTCCTTGCGATTCCTGACCTACTATTTCAAACGATACCAGGGAAAAACCAAGTATTAGGAAAGCGCATATAGAATCTCGCATGAACACGGTAGAATTCAAATCTACGAAAGAGGGAGCATACCATTTACTCATTAATCCTGGTACTTATGCTAATGGTCATGCTATATGCATGAGACTGATAACGTGATAAGAAAGATTTAGGTATAAAAAAAGCCAATGGATTTAAATCCATTGGCTTTTCGGTAGAAACGCAACATCTCTACAAGTCTTTTTCAACTTTTTCCAGGGTCGAGTAGCTTATTTTTAATGCATTAACTTCTCTAAGCTCCTGTTTAACCTTAGTGACAATACCCATTTGTGTATTTCGATCTACTTTTAATGATGTAGTCAACTTTGGAATTAAAGCTTCCAATGTATTGTGCCGTTTCTCTTCAATATGTCCTGCAACATCTTCAACGTTTGCAAAAGCATCGTTTAATTGAATTCGGGGCGTTGTACCATGGAGTTTAGTATCCGAAGGCTCACCAATATATATATATGTTACCAACGATTTGTTTTCCAGTTTCTTAATTTCAGTTGCTTCCGGTTGATTCATCTTTACTTTTAAATCAACCTCTCTCATTACGGTTGTAACCATAAAAAAGAAAAGTAGCATAAAAACAATATCAGGTAATGAAGCTGTAGATACAGCAGGTAACGCTTTACTACCACTCTTTTTAAACTTACTCATTTCCGCCTCCTATGTCTTTTGGTTCTGCTTCAGAGATTCGCTGAGGAAACACTTTTCGAATAGCCTTTACCCTATCCTTGTCTTTAATCTCAACATAATAGTCGTAGGATTTACCAAATTGCTGTTCAGACAACTCATTCCTTAACTCATTGTACGCCTTTGCCAATTCATTTTGAACCTGGATGTACATGTTATACGAAGTTCCATTATCGTTCTGGAGAGAGATAACTTGTTTACTTACCATAACGTTTCCGAAAAAAGGAACTTCGGTAGCCTTTTTCTCAGGTAAATGCTCAGCATTGGAAGCATTTGCGATAAACTCTTTGGCCTTTTCTTTTAAATCTTCAACAACCATTAATTCTCCTTGAACCAATAACTGGTCATTGGCATTCACAAGTACCTGCATTACATTACGTTGCTTAATATCAACGATTTCCTGATCATCTTCAGGAGGTGGGGGTAATTTCCTCGATAATCCAAAGTCAGTATCCATAGTTGTTGTAACCAAGAAGAATACTAACAACAGGAAAGCGATATCTGCCATAGACCCTGCATTTATTTCTGGAGGAGATTTAGCCATAACCTTAGTTTAGATTAATTCTTATTCAATAATTGAGCCACACCTGCATACAAAACACTAACAATAGAAAGTGATCCAATAATATAAAGCATATATAACCCTGTGTCACTCCACTTAACAGCAGTCGATGAGGTTCCTTCAGGGTAAACTTCAAGTACTTCTCCATTGCCTAAAGCATAAGAAATACCCAGAACCACACCCATTCCAACAATTCCAATTACGTTTCCTTTAACTGACTCAGGTTTTGCCATTGCTCCCATTATACCTCCTGCCAACGCACCGATAATGGCGATAATGGCATAGATATAACAGAGGTAAATCATGAAGTTATACTGCTCGAAAAACATGCTTCCGACAAAGGACATTGCTCCTAACAATAGGAAAACAACTAACGCTATTTTAGAAAATTTTTCAGCCATCTTCAACCTCCTATTTTTGGTGTTTGATTAGCAAGTCAATCAGCGAAATTGAAGCATCTTCCATGTCATTTACAATTGAATCAACTTTTGCAACAATGTAATTGTAGAAGATTTGAAGCACCATCGCAACAAGTAGTCCGGATACTGTTGTAATCAAAGCAACCCCAATACCAGTTGCAACAATTCCAGGTGAAATGTTATTTGCAGCAGCAATTGCATCAAACGCCGCAATCATACCGATTACTGTTCCAAAGAATCCAAGCATCGGTGCCAATGCAATAAACAACGAAATCCAAGACAAGTTTTTCTCTAACAATCCCATTTGAACCGAACCATAAGCAACAACTGATTTTTCAACCATATCAATTCCTTCAGACGACCGATCTAATCCCTGATAGAAAATGCTCGCCACAGGACCTTTTGTATTTCTACAAACTTCTTTGGCTGCATCAACACCTCCGCTTTGTAATGCACTTTCAACATCATTAAGCAACTTTTTTGTGTTACTTGTGGACATTGTTAAATACAAGATTCTTTCAATACAAATTGCAAGGCCCAAAATCAAACAGATCAATACAAATGACATAAAGCCGGGACCACCTGCAATGAATTTCTCTTTTACCACTTGATGAAAACTTCTCTCAGCATCAGCAGCAACCTTATCTTCTCCTGCCTCCATAGTGGGAGCAGCTTCTTCTGCAGCAGTCTCTTCTGCAACGGGTTCTTCAGCCATTGGCTCTTCTGCCGCAGCTTCTTCTGCGCCATCTGCACTTTCTTCTGCTACCGCTTCAGTTTCTTGAGGAGCAGCCTCTTCATCTTGAGCGAAGGAATTCGAAACAAAGCCAAAATTCAACATGGTGAAAACGGCAAGAATTGAAAACAACTTATTCATTTTTTATTGAGTTTGTTATACTATATATTAATTATCTATTTTATCCTTTTTCTTCAGCGGAGAAGGAGGGATTCGAACCCCCGAGACCCTTTTGAGATCTACACGCTTTCCAAGCGAGCCAGTTCAGCCACTCCTGCACTTCTCCTATTACACTTTCTTACAGAACCAAAGCTTCGCGTTTAAAAGCGGGCGCAAATTACAATTTTTTTATAATAACAATATCCATTATTTATTCAATTGAGGATAAGGTACTGTTACTTTAGTTATTCGTCGGTTTTAAACTCGGATCAAGTTCATAAGCTTTTAATAAGCAACGTTTTGATTCCTCATCATTTCCAACACCGGCATACGCATATCCCAGGTTTAACCATAAGTTAGCATTGCCCTCATCAAGTTTCGTACCTTTCTTAAATAATGAAATGGCTTCATGCCCTCTTCCCGAAATAGCGTAAGCAACGCCCAATTTCTGAATGATGTTTGGATCATTGGGTAATGCGTTGTAGGCATTATTCAAATGAAGGATCGACTTTTCCAGCTGCCCCATATTCTTACCATAAAGTTCTCCCAGCTTTTCCTCAATTTTTGGATCTGCCTTATACTGGAGGTAAATTAGATATACCTTTTCGGCCAGCTCAAATTTATTTTCATTGGTCGCTTCCTGACCAACGAACTCCAAATTCTGCAGGGCAAAGTTTATCTGAGTCTTCGATTTTAGGCAGGTCTCATAATAAGATATTGCCTTATCATAATTTTTTAGATTAGTGTACGCATTGCCCAGGAGTAGTATTGGAGGGCTATAAGTCGGGTATATCTCTAATGATTTGTTCAAGTGCTTGATCGCCAGATTCAGGTACTTTTTCTTTTGATGATCTTTTCTCTCAACATCCGCCAAATCGATATAGGCTAATCCCGCAGACATATTGCACTTGGCACTGTTACTACTGTATTCAACGTCGGTAATAGCAAGAGTTGTATCACTCTCCCATGCATAATTCCTTGAAAAGGTTTTGACCGAATAGCCTACAATCAGCACGGTAAAAAGGGTCATCCTAAGTTGTTTTGATTTAATGAAATTATATATCCAATAGGCTGTAACCAGAGCAATGCCAATAGATGGAACGTACAGAAAGCGTTCATTCATAAAGGTACCAATGGGAAAAAGCATATTGGAGTACAGAAAAATCCCACCCAAGTATATGCCTGCAATTAAGCCATAGAAGTTTCTCTTTTTAATCCCATATAAAAACAAAACCACTAATCCTGCATGCAACAACAGAGATAGAATTACAATTGGATCTGAAAATCCGGTAATCTCAATCTGCTTGGGATAGTAATCATGCGTCAAAGGATGAGGAACCCAAAGCAATTTAAGATACATGAACAAAACATAAAATACAGTTGCCCATTGTTCGGTAGCAGTTGCATCCAGAAATGGGTTGTTCATTAGCTCACTGGCGATTTCAGTTTTGACCCCTCCTATAACTGCATACCTCATTGCAACGTAAAGAAACCCTGAAAGTAGTAGCACACCAACTGGAACAGCCAGCCTGGAAAGTGTAATTTCCTTATTCAAAACATAAATAAACAACGGAATTATACCAACAAATACAATTGCACTTTCCTTCGAGAGCAATCCAAAGAAAAACAGGGCGCCTGCCATTGGTAGCAGACGGGTTTGGTTGTTCCGGATATACTTCAATAGGTAATAAAACGATAGTAAAGCAAATACAATACTCAAGATTTCATCTCGGCTTTTAATGTTTGCAACTACTTCTGTGTGCAACGGATTTACCTGGAACAATAGCGCCGCTATAAAGGGAATTGAAAGGTACCAAACGCTTGTCAATGGAAACAAATTCAATAACACGAGGTAAAGCAAAATTCCGGAAATTGCATATAGCACCACATTTGTAAAGTGATAGAATAATGGTTCATCTCCAAAAAGTTGCCATTCGATGGCATGCGTTGCCATCGATAAAGGTCTATAACGACCGCCAGCAACCAAATTCTTATCCTGGCCAAAAAAGCCAGTCATACTGTCGTGAGTAAATATGTCGGCTATCCCATCGAATCCCCTTTTCGTAAATTCATTGTTGGTTACCACAATTTTATCGTCCAGTACAAATTCAAAATTCAATGTATTCGTATAGAGGCCAAAACTGATAAGAAAAATAGCAGCAATTGGGTTCCAGTTTACCCCAGAGGTTTTGTCGTTACTCTGTAAGTTCTCCACGTAACGATTTATTTAGGTTTGAAAATACCTGCTCCGGTTCAAAATTTCCCAAGGAAACCATCATTTTGGTTATTGCTGCTTCAAGAGTAATATCGGCTCCACCTATTACTCCAACATTCTGCAAGCTTGATCCTGTTTCATACTTAAGCTGATCGACTTTTCCATGTGCACACTGGGTAACATTCATAACAGCAACCCCTCTGTTAACCAGTTTTTCTAATACGGACAAAAACTCAGAATTGGTTGGAGCATTACCAGCACCAAAGGTTCTCAGAATTACTCCTTTTAAATTCTTTGAGTTCATGGCATTCTGCAACAGGTTGTTAGATAGCCCTGGAAAGAGGGTAACCACCAATATGTTCTGCTCCACCTCCCGGTAAATTTTAAATTTCTTGTCCTCCTTAGGTAGAATCCGACGATCACTATAAATTATGTCAACACCTGCCTCGGCCAAGGGAGGAAAATTAGGTGAAGAGAAGGCATTAAAATTTTGAGTACTACTCTTATGAGAACGGTTTCCCCTAAACAGAAATGAATCAAAATATATCCCGACTTCAGGAACCCTGGGGTTTCCGTTTGCGTCTCTTTCTGATGCAATTTCCAAGGCTGCGAGAAGGTTCTCTTTTCCGTCAGTACGCACCATACCAATTGGAAGTTGAGAACCGGTGAAAATTACCGGTTTGTTTAAACCTGACAGCATAAAACTAAGTGCCGATGCAGAATATGCCATAGTATCGGTTCCATGAAGAATGACAAACCCATGATAGTCACGGTAGTTTTCTGAAATAATATCACAGAGTTCCTGCCAGAGCTCTGGTGTTGCGTTACTTGAATCAATTGGGTTTTTAAAAGATGTTGAATGTATGCTAAAGTCAATCTTCTGTAATTCTGGTATCGTTTTAAGCAAATTGTCAAGTGAAAATGGTTTTAGTTTGCCCGTCTTTGGATCCATAACCATACCAATGGTTCCACCTGTATATATTAGCAATATGGCCGAACTACCTTTCACTGTTTCAGTTTGAATGCCGAAATGTAAATTTAATTTTACAAACCAAATACTTCATTTGTGTTTTGTTCAGTTATTTCTGACAATTTTTCGAGTGATACACCTTTTATTTTAGCAAGTTTTTCGGCCACAAACATTAAATAGGATGGCTCGTTACGCTTACCGCGGTTAGGATGGGGTGCAAGATAAGGACTATCTGTTTCAAGTACTATTCTGTCTAACGGGACTGGACTCACAACTTCATCAAGTCCGCTGTTTTTAAAAGTAAGTACACCGCCTATTCCAAGCTTAAAATTCTCGTATTCCAAAATCTTTTCAGCCTGCGACTTATCTCCAGTAAAGCAATGAAATATACCTTTTAGTTCAGGCTGATATATGGCATCCATTGCATCAAAGATTTCATCAAAAGCATCACGAACATGAATCACAATCGGTAAGTCCAATTTAATAGCCCAACCTACCTGAATTTTAAATGCATCAATCTGCTCTTTCAGGAAGGTTTTGTCCCAGTATAGATCCAGCCCTATTTCACCTACTCCAATATAGTTGCCAGATTCATTTGTGAATAGTTGATTTTCAATAATTTCCAGTTCTTTCTCATAATCTTGATTGACGCTGCAAGGGTGCAATCCCATCATTGGATAGGTGTATTGTGGGAATTCCTGAACAGCTTGCTGCAACCTTTGAATATACGAGGAATCGATGTTGGGAAGAAAAAATCGTCGAACATTCATATCAATTGCACGAGACATAATTTCCGGTCTATCTTGATCGAATTGTTCTGTATAAATGTGGCAGTGCGTGTCTGAAAATACCATACGCCAAAAATAGATTTTCAATTTGTGCCTGAATCAATTTTGATTTGATGAAATTCAAGATAAATCCCCGCTATAAAATATTGTTACATTTGTCAGAGTCTAAAAATCCGCATCTCAAATGACATATCGATTTATTACAATTATTACCCTTGCGATTAGCGTGTTGGCAATATGGTCTTGCGATAGTGAAGCACCGGAAAAAACACAAGATTCGATTGAAGAAAGTTTGCCTGATGAATTAAACATTAGCAGAAGCGATAAGGTTCAATATCAGCGGGCTAAAATTGTGCTCTTTTCCCTTCCGTCACCCATGGAAACGGCTAAGGTATTGAAGAAGTCTGGCGCCATTTATGACAGCAAATATTTGAACCCTGTCGAAAATTTGGATAAACACGAGACTTCAAAAGGCAGGGCAATTGTTATGGGAATTTATGTAGCGGATTTAAGTTATGCTAACGTATTTAAACAACAACAAGCGTGCATGGATTACTTTGCGGCGATGAGTGAATTGGCAAACGAATTATCTCTGAGCGAGGTTTTTACTAAGGAGTTTATAGAAAAAGTTGATGAGAACATTTCGAACGAAGATTCAGTATTGAAGTATTTAACAGAATCTTATTGGAGGGCAAATAATGAGCTTAAAGAAGATGACCGAGAAAGTGTTGCCGGATTAATTGCTGCGGGTGGCTGGATTGAAGGCTTATACATTGCAACCCATTTAATTAACCCTCAGAACATGGATGATCCGGTTACGGAGAGAATTGCAGAACAAGGTGCTACTTTAAAACAACTGATTAAGTTTTTGTCTTCCTTTAGAGATGATAAAAACCTGCTGGACATTATTAAAGACCTAGAAAAACTGGAAAAACTGTTTGACAAAATCGAAGTCGAAAAGGTACGTGTCGAAGCTTCCACTGATGAAAATGGAGTTGCTGTTGTGGGTAAAAAGAAAGTTTACAAGTTCAAAGGAACTCTGTTGCAAGATATTATAGATCAAACTAAAGATATTCGAAATAAATATGTTTAAACCGCAAGCTATGAAAGTGAAATTCTCAATAATCATCTTAATTCTTGCCTTGGTATTTATTGGAAATCAGGCCGAAGCACAGTGCAAAAGGTTCACTCAAAAAAACTGCTTACCAGCATTGTCTCCGTACACCAATAATGGACAAATTAATTCGACTACACTATATGAAGGCGATTCGGCTGCACTTAATATGACTTTCTATTCTTTACTGGAATATAGACTAATGGTTTGTACTCACCCTGTACTTGGAGATGGTGCATTTTTTAGAGTGAAAGACAATGATGGTGAAATCCTATATTCCAGTGAAGGAAAAAATAAAAATCACTGGGATTTTAAAGTTAATTCAACACAAGACTTACATATAGACGTTGTTATTCCAGAAAATGCGGAGAGCGTCTCAGATATGCCACCCAGCGGGTGCGTCAGTATCATTCTTGGATTTAAGGAATAAATAAATGATAACCAACAAACATACCAACTCAATTGAATTACTATTATGAAATAGCCTTAACCATGGTCCCTGGAATTGGACCGATAAAGGCTAAAAATTTGATCCGATATTGCGGCAATGCCGAAGCTGTTTTCACTGAAAAGAAAAGCCGACTATTAAAAATTCCGGAGGTAGGGGAATCTGTAATCAACGCGATTGTTAAGCACAATGTTTTTGATCTTGTAGAGAAAGAACTAAGGTTTATTGGTGAAAATAAACTTGATGTTCTCTACTACCAAGATGCGGCATTTCCCAAGAGATTACTACATTGTCCGGATCATCCACTCATTCTTTTTAAAACGGGTAATTATAACTTCGATGCCAATTATGTAATAAGTATTGTTGGGACAAGAAAAGCGACTCCTTATGGTCGAGAAGTTTGCAATGAGTTATTGGATTATTTAAAACCTTTTCCTATTACAATGGTTTCTGGGTTAGCCTATGGTATTGATATCTATGCTCATGCAGCAGCTCTAAGAAATGAGGTTCCTAACATTGGCGTAGTTGCTCATGGCCTGGATCAAGTGTATCCTAGGGAACACGAGAAATACGTAAGAGAAATGGTAAATAATGGCGGGCTACTTACAGAATTTACATCTGGCGGAAGGCCCGATAAGGAAAACTTTCCCAAACGAAATAGGCTGGTTGCCGGCTTAGCTGATGTTATTTTGGTTGTTGAATCACAAGAAAGAGGAGGCGCTCTAATAACGGCCCGGTTAGGACAAGAATATAATCGCGATGTGTTTGCAGTCCCTGGGAAAACTACGGACCCCTATTCGATTGGTTGCAACAATCTCATTTTTGAAAATGGCGCGGCATTGTATCCTGGCCCTGAACAATTCGTGCATGCCATGGGCTGGGTAAATGATTCACAAAGTCTATCAAATGCCAAACAACAATTGGCACTGTCACTTAACTTAAGCCCGCTAGAAGAAAACATTGTATCCATGCTTAGGACATACCCAAAAATCAGGAAAGACGAGTTAAGCGGAATTATATCTACACCAGTTAGCGAGGTCTCAATATCACTTCTCAACCTAGAACTAAATGGGATAGTTAAATCACTTCCCGGTAGTCGGTTTGACCTCGCTATCGCTTAGGTTAACTCTACTCTCAGGAATAGCAATTCTAACATTCATATCATTTAGCGTCTCATTTATTCTAAGCGATATTTCTGAACCGACAACCAATATATTA
Organism: Crocinitomicaceae bacterium; assembly: GCA_002713215.1. Taxonomy (GTDB): domain Bacteria; phylum Bacteroidota; class Bacteroidia; order Flavobacteriales_G; family Salibacteraceae; genus UBA2108. The sequence continues at coordinate 114,397 of PAVO01000018.1, forward strand.
CCTGTAACCCAGTACAAAATTCTAAAACGATAATAATTTTGAAACTGTCCCTTGAAAAGTACTTGAGGAGTTGGGTCGCTCAACACTTCCTGGTTTAAAATAATTGCGCTGTGAATTGCCATAATTATATCTCTGGGGTCTGCGTCCTTTTCAGTCTCTAGTATAATCTCACGTCTTCTATTCTTATCGGTTAAAGTAAGATTAGTTACTTGCTTTGTAATAAGGTCACCATTTGGTACAATTACCTCAGCTCCATCCCAGGTTTTGACTTTACTTGCTCGCAATCCAATTTCCAATACCACTCCATCCAATTCACCCATAACAATGATGTCACCGGCAACAATGGGACGCTCAAAAAGAAGGATAAGCCCACTAATAAAGTTTCCTACAATATTTTGCAAGCCAAAACCAATACCAACCGACAAAGCACCGGCAATAAAGCTGAGCTTGTTTAAATCGATTCCAAGAGAAGCCACGGCCAGGAAAAAACCCATGGTCAGGACAAAGTACCTGGTAGACACTCCAATTGCTACCGGAAGCCCTCGTTTCATGCTGAAACGTGGTAATATTTCATCCTCAAGAAGAACCTTTAAAGACAGGCCAATAAACCAGGCCGCAATAAGCACCAGAATAGCATCCCACAAGTGACCCAGAGTAAAAGTGACGCTACCAAATTTCCAGGAAAGGTCATTAATAATAGCCTGGTATTCGTCCAGCGTAGAATATAATCCAAATTGGATCAATACAATTTTGGTCCAGACTAAGGTTAGTACCCCTTTTAGAATAAGCAGGCTATACTTAGTTAAGGACTCTTTATACCTGAAAATGATGTTTGACTTTTGCATGATCTTTCCATGAAACAAAAGCGTTAATAGGCCTTGTCCCATCGAGACCAAAGCAAAAAACAAGAACATGGCTACAGAACATGAAACAACTCCCCTAACCACATAAAAAGCAAATGCAGTATTACCCCTTATGTTTCCAACAATAGCCGCGATAAGAAGAAGTATGGCAATAATTGCCAATGGAAAAAATGAAGTAAATAACGGTTGCTGCTTGTAATACATTTTCAGGTTTGAACTTACATTCCGATACAAATGAATAAAGCCAACCAAGGCAATAACTCCTTCAATCATCACTATCCATCTTCTGGTTAGCTCAAAATTTCCAATTAATGTGTTCAGCTGGTCAAAGAAGAATGTAATTGCCAGTAGAAATATAGTAACGTGGAATTTCTTTGACAGAATTTGCGGTAATAGTATTATTAAAGGGACCAGCAGAAGGAGTGTATTGAACTCTTTGACCGTTACTGGAATACCTTTATAAATCCAATTGGAAACCAGGATACCAACAAAGGTTGCTGCCCAAAAAGGCCTACTAATAAACTGAATGGTAGCCTTCATAGTGTCCTTTTGAAAGGCCTCCCATGAACTAAAATTGATGGATACGTAATAGAAGAATGCTAAGAACAATACAAACAAAATCAAATGAAATATTGCCTCATTACTGTTTTTGCCTATGAACTCAATTGTTTCTGTATAGATAGACCCCCAAGAATGAGCCGCCTGTTCCCTAAGGCTTAATGTATCATTGGGAGACTTGGTAACATTCCATATGGCCGGTTGATCTCTCGTAAACAGGCCCGATAGTTGATCTTCCTCAAACTTCTTTAGGGTAGTTTCAACTTCGAGCAAATGACTTTTGGAACTAATAATCCGATTGTTAATTTCAAAAGCAACCGTAGTTGAATCAGATATTTGTTCCAACACCGCTTCAATATTTTCAATATTTACCGCAAGTGTTTTTTCAATCACTTCTTTATTCGCAGGATCAACCAGTGTTTTTATGGTACGCTTCCACTTTTCATTTTCTTCATCCAAAAGCATCTTGTGTGATTCTAAACTGGAAAATATTCCTTGTATTTTTTCTTCTTGTTTTACAACCTTTTTATCAATTTGTAAACGAAGCTCTTCCAGTTCTCTAAGCGTTCTAATGCTCGGATCCTCAACCAACTTAGCTGTGGCTTGAGAATCGAGACTGACCAACTTATTTTCTAATTGAATGGTGGTTAAGTCAATTTTCTGAAGCTCTATCAAAGAGCTTAAGTAGTTGTTTGCCCTTTTTATCTTTTCGTTTAGCCGATTGGTTTCCTTACTCAAATTGGTTAACTCAACCACCTCTATTTGACTCGTGGATGTATCGGTTACGGACTTGTCTTCTGTTTGTGAAAATCCATAATGACCAGTCAATACAATCGCAATTGAGAGAGTGATCAAACGCCAATTTATACTCTGAAGCATATACAATAATACACGGAATTGTAGATTAATGCCAATTCCATTGTTTTAAGTCGTAATTTAGGAGACATGAAAAAGTATAGAACTGAAAATCTTACCATTGGTTGGGAGCCTGATAAATGCATTCATTCGGCAGTTTGTATTTCACAATTGGCTTCTGTGTTTGATATAAACAAGAGACCCTGGATTAATGTGGATGGGGCATCAGAAGAAGAAATTGCTAAACAAATTGATCGGTGTCCCTCAGGTGCCCTTTCTTATCAAAAAAGAAATGAAGCTACCCAAAATGAAAAAAAAGTTGCCGTTGCTGGTACTTCACCTGCCCTTGTTGAATTGGAATCTGACAAGAAACAAGCTTGGTGCGCCTGTGGTTCCAGTGGTAATCAACCTTGGTGCGATGGGTCTCATAAAGGATCAGGTGTTACCCCAGTAGTCTTTAGCGTTGATGAGAAAAAAAAGGTTGCACTTTGTATGTGCAAGCATACCTCAAACCCACCATACTGCGATGGTACACATGCTAAAATTTAATCTCGGTTGACTTGTTCCAATAAAAACTCAAAAAAATCCAAACCTATTTTATAACTTGAATTGTAATTAAAGCGATTCAAATATTACATCGAATCTTTTAATTTCTATTTTTACCTAATGCTTAAAGTGCGACTCACATTGGTGCTATTTCTTTTGATTCTTGGGTCATCATCCTATGCTCAACGGTATACGCAAAGTGGAGTAATTCATACTGAAATTCAGCTTTTTACGAAAAACGGCATACAAATAAATGGTAGCTCCAAGGAAATGCATGTGGATTATCCCGCCCAAGATCAAAAAATGGTAATTCGACTAGATCCACATACCATAAGAACAGATAACATCGATTTTAATAAACAACTAGATGAATGTCTATTAGGAAACTTCGTTTTTACTTCCGAGGTAGACGCTAGCTCGTTGGAATTTCGCAGTAAGTATAATGAAACCATAGAGGTGGAAGCTGAAGCGGAAATAAATAATATTACTCAACAAGTAAAACTTTACCTCATACTATCCAATAAAAAGACGACTAATAAAAATGAAATTATTATAGTAGGTAAGGGTGTAATTAATATTTCAGATTTTGAATTAGACAACATCTTTCCGGACCTTGAAGGAGAGCTGATTTTCCAGTTCACACAGAACTTGGTTGTAAACTATAAATAAATGAAAAAATCACTTTTACTTATTCTAATCGGCCTTTCTAGCCAGCTTGTATTCGGGCAAAATAATGGATCAACTGCAGCGGTAAAAAAGGATGCAGAGTTTTCTATTCGAGCTAACTGGAATTACCAATATTTTTCCTTCTCGGGAAGAAGGACGAACTCAATGGCTCTTGGAGGAATACTTGAAAAAAGGATTAATTACGAGAGTACTATCGGTTTAACGGTTAACTATATAACCCGAATGGAAGATGGAAGCGTGCAGAATGAGAATTTGCCAAGTTACCAGGAGGTTGTATACTTTGCTCCATTTGTAAGAAAATATTTCCATAAAGCGCTTGATGGCCCATATGCTGGATTTACCATGGGTATTGGAATTCCTAGTGGTAAAGGAACTCAGTGGGATTTTGGAGGGCAATTCGGATACAGCATCCTCAACCATAAATTAGCTGTAGACCTCATGATTAACGTGGGCTTTGGATCTTATCGATACTATACTGATGCGTATAATAACAATGGAATTTATGTTAATGAGGTCTTTGTTAGAGATTATGGCTTTTATTTCCGTCCTGGAATAAGTATAGGCCTGGCGCACTAAACCCAACCTTCGTAATAAAATAATGTTAACTTTATTGGTTCGAACTCGTTCAAGTGACGGTGGCGTAATTATGATTTTGTGTATTTAGAGTGTTTTTGATGAGCGAAGTGTGGTTTAAAAAATATTTGATTGGGGCGTTTATTGCGCTCCTTATTCCTTTCGCTTCGGTTTCTTCCCCCCTCGAGATTCTAGGTGTGGTTAAGGAATTCAACCAAAAAAAGGTAGAGACTAAAGTTTACATAAACTATTTTGGGAAAGACACAGTAACCTATACCGACACTAAAGGGCTCTATGATATTATACTTGACGTTCCTTTTAACAGCGGTTACATATTAATAAGCACAGTGGATTGCATTGGTGACACTATTGAAAATTTCGCCTATTATGCAACCAATCAACAGCTTATAGTATCTGATTTTGAACTTTGTAAAAGTAACTTTAGAACATACCTAACCGGTGATGTTTTTTACTACAAACTCCCGGCCAGGGGTGTAAGAATAGAATTATCACTCAACAAATTCCGCTCTATCCTTGAGTATGTTTATACTGATTCTTCCGGGCATTTTGAAGCCTATATGGGAACCGGAACCATTCGAAGTGGTACCATGTCGGCCCGCGTTATGGATTGTACGGGAAGATATATCTATAGCTCTGCAGATTTTTCAGATGGTGATACATTGGATTTGAGTTTTGTAAAATGTAAACCCCCAGGCGAAACCTTGCTAACCGGCCAAATAAGCCGTGGTACCAACTATGCTTTTAAAGACGAAGTAAAACTTCTCTTGTATTCACTGGACCGCGATAGTAAGGAAATGTATATCGCAGACTCGGCAACGACTAAATATGGAGGAGCTTATAAGTTCTTTTTGAGTGACTATGAGTCCTATTTAATTAAGGCTATGCCTATGTCAAATCATTCAATTATGTATCCAACTTATACGAATGGTTCAACATTTTGGGATGAAGATCCGGTAATTAAAATTGTTAATCTGGAAGGGCAAATTCGGAAAAATGTTCCAATGAACTTAAACTATCAGGGTTTAGGAAATCAGTCGATAAGTGGAAACATCATTAATGAAAGTACTCAGGGTAAGGGACTAAGTAGAAACCAACCAGCTGTATTACTACTATCTGTCGAAAAAGAACCATTAGCCTATACTTATGCAGAGCCAAACGGGTCGTACAAGTTTGAAAAAATAACTAGCGGGGAATACTTTATTTGGGTAGATGATCCCGGAAAACGTACTATACCTGTGAAAGTTTATTTAGACCGGTCCACCACTAATATCGAAGCCGAAGAAATTGTTGTTACAGATTACAGAATAGCCCCTAGATCAACTTCACAAAAGGAAATAGTGAATTCACAAAATGCCGTGACCTTCGGACCCAATCCTTTCGTTAACTTTATACGTCTTAATTTTAAACAGGAGCAACCTGCTGAAGTTCAAATAATTTCAATGTCTGGTACACTGTTGAAAAGCGAAATGCTATCGAATGAAAATACACTCAACACATCTGATATTCCAAATGGAACCTATTTAATAGTAGTAAATACCGAAGACGAAATTTATATACAGCGAATGATAAAAAACTAGGCTTATGGAGGTATCCCAGAAAATCATTAAATCCTGTGTTAAAAATGATAGGATGGCACAACAAGAATTGTACAAGTTGTGTTACGGTCCCCTCCTAAGCATATGCATGCGCTACAAGCATAACAAAGAAGACGGTGTTGCGATATTAAATGATGCTTTTCTGAAAATACTTACCAATTTAAAAGACCTGGGCAATGACGTCCCATTTGAGGCGTGGATTAAACGAATTACTATAAATTGTTGCATTAACGATTATCGAAAGAATAAAAACAAGCCGAAACTAATTAACGTTGAATCCGAATCATTTTTGGACATTCTTCTACCCATAGACGATGAAGAAATTGATGAGGCAGACCAAGGAATATCCATTCAAAAATTACGAACATTACTTGCTGAATTACCTAACAGTTCTCAAGAAGTTTTCCAATTATATATTCTTGAAGGGTATAATCACGCAGAAATTGGGGGTATTCTGAATATCTCAGAAGGTACCTCTAAATGGCACCTAAACAACGCCCGGAAAATATTAAGAACCAAATTGAAAGAAAGGTTCAATATTACTCGCAAGGTTGCGCTTTAGTCATGAGTAAAATTGATACCCTATATAAGCGGGCCTTTGGCACCGATAAGCACGAATACAACGATGCGAATTGGGAGAAGATGGAATCTTTGCTCGATGACGTGCTCCCAGTTAAGGAATCAACATCGTGGCTTTCGAGAGCAGCTTCTTTTGCACTGGTTGCAGGGCTCACATTAGTTGGCACCTTGTTTATTGACCAATCTCCTGAACTATTAGAAACGGACAGGTATTCTCAAACACAAAATGAGGGCCAAGATCTGAAAGGTGAAACTGCAGTTCCCTCCAATGACCGTGACCTTGTCAAAACAAATAATAAGATTGTCAATACAACATCCAGTATGCGCGTTGTAAAATATACTTCTCCTGTACTCGCAAGTACAACTATTCCTGGAAAGGAGGATGTTAGTAAAACGAGTTCAACTCTTGCAGAAGATAATTTTGCTCCGAACCGTTCTGTTTTAACCATAAGTTCTAATAGTGCTACACCTTCGGGCTTAGTTCATGTAGCCGGGTTATCCAATTCCCTGGCTTCTGCCGAACTTGAAAACTCCATTGTTAAACTTGGTTTGTCTCTTGGGAAAAAACCCATTTCCATTGTAAACGAACCTTCAAAAATTGAAAGAACAAATCCCCCTGCCCCAGCCATAAGGTCCATGACTAGTCTTGAATTTATGAGCCGCCCTGACTTGGTTTTAGACGTGGAATCAATGTCTTTATTATCGTATCAACCTGCCAAGGGCAAGAGAATTAAATATCGTGTTTCACCAAAAGTATTTACCGAACTTGCAGTTGTTAGTGAACAATTGGATAATGATTTGGATTTGAATATTTACGTGAGTGAAGAAATTAAAAATGTTGCCCTTGTGAATATGAAGAACAACAATTCTGAAGTTGGCATGAACCTAGGCTTTAAATGGAAGGGGTTGGTTGTTTCATCAGGTGTATTCTACAAAAAACATTCAGCAGCTTATCGACTGTACTATAGTCATACAAGAAATTGGGAAGAACAAAACATTCAAACGGAAACCACTATGGAGGTGGATTCTACCTTTATACGAACAGATGTAATATTACCGGTTGATGGAGAAACAACCTATACCATGAAGGACATATATCAGGTGGATTCCACCTATTATACCACCTCTGATACAACAAGAATTGCAAGGTCAAGTACCGATGAGCTTGATGAATACTTCGATTATAAAATTCGTTATGTAAGTATTCCGCTAAACATTGGGTATGAACATCAAATTAGTCGGTTTTTTGTGTCGGTTAATGTTGGAATGAATATGAGCTTTTTGGCCAATGCATCAGGTAGCATTTACAACTCAAGAACCAATCAGGTTGAATCGTTTGTTGATAAGCAAGATTTGAATTCGGTACTTTATACTGCCAATGCTTCCGTGGGAGTTGGTTATAATTTCAGCCCACAGCTTAGTTTGGCCGTTCAACCGCGACTTAGCAAGGCATTAAATAGCACCTTTAAGTCTACATCAGACTTTGCAACTACCTACATGGGTTACGGTGCAAACTTTGCCCTAAGGTATAGCTTCTAGAAATCGAATTTTATTCCCTGCGCTAGTGGAAGTTCACTGGAGTAATTAATTGTATTCGTCTGCCTTCTCATATAGGCTTTCCATGCGTCTGAACCAGATTCTCTTCCCCCACCAGTTTCTTTTTCACCACCAAATGCACCTCCAATTTCCGCTCCTGAAGTTCCAATATTGACATTGGCAATTCCACAGTCTGAACCTGCACTGGATAAAAAGCTTTCCGCTTCACGCATATTGGTTGTCATAATTGCAGAAGACAGCCCTTGTTTTACACCATTCTGAAGCTCTATTGCCTCATTCAAATCACTGTATTTTATTAAATATAGGATGGGGGCAAATGTTTCTTCCTGGACAATCTGGTATTCATTCTGAACTTCAGCAATTGCAGGCTTAACATAGCAACCACTTTCGTACCCATAACCAGTAAGTACTCCTCCATCAACAAGCATGGTACCTCCAGCCTTTTCAATTTCTATAAGCGCATTCAAATACGCATCCACCGCCATAGTATCGATCAATGGACCTACGTGATTGTTTTCATCAAGTGGATCACCAATTCTAATCTGTCCATAAGCACTAACCAGCTTTTCTTTTAGGGCATCATAAATACTCTCATGAATAATTAGTCTACGGGTTGATGTACATCGTTGTCCAGCAGTGCCTACAGCGCCAAAAACAGCTCCAATAATTGTCATTTCAATGTCGGCATCCGGAGTAACAATTATGGCATTGTTTCCACCAAGTTCCAGCAAAGACCTACCTAACCTTTTTGCAACCTCTGCACCAACTATTTTTCCCATTCTAATTGAACCGGTGGCAGAAACCAATGGAATTCGTACGTCTTGTGTTAGCATTTCTCCAACCTTGTAATCACCGTTCACCAAACAACTAAGTCCTTCAGGCAAATCGTTTTCTCTGATTACCTCAGCAAAAATATTCTGGCAAGCCACTCCGCAAAGTGGAACTTTTTCTGATGGCTTCCAAACACATACGTCTCCACAAACCCAAGCCAGGGCCGAATTCCAACACCATACTGCAACCGGAAAATTGAACGCTGAAATTATTCCAACAGTTCCAAGCGGATGGTATTGTTCATACATTCGATGGCCTGGGCGCTCAGAATGCATGGTTAAGCCATAAAGCTGACGAGAAAGTCCTACTGCAAAATCACAGATATCGATCATTTCCTGAACCTCTCCAAGGCCTTCTTGCAACGACTTACCCATTTCGTAAGTAACTAAGGTTCCGAGGGCCTCTTTTCGCTCCCTAAGTTTAAGGCCAAACTGGCGCACTATTTCTCCACGCTGAGGGGCAGGAACAGTTCTCCAATGGACAAAAGCATCCTGGGCTTTCTTGAGTACCTTTTCGTAATCTTCTTTTTCAGAAACGCCAACTTTTCCAATCAACTTCCCGCTAATTGGTGAAAATGATTCAATGTAACTTTTAGCTTCTAACCAATCAGATCCAGTACTGGTACCTTGATTGACTTCAGAAAGGCCCAATGTGTTTAATGCTTCACCTATATTCATGAATAGTGTCTTAAATAATAAAATGCAATATTAGTTGGCTTTATTTAATCGGAGGTATTCTCTTCATCTTTATCTAAAGATTCTATCGATTCCTTGTGTCGATCATCGCCTTTCATCATCCTACTGGTAGCTTTTAAGAAGAACGGAAGTTTTTCCTCTTTTTCTCTGGTCATTAAAGCAAGTGTCATAATGCCACTGCTTACTAAGATGATATAAAGCAATACACCGTTATCGAAATGTGGAATCTGATGCTCCTGTGGAATACTAAAGAACAGCAAAATCGTAATTAATCCACGAGGCGCGACAAAAAGGGAAGGCATAATAAATTTTTGAGCTACTCCAATAAAAATGAGGTACCGCAAGACAATCATTACACCTAACATGATGAGCGATATCAGAAGAACTTCAACGTTTATCAGTGAGGAAAGAGCAATGCTCATTCCAAACGTGATAAAGAAAAAAGTGCGAACAAAGAAACTCGATTCCAGTGTAATCACTTTGAAGTTGGCCAGTGTTTCTTTTACCTTGGAAGAATCGACGTGCTTTTCCAGCCCCTTTATAAAAAACAGCTCGTGATTATTAATTAACAACCCGAAGAAGAGTATAATTAGAAGAGAGGAAATATGGAGTAATTTACCTACCGAATAAAGCAACATCAATACTGAAATCAGTAGAAATAATTTGGTTTTGCTCGCTATCTTTTGAAATACAACTGTAAGTACGTAACTCAATACTACAGCTATGACCAAAGTGAGGAGAATATTCAATAGAATACCAACTCCTATGCTAGCCCCCGCAGGTGCCTCAATAGCCTTAATATCGAAATAAAAAAGCATTATCCCGAGTATATCTGAAAACGTTGATTCATAGATCAAAAACTCCTTAATGTCTTCTCGGCAGTTGATAACACTTGGAATTACAATTGCACTACTAATTACCGAAAGTGGGATCGCATATAAAAATGCCCGCTGCGTGTCCACGACAAAAAAGAATTGGATGAGAAACGTAAAAATTAGAGCGGTAGCCGCCAGGCCAAATAAAGCAACAGCAAAGGCCTTCCAGATAATTGGCCATTTTTCTTTCGTTAGCTTTAGGTCAAGCGCAGCTTCAAGCACAATCATTACCAAACCAACAATGCCCAGTATTTTTAGAATTGGGAACCAGTTTGCGTTTTCACCCGGTTGGTGGAAATAATCCAGTCCGTAGCTAATAATTACACCGGTGGATATAAGCAACACCACCGAAGGAATGTTGGTCTTTTTAGCTAGAATATTAAACAGGTAGGAAAGTATTAGTAATGAACAGAGTACTATGACCAGGATATATGGATTATCTAACCCCATATTCTATTCCTTTTCACTGCCAATTCCCCCGGTGATAGCCACAGGAATATGATTGGCAATTTGCTGTGCCAACGCCGGAAAGTTTTCAATGATTATATCCTTTTGACTGTTTACTTCACTCGAAAACCCAGTAACAACAACTCCGGAGTAAACCTCCTGTTTATGCGTATAAATTGAGTAGTGCACTTTGATCTGTCGCTGGTATTCGCCTGATTCAAAAGCCCTGTTGTCAAGGCCAGGCTGAGGTCCAATATCAAATTGATTGATAAACAAATAGAGCACCGATCCATACTTACCATACATGTAGTCAAATATGCTGGAATCCTTAATGACCCTTGCCATAAATCGCTCCTGTCCATCATCGTTGCTTACAATTTGCCCTGCCTCGATTCTGGTCCCGTGTTCCTGTTTTTCCTCTTCGGTGTTTTTATCTTTTTTGGACAATAGCTTTATCTTCTTTTCCTTTTTACCATCGTTTTCTTTTGGTACGACCCGGTAGTCCCTGGTGCTTGCTGTATAAAGCGCATATAGGTCCTTTTTAATTTCCTCTTCGTCTACAATCATTCTTACAATAGAATACCTGGACTGGTTTTCTATGTATATTACATTGTCCAATCCTCTTCTAAAATTATTTACTATTTGATTGTAAGTAGTTCCATCGTTAGTGCCAATCGATCTGTCTATTTGTGATTTGTACATTATGGGCTCAAAGGGGACCAAAACCAGGATGGGCTCATTTCCGTAGGTCCATAGCGTATCATTTTTAAATGAACTAATGCCTACGTTACCAATGTTCATGGTTTCGTCTTGTGCCTGAACTTGTATAAATACAACGCACAAAAAAGCCAGTAGGCCTACAATTCTCGAGCTGTTTTTAATTGATGCCACCATAGTTGTAAAAGTAGAGTGCATCTTAACACTTTCATTTTAACAACTAAAAGATTATTCACAGAAGTCTGTGATATACTCATTACAGTAGAATTATGCTTTATTGGTTTGAAAGAGCTTACTACGGTATGTAGGAAGTTAGTTTATACGCTTGATGCTACAACCCATTGATTTTGTTATCGCAGGATCTGGTTTTGCCCCATTGATTAAATTATTGATTGCATTTTCCAGATGATTGACTTTTACATTAGCCGCCGAGTTTACGTTATCATCTATAAGTCCCCGGTAAACCAATTTCAGTTCTTTATCAAACAAGTAAACATGGGGTGTTGTTCTGGCTCCAACAGCATCTGCTAATTCATGGTTTTGGTCAATAACATATGCCATCTTATAACCCTGCTCTTTGGCATGAGATTTCATTTTATCCATTGAGTCATCACCCTCTCTTTTGGCTTCGTTGCTATTCACCAGTACCATTCCAAGTTCATTGGAAACACAAAAATCATAGATTCCGTTGTAACGGCCTTCCCAACCTTCTTTACTTCCATTACCTACAACAAAGGGGCAGGTATTACAAGAAAAAACCACAAGCAGTCCGTTTTCCTTTTTTAAATCATTGAGTGAAACTGAAGTACCATTAATCCCTTCCATTTTTGTATCAACCATAGGTGCCTTTGAACCAATTTCCAAAGCCATTGGTGACTCTCCAATTGGAGCAAACCCAACAATTCCTACAATCAAAGCACCAATTCCTATTAACCATGCAAAATTCTTCATCTGTCTAATCTTTTGTCTAATCTTTTGTCTAACAAATCTACCTGAATATCTTGTAGAGCCGTACAATTAAATTCTTTCTTAACAAAATGGTAAATGGCTTACACATCTTCCCATACCTTGGTTCCTTCAGTGCAATTGGTACAAATGTCTATTTCGCTCCTACTTTTTAGAATCGCCGATCTAAAACGGTTGTAACCCTCTGAATTCCATACATCATTAAATGACTCTATCTTTAAATCTCCCATCTGGTGTTTGGCATCCTTATCAAAACAGCATGGAACCACAAGCCCATCCCAGGTAAGAACACAACCTTGCCACATACGCCAGCACTGATTATCCAACGGGTTTTTTATCTGATATTTTCCATTTGAGCCTAATTTATATCTCGAAAACTTCTCATTCTTAGGCATCAGTGCATTTCCGTTTTCGTAGTCATAAAGTTGAGCCGTTTTAAATTTTACCTCGTCCACGCCCAATTCCTTTCCAAGTTGTTTGACCTCTTCAGTTTGGTGTTCGTTGTGACTAACCACAAGGAATTGAAAAATTATATAGGGAGTTCTTGACTTCAATTCTTTTTTCCAGCGAATAATGTTCTTCGTTCCTTCTATAACTTTATCCAACTTACCATTAACCCGATACTTTTCATAGGTTTCCTGAGTAGTACCATCAATTGAAATGATCAATCGATCCAGGCCACTTTCCACTGTTTTTTTTGCCTGAACATCATTCAGAAAATGAGCATTGGTGCTGGTGGCCGTATACAATTTTCGCTTTTTCGCCTCTTGAATCAAATCCAGAAATTGTGGGTGAATAAAAGGTTCTCCCTGAAAGTAAAATGTGGCATAGAATAAACTGGATTTGAGTTGTGCAAACACATCCGTCAAAAAGCCTTCCTTCAGGTTACCCTCTGGCCTGGTAAATTGCTTTAATCCACTCGGGCATTCCGGACAACCCAGGTTACATGCGGTTGTTGGTTCTATGGATATGCTTATGGGGTCACCCCATATTGAAGCTTTACCCGTCCATTTGCTCCAATAAAAAGAGACAAATACCTTTAGGTAATTAAGAAGTCGAGGAAAACTAAAACACCTTAAAAGGTTGAGGAAATCCCAGAGCCCCGAACTCATATAAATATCGTAATGTTATTGTGCCTGAAGAGACGTAGCACTAGTTACCGTTATGCTTTCCACATCCCGATCAAATAAATACAGCCCCCCCTTATCGTTACCAATCATCTTTAGCTTATCCAAAATGGTTCTGGCCAATGCCTCCTCTTCTGTTTGTTCACTTACGTACCATTGCAGGAAATTATGGGTGGTATAATCTCTGGCTTCTAAACAAACAAACACAAGTTCGTTTATGCTGTTTGTAACCGCAACCTCATGTTCCAGGAGGTTTTCAAATACCTCGAGCAATGATTTATAATCATGCTTGGGCTGAGGCAATTGGGGAATTACTGCATGAGAACCTCTTTCGTTCACGTACTTAACGATTTTAAGCATGTGACCCCTTTCTTCATCGCTGTGAGCATACATAAAACCGGAAGTCCCATCAAATCCATTCGTTTCTGCCCAGCAAGCCATCGCAAGGTATATTTGGCTCGATTCCGATTCCAACAAGATCTGGTTATTTAAAGCTGCTTCAATTTTTTTAGACAACATAATCAACTGTATTTTGTAATGTGGGTGTTTGTTTAAAAGAAAGCCTTTCTTTTAAATGCACCTTCAAAAATAGTTCTACTTTTAAATTCTAACTTGCTAGAGGCAAATATCATTTATTTGCTTCTAAATTTAGAATAATTCTTAGTTATAGTGGGAAAGAAACGGAAAGGAAGCAGAAAAGAAAAAAACAAACCAGAATCAGTAAAGAAAATAATCCTCGCATCACTCCGAAAAGTACCGCACCGATCTTTCAATCACAAGCAAATTTGCCGACGGGTTAGCTTAAATACAACCAAAGGCAAAAACCAGGTTCGCTATGCCCTTGATGCCCTGGTTGAAGATGGAATGCTAAGCGAAGAATTAGGAAGCTATCAAATAGTGATTACCTCTAAGACCGTTGAGGGAGTTATAGAATTTACCCAAAGAGGAAGTGCGTTTGTTGTTGTTGAAGAGCTTCATTCTGATGTGTTCATTAGCAATAGTTCAACGGGTAGAGCGCTTCATGGTGATACGGTTTCGGTCAAAATTATTCCTGACGGTCGAAAAAAATTCAAGGGTAAGGTTTTAAGCGTAATAAAACGAAAAAGAACTGAGTTTGTAGGAACCATAGAAAAAAACGATCGTTTCGCATTTTTTATTCCCGATGACAAAAAAGTAAACATTGACTTTTTTATCCCTCTGAACAAACTAAAAGGAGCGGAGAACCGACAAAAGGTTATAGCCAATCTGGTGGATTGGCCTGGAAACGCCGATAGTCCCTTTGGAGCGGTAAAAGAAGTTCTTGGGTTTCCGGGAGAGAATGATACGGAAATGTTCTCCATTCTCGCGGATTACGGCTTTGATCTTGATTTCCCCGAAGCAGTTAAAAATGATGCCGCTAAGGTGGATATCAGCATATCAAAAAAGGAAATTTCGAAGCGCGAAGATTATAGGGAGGTAAGCACGTTTACCATTGACCCGAAAGACGCCAAGGATTTTGACGATGCTCTTTCGTATCAGGAATTGGAAAACGGAAACATTGAAGTTGGAGTTCACATAGCCGATGTAACCCATTATGTTAAACCTGGCACCGCTTTGGAGCGGGAAGCCAAAAATCGGGCAACGTCTGTATACCTGGTCGATCGGGTCATTCCCATGCTACCGGAAGTATTATCCAACCAGGTTTGCTCACTCCGGCCGCAAGAGGAAAAACTAACCTATGCCTGCATTTTTGAATTAAATGCCAATGCTAAGGTAGTTAGCTCACGAATTGCAAAAACCGTTATCTATTCTGATCGTCGGTTTACCTATGAAGAAGTGCAGGAAATACTGGAAGGAGCAGACGGTGAATATAAAACCGAGCTGAATAAACTCAACGAGCTTGCCAAAAAATTAAGAGGAACGAGAATGAAAGAAGGCTCCATAGCCTTTGATAAAATTGAAGTTCGTTTTGATTTGGACGATGATAAAAAACCGGTTGGGGTTTACTTTAAAACCCAAAAAGATGCCCATAAACTAATCGAGGAATTTATGCTCCTGGCTAATCGTACGGTCGCATTATCTATTGCTAAGCCAAAAGGCAAAAATGAAAAGCCGAAGCCCTTTGTTTACCGAATCCACGACGATCCGGATCCAGAAAAGCTATTGGTATTTAGTGATTTTATTAAACGATTTGGATACGATTACAATTTCTCAAAGGGAAATATTGCCAAAAACCTAAATAATCTGTTGGCTGATGTTCACGGCAAAAGGGAGGAAAATGTGATTGAAAACCTAGCCATTCGAACCATGGCCAAGGCAGAATATTCTACCGATAACATTGGTCATTATGGATTGAGCTTCAATCATTATTCTCATTTTACATCGCCTATTAGGAGGTACCCAGATATGATTGCTCACCGGCTGCTGGAACACTATGGTGCTGGTAATAATTCAGTCGATGAAGATGACCTGGCTTACTGGTGTAAGCACAGTAGCGAAATGGAGCAAAAAGCTACCAAAGCCGAACGAGATTCTACCAAATACTTCCAGGTTTTGTATATGCAAGACACAGAAGGAGATGAGTTTGAAGGCTATGTTAGTGGAATGAGTGAGTGGGGGGTATATGTTGAACTGGAAGATAGCAAATGTGAGGGCATGATTCGTCTTCGCGATTTATCAGAAGATTATTTTACGTTTGATGAAAAAAACTTTCAGGTGGTTGGCCAGCGTACAGGAAGCGTGATCAATCTTGGCGCCAAGTTAAAGGTCAAGGTGCTGGAAGCTGACCTGGGTAACCGAAGGCTTGATTTTGGTTTGGTTGAAGTATTGGAGAATTAGTAAGAGTTGAGTTCCAGTGATTAATGTAAAACATAATTACCCTGCCGCTGAAAATCAGACCTACTTGAATACTCCAGCATGCGGGCTACTTTCTAAGAAAACTGCTGAAGCATTAAACCGTTTTCATGAAGATTTCCTGAATCATGGAAGCCCGGTTGCCGATCAATGGATGTTGGAAGAGGTTCCAAAAACCCGTCAGTTGGTGGCCAAATTTGTCAATGCTGATGTCGAGAATATTGCACTTGTACCCAATTTTTCATTTGGATATAATTCATTACTGGACTCAATAGGGCCAAAAAAAACGCTGGTCTATTCCCGTGATT
The DNA here is from genome assembly GCA_002713215.1 of Crocinitomicaceae bacterium. Lineage (GTDB taxonomy): Bacteria > Bacteroidota > Bacteroidia > Flavobacteriales_G > Salibacteraceae > UBA2108. The sequence goes on from PAVO01000018.1 coordinate 131,029, forward strand.
ATCCGTCATTAAAAATCCCACTGGAGCTCAAGGGGTTTGAACTGATTGAAGTTGAAGATAAACATGGTTTTGAAATTGATCAAGCCGAATTGTTTGATAACCTAATTAAAAATGAAATTGAACTATTGGTAATTAGCCACGTTCAATTTAGAACCGGGTTTTTAATCGACTTAAAATCGGTTGGGGATTTCTGTAAAGAGAATGGTATTCTGTTTATTGTAGACGCAACACAATCGGCAGGGGCTTCACTTATCTCATACCGAGACTTAAACATTGATGCCCTTATCTGGAGCAATTACAAATGGATGAACGCCGGTTTTGCAACAGGCATTATGTGTTTGCGCTCTGGCCTGATTGATAAATTCCCTCCCAGAATAGGTGGCTACGGTAGCTTTTTTGTGGAAGGAGACCAGCTGGTGTATCGACCTTCCAGCAGATCTTTTGAACCATCACACCCCAATATGGCAGGGCTCGTTGCATTAAATTCAGCCGTTGAAGAAAAATTATCACTAGGCTTGGAAACCATAAATGCACATAATAGCAAGCTGCTGCAGTTGTTGACTTCTCAATTGGACCACTATGAGGTTCCTTACTACGGGCAAGAAAACAAAAAAGGAAGCCGGGCTTTTGTTGTACTTCCATCAACGTCAACTGACTTTGAGAAATTAAAACAGGAAAAGATCATTACCACATTTCGTGAAGGATATATTCGATTGGGTGCGCATTTTTATAACGAAGAATCTGATATAGAACGTTTTATTCAAATAATTGCAAATCGTTGATACAACAACGAATAGCCTAAAACAAGACTGCTCCTAGTTGCAACAAAAACCCAATAGTAAACAGAATGGCCCCCAGGATTAGTGACGTTGACCGAATGTGGTTGTTTACAATTAACCCTGAAATCAGCGGTTGTGCAAGTTTAACCTCCAGCCAATTCCTGATTTTTTTAAAAAAGAAAAGGAAGACTCCATAAATTGCGAAACATACTCCCAATATAATGTAGTAATTGATCATTTCATTTTCCGTGACACCTTGTTCACTGGCATTTAAACCTTTAATGGTCCCCCAAATACTCACGGAAATAGCAAACCCAAGAACAACCATCATGAGAATAAGAATGGGGATGTAGGAGATGAATTTTCGTAACCCCAGCTCAAAACGTTGCAGGGTTTCTTTCCCTAATAATTCAGGGGCGGCTAACCAAAAAGCAATAAATTGCATAAGAAGACCTAAGGCGTTTATCCACTTCATTGTGAATCAAACCTAAATAATTTTGATTAAGGCATGAATTTGGCATTGAAATAAAACGGTGCTTTCGAAGCTTCTAACTATTTTAGTATGCCACACAATTGCTTCGCATAATGAAAAAATTTGTCTTTCTTGGTCTATTAACCCTGATTATTCACTCAAGTGGAATTGCACAGGAAAAGGGATACATTACCAATAAAGACTACAGAGAGTTTGTTGAATATGTCAAAGACTCCCTAATAAGGGTCAAAATCTGTGAGAAAGTAGACCGGTCGTATTGCGTTTATTCCTCAGATGGTTCCATAGTAGCAATTGATCGAAAGAAAAAATACAAGTTAACTTCGGACCTTATACGACATGCTTATTACCCTCTTTTATATTCACCCTACGAACAAATAAATGGTAAAGAAGAGTTTGATACCCGAAAATTGATCATCAACAATGTTCCTATTTATCCCAAAGAGTACATTTGGTGGGAAGACACTACCCTTAATAAAACCTGGACCAATTTCTTATCAATACATTACTTTACCCATGTGGGTTTTCAGGACTTTCCTGTTTATGGCATCACCAACTTGCAATTGAATGAATATTTAAAATGGAAATACCCTAATCAAAGGGTTAAATCCACAAGGCATAAACATCAGCTTCAACTTAAATCCCGCAAAGAATTACTGAACTTCACAAATGCCGAGTATTATCAATTCTATTTGTACACTCGGGATTCAATTGTAAGAAGAATAGCTGGTGAAGAAGTAAATGAGGAGGAATTCTTAATATTCATGAACCAATTTGAGGAAGATTTGGATCCGCCACACTTATATTGGAAGAGCAAAATAAATTGGTCGGACACAGCGTTGACGAACGCACTGGTAAGAAACAACATTTTGACAGCTGATGGAAAAATTTATAATCCACTTATCATTTTTGAAAACCGGTATATAGACTACCATCATGGAATAAGAAGTGGTCTTGAAGAGGATAGAAGTGTGCTACAGATTATTACCCAAATGGTGGTCCACATTGGTGATACCATTTCACCCATTCTGGACAAATCCAAATTAAACGATAGAAGCTTAGCCGAGCTATCCCAGTTTGAGCCTGTTCAATTGCATTCATTTTACTACTGGAGGAATAGAAACTATCCGCATAAGGATGTTTATCGTTGGCTCATTCCTTATTTCAAGGGGTTTGATGATCAATTGGACGACATGGAAAGATTACGGTCGGGAGAACTAGAAGACTCTTTTTTCCGGTTCGAGTACTCTATTCCTGCCATTACCATCAAACCAGAGTGAAACTCTTTCTAAAGCCTACTTAAGATTTCTCGCTCTACCTCTTCGCTATCCCAGGTATCTTTAATGTCCGACCGACTCATTACCTCATCCATAATTTTTCGCTGCTTTTTACCAATGTCAAGTGCATCGGCATAAGGCGTATGGGTAAAGGTTACCATGCTGTATAAAGGGACCCATTTATCAGGGTACTTATCGTAGATTCTATTTTCAATTTTCTTACGAAGCAGGAACATTTCGTCACCTACCAGATCACGCATTTCAATGTAATTGGTAAGAGCAAGTTCTGCAATAGCGTCACCGTTTGGTTTTCTGATTTCAGCAAATTCATTAAAAACTGCCGACCAATTATTGTCGTGCTTTTCTGCAAGTCTCCACCATTCGGAGCAATCTTCAAAACCTGCATTCATTCCTTGTCCGTAAAATGGAACGATGGCATGAGCAGCATCTCCCATTAACATAACCTTATTCTGCCATGTCCAGGGCTCACATCGAATGATACACAATGAGGATGTTGGGTTTTCGTGGTAGTCCTTAATCAAGGTTGGCATTAGAGGAACCGCATCAGGAAAGGTCTCCTTGAAGAATGTCATGATTTTTTCATCAGAATCCAGGCTTTCAAAAGAGGTTTCACCCTCAAAAGGAAAAAACAAGGTTACTGTAAAACTCCCATCCAAATTGGCCAATGCAATTAACATAAACTGTCCGCGTGGCCAAATGTGAAGCGCATTTTTATCCAGTTTATGAGAACCATCTTCATTGGCTGGAATAATGAGTTCCTTGTACCCATGAGTCATATAGATCTGAGAATAATTGAAACGGTCGGTTTTCTGCATCCTACTACGAACCGCTGAAAATGCACCATCAGTACCATATACCCGATTTCCTTTAATGATATCTATCTCTCCTGAATTTGAGTTTTGAAAAGCAACCTCCTGGGTTTCTAAATCAACATCTATGCAGCGCGAATCAAAGTGAAGGTTTACGTTATCATAGGTGTCCGCCTTCAGCAACAGCTGACGATTCAATTCACCCCGAGACACAGAGTAAATAGCTTCGTTTTCTTTTCCATAAGATTGAAAAGTAACCTCACCATCCAACGCATGCATTTTTCGGCCATACATGGGAATTGAAATATCACGAATTTCTTTGTCGACTCCAGCCAATTCTAGCGCTTTCCACCCCCGATCACTTAATGCCAAATTGATGGACCGGCCTCCAATAAAATCCATTTTCCGAATATCAGGTCTTCGATCATATACATCAACATGAAATCCTTTTTTGGCCAACAGAACAGCTTGTAAACTACCAACCAAACCTGCACCAATAACTAGCTCCTTCTCCATCTACTCGTGAAATTTTCTTTTAAAATAATTGCTTTTTTTCGGCTCTTGTTGCCTAACCCTGGAAAAAATTCGGAAAATCACTAATCCCAATATCAATATTCCGAAAATCTTTAACATCCTAATAATTGTACCAAACGTATGAAAACGCAATGAGTCGTTAGCTGATATAAATCAGTTGTTCATGGCTTCAAACTCTTCCTTGCGCAACCGATAAATTGAAGTGTCGTAATCATGATCACGTCCATTTTTCCAAAACTTAAATCCCAGGCGTTCCATAACTCTAAATGAAGCCTTATTTTCAATTACAGCCTCAGCTATAAGCTCATTTAACTTCAACGTCTCAAACGCATGTTTAACACATGCTTTTCCACATTCTGTAGCACATCCTTTGCCCCACTTATCATGGAAAATGCGGTAGCCCATATCAATGTCTCCCGATTCGCGCTTTTTTAATCCGCACCAACCCCAGGCTTCATTCGTTTCTTTCTCAATAATAGCCCAGCGGCCAAATCCATTCAATTCGTAATCCTTATAATTTTCCAGAAAGTCCATCGCCTCTGCAATACTGTGAAAAGCAGAGTCTCCCGTATACCGCGTTACTTCCGGATCTAGGTTTAAAGAATAAAACATTGGTGCATCATCGGGTGTTAATTCCCTTAGATAAAAACGTTCTGTTTCGAGTATTTTCTTCACCAATTAATTTTGAGTAGCCGAAGATAATATTTCTCCAAACCTAAAACAATCCTCAAATGAGTTGTATATGGGAACTGGTGCTATCCTAATCACATTTGGTTCACGCCAGTCGGCAATTACACCACCCTGAGTTAGCTTATCGAATAATGGACGGCCTAAGCCATGAGCCAATATCGATAATTGACATCCTCTTTCTTTGGGTTGTTCAGGCGTAATTATTTCAAAGTAAGAGCTCGCCGATTGGTTCGATACTTCGCGAATAATAAACTCGAGGTAGGCGGTTAATTGTACCGACTTTTCGCGAAGTTTTTCTATACCAACTTCATCGTGCAAATCCAGTGCTACTTTATGAACTGCCATAGCTAAAACCGGGGCATTGCTCAATTGCCAGGACTCTGCTGTTGGCGTGGGGGTAAATCCCTTTTCCATTAAAAACCGGGTCTCTTTATCGTGTCCCCACCAGCCAGCAAAACGTGGTAAGTCTTTGTTTTTACAATGCTTTTCATGAACAAATACACCCGAAACACTTCCGGGGCCTGAGTTCAGGTATTTATAAGAACACCAACAGGCAAAATCGACACCCCAATCGTGCAAATGAAGGGGTATATTTCCAGCAGCATGTGCCAAGTCCCAACCAACATTGGCACCTACTTCATGACCGGAAGCTGTGACCGTTTCCATATCAAAAACTTGCCCGGTATAATAATTTACACCTCCTATCATTACCAATGCCAACTCACTGCCGGTATCTTTAATTGCTTTTAAAACGTCTTCCGTTCTTAATGTATGTTCATCCTCCCGAGGTTCTAACGCTATAATGGTATCATCAGGGTTTAGTCCGTGATGCCTTGCCTGACTTTCGAGTGCATATAAATCACTGGGAAATGCCTTTGCTTCGCAAATGATTTTATAGCGCTCTTTGGTTGGTCGATAAAATGAAACCATCATCAAATGCAAATTCGTCGTTAATCCGTTCATGGCTACCACCTCTGTGGGTTTAGCTCCAACCAACCTGGCCAGGGGTTCGGCAAACATTTCATGATAAGAAAACCAGGGGTGTTTAGCATCGAAGTGACCTTCTACCCCATATTTTTCCCAATCGTTGAGTTCCTGCTGAAGTGCTTCCCTAGCTTTGCGTGGTTGCAAACCAAGACTATTTCCGGTAAAATAAATTGAGTCTCTGCCTTGATGTTGAGGAAACAAAAATTCCTTTCTGTAACGCTGAAGAGGATCTTTTCTGTCCATTTCCCTTGCGAAATCCAATTCGAATTTAAAATCCATACTCTTATAAAATAATCACTTAAATAATTATGAAACCCAACCAAAGATTCCTACTAATTTTGCCAGCCGCCAAAGGTAGCAAAGCCTTTGACACTAGAGTAAAGGAATTATGAAGAGAGAAATTTCCGATAAACTATACAGCAAAGCAAAAACACTTTTTCCGGGAGGTGTAAATTCACCGGTAAGAGCCTTTAAATCAGTTAAGGGAGATCCTGTATTTATTGATCGTGGAGAGGGAAGCAAAATTTGGGATGTAGATGGGAATCAATACATTGATTTTTGTTGTTCATGGGGACCTCTTATTCTTGGACATAACCATGGCGGTGTTCGTAATGCTATTGTGGAAACATTGGATAAGGGAACTTCTTTTGGTGCTCCAACGGCCCTGGAAAATGAATTGGGCGATTTAATCGTCTCCAACAATCGGTTTATCGAAAAAATTCGTTTTGTAAATAGTGGTACCGAGGCAGTTATGTCTGCCATTCGACTGGCCAGAGGATATACTGGAAAAAACAAAATTCTAAAATTCGAAGGCTGTTACCATGGCCATACCGATGCCTTGTTGGTTAATGCCGGTTCGGGACTAGTCACTCTCGGAAACTCCTCTTCTGCCGGAATTCCTGAAGCATTTGTAAACGAAACGCTGGTTGCTCCCCTAAACAATAGAGAAGCCATTGAAGCTGCCATTCGGGAACATGGTGACGATTTGGCTTGCATTATCATAGAACCTATTCCAGCGAATAATGGTTTACTTATCCAGGATGTTGAGTATTTAAATTTCCTTAGAGACATTACAAGGGAAAACGATATTCTATTGATTTTTGATGAAGTAATCAGTGGCTTTAGAGTTGGTTTTGAAGGTGCTGCTGGTTTGTATAACATTCAGCCTGATATTCTAACCTATGGTAAAATAATAGGTGGTGGGCTACCCGTTGGAGCTTATGCCTCGAGTGAAGAAATAATGGGACACATTGCCCCGGATGGTCCGGTTTATCAGGCAGGAACTCTTTCCGGAAATCCAGTTGCCATGCGGGCCGGAATTGCCACACTTAAAGAATGTTTGAAGCCCAATTTCTATAAGGAACTTGCTAATAAAACCCAAAAATTCGTTGAACAGGTAACTGATGGAATTTCACTTGAGAGTGGTTTTCACGTTCAACATATTGGGTCGATTTACTGGCTTTCGTTTAGCAGCGAACGAATTACCAAAGCCTCCGAAATTGAGGCTGAAAAGATGAGTTTCTTTAAAAAGTTGTATGAACTCGTTCTTGAAAACGGGGTTTATTTAGGCCCTTCGGGATACGAGGTCGGGTTCGTGAGTTCGGCTCATTCTGACGAGGACTTAACCCAAGCGGCACAAGTTCTTAATAATTCGATAAGGCAAGCCCTTGATAATGAGGGATAAAATGCTTACTTTTGCAGTTCAGACAGAACTGTTATGACCTTAAATTCAATAAAAAAGATTCGAATTCCTCGAAAGCTTAAGAAAAGAAGGAAAAGCGAGGCGCTTTTTGGCCTCGAAGGAGCTTCTTTCAAGTACATTCAGGAAGTTGAGTTAAAAGAAAAATACAGGTACTCGAAAGACGACTTGGAGCACCTATTTGTTTAATTGGTAAAATACCAGCCTCATGGGGTTTGTTAATAACTCTGTTAATGGGACGGATTTTAGCAAGATTGCACCCTATTACGATTTTTTACAAAAACTTGTTTTTCGCCAACAACTCCAACAAGCCCAATCTCATTTTTTAGATCACATTCAGGACAACTCAATCGTTTTGGTTGTAGGTGGAGGAACCGGCAAAATTCTACATTCAATTTTATCTAACTCTACACCACAATCGATTATTTATGTGGAAAAGTCAGCCAAGATGATTGAACTGGCTAGATCAAAGTTTCCCGAATTTAAGGGCATTGAATACATAAATGAGGACGTACTTGAATGGAATTCGAATGGAAGGTTCGATGCCATTGTCCTACCTTTTGTCATGGATGTATTTAGTGATGACGATGCAAAGCTTGTGCTCAAAAAATTAGGAGGTTTATTAAAAGAAAATGGGCAGCTGATTTATACAGACTTCGTCAATTCCGGAAAGGACAACCGGAGAGCTTCAATACTAATTTCAACTATGTATTGGTTTTTTAAACTAACCGCAAACCTTAAAACCCAAAAACTTCCCAATGTGGACCCTACCTTTAATTCATTGGGTTTTAAAATTAAAGCCGCACAAAAATTCTGCTCGGGGATGGTGGAAAGTCGGGTTTACCATAAACCACTCATTTAACCACGGTCTATTCCATTATAAATACAATGAAATAGTACCGGGCAAGCTTGCCAACCAACATTAAGGCAGACACCTTCCATACGTTCAATTTAAAAAATCCCAGAACCAATGCTATGGGGTCACCAATTCCCGGCAACCAGGTTAGCAGGGCCGTCCAAACTCCGTATTTGTCCACATACGATTGAGCCTTTTTAAGTTGTTGATCAGAGACCTTGAATAGTTGCTCGGCCCATTTCCATTTTCCCAAATAACCTAGCCCGAAAGTGGTAAGGCCTCCAAGTGTATTTCCCAGGGTTGCGGTAACTAACAAAATGATCGGGTCCAGCCCCGCAACAAGAAGTGCTACTAATAATGGTTCTGACCCTAAAGGCAGGATAGTCGCGGCTAAAAAAGCAGCTAAAAACATTCCCCAATAACCCAGGTCAAACCAGAATTCCATGGCGACGAAGGTAATCTGGTAAAGCACATACCTCAAGGGTAAAAACAAAAAAGGCCCTGCTTCAAAAGAAGCAAGGCCTTCATTTCATTTAAAAGTTATCTGTCTATAATGATTTAACCCAGGATTTTCCCGTCCAGAAATCAGCAGAACCCGTTCCGTTTCCGTTAACTCCCGTATTTAGCATACCTGCTGCAGCAACAGAATCAGTTGCATTGGCAGGACTTTTTACTGCCCAATCTTTGCTCGCTCCTGAAATGGTAACATCGGTAAGTTTCAAAGAACCGCCAGCGGCATTTGAACAGGTTTGGCTATGTTCAACCTCAATACCATCCTTAAAGTCCATGATTTTAACGTTGGTAAAAAGACCTTTAGTTCCTTCTCTTAACTTCATTCCATCGGTTCCGGCAGAGGCACCTCTACCCTTAAGTGTTACATTGGATAAGTTAGGACTAGAATATGGAGAGTTAGAATTGTTTTTACTGTCGTTGTCTCCTTCAATTCCACGATCACCTTCATCGGTCGCCTGGTTAGCATACCAGTTAGTACCTGATCCTGACCATCCATAAGTCCAGTCAAAACTATCATCTTTAGAACCAGTAGAAATTAAGTAGTTGGCATTCATGGTACCACCGAACCACTCAAAACCGTCATCACCACCCATAAATACCTGCAGGTATTCGGCAACAGTTCCGGTTCCACATCCGTTAAAGGAAAACCCGTTATGCTCTTTTTCAGCATTAATTGCATTTCCGGTATACTCCAATCGAATGTATTTTAATATTCCTGAATTATCCGCTGCATCAGTACCGCCATAGGTTACGTTACCCACTTCCGCTGTTCTGGAACCACCATTTACCGGAGCATTGCCACAAAGAATAATTCCGCCCCAATCACCTCGTTTTGGTGTAGAAGTACCTGATGTAAATACTATTGGAGAGGTTTCGGTTCCTTCGGCCATAATTTTAGCTCCCTTTTCAATCAATAGGTAAGCAATTGATTCATTTGGATCGCTTTTAAATGTCGCCCCTGCAGGAATGGTTAGCGTTGCACCCGATTTAACATGAACACCACCGGAAAGCGTATACTCCTTACCCGGGAGCGTAACATTACTGGTAATATCAGCATTAAGTACGGTTTGAGAACCATCGTTCAGTTTACTCTCATAACCTGTAGCAGCATGAATACAAGATCCATCATCTTTCTTCGCCTTTGAATCGTAGTTTGTAGCGCTTGCATCTGTACATCCTTTTTTACAAGAGGCAACCCCTCCGGCAAGTGACAGGCCAAGGGCTGCAATCATTATCGTTTTTACTGTAGAATTTGTTTTTTTCATTTTGTTTTAAGATTGTTTTTTAATCTGATACGAAGGAATAGCTCGCCTATTAATTGGGCCTTTTTGATATTTTATAAAAAGATTATGCTTGTGTTAAGATCAACCGGGCTATGTTAAGGGAGTATAACCTGTAAATAATCTGACAGAACCAGAGTGACTAGAAAGTATACCCAAGCTTAACTGCGAAAGTCATACCCAATTGATAGGAACTTACGACCTCCGTTTTATCGCTAAACTCTTGAATCTTTTGAATATTAGGATCAAGGATGTTGTACACTTTGAAATCGACTGTGAAGTTTTCTTTGATTCTATTCTTCCAAATAAAATTTAGGGTATTTACGGGTCGTTCGTAAATGTCTGGTAAGCCGAATACACCTGCTTCGGTAATTCTTTTTCCGGAAAGGTTATAGGATAGGGTAAAATCGGATACCACTTTAACATCCTTCCAGTTCTGACGGTAGGTTAAGTCTGCATTTAACAAGAATGGACTGGCTCCCTGTAGCTGGCGGTTTACATTGGTTACGTTAATGTTTCCCTGAGTGGAGTTAGTAGTATCAATAATAATTTGAGAATACAGGTAAGAAGCATTAAAACCAATCAGTACATTTTTTACCCATCCTGAATCTACTTTTATTATGTTACCCAGGTTTTTGGTCACTTCCAACTCAATTCCTGCCACATAGGCTTTATCAGTATTAATGTAAGTGGCCAAAGGTGTTGCGGCCTCCATTCGAATTCTTTCAATGGGCTTATTCAGGTACTTACCAAATACGGTAACGGCAATCATCTCTCCATAATTTGGAAACCACTCATATTTTATGTCTCCGTTATAGATATAGCCATTCTTTAGGTTTTCATTTCCTTGCTCCTGTACGCCTCCAAAATAAGGAAGGTATTGAATGGGTGCCATTTCTCTAAACATAGGTCGAGACATGGTCTGGCTAAATGCAAATCGGATATTCGAGGTTTTATTGACCACGTACTTACCCCCAAGAGAAGGAAGGAAGTTTAGTGTGTCGATAATGTTTACACGAAAAGGATCGGAATACCGGTCACCTAATTTTTTGTATCGAATCATTTGTTTCGATTTTTCAACCCGAACACCAACCATAAGCTGAAGCTTATCCGGAACCAGATAATAATCTACATTGACATATCCGGCCATGATATTCAAATTTCCAAAGTAGTTTGAAGAGGGGTCGCTCTGCTCTTTGAAATCGTAGTAACCCCCATCGTAATTGGGCTGATTTAAATACCCGTCGGGGTTGTTGTAATTTACCTCTCCCAATAGAGGGCTAAGCGAGTCGGTACGATCTATTCGGTAATTAACCTGTCTCCAGTCAAACTCACGGTCTTTATTCAGGTAATTGTAGCCTACGTATAACCGTCCTTGATTGCTGTTGTTATTTTCTTCGGATGCGTACTTGAATTTATACTCAACATCGGCATTGAAATTCGTTTGGTTTTCATCCAGCTGAGACCACCATCGGTGATTAGCAGCTAAATCCAACGTATTGAATTCGTAGCTCTGATTATCGTTTTGTAACCACACCAATTGATTTCTATCCTTTTCCTCGTTTTTAGCCTTGGAGTATGAACCGTTCCAGGTAACTATTAATTTATCACGGCTTAAAAGTTTATGCTTACCTACCAATTGAACATTGTACATCTGATCCTGGAAATAGGGGTTTCTTGAAGTAATCAAGTTCCTGCTTTGATCATTGTTGTACCCCGAATGGCTTGTGGCATTGTTTTCAGAACTATTCAAAAACAACCCGTTCAAGCTTATGCTGTGTTTCTTGTTAAGTTTAAAATACAGGTTGCCATAAGTGGTAGTATTGGTGGTGTACTCACTCGATTTGTATTTGTAGTCAGTCATTACTGCCCGGTCCGCTTTTAAAACACGATCTACACCTTCTTTATTCTGGTATTTGTTATCGAAGTTTGCCAAAAGAAGGAAACCAATTCCGCCTTCATCACCAACCTTATAATAATTGCCTCCGGAAACCCCAATTGAGGTTGCTGGCATTGCTTTGCCAACGTTATTGTTCAATCCAGTGGTATAAGGGTACTGGGTGTTCTCTAACCTTGGTGTTTCGTATTGATTGTTGCTAATTGAAGCAATTTCATTAGGCAAATCCCTGTTTCCACCATCGTAACCGAGGTATTCATACTTTCCGGTCCTACGGCCTTCAAAATCCTGAAAAGTGGTTCTTGTATTAATGCTGGTTCCCAGCTCAACTTTAAAAAGGGGCTCTTCGGGGTAATCTTTTGAAACGATATCAATTCTGGCACCTGCATAATCCGAGAAATAACGAGGCGAAAACACCTTGTCAATTGCCAGGTTACTTACAATGTCGGTTGGAAATAAATCCAATGGAATAACTTTTTGATCGGGATTTGGAGAAGCCAATAAAGCACCATTCCAGGTTGCTAAATTGTATCGATCTCCCAGTCCGCGGACAAACATGCTTTTGCCTTCTACCAAGCTAATTCCGGTAACTTTTGTCAAACCGGTAGCGACATCGGAAACCCCTTTCTTTTCCAATTCCACAGCGCCAATTGATTGTTTTATTTCGGTTGCATTTTTTTGTTCCATTAAAAGAACGTTTGCCGATTCGCGACTGACCTTAGCCTCAATTTGAAACTCTTCCAACATTTCCATGTTTTTACCCACAGTCTTATTTACGGTCTTATTTTCACCATCGGCAACAGTAATTTTAGTGGTGTCGGGTTTGTATCCAATAAAAGAAACAACCAGGGAATAGGTACCTGGCTTTACACCATCAATTTTATAACCTCCATCAAAGTTGGTTGTTGTTCCTTGCAGGGTCTCCATCAAAACAACATTGGCGAATGGTACAGGAATTAACTTGCCATCCAATTCTTCGGTAATGGTTCCTGCCAGGCTTCCTGTTTGCGCATAAACGGTTAACCCCCCGGTAACAAAAAGGAAAGATAAAAGGGTGATAATTTTATTCATAGTTCGAATCATCTAATTTCTTTGCAAAAGAAGAGATGGTCTTCTGGTTGGTTGTTTAGGAATTCTTTATGGAATTATTAATAATCCGACGCCTTTGATTAATTTAGAAAATCTTAAAATAATCTTTACTTAACATTAAGGAAACAGACAATGGGTGGGAATAAATCCAAATTTGAGGGTAGTAAAAAGCCTAAAAAGTTGAAAGAAAAGAAACATAAAATCCTGTTGGTTGACGATGAACAAGATATTCTTGATTTGCTTAAATATAATCTCGAAAAAGAAAACTTTATCGTTTACAGTTGCAACAATGGAATCGATGCCATTGAAGTAGCGAAACAGGAAGTTCCCGACCTGGTACTGCTTGATGTGATGATGCCGGAAATGGATGGGATGGAGACTTGCACCGAGCTTAGGCAAATCGAAAAACTAAAACATACGCTGATTGCATTTCTAACAGCCAGGGGCGAAGATTATTCGCAAATTGCCGGATTTGATGCCGGAGCTGACGATTATATTTCCAAGCCGGTTAAGCCACGGGTGCTCATTAGTCGTATTAAGGCATTGTTAAGACGAAAAGGTGGCGGCTCGGTTCAATATGAAGAAATTGACGGTGTGTTAATTGATCGTGAAAAGTATTTGGTTAAAGTAAATGGCAAAGAACTTAATTTACCAAAGAAAGAGTTTGAACTGCTAAGCCTGCTCACCTCCCAATCGGGTAAGGTTTTTACCCGGGAAATTATACTCAACACCATTTGGGGTGAGGATGTAATTGTGGGAGATCGTACGATTGATGTTCACATTCGAAAACTCCGGGAAAAAATTGGTGACGATTACATCAAGACCATAAAGGGAGTCGGTTATAAATTTGGACGCTAGACCCCACGGTCCGGAAGTATTATCTTCACAGTATGAAAAAAGCACTTACGCCAAAGCGTGTAGCGTATAGAGCCAGTTTGCTTCTTACAGCAGTGGTTACTATCCTTGGTATTGTACCTGTATCGGTGGTGCTTGGTACTCCTGTGGCATATTTCTTAATTCCAACCCCTTTTCTGCTTTTGGGAGCAGCTTACGGCATCTTTTATTTGCTAATGGAAAAGTACATTAACCAACGAATAAAGCTGATTTACAGAACCATACACGCGGAAAAAATTGGACGCCCCCTGGAAACCCTAAAAGTGGATATGAATACCGATGCGTTTCGTGAAATAAATAGAGACGTAGAACATTGGGCCAAGGACTCACGCCTGGAGATTGAATCGCTGAAAGAAAAGGCAAAATTCAGGCGCGAATTCATTGGGAACTTAAGCCACGAACTAAAGACTCCATTAACCATAATTCAGGGAAATATTTTAACGCTGCTTGAAGGTGCTGTGGAAGACAAACTGATGCGTGACCGATTTTTAATTAAAGCTGCTGAAAATGTAGAGCGTCTGGATTTACTGATTCAGGATCTTGATCGAATAACCAAGCTGGAAAGTGGGCGAGATGAAATAGAAACCGAGAAATTTGATTTAGCAATTATTGTTAAAGAAGTAGTTGACAACCTACAGGGAAAGGCCAAAAAGAATGAGGTAGAAATTGAGGTCGTACTGCATTCCAACCTGGACATGAGTGTAATTGCTGATCGCCACAAAATTGACCAGGTATTAACCAACCTCATCATCAATTCCATTAAGTACAACAAGACGGGAGGTAAAACCAGGATTACTTTCGAAGACCTTGGCGATAATATTCTGGTCGAAATTCGGGATTCGGGAATTGGAATCGATGAAAAACACTTACCCCGATTGTTCGAACGGTTTTACCGGGTAGATAGTAGTCGTGCCCGACACATTGGAGGTACGGGCCTTGGGTTGGCCATTGTAAAACACATTATTGATGCACACCATCAAACCATAAATGTAAGGAGTGTAATTGACGAGGGTAGTACGTTTTCGTTTACATTAAAGCGCGCTTAATTTACGCAGTGTTGTACAATAGTGTGGGAATTATCGTCATTCCTTGCTTGACAAGGAATCTAGTCTCTATATCTAGATTCCTGCTTTCGCAGGAATGACGTGTCTTTTTATATGGTAGTATTATTAACACACATCATTCTACAACACCATGTTAGTTTATACCTTGTTTAAGAATAAAATGGAATTGTGTTAGTAACATTATAAAAGTCGTCAAGGCTTTATAATTTGATGTTTCAATAATCTATTAATTATAACCTTAAGCTGGCCCTTCATTTTCTTTTTGTTGCCCAAAAAGAAAAATTGCCCGGCTCGATGCTTCTGGATTGAAATCCACTCGCTTAATCAAATTCGCAACCAAACTTGAATAGCTTTTTTTTCAAAAGCCTATTCATCGAACAAGGTTGCTCTGTTTGATCGCACGCTTGATTTCTAGCGCCATAAGCCTAAGGCCGTAGATTTTACAAGATTTAAAACTACAGTAATCAGTATGCAGTTTAGACGTTCGTCTCAAAGGATCTGGTATATGTTAATCATAATATGGTCAATCTTGCAGTTTATCGTTCACTTTAGGCGTACAACAACCCTTTGAGCATACAATTGGTTTGAATTCTTATTTTAGCGCAAATCGGTTGTGAATATTCAATTGAACATACATTACTTGCTCCAATTTTTGCAATTAAGGGGCCCATTTTTTAGTTCCAGAATAAGCAATTAAAAACACGATGTGGTATATCCTTTCCAAGAAGCTTAGACGTGAACTTATCCATTGGCCCGAATCAGGTCCGGGATACCAGATTGTGTTGTTTTCGGACCAAAAATTTCAAGGTTCTTTCATTGCTATTGTGTTTAATGGAACTTATTACATCAAGTTCGACAACTACTACAATGACTCTATTGAGGCTTTTTTTGTTGAAGTAATTAAAGGCGGTCGGGAGATTAAAAATGCACTGACCGCAGAAAACCTGTTCATTACAAAAGTGTTGCCTCCGGTAAAGGCAACGACCCATGCAGACGGCAATACCGGCAAACAAATTTTCTGCTCCGGTGAGGAAATGTACTTGCGTAAATCATTTTTCCGATTCGATTGCCGGTTTGATATTCAAAACCGCTGCCTATATCCCGGGTCATTTTTGTATAAACACGATGATAGCACTATTGAAAAGCGAAACAACTTCCAATACCAGGGAAAGGTGATTTACCCCAAATGGATGAAACACCAATGGGGTTTTGATGTGCTACCTACCCAACGCGATCGCTACTGCGAAAACTACCAGGGGATAGATGAAGAGTTTAAGTTCTTTTTTGGGGGAACCAAACGAAATACCTTGGCGTGGAGCAAGGTTGGTTTACGACCTTCGGTTGAGGTTTAATGCCTCCAACGGGAACATCCGTCTAGCGTTGGAGGAAATACTTTCTCTAAAAAGAACGTATTTATCTCATAAGCAATCTGGGTCGAACCATTTTTTGTTGCTAATAACTTGAATTAGGTGATCAGTTTTAAACGTTTTTACTCTTTTGGTTTTAAGCAACCCATCGAAAAGACCAACTTTTCTTGGATTATATTCTTCATAATCAAATCCTTCAGCATCAATTTCAAATTTTGAAATAAACTTTAAAAAGAAAATCTCAATATCCTCTTCAAATAAGTCTAAATCTGTGAAGAATTCAGTGTTATCATCCACCTTCATTCCCAATTCGTTGGACAACCATTGTTGGAACTCAATTTTATTCATTGCCCTTTTAAAAACTATTGCCATTCACAAATGAAGTACTAGTATTATAATTCTCTTCATGAGAATTTTGAATACTTCCCCTTCTATATACGGTAAACATTACCACATTTTCTCCAAGTTGGGAACACTTTTTAGCGCTCGTTCACTAAAATCAGCTTCAAACTAATTTTCTTACTTTCTAGTTCACAGTTAACCTTTCTATCTTTTAGGTTAATTGAGGAAAGGTCCAAATCACAAGAGTCATATCCAGGAGTTACCATGTATAGTTTTTTAAATTTAGATTCGTATAAATAATAGGATTGCATTCCATCGGAAATTGAGATGCACTCAAATGCATATACCTCGGAATTGGAAACCCCAAGTTTTCCATAAAAGGAAAAATGGTTTTCAGATTGAAAATCGCGGTCCAACAATATAATGGCATCATTACTTGAACTTGAGAATAAAATTAGAAACCCAACCCACATCTCATCATTAAAGGCTTTTATTTGAAAAATCGTGTCTTCGGAAAGTGTCCGGGAACTATATGTTATTGACTTTTCAGTAATCGCCCCAAGAAAATCTTTATTAACATTTGGATAATTATTTTCTATGGACTTTTTAATCTTTTGGATTTTTTGGCTATCAACCGTATCCTGAGAAAAGCTCTTCAATCCAATTAATACCGTAAATAATAGTAAAATAGTCTTTTTCATATATGGTCATCAATATTTTTAAAATCAAGAGCTTTAAATCTAAATGGGTTGGTTTTAAAACAGCGAATAATTCTTCCGTTCTTTAAATAAATTCCTATTAAAAAGGAGTCCTTACCATTAGAATGGTAAATTGAAAACTGCCTATATTCATATTCTTTGTATACCAAAGGAACACATTGGAATAAGTAATATGCTTGTGGGTCATTATTATTGAAATCCTCTGGTTTTTGACTAATAATTCGCTTACCACCAATCTCTAACGGGCTACTTGTTGTCTTTTTCTTGTACTCTCCATTCTCTTTTATTTTTTCAAATTCTCGTTGAATTTTAAGGAATTCGAATACCTCAGGCTTAGTTGTGTCCCACTCAGAAATATGCCTTGATTTGTGATAAAAAGACAAGGAATACGCATGGAACTTATTTTCAGCAAATATGTTCTCCGCTGGCAGCGATATTTCTTCTCCTAAACATGGTGTGGCTAGGATATCTTCCAACGTTAATTCAATAGTCCCGTCAGAATTTGAACAGGAATTACAGATTAATAAAAGTAATAAACAGTACATTTTCATTGATACATTCTTAATTGAGTTAAAGCTTTTTTTCGGGCTTCTTTATTCATAAACCTTAATTCAAACATTACGAACCCTTCAGTATTGTAGCCGACTATAACATATCTATGTTTAAACTGGTTTAGCCTGGGGTTTAAATTATCTATGTCGCGTATCTCCGGATCTAAAAATAAGAGCTTGTTGGTAGTAGTTTTATAAGTCACAAGCTTTACCGAACTTCCGTCATAAGTTCCCGCATAAGCCCCATCAATAAACCGTTTTAATCATCACTAATAAAACAACTCAATTAATTCTTCAATAGAACTGGTCTCATTAATCGATCGAATTAGCCCCCTACTACCTTCTGGAAGCTCGCTCTTTTCTTTACCAACTTTTACACTCGTTGCAGTAATTACTTTTAGTTCATCTAAAGTGTGATTATCAATTTTTTCCACATTAAACTTCAACTTTATCTGCCGTCCTTTGGTAAATAAACTATAACCCATAAAGAAAGTACCCCAACCAATTCTTTCAAAAGAATTTATTTTAAATTCTGTTCCTTTAGAATCTATTATTCTTAACCCTTCAAAACCAAGTTTTCTTACCAACTCTTCATCTGCAATAGAAAAATTTTTGCTTTTCCGAAATGCATACAATTCCATTCCATTCTTTTCAATTGTTAGTATTGGGTAAACCATCTTTTTCATCTCATTTCGTTTATTGCTCGACCATCAATGGAAAAGCCCGTTTTAGTAACTCGAAATGATATTTTGCCTTTTTAAAAATGAAAAACATAACAAATCCAAAATTGATAAAAAAGTCTATGATTAAAATATAAACCAAAATATTCACCATCTCATTTCTTGTTAAATATTTGCGTTACAATTCCAAGTATAACAAAGTCACCTCAACGTACTATAACATGCAGTTTAGTTAACCCCTAACGTTGGCATTGTCCAAGTCAAATTAAGAACGATAGAATAAAAAGAACAACAAATTGCGGACAGTTTCCCTATTGTTTGCCGTTAATTAAATCCTTTCTTCGATCCCAATATCCTCTCAGTTGTCCATCAGGTAGTAAATTAGGTTTAGTTAGACAATTAACTTTTTCAGAACGGTAGTAGGCCATTCGAGCATTACCTCTTTGCAACTCTAATTTCTGGGAATTAAACGAAATAATAGAATCCTTAAATTGAAAAATAGTATCTGAATTGGATACTTTATAATATAGTATTAAGTTCCCATCCTGTTTAAAATGGCTGGAGTTCAACAAGCCTTGCTCGGAACAACTTATCGTCAAATGGTCACAATATATTGTCTCATAGTAGTCATTTTCTATTACTGCATACCATAGCCCATTAATACTGCGGTCTTTTTCACAGTTAAACATTAAGAGTGAACAGCCCATTATTACAATTAATTCTTTTCGCATTCTAATTCCTTTCATAGCCTAAAAGCTTCCCGTTTTAACATAATTAAGTACTGATTTAAAGTTAGCATAGTCATTTGAGTTGAGTGTGCCTTTTATTCTTAATAATCCCACATCTCGTCTAATAATATCACCAGTCCATAAATTGGCTTGTTTAGCTCCGACCAATCTTAATTGAAAATCAGCTGGGTTTCCTTGCTTATCAGTAAAGCTTACTCTTGTCCTCCACCCAACTGCTGGCTCCGGCTCTGCACGATCTTGGTAAGAGAATGAAAAAGTTGTGCCATTAAACTCATACTCAACTCCATAAATTGGGTAACCCGATGCTAGATTATCTCCACCGGTGAACAAATCTTGTGAAGAATATTTTCCACTTTCCAAAGTCCCATCTCCAATCAATTTATACACGGTTAAAACCTTAATAAATGCATTTGGAGATTTAATGTCAATTGGCAAATTCTTAATGACGTTTAGCTCACGTTCCGTTTGCTCGGTAGGAGCAGCAGTAGCGGCTTCAATTTGTGGGGATGTATAAATCTTTTGCCCTTGTGCTAACTGCCCAGTATTTGATTCAAGTCCAGGGTTCCACTTATATAAATCATTTAATGTGAACTTTCCACCACTGGAATTAGCAATACTCCATGCATTATCCTTATCTGGATTTGCAGGATTCCCATCGGAATTCTTGGACCCATCTACATTGGTCCAAGTTCTATTGTTAATATCTTTTCCGGAAGCACCAGGAGTTCCAGTCAATCCTGAATTTACGCTTTTGTTACCCCCATTGTCATGTGTGACATTTCCGTGTATGTCTATATTACTAACATTTCCGTCATTGGAAATAAACGCCTCATTTGATCCCCCTCCTTCATTCTTCAATGGAATATCACCATCACCTTGTAACCCGTCTATGTCAAAGTGATTAATCGGTTTATTCCCAGCATTTTGGTACGGAGTCAAGTACGGGTACTCAGCTGCTAGTGGATCCACACTAATAAATCGACAAGTCCAGGCTGCGTAATACCTCGCTCCATAGTAATAAAGTCCTGACTCCAGGTCTTTCTCCTTTCCAACATACCGATACCTCTTCTTTTCAAAGGTTCGTAGACTACTGTCTCCAAATGGATAGTATTCCTCTCTATCTATTACCGTCCCATTGGCCTTTAACCTC
>PAVO01000019.1 GCA_002713215.1 Crocinitomicaceae bacterium
GTCAGAGAAGACTTAAAAATCAAAGACATATTCCTCCTTAGCTCAGTTGGTTAGAGCATCTGACTGTTAATCAGAGGGTCCTTGGTTCGAGCCCAAGAGGAGGAGCAAAAAAAGCTGGTCTATCGACCGGCTTTTTTTATGCTCTGACTCTTGGGCGAGCAGAGTCCAAGAGGTTTTTTGGTCCGGGGGACCAAAAAAATATGTTTTCGCTTATGGAGACTTTGAAAATGAAAGATTTAAGAATTGCCTGACAGAAGTCGGGCTTTTTTATGCCATTTACATCAACTTTTAGGTTTTTGATATCAAACCCTGCTTGCTTCAATACGAATAATCTACTTTCGAACCATGACTCGATATTGGGGCATTTCTTTGGTGTTTGTATTTATGAGTAGCCTCTCTCTGCTACATGCTCAGAATCATCCAGATTCTAGTATTCAGAAGCATAGGGTCCAATCCTATCAATACATGAGCCTCAAGCTATATGCAGAAGCCATGAAGGAGCTGGAGGAGGCCATTGCCGTAGCCGAACAAGGTAATAATGACTCGTTAGTAATAGACATGAGTATTACCTTGGCGGAGCTTATGCGCATATCCAAAGACTATGATCAGGGATTGGATATCCTGGCAAAATTGGAAAATACAGAGAGATATCCTCGACTGCACATTAGGAAATTAGGACGAGAGCTTGCACTAATGTTTGAGAAGCCTAAGCCCCCTGAAGAATATCAGATAGATGCCGATCGTAGGCGGTTGGAGCAGGTCGTTCTCCTAGCTGAACAACATGATTTTAAGGATCAACTGGCAAGTTTGAAAAACGAATTGGGCTATTTTGTTTCAAGAAATGAAAGCTACAGCAAAGGACTACCTATTTTATTCGAGGCGGCCGATTTGTATCTCTCGTTGGGGGATACCCAGAATTATATAGGTGCCATGACTCATGTTCTTGACGATTATATTGAGCTCAAAGAAATTGATAAAACAGATTCGTTGAGGGCGTATTTATACCCTATGGTCAAAGACAAGGACTGGTATCAGCTTCAAGTCAGTCTTTATTATTTGTTTTCAAAAGACTTGAGTCTCAGAAACGATTCATTGGGCTACTTATTCTGGTTGAGTAAAAGCCGAAAGGCAGAAGTCCTCTACGAAACCGCGGTTAGTAGCCAGCAAATGGCTCAGTATCGGGTGCTTCACAAGACTAAAAAATATCAGGAGCAAGCAGTGGAATCAGCCCAAGTGGCTAAAGAAAAAGAGGTTGAGTTGCAACGCGAAGAACAAAGAAACCTAGAACTGACCTTATACCTGAGTTTGTTGATTTTGGTCATTGCAGCAGTTGCATTTCTTCTGGTGAGAGAGCGAAGGTTAAAAACTCAGCTTAACCAAACCAATGTTAAGCTGAACGAGACCAATCAAAAGTACCTGGACCTGGTTGTAGAAAGTAACCACAGAATCAAAAACAACCTGCAAATGGTGATTTCCATGTTGAAGTATACCAGTAAAGATGTCAACGCACAGGATAGTGTAGCACTCAAAAAGATTTCAAGTAAAATAAGAACCGTAAGTGCACTTCACAAACATCTTTACTTGGAGGTTCACAACGAAAAGGTGAGCATTAGAAAGTACTTCGAAGAAATTGTTTCGCTAAACCGAGAAATTGTTCCTGGTCCATTTCAGCTCGATTTGAATGTTCCCGACTTGGAAATTGAAAGTGAGGCATTGGTTTATTTTGGGCTTATTTTAAATGAAATGCTCTCCAACACCTTTGAACATAGCCTTTCCAAAAACAAGATCATACGTATTCAAATTTCTGATGCTAATGATGGTTATTTGTTTGAGTACAGCGATAGCTCCGATCATGGAGAACAGAGTCAAGAAGGAAATGGAATCCAATTGATTCGAAATTTGGTGAAGCGTGTAGGTGGTAGCGGGTTTTCTTTAGCTACAGACATTGGTAAATATCAATTTATATTTCATGTATAAATTCTGATTTGGTAACGGGTTCGACTTTTTTATGCCGTTTACATCAATTTTAGGTTTTTGATATCAAACCCTGCTTGCTTCAATGCGAATAATCTACTTTCGAACCATGACTCGATATTGGAGCATTTTTATTGTGTATGTGCTAACGGTTAGCTTCTTAGGGCTAAGCGCCCAAGACCATTTGGATTCTAGCCTTAAAAAACACAGAGCGCAAGGCTTCCAATTTTTGAATCTCCGGCTGTATGCTGAAGCCATGAATGAGTTTGAGCAGGCCATAGAGGTTGCTCAGCAAATCAATAACGACTCTCTGGTAATTGACCTAACCATTAGCCTGGCAGAGCTTATGAGGATCTCTAGGGACTTTAATCAAGGGTTAGATCTTCTCGCAAAACTGGAAAACACAGAGAAATATCCTCATTTACACATTCGGAAATTAGGACGGGAAGTTGCATTGATACATGAAAAAACGTACCCTCCAGATTACCATAAGTTAGATACAATAAGGAAGAAATTGGGCCATGCCGTTAGCTTGGCTGAACAATACAACTTCCAAATAGAATTGGCTGGTTTAAAAAATGAACTGGGCTACTTTATTTCAAGAAATGAAAGCTATCGCAAGGGCCTACCGGTTTTATTTGAAGCTGCTGAATTATTTCTGCATCTAAAAGACACCCAGAACTACGTTTCTGCCATGACCCATGTTTTTGATGATTATATGGAATTGAAAGAGTACAAGAAAACCGACTCTTTGAGAAACTACTTATATCCGCTGGTCAAAGACAAGGACTGGTATCAGCTTCAAACCAACCTTTATTATATGTTTTCGAAAGACCTGAGACGTCAAAATGATTCAATGGGCTATTTTTTCTGGTTGAGTAAATGCCGAAAAGCAGAGGTGCTTTACGAATCATCAGTTAGTAATCAGCATATGGCTCAGTACCGAGTACTCCACAAGACTAAAAAATATCAGGAACAAGCAGCAGAATCCGCACAATTGGCAAAAGAAAAAGAAGTGGAGTTACAACTGGAAGAACAAAGAAACCTGGAGCTGACCTTATACCTGAGTTTGTTGGTTTTGGTGATTGCGGCAGTTGTGTTTCTTCTGGTAAGAGAACGAAGGTTAAAAACTCAGCTCAACCAAACTAACTTAAAACTGAATGAAACCAATCAAAAGTACTTGGACCTGGTTGTAGAAAGTAATCACAGAATCAAAAACAACCTGCAAATGGTTATTTCCATGCTGAAGTATACCAGTAAAGACGTCAACGCACAGGACAGTGTAGCACTCAAAAAGATTTCAGGTAAAATAAGAACCGTAAGTGCGCTACATAAACACTTATATCTCGAAGTTCACAACGAAAAGGTGAGTATTAAAAAGTACTTTGAAGAAATAATATCACTAAACAAAGAAATTGCATCAAGCCCATTCCATGTAGACTTGAAAGTACCTAGTCTTGAAATTGAAAGTGAAGCACTGGTTTATTTTGGACTAATATTAAATGAAATGCTTTCCAACACCTTTGAACATAGTCTTTCCGATATCAAGAACATTTTTATTCAAATTACAGACTACAGTAACGGTTATTTATTTGAATATGGCGATGAGTCCAGCCATGACGAAACTAGTAAAGAAGGAAACGGTATACAGTTGATTCGAAATTTGGTGAAGCGCGTGGGTGGTAGTGGATTTCATTTGGCCACGGACGTTGGTAAATATCAATTTATATTTCATGTATAAAGCAAAAATTGTAATTATTGAAGATGAATTCTTCGCAGCGGATCATTTAGGAGATTTGGTGGAAGATTTGGGGTTCCAAAAGCATGGGATTTTTCATAGTGGAGAAGACTTTTTAGCGAAAACCGATTGGGAGTTTGACGCTGCGCTAGTCGATATTTTTCTGGCTAAAAAAATAACAGGTTTGGAGGTCGCTGCAGAAATGACGAAAAAAAACAAACCCTTTATATTTCTTACTGCCAATAAAGACCAACAAACATTAGTTGCAGCGGCTAAACTAAATCCTGAGGCATACCTCAGTAAGCCTTTTAATACCAACGATGTTACCGCTTCTCTTGAAAAAATCAGGTATAAGTTGGTTCCAGAAATTAAACTTCGTGGAGGAGGTGGACTCGAAACAATAAAACCCAGCGATATCCTATTCATAAAATCGGATGGGGCCTATGTTGAAATAGAAACCCCGAAGAAAAAAATTATTCAGCGGCTGTTGCTCCATGAGTTCCTGGAAGAGCTTCCCGAGAATTTTAAACGAGTCCACCGATCTTACGTCGTTAACATGGATTTCGTTGAACAGTTTAACTCGCGGTATGTGGTTGTTGGAAAACATAAAATTCCGATCTCGAGAAGTTATAAGGGTGTTCTAGAGCACTAGCGCCTAGCCATCTAATACCGTAGCTTTTCATTACCACCAATGTCGTTTATAACATCTTCGAGTCATTCACATCAACAATTCTGGACCTGTCGGTAATTCTAAATAGTGTTGTCTATCAAACGAAACACTATGTTATTACGATTCATAATTACCTTTTTGCTTGTAAGTGGAGCAACGCTCCTCGGACTAGCTCAAAACAATACGGTTAGCTCTGGTTCAGACATTACTGGATCGGGAGGAAATGTAAGTTATTCAGTAGGTCAGGTATTCTACACATCTGCAGATTCCAATGGGATTTCAAGTACGGCAGGCCTTCAACAGGCCTACGTTATCACCTCCTCGAAATACGACCCAATTATACCCACCCTTCAGGTGAAGGTTTACCCTAACCCGGCAGTCGATAGGCTTACGGTTGAAGTAAACGATGAAAATGGAGAAGAGTATACCTGCGCCTTATATGACATGCAGGGCAAGGTTATTCTTCAATCCCGTGTAACAGATAAAACTTCTCTGTTGACGCAGGACCTGCCAGCATCAAACTATGTTTTAAAAATCTCGAATGCGCAAACCACAGTCAAATCATTTCACATCATTAAAAATTAAATAAAATAGATATGAAGAGTTTATTCATCACCATTGGGCTAGTGTTGACAAGCTTTTTAGCGCTTGCACAAGCTCCATCAAATATTACCTATCAGGCAGTTATCAGAAATACAGATCAAAGTCTGGTTTCCAATAAAACCGTTGGACTGCAAATTTCGATTCTATCCGGTTCAGAAACCGGTCCGGTCGAATATCAGGAAACTCATACTCCTCAAACCAATCAAAACGGATTGTTAACGGTTGAAATAGGAAGTGGAACTGTAGTTTCGGGAGACCTTTCTGCCATCGATTGGAGTAAGGGTCCATTTTTTATTAAGACAGAAACGGATCCAACCGGAGGAAGCAACTATACCATTACTGGAACTAGTAAATTGCAAAGCGTTCCATTTGCACTCTATTCTAATGTTGCTAGTAAATTGATTGGTGGAGAAAAAGATTCAATTTTTCTAAAATCGGTTGCTGGGGGAATTACGTCGGCAGACACCACAAAATGGAATAATCCCGCTCAAACTTCCCAAATTGATTCTGCTGGCATTGCCGCTCTAGGATATGTTGCGGGGCCACACACTGTTGACACCAAGCTAGACTCTACTGGGGTCGCTTCATTAGGATATGTTGCAGGTCCTAAAACGGTGGATACTGATGACCAAACACTAAGCCTATCGGGTGACACCTTAACTATTGCGGATGGGAATTCCGTAAGACTTGGCTCTATTGATACTAAATTGGACTCTACAGGAGTAGCAGCCCTAGGCTATGTGGCTGGACCACATACGGTGGATACTAAACTCGATTCGAATGGGATTGCCGCGCTTGGATATGTTGCAGGACCTCATACTGTAGATACTAAGCTAGACTCCGCTGGAGTTGCAGCTCTAGGTTACGTTGCTGGCCCCAAAACAATTGATACAGACACCCAATTGGATTCAGCTGGTGTAGCTGCCTTGGGATATGTAGCAGGACCACACACGGTTGATACTAAGCTAGACTCTGCTGGAGTAGCGGCCTTAGGGTATGTTGCCGGACCAAAAACAATTGATACAGACACTCAATTGGATTCAGCAGGAGTTGCCGCACTTGGATTTGTAGCTGGTCCACATACAGTTGATACTAAATTAGATTCTTCTGGAATTGCTGCACTAGGATACGTTGCTGGCTCCAAAACAATTGATACAGACACCCAATTGGATTCAGCTGGTGTAGCTGCCTTGGGCTATGTGGCTGGCCCACACACGGTTGACACCAAACTCGATTCGAGCGGAGTTGCCGCGCTTGGATTTGTTGCAGGACCACATACGGTTGATACTAAGCTAGACTCTTTTGGTATAGCAGCATTAGGTTATGTAGCTGGTGCACATACCATTGATACCAAATTGGATTCCGCTGGAATTGCTGCTTTAGGATTTGTTGCTGGTACTCCAGCTGCTGCTACTGATTTAAAAGATGCCGATGCAGATACCAAAATTCAAGTGGAAGAAACTGCCGATGACGATAAAATTCGTTTTGATGTTGCAGGAACGGAAAAATGGGTAATGACGGGTTCACGTCTAGAGCCATCAAATACCGGAAGCTCTGTATTTATTGGTGGTTCAGCAGGAAGCAAAGACGATTTATCCTCTAACGGCAATGTGGGTGTTGGTAATTTATCCATGCGTGACAATACTTCAGGTTCTTCCAATACGGCTGTTGGTGCAGCCTCATTAATTTTTAATACAACAGGAACTAATAATACAGCAAATGGCACCAGCGCTCTTTTTTGGAGTAAAATAGGTAATGACAATACGGCCGTAGGCTATAATGCGCTATATTATAACAATAGCGGCTCTGATAACATTGGAGTCGGTAGCGAGGCAGGTAGCAATAACCAAACAGGTAGTCGAAATGTCTCAATTGGTAACCAAACCAATCATAACAACAGCTCCCCTATGACTACTGGTAATTCTAATAACGTAACCATTGGTCACCAGTCTGGTTACAAGCTTGGTGATAATGATTCAAGTAACGTTCTTTTAGGCTACCAATCAGGCTACAATGAAACGGGTAGTAATAAATTATATATCGCCAATGACTCCTCTTCGGCTCCTCTTATTTATGGTGATTTTGCAAGCGATAGTTTGGTAGTAAACGGAGACCTCACCACAACAGGTGAGGTTAAAATACCAACAGGCGCAGGTGCTGGCAAGGTGCTTACTAGTGACGCTAATGGTGTTGCGACATGGCAAACAACCGCTACAAGTACCCCAACCAATGTTGTTGACGCTGATGCTGATACCAAAATTCAGGTTGAAGAATCCACTGATGAAGATAAAATACGATTCGATGTCTCAGGAGCTGAAAATTGGGTGATGGTTGGACAACGGCTAGAAGCTACAAACGCTGGTAAAGACGTCTTTATTGGTGAAGGTGCTGGTAAAGTAAATAATAACGTTACTTCAACAGTTTCCAACGTTGGAATTGGGCAAAATGCTTTGGCGAAGAGTACTGTTTCTGGCAACGTGGTTGCCATAGGAAATGGTGCGATGGAAAATGCAACTGGAGTATCTGCCAGAACCACAGCTGTAGGTGGCGGGTCTTTAGCAAACAATAGTGGAAAATTTAATTCTGCATTTGGCTCGGGAGCTGGCTCCTCTAACACTACAGGAGAAAGGAACACATATGTAGGTTTAAGCTCTGCTTATGGAAATAAAACGGGCAGCGAAAACACTGTTGTTGGAGCAGCTGCTCTCGTTAGTGACTCAACAGGTAGTCAAAATACAGCAATCGGGGGATCAGCCGGAGGCCTAAATTATACAGGAAGTGGAAATGTGTTTTTAGGTTACAAGTCCGGTTACAATGAAACCGGTAGTAATAAATTATATATAGACAATGGCCCTTCATCAACGCCTCTTATTTATGGAGATTTTGCAAAAGATAGCTTGGTCGTAAATGGCGACCTCACCACAACAGGTGAAGTTAAAATACCAACTGGCGCCGGAGCAGGCAAAGTGCTCACTAGTGATGCGAATGGTGTTGCAACTTGGCAAACCACCGCTACTAGCACCCCAACCAATGTTGCTGATGCGGATGCCGATACTAAAATTCAGGTTGAAGAATCCACTGATGAAGATGCAATTCGGTTTGATGTTGCTGGAACAGAAAAATGGGTAATGACAGGAAGTCGATTAGAATCTAAGAATACTGGTTCGTCGGTGTTTATAGGAGACGGTGCAGGAGCAAATGACGATTTATCCTACAATAGAAACGTATTTATTGGTGATTCTGCTGGTGCTGCAAATACAACCGGTACATATAATACCGTTTCTGGTTTTCAATCTCTAAAAACCAACACCACAGGTATATGGAATACTGCAATTGGTTATAAAACTCTACATAGTAATGTTTCTGGAAAAAATAATGTCGCAATTGGAGGTAACGCTCTAAGGAACAACACCACCGGAGAAAATAATGTAGCTACTGGTTTGGGTGCTTTATTCAATAATACAACTGGGAAATTTAATGTTGCATTGGGAACTGGTTCACTAGCAGCGAACACAACAGGAACGGATAATACTGCAACGGGAAACAATTCACTTTCGAAAAACACAACGGGAAATCAAAATACAGCCTATGGCGCTGCATCTCTTTATTTTAACACAACAGGATCTAAGAATGTTGCTGCTGGTTTTTATTCTTTATTCAAAAACACTACTGGACATTCAAATTCTGCGGTGGGCTATCAAGCGCTCTTAAATAATACGACGGGC
Source organism: Crocinitomicaceae bacterium (assembly GCA_002713215.1). Lineage (GTDB taxonomy): Bacteria > Bacteroidota > Bacteroidia > Flavobacteriales_G > Salibacteraceae > UBA2108. The sequence continues at coordinate 8,711 of PAVO01000019.1, forward strand.
TATGAAAATTCTGCAATTGGTAACAATTCACTCAACAAAAACACTACAGGTTTTCAGAATGTTGCTAATGGGGTAAGTGCACTCCATAATAACACAACAGGAAACTATAATGTGGCAGTAGGAGCCTATGTTCTTGTTGAAAACACAACAGGAAGTTTTAATACAGCTGTAGGTAGAGCCGCTCTAACCAAAAACACTACAGGACACAGCAATTCGGCTATTGGTAGTTCTACCTTAGTGAATAACACTACTGGGTTTCGAAATACAGCTTCTGGATACAACGTATTGAATAAGAACACCACAGGAAGTGATAACTCTTCTTATGGAGCACTAGCTATGGAAAACCATACTACTGGCGGAGGAAACAGCGCCTTTGGTGTTGCAGCTTTACGGGCAAATACAACTGGTGGGTATAACTCTGCATTTGGTCAGGATGGCTTGGCTCAGAATACAACAGGCTCATACAACATTGCCGTGGGACGACGTGCACTATTTAAAAACACTACCGCGAGCAATAATGTAGCTGTTGGAGGTTTTGCCCTTCAAGAAAATACAACAGGATATAATAATAGTGCCCTTGGCCATGAAGCATTAAAAAGTAACACAACAGCTTTTAATAATGTTGCCGTTGGTAATTATTCCCTTCATAAAAATACTATAGGATCGCATAATAGTGCCCTTGGTTTAAACGCTTTAAATAATAACACTACGGGTGGTTTTAATTCCGCGGTAGGTACTCGAGCACTATATAGTAATACAACAGCAATTAAAAATGTTGCCGTTGGTGCTTATTCCCTTTATAAAAACACTACTGGTCAGTACAACACCGCTGTTGGCGTTGATGCATTGCATAATAATACAACAGCTTCTAGTAATGTTGCATTCGGTCACCGCGCATTGTACAGTAACACAACAGGTACTGACAATCTTGCAATTGGTGAAAATGCGCTTGAGAAAAACACAACAGGTCCTGGCAATCTCGCAATTGGAAAAACAGCCCTTCAAAATAATACAACAGGATTCAGTAATCTCGCAATAGGACAGATAGCTCTTCAAAATAATACAACAGGATTCGGAAATCTCGCAATTGGTTACCAGTCACTTAATGCTAATACTACTGGTACCCGGAATATTGCAACAGGTTTTGGAGCGCTAGCTGCTACTACTACAGGAAGTAATAATGTTAGTTATGGATATCGGACGTTGAGATTAAACGTTACAGGAAGTAATAACCTTGCAATGGGTTATGAAGCCGGTTATTTGTCAACAGGTTCAGGTAACGTATTTTTAGGTAGTAGAGCTGGATTTAACGAGACCGGTAGTAACAAACTGTACATTGATAATAGCAATACCTCCACACCTTTAATCCATGGAGATTTCTCTACGGATAGAATAGGAATTAACCGGGTAGCAACTACCAATACCTTGGAAGTTGGCGGAAATGCCAGTAAAGCTTCGGCTGGTTCCTGGTTGGGTAACTCCGATAAGCGCCTTAAAACTGATATCATTTACATGAACAGCGAGGAAATGCTTGCCAAGGTGTTGGATATGAAAGGAGTGTCCTATCAATGGAACGATACAGTTACTGGTATTCAACGACCAGAAGGTGTACGTTTTGGGTTTATTGCTCAAGACTTACAAAAAGTTTGGCCTACAAATGTTAGCACGGATAATCTGGGATACTTGCAAACTGCTTATGGAGAGTATGATCCCATGTTTGTTGAGGCCATTAAGGCGTTGACCAAAAGAACCGAAGAGCTTAAGGATGCCCAAGTTCAATTGAAAGCCAGTATGGAAGAATTAGAGGCTTTGAAAGCACAAATGGACGTGATTAGAGCGAGCATTTCAGAATTAAAAGGTAGAGCTTCTATTAAATAGAAGAATAACATTAAAATCATATCATTATGCGTATTAAAATTACATTACTAGTTGGTTTTTTATCGAATTTTTTGGCATTGTCCGCTCAAAATTATGAATGGACTGCAACAAGTTCTATTTCGCAATACAATGAATATTCTATAACTCATGATGCGCATGGAAATGTATATACCGTTGGTCAATTTAAAAAAACCGTGGATTTTGATCCAGGTTCTGGAACTACGAACCTAACGTCCGTAGGTGCGGAAGATGTATTTATTCAAAAATTGGACGCATCTGGGAATTTTATCTGGGCAAAGTCATTTGGAGGAAAATCTTATGATTCTCCCACCTCAGTAAAGGTAGATGCAAATGGAAATATATATGTTTTGGGTAGCTTTCGGGATACTGTTGATTTCGATCCCGGTGTTGGCATCAACAATCATATTTCAGCTGGTGTGGATGACGCTTACATACTTAAACTAGATTCATTGGGAGGATTCATTTGGGTAAAATGTTTTGGTGGGAGTTCAATTGTATATCCTGTAGTTTTAAAATTGGACACATTCGGCCATATTTATACGTCGGGTTCCTTCTATGGAACAACAGATTTTGATCCCGGTTCAAGCGTTTACAACTTGGGGGTAAGTTCAGGTAGTGTGCTTGACATTTTTATTCAAAAATTGGATACGGTTGGGAATTTTATTTGGGCAAGATCGTTCGGCGGTTCTAATTATGAAGCGGTAAAGGACCTAAATGTAAATTCAACAGGAGTTGTGTATACCGCTGGTTGGTTTAGAGGAACCGTAGATTTCGACCCAGGGCTAGGAACCTCCTATCGAAGCGCTGGATCAAATGCTCGCTCATTTGTACAAAAAGTAGACACTGCTGGTAATTTTATTTGGGTAAGGGATTTTGTTGGGACTGCTATCTCTGAAGCAAGGTCGATTGAAACTGATGCTCGAGGAAATATTTATACGCTAGGGGACTTTGGCGGAACTATCGACTTTAACCCCGGCTCTGGAACTTATAACATTACTTCTTTGGGCTCTGCTGATGCTTACATTCAAAAAATGGATTCGGCTGGAAATTTTATTTGGATCAAACGATGGGGAGGTGTTGACAATGAATCGGTTTACGATATGCAGTTAGGTTCGGATGGAAATTTATATTCCATTGGGGCATTTGGTGATACTGCAGATTTTGACCCGGGTACGGGAACCCTTAAACTTTTTTCTAACGGAAGAGCAGATGTCTTTATTCACAAAATGGATACGGCAGGAAACTTTGGCTGGGCAGTTTCTTTTGGAGGAACAGATTATGATTATGGTCATGATTTGAGTATTAATTCTTCTAATGTTATTTATTCAACTGGTTATTTTAAAGGCAATGTTGACTTTGACCCGGGATCTGGTATTGATACCATCAATTCCGGTAATGTAAATGCTATGTTTGTTCATAAACTAAATCAATGTGTAAATACAACCGCCACTGATAGTCGAACAGTCTGTGACTCTTTAAAGTGGATCGACGGTAAAACGTATACGGCGTCCAATAATTCCGCAACCCATACTCTGTCTAATGCAGGCGGATGTGATTCCATTGTTACCCTAAACCTAACCATCAATAAGCCAACAACAAGTATGGATACTAAGACGGCCTGCGATTCGCTTACGTGGTTAGATGGTAACACCTACAAAACGGCTAACAATTCGGCTACTCATACTTTAACCAATGCTGCCGGATGTGATTCTGTGGTAACGCTGGATCTTACCGTAAACAACTCTTCTACGGGTAACGATGTGGTAACGGCCTGCTTTTCATGGAAGTGGATCGATGGCAACACCTATACGACATCGAACAATACAGCTACCCATACCATAACCAACGCGGCAGGTTGCGATTCGATGGTTACCCTTGATTTAACGGTAAACACCTTGGATACTTCAATCACCAAAAATGGGATAACGCTAGCGGCTAAAGACTCCAACGCTACTTATCAATGGATCGATTGTAATAATGGAAATGCACCAATAAGTGGAGATACAAATAAGAGCTTCACAGCAACCGCGAATGGAAGTTATGCGCTGGTGATTAGCAAAAACAGTTGTACGGATACCTCAAGCTGTGTTGAAATTACCCAGGTGGGTGTAGATGATTTTTCGATTGTGAGCCTAGTGTCTATTTACCCCAACCCTACCACGGGCAACGTATACATCGACTTGATGGGCGTTGAAAAAGTTTCAGTTGATATAATTAATGCAATGGGACAAGTTGTAATGGAACGTATAGACATAAGCGACAAACACCACTTGTTAGAATTAAATGAAGATGCTGGGGTATACTTTATCAGAATGTATACCCACAAAAAAACAGGTTCCTTTAAACTATTAATAGAGTAGAGCTGAAAAGAACAGTCGAAAGTTATTTGAAGTTATTTTATGGAATGTGTTACCAAAATACAAGTTGATAAACGCTAAAAACAAACAATATGAGGCAAGTCACATTAACTCTTATTTTAATCGCAATATCAGCGGTTACTCTACATGCACAGATCTATTATGACTCTCTTTCTATAACCACCTGTGATCAATATACTTGGCGTGGAAATACTTACACATCGTCTGGAATTTATTTCGACAGCGTAAAATTGGCTACCATTGACACTGCTTTCAGTTTTACAGGCGGCGATCAAAGTTTTAACGTACCTGGTACAATATCATTTTTAAATGTAGAACTTAAGGGTGCCGGAGGTGGTGTTGGTTTTAACGACTATATTCATGCTAACGGTGGCAGCGGGGCTCATGTTAAAGGAACATTGAGCGTTTCACCTGGAGCCTTAATTAATGTAATTGTTGGTGAAGGAGGAGCATCTGGTATTAAAGATACAAATAAGGTTACCTATGGTGGCGGTACAGCTGGCACCTATATAAATAATGGTAGCTATGGTGGTGCCGGAGGTGGTCGTACAGCTTTACAAATAAACGGAAATGACGTTGTTTCTGCTGGTGGTGGTGGCGGCGGTGGATCACCTGGTGGTTTAGCAATGATTACCGGCGGCGCTGGTGGCTCAGGTACAGGACCTAACGGTGGAGGTACTGGAGGTGGTCATCCCATAGATTCAACTGGCGGAGATGGAGCTGGTGGGTTTTCCTATTTAACAGATACGCTCTTTAAGCTTGTTACAAGTAATAATGGTGGAGCCAACAATGCGGGAGATAGTGCAGCAAAAGTTGATGGTGGAAGCGGCCAAGCTTTGATTTCCTGGGTTAAAGATAGTGTTTACGTCCTCAATTTAACAATAAACCAAAGTGATACTTCTGTTTCAATGAATGGGTCTACACTAACAGCTAATCAAACTGGAGTGGCCTATCAGTGGTTAGATTGCGATAATAATTATTCAATTATTTCTGGAGAAACCGGACAAGCCCTAACAGCAACAATTAACGGAAACTATGCGGTTGAGTTGAACAAAAATGGTTGTAAAGATACTTCGACTTGTGTACGTATTAAAACAGTAAGCGTTTACGAATTTGGTAAGAGCATTGGCGTATCGGTTTATCCAAACCCAACTACGGGTTTGATTTATATCGATGTTGAAAACATTGAAAATGTATCCATTGAAGTAGTTGACGCCTTGGGTCAAGTAGTGGTAGAGCGAAAAAATATGGAAAATACACACGAGCAGTTCATTTTGAATGAAAGCCCGGGAGTATACTTTATTCATGTGAATTCAAATGGAGAAATAGCGACTTATAAGGTGTTGCTTAAGTAAAATTCTAGAGCCAAGACCCCTTTTGTAAATTCCATTGAACAAAAACATTTGGGAGTTCTTCTTGGCAGACTTTTAAAATGAATAGATTAAGGAATTGCCTGACGAAAGTCGGGCTTTTTTTATGTGACAACTTTTGAACCAACATTTCTTTTATCCCAGCCCATTATAATGCAATCGGTTTTACTCTATTCGCAAACTGGGAAAGTATATTATTGTAGCTGCGTTGGTTATGGACAAGCATAATAATATATTATCACAAAAGGCATCGATTTGGTCGAAGCTTAAAGATGCACTTAAAGGCACCGAAGCTGATTATACTAAGATCAGTTTGAAGAACGCTATCTTTTTGTTGGCCGTTCCTATGATTTTGGAGCTGGTGATGGAGTCGACATTTGCAGTTGTCGATATTTTCTTTGTCAGTAAACTAGGCCCTTCCGCCGTTGCCGCGGTTGGACTTACCGAAACTTATTTGTTTTTGCTTTACTCTGTTGCTATGGGCCTTTCCATGGCCGTTACTGCCATCATTGCACGCCGTGTTGGTGAGAAAAAGAAGGAGGAAGGCGGAGTTGCCGCCGTTCAGTCCATTATTCTGGCTGTACTGGCTTCCCTACCATTAGCCATGGCAGGAATTTTCTTTTCAAAGGAACTGCTTTCACTTATGGGAGGTGATCAATGGGTATTGGATCACGGTTATCGATACACCCAATGGATGCTGGGTGGAAATATGGTTATAGTCCTCATTTTTGTTATCAATGCCATATTTAGAGGTGCTGGTGATGCCGCCATAGCTATGCGTATTCTCTGGATCTCTAATACGATAAATATAGTGCTTGACCCCATGTTAATCTTAGGCTGGGGACCATTTCCAGCCATGGGGGTGGAAGGTGCTGCCATTGCCACCAACATTGGACGTGGAATAGGTGTATTGGTACAACTTTATGCCCTCTTTAAAGGCGGAAAACACATTCAGATCAAACTCGAACAACTCTACTGGAATGGAAAAGTAGCACTCAATATATTACGTACTTCTTTAGGTGGAATTGGGCAAATGCTAATTAGCATGACATCATGGATTTTCCTCATGCGCATATTGGCCGACATAGGGAGCGAAGTAGTGGCAGCAGCAACCATTGTAATTCGACTTTTGATGTTTACCCTTATGCCAGCATGGGGTCTGTCTAATGCTGCGGCAACCTTGGTGGGCCAAAACCTGGGTGCAGATGATGCAGATCGGGCTGAAAAATCAGTTTGGATGATCGGGTTCTACAACATGATCTACTTGGTGATTGTATCCATTCTGTATTATTTGTTTAATGAATCGCTGATGCGCATTTTTACCGATGATCCCAAGGTTATTTCCATTGGAGCCGAGTGGGTTCGCATCCTGTCCTATTCCTATTTTGTTTATGGCTGGTGGATGGTTTCTGTACAAGCCTTTAATGGTGCGGGTGATACCAAAACTCCTACCTGGATCAATGTTATCTTTTTCTGGATTATCCAAATTCCACTTTCTTATTGGCTGGCAATCGAATTGGACTGGGCCCATTCAGGTGTGTTCTGGGGAGTGTTTATTTCCGAAACCATGGTCGGGTTATTTACCCTCATGCTTTTTAGGCGTGGTAGCTGGAAAACCATGCAAGTGTAGGCATTTAGTGTCCAAAATTAACTTTACAATGGGATAATTCACCTTTGGAAAACTGAATATAACTCTTTGCCAATTGTTTTATTTTTCTTTCATTCCCCCGGATACCCAATCCGTGATAGAGGTTCGATCAGCTTCTGGCATCAGTCCTCGTTGTGGCATTGGGTTTTGAGTCACCTTTATTCGAATTTGGCCCTTCCGCAAAGTCCGCTGAATACTCGGTACGTAAGTTCAGGGAAATAATTAAAGAGTGGATGTCAGAGTAGCCGGTTCAAGGGAGAAGACTAATAATTTGAAGAACCTGTCTGTAACCATTTAATTCATCCAACCATTAAACTTCATTTAACCAAATGGCTCAAAAAGTTAATTTGGTTCGTATTTTTGCCAAATTTGCAAACCTTTTTAAACACTTTCTGTCTGTTTGAATGAAAGATAAAATGAGCGAAGTGAAGAGTGAGGATAGAACATATCACGATTACGTGATTAAGGATGGAGAATTTATTGGTGACTTCGAAAACCTTTATCGTGATATTGATGACCCCTGGCGACAATCGTCTCAACCCAATAAATATGCACGAATAGCGGGAATTACCCATTTAAAAAATTTTCAGATTAAAAGTGTTCTTGAGTGTGGTTCGGGGTTAGGTTATTACGCAAATTGGATTCACAAGGAAACGGGAATTGCTCCTCTGGGTATTGATATATCTAAGGAGGCAATAGTTAAAGCACAAAAACTTTTTCCAAATCTCAGGTTTAGGGTTTCAGATGTTACTACAGACCTGTTGAAGTACAAGCAATTCGATTGCATACTTTTTAGTGAAATTGTATGGTACATTCTTCCGGATTTGAATTCAATTTTTGAACTTTTAACCAAAGAGTTCAAGGGGAAATATTTGTTGGTAAACCAGGTCTTTTACAAGGGAACTCAACAATACGGCAACGAGTTTTTTACCAATCTTTCTGAATTCATTGAATACGTTCCCTTCACTCTGTTGGGAGCCAGTGAGTCTACAATGTCGGAAGATATCACAATAGAAACCTCTTCTATATATAGAATCGACTGAGTCAAAAGGTTCTTCTAAAAACCAAATTTGGAGAATTGTTGTCTTGGTTATTCTCAATACCTTAAGCAAATTACCGGTCAATTTTGGCTTTCGGCGTTTAGCATTGAGTACTAAATATCCAGTAAATGGTTATTACTGCATAGAATTTACGCAGGTCTTGTTAATTGGAATAGTTCATTCTTTAAATACCGGTAAACAGGATTAGATACCTTAGCTGGTTCTAATTAAAGTTTTAAAGTATCGCGGCCATTGAGGTTCCTATCATACATACTTAGCCTGATTTTTTTTGCAGGGCATTTAAACGTTGGATTATGTCAGCAGGAAGAACGTGTGGCAGATATGCACTCGGTATTTTTTACGGTTGGGGATGGCTTACCAAGCAATGAGTTATATGACCTGGAGTCAGACTCTCTAGGCCGATTATGGATTTGCACCGATAATGGAGTTTCTGTGTTCGATGGGTCCAATTTTAAAACGATTTTTCCGGTAGATTGCTCACCGGTGGTTTTGGGTGTTGAAAAAGGCCCCGATGGCAGACTTGTTTTTTGGACTGTTAAGGGGGAGTTTTTCTACATAAACGAATTCAATTTATCCATTGAACGGATTCCGCAGCTGGATTCCACAAATAAAAAGAGGTACGGATATGGGCCTATTACCCAATTGTCGTTTTACGAGTCTTCTGGGTTTGTGTCCACTGCAGGACTTTGCTCACGTTTTTCGATTGATAATTATGGGAATTATAATGCCCTGGCAATGGTCAAGCGAAGAAAGAACCTGCTTCAAGTTCATGATAATTTTGGTGAACTGTGGTATGATCACCAGTTTGGGCGAGAACCATATACTCAAATTGAGTTCTATCAAAATGGTGAACTTGTTGTCAGAGATAGTTTTAAATACATGACTACCTGGGCTGGTAAGCCCATCCGGGCGATTCTTGTCGATAAGAATATATTCATTATGCTCAATAGGCAAATCATGAAAATTAATCGAGTAACAAAGGAAATTGTGGTAAAGGATTTCCCATATTCATTTACTCCCAGCTTAGACATTTTTGAAGATTCGTTGTTGGTTATTGGAACGCATACTGAAGGGTTGTTGTTTTTAGACTTTGAACTCAATGTTAAACGAACAACAGCGAAGAACTTTACACCAACGTCATTTCTTATGGATCAAAGCGGTAACTTTTGGTTCACAACCTTGGAAAATGGCTTGGGTATGATCATGCACCAAAAGCTTTCATTGATTAATACAGAGATCAATAATTATCCTACTTCTATGGAATCTCAAGGGGATACCTTGTATTCAGTAAATAATGATAATAGCATAACTGTTTATTATAATTTGGGACAGGTTTGGTTTAAGGACCTAATTACTCTAAGCAAGTTTTCATTTTCCAGGGTATTAAAGCTAAATGATGAAATAGGGCTGTACGGAGATGACGACCTCATAATTCATTCAGGCTTTTCGTTATCACCCAACAATACGGTTTTTGGAGAACGAAATGGAGTCCATATACTCAATCTGGATAACGGTTATTCAGTGTATAATGACTCAACTGACTATTATGAGCCGGTCAGGGTTACCCCACAACCAACCAGTAAATCAACTAAAATAAGATACAGTAATGTTGACCACCCAATTCACAACTATTTCGGATCATTTTACAACAGTTATTATTTCAACCGCGATGAAAAAAAAATGTACCTAATTGACGATCAATATGGTGTGGATATAAGAAGTGCTGTCCACGTTAAAGAAGACACCTTCATTGTTGGTACAAAAAGACGTGGATTATTGCTCATGCAACGGCAAAACATTGTAAAACAGTTGTTTCCTAAGAGCGGACTGTCTTCTATACAAGGGCTCGCGTGGCATAACGAACAACTGTATATAGCAAGCAACCTGGGCCTTTATTCCGTTCACAAAGATTTTTTATCAAAAAACAAATTAATCCATTGGAACCCCATATTGGGTTTCGACAATTGGCCTATAAAAAACATTAAAAGCTGGAATAACAAACTGGTAGTTACGACAACCGACAAAACTATCTTTTTTGACCCTGGAGAAATAAAGTTTCAGAGAACCCCACCTAAGATTTATAATGTATCGGTGTCAACGGCTTTTGATACAATTGCTGATTTTAATTCACCAATCCGTTTACCGGTTTCTCAGTCTAAAATTGAGATCAACCCGAGTGTTGTACATTATTCGAATAAAGTAAAGACAAGGTTCAAATATCGGCTGGCAGAGCATGACACAAACTGGAGTTATGCCGCGTCATTACCCATAGTATATAATTCGCTAAGTCCGGGTGAGTATACATTTGAGCTCTATGCGCAAAACCGCTTTGGAGTATGGTCTCGATCACCATTTAAAATTCTGTTTTCCGTTCATGAGCCATATTATTCAACCTGGTGGTTTACGTCCTTAATTGTATTGGTTTTATTTGTAATTGGTCTCGTGTTTTATCGGTTTCAACTAGGCCAATACCGGCAACAATCGGCTCTTAAAATAAAAACAATTGAGGCTGGTAATAAAGCGCTAAGCCTTCAGCTAAACCCACATTTTGTGTTTAACTCGCTCAACTCTGTGGTTACTGCTATCAGCGAAGACGACACCAAAGGAGCCATTCGATTTGTCAGTAAACTTTCGCGGTTAATGCGAGGCATTTTCGATCGTTCACAGTACCAGTTTGTAAGTATTCAGGAAGAGCTGGAGTCTTTAAAGCAATACCTCGAGCTGGAATCTTTGCGATTGGGAAAATCGCTGAATTACTCAATCACACAATCCAGCACGCATAACCTATCAAAATATTCGATTCCTCCCCTAATTTTACAACCGATTATTGAGAATGCTATTTGGCACGGTGTTCTTCGGTTAGAGGATAAACCTGGAAAAATTCTAATAGATATCCAGGAAGAAAAAGGAAGTATTATAATTCGCGTTTGCGATAACGGGCCCAGTATAGAAACAACCAGTGCTGCTTCAAAGGTTAAAAAGAACAGAATTAGCAGCTTGAGTTTAATCAGGGAACGGTTTGAACTACTTAACCAACTTAATATGGGGCACTGGAATCTAGCGCTAAAAAAACGTGATGAGGGAGGGGTAGAAGTGACAATTTGCATTCCTAAACTATTGACAGATACAAATGAGAACACTAATAATTGATGACGAAGAAAAGGCCATTCAGGCTCTTGAAAATATTATAAACCTATTTTCCCTTGAACTGAATGTTATAGGCAGGGCAACATCGGTAAAAAGTGCAATTGGTTTTCTAAGTAATAATGAGGTTGACCTGGTGTTTCTTGATGTTGAGCTTCGAGATGGCTTAGGCACAGAAGTTCTTGAGCACTTTCCCAATCGAAAGTTTGAGACCATTTTCGTAACGGGCTATGATCAATACGCGGTTAATGCCTTTAAGCTAAATGCGTACAATTACCTTCTTAAACCGGTAGACCCGGATGAGTTGAAATTAGTAATTGAAAGGCTCCTCAACGGTAAAAAGCCAGACCAGCCTGAGAAGGATAGTTTAATGGTACCTACTTCGGATGGAATTATCATTTTAAAACTTAGCTCGATCATACGGCTTCAGTCTGACAACAATTACACCCATATAATTCTGGAGGAACAAAAGAAGATTTTGGTAACAAAGACATTGAAACGATTTGAGGATAGTTTAAGTTCGCCTGATTTTATTCGAGTTCACCAAAGCCACATTGTGAACTTCACCAAAATAACGGGATATTCTAAAAAAGAGGGCGGGATTCTTCAAATGTCTAATTCAGACAGAGTACCTGTAAGTAAAAAATACAAGCACATTGTGGAGTCAATTTTTCACCTGAGGTTTGATTCGATTTAAGTGCGTGGAGTTTGTAAATTCTAGAGCTTAAGCGCAACCCCTAACTGTACACTGCTTACATTATCGTGACCAATTTCTAAATACGCTCCTAAGGCTGGTGTTAGCATATATTTTGCTCCGGCATGCACCCCAGCGATTAGCCCAAAATCGGCACTTTTGCCTGGTTCATCGGCCCTGCCAGTTGGCACGTCTTCTACCCATTTAGAGGATCTGATTCTCCAACCCAAAGCAACTCTTCCATATAAGTCTAATTCTTCGGGGATTCTAATATACCTCCCCCAGTGAAAGGAGGCCCGACTTGCTAAAGAAAAATAGTTGTATCTCCAGTGTCCGCTACCTACACCCCAATTGGTGCTTGATTCTTTGGCCGTTCCATAGCCAACCATTGCTCCAACGCTAAGCATGTTATGAAAGCCATATTCGGCATTAATCAATAAAGGTGGGAGGACCATTTTTGCCCCATAATTGGTTCCAACCCCAATACCGGGCATAACATAAAAATTTCCTTTGACGTGACCTTTACTTTTTTGTCTTGTCTCGGTCTTGTCCAATGCCTCGGTTACCTGACAGTACCCAGATTGAACCGACAAAATAACTCCAAGACTGATCAATAATTTTTTCATCAATAACAAGAATTTATGAGTTTGCGAACTTAGTTTTAATCAAGCAATCTTCATGCCTACATTCCCAACATTTTACCTCATCATTAAATTTCATGGATTTATTAGGCACATGCTTACTGAATAATTTATATATGCCAAATCGGGGAAATATTGTCGCCATACAGGCTATTGGTATTTTATTTTTTAGCTGGTTATACTGCTGAATTCTAGCTGTAATTGAGTAATTACTAAGTGGAAATGTAAGAATGTAAATCGAGTGGTCCGATTCGTTAACTTCGCGTAGCCTAGAATTGAACTGGATTACCAACCAGCCGTTGGTTTTATGCGTTATTTTAAGCTTACAACTATGAATCTTATGAAACGAATATTTACTAGCATTATCTTAATTTCTCTCATTACATCTTCTGGTTATGCTCAATTAAGCGGAACGAAAACTATTGGAGGTGCAAGCCCGGACTACACCAGCATTGGAGCTGCGATTACAGCTCTTCAAACATCGGGTGTAAATGGTCCGGTTACGTTTAATATTCGACAGGGAACTTATACAGAGCGTATGAGTTTGACGCAAATCAGTGGTGTAAATTCTACGAATACCCTAACTTTCCAAAGCGACCCTTCAAACACGCAAATGCCGATAGTTCAATACTCAAGTACCAGCGCATTTGATATGGACAATAATACCGTTCGATTTAACGGAACCGACTTTACAACCATTAAAGGTCTCCACCTAAAAGCATTAAGTTCTTCTTATGGAGGCGTGGTCTATTTTGTTGGTACAACAGCAAATAATAAGATAACAGATTGTAAAATTGAGGGAATAAGCAACCCTAGTACGGGATCTAATTACCATAAACTTATTAATTGCGCATCCGGAACCAGCCATCAACAGACTTATACAACCATTTCAAATAATGAAATACTTAATGGTTATTATTCAGTTTACTTTTGGGGTGGTTCGTCTTCGTCTACTGAGTTTGGAAACGTAATATCTGGCAATACCATAACCAATTTTACAGGTACAGGCATCACCTGTGTTTATCAAAATCAAATTAATGTTTCGGGAAATGAGGTTGTTAGCTCCTCTACCAATCATTATGCCTCCGGAGTAGGCGTTCAGCTTAACCAATGTAGGAATGGGGGTACCATAAGCAACAACAAAATTGTTACTTATGGCGCTACTTCTCAAGCACTTTATCTTCATACCAACTTAGGTTCAAGTACACTCCCTTTTAAAGTATATAACAACTTTATTTCTGCCCTTGGAAGTACAGGCAGAAACTACAGTGTATGGGCATACCGTTGTCACTACTTCTTATTTTATTTCAATAGTGTATACAATAATGGAATAACTCAATCCTCCTGTTTTTATATGTATTCAGGTGGCTCATCGAGTTACAACTCAAACCAGCTAAGGAATAACAACACCTATGCTAAGAATGGTTATGGTGTACATTATGAAAGCAATACCTACTACAACACTTACACCAGTTATGTGGATTACAACAACTGGTATTCTGCAGGAACATATCCCGTTCGTTATTTAAATAACCAGTATACTTCAACTTCTGCGTGGAATTCTGCAACCGGACAAGATGCAAATGGTCTATCTGTAGATCCAGGGTTTTATTCGTCAACCAACCTACATACCAATGCAGTTGCATTAAACGGAAAAGGGCAGGCTCTTTCGGGCTATTCGACTGATATTGATGGCGAAACCAGAAATTCGACGACACCAGACATTGGAGCAGATGAATTTTCAATTAAGGCAGTGGATGCAGGTGTTTCTGCAATCAATAACACCTACTGTGCTGGTACAGATACGGTTAAAGTTACAATCAGAAACAACGGAACATCGGCACTGACTTCGGTTTCAATTGGTTGGAAGGTGAGAAAAAACAACGGAACTTACATTGCGGGAACTGCTTATTCCTGGACAGGTTCAATTGCTTCGGGAGTCACTAAGGAAATAGGCGTGGGAACTTATAATTTTCCTTCCGATACTAATGTTTCTATTCTGGCCTATACCTATAACCCTAACTCTACTACGGATTCAATTCCTGGAAATGACACCTTGGAAACGGGAAACTTTAAAACAAAAATGTCAGGGGTATATACCATTGGAGGGGCAAGCCCAAGTTATACCACTATTGCTGCAGCCCTTAGTGATTTAAGTGCAAACGGTGTTTGTGGCCCAACTACTTTTCATATTCGTCAAGGAACTTACTCTGGTCAGGTAACCTTGACCAGTTACCCAGGGGTGTCGGCAACTAACCGATTGACCTTTATGGCTGACCCGGCAAACATCTCAGATGTGATTCTTACTAATTCCGGATATACGATATATTTTAATGGGGCTAATTACACAACCATTAAAAATTTGAAAATACAAGGGACCAGTTCAAGTAGACGAGTCTTTTTTGGGCAAGCTACAACGGGAGTTCAGTTTGAGGGAAATACCATTGTAGGTTATAACATTAATAATACCTCAACAAGCTATTCTACTGTATATAGTAGTGGTGTTGCTCATACTAAGCTTAAGTTTATTAATAATACCATTCAATATGGGTCTTATGGTATGTATTTAATAGGAAGCTCCAGCATTGTTGGAAGTGATAATGTGTTTTCAGGAAATACATTTGAAAACTTCTATAGAATGGGAGCTGTGCTTCAATACCTGGATGAGGTAACTTTTTCGGGGAATACTATTAAAGATAAAGGAACTTACAGCAATGTATATTCTGTTCGTATGTTGTATTGTGACCTGACTAAATCGGTTTCCAATAACGTTATCGTCAATAACTCTACCAACTCAGGATATGGGCTTAATTTTTATCGGTGCTTTAATACCAGCTCTAATCGTGGTTTGGTATACAACAATATGGTTTCAATGTTGAGAAATGCCGGTGTAAGCCAAATAGGTATTTACCATGAATATTCAAATTATCTTACAACAGCATTCAATTCGGTTTATTTAAGAAGTACATATTCAAGCTCTCATGGAATTAGTTTTTATTCAGGTGATCAAAATTCATTGTATAACAATAATGTAGTATGCTCAGGTGGGTATCCAATATATACCAACTCAACTGCAAATGTGGACTTCTCCAATTTTAATAACCTGTACTCTTCAGGAAGTTATGTAGCATATTGGGGTGGAGCAAGAAGTTCAATTGTGGCCCTCAATTCTTACAGTGGAAAAGATGGAAATTCAATTAGTACAAACGTAACATTTGATGCAACCGATGATTTGCATACTAACACTATTGCTTTGGATGGAGCGGGAACTCCAATCAGTGGTATATCCACTGATATTGATGGGCATATCAGGAATGCCAGCACGCCTGATATTGGTGCTGATGAATTTATTGTAGTTAATAATGATGCTGGACTAACTGTAGCCAAGACAGAGTATTGTTCGGGAGCAAATGCCGTTGGACTTACATTAAAGAATTACGGAAAGCAAACTTTAACTTCTACCAAAGTAAACTGGGGAGTATCCAAAAATGGGGGAAGCTTTGTTGCACAAACTCAGTATTCTTGGACCGGGAGTTTGGCTCCAGGAGCTTCAACACAGATTTCATTCGGGTCCTTTTCCTTCAGTAAGGATACCAGTTATGTTATTCGAGCATATACTACATTACCCAACAGCACTTTAGATTCGAATACCACAAATGATACAGTAACATCGACTTCGTTTAAACCAGCATTATCAGGAGTTTATACCATTGGTGGTGCTTCACCGGATTATTCGACTATTGCTTCTGCGGTGAGCGATTTGAATACTTATGGTGTTTGTGGCCCAACTACTTTTCACATACGGCAAGGTATTTACAATGAGCAATTGGTAATTGCTGATGTAAATGGAGTAACAGATACCAGCAGAGTAACCTTTAGAAATGACCCAAGTAATACAACGGCAGCGATTTTAACCTACAGTTCATACCCTGTGTTGTTTAATGGAGGAGACTATTTTACAATTAAAGGCCTTCAAATACAGAGTACCTCAAGCAGTTATCGCGTTTATTTTGCTCAAAACTCCACGGGAATAGAGCTGGATAGCAACAAAATAATTGGCTACAACGTGAATAGCCCTTCCACTTCTTACATAGTTATTTATTCCAGTGGTCGAGTTTTAAATGATTTAAAAATCACTAAGAATGAAATTTTATATGGCTCATATGGTATGCACTTAAACATGACCAACAGTACTTCGAACGTGGAGATTTCTAACAACCGGATTGAGGACTTTTATTACCAAGGAGTTTATTTGGTCAATAGCACCCAGTTAACAGTTAGACGAAACTACATTGAAGATCGGGGTACATACAGCAACGTGTACAGTATCAACATGAGTAACTGTGATTACCTCAAGGAAATCTCCAACAACACCATTATCAATAATTCAACAAGCACCAGCTACGGTATATATATGGCCAACTGTAACAACTTATCCACGAGTTACGGTATGATTTATAACAACATGATTTCCTTGATGCGAACTAGCTCCGTGTACCAGTATGGAATCTACCATTATTATTCAGGATATCAAACCGTAGCTTTCAACACGATTAACAGCCTCTCTACGTACAACTATAGGTCGTATGGGTTTTATTACTACTATGGTAATAACATAAACCAGTACGACAACAATATTAAAATGAACAGGGGGTATGCGATTTACACACGTAGTTCAGGAACAATACAAAATTCGGATTACAACAACTTGTTTACTAACGGTTCATACCTTGGATATTGGAACGGAAACCGAACGAATTTAGCAGCCTGGAAGTCTGCCAGCAGTAAGGATGTGAATACGCTCTCGTTGAGTACAACCTTCAAGTCAAATAGAGATTTACATATCGCTAATGGAGCAAATGTGATCAAGTCGAAAGGAACGCCAGTTTCCGGAATTACTACAGATATTGATGGAGATGTTCGCGATACCTCAACTCCCGATATAGGTGCTGATGAAACTGCTCCAATTCCTGATGATGCGGGAGTTTCTGAAACCAAGGAGATTTATTGTGTCGGATCTAATCCATTTGAAGTAACCTTAAAAAATTACGGAACCAACAACTTAACTTCAGCAACCATAAATATTTTCGTTCAAACCAATGGCGGGTTGTATGTTGCTCAAACACCATACAACTGGACCGGTAACCTGGCAAAAGGTCAGGATACTTTACTAAAAATCGGAACCAATAATTTCCTTTCTACAACCAGTTATTCTGTGGTGGCGTTTACAACACTTCCAAATGGAAAGACTGACACTGCTAACTATAACGATACAGCTTATTCGGCAACATCTCAGCCTGGACTATCAGGTACGTATACGGTGGGTGGAAGTAGTTATGATTATGCTACTCCGGTAGCAGCTTTATCTGCACTGCGATCCAGCAACATTTGTGGTCCGGTTACCTTTCATATTCGCCAAGGTACTTATTCGGGTCAACTGAACTTTAGTCCGATTACCGGGAGTTCACCTACCAATACCGTTACGTTCATGCCAGATCCGGCAAACACCAGTCCTGCTATATTAACCCATAGTAGTTATGCCTTGTATTTCAACGGGCTCGAATATTTAACGGTGAAGGGGCTTCAAATTAAAGGAACGGGAGCGGGTTATCGGGTGTATTTCCAGAAGGTTGGAGAAAATACTTTGCTGGACGAAAATCATATCATTGGATACAGTACTTCCAGTACTAGTTCTTCTTATACAACCATTTATGGAAATACAGGAATTGATCATGGAAATTTAACAATCTCGAATAACAAAATTGAATATGGAACATTTGGAATTCGCTTACATAGTATTTCGAATAACCATTCTAAAGGCTTAACGATTAAAGATAATGAGGTCACAAACTTTTTAACCACTGGAATCGAAATCCTATATATAGATGAGTTAACTATTACAGGAAATTATGTAAAAGACAGAGGATCCTACGGAGGGGTAACCAGCATTAATGCAAACAACTGTAACTATGATGTTGTGGTTGCAGGAAACGAGGTGGTTAACAACTCCACTTCTACTGGAACCGGGATTGTTATGTATAACTGTTTGGGAACAACCTTGAAACCAAACCGGATGTACAATAACAGTGTAGTCATTACCCGAAACACCAGTGTATACCAATACGGATTATCGATCCAGTACTGTACTTATTTAACTGCCGCGTTTAACAGTGTCAATAGTTTATCTACCCGTTCAAATGCTTATGGGGTATATGTATATCAAGGGGATCAGGTTTATTTTTACAACAACAACATTGGAACCAAAAATGGATATCCGTTGTATACTAACACCACCTCTAATATTGATGGGTCAAACCACAATAATTACTACAGCGCGTCAGGAAGCTATGTTGCGTATTGGGCAGGTAATAGGACATCGATTTCAAACTTAAATTCGGCTACTGGAAAAGATGGTAATTCAATTGACGTAAATCCAGGGTTTTATTCTACGACCAATTTACATTCAAGGTCCACTTCAATTGATAGTGCCGGAACACCAGTTAGCGGCCTAACTGTTGATATTGATGGAGAAACAAGAAATACTGTAAAACCAGATATTGGTTGTGACGAATTTTTGGTACTTAAAAACGATGCGGGAATTGACAGTATTTCAACTTCGGTTTGTAAGGGGACTTCTCCTGTATATGCCCAAATTGTAAACTTTGGGACCACTACACTAACCTCTGCCAAAGTAAACTGGGCCGTTAAAAAAGCAAACGGATCTTTTGTGTCTCAAACGCAATATTCGTGGAGTGGTAGTTTGGCACCAGAGGCAAGCGCAATAATATCCATAGGCAATTATAATTATCAGCCCGATACTACATACGAAGTACTGGCGTATACAACATTGCCTAACACAATAGTGGATTCTGCAAATGGTAATGACACATTCCAGACTGCAAGTTTTAAAACTTCTATGTCGGGTACCTATACCATTGGTGGATCGGGTGCAAGCTACACAACCGTTGCCGCTGCAATTAGTGATTTAAATACTTACGGTGTTTGTGGGGCCATAACGTTTAATATTCGCCAAGGCACTTACAATGAACAACTTACACTAAACAATTTTGAAGGATTAAGTTCAACCAATAGGATTACTTTCCAGCCAGATCCATCAAATACCAGCGATGTAGTTCTTTACTCTACCTATCCGGTTTATATAAATGGGGCGAACTTTATAACAATAAAGGGACTAAAAATAACCGGTAATGGAAGTGGGTATCGTGTATTATTCAATCAAAACGCTGAGGGGGTTATCATTGATGGTAATGAAATTGTAGGCTTTAACACTACAAGCTCTGGTGGATACTACACCCTCTTCGCAAACAATGTAAAACTAAAAGATTGTCAAATCATTAATAATGATTTTACCTATGGCACCTATGCAATGTACATTCAAGGACCGTCAAGCAACAGAAGTGATAATGTAACAATTGCAAACAACAGCGTTAAGGACTTTGTTCGGTATGGAATGTACCTCCGTTATATGAATAACCTTACCGTTGAAAGAAATCATATTGAAGATAGAGGTTCATATAACAATGTGTATTCAATATTCATGAACTACATTCAGATTAAGAAAATCACAAGGAATACAATTATCAACCGATCCACAAGTACAGGGTATGGTCTTTATGCGGAGTATTTGGTAAATTCAAATTTTGTACGCGGAATCATTGCAAACAATATGATTTCGATAACAAGGAATGCTTCTGTTACCCAATACGGAATGTATTTTTATTACGGACAATATCAAACAATTGTATACAACAGTATTAATTCTCTTTCAAGTAGAACTTCTGCATATGGTATCAATGCTTACTACGGAGACCAATTAAGCTTATACAACAACAACATTAGTACAAACCGAGGCTACCCGCTTTATACTAATTCAACAAGCAATATTGACTTCTCTAACCACAATAACCTTTATACCAAGACAGGTAGTTATGTTGCATATTGGGCGGGTAACAGAAGTTCAATAACGGCGCTAACCTCCTATTCAGGTAAGGATGGGAATTCACTGAAAACAGATCCTGACTTTACTTCTTCTACAGATTTACACACTCGAGCTTTGGCTCTTGATGGCGCCGGAACACCTATAAGTGGAATCTCATCCGATTTTGATGGACAGGCTAGAAATACGGTTAAACCAGACATTGGTGCAGATGAGTTTATTATCGTTGCTAACGATGCAGCAATTGATAGTATATCAAATGCATACTGCGTTGGGTCAAACTCTATTAAGGTTAGGTTGGTCAATTCCGGATCTGCAGCCCTTACGTCAGCAGTAATAAACTGGAAAATAAAAAAGAACAACGGATCATACGTTACTCAAACACCCTATTCCTGGTCAGGTAATATAGCCGTCGATAAAGACGCGATTGTCTCTTATGGTAATTATACGTTTGGTGCCGATACCACTTATGACATTGTGGCTTGGACAACACTTCCTAATGGTGTTCTTGACAGCAATACCTTTAATGACACGGACCAGGTATCCGGGTTTAAAACTTCCATGTCCGGAACCTATACAATTGGTGGTTCTAGCCCAAGTTATACAACAATTGCGTTAGCATTGGCTGATTTAAATAATTATGGAGTGTGTGGGCCAACTACATTTAACATTAGGCAAGGAACCTATAACGAGCAGATTAATTTAACCGCAATAGAAGGCGTTGATTCAGTTAATCGAATTACCTTTCAATCGGACCCTGCCAACAGTTCTCAAGCAATTGTACGAAGCAGTTCGTATGTAGTATATTTTAATGGTGCAGACTACATTACTATAAAAAACCTGAACCTTCAAAGCAGTAGTTCGGGAAATCGGGTATATTATGCTAGGAATGCTACGGGGCTTATTCTGGACAGCAATAGAATTGTAGGGTACAATTATAATTCCACGAGTACGAGCTACAGTGTTATCCGAAGTTCTTCAGTAGTTCTAACCGATTGTAAAATAGTTAGAAATACCATTCAGTACGGTTCATACGGAATGTACATGACGCTTAATGGTGTATCTTCTCGATTTGAAATATCGGATAACCTTATCGACGATTTTTACCGCCAAGGTATTTACATCAGCAATGTCAAGCAATTAACCATCAATGGAAATCAAATTGAGGATAAAAGTAGTTATAGTAATGTATACTCCTTATACATAGGCAATTGTGATAACATTTCATCAATAGCAAATAATGTTATTATTAATAATTCAACTGGAACGGCTTATGGTATTTATCTCCAGAACTGTGATAACACTTCTGGCAATGAAGGGTTAATTTACAATAACATGATTTCATTAACTCGATATACTTCTAATTATCACTATGGAATCTATCATTATTACTCGAATTATTTGACTACTGCATTTAACTCGATTTATTGTAGATCAACAAATTATAGGTCTACCTCACTGTACTATTACTATGGAAGTAATAACAAGTTATATAGTAATATCTTTAAAATGCAAGGTGGTGTGGGACTTTGGGTTAACACAACATCTGCAGTTTCTAAATCAGAAAACAACCTGTACAATTGTACAGGTTCATATACTGGGTATTGGAGTGGATATCGATCTAGTCTTTCTCAACTTCAATCTGCATCCGGAAAGGAACAGAATTCGATTTCTGGAACGGTTAATTTCGTTTCTACAAGGGATTTGCATGTTGCTACGGGATCGAATTTAAATAAAGGGAAAGGAAAAGCGGTAGCTGGAATAACAACGGACATTGATGGCCATCTAAGGGCTGGAAATTCTCCGGATATAGGTGCAGACGAAAGTGCCCCCGTTCCAAACGACGCGGGTATTGCTTCCACCAAAGACCTATATTGCGTTGGCTCCAACCCTTTTGAAGTTCGTCTTCAGAATTTTGGAACCAATACCTTAACGTCCGCAACCATTAATATTTGGGTACAATCAAATGGTGGTTCATACGTAGCACAAACGCCTTATAGCTGGACAGGTAGTTTAGCAGTAGGAGCGGATACATTGCTTAAAATTGGTTCTTACAATTTCTTGTCAACTACTACTTACTCTATCGTTGCTTATACCACTTCTCCCAATGGAAATACAGATGGAAAGAATTACAACGATACCGCTAAATCGGCAACGAGCAAGCCTGGCTTATCAGGTACTTATACTGTGGGTGGTTCTGGTGCCAACTATAGTACGCCAGCGGTTGCGCTGTCTGCTCTTAATTCGAGTGGGATTTGTGGTCCGGTGGTATTCAACATTCGACCCGGAACTTATAGTGGACAGTTACAGTTCGGCCCTATTAATGGAAGTTCATCTACCAATACAATAACATTTCAGGCAGACCCTGCTAATACTGCAGCAGCAACTATAGAGTATAGCAGTAACACGCTTTACTTCAATGGAATGGAGTATGTAACCATAAAAGGGCTTACAATTAAGGGTACTGGATCGTCACACCGAATCTACTTCAATAAGCTAGGTACAAAAACGGTTTTGGACAGCAATTCAATTATAGGATATTACACAAGCAGCAACAGTACGAACTATACTGTCATAAGAGGTGTAACCACTGCTGACTATGGAAACTTAACGCTTAAGAATAACTTGATTCAATACGGTTCAAATGGAATGTACCTAACCGGATATTCTGCTTCAATAAGTTCAGGCTTAACAATTGAGAACAATACCTTCAAAGATTTCTACCGTTATGGTATGTACATTGACTATAACAATGAAATGGTGATTGAAGGAAATACCATTGAGGATAGGTCAAATTCTTACGACATTATTGGAATCTATCTTTATCGGTGTCATAACCTGGATCGAATTGCAGGAAATATCATTATTGGTAAGACAACTAGATCGAGTATTGGAATCTATTTGAATGACTGTCAAGGATCTAGTAGTGATCGGGCTATGGTTTACAATAACAGTATATCGCTTACCAGAACTTCGAGTGTAAACCAGTCGGGTATTAATAGTTACTACTCTACCAACACTACAATAGCATTCAATAGCATCAATCTTCAATCTACTTATACAAGCTCATATGGAATATATGCGTATCAGGGTAACGAGATCCACTTATACAATAATAATGTTGCAGTAAATTACGGATATGCGCTTTATACAAATAGTACTAGCAATATAGACGCATCCAATTATAATAACTGGTATAAAAAGGTTAGTTATTTAGCTTATTGGGCAGGTAACCGGTCTACCCTTGGTCAATTACAGAGTGCTTCTGGTAAAGACGGCAACTCTAAATCGGTTGTACCTGGATACTATTCGACAACTAACCTGCACACAAATTCAGCTACACTAAATGGTGCGGGAACTCCTGTGGCTGGAATAACTACCGATATTGATGGGGATATTAGAAGTACTTCAACTCCGGATATTGGTTCCGATGAGTTTTCTCTATATAACATAGGGGTGGTTTCTTTGGTGTCTACCGATAGCTTGTGTGCTAAGTCTGATACCGTAAAAGTGAAGATTAAAAACTACGGAACACTTACGGTTACTTCAGCGACAATTAATTGGTACCTGAAGACGGCTTCGGGTAGTTATGTAGTACAAACACCATATTCTTATTCAGGCAGTTTGGCTCCAAATGCGGAAGCAACTGTTACACTGGGAACCTTCAATTTCTTACAGAATAATACATATACGCTGAGGGTCATTACAGATAAACCAAATGGAGCCATAGATGGAAACAAAGACAATGATTCGCTACATGCGCCAATTGTAGTTCATGCAGACCCGGCTACCAATTTCCCAACATTGAGTCCATTGTGTATTGATGCTTCCAGTTTATCACTAACTAGTGGTACTCCTACCGGTGGAACTTATTCAGGAACTGGTGTAAGCTCTGGTAGCTTCAGTCCTTCTACTGCAGGTGTTGGAAGTCATGTTCTAACCTACACCGTAACAAGTTCTCATGGTTGTGTAAAAGCAGATACGAGTGTTCAGGTAGTAAACGCCTTACCGACTGTTAGCTTCTCAAACCTTTCAGCCGTGTGTGTTGATGCAAGCGCATTCTCATTATCAGGAGGAACACCGACTTCAGGTACTTATACGGGAACTGGTGTAAGCTCTGGCAGTTTTAATGCGGCTTCAGCAGGATCAGGTTCGCATGTAATCACATATACCCATACAGATACAAAAGGGTGTAAGAACTCTGATACTTCGATCCAGGTAGTTAATAGCCTGCCAACGGTTTCATTATCACTTTCTGCCATATGCGTTAGTAATCCTGCATTTAACCTCAGTGGTGGAAGCCCAACAGGAGGTACTTATTCAGGAACCGGAGTTTCTTCAGGATCATTTTCCGCTGCAACAGCAGGTGTAGGCTCCCATTCCATTGTGTATTCGTACACCGACGGAAACAGTTGTACCAATAAGGATACTGCTGTTCAGGTGGTAAATGCATTACCAAACGTTTCATTTACTTCACTTTCACCAATTTGTTCAAACGCAAGTTCGTTTGCGCTTTCTGGTGGTAGTCCTTCAGGGTCCGGTGGTGTTTATACAGGAACTGGAGTTAGTGGAGGCTTATTTAACCCTACAACCGCGGGTTCGGGAAATCATAAGATAACCTATACCTATACTGATGCTAACAATTGTTCGGATACGGCATCACAGGTTCAAAGAGTTAATTTGGCTCCAAGCGTTTCATTGGCAAACCTGGCTGCGTTGTGTACCAACAATAATGCTATTACGTTAACGGGCGGTAGTCCTTCAGGGGGTACCTACTCGGGAACGGGAGTTAGTGGAGGATCATTTAACCCAGGGGTTGCTGGCTCAGGAAATCACGTAATAACCTATTCTTACACCGATGGAAACAGTTGTTCTGACTCTGCTAAGAAAACTCAGGTGGTTAATTCAACCCCTCTAGTGTCTCTTACATTGAGTCCGGTTTGTAGCGATACAGGAACATTCGCACTTGGCGGTGGAACACCTACAGGTGGTACTTTCTCTGGTACAGGAGTCACTTCAAATTCGTTCAACTCTTCAACTGCAGGAGTAGGTAGTCATTTGATTACTTACACCTATACGAACTCGAATAACTGTACCAGCTCTGATACGGCAAGTCAAATCGTGAAATTAAGCCCTACGGTTAGCTTCAGCAGTTTAAGTCCGATTTGTTATGGAGTTTCTGCGTTTAGCCTTTCAGGCGGTTCACCATCAGGTGGAAGTTATTCCGGAACTGGGGTAAGTTCAGGAAGTTTCAATTCTACAAGTGCAGGTACTGGTTCTCACCTGATAACCTATAAATACACCAGTTCTAATGGTTGTAGCGCAGAAGATACCAGTTCTCAGGTTGTAAAAGCTTTGCCTACAGTTAGCCATAGCGCTTTAACTTCAATGTGTGCTTACGACACGGCTAAAACATTATCTGGAGGAACACCTACGGGTGGTATTTATACCGGGACCGGGGTTAGCAGTGGTAAATTTAGTCCGACCACTTCAGGATCTGGAACTTTTGCTATTAAGTATACGGTTACTGGAAGCAATAGCTGTGTGAACGATACAACAGTTAATCAATTTGTAAGTGCTACACCGGTAGTTTCAATTAGTAGCATAAGTTCTCAATGTGTTAATAGCCCTGCAGTAATTCTTACTGGATCAACTCCAAGTGGTGGTGTTTACACCGGTAAGGGAATTTCCGGAGGCAAGTTTCACCCAGATACAGCAGGCGCAGGTACACATTCAATTATATATACCTATACCAATTCTCATGGATGTTTCAATAAGGATACTACTAACGTAACTGTTGATACAGTACCGGTTGTATCGCTGGCTTCGATGAGCGACGTTTGTGTTGATACCAGTGCGATTACCTTGAGTGGTGGAACACCCTTATCAGGAACCTATAAAGGAGTAGGTGTAAGTTTAGGTGTTTTCAGTGCAGGTGCAGCTGGCGCAGGAAGTCACTTAATTACTTACGTATACACTGATGCTAATAATTGTACCGATTCAAGCAGTACTTCAATTGTTGTAAATGCACTTCCGGTAGTTTCGTTTACCCTGCCAAGGCAGTTGTGTTTAAATGCTACTTTGACATTAAACACAGGAACTCCTGCTGGAGGAGTGTACTCAGGTACAAAGGTTAGTGGGGGAGTATATTCTCCTACCGTTGCCGGACTAGATAGCATTACTTACAGCTATACGGATACTAATAATTGTTCAAATGAGCAGCTTGCTTCCATTGCTGCGGTGGCTCCACCATCAGTAACTTTTGCCAATATCAAAGATATCTGCTTTGGCACAATCGATTCTCTGTCATTAACACATGGTTTACCCAATGGAGGATTTTATAAAGGACCCCGAACCAATAGTTCTGCGGCAAAATATGCGGCATCAAACCTGGGGACCGATACACTTTGGTATGTTGTAACTCAGGGAGTATGTACTGATTCCAGTTGGCAAACCGTTACGGTACATTCGCTTCCGGTGGTTAACTTAAGTCTAAATGATGTGTGTGATAATGTATCGCCATTTTCAATGACCGGAGGAACTCCATTTGGAGGTGTTTATATTGGTAAAGCAATTGCAGGTAATATATATACTCCGGTTAAAGGTGCAACTGGAAATGATACCATTCGATATGCTTTTGAGGACATAAATGGTTGTTCTGATACGGCATCTACTGTTATTCAACTATTT
The DNA here is from genome assembly GCA_002713215.1 of Crocinitomicaceae bacterium. Taxonomy (GTDB): domain Bacteria; phylum Bacteroidota; class Bacteroidia; order Flavobacteriales_G; family Salibacteraceae; genus UBA2108. Next base: position 36,193 of record PAVO01000019.1, read on the forward strand.
GTAGGACCTAATACAAGTTTAACGGTGCCTGATAGCTTGTGTTCAGCTGAAGATTCTGTACAGTTGAATGGAGGGTTACCTGCCGGGGGAACTTATTCGGGAGACGGAATTGTAAGTACACATTTCGACCCAATGAAAATCACTCAGTTTGGGTTGGTTCCTGTAACCTATACTTACACCGATGCCAATAATTGTTCAGACACCAGTGTTCAGAATATTGTTGTGTCCCAAAGCCCAACGTTCTCATTTGGAAACGATACAACGATCTGCGATGATCAGGTACTGGTATTAAAATCAGGTTATGGATCTGGATTCAAGCACGTTTGGAGCAATGGAAGTTCCGATACTTCGATAAATGTATTCTCGAAAGGAACTTTCTCTTTGCTGGTTTACAATGTAAATGCTCCTCGTTGTGCGGCAGGCGATACCATTAATGTAACCTACGAAGCTATTTGTGTAAGCATTGATGAGCAATTTGCCCGAGGTGTAAAAGTATCTTACTATCCTAACCCTTCAAGGGGAATGGTACATGCAAGGATGGAAGGATTTGAAAACCTTGAAGTTCAAATGAAGGTAGTGAATATGCATGGTCAGGTTGTTCTGGAACGTATCTGGATGGTTGAAGAAGACCTATATGAAAACACGATTGACCTGACATTTGAATCAAACGGAGTTTATTTTGTCCACCTTCAAACCAATTCGGGAAGTGTGGTGCATAGAATTTCAATAAGTAAATAGAATAAACCTGGAAGCATGCCATTTGGTTTGCTTCCAGGTTTTATTGAAACCAACATTCAAACCATTTACTTTTACAACCCTTGAGTTTACGCAATAGAATATATCTATCCATGGTACTGTTGGTACTGATCTCCTTTGTTATTATTGGAGCCATTACTATTTGGTATACCCAGGACGAAAACGAAAAGTATCATTACGACCGTTTAGCAAGAAAAGAACGTGCAATTGTAGTTGCGTTGAACTATTACCTGGCGGATGCTGAAAACGACACGTTAGCCTTTTACACCCTGGGGTTTAACAACAAGGTCCAGGAATTGGCAGACATAAATAAATTGGACGTCAATATTTTTGATTTGAGTGGCCAGTCGGTAACCTCCTCCGATTTTGGCTTTTTTGACAGTGGTTATATACCCAATGTTCTTTCCGACGATTTATTAGGCCAATTGCAAGATAACAATGGATCAATGGTTACCAACTGGCCCATCGGAGATGAAAACTACCTGTTTGCTCTTCAATATTTAAAGAACAAGGATGGGGATCCATTAGCTATTATAAATATTCCCTACTACAGAAGTGAGCAACAATTCAAAGAGGAAACCTCTGTGTTCTTAAAAGCGTTGGCTCAGGTGTATGGGCTTTTGTTAACCATAGGATTAATTACGGCCTACCTCCTGAGTAATTCTATAACCAAGGGCTTAAAGAAACTGGAAGGGCGGATTAAGCAGTTATCATTGGGTGGTGAAAACCAGGAATTGGAATGGTCGGGAAACGATGAAATTGCCTCCCTGGTTCAATCCTATAACCAAAAGGTTAGAGAACTGGAAGAGAGCGTTCAAAAGCTGACACAAAGCGAACGGGAGGGAGCCTGGCGGGAAATGGCTAAGCAGGTGGCCCATGAAATTAAAAATCCGTTAACGCCAATGTTGTTGCAGGTGCAACAATTGGAGCGAAGTTGGAAAGATGGGCGAGAAGACTTTCAGGATCGGTTGGAACGGTTTAATAAAACCATGACTGAACAGATAGAAACGCTAAGCAGAATTGCTACCGAATTCTCAAATTTTGCGAAGTGGCCGGAAGCACAAAACCAGAAACTATTGTTGAATGAATGTTTGACTAATGTGGTTTCCTTTTATTCTGAAGATCAAAACCAAACCATTGAATTGGTGATGCCCGGTGAATCCATCTATATCATGGCTGATAAGGACAGAATAACCAGCGTTTTCAATAATTTAATAACCAATGCCATACAGGCTATTCCCAAGGACAAAGAGGGTTTAATTGAGATCAGCGTTAAGCAAATGGGCGAGGAAGTATTAGTTGAAGTTAATGACAATGGTGTTGGAATTCCAATCGCGGAACACGATAGAATTTTTGAGCCCAACTTTACTACTAAATCAAGAGGTACCGGCTTGGGCCTTGCCATGGTTAAAAACATAATTAAGAATCTGGGGGGAAGCATTGAGGTGAAAAGTGAAGTAGGCAAGGGGACAAGCTTTGTTCTAACTTTACCGGTTCTAAAAATTGAGCAGAATGAGCTATAATAATATTCTTACAGAAATAAATGATGGTATTGAGACCATTACCATTAATCGTCCAAGTCAGTTGAATGCTTTAAACGGTGAGACCATTGCGGAATTGAGCAGTGAATTCACCTCGGCTGAAGCAGATAACCAGGTAAGGGTAATTGTATTGACCGGTTCAGGTGAAAAGGCTTTTGTGGCAGGAGCCGATATTAAGGAGTTTGCTAACTATTCGGTAGAAGAAGGTAAAATGCTCAGCAAAAGAGGTCACGATACCCTTTTTGATTTGGTGGAGAACCTAAAAACTCCTGTGATTGCTGCAATTAATGGATTCGCCTTAGGTGGTGGATTGGAATTGGCAATGAGCTCTCACATTAGAATTGCTTCCGACAACGCGAAATTGGGATTGCCTGAAGTTTCACTGGGGGTAATTCCGGGATATGGAGGTACTCAACGATTGCCCCAATTGGTTGGAAAGGGTATAGCCAACGAACTCATATTTTCGGCGCAAATGATTGGTGCGGATCGGGCTGGTGAAATTGGATTGGTTAACCATGTGGTTCCTCAAGCGGAGTTAATGGAAACCACCTACAAATTGGCCGGAAAAATTGCTCGAAATTCACCCATGGCCATTTCCCTGGCTATTGAAGCAGTAAACGCAGTTTACGATGAGTCAGAAAATGGGTTTGAGACTGAAATAGAGTGTTTTGGTAAGGCATTTGGAACGGAAGATTTCAAAGAAGGAACATCTGCATTTATTGAGAAAAGAAGAGCCAGTTTTACAGGGGAGTAGCTTTAATCTTATTTGAAAGCCTCAAGAATTGGGTCAAACATATTGGGCATTCTAGAAAGTACACTAACTCGATTGTCCGGATCGTTGGTATCTTTAGTTTCTCCCGAAGCATATTTGCTTTTATGGAAATGCTGAAAAGACTGTTCTTTTTGTTCTGTTCCATACATAAAAAACTCCGGTTTCTTTAAGTTCTGATTTGAAACATTGGCTTCTGCAGTGATCCGATCTCCACCATCTTTAGCCACAACCGTAGCCATATGATGGTTGCATCCTGTTGCTTTTGTCTTAGCTTTTGGGTTGGGCCAGGTAAAATAAGCCTCTTGAATATTAGGTTGCGCGTGTTCTCCTTTGTTTTTGAGGTTCAGTTCTGGATCGGCTATGATATAATTAAAATCCGGATCTTCTCCATCTTTGGTTCCTGACCGATCAACATGATCCTTGTTGGCATGAACTTTACCGTTCATGTTTTTCCATTTTTTGGAGTTGGTTATTAGGGCAGCAGCATAGTTTGAGCACAGGTTTTCTCCTTCATAATTATAGAAGGGTTTTTCAGGGAAGCGGGCTTTTGCCATATAGACAGTATAGTCTCCGGTATTTTCAACTTCTTCAAAATGTTCCTTAGGCTGTGGAGGTTTACCATTCTTTTTGTTGTTTACCCATAGTCGATCACGTATATTCTTGTGGACCAAGTATTCATCATTTTGAGAAATTTGATACATCTCGTTTTCAGTTCGGTAAAGTTGAATAACCGAATTAGAAGAATTAAAACTGTTGGCTTTCAACTGAATGGTTTTCAATCGCTCGTTTTCTTTCCTCAAATCGTTAAAACGCAAGAACTGATGGTCCTGACCATTGGATGGCCTTGAGGATAACTGATGAGTTTTTTTTGTTATGCGCATTGTAATGAGCTAATTTATAAATATTTGCGCAAATTTTTAAGGTTATTCGGCCTCCACAATAAACTTTTCTTCAATGAGCTCTTCCCCTCGATACCTTCTTAATAGTTGAATAAGCGCAACTACATCTTTTTGGCAATACTCTTTGATTCGCTCCAGGTCATTTTCCTTATAATACACATCGCCTACCATGCTTCCGTCGATATCGTCCTTAGGAGTTGGGATATCAAAAACAGCGGTGAGCAAGTTCAAAGAGGTAAAGTTTTTAAAATCCCCAAACTTCCAGAGTTCCATGGTATCGAGGTGCAGAATTTCCCAGGGTTTTTTACCAGCAATGTTTAATAAGGATGGTAGAGGAAGGCCATTGATTAAAAGCCTACGCGCGATATAGGGAAAGTCGAATTCTTTGCCGTTATGCGCACAAAGTAATTGATCCTGACGAGCAAAAAAACCGTTTAAAAGATCAATGAACTCTTGTAACAACTCTTTTTCATTGTGGCTATAAAATGACTTCAGGCGAATTTCACCGTTGTGAATAAACCCAACAGAAATGCAAACTATTTTTCCAAATTCGGCGTAGATTCCTGCCCGATCATAAATTTCTTCCGGAGTCTCTTCGTTTTTTGCCAAAAACCCGGCTTTCTTGTCCCAGAGCTTTTGAAAACGTTCCGGTACTTCCTTATATGTCTTGTATTGGGGAACGGTTTCTATATCCAGAAATAAAACCCGCTCTAAATTGAGTTGTCGTAACATAGTTGAAGATTAGAAACTAAAAGTAGAAAAGAAAACTGACTTTAATCTAATTTAAAGACCTTTACGTTTCTATATATTCCTACCGGTTTATTGGTAAACGGTTTTATCCATTCCTCATGTAGAAGGGTTGAATCGTTTACAATCAGGAATTTTCCGTTTCGTTCAAGGCAATTCTGCATATCTCGGCTACCATCGGGCATAATGTAGCCGTAGTCAGTAAAGCCCCTGCGTTTTAATGCATATAAGCTCCAATTAATGGTTCCATCAGGAATGGACATGACATAATCTTCTTTGTCTACACCCATGACTTTGAGCTCTTCATCCATTTCTGTTAGCGCTTCCAGTCGTTGCTCATAATCGAACAAAATCCAATCACAGTATTCCTTGTATTCGAGGTCAATACTGATGCGGTTAACCAACCAATCATTTTTGCTATCAAACCGTACCCGGGTATACCATGAGGCTTCAATCATAAGTAACCCTAACCATAGTGCAGCAATCATTTTTATAACCATACTGTTCCAAATGAATGGATAGCGCCTTTTAATTAAATCCAGCACTAGAAAACAGATAGCAGGAACAATAACTAAAAGGTTGATCAGGTAATAATCATGAACGTCAAAAACCTTAAACCAAAGCGCGATGAAAATGGATATACCAATCAGCATAAATACAATGGTTGCTAGCAGAAACTTATTGGAGTAATTGAATTTAATCAGAGCGAATCCAAACCCAATTAGTATTATCATCCAAACCGAATAGTGATAGGTAAAGGGAAAAATATGAAACATGAATTTTTCAAATATTTCCGGATATTGATCTGGTGGAAGCTCCCAAAAAGGCAATATATCCTGGAGAAAAATGAAGCTGGTAAAGTGTTTGGAATTGTATGATTTTGTCCACAACACCCAGCTTATGATGATTGATGCACCCAATAAATATGGGACACATAAGGGCAAAATTTCTTTTATTCCTTTTCGTTCTTTGATCAGGTATATAAAATAGGCTCCGGAAACGGCTGCCAACCCAAACAAGGCGGTTAGTTTTAAAAGACCGGCAATTAGAAATAATGAAACAGAGACCCAAAGAAATCGTTGTTCATTTTTTAAGACAAAGTGATAAAAGAAGTGAAGCCCAATAAGAGCTATCCCCAACGCTGACGTATTAGGTAAAAACCCTGCTGCGTAATAGACCAGCGTAGTTGAAGTAAAAAACAGGAAGGTTGTAAATGATGCCCAAAAAAAACTTTTAAAAAAGTGAAAGGCAGTTTTGAATAAATAGATTAATCCTGTCCCAAAGATGAGCATGGTAATGCCCCTAAAAACCCAATGATTGTGACCAATAACCTTCCAAATAGATGCCACCAGCCAATAGATTATGGGCAATTCGCTTGCTACATATCCTACGGTGTTATCACCGATCCACAATACGGAGGGGTGAAAGAAATTGTAATCGAATGCGTAATAGTGATAGGCCATTGAAAGACAATCGGCCTGACGCCATAAGTGGACTGAATAGGCCCCGTACCGAAGAAAACCGGCATAACCATAAAACAAACACAAAAAAAACAAACCTAAACCAAAGGAAATATAAGGGTGATTGGCAATCTGATTTTTGGTTCTATTTAATAGTAACTTTACCACTCTACCACAATCTTTCCTATACTCTTTCTACTTTCAAGAAAGTCATGAGCATCTCCAATTTGACTCACCGGGTAGACCCCACCAACATGTGGTTTTGCAATTCCCTTTGTATAAAAATCGTATACACCTTCCAGGCAACGTTGGATTAGTTCTGGCTTGTAATCGGCAATTCGTAACATATTAACCCCTGCCCATATTTGAGATTTCATAATATTTCCTACCGGTAGGTGTAATCCGAAACCCCAGGCGACTTTTAGTAGGGAAAGAATTCCCTTACGCTCCCTGGAAGATGCCCCATAAGGAACCATTCTTCCTCCGTAGGCAAGAATTTTGAGTGATTTGTTGAAATTCTTTCCACCGATAGGATCGAAAATAACATCGACTTTTTTCTTGCCCCGAAGTTTTCGAATTTCTTCTTCAAAATCTTGTTCCTTGTAGTTGATAGGATAATCAACGCCTATCGATTTAAGGTAATCCAGCTTCCGGGAGGAGCTGGCAGTTCCGTATACAATGCAGTCTTTTTCCTTTGCCAGCTGAACCAGGGCTGTACCAACACCACCTGCCGCAGCATGTATCAGCACATGTTCTCCCTTATACATGTTGATGGCTTCGTTGCTGGCGAACCAAGCCGTACAATATTGAGTAGCCAGGGCAACGGCTTCACCATTTGGAATATCATTGTCGATCTTTTGAACCGCCATAGAATGGGTAACCACTTTTTTGGCATACGATCCAAATCGCGTAAACGCAATAACCCGATCACCAGTTTTCACGTTAGTTACTTCAGCCCCAATCTCTTCAACCGTTCCAACGCATTCATATCCTAAAATGGCAGGAAGCTCAGGGCAATCATTATAAATCCCTTTTCGGGCCATTACATCAGCATAGTTTAATCCAAATGCCTGGGCATTAATCTTAACCTCATTCGGCTCTATCGAGGGTTCTTCTGCTTCCCTTATTTCAAAGGCTTGCGAGCCTGGTTTCCCGAATGACGTAAGATAAACTGCTTTCATTTTATTGTTTCAATTTCTGGCTTAATAAATGTAATTCTTGCGAAAGATCAACTCCCAATTTCCTTTCAAGTTCTTCGCCCTGTGTCAATAGCTTTTCCATAAACGAAATGTGTTTAGCACTATTCTCCTGAAAAGGGTGATGGTTAACACCCGCTACAAACTGAGACACTTTTTTCAGGCTTTGCTTGGTTTCTTCAGAGAAAAAAAGACTTGACAACTGTTCCCAGATGTAATCTTGAGCTAATGAATTAGGATGCACTAAATCCTTATCGTAAAATCGGTAATCTCTCAAATCGTCGATCACCCATTCGTAAACGGGTAGATAATAACATGGTTGTAATTTACAGAGTTCGTGGACCGCTTTAATTAGTTCGGCCTTTGACAGATTGTTTTCGATAAGCCCATCCTTTGCATGGCGCACCGGGCTTACGGTAAGTATAATTTTCAGTTTTGGGTTGAACGATTCCAGTTTTAGAATCAGTTTTTCAAATTTGGTAACGATTTGTTGAGTCTCAATTAAAACCTTTTCAAAGTTGTTTGCCGGAGCTTTATGGCAATTGGCAACCAACCTCTTATCTTCTTTTAGTTGGTAAGCCCATGCCGATCCCAGGGTAATGAAGAGGAAATCTGATGTACTTAGCTTAGTATTAACATCTTCATTAATTGCATTCATTTTGTTAATTAACTCATCTTCTGACAATGCCGAAACCGAACCATGATGAAGCCAGGAGTAAAAGACACCACCATGCTGAACCAGAACACGAGCATCATATTTTTTTCGATCCAACATGTGATTTAGCGCCGTGCAAATGGATAGCGGATTATATAGCGTTCCGTATGGGTTTGATGTCACCAAAAACTTAAGCTTTGAAAACTGCTGGCTCATATTGTCCGCAAAGCAGCTGCCCATAAAGAAGAGAGAATGCTGGAGTCCGATGGAAAAGGGAGCTCGAAAATTTTCTATTTGCGTTCTAAATTCCATGAAGCAAAGGATATTTCGATTTTGTGAAGATTGAATTTCTCATCAGGTTCCAAAATTCGTCTAAATTTGGTGACAAACGATAACGGTATGGCGGAAAGTAAGGAGGAGAATAATACTGATGAAAAGGGGACATCAAATGGCAGCTCATCTTCTGAAACCGCAGATAAAATAATTGAAAAAGTTGTACCGGATGAACATCAGGAGCAATTAAAGAACTCGTTTAGAAACTTTCTGGATAGCATCAAGCACTACCTTAACATTCGTGAAGGGGTAGACATTCCTAACACCATTGAATCGATTAAAGCCGATGTTGAATTCAAAGGATACAACATTTATATCTTGGTGTTTTCAATCTTTATTGCTTCCATAGGACTAAATGTAAACTCTACAGCGGTTATTATCGGTGCCATGCTTATTTCTCCATTGATGGGACCCATTGTAGGTGTCGGACTGGCAGTTGGTACTATCGATTTAAAACTCTTAAGAAAGTCGCTGAAGAACCTGGGGATAACAGTATTGTTTTCGGTGGCAGCTTCAACGTTGTATTTTTTTATAAGCCCAATCCATGAAGATAGCCATGAACTATTAGCCAGAACAACTCCCACCATATTAGATGCCTTTGTCGCCATATTTGGTGGACTCGCTGGAATAATGGCGAGTTCAAGAAAGGCAAAAAATAATGCCGTACCCGGAGTGGCGATTGCAACCGCACTTATGCCTCCATTGTGTACCGCAGGTTATGGAATAGCCTCCGGCAATTTCAACTATTTTATTGGAGCTTTTTACCTCTTTTTACTTAACTCATTGTTCATCACATTGTCTACCGTAGTTGTAGTTCGTTTTGTTGGGTTTCCTAAAGTCGATTTTATTAATTCAGCTCGAGAAAGGCAAGTAAAAAGGTTAATCTATGCGTTTACATTCGTTGTTTTATTGCCGAGCGGTTACATTTTTTGGAACGTAATTCAGGAATCTATTTTCTTGCAAAGGGCCAACGAGTTTGTTCGAACCCACATTGAGAATGACCATACATCGGTAATTAAATCTGAACCGAAATTTGACAATAATGGGGGGAGCATTCGATTGTTTTTAATGGGTGATCTTCTTACTCCACAAGACATTCAGGATTTAGAGCATGAGCTAGCCGTTTTTGGATTGGAGAATACTCGACTAATTATTCGTCAAAACAAAGACCTATCAGGAGACATTAAAGATGACATCAGTGGAAGGCTTCGTGATGAGGTGAAGAGCGGTATTCTGGAAGAAATGTTTAAAAAGAATGAAGAGTTATTGGGTCAGAAGGAGCTAGAAATAGAACAGTTGAAAAAAAGACTTCAATCCCTTTATGGTGATTCAATTCCGGCTCATGTTTTAAGTAGAGAAGTTGCAATTAACTACCCTCGCCTTAAATCTGCCTATTTTGCAACAGTTGAACACAACATGGATTCCCCTTCGGATACATTACCAACACTGTTTGTGGAATGGCAGGATAAGCTGAAAAAGTCGGACAAGAAGGAGTTGTCGCTTCAATTGAGCCAATGGTTAAAGGTGAGGCTAAATGTTGACACCATTAAAGTAATTGAGTATCGAGACAGTTAGTGGTTACTAATTTCGAAATGGTTTATAATGGCTTTCATTGGCCAATTCAAGCATTTCCCGATCTCCTTTACTATCTCCATAAGCCACGATAGATTTGTACTGACTTAGGTCCAATGCATTTTTTATTCGCAAAACTTTTTCAGGTCCGTAGCAGTTTTTGCTCGATAACATACCGGTTAAAAAGCCGTCTTTAACCTCGACAGTTGTTGATATTACTCGAATTCCCTGTGGAATGGCCCAGGGCATTATCCAATTTTCCGGTGATGCAGATACAATAACGACGTCATCCGAATTATTCAAGTGGGAGTTTAGGGTTTCTATGGCCTTTGGTCTTAACAACGAAGGTAGAACCTGCAGAGAATAATGCTGGCATTGTTCGTTGAATTGGTTTTCAGATGCACCTTTAAAGAAGTACGAAAAGACCATGTTCTTGACCAGTCCATTACCCACAACTCCTAGCTTCATCAAAATAAGAATTGGGGAAAAGAAGATGAATCCCAATAAGAATTTGGATGTCCCATGGTAAAACTTTACGAAGGAAGTAAAGCTATCCGATTGGGTAATGGTACCATCAAAATCGAAAAGGGCAAGGGTTGTCACAAACTCAATTTCTTAAAAATAAACTCAGGGATATTTCGAATGATCAACATGATCCACCTCCAAATGCCGAGTATGTATATTTCACTTTTTCCTTTTTTGGCTGCCTTTAGTATTGCTTTTGCAACTTGCTCTGGCTGTGCCGTTAGCGGTTTCGGTAATGGCAAGTTTTCAGTCATTTTGGTTTGCACAAAACCCGGTTTTACGGTTAACACGTTTACTCCTTTTTTATGAAGCCTGTTTCGCAGACCAGACAGGTAGGTTGTAAACCCTGCTTTGGCACTACCGTAAACGTAGTTACTCATTCTTCCACGCTCTCCGGCAACCGAGCTAATTCCTATTATAGTTCCACTCCCTTTTGAGGCCATATCATTGGCTACTATATTTAAAATGGAAACCGCACCTGTAAAATTGGCATCTAATATTTCCTTGCACTGCTCCCAATCTTTCTCAGCTTGTTCCTGGTTGCCCAGGATGCCAAAAGCACAGATAACCACATCGGGAGAGTTACTCAAACCCTGATAAAAGCTCCTGTGAGAATCAAAATCCAAAGCATCAAAAACCTGAGTTGATACAGAAACTTTAAACCGAATTTCAAGATCGGATTTTAAAGTTCTTAATGCGCCTTCCCTTCTTGCTGCCAGTGTTAGGTGATATCCTTGCCGGGCCAAAAGTTCGCTGCACGCGTTTGCAATATCTGAGCTAGCTCCTAATATTAAAGCCGATTTCATTCTTGTGTTTTTTGCGTTAACCCTAACCGTTCAGACTGAAGCGAACTAAACAGATAGTTGGGGTTATACTTCTTAATTCTTCTTACAAATTCTTCGGCATTTGGGTAGCCCTTAAAAAAGGTTTCTTTTGCCATTCGAGCATCCTTCGTTAAATAGTGTCGACCTCCCAAATCCAGAATCATCTTGTCCAGCGCATCAAGAAACTCAAACAACCCTCTGCGAATTGGAAAGTCCAGTGCTAAAGTAAACCCTTCCATCGGGAAGGAAATAAAATCATCTTGTTTACCAAAAAGTTTTAGAACAACAAGCGGCGAAGCATGTCCGTACTCACGGATTTTGTCCAGAACCCTTTGCATTCCCTCATTACTCTGTCCAAACGGAATAACAAATTGGTATTGCAGGAACCCTTTTTTTCCATAAATGCGATTCCACTTTAGTATGGCATCGAGTGGATAAAAGAAAGGGTCATAGTGAATAATGGAATGTTGCTCCTTTGAAAGTTGTTTGCCATAGTAGGCTGTATTAAATGCCTTTACTGTAATCTTATTGGTTGAATTTGGTGGGGCGTTAAGCGGGAAGGTAACCTTAGACGCCTGGTGCAACTTCAAAGGGTTTTTTCCTTGCTTAGTATTTAACTGATCAATCCGGGCATGTTCTCCCAACAAAATTAGTCCCCTTCCTTTTGATTTCCCGGTTTGCAGGCAGTCAATCCAGGAAACGGAGTAAGTAGCGTTTTCGTTCTCACGAAATAAATCGACCAATTCATCCAGGTTCTTAGCCTTAATGCTTCTTTGATCTATAAAAGATGATTCAATTTTCTTAAGGCGAAACGTAACTTGAAGAATCATCCCTGTCAACCCCATTCCACCACTTGTGGTTTCAAATAGTTCAACGTTCTCCTCAGAGGAACAGGTAACAATTTCCCCGGAAGCGGTTAAGAGATCAAGGGATACTACATGGTCATTAAAACAGCCATCATAATGATGATTCTTGCCATGAACATTGGAAGCAACGGCTCCTCCAACACTTATAAACTTGGTACCTGGTGTTACTGGAAGAAACCAACCATTAGGAACAATGATTTCCAACACACGGTCGAGTGTCATACCAGCCTGGCAGGTAAATACTCCATTTTGTATATCAAACTCCAGTGCTTTGTTGTATGATAACATGGATGCTATTTGGTTATTGAGCGAAGAGTCTCCATAACAACGGCCATTACCTCGAGTAATAAAAGCTTCAGAAAATGGTAGTTTACCCGAGTCGGTATAGGAAGATATTTGGCTATCAACGATGGGATAGTTACTCCAGTTAGCAATTTTCATCCTAAAATATTTTACCGGAATAAATGATACCAACAAAACTCAATACCCAGCACAACACCGTGATGAGAATAAACCGATCGGAGTATAGGGTTTCCACTGGAGAACCACTTTTGTCATCCATTAACGCAATTTTCAGGTATCGCATTAGACCTGCGATAACAAAAATACTTGTTCCGTATACGTAGGGGCTACCAAATCGGCTTATCACTTCATCCGAAACACAATAAGCGATGTAGGTTACAATGATAACCGCTCCCATCATGGTTAGGGAGGCATTAATAAAATCGAGGTTGTAGTAAGTAATGGATTCACGCGATGCTTTTCCTGTACCTAAATAGATCACCAAATCGTCGCGACGTTTGGCCAAAATCAAGAACATAGCCAGTAGGAAAACCATGATGATTATCCAGTGCGATAAGAATGTTCCTGAGACCATTGCACCAGCAATAACCCTAAGTAAAAATCCGCTGGAGACTAAAAACAATTCCAAAATAGGTGTATTTTTTAGTCCAAAAGAATAGCCAAGGTTTATGATAAAATAGAGCCCGATAATTCCTGAAAAAACAGGGGATATCAGGTACGAACCTATTCCTCCGATTACCAGAAGAATAAAGAAAATGGTTAGCGCAGAAGAAGTACTTATTGCACCCGATGCCAGGGGTCGATTGCGTTTAATTGGATGAATTTTATCGGCTTCAATGTCTCTAAAATCATTAAATATGTATACCGCGCTACTTACAATGCTAAAGACTAAAAATGCAGGAATGAGCAAATAGCTTTTTGCGTCCAACAACTCACCAGCAAAAAAGGCCGGGGCAAAAAGAAAGAGATTTTTAACCCACTGGTGAACCCTAAGCAGTTTTAGTACTACCATTAAAAGAGAAGTATTTGTTTGATTTTAGGATTTTCATCACTCGGGAAAATAATTGCTAAAAGTAGGTTTTTTCGTTTTTCCGGGTAATCAAGTAAGTGAGGATTCTATAGCTCTGAACATGTGATTAAATAAGGCCTGAAAAATTGTAGCTTTGGCTAAACACTTATTGGTATGAAAATATTGAAATCAGTTACTATTGGAGTTATTGCGTTGGTGGTAGTTGCCTTATTTGCTTTTCAAAGCGAAAAGGGAAAAGGACAGAAATGTCATCAGGGAAAGCACGTAAAAATATCACCTGAAATGAAAGCCAAGGTCATGGACGAGCGGGTTACGTTCGATAAATTGCTTTCCGCTTCGGAAAAAGAAACCATTGCAAAGGCCCGGGTTGAAATGAAGGAATTCAGAGTATATAAAAAAGGCCTGGATAAATCAACCATGACGGAGGAGGATTGGAAGAATCTCCACATAAAGAAAAAGGAAATTCTAGGCCCTCTTTTCAAGATTGCTGAAAATCATAAAGAGGATTTAATGGCAGTTAAAAAGAAAATTCACGGTGATGCTTATAAAGGATGTCACGGAATGAAGAAGGAAGAATGCCGCAAAGGAGATAAAGCCAAGTGTTGCGATAAATCAGGAGTCAAGTGTGATAAAGGTAAATATGACAAGGGCGATTGGGATAAAAAGGACCCTAACAAAGGTGGAGACAAAACTGGATATGATAAGGGTGTGGATAAAGGTGACTGGAACAAGAAGGACAAGGGCGATTATGACAAGGAAAAATGTAAAGGATATTACTACAAGAGTCATGCGATTCGGTTTCTATTGTTAGACCCCGATAAGAACCCTACCACCAAGGGTGGTTCAGAAGCACGTGTTTTCCCTAACCCATCGCTCTACAGGAATACCCTATCATTTAATCATGAAAACGATGGAGAGTTGATAATTGATTTGGTAGACAAGGAAGGCAAGGTAATTAAGCAGATAATGAATGAATACAGGAATGCGGGAACCGTTGAAATAGAAGTTGATGTCTCAGAATTATCTGGTGGTAATCTATACTTTTATCGAATTAGCGACAATGGAACCATTTCAAATCAAAAATTCATGATGGCTGATTAAGCAATCTTTATAGAATATGAAAAGGCTCACTTTGTGGGCCTTTTTTATGCTCTGAAAAATGGTTGTTCATAAAACAAGAGTTCTATATTCGCATTTCCATTTTAAGGGTCATTAGCTCAGTTGGTTTACCCGCCCGTACCGAACTTGGTACGGCACGTTCGGGCGGGGAGCGCTGATTATGAAAGTATATGTTTTAGAAAGCTTGGTGGACGGTTCTCACTATGTGGGGATGTCACAGAATGAGGAAAAAAGGCTTTTGGAGCATAATAGCGGAAAGGTTAAATCAACTAAGGCTAAAAAGCCGTAGAAAGTTATTTTTGTGGAGGAATTTCAATCGAGACCAGAGGCTCGTCTACGGGAAAAGTATTTGAAAAGTGCCGCAGGTAGAAGGTTTAGAAAAACACTTGGCTGATTTTGATAATTCCGATTTACTTAAAGGGTCATTAGCTCAGTTGGTTTAGAGCGCTGCCTTGACAGGGCAGAGGTCACTGGTTCGAATCCAGTATGACCCACACAAACGGAAAGGGCTTCACAAAGTGAGGCCCTTTTTATTTGTAGGAGTTCGTATGATTTGAACCAACAAAACAAAGTTTTGAGTTCGAGCCGACCGAAGGGAGCCCATGAGCGCAGCGAACTAATCCAGTATGACCCACTTTTAATCGCCGTCGCCAAGGCTTTGGCGATTAATAATTGGCAAAAGTCTGGATCACAGCGTACCCTTAACCCCTACATCTGAATATAATTCATGTTCTCTATAGGAGCAGGAAGGTTTTCAGGATCCTCTTCTATAATCTGCAAAAGATCCCGGGTAATACCCCTGGAAATATTCGAAATAGGAACATCATTAGGTGAACCTTCAAAGGGGTTTTCTCCCGCAAGGCCAATCCTTAACATGGTATTGAATACCCAAATTACAATGACTGTAAAGGGAATGTTCAACCATACAAAGTATGTACCTATAAATGGATTCGTTTTAGCTATTCCCAATCCCATGTTGGCAAATGCAGGTATTATTGCCATGGGCAGCAACCACATAAAAATGTGGACAAAGTGATACCCGATACTTCCATACTGTTTGGGGTAGGGAAAGTTTTTAATCCGTTCGGATTTTCCCTGAAGTGCGGTTAGCTCCTGAAGTATTTGTTGCAAATTCAGCAGGCTAAAATCCCACAATTTCTTTTCGTCGGTTAGTTTTCTCAAATGTTTCGACTGAAGACTGATAATAGCGTTAGGTTTATTGTCTTTAGACATAACGTAGTCAAATTCTTCTTTCGAAAGGTGGGGTTTTAACTCATTTTCCAAGGCTATTTCGTATTCCGGAATATGGTATTGATACTCTTCTTTTTTGTGAATAACTTCATACGATGCTTCCCATTCTTTCTTGGTACGCATTGCATATCGCAAGGCGGTTAACCAGGCGATGTGCCTATTGGTTACAATTTTTATCTCTTCCGACTCGTCCTTTAAGGCTTCAGATCTATGCATATAAAAGCTGTCTTTCAACGTAATGATTAAAGACCTGGAAGCATTGACAATCCCGCCCCAAATTTTTCGGGCTTCCCAAATTCTGTCGTAGGCAGCATTATTCTGGAAACCAACCATAAATGCTACGGCCGTACCTACCAGGGCAACCGGAGCTAGGGGCACCTGTAACCATTTTATATTCAGTAACTCATAAAGTGCGGTGATTGCTGTGGCAAAAATGAAAAAGAAAATGAGTTCTCGTTTGGTCCAGATTAATACACTCTTAAATGGGAATCTTCTTTGTACGTACATACTGTTCTATTTAGCCTTACAATGTATGAGCTTTTTAATTAATAGGTGGAGTTAGACCAAAAGTAGCCCAAGAGAATTTCCTGCCAAGGCATTATGTTCAATCGTCTCTAAAAATTTGATAAAAAAAGCGTAAATATCTAATTATCATGTATTGACGTCAGGATTTCTCGGTTCGAATTTTAAATATTGGGAACTATTTTAATTAATTTAGTGCCAAACAAACACCTATGAAAACTTCCCCGCAGTACCCGGCTCAGCGTGAGGAGCTATTGAAAAAATTTGGTGACGTTCCTTCACAAGAGATTAATTTCATTCGGAATATTAGTAAGGAAAACCCATTTAACCCCCTCAAAGCGGGTGATAAAGTTCCGGAATTTAAGCTCAAGAATCACCATGGGAAGGATGTGAATTTTAGTTCTATCTATTCCAGAGGGCCTGTAGTATTGTCGTTTAACCGTGGCAATTGGTGTGGGTTCTGTCAAATGGAATTGAATACGTGGAAATCCTTCCTTACCGATTTGGCATTTTATAGTTCAACCCTGGTTTCAATTACTTCGGACATAACCTGGCGGAAGCATTTTGTAGATTCTATGGAAGGAAAAGATAATCTGGTCCTTCTTGAAGACCAGCACTTTGAAGTTGCAGATCGGTTTGGACTTCGTTATAAAATGTCAGAAGAATATGTCAATGCTTTTGAGGCTTTCGGAATGAGTCTAAATGACTTTTATGGTGAGCCGGCTGAGAACGACGTCCATTCTTTACCCGTGCCCGCAACGTTTGTAATTAATTCAGAAGGTATCATCATTTATGATTACTTCAATACCGACTACACCCAGCGCGTGGAACCCTACGAGATCATTAAAGTGCTTATTAAGAATTCAAAAAACTAAATCATGAGTGAATCATTGACCGCAGAACTTAAATCCTTCAAAGACAATTCTGGAGGGTATAACAGAAGTGATGAAATTTGCATTGAAAAAGCGACCAAAGTATATGAACAGGGAAGATATCCAGTGGTAGGTGATCAAGCCATCCCATTTACATTACCCAATGTAAATAACGAAAATATTTCGCTGGAATCCTTATTGGTTAAAGGACCGGTAATTCTTAGTTTTTTTAGAGGAGGTTGGTGCAACTATTGTCAAATTGAACTGAAGGCACTTCAGCGGTCCATGCCTGAATTTGAAAAGCTAAATGCCAGCCTAGTTGGGATTTCTCCGTCCGTTATTTCCGTTAAAGACATTACCCAAGGTCAAATTACGGTAAGCTACGCGGTATTGTCCGATATTGGAAATTCGGTGGCAGAGAACTATGGATTGCGTTTTCAAATGACCAAGGAGCTAGTGGATATTTTTGATGGGTTTGGCCTTGATATGGAAGAGATTCACGCAGTATCAGGTGATGAATCGGAAAACCTACCAATACCAGCAACCTTTGTGATTGATCAAAACATGAATATTGTGTTTTCCTTTGTTGATCCGGATCACACGAAACGAGCCGACCCAACGGAAATTATCGCCGCTCTAATGTCAATTACTTAGTGGAAGAAAACCAGAACCAGGAAAAGGAATTTTTGATCCGTGAAATAGAGAACCTTCGAGCGAACCTCGAAGCTATGGATCAAAAAAACAAGCAACTTGAGACTGAACTTCGTCAGGTTCAGGAGAAAACCTGGACCGGTAAATGGGAAATGGACCTGACAACCAAGTCGGTAAGCTGGTCCGACGAAATGTATCTTATTCTTGGCTTGGATAAATCTGAGGTCAAAGCAGATATGAAGCTTTTCAACGAGAAGCTTCCTCCTATAAGCCGTGATAAGCTTAATGGTGCTATAAGGAAATGTTTTCTTTCAAAGGAAGACTATTCCTTCGAGCATGTAGTTGAGCGTTCTGAAACCGAAAAGCTGAATGTTAGGACCGATCTTAAATTAGCCCTGAATGATGCCGGTGCACCGGTTAAACTAGTCGGAATCACCAACGATATCACCAGTATAAAAACAGCTCAACAGGAACTTGAAAAATTATCTCTAATAGCGTCTAAAACTTCCAATGCAGTATTGGTTACCGATGTCAATACCAATATAGAATGGATCAATGAAGGGTTTATTAGGCTCTTTGGGTTTAGGCTTGATGAAGTTGTGGGAAAGAAATTCAAGGAGTTGCTTAAAGACCAGGAATTGGAATTGGGTAATCATAGTTACATTTTCAAGATGCTTAACCAATATCACGCATTGAATGAAGAAACAGTAATGATGTCGAAAAAATCAAATGAAATATGGGTACTGGTAAATCTTACACCGATACTTGATTATGAACTGAATCCCGAGAAATATATTGCGATTATTACTGACATTACGGTTCAAAAGAAAAATGAACGACAGCTGGAAAAACAAAAAACAGAAATCAGCAAGCAGCGCGATAAGGTTGAGTTGATCAATAGTGAATTAACTGCGACCTTGGATGAATTGGCCCGAACTAAAATTTCCAGAAAGTCAATCATATTTAGTATTGGAACCATTGTTTTCCTGGTAATACTAACCGAGGCATTCTTTGACCCAATAATTGAGAAGTATGCCTATAACAATTACCTTAGTGTAGGTGTTAAGGTGGGTATTGCTTTGCTCTTAAAGCCAGTTGAAAGTATTTATGAGCGGATATTGATCAAGCGTGCCTTATCTAAATCTAAGAAGTAAATTTTCTGTGTAGTTAATAATGGAAAACAAAAATCAGGTATATATAGGAACGAGTTTGGATGGTTTCATTGCCGATGAAAATGGTGGCCTGGAATGGTTGGATATGGTGCCCAATCCAAATAATGAGGACATGGGGTACTATGTATTTATGGATAAAATAGATGCACTGGTAATGGGTAGAACCACCTTTGAAACTGTTATTGGGTTTGATGTTGATTGGCCCTACAAAAAGCCTGTCTTTGTACTGAGCAGTTCACTTGGAGAAATTCCAAATTCACATCAGGGGAAAGCTTTTCTGGTAAATGGAACATTAGAGGAAGTATTGGAACAAATCCATTCGCAAGGGCACCATAGCCTGTATATTGATGGTGGAAAAACTATACAGGGATTTTTGAAAGAGGACCTCATTGATGAATTAATTATTACCGTTTTACCCGTTTTATTAGGCGGTGGGTTTCCGTTGTTCGGAAGCATGAAAGATAAGTTGGAATTTGAACTGATAGAATCAAAAGTCCACTTGGGGCAGCTTGTCCAACTTCACTATAAAAGGAAGAGAGGTTAAAAAGTCTCCCCCATGGTAAATGACATACTCCAGTCATCCCTACCCGCGGCAACGTCTAACCCAATATTGAATTTTTCCTCTTTCATCACCATGACCCGAATTCCGCCACCGGCTCCAGGCCACAGATTATTCCAGGAAAAATCCGATGCATCGTAGGTAGTGGTTGCAATACCGGCAAAGGCTACCATGGAAATACGTTTCCATATTTGAATTCTTGACTCCGTTTGCAAGGCGAATAGCTGGTTGCCGCGTTGTTTCCCTTCCGAATATCCCCGAATATCGGTTTGTCCAATAATTTCCTGACCTTCAAAGGGTACTGACCCGACCCCAAATGAAGTGTGAAAACGTGATGCCTGAATTATTCTTTTATGGATACGCTGGTAGTTGTTAACCGAAAGGTGAATTTTATTAAAGGTATTTCTGTTTCCTAACCAATCGGCATACCAGTCCCAGCTACTCTCCACAAAAAAACCTTTATCCGGATAGTAAACATCATTTCTTGAATCATAATCAAAATCAAGCCCCACATTATTTAACTGGGTAGGCGCTGTTTTGATATTGGTATCAATAATCGAAAATGTAGTTTTCGCTTCTGCGTACATTCCGTGTACACCACCATAAAGTTTTCTGGGGTTGTCAACCTTGGTAATTCGTCGTAGCAACTGGCCCGAAAGCATGGTATAACCCGTATTGTATTTAATAAATGCACCAGTTTCGGGGAAAGGGCTCCAAAAGAACTGATAGTTGAACGAAAAGTAACCACCGAACATCATGGTCCGCCATTTGTCTTCGTTCAAATAAAGCATAGAGAACCCAACAGCTCCCCACGTTTGGGTGGTTGTTCCTATACCCATGGCTCCAACAATAGATTTGGGAGAGATGGTATCTTCTTTATTAAATCGAAACATGCCCATTACAACAGCACCATACATAAATTCCTGGGTACGGTCGTAATTTAGATATGGGAATCCAGCCAGCTTAAGTTTCTTAGAAGAAGTGTCTTTTCCACCAAAACCACCTCCACCCATGTCAAACTGCGAGAAGCCATTTAGAGAAAGCCCCCATACAATTATTAGGATAATTGCAACCCTAAAACTCTGCATTCTTTGGAGTCCGTGGAAATGGGATTACATCTCTTACATTAGTCATGCCGGTTACGAATAGCACCAACCTTTCAAAGCCTAATCCAAACCCGGAGTGTATACAGGTACCAAATTTTCGGGTATCCAGATACCAGAACATTTCATCTTCCGGGATGTTGAATTCCTTCATTTTGTTTTGCAACACATCCAAGCGCTCCTCACGTTGTGAACCGCCAACGATTTCACCAATTCCGGGGAATAAAATATCCATAGCAGCCACCGTTTTTTCGTCATCATTTACTCGCATATAAAATGCCTTGATCTTTGCAGGATAGTCATACAGTATGACGGGTTTACCGAAGTGCTTTTCAACCAGGTATCGTTCGTGTTCGCTTTGTAAGTCAACCCCCCATTCGTCGATGTGGTATTCAAATTTTTTCTTTTTGTTGGGCTTGCTGTTTCTCAGTATTTGATAGGCTTCTGTATAAGATACACGTTCAAAGTCATTTTCAGTAACCAACCGCAGCTTTTCCCTAAGTGCATGGGGTTGACGTAATTCGGCCTTCATGTTTTTTTCTTCCTGAACGATTCGGTTCTCCAAAAATTCCAAATCGTCGTCGCATTTTTCTAATATGTAACGAATTACATATTTTAGAAAGTCTTCAGCCAAATCCATGTTGTCGAAGAGGTCATTAAACGCAACCTCAGGTTCGATCATCCAAAACTCGGCCAGGTGTCGGGAAGTATTTGAGTTTTCTGCTCTAAAAGTTGGTCCAAACGTATAGACCTTAGATAATGCCAAAGCCGCTAACTCTGCTTCCAACTGACCCGATACCGTAAGGTTTGTCTCTTTACCAAAAAAGTCTTCGTTAAAATCCACATCCCCTGACTCGGTCACTGGAGGGCTTTTTGCATCAAGCGTAGAAACCCGAAACATTTCTCCTGCACCTTCAGCATCCGATCCTGTAATTATTGGGGAGTGCAACGAATAGAAACCATTTTCATTAAAGTATTGGTGAATGGCAAAAGCAACCGCGTGGCGAATGCGAAAAACAGCACTAAACGTATTGGTTCTAAACCTTAAGTGAGCATTTTCTCTTAAAAACTCCAGGCTGTGCTTTTTAGGTTGAATAGGAAACTCGTCCGGGTTTGAGTCACCAAGAACCTCCAGGTCATTTACCATCAGTTCAATACTCTGTCCCTTGCCTTGGCTCTCGACAATTTCACCACTCAGGCTTAAGCATGCGCTCGTAGTAATTCTCTTAAGGGCGTCCTCATTAAATTTCTCAAAATCGATAACGCATTGAAGGTTTTTTATGGTAGAACCATCGTTCAATGCAATAAAACGATTGCTTCTAAACGTCCTAACCCATCCTTTTAAGGTCACTTTTTCTCCAATCTTCCCAGCTTCAATTAGTCCTTTTATCGATATTTTTTCCATTTCGTCGAACGTGCAATTAATTTGAAGCTGCAAATGTAATTCATTGCAATGCACCACCAAATCTATGTTTGGAGCGTTTTTTCAAGCCAATCATAAATGGAAACGAACAGCCCAATGGAAACGTTTTACCTTTTTAACGTTTCCATGGTTTTTATTTGATATACATTTGCGCCATGGAAAAAATGGAGCAATTAATTGTAAGTGCCATGGACGTATTCATGAAGTATGGAATACGCAGTGTTACAATGGATGATCTGGCTCGCCATTTAAGTGTTTCAAAGAAAACCCTATACAAATATTTCAAGGATAAAAATGACTTGGTTATTAAGGGAATGGAATATCATCATAAAATGGAGCAATGTGCCATGGAGGCATGTTTTGATGAAAAGCTAAATGCCATTGATGAAAACTTTGCCATTTCCAAAGTAATTCTGGAGCAATTGCAAAACATTCATCCTTCCGTAATGTATGATCTGGAAAAATATTATCCAGAAGCCATGGCAAAGTTTGATGACTACAAGAAAACTGTAGTTAAAGAATGGGTTGAAAACAATTTAAAGAAGGGAATAGAAGAAGGCTTATTTCGTGAAGACATAAATATCCCAATAATAACGGCCATGTACTTGGCAAGAATGAATGACTTCATGCACACCGATCTATTCCCTGAAGAATATTCGCCCGCTGATATTTACCTTGAAATATTCAGGTATCACATTCGGGGAGTTGCATCTCAAAAGGGTGTAAACTACCTGAAAGAAAAAGTCAAAAAAGAGAAATAGCATTAAATAATAAAACACAAACGAAATGACACACCCAAAGAAAATTCTGATTGTGGCTGCTGTGCTGACTTCTATCTCAGCATTCACCCAAGCAGAAGAAAAGAAAACAGAATTTTCGCTAAAAGAGGCGCAAGATTACGCCGTAGAAAATTCTTATTTTACCAGAAGCGCCATGATGGATGTTACCATGGCAGAACAGAAGGTAAAGGAAATTACAAGAGTTGGCTTGCCACAGGTTACAGGAAAGGCAGGATACAATCATTTTATTGATATTCCAACGCAGTTGGCTCCGGCCAATTCGTTTGACCCTAGTGCACCTGCCGATGAGTTTGTTGAGTTTCAGTTTGGAACCAAAAGCAATATGAACGCTGGCGTATATGTGAACCAAATGCTGTTTGACGGAGCGTATATTGTTGGCCTTAAAGCTTCCAAAACGTATCGGGAATTGGCATATGCAAATGAGGCTAAAACCAAGGTTGAGATAAAACGTGATGTGGTTAAAGCCTATGGGTTGGCCATTGTTTCAGCTTTGAATTTAACCTATGTAAAAGAGAACGAAGCAAAGCTTAAAAGTTTGGTTGAGGAAAACCAAGCCATGTACGATGCCGGATTTATGGAAGAAAAAGACCTGGATCAAGTAAAGCTTTTGTTGCTTCAGACCCAAAGTGTTTTAATTGAAACTGAGAACAGCTATAAGGTTTCATTGGATATGTTGAAGTTTACCATGGGTAAGCCTATTGCTGAAGAAATTGTATTGACCGAGGACATTGAAAAGATTAAGGATCCCTTTGTTGCTAAAGAAGAAAACCTAAATGCAAGGCTTTCATTGTCAACCCACGTTGATTACCGAAGAGCAACTGCGAACCTGGAATCCAAAAGCCTGAGTTTAAGCAATGAAAAAATGACCTACTATCCTAAACTTTATGGATTTTTAAACCTGGAAGGGAACTCATATGGGAATGAGTTTAATCATTTTTCAAGCGATGGAAAATGGTTTCCGACAACCATTGTTGGCGTACAATTGAATGTTCCCATATTCACCAGTGGTCAACGCCATATGAAGGTACAACAGGCTAAGGTTGGTGTTGAACAAGCAGAATTGCAACTGAAACAAATGGAAGAAAGTTTATACCTGGACGTAGCCAATAAAAGAAATGCATACGAAGCAGCAATGAATAAGCTTGACAATAACAAACAGAACCTGGACTTATCCAGTCGAATCAAGGACCAAACCAGGGTAAAATATAAAGAAGGTATGAGCTCAAGCGTGGAGCTTACCCAAACTGAAAATCAATTCTTGCAGAGCCAGATAAACTATGTATTGTCAATGTATGATGTAATTACTTCAAAAGCTGATTTGGACTATGCACTTGGAAAACTTTAAGCGAATTAATAAGGCAAAAAACATAAATAAGAAAGTTAACAAACACTCAATATACACTCAAATGAAAAATTCAATACTAATAGCACTTGTAGCAGCGGTCGTAATGGCATGCGGAGGCGGTGCCGGAGAAAAAAGCGAACTGGATACGTTAATTGCTGAAAAGGATTCTTTGAAAAAAATCAAAGATGAACTGTCTGGAGCTATTGCAGAACTAGAAACGCAAATAAAAGATTTAGATACTACCAAAACGTTTACCCTGGTAACTACGGAAGCTGTAAGAAGGGAGAACTTTAAGCATTACTTTCAGGTTTATGGAACGGTAAAATCGGATCAAAACGCACAGATTTATTCTGAG
The DNA here is from genome assembly GCA_002713215.1 of Crocinitomicaceae bacterium. Taxonomy (GTDB): domain Bacteria; phylum Bacteroidota; class Bacteroidia; order Flavobacteriales_G; family Salibacteraceae; genus UBA2108. Next base: position 60,844 of record PAVO01000019.1, read on the forward strand.
GTTTCCGGAAAAATTATAACCATTAAGGTTAAGGAAGGAAATCGTGTTGCTAAAGGTCAGGTACTGGCAGTAATCGATGTTAGTGTAATGCGTGAGCAGGAGCAGGAACTAAAAACCCGATTGGAACTTGCAGAAACAACGTACCGGAAACAGAAAAAGCTTTGGGATCAGAATATAGGTTCTGAAATGCAATACTTGCAAGCCAAGAGTAATCGCGATGCATTAAGAAGCAGCTTAAGTAGCCTGCAGACTCAAATGGCAATGGGTAACGTTAAGGCACCATTTTCAGGGGTTATTGATGAAATATTTCCACGTGTAGGTGAAATGGCTATGCCTGGTTTTCCATTATTCAGGTTGGTTAATTTGGATGAGGTCTATATAAAAGCTGACGTCTCAGAAAGCTATTTAGGCAAAGTAAAAGAGGGAGATAAAGTCGTTGTTTCATTGCCTTCTGTTGGTACTAAACTAGAAAGCGACATTGAACGGACAGGACAGTACATCAACGAGGCAAACAGAACCTTTAAAATAAAAACGACGATCCAAAACAAAGACAAGATGCTGAAACCAAATATGGTTGCACTTCTTGAGATCGAAGATTTTTCACGTGACTCTGCCATCGTAATTTCTTCTGACCTCATCCTTCAGGGTGCAGGAGGAACACAATACGTATATGTAGTTAACGGTACTAACGGAATTGCGGTTGCTGAAAAAACACTGGTAGAAGTGGAAATGACCTATAAGGATAAAGCGCTTATTGCGAGTGGACTTACGGGTAATGAAAACCTGGTGAAGAAAGGCGCGAGAAGCATTCGAAACGGACAGCAAATTGAGGTGAAAAACTAGTTAAGACTCATTTTTAACCCCCTACACAATGGAAGAAAAAGAAAACAAAGGGATTCTAAAAGAGTTTAAACTCTCCAGTCTCTCACTTAAAAATAAGATGACGGTTTATGTAATAACCGCCATCACACTACTTGCAGGTCTAAGTACTTATATGTCTATGCCTCGTGAGGCCTTTCCGGAGATAGTAATGCCACAGATTTATGTAGGTACTCCATATCCTGGAAACTCTTCAGCTGACATCGAAAAACTGATTACGAGACCTCTTGAAAAAGAAATAAAATCAATTTCGGGAATTGATAAAATGACCTCAACGTCAGTTCAGGGTTATTCTACCATATTTATTGAATTTGATTTTAGCATTACTCCAGAAGAGGCACTTAGAAAGGTTAAAGACAAGGTGGATCTCGCCAAAGGTGACCCCGATTTTCCTAATGATTTGCCTGCAGATCCGAACGTATTTGAAATGAATATGTCGGAAATGATGCCGATTGTTAACATTAACCTATCCGGTGACTACTCGGTTGACCAGCTTAAAGAATATGCCGAATACTTAGAAGATAAAATCGAAGCTCTACCGGAAATTACGGAGGTAGACATTCGTGGGGTTACCGAAAAGGAAATGAAGATAAACGTGGACCTCGCCAAAATGGAGGCCATGGAAATTAGCTTCAACGATATTGCAAATGCAGTTAGGAATGAAAACATTACCATTTCTGGTGGTGATGTGCTTTCTGGGAATACAAGACGAACCGTTCGAGTTGTTGGTGATTTTATGGATGCGTCAGAACTTGAAGATGTAACTGTTAAACAAGAGGACTTCAACATTGTTTACCTAAGGGATATAGCGGAAGTTGTATTTGAAGAAGCGGAAAAAACCAGCTATGCTCGGGAGTACCAGAAACCAGTTGTAATGGTTGATGTTAAAAAACGGGGTGGCGAAAACTTAATTCAGGCATCGGAGTCGATCAACAAAATTATCGATGAGGCTAAGGGAAGCGTAATACCTGATAACGTAACCATAACACTCACCAATGACCAAAGTGATGACACCCGTAGAATGGTGAGCGAACTTGAAAACAGTATCATATTCGGTATGTTACTGGTTGTTTTGGTCCTCCTCTTTTTCCTGGGAATTAGAAATGCGCTTTTTGTTGGGATCGCTATTCCTTTAAGTATGTTGCTGTCCTTGTTCATTTTGGGATCTATGGGAATTACCTTAAACATTATGGTGTTATTCTCCTTGATTTTAGCACTGGGAATGTTGGTGGACAATGGAATTGTTGTAGTGGAAAACATCTATCGTTTGATGGACGAAGAAGGAATGCCCGCTATGAAAGCGGCACGTTATGGAGTAGGTGAGGTAGCCATGCCAATTATTGCTTCTACAGCCACAACTCTTGCCGCCTTCCTTCCATTGGCAATTTGGCCAGGAATGATGGGTGAGTTTATGTTCTGGCTTCCAGTTACTTTAATGACGGTATTGGGTTCTTCACTTTTTGTGGCGCTGGTGATTAACCCGGTGCTGACATCGGTATTGATGAAGGTGGAAGAGAAGAAATCTAACCCACGAAAATTGGCAATCGTAGGAATATCTATGATTCTGTTTGGAATATTAATGAGACTTGGCGGGGCTTTAACATTTGGCAGCTTGCTAATAATAGGTGGGGTAATTGGATTCCTCAACTATTATATTCTTTCACCTGGTACCAAATGGTTTCAAAACAAATTCCTCCCATTATTGGAGAACATATACAACGGGTTCATTGGAATTGCCTTAAAAAGAAAGAATCCTATTTGGTTCTTTATTGGCACCATCGTCTTTTTTATTGTTTCGATTGTTCTATTGGCAGTGGCAACACCTAAGGTGATTTTCTTCCCAATAGGTCAGCCGAAGTATGTAAACATTTTTATTGAGGCTCCAATAGGCACCGATATCGAAGAGACGAATGTGATTACCAAAGAACTTGAATCCCGAATCCTGGAATATGGAAAACGATATGAGGATACTACTGGAGCACCGGTTAAGGGTACGGGAAGAAACTTCCTGATCAAATCTGTTATTGCTCAGGTGGGAGAAGGAACTTCCGATCCTTCACAGGGTCCATCCATGGCAAACACTCCTCATAAGGGACGAATTACTGTGAGTTTTGTTGAATTTCAATTCAGAAGAGGGATCCAAACTTCTGATGTAATGGAAGACATGAGGAAAATTGTAAAAGGAATTCCCGGGGTTCAGGTAACCGTTGATAAAAACAACGATGGACCTCCCGTTGGAAAACCGATTACAATTGAAATAACCGGAGATGATTACGATAACCTGATCGCTCAGGCCGAAAGCGTTAAGAGTTTTATTGATGAACGAAACATAGGTGGTATTGAAGAGCTTAAGTTGGACGTTGAAGTTGGAAAACCGGAATATATCATCGAGGTAGATCGTAAAAAGGCAAGGCGATTTAATGTATCTACATATCAAATCGGGTCGACTTTAAGAACCGCTCTTTTCGGTCAGGAGGTGTCAACCTTTAAAGATGGTGAAGATGACTATGATATAGTAATCAGGTTGAAGGACGATTACCGATATGATGCAGATTTATTGATGGATCAGAAGATAACTTTCCGCGATCAAACCAACGGGCAAATTCGTCAGATTCCAATTTCTTCTATTGCAACTGCACGAAAAACCTCTACTTATAGTTCTGTAAAAAGAAAGGACATGAACAGAATGATCACCATTGCGTCTAACGTTCTTGATGGCTATAATGCGAATGAGGTAGTTGCGGAAATTAAGAAAGTAGTGGCGGAGTATGATCTTCCGGAAGAGAATACACTGGCCTTTGCCGGAGAGCAGGAAGAACAGCAAAAAGAATCAGCCTTCTTAATGAGTGCTTTGTTAATCGCAGTTTTCTTGATATTCCTAATTATCGTATCTCAGTTCAATTCGTTGAGTACACCAGTAATTATAGTTGGGTCTGTGGTTTTCTCACTTATTGGTGTATTCCTTGGCTTGGTAATCTTCCAAATGGACTTTGTGATTATCATGACCATGATCGGGATTATTTCCTTGGCGGGAATTGTGGTAAATAATGCGATTGTACTTATTGACTATACCAATTTGGTAATTGCAAGAAGAATAAAAGAACTTGGAATTGATGTTGAGAAAGGTGAAAAGCTTTCCGTTCCTGAGGTAATCAAATGTGTTGCGGAAGGAGGAAAAACGCGTTTACGTCCGGTATTGTTAACGGCAATTACAACGGTCTTAGGATTGCTTCCATTAGCAACCGGTATGAATATCGATTTCTTTGGATTCCTGAAAACCGGAAACCCCGATATTTATTTGGGTGGAGAAAATGTAATGTTCTGGGGACCTATGAGCTGGACCATTATTTTCGGTCTGATCTTCGCCACCTTCTTAACTCTCATTATAGTACCGGTGATGTACTACTTGCTGATTCGCTTTAAATATGCGATAGGAGTTAGAGCAAGAGGATAGTAGTATTACATACTCATTATTAAAACCCCATTCCTTTATTGGTTTGGGGTTTTTTGTTTTTTTGAGGTATTTCCTCATTCAATTGGCAATTCTGCAATCTTAAATCTTCCTGCCTTACTCCCGTAAAACAATACCTTATCATTATGAAGTAGTGTAGTGTTAGCAGAAATTTGGTACTTTGCTCCTCGACCGCTTACAATTATTTGGTTCTTTGGCAATCCCGAATTAGGAATGCTAGTTCTATAGAGCGCTAAATATTTTGAGTTTCTCTTTGTAGGATACATCCATCTCTTTCCAGTATATAAAGAATCAAAAAGAATTTCGTTCTTAGTATTATTCCAATAAAAAATACTTATACCTCTAACTTCAGGCACTACCGAGTAACCTCTCAATGCTGCCTGCCCAAGCAATCCTTTACAACTTCCATCTACACATTCCGAATCATAAAATTTAGGGATTAGTATACTTGTTTCAAGTTTAAAATCTTCATTTAGGCGATATATAATGGCATCTCCAAATAAACCATCTGGTCCCAAAGAGACAATATCTGGAGGTGAAGTATGTAGCTTCAAATGGTTGTAATTGTATTCAGAAATTACAAAGTATTTTTTTCCTACTTGCAGAAAGTCTTTAAAAACCCAATCTTTTAATGTGTACTTACCATTTACATACCTCCATAAAGGATAATAGTTTTCCTCACTTTTCACCTTTCTAATTTTTTCAATCTGATGCTTTGGTGCTGGATTTACGGATTGCACAGTCATTTTACCATCGCTGGAAAATTCGACAATTGCAAACCCTGTACATACGCTTGTATTATTTTTACTATCACCATATACAATACAAAATACATTACTTCTTTGCTCTGAATTTATTGGCTGCAAAATTGAAATTTCGTTTATGGTGGTATCTTTTTCTTTTAGAAAAGATAGGATAGGTACTGAATACAAAATATCTGAGTTTAGAGGTAAAAAGAGGTATTCTTTTTCTTCATATTTAATCGAATACTCAGCAAATGGACCAGCATTTATCGTTGGTGTATACTCCTCTTCAGAACTTGTGGTGTCGGAGTAATCCCCTGAAGAAACGGTAAAAAGGTTAGTGGAAACCTTTACTCCTTTAACATTTCTCGAAGTACAAAGTAGATTCCCATCGTTATTCAATACGAACCCATTTTTGTACCAGTTGAAAAATTCCTTTGGTTTAGAAAATGAATACTCGAATTTGGATAGTTCGTTTCCCGTATTATCATAGACCGAACAAGAATATTTATATCGAACCGAGTCTTCTTCAATTTTTTCAGCTGGATTACCTGAACGCAAATGAAACCCAATTGCAAACAGTTCCTTATTTGGTGAAACTGATATATGAAGTTTTGAAACTCTTGAACCTCTTCCGATATTTTGTTCTAAAAAGAGTTCGCCATCAGCCTCCATTTTTAAACTATTACAGTTAATCTTATACAAATAATAATTCATCCCTTTTATTTCTTTATTCGCGGCTCTAGAGATGTAGTAATAAAAGCCATCTACATAAAAATGGCTAACGGGAACGGCATTTAGCTTGGCATAATACCTCTCCATATTATAGGTAGCTGAATTAGCGACTGAGCCAATTTTGTTGATGTGGTTTATTTTTAAATAAAACTTATCTCTATAAACCTGAAAAACCACACCTTCTGAAGTTTTCTTTAGTTCATAAGGAATATTATCTCCTTTCTCCTCCATGCCCCATTTAAGTTCTGGCTTTTGTTGTGCCACTAGACTAATAACGGCAAGAAATAAAATACATGTTAGTAATGATCGGATATAAATGCAATTCATGTAATACGAAGTTCTGTTCCCAAATGTATTATTTACTCATTTACCACTCCTCCCAATTATTTTTCCCTACTCCAACATTCAAATTACCTTTGAATCATGTCAGAAAATGAAGTGATCTTTACGGCAACAATCAAGATTGAGAAGCGAAGTACAGGCTCCGACTTTTTTAGAAAGGGTATTTTGCAAGCTTAAACCGACCAGTTGCTGAAGAACGTCTATGAGCCCTGAAATAGATATAGTTTTCGTGTAATACGCCGTGATTTAATAACAAAGAATATTTTGATGACAAATAAGATCCCATATTATAAAATTTGGGTCTGGTTTGTTCATTGTTAATCTCTACGCTATACATACAAATTTTTTCTTTATACATCGTAGGAACATGATGGATTACTCTTTCTTCGGTTGGAGTATCTATCATATGTATTTCGTTATTTGAGTTTCCCCAAAAGAACAACATTATTTTAGAATTCTGATTGAACATCGAATAACCAGCAACATTGGCGGTTGATTGAAGTCCCGCACAATTACTTAGATCACATCCACTAGCAAATAACTTAGGAATAATATGGTATTTGTAATCACTGAAATCAGAGTTGAACTGGAAAACTACCAGTTCCCCATCGCGAAAAACAGAGCCCATGTTATAAGGACTAAACGAAGAACTCCTATGATTGTATTCTAGAAAAAGAACAAATGTTTCATCAAGCTTTTCAAACTCAGAAACCTTCCAATTGAATAATTGTACTTCTTCTCTTTCGGTACGTCTAATGCAATCCCTAGATTCTTCGTATCTAGTATTGGAAATTATTTGAGTAAGCTCTTTTGGAATCCTAAACTCAGTCAATACATTACAATCTCCATTTTGGGAAAAGTTGCAAATAACTATTCCGGTTTGAAACCGACGATCTCGATCTTCAGAATAAGTAAAACAGACATAGTTCTTATTCCCGTTAAAAACTCTGATGTTGTTAATTTCATGGAATGAAGCATTAAACTCCAAAATCTTTTCAGAAATTCCACATTGTTTTATTTGACTAGATTGAGGTGTAAGTTGAAGGATTTTCTTTTTAAGCTCGTGTCTAAAAAACACATATCCGTCATTCGTAATTTGAGCAAGGGTTTGAACGTTTCTTACATAATCTTTATGGCCTTCCAAATCAACTTCTCCAGAATAGATCTTATTTGCAGTAGCATCATAAACGGTTCCAACAAAAGTAAAAGCATAATCAGCCCTTGATAAGGGTTTCCTAGTGAGTTTATTATGGCCTATAAAGAACTTGCTTTCATCTGGCGACACAGTGTAAAATATTTTATCTACGTTTTTATGGCGCACAAAATCTTGAGAAAAGAGTTTTTCCTCATGAACCTCGATTTCTAAACTGGTAGAATTAATTCTAGTATGGCGATAAACGAATTCCTCTCTTTCATAATTCCTGTGTTTAGATATAAGGATAAAAAAATTATTTGTTTTGATTACGAACTCCTCCAAACTTCCTTTCACTATTCGGCCAAACTCGTACGTTTTATCCATCAGAACATTATTTTCTTCGTCGACTTTTTGTATTCTAAGAAAATCGTTTCCATGAAAAACTTTGGTAAGAACTCCTTTTTCATCAACAAGCAATTCACAACGTAAGTTTAGCTTATCATGGTTCTCACTCCAAACTATGTTGGAGTCAGTTTTAACTTGACCCAATAGCACTAAAGACAATGACAAAGAAATTATAGTTAAGGTTGTTTTCATTCTAACTGTAGATAGAAAAGCAAACTTAATGCTAATCATTTTACCACTCCTCCCAATTATTTTTCCCTACTCCAACATTCAAATTACCTTTGAATCATGTCGGAAAGTAAAGTGATATTTAAAGCGGCCTTCAACCCAAAAATCAAAAAGTACTTTTTTATTATTGGCTGCTTATTCGGCCTTATCCCCTTTATAGGCTGGGCCTTTCTCGTTGTTTGGGTTCTTGGTCTTGGAAAATATTTCGTTAATCGGTATTATAAATCCCTTGCCTGTCATCTCGAAACGAGGGTTCTACATTTCGAAAAAGGCATATTATTTCGAGTCGAAAAATCCATTCCTCTAGAAAACATTCAAGATTTGACTTTTAAGCAAGGTCCAATTCTTCGATGGTTGGGCCTCTCTATATTTGAAATTGAAACCGCAGGAGGGCAGGGCAATCGAACCGGTGGAGATTTAACCCTAATTGGCATAGAAAAACCAAAAGAATTTCGCGAAATGGTACTCGCACAACGTCAAAAAATTATGGGTTCAAAATCCGATGTGAAGCCTAGCTCCGATTCTGACGTTAATGTGTTGCAGGAAATTTCAGAAACCCTAAAACGTATTGAAAATAAGATCCAAAACTCTTGAAACTCTACATTACATTATTAAGAGAGAGTCTCGTTTTTGCTCTTCAGGCTCTTCGCGTAAATCGATTGAGAACCGTTCTTTCATTACTGGGAGTGACGATTGGAATATTTGCGATTATCTCGGTTTATACCTTAGTTGACAGCCTGGAAAACAACATTAAAGGAAGCATTGAATCCCTGGGAGATAATGTAATTTTTGTACAAAAATGGCCATGGACATTTGGACAGGATTATCCCTGGTGGAGGTACATTAACAGGCCCTTACCCGACTTGGATGAATTACATGCCATACAAAAGAAGTCGAAGTATGCCCAGGCTGCTTGTTTTATGATTGGGCAGTCAGCAACAGCAGAATATATGGACAATGCTTTTGAGGATATTGAGTTGGCAGCTATTTCTTACGATTATAACAGAGTTAAAGACCTCCAACTTTCAAGGGGGAGATACTTTACCATATCTGAGAGTGAAGGAGGCAGGCCATACTGCATGATTGGCTCCGACATTGCTGATGTCCTTTTCGGCATGGTAAATCCAGTTGGTAAAACCATTGAGGTAAAACGACAAAAAATGAAGGTCATTGGAGTATTTACCAGAGAAGGGGAAAGCTTTCTCGGCAACAGCCAGGATCAGCAGATTTATATTCCGATAAACTTCGCGAGAAAATTCACGGACATATCCAGTTCCCGTGTTAACCCATTTATTATGGTTAAGGCCTTACCGGGAATAAGTAATTCGCAATTGATCGATGAGCTAACCGGTATTATGCGATCCATGAGACGTCTTAAACCCAAGAGCGATGACAATTTTGCCTTAAACCAAACCAGCATGCTAACTAACACTTTTGGAAAATTATTTGACGTTTTGGGAATAGCCGGAAGCATTATCGGTTTCTTTTCCATTTTGGTTGGCGGGTTCAGCATTGCCAATATTATGTTCGTTTCTGTTAAAGAGCGAACGGGCCTTATCGGGATTCAAAAATCATTAGGAGCCAAAAACTATTTTATCCTTTTTCAGTTTCTTAGTGAGGCAATATTTCTTTGCCTGTTGGGAGGATTAATTGGATTGCTGGTTATTTATTTACTAACCGTGGCAATCAATGCGAGTACCACCTTTTTCGTCGTTCTAACGCTCCAAAACACCCTTATTGGTTTGGGAATTTCCATTGGAATTGGAACCATTTCCGGAATTTGGCCGGCTTTTTCCGCATCGCGTTTAGATCCGGTAGAGGCGATTAGGATGAACTAACCCGATAAATGGTCTCTGTTTGTTGGTTGATTTTAAACCGATCGTCAATTCGCATACCAACTATCCAAACAATTTCACCGGCAGATTCGAGGATAAAGACCCTGTTCTTTAGGGTTCTTGGAACCTTTTCGTCAACAAGAAAGTCACTTAGTTTTTTAAAGCCGGCCATTCCCAAAGGTTGAAATCGATCACCCTCTCGCCATGGTCTGACCATCAATGGAAAGCTTAATCGGTCAAAATCCAATTCTGCAATGTTGCTTTCTTTCTCCAATTGGTAGTTTATTGCTTCAGCCCTATTAAAGCGTAAGCCAATTGGCATCTCGATAGAACCGGTGTTCGGTGCAATTTCTGCAGAACCACTTTGCCCTTGATCTGCTGGAGTAATTATCAGGTACTCCCGATCATTCACCAAAGTATGGGTCGCGCTGTTGAACAACCCTCCCACCTGTTTATTTAAGGATGTAATAACGTCCTTACAAACGGGGAATGAAAATCCAAATTCGCAAATCAATTCGTATAAATAGAGGTAGGCCGGATCCAATTTACTTAGCTCCTTTTTTTTGACTCTTACCAATCCCGTTTTATTATCCAGCAACCGTGACCTTAATCGGTCAATTTCGTTGGAGATTATTTTTTCATAATCACGAATGTGTTGAGCACCTTCCGTAATTTGTTGTTCTGCATTGGGCCTGATTTTTTTTAGTATGGGGACAATCTGATGTCGAATTTTATTGCGCATATAATTATAGGAGGCGTTGCTAGAATCTTCTCTCCATGTAATTTGGTTCTTCCTGGCATACTTTAATATGGCTTCCCGGTCAACCGACAATAGGGGTCTAATGATGACATCCCTAACCGGAAGTATACCATGTATTCCCCGAAGTCCACCACCACGAATAAGATTAATTAGTACGGTTTCAACTTCATCACTTTTATGTGTTCCAATCACCACATAATCCAATTGGTGTTCGCTTCTTAACTCTTCAAACCAGGCATATCGAAGTTCTCGTGCTGTTTCCTGAATGCTTAGCTTTTTGTCGTTCGCCTCCTGCTGTGTATTAAATCGCGTTGTCAAAAACTCTACACTTAGTTTTTTGGCAACATCCCGAACCAATTTTTCATCACCATCCGATTCTTTTCCACGCAATTGGAAATTACAATGGGCAATTTTAAAGTTGAGGCCAAGAGAATGAAACAGACGAAGCAATACCATAGAATCAACCCCTCCACTAACAGCGATCAAAAATTTAGCACTTTTCCATTGTGGAATGTGTTCTTCCAGCCAATTCTCTACCTCTTGTTGCACAGGGCAAATTAACACAATAGCAACATTACATTTGCAGCCATGATCGAAATTGATAACGTACTGGTTTCAAAATCCGTTTTTGATCGGAAGTTTGTTTGTGATCTGTCAGCTTGCAAAGGAGCCTGCTGTGTTGAAGGAGAAGGAGGTGCACCCCTAACCGATGAAGAAATTGAGATCATAAGCGACAACCTGGAGAGCATCTTACCTTATGCCGATGAGAAGGGCCAGGAAGTAATTCAGGAGCAGGGTATATGGGCACGGGATACTGATGGCGAAAAAGTTACCACCCTTGTCAACGGTGCACAGTGTTCCTTTGTTTTTTTCGACGAAGAGGGAACCTCCAAGTGTGGAATAGAGCAAGCTTTTAATGATGGTAAAATTGAGTTTATCAAACCCATCAGCTGCCATTTATATCCTATTCGACTTCGCGAATACCGAAATTTTACGGCAATGAACTATCACGAATGGGAAATTTGTGCTCCTGCTTGTTCATGTGGCGAGGAACTTGATGTTCCCGTTTTTCGATTCCTAAAAGAGCCCATAATTCGAAAATTCGGAGATGAATTTTTTGATCAATTAAAAGAGGCCGAAAAACTCCTTTCCAAAACTTAATTTTTCTTCAGAAAACTAAATTTTAGGCATCTTACTGATAATCAACGGTGTAACGATTTGTTAAAGTTGAAGATTCTTAGACGTAACCTTGAGTTCATTTTTAATTAGCCAGAGCTTAAAAGGGTTTGCTGGGGTTATTCACAAGTAATTAACATCGAGACGCTATCAAAGTAATTAATTCATCGGATTAATCATCGTAAAATCAAGAAAAAAGATGTGAATACCATCAAAAATCGAGGTAAGCCAATATCGGTCTAACTTGTGGAAAAAACATTATTTTATTTCAACAAGATGGTGTTAGTTGACAATGTTGAAAACTCGGTCAGATTGTGAATTCTTTCGTCTTGAATTGATTGCATATATAAGCAACATTTGTGTCTAGCAGGTTGCGAAATTGTCTTTTCGCTTCACGAATCGAGGACATAATTTTTAGAACAATAAACTAAATATCGGATGTAAAAATCCGGCCCAAGATTTTTGTCACCTGTTTGGAATAACAGTTTAATAACAGCATTTATAGGAGAGGAAATATGGAAGAAAAAAAGACTATCGATCCTGAGATCAAAGAAGCATTACCAGCTGACATTAATGAAATAAAGACCGCAAAAGATTTAGAATTAGAAGAACCGATCCTACAAAAGAATCCAAACCGATTTGTGCTGTTCCCAATTGAGCATGATGACATTTGGCAGATGTACAAAAAGTCAGAAGCAAGCTTCTGGACCGCTGAAGAAATTGACCTCCAACAAGACCTGGCAGATTGGGAAGGAAAGCTAAACGACAACGAGCGATTTTTCATCAAACAAATTCTTGCATTTTTTGCAGCGTCTGATGGAATAGTAAATGAAAACCTGGCTGAAAACTTTGTGGCTGAAGTTCAGTACACCGAAGCTAAATTCTTCTATGGTTTCCAAATAGCCATTGAAAACATCCACTCCGAAACTTATTCGCTATTAATTGATACCTACATCAAAGATCCGGAAGAAAAGAACAAACTTTTTAATGCTATTGAAACGCTTGACTTTGTAAAGAAGAAAGCAGACTGGGCACTGAACTGGATTGAGAATGGTTCGTACGCAGAAAGGCTAATTGCTTTTGCAGCCGTTGAGGGAATTTTCTTCTCAGGTTCTTTCTGCTCGCTTTTCTGGTTGAAGAAACGTGGTTTAATGCCGGGGTTAACCTTCTCCAATGAATTAATTTCAAGAGACGAAGGAATGCATTGCGATTTTGCCTGCTTGTTATACAACAACCACTTGGTAAACAAACTTCCAAAGTCAACCATTGAGAAAATTATTACCGATGCTGTTTCCATTGAAAAAGAGTTTGTGACAGATGCTTTACCGGTTTCTTTAATTGGAATGAATGCTAAACTTATGTCACAGTACATTGAGTTTGTTGCAGACCGATTATTGGTTGAATTGGGCAATGACAAAATATACAACGCAGCTAATCCATTCGATTTTATGGAAATGATTTCCCTACAGGGTAAAACGAATTTCTTCGAAAAACGAGTAGCAGAATATCAAAAAGCCGGAGTTGCCAATCAAGAAACTAAAGGTGGGTCATTCAGCCTTGATGCTGATTTCTAAAAAAATTAAATAGGGATAGAAAAATGTTCGTACTAAAAAGAGACGGAAGACAAGAATCGGTAATGTTTGATAAAATTACCGCACGGATTAAAAAACTGTGCTATGGTTTATCGGAACATGTCGATCCTCAAAAAATTTCAATGAAGGTCATCGAAGGCCTTTATGATGGTGTAACAACAGCTGCATTGGATAATTTAGCAGCAGAGCAATCGGCATCGATGACCGTGTTGCACCCGGATTATGCATTGTTGGCATCCCGAATTGTGGTGTCTAATCTGCACAAAAGCACTGAGAAATCGTTTTCAGCTACCATGAAGGCCCTCTATGAATACATAGATCCTAAAACGGGTGAGAATGCTTCTTTGCTGGCCGATGACGTTTACAACATCATTCAGGAAAACGCAGAGCAATTGGACTCTTACATCATTTATGACCGGGACTTTGGATACGATTTCTTTGGAGTAAAAACCCTGGAGCGTTCCTATCTGTTGAAATTGAACGGTAACGTTGCAGAGCGCCCACAGCACATGCTTATGCGCGTTGCTATAGGAATTCATAAGGATGACATTGAATCGGCTCTTAAAACCTATGATTTGATGTCAGAAAGGTGGTTTACCCACGCTACTCCCACGCTGTTTAATGCGGGTACTCCCAAGCCTCAAATGTCTTCTTGTTTCTTATTGACTACCCAAGATGACAGCATTTCAGGAATTTACGACACGCTAAAACAGTGTGCTCAGATTTCGCAATCTGCCGGAGGAATTGGTCTTTCTATCCACGACATAAGAGCTACAGGATCGTACATAAAAGGAACCAATGGAGAAAGCAATGGCATTGTTCCTATGCTTCGAGTATTTAACGATACGGCTCGATATGTAGATCAGGGCGGAGGAAAAAGAAAAGGATCTTTTGCGATTTATTTGGAGCCCTGGCATGCCGATGTATTTGACTTCCTCGATTTGAAAAAGAATCACGGAAAAGAAGAAAACAGGGCAAGGGATTTATTCTATGCCATGTGGATTCCCGATTTGTTTATGGAGCGTGTTAAAGCCGATGGTGATTGGACGTTGATGTGCCCACACGAATGCCCCGGACTTCCCGATGTACATAGTGCGGAGTTTGAAAAACTATACATCAAGTACGAAAAAGAAGGGCGAGGCCGTAAAACCATAAAAGCACAAGACCTCTGGTTTAAAATTTTGGAATCACAAATTGAAACCGGTACTCCTTATATGCTGTACAAGGATGCCGCTAACTCTAAATCTCCACAACAAAATTTGGGAACCATTAAGTCTTCAAACTTGTGTACCGAGATCATGGAGTATACTTCCAAAGATGAAGTAGCGGTTTGTAACCTGGCCTCGTTAGCATTGCCTAAGTATGTAGTGGATGGAAAATTTGATCACGACAAATTATTTGAAGTAACCTACCAGGCTACCATTAACTTGAACCGAATCATTGACAATAACTTTTATCCGGTTGAGGAAGCTCGAAACAGCAACATGCGTCACCGACCAATTGGTTTGGGTGTTCAGGGATTGGCCGATGCGTTAATTCTAATGCGTCATCCATTTGATTCTGCTGAAGCGCGTGAATTGAACAGAGACATCTTTGAAACGATCTATTATGCATCCATGACTGCTTCTAAAGATTTAGCGGTAAAAGACGGTGCTTACGAAACATTTAAAGGTTCTCCAACTTCTAAAGGTGAATTCCAATTCGATTTATGGGGTGTTAAACCTACCGATCGTTGGGAATGGGATGTACTAAAAGAAGAAGTTAAAAAACACGGAGTAAGAAACTCTTTGTTATTGGCTCCAATGCCGACCGCTTCTACAGCTCAAATTCTTGGAAACAACGAAGCGTTCGAACCTTATACATCAAACATATACACAAGAAGAACACTTTCAGGAGAGTTTGTGGTGGTAAACAAGCACTTGCTTCGCGACCTGGTAAACCTTGGAATTTGGAACGATAGCTTAAAGAATAAACTGATTGCCGGTAATGGTTCTGTCCAGGACATTCAGGAAATTCCTGATAACTTAAAAGAGCTTTATAAAACCTCGTGGGAGATCAGTCAAAAAGTGATTATTGACATGGCTGCGGATCGTGGAGCGTATATCGATCAGTCTCAGTCGTTGAACATCTTTATGGAAAATGCCAACTTCGCCAAGTTGACTTCCATGCACTTCTATGGATGGGAAAAAGGCCTAAAAACAGGGATGTATTACCTGAGAACCAAGGCTGCCAGAGACGCCATTAAGTTTACCGTTGATAAAACACAACTGGAACAACCTGCTGAGGTAAAAGCCCATCAGGAGGGTTCTATGACCGGTGACGAATATGCTAAATGGTTACAAGAGCAACGCGCCAAAGTAGAAGAGGGCGACGATTGTGAAATGTGCAGCGGATAAGCCGCCTGCACTCTGCGAAGCAGAATGCCTTCTAGGCTTATCTGCTGCACATTCGACCGACTGAAAGGAGGTCAAATGTGTTCTGGCTAGCGTAGCGAAGTCAAATGTGTCTAAATAAAACTTTACTTAATAATTAATTGCAAAAGCCCTGATGGAAACATTGGGGTTTTTTGCAATAAGTACTTTTTTCGTTTGCAATATTTGCCAAAGTCTTTACTCATTCTCAACCAACCTTTGAAGAATGAAAGCGCTAATTTTTATTCCGGTTTTATTCCTTTTAAACTATTCACACTCCCATGCCCAAAATGTTGAATTTAGTGGAGCAATTGGTTGGTCATCGCAAAATGAATGGAGTGAGGAGTCAAAGCTCAGAAGGCAAATAAAAACAGGTTATATCGTAAGGTCGTATCTAGCTGCTTTCCTGGGATATCAGAATACTTTTAAAAATCCGGAAATATACATTACCAAAGATGTTGCCGCTCCAAGAGGAGGACGATTCGAGATAAGATCAAGTGACTTTATCAGTTATGGAATTGATGTTTGTTACACCAACATATCGCTAAACGTTAGGGTAGTTGACAGTCAAGACTCCTACGATTTTAAATACAAACACGAGAGGCTTGCCATTATTCCTATCTTTTCTTTTCACCCGTTCCACCGCAATAAGAGAATTAAACAATTAGACCCATTTATAACCTTTGGCGTGGGATATAGAAAAGGGACCAAGAGCTATACAACTTATTCTAAATACGGTGTAGATAATGTGGAAGAAGTTAAAACGATTCCAATAGCAATTATGTTTTCCACTGGAGTTGTGTACTATCCAATAAAGCCTTTGGGTATTAGAGCAGGAGTTGGGTATGGCTTGTCAACCATATCGTTGGCGGTGGTTCTTCGTATTAGCTAAAAGCCCTAAAAAGGCAGTTTATATAAACACCCACCCAATCAGCCAGGGAACCAAAACTGCCAATACAATCATAGAAAGAATGTTAAGTACCAGCCCCACTTTTGCCATTTGAGCCATTTTAATCAATCCACTACTATAAACTACTGCATTAGGTGGTGTGGAAATGGGCATCATAAAGGCACAACTAGCTGCTAAAGTAACCGGAATAGTAATTTCATAGGGCGAGATTCCGGCACCCTCCGATATGGCAATTACAACCGGGAGAAGAACAGTAACCAGGGCAACGTTACTCATTACCTCGGTTGCAAATATTGAAAACGCAATAAGGACCAGCCCCAGAACAAATACACTGGCGTAAACATTTTCCGCCACCCAATTGCCTACGTTTGAAATTAACCCAACCTGACCAAACGCTGCGGCCAAACTCAACCCTCCACCAAATAGGATAAGTATACCCCAGGGTAATCGAGTGGTTGCTTTCCAATCCAGAATAAATTCTCCCTGCTTTACATGAACTGGTAGTATAAACATAAGTATACCACCCAACATGGCGATGGTGGTATTGTGCAATACAGGACCTCCCAGCAACCAGTTGAATTGACTCTTAAACATCCAAAGTGTTGCCGTAAGAATAAAAACGATCATTACCATTCGTTCGCCCCTGTCCATTTTGCCCAAATCGTTTCTCCTCTTTTCGAATAATTCCTTACTCCCTTCAATTTCGGTGAGCCGGATTTTTAATATGACCTTAGTGAGAAGCAGATAGGTAAGACCAAGAAGAATTATTCCACTAGGAACTCCAATGAGCATCCATTTTCCAAAGCCAATTTCAATGTTGTGGTATTCTTCAAACAATCCCGCAAAAACTACATTAGGTGGAGTGCCAATAATGGTCATTGTACCTCCAATATTTGCTGCATAGGCAATGGAAAGCAGTAAGGCCAATGAGAATGTTTTGAACTCCCTATCATTGGTTGAGCCTTGGTTACGCAACAAGTCCAATACCGAAAGTGCTATGGGCAACATCATAACCGTAGTGGCAGTATTCGAAATCCACATGCTTAAAAAGGTAGTTGCCAGCATCATACCCAGCATAATTCCCAAAGGCTTGGTTCCGGTAAGTTTTATTATGTATAAGGCCATACGAATGTGTAGCTTTCTCTCCTCCATGGCCAACGCAATGATAAACCCACCCATAAACAGGAATATGATGGGGTTGGCATAGGGAATAAAGGTCTCTTTAACGCTAAACAAACCCAGTGAAGGAAAAAGAAACATGGGTAATAAGGCCGTGATGTAAATGGGCACTACTTCAGCCATCCACCATATGATCATCCAGGTGGCAATACCATAAACCTGGTATAAGGGAACTTCCTGATTCGGGCTGGCTGCAATGAATAATACAAAGGCAATTGGCCCTAGAACAAGTGCAATTGTTTTATAAAATGGATAGCTGCTAAGGTCTTCACTCATTTGCCGACCAAGTTAAGGCTTGGCAGGAAAAACATCAAAGGTAAAAGTGGTAATTCTTCGTTGATCAGGGGGAATTTGAAAAACCCAGTCCATTAGTGCTTTGTAGCTTACCTCTCGGTTATAGGGAATGTCCGATTTAAGCGAAACCAGGATTAGCCGATGCGCTTCCTTTTTCAATTCAGCGGTCAATTCATAATCCAATGAAGCTCGCGGAAACGTATACGTTTCTTTCTCATTCATTTCGAAATTACCTTCATAATCGTTTGGGTAGAGTTGAAAGGCTTCATTTGATTCCGTTATTATAAAAGCCCGCAGGTAGGCTTTTTTATTGGGTTTATAATCAAAAGTTAACTTATCTCCATTGTTGTACGATGGCTTTACCCCATCCACCCAAACATCAAAGCTGGGGTCCATCCCGGACTTAAACTTCAATACCGTTATGTTAGCCACTATATGGATTTCCAATAGCCCTCGATCATTGATCTTTTTTTCTTCGGAAAGGAGTTCAACATCTTGCACTACACCCTGGAGGTCATTGAGAACATTGGAATTAAAAATCTCCTCAATTTGATTGTTGTTTTCCTTGGTTAAAAAGTCTGAGTAGGCGGTAATCTGCTCCGTAACACCGGCCTTTTGTAAAGCCTGTAACTTGGCTTCGTTCAAGGCCATTTGTTTTACCTCGGCGGGTGATTGATTTTCTGCTCCAACAGCATATGCCTTAATGTTTTTAAGCTTAATCTTCTTTCCCTCTTCGCCTGCATAAAGATGAGTAGATACCAGGACAAGTAATAATAAAATATACCTCATACCTTGCTTAATTAAACTTCCACTTTTTCCATTCTTCACCTACTGCAGGACTCGAGTTGATCTGGGGTGTTTGCTCCGATTCGTTGACAAAAACGGCCTTAATTCCAACATTTTCTTTCAGGTAACCCTGCATATCTGAATAAGAAGTATTACCACCTGTTTCCTGTAATTTCTTGAGCAAATAGTAGGTAAATAGCCCATGTCGTTCCTTGTGAAAGGGTTGGGCAGTTTCGTTGCCGCTGCTTGCTGAGAAAATCACAATATTACCATCCAGGTAATCCGCTTTAGGAACAATCTTCACCCCTCGGGCACTCATTAATCCTTTGTTTCGGGCACCGCCACTAAAACAAGCATCAAGGAAAACCGTAATTCTTTTGCTTTCAAATTCAGTGAGTGTTTTATATATGTCGTTCATCTTAAACGCATATTTCAAGTCTGTGGCACTAACATCTACAGGAATAAGGTATGCATCCTTGGTGTTTTGATCCGGAAATCCATGACCGGCATAGTAGAATACAACCTCAGCCTTTCCATTCGACAACTCAATGGCCTTATTAATCTTTATAAGGGCCCTATTTAGCTCAACAATTTTGGCGTCGAGTAAATAGACAATGTTTTCAGTTGGAATACCCAATACTTGTTCCGCATACCTCTTAAATACTTCCGCGTCCCGATTAGCATAATCTACATTCGATTCCTTGCTAAGCGTGGGCTGGTAACTTTGATAATCTTCGTTACCAATGATTAAGGCATACCGATATTCGTTCTTCTTAGCCCCTTGTGGAATATTGATATCCACCGAACTAACATAATTGGAGGGTTTAACAACCGCGGGTTTTTCCGCACTTACGTCTTTTTTGATTTCTGTATTCGTAGGGCGTTTTGGTTTCTCAGCCAGAACCGCATTACTTGGAACGGGAAGCGGAACATAATAATTGTCGCTCCACATTTCAATGTTGTTTTTTCTCAATCGTTTTTCTACCCGCTGAACAAAGAAATCGACATCATCTTTTTCGTATTCGTCAGCTACCTTGGTATAAAACTTATGTTGTTCGTCTTGAGGAAGAAGAGCAATCTTATCAAGTACGATCTGGCGGTAGGTTAAACGCTTCCACTCTTCCATAGTAAAGTGAATGGAATTTGCCCAACTATTTCTAAATCCAACTCCACCGGTTTCACCCTTCATTTGCTGAATCAGGATCAAATCCCGGGACTCAATATCGAAAAATGCATAATAAAGAACACTTTCATCGTTGTATTCATTGAATGTTTCAACAAAGATTACCATACCTAAACCCGCATCTTGGGGCAGATTGTAGTTTCTAACGGCTTCAAATATTTTAGCGCGTTCAATTTTGTGCGATCCATTGGTTCGAAGTGAATTGGCATCCACCATGCGGTTAGTACCATCTAAGAACCGGGGGTAATAAAATGCTTTTTTAAAGTCGAATAGTCTCTCTACATTATACTTATCTCTTTCGACAAATAGTAGGTCGTTCCAGGCCCTGAAATAGTGTTCAACAATTTTACTCTCCTGATCAAAATCGTCACCAATCATTTTCGATTGGGAGAAATCAAGCCCATAGAAATGAACTTCATTCTGATTGTAAATATATTCGGTATTTTGTGCCTGAGACTGGAACCCAAGTACGTATAGTCCGATTAAGATTATTATTAATTGCTTCATTAGTAAAAAATAATTCGATAAAATTAGTATTTATATGTCCTTGAATATGTAATTCTGCCTCCTTAAAGAACGCGCACAATACAATTACCGTACCTATGATGAATAAAATCCAATTTCAAGATGCAAGTGAAGCCGTAAAAGCCGTTAAATCAGGTGATCGAATATTTATACATACGGCCGCTGCAACGCCAAGGTTATTGGTAAATGCACTCACCCAAAGAGGGGATGAACTCAAAGATGTAGACATTGTAAGTATTCACACGGAATGGGAAGCGCCCTATGTAGATGAAAAGTATAACGGAGTATTCAATATCAAATCTTTTTTTGTTGGAGGAAACATTCGGCAAGCGGTAAATTCGGGTCGGGCGAGCTATATTCCCATGTTTTTAAGCGAAATACCGGGGTATTTTAGGAGGGGTGAAATGCCATTAGATGTTGCCTTGATTCAGGTATCGGAACCCGATAAGCATGGCTTTTGCTCCCTGGGGGTTTCCGTTGATGTTACGGATGCCGCGACTGATATGGCTAAAACAGTCATTGCACAGGTTAACCCCAATATGCCCAGAACTCACGGGGATGGACTCATTCACAGCTCGGAAATTGATGCATTTGTTTATTGCGACGATCCGTTGTACGAAGTAGATTATCGGGAACCTACGGAAATTGAAATGGCCATTGGGAACCACATTGCGGGAATTGTTGAAGACGGGGCTACCCTTCAAACTGGAATAGGTGGAATTCCAAATGCGGCACTTAAGGCCTTGCAGCATCACAAGAATTTAGGAATGCACTCCGAAATGTTTTCCGATGGAATTATTGAGTTAGTTGAACGAGGTGTTTTAACTGGTTTTCATAAGCATTCTCATCAGGAAAAGATTGTTAGCGGATTCTGCATCGGCAGTAAAAAACTGTATGATTTTATCGATGATAATCCGCTCATCCAAATGTGTGATGTAGGTTGGGTAAATAATACCAGTGTTATTTCCAAAAACCCAAAAGTAACTGCTATAAATAGTGCCATTGAAGTGGATTTGTTTGGTCAGGTATGCGCAGATAGCATTGGTTCAAGGCAGTACTCAGGTGTAGGAGGGCAGATGGACTTTATTCGAGGTGCTTCTCTGTCAGAAGGAGGCAAGCCTATTATTGCGTTACCGAGTACCACAAAAAAGGGAGTATCGCGGATTGCACCACTTCTCAATAAGGGAGCAAGTGTGGTTACTACCCGAGCACACGTTCACTACGTTATTACCGAATATGGGGTTGCTTATTTATATGGCAAAAGCCTTAGGGAAAGGGCTAAGGCACTAATTAATATCGCTCACCCCAACAATCGTGAGTCGTTATTAAAAGAAGCCCGAGATAAGATAAAATTGAAGATTTAAATGCTACTCGTAGAAATGCATCTCGTCAACGTATTTCCACACTGGGTCACTTAGCAAATAGCGTACGTCCTTCTTTTCTTTAATGGCTTTCCGAATAAAGCTAGCTGATATTTTCATTACGGGGGCGTCAATCATTTCTACATTGGGGTGGTCAACCAAGGAATTCGTTTCATACTTGGTTAATTGTGCTTCTTCCTGAATGGTAAGCACTCGTGGGTAGACAATCAATCTGTGATTTGAAATAATGGATTCGTGGTTTTTCCACTTATGGAATGTCCTTAGGTTGTCTTCACCCATTATAAGGTCAAATTGATGCTGAGGATATTGGTCTTTTAGATAAGCTAGGGTATGCGAAGTGTATGAGGGCTTTTCCAGTTTAAATTCTATATCGCATGCTTTGAGCTTGTTGTTGTCTTCAATGGCCCTATTCACCAGGGCCAAACGATGGTAATCAGCAAGAAGCGAATCCTTTTGTTTCATCGGATTTCGAGGTGTAACCACCAACCAAACCTTGTCTAAACCACTGTATTGAGCCATGTGATTGGCAATTACCAGATGCCCAACATGGATGGGGTTAAATGTTCCGAAATACAGTCCGATTCTCATTTGCTTAAAAAGTCTTTCACTAAACCTTCAGCATTGGTAAATGCCTCATCCAGATTTTTGTTGATCAGGATTTCATCAAACTCTTTGGCAAAGGCAAGTTCTTTGCCTGCTTTATCCAACCTCATTCTTATTTTTTCCTCACTTTCGGTAGCCCTTGATCTCAACCGTTTTTCTAATTCTTGTTGATTAGGAGGTTGCACAAAAACAGAAAGAGCACTTTTCCCCAGCTGCTTTTTGAGGTTTAGGCCACCGATTACGTCAACATCAAAAATGACGCACTTTCCTTCACTCCAGATCCGCCCAATTTCTTCCTTTAAGGTGCCGTAAAACTGGTCCGGGTAAACTTCTTCCCACTCCAGGAGTTCCTCATTTTTTATTTTCTCTTTGAAGTCAGCCGGAGACAAAAAATAATAATCCGTACCATGTATTTCCTGCCCCCGTTGTTCTCTGCTGGTTGCTGATATGGAGAATGAAAGGTCAGAAATTTTGCCTAATAAGTGATGCACGATGGTGGTCTTACCTGCACCGGATGGGGCAGAAAAAATGATTGCTTTTCCGTTTTGCCCCTTCACCTTATTAGAGGATGTTAAGTACTTGTTCTTTTATCTTTTCAAGCTCATCCTTCATTTGAACCACATGCTTTTGCATTCCGGCATGGTTCGATTTGGATCCAATAGTATTGATTTCACGACCCATTTCCTGGCTAATAAAGCCCAGTTTTTTACCTTGAGACTTACCAGAATCCATGGTTTTTCTAAAATAATCCAAGTGCGTATTCAGCCGAACTTCTTCTTCTGTAATATCTAGCTTTTCCAGGTAGTAAATCAATTCCTGTTCAAAACGATTTTGATCCAATGATTTGAGATCTTCTTCGTTTTCCTTGAACCGGTTAAGCAATTTTTCTCTTTTTTCTTCAATACGTTGAGGAGCATATACCTGGATTTCCTTCAAGTACGTAGAAATATTATCCAGGCGCTTAACTAAATCGGTTTCCAATTGCTTTCCTTCTTCTGTTCTGAATGTATCTATCTCAACAAGCGCCTGGTCAATCAATTCAACTATGGCATTCCATTCTTCCGGGTCAGCTTCGTAAGACAGATTTTCCAACACTCCCGGCATTTTCATGACAAGGTCCATAAAATCACCGCCCTCATCAAGTTCCGTACTTAATTCTTTCAACTGTTTATAATACCCTTTGGCCAATAGTTGATTAATGGTAGCCGCGGAACTTGATTCTACATTTTCAATGGAAATAAAAACATCGATCTTGCCCCGGTCCAGTTTAGCCGCAACACGATTTCTAACGATCAGTTCTTTGTCACGGTAACTGCTAGGCAGCCGCATCTTAGTATCATTGGTTTTAGAATTCAACGATTTGATTTCTACCGTAATTTTTTTTCCTTCAAACTCTCCCGAAGCTTTTCCAAAGCCCGTCATCGAACGTATCATGCCGTACAATTTGCGGCAAAGGTAGTAATCGAGCTAATTGAATTTTCTGCTCACCAAAAAAACGCCTGAAAAGATCAGTAAGGTTGCTATTATCTTAATCAGGTCTAATTCATCCTTACCTAACATGATGGCAAAAAATGCAGCAAAAACGGGTTGAAAATAAATATAGGTACTAACCGTAGCGGGTCTCAGGGATTTTAACCCTATGGTTCCAAGTAAGTAGGCAAAAAAGGTGGTAAAAATCACTACAAATCCTGTTTTTAACCAAATGTCCAAAGTGAAACTTTGCCATTCAATTTCGTTGAATTGATTGAATCCGAATGGTATAATAAACAGAAAGCCAAAGGTGAAAACCCATTTGATAACGGTTAGTGGTTCGTACTTTCTCATCAATGGGCTCACAATTACCAAATAGATACCATAAGACATGGAGTTTATAAATACCAACAAATCACCATACCAGGTGGAAGTATCTATGGTAAAGTCTCCTTTAAATAGGATTAAAATAGCCGCTCCAACTATTCCCAGGGAAATACCGGTTATTTTTTGAAACGTTATTCGATCATGAAGAATAATGGATGCCGCTAACAAAACCAGTACCGGATTGGTTGTCATAATAATTGCAGCATTTATGGGCGAGGTTATGCTCAATCCAGAAAAAAAAGTCAGTTGGTTTAAGGCCACTCCAAAAAAGCCACATAGGGCTAACCTTTTAAAATCTTGCCTTTCTATTTTTTCTTGCCCGTATAAAAAAGAAACGGTCCAAAAAAGACTCAAGGCACCCATGGCACGTAAAAAAATAAAACCAAAGGGTTTGATGTAACCAGGCATTACATCCTTGGCAAAGGTGTAGTTGATTCCATAAATCAGGTTTGCCGAAAGAACAGCCAGGTGGGCAACAAGAGTCTTGCTTCGCATCAACGTTTTTTATGCTAACGCACTAGCTGCTTGTTCTATTACTTTTTTTGAATTACCTACAAATTGCTGGTCATCAATCTGAATTACAGGACGTTTTAGAAAAGTGTATTCATCCAATATAAGGTTCCGGATGTCAGATTCAGACAACTGTTTTTCAGCCAACCCCATGCTTTTGTACTTCATTGCTCTTCTTGAAAACAGAGCATCATAACTTCCTGACTTCTCTGCCATCATGTCGATTTGCTCGGGTGTAATTTTATTAGTTTTGATGTCCTGAAATTCGAAGCCTTTGTTGTGCAAATCCAGCTCTCGTATTATTCGCTGGCAAGTACTACAAGTTGAAAGATGATATATTTTTTTCATGTTTGAATAGAATTTGGACAAAGGTAATCGGAGAAGAATAAGAGAGGGAGAACAGATCGTGGCGAAGCAAAAAAAGAAATCAAGTCCGGTAAGACAATTACTCAGTCCAACACGAATTTTTATTCCCGTTGTTATTGGTTTAGGAGTAGCTGTTTGGTTTCTCTGGAAAGAAATTGACTTTGATAAAATTACCAAGCTCGATTGGGGCTGGATGACTGCCATTTGGCTTTTTTGTGCATTGCTTATGGTTGCTACACGCGACCTGGGTTATATGTACCGTATTCGGGTGCTAACCGACAACGAAATTAAGTGGCGAAACTCCTTTGATGTAATCATGCTTTGGGAATTTGCATCGGCTATTTCACCTTCGGTTGTCGGTGGCTCTGCAGTGGCATTATTTATTGTCAATAAAGAGGGAATTAACCTGGGTAGAAGTACAGCTGTTGTAATGGTAACCGCCTTTCTGGATGAACTATTCTATATTGTTATGGTACCTATAGTACTTGCCTTTGTTGGTACTTCACATTTGTTTCCTGATGAATTGCGCAAAGTATTCGGGTTTAACTTGGGCATGCAGGAGGTATTCTATGTAGGGTATGGCTTTATAGTATTGCTTACTTCAATTATTCTTAGTGCTATATTTATTGCACCCCGCGGGTTTAAAAAGCTGATCATGCGGCTTACCTTTTTTAGTTTTTTGAAAAAGTATAGGGCAGACGCTATTCAAACCGGTAATGATATTATTACTACATCCAGAGAACTTAAAGGAAAACCGATTTCTTTTTGGGCTAAAGCATTTGGGGCAACACTGTTCTCGTGGACGGCAAGGTTTTGGGTTGTAAATTTTCTTATCCTGGCGGTAGGCAGTCTTACATTTAATGACCATATGATGGTGTATGGTCGTCAACTGGTTATGTGGGTTATTATGCTCATTAGCCCTACGCCTGGTGGGGCTGGAGTTGCCGAATACATGTTCACGCAATTTTTAGGTGACTACATTACGGAAGGGTTCCCCGGTGTAGTTGCATTGTTATGGCGATTATTCACTTATTATCCTTACCTGTTTATTGGAGTCATTGTGTTGCCGGGTTGGTTAAGGAGGGTCTATTTGAAACGAAAGTTGATTAGTTTTAAAAAATAGCTATGGTGAAAACCAATCGAATGAACCTAAAAAGTTTTCTTGACAAATATGAAATTCTTGCTGATAGCCAATCATTTGTTGGTGCATATCGGAAGGGTGTAAAGAAGCGATGTAAGTTTTGTGGCAAAACCGAGCCAGAGACCACATTCAAAATGAAGCCCCATGTGATATCAGAATTATTTGGAAAAAATAACGTAACAAGTAATGAAGAATGTGATTATTGTAATAATCGCTTTTCGAGGTATGAATCAGACCTTGCCAATTTTATCAGCCCGTACAATTCGATTTTAGGCCGGAAAACAAAGAAAAAGGTTCCAATATTTCAGAGTAGAAAATCAGGTAAGAATGCTCCTACAACCATAAGGTTTACTGAAGGTAACCCTCATATTTTTTGGGGTAAAAATTTATCTGATTTTACAATTGATGAAGAGGCAGGAATACTATCGGTCCGAATACAGAAAAAGAAGTATAACCCTATGAACATATATAAGATGTTCTCCAAAATTGCAATTTCATTGTCACCAGATTCAGAATTAAGTGAAATGAACGCAACCATTCACTGGATTTTAAATGAGGATCGGGTTGCTCTTGACATACCCCCATTTGTTTGGCGTAATCGATTATTTAGAAAGTATTTTAAGACTCCTTCAGCAGTGCTTCATATTAGAAAACCCTCAAAAGAAGATTCAAAGACTTACCTTCCGAAATATTGTTTAATAGTTTATACAGGAAATTTAATTTTTCAAATGTTTCTGCCGCTTATAAATGAGTCTATCGAAAATTCTGACATGGGTAAAGAACTGTCCCTAGAAATCTATCCAGGCTTTGCTCTCGATTATGATCATCGAGATTTTGAGTCAAGACAAAAGCCTATTAAGGTCAAATTTCATACAAAGGATTACCTGTTAGATAATTATGTTCCTATCGAAGAGGATGAGATGATACATTTTAAATTCGATGGTATCGAAAGCGGTTAATTCAGCCTTTTCTAAGAACATTCAATGTTACACCGGCCAATACCATGGCGATTCCGGCAAAAGTCATCCATTCGTATCGTACTCCGAAAATAAAGAAGTCAAATGCCAGCGCATAAAAGATACCAGTGTATTTAAGGGGGGTTACCACGTTGGCCTTTTCAATATGAAGTGCTTTGGTCATGAACAGTTGACCTATTTGAGTAAAAATACCCATTAATATTATGGTAAGCCAATCGATACCCATTGGCCAGACCCAGTTTGAATAACTCAACACCAACATGATTGGAATGGCAACCAAGGGAAAATAAAGGACAATGACAACGGGTTTATCTGTTTTACGCAATATTCGAATGCAGTTATAGGCTAATCCGGCGAACACTGCAGAAAGGAGCCCGGCACCTAAATAGAGGTAACTCAGGTCGGGATTGAATTTTTTTACAAGAAGTACACCTATAATTGAGATTAAGAAGTACACCCACCGAATAGGCTTCATAGGTTCTTTTAGCAACCAAATGGCAAATAGCGCCGTAAAAATTGGAGATAAATACTGAAGGATAGCAGCCGTGGAAATAGGAAGGTTCTGTAAGGTATAGAAATATAAGGTGAGGGCTATGGTTCCAAAAAAACCTCTAAAGAAAAGCACCAGTTTGTTGTTTCCAAAAGGGGGTATTCCTTCCCTCCAAATCATAGCTCCAGACAAAACGACTGAAACTAAGGAGCGAAACAAGACCAGTTCTGTAGTCGGTAAATGCTTTAAGAACTTTACACACAACTGCATAAAAGCAAATCCAGTTACGGAGATTAGCATAAACCGAATACCCTTACTCATGGTGCAAATGTGCATTTTTCATTTGATGCATGGGTTTAACTTGCAACATTGCTAATCAAAGAATTACATTTGCGGCCCAATTCAGGTACATGCTCGATAAAGTAGAGGAACTCATTCAGGAAGTAAAATCGCTTCAGGCGGAAAGCGCAGAAATTGCGGAAAACCTACGCATTAAGTATTTGGGACAAAAAGGTCTGGTTAAGGGCCTGTTTGCTGAATTTAGGAATGTACCCCATGAAAGCAAAAAAGAGTTTGGCCAGAGGTTGAATCAGCTCAAGAACTTAGCCGAGGAAAAAATTGCGGAATTAAAATCTTTAACTGAAAACGAAAGTGGATCAGCTCAAAATGAGTTGAATGACCTAACCCTACCTGGAGTTGAGGTTCCTGTTGGGTCCAGGCATCCACTTAGTTTAGTTCGTCAGGAGATCATTGACATCTTTACTCGAATTGGGTTTACAATTTCAGAAGGCCCTGAAGTGGAGGATGACTGGCACAACTTTACCGCATTAAACTTTCCCGAAGAGCATCCGGCCAGGGATATGCAGGACACCTTCTTTGTGAAGAATAAGTTTTCTGATGAGGAATTGGCGTTAAGGACTCATACTTCTTCGGTGCAGGTAAGGGTAATGGAATCGCAGGAACCACCCATTAGAACCATTTCTCCCGGGCGTGTTTTTAGAAATGAAGCCATTTCGGCTCGTGCACATTGCATGTTCCACCAAATTGAAGGGCTATATATAGATAAAGACGTAAGCTTTGCAGACATGAAGCAAACACTGCTCTACTTTGCACAAGAATTCTTTGGTGCGGATGCTAAAATCAGGTTACGTCCTTCTTATTTCCCGTTTACAGAGCCAAGCGCCGAAGTTGATGTTTGGTGGGGACTGGAGAATGAATCTGACTACCGGATTACGAAAGGTACCGGTTGGTTAGAAATAATGGGTTGCGGAATGGTAGACCCCAATGTGCTTAAAAATTGTAATATCGACCCGGAAGTATATAGTGGTTATGCATTTGGAATGGGAATCGAACGAATTGCGATGAATAAGTACGGAATTAATGATTTAAGAATGTATTTTGAAAATGATGTTCGATTTTTAAGGCAATTTTCGGGCGCAACTCATTGATATACTAGGCATGCAGGGCTTTTAAAAAAACATTGCCTTTTTTCAATTAAATATTTTTCTTTGCACAGAATTTAAAACTCAAAACTGAATACAATGTCAGACGTAAAAAGTAATGTAATCTCTATCATAGTTGACAAACTTGGAGTAGAAGAATCAGAAGTAACTATGGAAGCTAGCTTCACTAATGATTTAGGAGCTGATTCTCTTGATACCGTAGAGCTTATTATGGAATTCGAAAAGGAATTTAACATCGCAATTCCAGATGATCACGCAGAAAATATCGCCACCGTAGGTGACGCTGTAACTTATATAGAAAAAACTGTCTAAGACAGTTTTTTCTTTTCCCCTAATCCACACACATTTATATGGAGCTTAAGCGAGTTGTAATAACTGGGCTGGGAGCCTTGACCCCGATTGGAAATACGGTTTCAGAATATTGGGAAGGGCTCATTAATGGAACATCCGGTGCAGCACCAATTACAAACTTCGATGCTTCTCACTTTAAAACCCAATTTGCCTGTGAGCTAAAGGGCTTTGATATCATGAATTTTGTAGACCGGAAAGAGGCCCGTAAAATGGACCCTTTTTCGCAATACGCAATCGTGGTAGCAGATGAAGCCGTTGCAGACTCAGGTTTAAGTTCCGAGACTTCTGATCCTGATCGTATTGGGGTTATATGGGGTTCAGGAATTGGTGGAATAGGGACATTTCAAAATGAAGTTGCCAATTTCTTAGGCAACGAAAAGGTTCCAAGGTTTAACCCATTCTTTATTCCTAAAATGATTGCGGATATTGCGTCCGGTCAAATTTCTATAAAGCATGGATTCAGAGGACCAAACTTTTCTACCGTTTCCGCTTGTGCTTCGTCTACGAACGCAATGATCGATGCTTTTAACTACATACGTTTAGGAAAAGCTGACGCCATTGTTACAGGTGGCTCTGAAGCTTCAGTTGTAGAGGCTGGAGTTGGTGGATTTAATGCGTTAAAAGCGTTGTCAACCAGAAATGATTCTCCGGAAACAGCAAGTCGTCCATTTGACCTCGATCGAGAAGGTTTTGTATTGGGTGAAGGTGCCGGAGCAATAATTTTAGAAGAGTTGGAACATGCTCAAAATAGGGGCGCGAACATTTATGCTGAAATTATAGGTGGAGGAATGTCTGGTGATGCTCACCACATTACCGCTCCACATCCAGAAGGGCTAGGTGCGCTCAATGTAATGCGTGCAACCCTTAAAGACGCCGAAATCGATCCTACCGAAATCGACTACGTTAATGTTCACGGTACTTCAACTCCTTTGGGAGATGTTGCTGAGGTTAAGGCCATCCAAAGTGTTTTTGGTGACCATGCTTATGACCTTAACATTAGCTCAACCAAAAGTATGACCGGGCACTTGCTTGGTGCTGCTGGAGCCATTGAAGCAATAGCGTGTATCAAAGCCATTGAAAATGATATGGTACCTCCAACGATCAATCACTTTACTGATGATCCAGCCTTAGATTCTAAGCTTAACTTTACGTTTAATAAAGCTCAAAAACGTATAGTAAATGCTGCACTCTCCAATACATTTGGGTTTGGTGGCCATAACGCTTCAGTAATTTTCAAGAAACACTAGAACAAATTTCATCTTCATTAAACTTAATGCTAATTAGCCAATAGTTTGGCTCGTAATTAGTTAGACTTAATTTACATTTGAAGGTCTAATGAATTATATACCTTTCAACTAAAGAGTTAGCGTGTCGTTTATCAAGTTTTTCAAAAAAACGAAATACACCAAAGAAGCCGATCAAGAGCTAGCCTTATACATTGAAAAAACCACGGGGAACATTCCTAAAGAAATTCAGCTGTACCACGTTGCATTAACGCATCAATCGCACTCTGATAGGCATGGCCTGGAGTACAATAACGAACGGTTGGAGTTTCTGGGAGACTCTGTTCTTGATATTGTAGTCTCTGAGTATTTGTATAGAGGATTTCCCGAAAAAAATGAAGGCAATTTGACTATTATTCGTTCAGCCATTGTTAATAGAAAGAGCTTAAATAAATTGGCACTAAAAATTGGACTGGATAAACAATTAAAGACTTCGGTTAATTTAAAACAACCGGGAGTCTCTTTGCCTGGAAATGCCCTGGAGGCGTTTATCGGTGCCTGTTATTTGGACCTGGGATACAAAGCAGTGCATAAATTTATCATTGAAGGACTCATTGAAAAATACCTGGATTTAAATAGCCTGGAAAACGAATTTGAAAACTACAAGAGTACTTTGTTGGAGTGGTCTCAGAAAGCAGACAAAAAGCTTGAGTTTAAAGTAGAAACTGAACCCAATTCATCACCTTCGGCTAAGTCATTTAGTGCCTCGGTAACTATTAAAGGAGAAGATATGCGGGGCAATGGAAAGGGAAGGTCTAAAAAAATTGCAGAACAAAATGCATCACTGGCATTGCTTCAAAAATTGGGGATAAAATAAAACAGTGTTGTAGAATAGTGTGGGAATGACGTGTCTATTTATATAGTAGTTTTATTAACCCACATCATTCTATAACACTGCATAAAATAAGTGTTTTGCAAACTGGTATTTAGAGGCTTAAAGTTAATAATATTGCATACTCAAGGCAATTTATGACTACTACCAAGCTGGAATTTGAATATGATTACGATTTTTTCCTGATCGGAATATTCTGTCACTTTAAAGACTACCGATTGGCCTGGAGTTTAAACCGAAATCTGGATTTCGATTTGGAGAAACAAGGCGATTATGTGCTGGAAACAAAAGATCAACAACAACGGTTTTCTGCATACAATTATCATATAGAAAGCCAGGACTTGTATTACTACCTGTTGAACAACAGAAGTGAAAATGGCCTTCTAATTCCAGAGAAAAGAGAAGTAGATTACTTTCTTATTGTGGACGGATTGGTAGAAAGTTCAAAAAAGGGAGAATTAATAAAATCAATAAGGAGTCTTAACGAGGTTTTATCTGCAGCAGAGATTAATCCTTCAGAATTAAACTCCAAACAGAACCTTCTAATAGACTAAGAATGAAATATTTAAATAATAAAACAAAAATCATAGCAACCATTGGCCCCGCTACGTCATCGTACGATCAGTTGAAATCCATAATAATGGAAGGGGTAAATATTTGCCGGCTAAACTTTTCGCACGGCACTTACGAAGATCATAAACAAGTAATTGATTCTGTTCGAAAGATCAACAAGGAATTAGATATTCAGACCGGGCTTCTCGCAGACTTGCAAGGACCTAAAATTAGAATTGGTGAGATTGAAAATGGTGAGTTTTCGATTTCAGCCGGTCAGGTTCTTCGATTCACGACTAAGCAGGTTCTTGGTAACGAAGAACGTGTTTGGATCAATTACGAAGAGTTTCCAAAAGATGTCAAAGTAGGGGACATGATTCTGTTGGACGATGGAAAAATCAGGCTTGAAGTATTGGAGACCAATTCGGTTGATGAAGTTAAGGCAAGTGTTGTTCATGGAGACGTTCTTCGATCAAAAAAAGGAGTAAACCTTCCCAATACGGAAGTTTCAATACCATGTTTAACCCTGAAGGACAAAGAAGACCTGGATTTTATTCTGGAGAATGATATTCCCTGGGTTGGATTGTCATTTGTGCGTAAAGCCAGTGATGTAATCGAACTAAAAGAGATAATAAAGGAGAAGGGAAAGTCGGCGTTTGTCATTTCTAAAATTGAAAAGCCGGAAGCCTTGGATAACCTGGAGGCTATTATAAAAGAATCGGATGGTTTAATGGTTGCACGTGGAGATTTGGGGGTGGAAATTCCGATACAAGATGTGCCATTAATTCAAAAGGATATTGTGCAAAAAGGACGAAATGCCGGCAAGCCTATCATTATTGCCACGCAAATGATGGAGTCCATGATAGAGAATTTTTCGCCTACCCGGGCCGAAGTAAATGATGTAGCCAACGCTGTTTTGGACGGTGCCGATGCGGTTATGCTTAGTGGGGAGACCTCAATGGGTAAGTTCCCGGTTGAAGTGATTAAAAACATGTATAAGATAGTGCTTAGAATTGAGAAATATCCTGCGCTGTACAACTCTAAGGTTGAACCTGAATTTATTCAGGAAAGGATGATTACCGATTCAATTTGCAACAGCGCAGCAGATCTGGCTCGATCGTCCCAGGCTACCGGAATTGTGACTATGACTTTTTCGGGATATACGGCGTTTAAGACCTCATCCTACAGGCCTAATGCTTACATTTATGTATTTACCGCCAACCCTAAAATTCTGGAAATGCTTAGCCTTATTTGGGGGGTAAAAGCATTCTACTACGATAAGTTTGTAAGTACTGACCATACCATAGACGACGTCAAGTTCTTTTTAAAAGATCAGGAGTATGCTAAAGTGGGTGATTACGTGATTCATATTGCCAGTATGCCTATTGCAAAAAAAGGTATGACCAATATGCTTCGAATGTCTCATATACGATAGTTATATTTAACAACTCAGTGTACGTTGGTGCGGCCTAATGCCTAATTTTGCACCCTAAAACAAATTCAAATAAAATACTATGTATCCACCTGATTTAGTAGCCCCGATGAAAGAAGAACTTACTTCAGTAGGTTTTAGTGAATTAACATCTGCAAGTGACGTTGATACCGCTTTGAATAAGGAGGATGGTACCGTTTTGTTGGTTATAAACTCCGTAT
Organism: Crocinitomicaceae bacterium; assembly: GCA_002713215.1. GTDB lineage: Bacteria > Bacteroidota > Bacteroidia > Flavobacteriales_G > Salibacteraceae > UBA2108. Next base: position 94,894 of record PAVO01000019.1, read on the forward strand.
GTGGTTGTGCTGCAGCAAATGCTCGTCCGGCCGTAAAAATGGCCGTCGGTCACACTAAAAAACCAGAAGCTTTAACAACGGTTTTTGCAGGGGTTGATCAAGAAGCAACTGCACAGGCTAGAAAACACATGCTTCCTTACCCTCCGTCTTCTCCATCTATTGCTTTGTTTAAGAATGGAAGGTTGGTTCATTTTATCGAACGTCATCACATCGAAGGAAGACCTGCAGAAATGATTGCCGAGAATTTAACTTCGGCTTTCGACGAATTCTGCTAGCCTAAAGGAATACGTACGGTTACCAGGGTTCCGCTATTGGGACTCGGTTCAAAGTTTATTTGTCCCTGAAAGCTATCTACTCGGCCTTTTAAACTTAAGAGGCCAATTCCGTCTGACTTATTGTTTTTTGGGTCAATACCCACTCCATTGTCTTCAACCACAAGGATAAGTTGCTTTTTAACCTGCATGAGTTGAATATGTACTTCGCTAGCGTTACTATGAGTAATTATGTTCTTAATCAGTTCCTGAATAATCCTGTAAATACTTACCTCTAAACGGGGGCTAAGTCTTCTGTCGATTTGAAAGTGTTCAAACCGATACGTTATTTTATCAGGATCGAGGCTTAAGTTTAGCATTTCTTCTATAGCCGAAATCATTCCTTTTTCCTGGAGAACACGTGGCATCATTCTGTGGCTAATCGAGCGCACATCTGAACTGGTTTCATCAATTAATTTCCCCATTTTTTCATATTCTTCCTTTACAGGGCGATCTCCTTTTTTCCATTTGTTGATTGTGTTTTCCCAGCTGAGTTTAACGGCTGCCAGCTGTTGGCCAATGCCATCGTGTAAGTCCTTGGCAATTTGTTTTCTCTCTTCTTCTGTGGCTTGTATTACAGCTTCACTTCCCTTCTGTCGTTCATTCAGCAAGGCCTTGTTGTGTTTCAATTCCTGACGTTTTCTAATGGAAAAGAAAAGCAAAAGCCCAAGTAAGATCACCAATACACTTATAACAACTAGCGACTGAATTTGAATATTTCTCCTTTCCAGGTCTCTTTTCTTGATTTCATTTTCCTGATTAAGCCGTTCAATTTTGGCCTCTTTTCGTTCTACTTCAAATTCTACCTGGAGCTTCTGGAGTTTTTCATTGGTTTCTTTTTCATAAGCGTGCTTATTGTACTTTTCAAGGGAGTCTTTTAAGGAGCTGGCGAGTTTGTAATTCTTTTCAAAGTCGGCTATTAAAGCTGCATTGCCGTATAGCTCATTTAATATTCTAATGTACTCACCAGTTTGGGCAATCTCCAACCCATTTTCAATACAGGATTTTGCTTTGCTTATTTCCTTATTATTAAAATAGACCAATCCTAAATTATTATACGCACTGGCCAGTCCATACATGTCATCAATTTTCTTTTTAATGTCTATTGACTTCAGTGAATATGCAATTGAACTATCTACTTCATCGATTCTGTCGTATATAATTGCGAGGTTGTGATAGGTTTTTGATAATCCATAATTGTCCTTGACCTTCAACCGATAGGGTATGGCTTTCTTGCCCCAATAAATGGCAGAGTCGGGTGCATTTAAGAAAGTGTATGCCATTGATATGTTATGCATGCTGGCACCGATTCCGTATGTGTTGTCAATTTCCTGGCGTAACCGAAGTGCTTCTATATGGAGCACAATACTTTTATCGGGGCTGTCCTTATCGTCGTATATAAGTGCAATGTTATTTATTGCATTGGCGAGGCTTTGAGTGTTTTTAACCCTTCTGAAATAGGCCTCGGAGTTTCGATACCAGATTAAAGCAGAATCCAGTTTTTCCTGGTTCCAATAGATCAACCCAATGTTATTTCCAATTTGTGCCTGGGAGAGAGAGTCGTTGATTTCAATTGCGATTTTTCGTGCCTTGAAATAAAGCGATAAGGCACTGTCATTATTTCCCGTAATGTCTTCGAGAATTCCAGCTACGTTTAGTGCCTTTAGTTTACCGTAGGGGTAATTGGTTTTTCTTGCGTCTTTCAGTGCAATTGAGCACAGTGTTTTAGCAGTATCGGGTTCGCTATAAGCATAAGAAAAGGCAACCGACAATTGCTTAAAAATTCGTGTACTATCTTCCTGGGTCCATTTGGCATCAGATGGCCCGACACATCCAAAAAGGAAAAATGAAAAGAGTATAAACCGACGAACAATCAAGGCAGCAAAATTGCCGCTCAAGTTAATTCAATTTAATTGGGAATGACCAAACTATCAATATAAAATTGATTGCTGTCTACGGAACTTTTCTCCAGGCTGTCCGCCATAAGTGGTAAAGAAACATTTACAGAGCTCATATCGCTAAATCCGATTTGAACGGTGAAGTATAGAAACATGGAAAAACTGGCTGCATAAGCGAATACTTTCCAGGGCTTTTTATGCCTTAATTCATCCAGCGGAATAATTCCGTTGTGTTTTGGTTTTTTAGCTGTAACCTTCTCCTCGAACAACGAATCGAGTTTGTTCTTTACAGCATTAGAAGGTTTCTCCGTTTGATGAGAAATGCTGTCAATTATTTTATTGTTTAAGTGCTCAAAATTTTTCATGTTACCCAGTTGTTCTTCTAATTTCTTAGTTGATTCTTTATCCCTTTCTCCGCTTTCGAAGTTTTCTAATAAGTCGTATAAATCTTTCATATCAATCAGTATTAAATATTGGGTTTAAACTCTGATAGTTCGTTACACAAATATTTTTTCACATAGAACAATCGTGACTTGATTGTTCCCTCCTTTACTCCCTGAATATTAGCAATTTCATGAATGGCGAAGCCTTCTTTGTACTTCAATATAAATGCGGCCTTTTTATCAGGATCAATCTTTAGCAAACAGGCGTTAAGTTTCTCAGAAAACAATTGTTCTTCGGTCACAGCATCAGGGCTATTGCCATTTACCCTTATATTTTCTGTGTCGGCGTCCCGGCTCATAATTTGTCGAACCTGTATTTTCTTGTATTCGTTTTTTACCATGTTGTGTGCTACACTATAGATCCATGGTTTAAACTGCCTCGATAGGTCGAAGTAATTCGACTTTTCGAAAAGCCTCATGAAAATATCCTGTAAAAAGTCTTCGCATTTTTCACGATCTCTTCCAAGCATTTTCATGAAAAAGGAGAAAAGAGGGTCGCTGTATCTGCGATACAACTCATCAAACGCTGGCTTTTCTCCAGCACCCATTCGCTCTACTAATCCTTCATCAGATTCTTGCGTTACGTTCTTCATTTCTGTTTGGATGTTCATAGTCTGGTACACCTTTAGAATTCAAAAGTTCATTATCTGTTCTGATTAACCTGTTAACGCCTGTTAATCAGTAGAGAAGGTCTGTTAAATCATAGGTTCGATCTTGGGTATCTGATTTTGGATGTTAGACATCAAACATCTAATATCCAACATCCAATGTTACCTACCTTTGCTCCATGGCACATCACCATTCTCACGAGCACTCCCATGGCGAACATGGCCACATTCATCCGGTGACTAAAAACTTAAAGGTTGCCTTCGTTCTTAATTTTTCGTTTACCATTATTGAATTCATTGGGGGATTATTGACTAACTCGATGGCCATTTTATCGGATGCCATTCACGATCTTGGAGATTCCATTGCCATTGGTTCGGCGCTTTATTTTGAAAAGACCTCCGAAAAGAAAAGAGATTTCAATTTCAGCTATGGCTACCGTCGGTTTTCTACCCTGGCGGCGCTTTTAAACATTGTCATTCTTACCACAGGTTCCGTAGTTATTATTTATGAAACCATTCCCCGATTGTTGCAACCTCAGGCAGTTCATTCCCAGGGAATGATGGCCCTGGCGGTTTTGGGTGTAGTTATGAACGGGATTGCTGTATTGCGATTAAAAAATAATAGCGATTCGTTAAACAATAAGACCGTAATGCTCCACTTGCTGGAAGATGCCATTGGTTGGGTGGCCGTTTTGGTTGGGGCCCTTGTTATTGAACTAACTGGATGGATAATCATTGACCCCTTGCTTTCCATTGGGATTGCTCTGTTTATTCTGTACAATGCATTAAAAAACTTCCAAAAAGTGAAAGGCATATTTATGCAGGCTGTTCCAAACCACATTAATTATAAGGAGATAGAAGAGCGTATTGAGAAGATTGTAGACATAAAAGAAGTGCACGATATACACATATGGAGCCTGGATGGAGAATTCAACATTGCCAGTTTGCACCTGGTGCTTAAAAGAGAATTGGCCAACTACAACATTGAAGATGTCAAAAAGAAGGTGAGAGAAGTGTTTGCCGAATCTGGGATTAACCACGTAACTATTGAATTGGAAGGTCCCGAAGAAAATTGTGAAATGGACGATTGTACACCAACCAATTCTGAAATAGTAGAACAATAAAAAGTGAGAGCGTTTTAATCGGTTGTCGAGCCTTGTTCTTTTGGTCCTGGCTCAACCAATGTAGAATCTTTGCCAAAATGCTCTGCAGCCGTAGAATTCAAAAATTTGGTTTGAGCTCGTCTTAAGCTTTCAATATTCTCGCGTTGCTCTTTTGCGTTAATGAAGTTGTTGATTTGAAGTACTATTAAACTGATAATGAGTCCAATGAACAAACTAAAAATAACCCAAAGCTTAAGGTTAGTAGATTTATCCAGTCCAGTACTCATTTAATCAAATTTATTTGCTCAATATCTAAAATCTAAAGTAGAAATACAAAGTAACGCATAATTACTGGGATTTAGCCATTTGTAAACAGCCATTTGTTATAATTAACGACCCATTTTAATCTATTTTTGAACCAAACTATTTAAAATGAAGAACCTCTTAATTGTACTTGGATATGCATTGCTGATTAGCTCCTGTGCCAAGTATCCTGCAGACTCGGTCACTACAGAAGAAAATGACATAATTGGGTCTCTTTATAATCAAAATACAAATTTTAGCTCGTATTCGACATTTGCCATTGTTGATAGTGTTCTTCTAATCAAAAGAGGAGCAGGAGAACCAGAACCAGATACAGGCTATTTTCGATACAGTGATCGAATGATAAGTTTAATTTCTCAGAACATGGTTTCTCGAGGATATACCAGGGTTTCAAAGGATTCTACGCCTGATTTGGGCATTGATGTTTCTGTGCTTAACGATGCGAACATTGGTTCGTATACTTATTGGGGAGGTTACCCTGGATATTGGGGTTGGTACGGATATTCATACTGGTACGGCTGGCCTTCAACCACTTACTATAAGTATGAAATTGGAACAGTTGTGATCAATATGATTGACCTTCAAAACAGAAATGACGTTGACAAGGAATTGACCGTTGTTTGGAACAACGTGGCTGCTGGATTGGTAGCATCTTCCAGCAATTACAACACGAGTCGGATCGACCGGGCAATTAATATCATGTTTGAACAATCACCTTACGTAAAAAAATAGAGCTATGAAAAGAATTGTTGTTATTATACTGGCAGTTGCCTCGTTCAGCTTTATTGGAAAAGCTCAAGGGTCCAGCGACCTTCAACTTTCAATGAATTATAACATTGGCATTCCAATGGGAGACTTTACCGATTACATTAATCAGGCAAGTTTTAGAGGAATGAACCTACAGGTCGATTATTATTTATCTGATAAATTGGCCATTGGGGCTTCAATTGGCTGGAACGGGTTTTATCAAAAGAAAGCTCGTGAGAGTTATGAATTTGGTGGAGGAGCAATTAACGCTGTGCGCTACAATTATCTCTACCAGTTGCCCCTTTATTTGAAGGTGCAATACATAATTAGTGATGAAGGGAATATTATGCCTTATGTTGCACTTGCAGCTGGAGGACACTATATAGAACATGAAACTTACCTGGGATATGTTGGTTTTGCTGACGATTCTTGGAGCTTTGGAACAGCCCCGGAATTGGGTGCTTTAATGATGTTGGGCCAATCGGGTTGGCATTTTAAACTATCTGCTCAGTATCACCTCACATTCTACAATAGAAACAACATTGGAACCATTCAGAACCTGGGGATTAATATGGGTTTCAATTACGATTTTTAAGTTCCTTGGTTAAGGAAATAGAAGTCGCCCTTACGCCTGAGGGAGCTACCCATCCTAAAGTTCGATTGGCCAAGTGCACTAAAATTCTTGGTGTTTCGGAATCCGAAATAAAACACATTGAAATTCTTCGGCGTTCGATTGATGCCAGAAAGTATCCAACCAAAATTCGACTGCGCTGCCTGGTTTTTGTCAACGAAGAAAAACCCGATGAAAAAGAAATAGAGCTAGACTATAAAAACGTTTCCAATAAAAAGAGGGTCAACATTATAGGTTCGGGGCCAGCGGGATTATTTGCCGCTTTACGGCTAATTGAGTTGGGGTTTAAACCAATAGTGTTAGAGCGGGGAAAGGATGTATCGAACCGGAGAAAAGACTTAAGCATTTTACATCGGAAGCATGAGGTAAATCCGGATTCCAATTATTGCTTTGGCGAAGGCGGAGCAGGAACATACTCCGATGGTAAGCTCTACACAAGAAGTAAAAAGAGAGGGAACTTAAAGCGCATACTGGACATTTTGGTGGCCTTTGGATCTACCGAAGATATTCTTATTGATGCTCACCCGCACATTGGCACCAACAAGTTGCCTAAGATTATTGCCAGCATGAGGAAAACTATTCTGCAATCGGGGGGTGAGTTTCATTTTGAAACGCGAATAGAAGATTTGGAAATTAGATCAGGTAAGGTTGTTTCTGTGATAGACCAGAACCAAAATAAATTTGAGGCAGAAGCAACTGTATTGGCAACCGGGCATTCGGCACGGGATATATACTATTTGTTAGACCGTAAAGGGCTTTCGTTAGAAGCCAAGTCCTTTGCCATGGGTGTTCGAATTGAACATCCTCAGCCCCTCATAGATTCTATTCAATATCATTGTGGTCCGCAGCGAGAGAGGCATTTGCCTTCTGCCTCGTACTCATTGGTACACCAGGTTAAAGACCGTGGAGTGTATTCTTTTTGCATGTGTCCAGGTGGTTTTGTGGTGCCTGCGGCAACCACATCGGGTGAAGTAGTTGTTAACGGTATGAGTACTTCAACCCGGGATTCGAGGTATGCCAATTCGGGTATGGTGGTTGCCATAGACATAGAGGACCTCAGGCTCAAGAAGAAATACGGGGTTTTTGCAGGCCTTGAATATCAAAAACAACTGGAACAACTGGCCTGGGAACAAGGGGGCAAAACGCAAACGGCTCCGGCCCAGCGTATGGTTGATTTTGTGAATGGAAAACACAGCACAATGCTAAATGGCTGTTCCTACATTCCCGGAATAACGTCATCGGACCTGCACGACTGGCTTCCCGATCACATTGGAAAAAGGCTAAAACATGCTTTCAGGGCTTTTGGTAAAAAGATGAAAGGATACTATACCAACGAAGCTCAACTATTGGGTGTGGAATCGAGAACCTCTTCACCGGTTCGAATTCCCAGGGATAACAAGACGCTTCAGCATCCCGATTGCGAAGGGTTGTTTCCCAGTGGGGAAGGTGGTGGCTATGCCGGGGGTATCGTTTCAGCGGCCATGGATGGGGAGCGATGTGCTGAGGCGGTTGTAAGTTATTTAGAAGTTTAGCCCACCTTTTTCGATCTAAAACCTTAAAAAACTCTCCTGTTTTCTTGAAAACTTTTCTTATTACCTGAGTAACCGATGCTGTATTTTCGTCAGCAAACAAAGACCCCCATGATTGAAATTTCAGAAGCCCAATTGGCACAACTTTCTGTACACACGGTTGGCAATAAATCGAAGGAAGAAGGGTATACTTCATCGGCAGGATTGTATGAATTGGATGACGAATTAGAGAACATCCTGTTTGGTTATTTTCTTAGGCCTTTTAAGGGAGATGAAACCTATAAGCTGAGTCATGATTCCGATCTAAACCTAAACGAGATTTATTCCTATTGCAAGGTGATGTTTCAGGAGCCGGAGAAATTTCATTTGTATAGCGTCAATATTCTAAAACATTTATACAACCAAAGCGAACACCCCCACATAAAAAGGGGAGAGGTATACATTGTTCACTTTCGGGATATTATTTTGGAGGGTGAGCCCGTGGAAGCCATCGGAATTTTTAAATCGGAGAAGAAAGACATTTTTTTACGAGCGAGGGATAAAAAGAACTTTGTGATGCTCGATGTGGAGCAGGGTATCGACGTTAAAAAACTGGACAAGGGATGTTTGATTTTTAATACGGAAGAAGAAAGTGGATATAGGGTTATGGTAGTAGACCAAAACAACTACGACACCCACTACTGGATGGATCACTTCCTAGGAGTTAAGCCCGATAAAAATGAAGTCTTCTTGACCTCGAATGTCATTAATCTGTGTAAGGACTTTTCTAAGAAGGTAGTGGCTGTAGAAGACAATGCCCAGGAGGAGGCTTTATTTATGGCCAAGTCGGTAGACTATTTTCAAAAAAATGAGCAGTTTGATGTGGAAACCTTTGCCGAAACGGTAATAGGGGGTGAGGAAGCACCAGCTCGGGTGGCACAGTTTCAGGACTTTAAAAATGTTTACGAAAAGGAACGCGAATTAGAACCGATGGACGACTTTGAAATTGTTCCGCAGACCGTTGTTAAAGAGAAACGAAAGATTAAAAACTCAATTGATCTCGACACCAACATTCAGATAAAAATGAACTTCAATGACCTGGAGTCGGGAAAGCGATTTATTGAGCGTGGATACGACCCAGCTAAGGAAATGTACTATTACAAGGTATACTTCAACCATGAAAAAAAATAAGGAGTTTACCGAGGTTCAGCGTTTCAATAACCCGGTATTAGTTGCCGGACTGGCACTTGTTGGGTTTTACCTCCTGAGTGACTTTATGAACGTATTTTACCAATCGGATTTGCCCCAGCAAAAAGCTTTAGAAAGTATAATTGCGTTTTCAATTTTTGCCCTTATTGCCAGTTTATTTCTGCTGATGAAAATGAAAACCCGGATAAACGATAAGGGAATTGCCATTCGGTTCTATCCCTTCCATAGCAAGTTTGTGCTGTACCACTGGAAAGACATTGTCTCGGTTGAGGTACGCCAATACAAACCACTTAAAGAATTTGGTGGGTGGGGAGTTCGCATAGGCTTTAAAAATGCCAGAGCGTTTAGCACACGTGGAAACCGGGGTATTCAGATGAAACTGAAAAACGGCCAGATTAGGTTAATAGGAACCCAAAAAGAAGAAGAGGTCGCCCAGATAATTGCTCAATTCCAGAGCAAAAAGAACTAGTGCAAATCAAAAGTTTTTACGTAGTCTCTGTGCTTATCGGTGGAGTGACATCCGGTACAACCTGCACCTTTTAGTGAGGCTCTGTATATTTCATTTCCACTAGGGCCATATTCTACCCATACCCATCCACTGGCTACATTGGGATCACTCGCTTTCTTTTGCATTACTGCATAAATCGCAAGGCTACCCCCTTTGTATATGTCTTTTACTATAATTGAGTTTTCTGGAAATTGACTGCCAGCTGGTAGGGCACCTGAAGTATCTAAAGCAGCCTGTGCAATTGAATTAAATCGTAGTTTAAAACTACCGTGTGGACTTGGAGCTTTACCCGATAACAGCTTGCCACCATCAAAATAGGTATAACCAGAATCACTTTTAATTTGGTCGTATAAACCGGCTACTGCAGGCGTTGAAGGAGTTGTATCAGGTTCGTCTTCGTCCTTTTTACATGCAGAGATTATAATTAATGAAACTAACGCCAGTGTGCTAATTTTAAATAGATTTTTCATTGTCAACTTATTTTTGGCAAATGTATATGGTGAGGTTAAGCTTGTGCTACTTTAAAAAGTCGGCTGACTTACCTTTAGGCTTTCTCCAGCTTAAAAACGGTTATTTCGGGCATAATACCGACTCTGCCAGGGAAGCCAATGAATCCAAAACCGCGGTTGACGTATAAATATTGATCTTTCTCCTGGTATAGCCCCGCCCATCGTGGGTATCGATATTGGACCGGACTCCACTTTATACCGGGTATTTCTACCCCAAACTGCATTCCATGGGTATGACCGGCCAAGGTTAGGTGTACATGACGTTGATGTTTTAGAACGACTTCATCCCAATGACTGGGGTCATGTGAAAGGAGAATGGTAAACGGCGATTTTTCCGTTCCTTCCAATGCTTTATCTAGATCACCCTCCTGAGGAAATGGGGGTAGCCCCCAGTTTTCTACACCAACGATACTCATTTGTTCACCGTCCTTTTCAATAATCCGGTTTGAGTTATTTAGGAGATCGAAGCCCAGCGTTTTATGATGGTCTTGCATCTCCTGCTGATCTGCAATATGATCTTCTTGCGTAGGCCAATTGCGATAGATACCATAATCGTGATTCCCTTTTGTACTAATTACACCATGAGGTGCATCCAACTGCTTAAAAATATCCAGAAACGGAACGATTTCCCTGGACTGCGAATTGACCAGGTCTCCCGTGAAGGCTATGAGATCAGCCTTTTGATCATTAACCATTCGCACACCTTTGAGTACGGACTCCTTGCTATCAAAACTTCCCGAATGAATGTCCGAAATCTGTGCAATTTTAAACCCGTTGAATGCATCAGGAAGGTCTGGAAATTTTAAAACCACATTGCGAACCTGGTAATTGTATTTACCAAAGGTGATCCCATACAGCATAGAAACAAACGGAAGTCCGGCTACTACCGTGCTCGTGGTTTGCACAAATTTCCGTCTTCCTGCATTGAACTTAGCTGTACTTTCTGATTTCCCGGTTAGTTTACCGAAGGCAAATATGGGAATGCCAATTATAGAATCTGCAAGCAGCAAAATGGCAAAAATCAGGTTGCTAACCAGCAGTGCAAATGAAAATCCAACAAACCAGTTGATGATGAATTTGGGAATATTTGTTGGGATTTGAAACCTTAGCAACACCAGCAAGATTCCAACTATGATTAAGCCAACGTTTACCCAAAACACGCCTTTAACAACCTTCCAGCTTTTCCGATGACTAAACCATTGTTTCAGCTTAACATAAATAAGCGCAACGATGAATAAATAAATAATGGCAATTACGATCGGAATCATCATTCTACCGTGAATCATAGCACAAAAGTGAGCTAAATGATTGAGGGTGAGTTGTTAGAAAATGTTAGGAGTGACGATCAAATGGAAAATAAACCATCTGAATTTAGAAATGAATAATATTGTTAGACTGTAAATTGAAATTCGATGCATTTATTGCTTCAACCTGGAGTTAAACTAGGCTTAGCTTTTTTACTATTTTTTGTAAATATACATTTATCCGCGCAGGACTTTAATGATGAAATAGAGACTAAAGATCATGTTATAATACCATGTAAAATAACCTTGGTCAATAACCTCAATATATTTTATAAATACAAAAAGGGAAAAAAAACAAAGACAGCATACATTCCAAAGGAACAGGTATTGAGATACGATGGTCTTGAACTGGAATCGGTGACTTTAAGTCTATCCAACTCTAAAATGTATTCTAAATGCGATACTTGTGAAAATTGGTTTTCGGCTCATGTAGATAACTCACCAGATAGTAATAAAAGAGCATATAACGATCTTACTGTCAGATTTCTTAAGGCTGACACTACGTTAATAGAATCTATTTCATGGACAGGGCAGTATGGAGTCAGGAAATTTGGCTCATGTGATGTTAATGAAGCTTATTGGAACGGTAGAAAATACTTTACGGTTTATTTGGATTTAAGATACGAGCCAAATTTACTTAGGAGATATAGCTGTAATCATTTTCTGGGATACTATGTCATTAAAGGTGATATTTCATTGATTAAGTATGCCTCTTCCTATTTAACTAACCAATATAGAAATCATGGTATACCTATGGCGACTAATGAAGTTGAAAAGACCAACCGAGAATACTGCATAGAAATTGATTCGGTAAGAATAAAAATTCCAAGGAAAGATGATCAATTTAGGGCTGCAATAAAAGAATTGTTTCACCATGATGACTTTTTGATTCATGGCCTGGAGAAGTATCAGTGGACCTACGATGATATTGAACGCATTGTTAAACTTTACATTGATAGTTTATAATTGGGCTACCAAGCATTATTCCTTAAAACGAAATTGTGGCATCAAATACAACCCCATCAATTTTAACTGATTACTCAATTTACCCATATCACAAATAAGGTCTTTTCTTGTACATTTTGATACATCCAATTGTCCCCCCATTTGAGTTTCGAGCTGAAGGTATTGGCTTAGGCAAACTTTTCCCCTTAAATACAGGATTCGTGTAAAGCGTTCAAAGCGGGTTATAGCCTTTTCCTCAAAGTTGAGTTGAGTGAGTTTCACCTGGTATTGACTGATCCAGGAATCGTATGTTTTTTCCAACTCATCAATAGAGGGAGCTGTGGTCGAAAGGGTTTTTATGCCGTCCTGGTGGTCTTTGTAGAGATCGAAAATGTCATTTTCCAGCTGGCCAGCAGCCCCAATGTTATACAGCATCTCATTCTCTACACTACCTGGTGGTTCATGGAATCCCGCCCGATAAAACTGAAGAAATATGCCGCCTTTTTCTCTCGTAATTTCTGCAATCCTCTCCTGGCTTACATCCTGTTGAACCTGCTCCAGACTGGCTACCTGTGCATAAAAACCTTTGACCAAGAGCTCTATAATTCTTTTTCTATTCCCAAGGGCCAGGGCTTTTATATAAAACCTAAGGAATAACAATTCGAAAGAGGTTTTTGCCTGCGATTCCTTAGGGTCGTTAATCATTTCGAGCAAACAAGTCTGTTCAATTTCTTTTTCATCAAACAGGTCATCGAACAAGCCGGTAAGGCCACCAAGATAGGTTTGTACCGTTCGTTCATCGCTGGTTAAAGCCTTTCCTCTAAGTATAGCGTAGCCCTCTCCTAAAATGGCTGGTACCGCATTTCCATAATAGGTTCTTATTTTTTGAATGTCCTTTTCGCCTATACTTCCATCGTTGGTTTTTAATGCCTCAGCAATATCCAATTCAATGGTATGAGCCATAAATTCCTTTTGAACCCTAAAATTCTTTTTGTAGGTATTAATTAATTGAGGAAAAGCCAGTAACTCACTAAAAAAGCCCATGGATTAAAACAGGAAATTGTGCATTTAATTCACTCGAAAGTACTTAATTTTCTAAGCTCCACCTCTTTTTCAAACGTGCTTAAACAACCGCTTTTTTAATGTCCTCTCAAAAAAGGCATGCAATGGAAATATTATTCCACCAATCCCGGCATTAATTAACAATTTGTAGATAGGGTCTCCGCCGGTAACCGCCTCTACATAGGGATCCGTAAAGACGAGTAGAAACTCAAATAATATGAGAAAGGGAAGAAATATAGATAGTTCGATCAACCACTTAGGCAATTGATACTTTCCAATGAGAAAAACCAAACCGAAAAGAACAAAAACTCCAATGCTAATGCCTGAATATTCCAACCCGTTTCTTCTTTCTATCTTCAATTTTTCCGCTTGTTCTTTTTCTATCGTCTCACGTTGGTATTCCAGTTTAGCTTGCTCCCTACTGGTGGACTTTCGCATGGAAACCGATTTTAAACTATCGTCATAGAGCTTATACATTCTATGAAATTCAAGTGCTTTTAGTCCGTTTCCGACTTGCTCAAAGTACATGTATCTGAGTTCTGAAGCTCTGGCTAAGTGGTCCAACACCCCTAATTCCTGGGCATCTTGATACACTTGTAAATTTTTTGCATCAACTGAATCATAAACATTTTGTTCTAGTCGCATTTCAATGTCAAACTCCTCCAAGGTTAATTGGACTGACCTGGATAAATTGGGCGCTTTATAAGATTGGGCTAAGTTCAGGTAATGGTTGGCAGAATCGATCATGTGTTGCCCTAAATAATATTCCCCTTTGAAAACATAATTTCCTACCAAACTGGTAGCTACCTCCATCTTTTTGTTCAGGTTTATGCTCTTATCTATGTAATTGATTGTCAGGGAGTCTTGCCCTATTTTACTCAACAGATAGCCTAACCTACTTTATACTATTCCCAGGCCATACTCATCAGAAACTTCCTTGCGAATTTGTTCTGATTTTTTGTAATTCTCCAGGGCCAATTCATTAAACTCAAGGCCTTCATACAATCTTCCTATATTCAGTAAAACGGTTCCAACACCTCGTTTCATCTCTAAACTATCATACATCTGATACGATTGATTATAATAGGACAGGCCGGTTTTAAAGTCTCCTTTGAGTTTATACATTCCACCAATGTTATTCAATGAATTGGCCGCATTTTCGTATTCACCGGCTGCAAGCTGACTATTTAACGACCATTTAAAATAAGCTATGGCGGTATCCAGTTCACCTTCATAGTATTTTAGCATTCCAATGTTGTTTACGTCAAGGCAAGAATAGACTCATTCTTGGCCTCTTTCGCATGTTGAATGGATAAGTCATAGTGGAAATAAGCCGAATCAATTATTTCCATATAATCGTATGACAATCCAATTAGGTTTTCGCAATTTGCGAGACCAGCTGTATCCTTAAACCTTAAATAATGCTGCCGTGCTCGTAAGCCATATGCTAGCCCTTCCTTAAAGTTTCCCAATTGTGTATGGGTTGCTCCTAGGGTATGGAGTACTTTGGCAATACCTTAGTCTTCCAGATGAATCTGGTAGTATTCCATGATATAATTTAATATATGTAAAGCAGAGTCTGGCCGGTCATGAAATAGCTCTGATGCCTGTTCTAGCAATCCATTTGCCTCGGTTGAATCCAATTCATTGGAAAAAGAAGGGTATTGGCATGCAAAGAAAAGTAGGGCTAATAGAAATGTCCTTTTAAGCATAATCGCAATTTTGGGAATAGGTTAAAACCTGTTTTATATGGAAGTAAAAATAATTTCTATTTGGCTGCTAGTCAACCCGAGCTAACTAAAAGTGTTTGGAACAATAAACTCAAATCCAAACAAGTGGCTCTAACCGAGGTCTGAGAACATTCTTGTTTTCAGCTTTTTGTACTTTTACTAAGTCCATTTATAAAAAGTATGCTCGAGGAAATAAAGAATTCAAAAATTGATAAGATCAAACATCAGGTGGTGTGCCCGGTAGAACTTGCACTTAGAATTTTAGGAGGTAAATGGCGAGGCTCCATTCTCTACCAGCTTCGGCGGGGTCCGTTGCGGTTTAACGAACTCAAATACCATGTTCAGGATGCAGTGGTAGACTATGACGATGCAGATAATTTCCTTTCCAATAAGGTACTAACCGAACACCTTACCGACCTTATGGAATTTGGACTGGTTAGGAAAGAAACACCCAATGGACATTCTCATTATCAACTTACCGCTAGAGGGCTGTCAGTAATTCCTATTTTGCTTGATCTTTTTGAATGGGGAGAAACGAATTACCAGCATTAATCGGATTGGGGTTACCAACTGGTAACCACTTTTTTAATTCCATTACTCAACTTTGTAACAAGTAAACATTTCAAATTAAACGGGTTATGAAAAATAAATGGATAGCAGCGGTACTTAACTTCTTTTTTATGGGATTGGGATATCTCTATAACGGTAAAAGAACAGTGCTTGGAATATTACTTACAATTGGAGCGCTTCTACTTACTTACCTGGAGCAGTTCTACACTTTTGCAGATGGTAACACGCTTCAGGGGCACGATGGTTCCGCTTTTGCATTGATGGCCGGAGCTGTTTTTATTGTCAATACCGGGTTAGCCATGGACGGCTACCAGGAAGCCCAGTCAATCAATAACTCAAAATAGTATTGTTTGACGGTGATTGGTTCGGGGATTAAGAGAAAGTTTTTCTTTTTAAGGCTACAATTAAAATAATTGCCATTACTTGGCAATCAACTTATAGTCTTTACCAGTCATAGCTAATCCTTGCACACTAAAATCGTAATAGACAATTTCTGAAGCACTTGGATCGTAAATGTATACTAACTTATTGGTGCTTCTTGTTAGACACAGGACAAGAACACCTTCCTCGTTAGAGCCTAGCGCCGTTTTTATTCTTTCTTGATCGCAGATCTCATACTTGTACGGATAGTTCTTTATAATATCTTTTTCGTATGCGGCCTTAAACCTCATATTATCTTCTACCGATCGGTAGGTAGGTTTTTTAAAATCATCTGTAAGCACATAAGACCTTGGAATCAAAAGTGTTTTTTCACGAACGATCGATTTTTTACCGTTAAATTTTGGACCTAATCCGCCCATAATGGCACGGGTATTTCCTCCCTCAATGTTATATTTCTTTACATCCAGAACCGTTTTTTCCATCATTTTGATAACCGTAGGAAGCTTATAAGTTATGTCTTCAAAATTCTTTTCGTTGCCCCAATGGTCCAATAAATATTGCGTAATACAATCTGCAAACTTGTATTCTTTTATGGATTCTTTGCCGCCCATATAAACCCCGATAAAAATGTACCTGTGTTCAGTCGTGATGGTATTATAATGAGTAGTATTAAGTAAATTCACGAAAGACATAAACGACTTACTGCCATCCTGAATCATTTTAGATTCTTCAAAATCAGAATAGCTTGAATATTCGATTGGAGTAATGGTCCAGTTTTCGGAAAGTGCAGCTTTTAGTGCATTGTCAAATTCTTCATTACCGGTCAAAACTACGGTAGTGGTAGTCTTTAAAAAATTCTTGAACTCATCTGTATTAACCCCTTTACCTCCAATTTGAGCAATTGAAGTTTGTAGGATTAGAATGAAAAGGGTTGAAATAACTGCTAACCTAAATAAGTTGGTCATAACGATATTGTTTTTGTGTTAAACTAAAGTTGGCAAATGTATTTTTTTTGACAGTTCAACTGCTAATTGTCCGAGTATTATTTCATTATTTGGCGGTAACTAATTGCCTATGAAATTGATTTTAAGGAAATAGGATTTGGCAATAAATGACACGTAAGAAATGCTCACTTAGGCTCCGGCATATGAGACAAACAATCCTTCTTCGGTCTTCTCAACCTTAGATTGTTCTTTTTTGGCCAAGCCTTTCATGCCTTTATCCCAGCCTTTATTGCTTAGACCAGCTTGTGCTTTAAGCTCACCTATTTCTATGCGACCAGCGTTTTTAAGGATATCGAAAATGGCTTTTTCGTTATCGGTTAGCTCTACCACCTTCTCAGCAGTTTCAAATTTCTCGGGCCGCATTTGCGGAAAGAAAAGTACGTCCTGAATACTCGAATTATTGGTAAGGAACATACACAATCGATCGATGCCAATTCCCATACCTGACGTTGGAGGCATACCGTATTCCAGGGCGCGAAGAAAATCCTGGTCAATAAACATGGCTTCGTCATCTCCTTTTTCAGAGAGTTTCATTTGATCTTCGAATCGCTCACGTTGATCAATAGGGTCGTTTAATTCGGTATAGGCGTTGGCCAATTCCTTTCCATTCACCATCAATTCAAAACGCTCGGTGAGTGAGTCATCGTCGCGATGTTTTTTGCACAGGGGAGACATCTCTACCGGATAATCGGTAATGAAGGTAGGTTGAACGTAATTGTGCTCGCATTTTTCGCCAAAGATTTCATCTACCAGTTTGCCTTTGCCCATAGATTCATCTACTTCCAGCCCTAGCGCTATGGCAACTTCACGAACTTCAGATTCCGACTTTCCATTGAGGTCGTATCCGGTATGTTCTTTAATGGCCGAAAGAATGGGTACCCGGGCATAAGGCGCTTTAAAGTCTACTTCGTTATCTCCGATCGTGGCTTTGGAAGTTCCATTAACTGCAATACTTACCTTCTCCAGCATTTCTTCCGTGAACTCCATCATCCAGTGGTAATCCTTGTAAGCTACATAGATTTCCATAACGGTAAATTCGGGATTGTGAGTTCGGTCCATGCCTTCATTTCTGAAGTCCTTGGCAAATTCGTAAACACCATCAAAACCACCTACGATTAACCGTTTTAGATATAATTCATTGGCTATTCGCAAGTACAACGGAATGTCTAATGCGTTATGGTGGGTAATGAATGGGCGAGCAGCAGCACCTCCTGGAATGGGTTGAAGGATAGGTGTTTCTACTTCCATATAACCTCTTTCATTGAAGAAGTTGCGCATGGTATTCATGATAATATTTCGCTTAACGAAAGTGTCTTTTACTTCGCGATTTACCACCAAATCGACATAACGCTGACGATACCTCAATTCCGGATCTACAAAAGCATCATAAATTTTTCCATCGGCATCGGTCTTAACAATAGGGAGTGGCTTAAGTGATTTACTCAATACTTTGAGTTCCTGTACAAACAGTGAGGTTTCTCCTACCTTGGTTGTAAAAACATACCCATTTATTCCAACAAAATCACCTATATCAATGAGCTTTTTAAAAACCTCGTTGTACAAGGTTTTATCTTCTCTAGAGCAAATCTCATCTCGAGATACATAGATTTGCAATCGTCCTTCGGCATCCTGAATTTCTGCAAACGAAGCTTTACCCATAACCCGTTTGGACATGACTCTACCTGCAATAGACACGTTCTGAAAACCTTCAGCCTCAGGTTTATATTTTTCAAGAATTTCAGTAGTTGTTGTATTAACATCGAACTTTTCAGGAGGATAAGGATTAATTCCCAGTTCCCTCATTTTGTTTAATGCTTCCCTCCTAACTAATTCCTGTTCAGATAATTGCAAACTCATGTTTCGCTCAAAATTTAGCTCGATAATTTCGGGCGCAAAAGTAAAGATTTCTGAGACCTGGAATTATACTTTTTACGTTGTGTTTAAAGTAAGTATGTGATAGGATGTTCTATTGATAGTTAAGGATGCCTTAGTCTCTATCGTGCTGTTTCGGCTTTGGTAATGGCCTTACCCAAGTATTTTATTCCCATCAAATTAATCTTCGATTTACTCCTGTAAATGGACAAGTATTCGGTATTGGCATCGAATGATTTTTTGGCAATGCTTTCTTTAAAATCGGAGTTTCGCGCAAAGGCCAACACCTCTCCGGTTTCGCAATCAATGGCAAAAGTGGTCCATTCAAACTTATGATCCGACCAAAGCACGGTTAAATAAGCAGAGCCTTTTTGTTTGTTGTTTATTGCCGATTTTATTTCATCTCTACTGGCTAGTTTAAAACTCGTTTTGTAGTATTTCCCTATCATAGCTTCATCCACTTCGCAAATGTCTGCCGGAATAAGCAGGGTTTTTTCCTTTAATGAAAGCGTAGAAGCAGGAGGAATTTTACTTTTTTTTCGGTTACCGGACTTTGGTTTGTCCCACATGCTTGAAATGTATTTATACATGTGCTGAGAAAGAAACAAAACCTCTTCTTCAGATACTAAACACGAAGGCAGGCCCAGTTTAAAAATCCATTCGCGATCAAGATCCGCGTTATTTCTATTACCCGCATTTTCGCCAGGGTAGAGGATAATCGATTGAATTTCGGCAAATTGGTTTTTTCCTTGAACCGTTCTGGATTCTTGCTTTGCGTCTCCGGTTAACACCAAATACTTGGAGGCGTTTTCTGGGGTCAGTAGAGCGTTAATTTCTTCAGCGGTCATTCCCTTTATTTCGGAATTTAGGGTCCAATGTTTTTTAAGGTGTTCTACAATGGCCGGATTGCATTCAAAGTCAGCTTGCTCAACGAGCAGAATTCTTCCTTCCACTTTCAAAGACTTTTCCTGAGTTGGCAACCAGAATTGGGCACTTAAGGTAAATACTGAAAATGTAAAAACGGTAAATGCGAATACAATCTTATTCATATCTTATTGTGTTACTAATGAATCAATTAATGCCGTCATTTCTTCAACAAAGGGCTGATATCGTGAAGTTGCGGGGCCATTAAATCCTGTGTGGATTTTTACTACCTGCTGCTGTTTGTCAAGAATTATCAGTGTGGGAAAAGAAATGATTTTGTTCAAGGCCGGAAAAATGTCAGTTACCTTTTCCTTCTTTGAAGTTCCACCATAAACCAAATCATAGGGTATGTTCATGTTCTTTCGATAAGAAGATAAACGTGATTGAGCTTGCTCTACATTGTTTCCATTTTCAAAGGCTATGGCCAGCACGTATACCTGATCTGCTCCCCATTTTTCATATACCGATTTCAGGTATTCTGTTTCGTCCTTACAATTCGGACACCAGGTTCCCATAATCTGGATAAAGGATACCTTATTGCTAAAATTTGGGTGTTCCAGAGACAGAACATCTCCTGATGACATACCCAGTTGAAATCCAAAGGAAGAGGTATCGTCTTTTATGTAGGTAAGTGAATCGGGGTGCATTAAATCAAATGTGTCATTTTTTGCGCCGGTCCACTTTTTTTGATAATGGTTCCCAGAATAAAAATATCCATTGTTTAGGTTCAGCTGATTGTCTGCCGAATCAATCTCAACGTTAGAAGTAAAAAGAAACGCATGTGACCCATCGAAGCAGGAAAGAAATAATCGATTGCCCGATTGAACACCTTCTAAATAGCGGTAATCGCCGGTCTCGGTTCTAAAAGTTCCAGTGACCTTGTTTCCCTTTTGCTTTAGTTCAGCCAATGCCGGGAACCCCTTGCTCGAATCACCAAACTGCACCTGAAATTTTCCGTTAACGTCATATTCTTCAAATTTGGGTTCAAGGAATCGTAATTTGCTTCCGTTTCGGGCATAAAAAGGAATGATGTAGTCATCACCTTTTGTACGATTAATCCATACGCCTTTCATTTCCTTTTTCTCAAATGCAATTTGAAGTTCTGAATCGTATGGGTCCATCCGAATAAAAAGACTATCCCCTTCTTGTCGGACATTGGTCACTTCAATTCGTTCCTCTGCATTTAACAGGGTTATTTTTTGCGTGTTGGAATCGTTTACATCGTATTCAAATAAGAAGGGCAGTTTTATCATTCCTTCCGAATCGAGAACCAAAACCCCACGCCAAACTTTAGATTTTGGCTTATCATCGATCACAGGTTTCTCATTGGTTGAGCAAGAAAACAGGAAAAGTATAGGAATTATAAAGAGTGGATTTTTCATTGTTTCAAATGTACAAAACCAAGGTCTTTGATTGAGGTAGAATGTTAGAAACACATCGATTTATCTGGTTAAATTGACTTGATATTACCATTTAGCAATGTTGTTACGGCATAGAAGATTTAAAGATTAATTTCGGCACCCATGAAAGAAGCATTTATTTCCCTTTTTATACGTCTTGGTTTTACAGGGTTTTTCACAGGAAAACTACCTTGACCCTGAAATGAAATCGTTGGTTGAGTCTGAGATGAGATCGGCACATCAAGATGGTTCCCGAGCATCTTTTTTCGATGATTACGACATAAAACATCGATGCAGAATTTAACGTTAAACCTGGAATAGATACTATTCAAGGAGGGATTAAAACGACTTTTGAAGTAACCAGTCAGGTTTTGGATACACTTAAGTTTGATTTTATTTCAGAATTAAACATGTCAATTTACTCCATTGAAATTGATGGTGTATCGCATAACAATTTTTATAGACCAAGCAATAAGCTCATTATTCCGCTTAAAAAGCAGCTTAACAAAGGCCAATTTGCAACTTCCAGAATAGTATATGGAGGACATCCTGCGAGTACATCAGGAGCTTATCGCTATTTCTTTTCTGGCATTATGCAAGGCGATACCGCGTTTTGGACCATGTCTGAACCTTATGGTGCTAAGTATTGGTGGCCTTGCAAAATGGATCTTTACGACAAGGCAGATTCGCTCGATATCACCATTATCCATCCTCAACATTTTCATGCTGCTGCCCCAGGACTTTTGGTTAGCCGCGATTCCATTGGAAAAAACCTGGTTAGAACCCATTGGAAGCATAAATATCCAGTAGTGAATTACTTAATCGCAATTGCGGTCGCAGAATATAAGGTAACTTCTTCGACCCTAAACTACCGGGGAAAGCAGTTGCCCATGGAAGATTATTTGTATAAATAGCAAGCCCATTGGATCGATTCTACTAAAGATAACCTGGAGCCAACTTGTGCATTATTTGACTCGCTCTTTGGTGCCTATCCCTTTGAAAAAGAAAAACATGGTCATGCTCAGTTTTCAAGAGGTGGTGGCTTATCGCCAGCAGTGGCATTCAGGATTAAATGAAATTCAATTGGATATCTCGAACCTGAACAATGGTTTATACCATATAAGAATTGCAAATAAACTTCAAATGGTAGATAAACCATTTGTCGTTAACAATTAGAATATTAGGAATCTTTATTAGGTCGAGCCTCCCAAATTTTTAGATATAGAAAGGTGCTCATTTTTCTGGCATTGTGTTTAGCCCGCTCCGTAATTTCACCCTTGTAAAGTTCATCAGCCGTTTCAAACCAAATGTTCATCCAATGTCCAAAATGTGCATTTGAAATGGAGTGCCCTTCTCTGGCATCGATGTCAATGTGAGCCTGCTGTGGATTGCCGCGGAATCGTTTTGTAAAAAGCAACTGCGATTCCCAAAAGTCAGTCAGTTTTTCAAGATGCTCTGGCCAATCGGAAATTGCCCGGTTAAATATTGGACCAAGCATTTCATCTGCCCTTATCTTTTTGTAGAACTTGTCCACCAGATTGAAAACATCTTGTCTTGATTCAATATCTCTATCCATTCCGGAATTTCTAGGCGACTAAATTAAGGATCAATAGTGTATGGAGCTATTCAAAATAAGTGACTAAATCGTCGTACTGATTTTTGTCAGTATCAATTAGGATTAAATTGTTCAAATTTGGCCTCACTAAATCATTAGCGTTATGACAAGAGACGAAATCCTAAGTAAAATTGAAGAAAAGTATAAGCAGCAAGAGCAGCCTATGGATACCTATTTGGAGGGATTGCTTCATGCTAAAGCAATCAACTATTGGGATTATATTCAGGTTGATGCCTTGTTTAGTCTTCAAAAAACCAGAACCGATTTTCCGGATGAAGTCATATTCGTTATGTATCATCAGGTAACTGAGCTATTGTTGAAGCTGGTTACTCATGAATTGGAACAGGCAACAGTTGCTGAAGGGGTTACAGGCAGCATGTTATATGAAAAAATAAAAAGAGTTCAGCGGTATACCGAGGTTGCTCAATTGAGCTTTGATGTTATGCGCGAGGGTATGGATCCTGAACAATATAACCAATTTAGACACACATTAACCCCTGCCAGTGGTTTTCAATCGGCTACATTTCGCGAAATAGAGTTTTACTGTACCGATATGTGGAACCTGGTCTATACTCACAAAAAAGAGGAACTGAAAAACAGTGCCGATATTGATGAGATGTTCAATTGGATCTACTGGCAGGCCGCAGGAATTGATCGTAAAACAGGTAAAAAATCATTGACACTTCAACAATTCGAAGAAAAATATTTGGACGGGTTTAAGTCACTGGCGAAGAAATACCAATCGAGAAACCTTTGGCAACAATTTGTTCAATTACCAGAAGAAGAAAAAACGGATGAATTAATTGCCCTGATGAAAGATTTTGATCAGACCTTTAATGTAAAATGGCCATTGGTTCATTTACGCACCGCTGAACATTATTTGGAGCATGGACAGGAGGTGAAGGCTGCAACCGGTGGTTCAGACTGGAAAAAATACCTGCACCCTATGTATCAACGCAGAATGTTTTTTCCAGAATTGTTGAGTCAGGAAGAATTAGACAACTGGGGCAAGGACCCGTTATAAAAGCTTATCTAATTTGATCCAGAGACTCTTTTTTTAGAATCTTCAAATCGGGACTATCCCCGAATATCCATTGTCCCAAAATTATTGCACCCCATATTAACAAGGGTGTTGCTACAAGCACAATAAGAAGTCCAAGAATCTTTTTTCTGGTTTGTTTTTTATTGTATTCAATTAACTCATTCCGGACCTTTTTTAGCTCCTCAGGGGATGCCTTTTGAAGGTCTATATTTCTTTTTTCAGCGGCCTTTAGGTACTCACTTCTAAGTAGAAAAAAGTTCTTGTTTCGCAGAAGAGCTTTATTGTTCTTCAGAACGGAAATCATGTTGAACGCGGACCCTTCCCCTGGCATTAAAGATTAGTCGTTTTGTTGCTAAAGATAATGGTTTATCAACTATTAACCCAGTCGACAACTACATCTACATCTACCAGTTGCATGCAATGAAAGTGCTTTTTAGGGCATTTATTCTTGTATCCTAACTTGGAACAGGGCCTGCATCGAAGGCCTTCAACTTCCATTATGGTAGATCGCTCAGGATATTCAGGCATGTAAGGGTACATTCCGAATTCGGGGACCGTATTGCCCCAGAACGAAAGAATGTTCTTGTTAAATGCCGCAGCAATGTGCATGAGTCCGGTATCGTTGGTCAAAATTTTGTCTGCCTGCTGTACCAGGGATGCCGATTGATTCAAGTTGTATTTGCCACAAGAATTATAGACTTTGTTTCCCAATCTGGAAACTATTTCATTCCCTGCCTCCCTATCTTCGGGGCCACCCAGTAGAATAATGGATTTGTCGGTTCTTCGGGCAATTTCAATCACCTTTTTTGTAGGGAGCATTTTGGTAAAATAAGACCCTCCAATTACCCATCCGATATACCCGGAATGAAACGGTTTCGGTAATGCATTTAGGTCCACCTGGTCCGATTCGTTTAGAAAATAATCAAGCCCTTTCTTATCGTTTTCAATTTTAAAATCGGATAAAGTTTCCAAATAGCGATCAACAATATGCACCCGGGGAAGGCTGTCCTTCTTAAAATTCACCAACATCCATTTTTCGATGTTGAGTTTATTAAAACTCTTTGATGGTTTTTTTAGAGCTCGTTTTACGTTTGCCGTACGGATGTTGTTGTGCAAGTCAACAACAAAATCGTACTGCTCTGCCCGAAGCTCCTGAATTACTTCAATGATTTTATCCTTAATTGTAATGCACTTATCGATGTAAGGATTTGCCTCTAAAATGGAGGCAAATGAAGCCTTGGTTAAAAAGTGAATTTCTGCATTCGGAATTTGCTCTTTTGCCATCCTAATTATTGGTGTGGTAAGTACAATATCACCAATGGAGCTAAACCGAATGATCAGGATTTTTGTTGTCATTTTGGAATTTCAAAAGTAGCAGAACTGCAATTGATTTGACGAATGGCTTAACCATTAACAAATAATTTGCGTCTTTGTTATAAACACCCGGGATATGCAAACAAAATCACCTCAACTCATTCTTCTGGTATTAGCTATGGTTGGTACCCAGTTGCTTTATGGTCAGACAAAAATTGATCGAAGTTTTACCTTTCAATCGGTCAATAAAAAATACTCCATTTTCGTTCCTGCAAACTACAACAGCAGCAAACCGAATAAAATGATGGTGGGCATGCATCCATTCAATACTTCGAGATGGGATGCTAAATCGTGGCGAGATACATTAACCACATTTGCAAATTCAAATAACCTGTTACTGGTTTGTCCCGATGGAGGGGCCAATGGAAGCATAATTGACCAGATAGATACCGCCTTTACCACAGTGCTCATTGATTCCATGTTTAAATGGTACAATGTAGATACAGGTCAGGTATACATTATGGGCTTTTCTTTTGGTGGAAAGGCTACTTACATTTATGGATTAGAACATCCTGAAATATTTGCAGGGTACATGCCAATTGGAGCGGCAACAAACATAAATGACTTGCCCCGGAGAAGACGAAACAATGCAGCCTGTAAACCGGTGGCAATAGTTCATGGCGGCAATGACTCCCCTAATTCTCGTTTTACCCCAATGCGGGACACGCTGAAAAACTACACGGATTATGTTTGGGATACCTTAATGTTGGGCGTAGGTCACACCATTGATTTTACAAACCGGAACCAAATTCTTACCCGGGCATTTAACTACTTGGATTCCATTAACAACCTGGATGTTTCGGTGAGCCTGGGAAAAGATATTGTGCAATGCGGATCTGACTCCGTCAATTTAGGAAACAACCTAAAGGTTTCTGGGGGTAGCTGTACCTATACCTATGCCTGGAGTCGGTCTACCGGACTAAATGATTCTACATTGGCAAATCCTACAGCTTCCGTGAGCTCTAATACCAGCTATATTTTAAAAGTAACCGACTCAGAAGGAAAGTCAGCCATGGACACCATACAGGTTATAACGAGAACATTGCCCAAAGTATCCGTTGGAAAAGACGACACGTTATGTCCAAACGCAGGTAAAGTTTTTGTGGCTTCAGGGGCGAAGGACTATAAATGGTCTCCGGCTGCAGGCCTTTCCTGCTCTACGTGCAGTAGCCCATCCATTAAAATAACCGGTACTTCAACTTATTACGTTACAGGAACAGATTCCTTCGGGTGTAAAGCAAGCGACACGCTAAACCTTGGTGTTTATGTTGCTCCGCAAATTAAGTCGAGTAACGACACTTCAATATGCCTGGGAGATACCATTCAATTTAATACTACCGGTGGGGTAACGTATCGCTGGCGTTCGTTAAAAGATTTAAGTGACTCCACCATTGGAAACCCTTATGTTTTTCCAAAGGCAGGAAACTTTTACGTAGTTACGGGAATTGATTCCAATGGTTGCTCAGGGAGTGACTTTGTACAAGTAAGTGTAAATAAAAACCCAATAATTAAAGTCACATCGGATACTACGATATGCTTCGGAACAAAAGTGACTTTGTCTGCTACAGGCGGCATTAATTACAACTGGAGTGGAAGCACTTATTTAGGATGTACCAACTGTCAAGCTACCACGTTTACAGGAAAAGTTTTTTCTCATTTTCCTTACAAAATCCTCGTTGAAGGTGTAGATAATAACAAATGCAGGGGATATGATACCGTTTCTGTTACCGTAAGGCGACCAGTTTCCATTAATACTTCAGGAAATGACACTATTTGTTTCGGTGAATCTTCTCAAATGGTTGTTCGAGCAGGAGGTAAAATCAAATGGCTTAATTCCTCAACACTGGATTGCGATACGTGCATTAGCCCTCGAGCCACTCCTTTAAGCACTACAACATACCCGGTTGTGGTAACTGATGTATATAATTGTAGAGACACGGCTGAAGTTACTATTGCAATTAAACCATTACCTACTACTAGTTTCTTAGGGGACACACTCCTTTGCAAAGGAGACACAGGCAAAATACTTTTAACGAGTACAGGAACAATTACATGGTTGACTACCGCATTTTTGGATGACCCAACATCGCTTGCACCAAAAATTTGGCCGAACGAAAGCCGTCATTTTGTATTAAATTCTACGTCTTTAGATAATTGTACGTCAAGAGATTCTGTTTTTGTTGAAGTTCAAAATCCAACTGCCAGTTTCACAGTCAATGGTTCTGGCTTTATCAAGACCTTTGACCACAGTGCATCCAGCAACTACGATAAATATACGTATGACTTTGGAACCACACCTGGTACTGCTGGAACTGATTCGTTTACCTTCTCTGAGAATGGAACGTATACTGTTTGCCTTACGGTTTCAACGGATGAAGGGTGCAGTAACAAGACGTGTGAATCGGTTGAAATTACAACGGTTGGTTTGCAAGATCTTAACGGATCTGATTCTAAAATTGTCGTATTTCCAAATCCCACATCCGACAAGTTTCAGTTAAAGGTAGATGGGAAGGACATCACCTCGTTGCGTATTTTTAATCTCCAGGGAAAAGAGGTCTATCATTCACCGGCCCAAACTGAGTATGACATTTCAGAATTACCACAGGGGAATTATGTGATAGAATTGGAGGGAGACGAAGGAATAATTCGACTGTCACTAATTAAGCATGACATTCGGTAGGTATAAGGTTCTCCATTTTTCGTTCAACAATACGAAACGGTGTTTGGCGTTGTGCTGAATGCAAGTTTTTTTAATCATAATTATTTCACTTTTAGCCTTTTCATGCAATTCGCAGGAAAACAACGTATCCATTTCAAAAATGGGCCAGTCACCTGTTCATCAAGAACTGCAGGAAAGTGAGAGTATTAAATTTAATTCGCAGGGAAATACCATTGAAAAAAGGTTTTTGGTTTCCGGTTCATTGAAACGAATTCCGGTAGGTGAAGGAACATTTGCTCAGTATTTAAGAAGCCTTCCACTAAAACCGCATGGAAGTAAGGTGAAAAAATACAACGATGAGTTAAAGTATGATCAAAGCGTTGCCGCAGCTGTGGTAAACCTTCCCATTGGGAAACGAGACTTGCACCAGTGTGCTGACGGTATAATGCACTTAAAAGCCCGTTATCATTTTGATAGAAAGGAATACGATAAAATTGGATTTCATTTTGTCAATGGGTTTTATTGTGACTTTGAACATTGGAAGAACGGATATCGGGTACGGGTATCCGGTAACAAAACAAATTGGTATAAATCGGGCAATAAAGATTCTTCCCAATTGACCTTTTGGAAGTATCTTGAAATGGTGTTCTCGTATGCTGGAACCTTGTCATTGGCTAAGGAGCTTCAGCCAGTTTCGTTGAATGAAATTCAAATCGGTGATGTATTTATTATTGGTGGTAGTCCGGGACACGCAATTGTAGTAGTTGACATGTCAATAAACGAGAATACAGGAGAAAAATTTCTTCTATTGGCTCAGAGCTATATGCCAGCTCAGGAGCTTCATGTTCTAGCAAACTTTGACAATGCTGATATTTCGCCATGGTATTCCCTAAGTCAATTCGATAAATGGGTATCAACCCCAGAATGGACCTTTGAAAGAGAAGATCTCAAAAGATTTCCCAATTGATAATTTAGTTCTCCTTATTAACAATGGTACTGCTTGCCTGGTCGGTTGGCAATACCAACATATCACCAATGTTAACATGTGCTGGTCGTGTAATTACAAATTCAATGGTTTCGGCAATATCAAATGCAGAAAGCGGGATATATCCATCATACACTTTCGATGCCTTTTCCTTATCTCCGTGGAAGCGAACCTCTGAAAATTCGGTTTCAACCAGTCCCGGGTTTATAGTTGTGACCTTAATTCCGTATGGATTAAAATCTTTGCGCATTCCTTCACTGGCCGCTACCACTGCATGCTTACTCGCGCAGTAAACCGTTCCATTGGGGTAAGTTTCCAACCCGGCAATCGATCCAATATTTACAATATGCCCGGATTTTCTTTTAACCATTTGCGGGGCAATGGCCCTGGTGACGTACAACAAACCTTTTACGTTTATGTCCATCATATTGTCCCAGTCTTCCAGGTCACCTGTGTGTACCGAGTCTAATCCATAGGCATTACCGGCATTATTAATCAGGACATCAATCTGTTTAAATTCATCGGGTAAACCAGCAATTAGTTCTGGAATTTTATCCTTGTCGCGTACATCGAAGTTGAGTGTATGAATGGATGTCAAATGGCTCATGTTTTCTTTCATAGCATCCAGCCGGTCTTGTCTTCTTCCGGTTAGTATAAGTCTAAACCCTAAGCTAGCCAACAGCTCAGCCGTGGCCTTGCCAATTCCGGAAGTTGCACCCGTAATAAAAACAGTTTTATCCATAGATTAAATTTTAAGGATGGTGAAATTATATATTCTACCCAGATGATCTATTGAAATTTTAGCGAATAGATTTTTGCATCACACAGGCAAGGAGGGTCTCCGCAAACCGGACAGATAAAACCCCGTTTTAAGCTATCTTCTTTCCAGTAATTTCTTACGGTCTTTAAATGGACAAAGCCCTTGCTTTCCAGTAGGGGTGAGAACGGTGTCTCGTCATTTTTGGTCCAGGCTGCTGATACAATTACATCAACCTTTTCCTTGAGCCAGGCTTCTCCCAGATCGAATAAACAGCGAGCAATTCCCTTGCTTCGGTGCTCATCAACAACCGCAGTCATTTTCCGGTAGCCTATGTTGGAGTAGTTTCCAAATTCCTGATTGACCCACTCGGGGTCAGCATACAATTCTTGTTTCAGTTCATCAGTTTTTAGTATTTGTAACACGGAAAATCCGATCAACTCATCATTGTTGCTTTCTATAACCAGTTTAGAGTTTGGATCGTGGGAATAGTATTGAAGTTCGTTTTTGGTAAGGTAGTTTTTACCAAAACTTGAATCGGCAAGTTCTATGATTTGATTTGCTAGGCTAGAGTTCATTTACGATTCAAGTGCCAGGTGTGACTTAATACAAAGGAAATTAAAAAGTGATGACCCCGTTGAGATTATAGGGTCACAGACATTCAGTTGGCGTCACCAATGTTTTGTGGCGATTAAGAGCAGGCTTAACTGCCTTAAAGTCGAACCTGTTTGTGCCGAAAATCAAAGAGTTGTATAAATTGAAATTGTTTTAAAATTTGATTATTTAAGTGTATCACTGAGTGTTCCACTCATTGCCGCAGGAAATGAAACAATAATTATTCTTTTTATTGCTAGAATTTCATCTATTTCCCATGGACATTTTTGAATTATGGTGAGAATAAGTCCTACGACAATCAAAGAGATCAAATACGTTCCAATAACTCTCTTCAAAAACTCTTTGACATAACCTTTAAACGTGACTTTGTAAAAGTTAAAGAAAACAAAAACCGAGATCATTAATATGGACAGAATTGAAATAATACCAACATTTATTAAGGGAAGTGACTCACCAAGGTTCCATGCCTCTTCTGTTAAAGAAACAGGAATGGCTAAAAGTGCTGATCCGATAGCTACTTGCATAATATCTCGAGGTTTAAATTCAAGCATTAATGGTTTTAGAGCATAACTAATTATCTCTCCTGATTTGTCAGCGATCGGAACTATTCTATGCAAGTACCCACCAATTCGTTTTATTGTGGTTTCCTTAATTTCTACTTTCGGTTCCATTTTTATCCTTATAAACCATTGTTCGATGTGGGAATGGTATTTCAACTCATTCTTCTAATTTCCACATTCAAGTTTTTCCTAAAAATAGTTATTCAAATCTAAACAAAGGAGACTCTCGTTCTTGCTTTATTGAAGAGGTAGTAATTCAACATGGTACCCAATCAGAATAAATTCAATCGTTATTTTTGACGTTATTGTAAAATTGTTTGCATGTTAGATTTAAAATATTCGAATAAACTACTTAAGTTGGCTCTTATTACGTTGATTGCATGCCCCAATATAGGAAACGCTCAAGTTTTAGATTTTGACAGTGAGGCAATTGAGCAAGATTTCGTTTATAACTTAAATCAATACGCTAACAGCTATATTGGCTCTGAACTAGATGCTTATAGTTTGAATAAAATTTCATTATGGCAAACGAGTGGAAAGGTCTTACAACCATTTGCCGTAAGTCTTACTGTACAGAATTCTGTAACCCTGCTTAAATCTGCTCAAGTTAGATTTAATTTCAACGATGTGGCTTTTTCCCAAAATCTGAACATTGAGAATCCTAGTGACCCTGAACTTCCAACCGTGTTAGGCGGGAGTACAGAGAAAAACTTAGTTTATTCTGTTAAAGAATCTCGAACGGGAATTGAACACAAACAATCCTTTTCTGCACTTTCCGGAATAAACTCACCTTTTAATTCAATTCCAAGTAGCTCATTAATTTTAGGCGTTGGATTACCTGCAAATACTCAGTTATACCTTCGGTTCTTTCCAACTATGACAGTGTACAACGTCAAGCATTTCGAAATTGGTGGAGGTGTAAAGCATCAATTAAGTCAGTATTTTTTGGGTGAAGATTCTCCATTTAATATTAGCGTTTGTGTACAATACAATTTTTCAAAATATAAACACTACCTGGATAGATTATTAGATGGAAACGACCAACATATTGTTGTAAAAGACAATATAATTTATGGTGACCTGGCAGCCTCATATGATAAAAAATGGTTTTCCCTTTTTATTTTGGCAGGCATGTATTCCAGCGAAACTCAGTTTAATATTAATGGAACCTATAGTTTTGAAGTTGAGGAAACAGACCCAGTCGTTGGCGTACCAATAGTTAAAGAGGCGTTTAGTGTTAAAAATCCAGTCTCATTAACAACTAAAAGTATAAATCCTAGAGCCTCTTTCGGGATTGCGTTAAAAGTAGTCCATGTGGCAGAGTTGGCATTTGCATATAGTATCGCAGAATATAATACAGTATCTGCTAATCTTACGTTTAAATTTAACAATAAACCTAAGAAAGAACACTAGTCACAACCAGATTTACAATACGTCTCTAATCGACAAAGACAGGCTATACGGTTAGTTGATTACAGCCTACTTTTGTTTACCAAACAAAAAAGGCCCTCAGAACATTCCCTGAAAGCCTTTTAAATACTGGTGGGCCCAGCAGGGCTCACCTCGATTCCTTCGTCACTCGGTGTGAACTTCTTGCCCTATTCCTTTAAATCAAAAAAGCCAAACTCTACGAGTTCAGCTTTTTCAATTTAAGTGGGCCCAGCAGGGCTCGAACCTGCGACCCTCTGATTATGAGTCATAAACTTATTGGTTTGATTTGTTTGCTTTTTTTTGTATAACTCTCGATATATCTCAACTATAGCAAAGGATGTGGCTTAACGTATTTTCGTTTAGTTCTACTTAATTAGATTTATTTTTACTTAACCCGTGTACTAAAACGTGTACTTTATACATTTGAACCATGCCAGAAATCAAAGTTTCCCTAATACTTGAAAAAAGAAAATCGGTTGCTTATTATGGTAAGAAATCAACTCCACAAACACAACCGAAACAATCTTGCCATCCTCTTGCATTTGTTTTTACAAAGCTTGGCAAGCGTTATTATTACTTTCCTGGAATATCCTTAACTACTGAAGATTTTGAAAAGTTTAAATCAGGAAAAGCTAGAATAAGATGGCAAAATGAGATATACAAGGAACTTCAAGCTTTACAAGTTCGACTGAGAGAAATTGCAAACGACTTGAGGGTTTTCTCAATTAAGGAGGTCAAGAAAGCTCTAGGAAGAAACCCTGATTTAAAAAGCAATCTATTTACCTATTATGAAAATCACATTGAATCAATTAGGGCAGAAGGTAGAATAGGCACATATATAGTCTATAAAGGGGGATTAGATTCGTTCCGTAATTTCTTAGGCTCAACCTTTTTAGCCTATACAGATTTATCAAAGGAACTTTTAGATAAATACGAAAAGTGGGCTATTGAAATAAGGAATAATTCAATCTCTACTGTTGGTATAAATATGAGGAGCCTAAGAACTATAATAAATGCTGCAATTGAAGATGGTTATCTGCGAAAAGAAGATTCACCTTTTGGCAGGAAGAAGTACCAAATTCCTGCTACAAAAAACATTAAAAAAGCACTCAATTTAAATCAGATAAAGACAATCATAGATTACGCTCCTAATGAAGGTTCAGCAGAAGAAAAATATCGGGATTTATGGCTTTTTATATATTTTGGAAATGGTATGAATGTCACTGACATGTGTAGACTAAAAAACCGTGACATTGATGATTCAAGTATTACTTTTTTTCGTGCTAAAACAAAAAAATCTACAAGAACAAATCAGGTTAAAATAATTGTTTCACTAATTGAGCCTTTGAAGCTAATTATTGAAAAGCATAGAAATGAAGATAGAAAAGCAAGCGCATTTTTATTCCCGTTTCTAAAGGAAAATGACTCAGAGATAGTTATTAAATCCAAGGTTCAAGGTGTAACAAAAAGGATTAACAATCATATGAAAGTTATTGCTAGTAATCTTGGATTAAGTGTGTCAGTTACATCATATACCGCTAGGCATAGCTTTGCTTCAACGTTGAAAAAGAACAATCATTCGACGACAATAATTAAGGAATTCCTAGGTCATAAGAATGAAGCAACAACACAAGCCTATCTTGATAGCATAGAAGATGATCAGCAACTAGAAATTATGAAAAACCTTATTCCAGAATAGTTCAATATGGATGTAATTCAAAAGCTTCAGAGAAAGCTTGACTTAATTGAAATGTATTCTGTCACTAAAAAAACAGGAGTTACAGGATTGGAAGACTTTTCCAGTAAATTACTAAATGTTGAGTCGAAATACAATTTGAATCAGTTAAATGCACTCATAGACAGAGTTGACAGCGTAATAGAAGGACTTCCGCAGTATATTACAAGTGTTCCAAAGTTTACGGGTGATGATTATCTGATGAATGAGGAATTTTATAATAGTGAGGGGTATGATCTTTACCCTCAGGAGCTTTTTAGTGACTCATCCGAGGTTAGAGACAGTTATGTTCAGGAAAGAGAAAAAAATAGCTTGTTAAAGCTAAAAGAGGGACTTGAGAAATTTGTTGCGCATCGAGAGAAGAACTCTCTAGTAAGACCAATTAATAAAGGATCAAAATTGAATTATCTAGCATATCAACGTTCTGGCAAGTATAAACCGTATGAGCTAAAAAAGCTGCACGAACTATTGTTACAGGAACAATTAATTGATCCTTCTACCGACGTAAACCATTTTCTAGAATATTGGAATGATAAGAAGGAGGTTAAGCTCAATTGGCTGGGTTATCAGTACGAGTTCAAATACTTAATTAATAGGTTAATTGATATTGAGTTTATATCTCCTGCAAAGAACAAGTGGAAAATAGCAGAGGCCCGAACTTTATTTGACGGCCTTCCAAGCAAGCCTAATGCCTTTAATTCCAACATTGAAAACCAATCTACAAGTCGAGTTAGAAGAATAATTGCAAAGATTCGACATTAGTTCCCTGTTATTGCCCTGCAGGGTGTCAATTAAAGATTTCAATTTTTTCCCAATACTCCAACGTAACCTCAGGCTATATCTATAAGGTATCGAAAACGACCCTGTCAAGCACCCTGCAACACAGTTTAAGTACTTCATAACGTTTCAAAATAGACTGAGTTTTACATGGTCGATTTGCGCAAAGAACGACGATTTGTTAATTTAATTCTTAATTAAAATGAACTCGTTTAAATTTTTAAACTCTGACAAGGCAGCGGAGTTTTTAGGCATAAAAAAATCAACCTTATATAAACTAACTTCTGAAAGGAAAATCCCATTCTACAAGCCCTCAGGTAAACTAATTCTATTCAAAGAAGCTGAACTGGAAAAGTGGATTGAAAATTCTAAAAAGGATCAGTTATGGGGGTTTCAATAGAAAAACAACTGAGAACATATAGCGGTTTAGAGCTATATAATATGGAAGTTACCGAAATCCCATTCCTTGTAGAAAGACTAATTCCCAAAGGCTTTGTTACAGCATTATCTGCAAGCCCAGGGATAGGCAAAACGACATTTGCTAGACAGTTAGCAATCTGTATTGCAACGGGAGAAAAGAAATTTCTGGAGTTTAAAATTTCAGATGATAATAAAAGGAAAGTACTTTACATCACAACCGAGGAAATTAAGAACCAGGTTAGTTTTAATTTAAAAGCACAATTTGAACCCAGTAAAAGTGAGGTTGGTTCATTGAAGAACCTTGATGTTCATTTTGAAAACGGCTTATATGATAACTCTTCTAAGTTTTCCAATAAGTTAGACCTCCTAATGAATCAAAAACAGTATGATATAGTTGTAATTGATGTGTTTGGAGATGTGTTTGACGGAAATTCCATGAATAGTTCATTAGATATGAGAAAAGCCGTTAGAGAAATTGAACGCACTATGAGGTTAAATAAATCAACTTGTTTAATCGTTCATCATAATAACAAATACACAGGTTCTTCATCCAGACCAAGTTCTGATAATATCCAAGGTGGAGGAGGCTTTGTGCAAAGAGTAAAGTCTGTACTTCAACTTACGGAGAAAAAAGGCACAGTTAGGTTATACATTACGAAAGCAAATTTTCTTAGGCGAGAAGAATTGGAAAATTACTATGCACTAGAACAAAATGAAAAATCCGGAAATTTCAGGATTAAATCGAAAGAATCAATTGAAGTGGATAAACCAATTAGTTCGGACGAATTTCATCTCAGTAATTTACGGTCACAGTTAATTTCCAAAAGAGGACTATCAAACGGTGAATTACTATCTGAAATTTTAAAAGTAAGAAATCCCAGAGCTAGGAAAGGTCAGTACTATGCATCTACTACTGCAAAGACTTATCGAGAGAAATTTAAAGGTGTTCTTTTCATTGAGGAGGAGGAAGGCACTTGGGAAATACGCACAAATACCTCTTCTCCTATAAAAGCCAAATAATTAAACAAGTCCAAAAGTCCAAGTCCATATACCCCTTTAGGGGTATGGACTTTTGTTATTATTAAAGAATCACATAATAGGTTGGACCAGTATCCGTCTAGAGATGCTTACTGGTCGATGAGTTTACCGCCGAAATGAGGGTATCCCCTCATTTTGTCTTAAAATGACAACCTTCTGCCATTGACTTTGAATTCAAGGGTTTAGATTTGTGCAGGTAGTCCAGTATCAGAGCAATATGAGTTTGAAGGAAATACTCATGGTTATTAACAATTCCAGATTTAAAATTCGAATTTGGATGATTGCTGTAAGCATTTTGCCTGCTTTAACAATCTACATGATACTTGCGGGATTTTTGGATGAACAAAATATTTTTTCGTACTTAGATGAAAGGTATTCTAAGCAATACGTTAATTTTTATTCTGGAAGGTCTGAAGGGTTCTATCATTCAATAGGCCATGTACTTGATTCTAACTTATCAAGTTTTAAACCAGAGAATAACATCGATGGAAGTTCAGATATAGACCTGAAATTGAGAGTTCATAACGAACCAACCTCTGGAAGCACGCAAAATATATTTAAAGTTCTCAGTGATAATAATTCTTTTGGCTTAGTCCAAGAGGAACACGTTCGAAATAAAGTAATACTAACGGAGAGAATTGAGGTTGTTTCCCCACTATATATGGAAAGACTGCATATCCTTTATAGGAAAGACAAATTTTTTGAAGTTTTCAAGGAAAGCCAGGGGCCTCCAGAAAGATCGTTAATCCTGTCCACCAATTCTTCCAATCAAGCTTTACGTTTCATAAAGAACAGTAGAATTGGCACTGGCCCTATTGGCAGTGGAACTAGGGAGGTTGTAAATTACCTTCTAGATGAGCTTGCAGAACAGTATCAAAGGGAAAATCAAAATAAAAGTTTCATTAGTTATTCAAACATAGAGTACTTGTCGTTTGATGAAGGGTTAAAAAAATTATCCAGTGGAGACTCAATTCAAATTCTATTTGCCATGATAGGCGCACCAATGAGCTCTGCTTCACGTCTATTAGATACTAATAAAAACATCGGAATGGCACATGTTACCCCTTCACTTATAAGAAACATTTCAGAAACTTCTGGGAATTTTTATAGAATTACTAATTTTAATAACAAGTACGATTTCGGGGAAGAAAGAATATCTACCATTGGCTCCTATTGCTATTTAATTGCAAACAAGAATGTATCACAAGTTAAGACGGAAAAGATTCTAAGACTTCTGGACTTGGAATATTTAAAGGATCAGCTTAAATCCGAGGGTAACATTGATAGTACGGTACAATTTCAGTTAAATGAAGTTGATTTTTTAAGCATTTATGAAACACTTCACAGACAGGACTTCTGGGAACTAACAAAAAACGCTGGCTTATTTATTTTCTCATTTATTGTTTCCTGGGTGGCTTTTGTTAATTTTTTCCTATACCTAATCTCCGAATACAAACAAATTAGATTTTTCAAGAGAATTAATAGTATCTCCACTCAAGCCTTAGTAGGAACCTTTGAACAAAAAACACGCAAGGGCTACAATTCCAAAAATTCAAAGTTCAATTTAGAACTTGTGGAGTCCGAAACTCATAAAGGTATTATTGTACCCAAGGAAAATGATACTAGCAGCGAAGAATCATTAAGGGAGATTATAAAGGCAATTAATGGTTTATTTATGGTAAGTAACGATTTACATTTAGACTATTCGACTGGCGGTGTAATTGATGCTCACCACAAGTATTTGAGCGAGTTAATTAATAAATCCAGGGAAAGTTTAAGAAAAAAGCTTGTACAGCACTTAAATGAAATGTTAGAAAGTGGGTACTCAATATCCAGAGATATACTGACAAAATATTACTCTGGAGGGTTCTTGAGTGCAGATGGATACCAATTTTTGATGAATAAATTAAGTATTGATACTAAGAGTTAATATCGAGTGAAAATAAGCTTGATCAAATTCTTACAATTCTTGGCCTGCATTTAATCTAATTAAAAGAGTAATTAATCTCCTGATTTCTTAATGAGTCAATCTTGCTCTGATTTATTTTAAACAGAAATCTAATATAGATTGAACGAACCGACCACCTAATCAAACCACCCCCACTAATCTAGGGGGAAGTTCGGATACTCCCCATTCATTTATTCATTAATTAAATCATTACAACTATGGTAAAAATAGTAGGCTTTAAAAGCTATGAAAATTCGGAAGGAGAAGAGTTCTTTGGACTTGTACTTCAGGGAGGCGTAGAACTTGTAAAATCAGAGGATACAGGGCGGTATTATGCTACTGCCAAACAATCGACTATTTCTTCAACATTCACAGAAGAAGTATGCAAATCAGTAATTGGTCAGGACTTACCAGGAAGGATTGTCAAAACTCCTTGTGAACCCTTTGAGTATACAATTCAAAAAACAGGAGAAGTAGTAACCTTAGAACACAGATGGGAATATCGTGAAGATGAACCTTCAATGGAATCTCAGGTCTTTGGAACCACTAAAAGCAAAGAAATTATTTAACTAAAGGAGGCATAAGCCTCCTTTTTATTTTACCATTATGAAACTTAGAAAGTCAGAAAGAAAAAGAGTAAAAATTCGATTAGGTATTCAAGGGCCTTCTGGATCAGGAAAAACCTATGGAGCCTTATTGGTTGCATATGGAATTTGCAATGATTGGTCTAAAATAGCCATAATAGATACTGAATCAAACAGTGCAGATTTATATGCTCATTTAGGAGAATATAATGTCTTAAGCATGAGCCAACCTTATTCTCCTGAATCCTATATAGGAGCAATAGAAATATGCGAAAAAGCAGGTATCGAGGTGATTATTATAGATTCTATAAGCCATGAATGGGAAGGAATTGGGGGTATTCTGGATACTCATGGTAAAATGACTGGCAATTCCTTTACTAATTGGTCAAAATTGGCCCCCAGACATAACAACTTAGTGGGTCACATATTAAGTAATCCTTGTCATATGATCGTAACCATACGTTCCAAACAGGATTACATTTTAACCGAAAGAAATGGCAAAATGATTCCACAGAAGGTCGGTATGAAAGCCATTACTCGTGATGGTCTAGACTACGAAATGACATTGATGTTTGATCTGGATGCCAACCAATATGTCAAGGTTACTAAGGATAGAACTTCCCATTTTAAAAATAGACCTGAATTTAAGCTCTCCATTGGCGTAGGTAAATCAATTGTTAAATGGTGTAATGAACTCCAAGTTAAGAATCATGACACCAAACCAGCCAATTCAACAACTCACAAATTAGGTGCTTCAAACTGATTAAACACTAATCCAATATGCAAGATGACTTTATGGATCGATTCTCCATTTTAATAGTTTCTAAACAGGGTATTAATAGATTATACTGCCCCTTTAAGGTTGTAGTAATTCGGTCGAATCCCTTAACCATAATTGGAGAGTATTATTTGGTTGATGAAATATCATATGGATACTATCCTATTATCTATTTCAAAGTCAAAAAAGAGAACATTCCTTCAATTTATTTCAAGATCATTTTCGAGGAAGAGGTTTAACAAGCTATATATCGTTAATTGTCCCAATCAATTCAACACCAACTCTTATTTTATCTATAGCTTTTTCTGGTTATGCTGTATTTCTTTTTAAGGGTTTTCTTTGAGACGGTTTCCAGTTAAAAAACCACTGAAAGCAAAATTCTTGACCAACTTTCTTAGTATTTACGTAAAATTGGTCATAATACTCATGTATTATGACTGATTTGCGTTGCTAAGATGAGATTTGCAATTAATGATTTTAATGAACGAATAGAAGTTTCGAGGTCTGGTGAAAAAGCACATTGTAGGGGGTGTGGAGCAGTTGTTATAGGAAGAAAAGGGAAAATCCGAAAGGAACATTGGTATCACCCCAATAAAGATTGTGATTCATGGTATGAACCAATTACAGATTGGCATATATCATGGCAAAACCAATTTCCAGTTGAGAATATTGAAATAGGAATAGCAGATTCAACAGGAAAAATAGTACACCGTGCTGATATTCTTCTAAACAACAACTTGGTTATAGAGATACAAAATTCTCCGATAAGCATTAAGGATATAGAGAAGCGTGAATCATTTTATGGAAAGAATAATATGATTTGGATTTTAAACGGAAGTACTTTAGCAAGTAATTGCCACCTAGATTCTATTGAGCGTACCAATGTAATTGCCATTTATGTAGACTTTTATAAGGGTGGGCTTTCACGGAATTTTGAGAAGATGATGGTAAATGAGGAGCTAATTCTTCCATCTTGCAAGTATTACGTTGACCGCTACAACTATGAATTTCATCGTCATAAGTTTGATTTTCCACTAAACATTAATTATCAACTTTTGAAAATGAAAATTGAGTCATTTTTAAAATTGAAACTGAGTTTATACGATGGTCTCTATGACGAAGAAGATTATGCCATTAATTCACATGTATACAACGATAGATGTCTAGAAGCAATTGAATTGAAAAAAATGAATTGGAGGAAGTTTATTGATCAAATGAAATTTCCTGTATTCTTTGATAACCTTAATGGTCTACCACTAGATAGGTTATACTGGTATCAGGAAAATAGAATTGTCAAAAAGGAGAGATTTCTAAACAAGTATCTACAATACACCTAAAATGAAAGTTTATGAAACCAAGAGAAGTAAATATTGACCCTCTCTCATATTGTGCTATACCATTAGAAATGTATTTTTCAGAAACTAATCAAAAACTAGCCGATGGTTCAGGTTTTATATATGTGAATGATAATAACAATTTCTTGATTACGAATTGGCATAATGTAACCGGATTAGACCCAACAACGCATAAGCCACTAGGAGCACATGGAGGTACGCCAGACATGCTTAAATTAAAACTTTTGGTACAAACTAAACCTTTTATCAAGTGGAAGAGTTTTGGGATTAGCCTTTATGAAAACAAAGAAAAACAATGGATTGAGCATCCTGTACATAAAGAAAAGGTAGATGTAATAGCCTTAAAAATAACAACTTCTATCCTAGATGATAGTTTAGTTAGGCCAATTAATAATAATGAGTTTGAGAACTTCAAATTACAAGTTTCAGATGACGTATTTATTCTAGGGTTTCCCTACCGTTTAAAGGGAGGCGGAAATTTTCCAATTTGGAAACGAGGTAGTGTAGCTACTGAACCTGATTTGGAATTGGATGGTCTTCCTAAGTTACTCGTTGATACTGCAAGCAGACCCGGTATGTCAGGTTCTCTGGTAATTTATCGTCGAACTGGCTTGCATGGTCTCGATAATGGAATGCCCACTGATGAAACCATTATTGGAAATATTCAAGGGTTTGTCGGAATTTATTCTGGTAGGATTCAAGGAAAGTCAAGCCATGATGCGCAGCTTGGAATTGTCTGGAAGGCAAGTGTAATAGATGAAATAATTAAAAGCTCAGAATAAGTATATTTCTAACTTAAAACTTGGTGTAGATCTCTTTGTGGGCTTCGTGTGGATAGTCAATCACCATTGGAAATATTCTATTTTTGAGTATGCCACATCCTGGAGGAAGTTCAACAACTGCTGGCGTTATGTATCAAAATTGGTTTTTGGCACTTCAACTTTCCTATGCATTTTTTGAACCCAGTATGGACATATTCCCGGAAGCATTAAGATCTAAAACCGTAATAGTTGATGACATTGCTATTCGCAGGGGTAACCAAGAAATATACAATAGTGTAAAATATCAAGCTCCTGGTAATGTTCGCCATTGGTCGATGGGGAATTTGAAAAGCGAGAACATTCTTGACGATTTTAAGAAACAACATGAAGCAACACCGTTGGCAGAAATTTACTTGGTATCAGAGTGTGGTTGTTACCTTTTCTCAGAGGTATTTAATAGGGCAAAAAATGCAACCGGACAAGATATACAAGAAGAATTAGGTAGTAAACATGCTATAAGACTTTGGGACGAAGTCAAACATGCTTTAGGGTATAATGATCTAAAACTAATTCAATTTGCAAAACAAGTTTACTGTAAAACTCTCCCATTAGAGGAGATTAAATACCTGATTAAGCATAGGTTTTCGCATTTGGTTAAAGGAACAATAATAGAGGATACTTTATTTTCAATAGCCATGGAAGCATCAAGTAACAAGACACTGATGAATAAACAAAAACTCAATGATTTATTCAAGCAACATTCCATAATTTTAAACTATCATGAAAGCTCCTAGATATATTAATGATATTGATTTTACCGTCTTGACTCCTAGGGAGTTTGAGGAGGTCATTTATATGTACTTCCAGGAGCAAATTAAGAGCGGCCTATATCAAGGTGTATATGATAAAGCCGAGTTATATAGTGGAGTGGGAGAACGAGGTTGTGACATCGGCCTTTATTATAATGGGAAGATATTTGGCTGTGTTCAATGCAAAAATTTTAAGAATAACATCTCCTTTAGGGTGATATTCGAAGACATTGTCAAACTAACATTACACCACATAATAGAAAGTAAGGCAAACAATTCGAATTCTTCAACCCTAATCACCGATGTTAACAATTTTACATATTATGCTTGTGCCTCAAGGGCGTTCACGAGCAAGGCAATTCCATTACTTCAAGACTTTTCAAACCAATGGAAAAATCAGAATGTTAGGGCGATATTTGATAATCTGATACTTAATAATAAGTCGTTGAATGGGCTTATTTTTAATGAGATTAAGGGTGATCTTCAAAATGTATTAAATCGAATAAAAGTCAACACAATAATTGGAATTGATGTAAAAAATGTAATCAAATTAAATCATGAAATTGTAAGGCTATATTTTAATCCAGGCATTACAGAGCGTGTAGAAGATGACATTAAAAAAATTAAGCATGCAGTTGTTCCAGGTCAACTATCACAGGGTGAGCTCAGTAAAAAGGCAGGAAAAATTTCAAGCGAAATTCGTAAGGTAAAGACGCATTTTGGAAGTGCTAAAGAGTCGACTATTGAAAGAAAAGAGGTTAACACCATATTTAAGTGGATAAAGGGGCCGCTTAAAACTAAAGATTCAAACCTATTGGTTTTAACAGGGAATGCAGGTATGGGCAAGTCAGTGGTTATATCTCAGTTGTATTCAAAACTGGTTACCCACAAAATACCGGCATTATGCTTGAAGGCCGATCGGCTTGCATTTGAATCAATTAAAGATTTGAAAAGTGAATTAGGTTTAAATACTGATATTGGCGATTTTTTTAATCAGTTTATTGGAGAAAAGGATCTAGGCGTATTACTCATAGATCAAATTGATGCCTTATCACTAACTCTTTCTTCAAATTTGAAACCACTTAATACATATGATAATATCATAAGAGATTTCATTGAAAACTATCCAAAAGTTAAGGTTGTCATTTCAAGTAGAACCTATGATTTAAACTACGATCCTATTCTTACGGCTTATAAAGAAAAGAATAAGGTTGTTCTTCAGCCACTAGAAAATGAGGAATTGAAGGCCATTTTGCAAAATAATATTGGAGCCGAGATTAACCAATTTAGTAGTGAGATTCTAAAACTGCTTTCAATTCCGTTGCATCTAGATGTTTTCTTAAAGATTTATACAAGTGAGCTTGACCTAAAAAAACTTTCGAGCATCCAAGATTTGTATGATGAATTATGGAGACAAAAAATAATAGGAAATATCTCTGGTTTTGGATCAGGGCTTCAACACGAAAAAGTTGTTAAGCTCTTGTTTTCAGTTGCACAGCGAATGTATGAACTACAACAGATCAATGTATCCGAAATAACCTTCGAAGATGATTTTCCGAAAGAAATTCGGTATGTAAAAAGCGAAGGTGTTATCCTTGGAAACAAACGAATAGAATTTTTCCATCAATCTTTTTTCGATTACTGTTTTGCAAGGAGTTTTGTTCATGGAGGTCTCAATCTGGTAGAAGACATTCAGAGTCGTCATCAAGGGTTATTTATTCGTTCCAAAGTTCAACAGATATTGACTTTTATTAGAAACAATGATCCACAAAATCATGTGACTCTAGTTGAAAACCTATTGGATTCCAAAAAAATTAGATTTCATATTAAGT
Organism: Crocinitomicaceae bacterium; assembly: GCA_002713215.1. GTDB lineage: Bacteria > Bacteroidota > Bacteroidia > Flavobacteriales_G > Salibacteraceae > UBA2108. The sequence continues at coordinate 138,960 of PAVO01000019.1, forward strand.
TATTGGTTTTACAGCAACTTGCTTTTGAAGACCAGCCTTCTCATCAAGAAATTAATTTAATTGAAAGGTTACTTTCACGATCGTCGACGATCAAAGAAATCTTTTTATCACTTTATCTCGGAAAAGGCTGGTTAAAGGTGATCATTGAAAAGAGATTGGTAGAGGATGAGATAATAAACCAATACAATGAAAAATCTGAATGGATTAGAACATTGTTTCGCGGGTTCATTAATAGAGGGAATGATGAACTTCTTGACTATTTTACCAACCTTAAGCATATGCCCAATATGAAGGATTTAATCCTTGATTTGTTATGGGGTATTAAAACTTACGAGTCCAAAAAATGCATTGATCTGGCCGACTCTATCTTGGGTGAGTTTGAGGGAGAAGAAAAGGAGTATTATTTAGCTTATTTCGTCGAAAATGCCATTCCAAATTACACGGATTGGGCAACAAAATGGACTATTAACCTAACAAACATTAGTTCTTCAAGAACTGTTGGAGTTGAAGAGTTTTATTTCCCATTTAGTAAAAGACACAGCGTTTTTTATTCCAAATTCTGGAAAGAGAAACCACGAGAGGCATATTTACTTGTTAAAAAGATAATTATTGAAATAACCATAAAAAGAAAACTTGAATCTAAATTACCTGAACAAAAGCTCAAATCGGATTACGGATTTTGGTTGTACAGTCGCAAAGAACATGACCTCTATTTTCATTATAAGCAGCTAAACAAGGTTCAATCATATTTAGAGGATGAATTTTTGCTTGATGAGACTTTTGTACGGTCAGAGGTTCAAGCCTTTTTAGGCTTCAATAGTATAACCCTAATCATGATTGCCCTAAGTGTAATTAATCGGCACCCAGAGGGTTTTGTTCAAGAGTCAGCAGAAATATTTGAAAATCTAAACTTTCTAAAAGAGTGTTATGGACATAACCTATATTTAGATTATCTGTTACAATCTATCCTTAAAAACTCCTATCAACTTATGGAAAATAGGAATGAGGTAGACAAAGTGATTCTTAATTTCTACCCAAAAGGTGAATTAGGAATTGTGGACTACGGCAAAGGAAGACGAGTGAAAAGCAAATCGTTTGGTTATTCCAAGTTGCAACTACTATCTTCTATTCCTAGGTCTATGGTTTCCAAAAACAAAAGGTTAAAGAAGGATTATGATGAGTTGAGTAGAAAATTTGGAAAAAACATTGTTGTTGCTGAACCAGAAAGACCAGAAGTGAGAATAAATGAGGCAGAGTTAAGTTCTTCAGCATATGAAAATATGAAATATGAGGACTGGAAAAAATCCTTTAGAAAATATTCTAACAACTCAGATTGGTCTCATGGCAGAAGCTTTGAGCAAGAAGTTTCGAATAACCCAGGAAAATTATTCCAGCTTGTAAAGGAGATATTGACCGATAACACAATCAATAATTCATATAAGTTGAAAGGGCTTGAAGGCCTTATAAAAGGAAAGTTTCCTGTAGGGCAAGTTCTCCAATTATTTAAAGTTTTTGTCAATTCTGCTGAATTGGATAATTTCCAGCAACTTTCTCTAGTCTGGGTGTGTAGATATTTTTCTGACAATAAAGTAATTGACACTAGGGTATTGGAGTTCTTAAGAGAAGTAGCTACTTACGGGAGTGAAGCTTCTTCAGTTCCTGGTGATGATGATTTAACCGCAGGAATAAATTCTTCTCGTGGTGCAGCAGTATCTGGCTTAATGGATTATTCTTTTGACGATTCGGTAAAGTCTTATGTATTGGACATTATTGAGGATATTGCTGAAAGCTCATCATCACCTACAAGAGCGTGTGCTATTTTTAAACTGCAGAATTTCATTAAAGACAATGAAAGACGAACTTTAAAATTATGCTTACGTTTAGTTGATGATTGCTCGCCTGGCGTTGTAAAAGTGGCCCAATACCCACTTCAATATCTTGTAAACTATGATTTTCCGGCGATTATTCCATTCCTAGAAAAAGCAATGTTACATGAAAGTAACAAGGCTACTGTTGGAGTTTTGATAACAAAGGCATATTGCTTTGAACGTAAAGGCGCGAAAAGGTTAGTTGAAACATTTTGTGGCTTAGGTACTAAACAAATTAATGAGGCAGTAAAAACGGCCTTTAAATTTTTATATGATGTTTCCGAGATAAAAAAGCCAAGCAAATTAGCATTGAAGTTGGTTGGTGATTATGTCAATATTGAAGATAAGAATTTAGGGGAAACTTATGACCGTGCATTTTATCATTTAAAAGTATCAATCTTACCGGATTTGTATAACTTCATGAAGAAATATAGAACCTCAAAAGTTGGTAAATTCCGAGACGATGCATTTTACCAATATCTAAAAAAGTGTTCAAAAGATTTCCCAGAGCAATGTATCGAGTTGACAAAAGGATTTGAAAATCACATTAATGAACCTGAGAGGCACAGAATACATAGAAACGTACCCTTAAATGTAATTGTACAATCGTATAATTCAATTCGAGATTATAATTCTAATAGTGCTTCTTTAGATGAGGCTATGAATGTTTTCGATAAACTACTCGAACATTCCGAATATAGATCAGGTGCGTTTGAGGTACTTAGAGATTTAGATGAATACTAGAGTGGCACTAATTAAACTTTTTATCGTCAAAAAATTCAGAAAAGGAAATTTGCAGAAACCTTAAAATCTTGATGAACGTGCTCATTTTCATATTGGCACCCTTTTCATATCTCCCATATTGAGATCGAGATATTCCAAGTTCGTACGCTAAATGCTCATAATTGCTATAACCTTTTGAAATTCTAAGTTGCCTTAACCTTTCACCAACATTCTTTAATTCTTTTTCAGCTTTATCCAAATCGTATAGGTAAGTGACAAAGCTTGAAGTTTTACACTTTATTTGGTACCGCATAAAGTATGGGTGTTAAAGTGTGTATTTTTATCCTTAAATATCTATTACTTATGAAAAACACAATAATCTACTGCTTAATTGCATCCACTTCTCTCTTTTCCTGTACAGAACAGGTAGACAAAAAGAGCATATATAAACGTTCTATTGAACTAATGACTGTTTTTTCTCAAGGAGATACAAATACTATTCTAAAACATCACTTTCCTTATGTGGATCAATCAAATGAAATGTTTGGCCTTGAAAAGACCAGAATTGATAAAGACATTATAGATGTTTTAAGTAATAAGCCTTCGATTGTACAAATCGATACTTCTGGCAGGGGGTATATGGGTGACTACGAGGCTAGTATTGTAGTAAAAGAAGACACAAATTACTTTGAAATCATCTTTTGGTTGTACAGGGATTCAGTTGACAATTTATATCTAAGAAGGGCCGACTTAAAATCATTAAATGAAGATTGTTATGCACATTTTAACTTTCCCCATGTTCCTGAAGAGTCTGTAATTTTCAAAAGATTATCATGGCAGACTGACATATTAAGGACTAGCTTTAATTCAGGACAAATTATGATTCAGAATAATGATTCGATTGACTACAGTTTTTTGAGATTTAGACTAAAAATCGGAGAGCCGGATTTCTACATTAACATTCCAAAATTCAAGAATTTAAAGTTTAACCAAACAATAGAAATTAGTCAAAAGGTTAGGGCTGGAGACTTGGTCTTGGTTGATATTCCTGAACTAAAAGATTATTGGTATGAAATTGAAATAAACAAAACCAATGTACTTTGGGAAGCTGAATTATTGGAGGCATTACCTCGACCAGAATATGAAGAGTGCACTTTTCTAGATCAGATTCGGAAGAAAACGTTAATAGACTGCACATACTAAAAATAGATGCAGGTCTTGTTTACTATATTTCATAAAATATTTTCCTCTCCATTGTCAATAAAAATCAATCTCCTTAAATTGAATGAAGGGTACGAATAAATTATCTGAAATGTAGAAATCAATCTAATAACCAAACACAAGGAGATATTCGAAATCAAATCGTCGCCATTAATAGTATTTTTACTACAAAGTACTTCTTGTGAATAGAATTGTTATTGTAGGAAATGGATTTGATTTGGCGCACGGACTAAAAACGGGTTACGAAGATTTCTTAATGCATTATTTTAACGAAGCCCTTAACAAAGCATCCAAAAACCAAGGAAGTTATCAAGATGAGCTTATATCGGTCTATATTAAAGATGAGTTCCTAGATAAGGTCAAAGAGTTTCTGAAGAGAAATACGTCTCTGTCTGAGCTCGTTAATGACAAGGAATTTACATTTCATGGTTATGTCATTTCAGATAGCGAGAGAGAATACCATTTTGAGAAATCCATTCGTGTGGAGGCTCAATATGAATTTTTTGAAGAATTAATTAATGATGGAAATTGGTCGGATATCGAGTCACAGTACTTTAGGTCTATATTAAGAATCTTTAAAAAAAATAAGACACAGGAAATAAAGGTTCAGGACATAAATAAATGTCTTGGTATAGTTAAAACCAAACTCATTAAGTATCTGACTATAGTAAATGAACAATTCACAAATGAATTCACAAATGATAACATATTTGATTTTTGTTTAGAACCGCTGGATGACATACAATATTCAAGATACTTTCGAAAAATGCCATTATCCTTTATTACAGAGGAATTAATGGAATTTCGTAGAGAGAAAAACCTTGACCATATATTGGTATTGAATTTTAATTACACTAAGATTTTTCAGGAGTACCTTGCTAAAAGATCATTGGGTCAATTAAAGGACGTTAGAATATCTAATATTCATGGTTCTCTAAATGACCCTGATTCAATAATTTTTGGATATGGAGATGATACCCACCCAAGTTATAAAGAATTAGAAGATGAGGGAATGGACTCTTTGTTGGAAAATATCAAGTCTTTCTATTACCCGTCTACTAAGTACTATTTAGATTTTATAAATTTTATCGAGTCGGAAGTATTTGATGTTTACGTAGTTGGTCATTCATTGGGTTTGTCCGACCGCGTACTCTTGAAAACGATATTTGAAAGTGAAAATTGCAAGGCTATTCGACTGTTCCACAGAGGAACAAAACAAAGCCACTTTAAGAAAAGAATTTCTCTTTCAAGGCATTTTGAAGATAAACAAGCTATGAGAAAAAAGATTGTTGAATATGATCAAAAAGGGATGTTCACTTAACTTATTGGAATTAACATGGCCTACATGTGGGTCACTTGGAATGATAATTAAAGAAGTTCCGTGTACTTTTATGTGTACTATATAAAAAAGGCTTTCAGTGAGATTACTGAAAGCCTTTTTATAACTGGTGGGCCCAGCAGGGCTCGAACCTGCGACCCTCTGATTATGAGTCAGATGCTCTAACCAACTGAGCTATGGGCCCTGTTCGTGAAAGAAAATGGTTTGAGACCTCCTCTCCTCGAACCGAGGCTGCAAATTTATTTTTTCTTTACACACGCGCAACCTCTTAGTTCATCAATATTTTTTTCTTTGCAGCATGAATTTAGAGGGGATAAAAAACATCATTTTTGATTTAGGAGGCGTTATTCTAAACATTGATTACCAACGGGCCATTGATGCCTTTATAGACCTTGGAATAACCAGAGAACAATTGCAGTATTCTCAGCAGGAACAAGATGCCCTTTTCGATCAATTGGAGGTTGGTAAAATATCACCAGATGAATTCCGGGATGGCCTTCGGGCATTATCATTCCTTGGCCTGACCGATGAAGAAATTGATGGTGCCTGGAATGCCTTATTGCTCGATTTACCAGTTCATAGAATTGAATTGCTAAAGTCACTAAAGGATAAATACCAACTGTTTATGTTAAGTAATACCAACGCCATTCATTATGAGGGATACACTGAAAACTTAAGGAAAGAGCACGGTATTGAAGGCCTGGAGCCCTTGTTTCAAAAGACCTACCTGTCTCATGAAATAGGTAGGCGAAAACCAGATGTGGAAACCTTTGAATGGGTCTGTAAAGATGCAGGAATAGAACCTTCTGAAACGCTATTTATCGATGACAGTGTTCAGCACATTGAGGCGGCCAGTAAGGTTGGCCTTAAAACCCATTGGCTAAAAGAAGGTGATGTAAGTGACCTTTTTAGTTAATCAAGATCCTGGCACAGTTCCAGTAGAATGCCGTTGGAACTTTTAGGGTGAATAAAGGCAATAAGTTTATTGTCAGCTCCGGCCTTAGGCTCTTCATTAATAAAGACAAATCCTTGTTTTTTTAGGCGGCCCATTTCCGCGTGAATGTCATCAACTGCAACTGCCAGGTGATGGATTCCCTCCCTGTTTTTTTCCAGGTACTTGGCAATTGAACTGCTCTCGTTGGTAGCTTCCAACAGTTCCAATTTACTTTCTCCCAATTGATAGAAAACGGTATTTACACCTTCGCTTTCAACTGTTTCCTCCTTATAGAAATTAGCTCCCAGCAATCGTTGAAAGATATCCTTTGATTTGGATACATCTTTTACTGCAATTCCTAGGTGTTCAATTTTTAGTATGGCCATAATGTTTTTTGTACCGTTTAATATCGACTTCGGAGTGAAGTTCCGTGTCTTCAAAAATATGATTTACCAGATGTTCTGAATAGAAGGGTGCCAACATTACTCCTTTTGCTCCTAAGCCGTTAAATATAAATAGGTTTTTATGCTCAGGATGCTCGCCTAATAAGGGCCTACGATCACCAACCGTGGGCCGGATTCCGCTTTTTTGATCTTCGATGGAGTAGGGGCAGCGCAGTGTGTTTTTTAACTTCTCTTCCAGTTCAATTCTGGCTTTTTTAGAGATGTCATAACTTTTATTTTCCCAATCGTGTGTTGATCCTGAGCGATGAAAGCCATCGCCAATGGGCATAATAAAAAGGCCTTTGTTACGGATATCGGTTCCAGTAATTTCAGGAGCGTAGATCGTAAGTACATCTCCTTTTGTATAGGTAAGCGGTAGGTAATTGAAATGAGGATGATTGAGATGCCCATTCGCAAGAATAACTTTTTCTGCTTTTATGGTTCCTGACTCCGTTATTACTTCGAATCCTTGCTTAAGGGGCGTTATGGAAGAAACCAAGCCGGTAATGTGCTTATCGGCAAAATAGGAACGCGTTGAGTCCAGAAACTCTTCCAATGTCACATTCCCTGCATTTAGAACCGTGCCTCCTCCAAATTCGCAGATTAGTTGTTGGTCAAAATTTTCGGGTAATACTTCGGGTGATAGGAACCTGGAATATTCATCGGATCCTGACTTTATAGACCAGTTGTTACATTCTTCAACGGAAGAAAAAACCCGAATAATTTTTCGGGGTTGAAGAAACCGAGTATTTAATTTCTTTTCCCAGTGGGAGTAGAATTTATGCAGGTAAGGAATCAGGTTATCTGCGTTGTAGCTTTTGCTGGGCTTTCTAAAGATCATGGGATTATACAATCCGGCGGCAACCAACGATGAGGATCTTTGATAGCTATTATCTACAATAAGAAAGTCTTTCTTTTTCTGTGCCAGTTGAAGGACCAGCGCAGTTCCCGCAATGCCCTGACCTATAATTAAAGTTTCGGTTGTCATCGAAAACAAAGGAAATAAAAAACCGCCTTCCGGAATGACCGGAAGGCGGTTTCAAAAATTTAGATTACTATAACTTATTCAACGATCAAACGAACGGTATCGCCTTGTTCACTTTGAATAAGATAAACACCCGACTCAAGGTCAGAGATGTTTAGAGAAGTCACCTCATTTCCGGTTTTAACAGTTTGACCTAAAATGTTTCTAACTGTAACCGATACTTCCATATTAAACCTTACCTCACCAACATTATTAGGGTTAGGGAAGGCAACAAGGGGGACTCTGTTAGCAGTAAGTTCATTGATACCTACAGCGGTTCCTACCATTAATGGACCAGCCCATTCGCTATGATTAGTGCCACATACATCCTGAACCCAAATGTGGTAATGGGAATTTGGATCTAATCCAGTAATCGTATAAGGATTGGTTGTAATTGCCATTACTGAATCTGTAGGTGTAGTTGAAGAATGACCTTTAGCCCATCCCACGTTCCACGAAGTAGCACCACCTGTGGTCCAAGAGGCAGTTAAAGACGTTGCATTAGAACTATCTGTAGCCACCAAATTAGTAGGCTTGTTACATGGCACAGGGCATTTGATAAAGTCATTGGTATCTCTAGGAAGAATTTGATAGCCTCCAAAATGAGGTTTACTAGGATCAAATTGTCCTCCAACACCAACTAAACAGAACTTTCCAATTGGTGGGTTAGGCATATTAGCAGCCCAACCGCGGTCACCATCCATTCTCATGGTAAAGGTGTCTGTTCCATTAGTAATGTTGAAGTTACCGAAGTTTGATGTAGGCCATCCGGTAGTATCTATAATTTCCCAATCTTCCAACTGAAGTAATTTACTTTCAGTGGTTTCATCCAACTTAGTTACAGGCATTGGCATTGGAACTGTTTTGTTAGAATCTAGTACCCAAATACTATCCGCTTCTGTCTGCATTTGGATATGACCATTGTAATGATCGATTTCGCCAAATACTCTCACTGAGTCACCCACTCTTGGAACATAGTCAGTTCCACTAAATCGAATTACATTAATACCATTTAACGGAGAGCTGTGGTCGTTAATGTGGAACTCATATCCGGAACCTGCTCTTCTGTATGTAGGAGTGATTACTACCCCGTGTAAATAACATTTCACACCTAGTGAATCCGGAACACCGTCAGTATCAACTGTTCTTACAACAGAAATAGGGTATGTAGGGAAAACTTTAGCTGCAGCATCAGTCATAATAGTATCCCAATCAGACCAGGCACTCACACCCAGGCTAACACAAGAATCCTGTACTCTGAATACGTATGACGTAGCAGCTAGTAAACCGGTAAACTTATTTGGGTTACCAAATACCGTAGTGGTCGAAGTGGTTGATCCCATGACGCCCCATTCAATATTCCAGGTATTAGAACCTCCTGATGTCCAACCCAATTCAATTTCAACATTGGTTTTGCTAACCGTAGTTAACGCACTTGGAGCATTACAAGTTGCCGAAGGATGAACAATGATGTGGTTTTTCAATTGTGGAAGAATTTGGTATCCTGATGTATAAGGCGAACTATTGTCAAATTGACCACCATATCCTATTACATCAAATAATCCGGCAGGAGCAGCAACACTGTCATCTACATAGCTGTCTCTGTCAATTCTCAAAGTCAAAGTATCTCCAGCTTGAGTTATAATATCAACGTTATTTTGGTTGCCTATAGTAGGCCATTGGCTTGCATCTTTCAGCTTAACAGAATCAATTCTAATGTAATCGGACTCTGTAGCTTCGCCAAGTTTAGTTACCTTTCTCCAGGCTTTAAGACCAGCTCCATTTTTGTGAACCTTGATTGAATCGGGAGTAAACTGCGTCAATCCATTGTACTGTGTTATTCTTCCCCAAAGAGTAACCGAATCACTTTCGTTCACTGTATAAGAAGGAGTAAATCCACGACTTTTATAAACTGTAACATGACCGGTTGCATCAAACAATTGGAAAGTATTGCTTGAGGAACTTAATCCACTCATATCAATTCCGTGAACTACACCTGAAACCGCACACTTAACGTTTATAGAATCGGCAACACCACTTGTATCCTCGGTTGTAACTATTCCAAGCCCATAGTGAGGAATAGAAGAAGGTGGAGGCGGCGGCGGAGTTGCGGCAACTATATCTTGCCTGTAGCGCGGCAAAAGCTGATACCCACTTGTATAAGGCGAGCTAGCATCAAATTGTCCACCAAGTCCAATAACTTTAAAAAGACCCACCGGAGCTGTGGTTAAACTGTCATCAATGTCAGTATCTCGATCAATTCTCATGACTAAAGTATCTCCAGATGTGGTTTCAATGTCCACGTTAGCATTTGATCCACTAGAAGGCCATTGGCTTGAATTAATAACTTTAACAGAATCTATTTCAACTAAATCTGATTCTGTAGATTCTCCAAGAGAAGTAACTGCAGTTGGGGATTTAAGAGCGGCATTTGATTTTATTACAGCCATTGTATCGGGACTTAGCTGTGTAAGACCATTGAATTGACTTATGGTCCCTGCTACAATAACAGAATCACCTTCGGTAACTGTATAGGAAGGGGTAAATCCTCCAAATTTAAATACCTGGATTCCACCCGTGGCATCAATTACCGTAAATTGGTTATTAGAAGATGATGTACCCGCCATATCTACTCCATAAACTACACCTATAATAGAACATTTAACACCATTCGAATCAGCTACTCCGCTACTATTATTTGTGGTCAATGTGCCAATAGGATAAAGAGGGAAAGAAGGTGGAGGGGGAGGTCCTGCGGTACAAGCTGAATCGACTTTACCAGGAGAACCATAAACCTGCTTACCGTTTACTATTTTACCGCTAACCGTATGGGTAGAAGCTTTCCAGTTAGCGCCTAGAGAATTATCTTTAGAGGTATCACAAAAAACCAAGGTAGCTCCACCGCCATCAGGAGAACCGGCACTAGTTCCTCCTCCAGGCCAAGGGCTATTATCATCGTATCTTAAACTATCGATCAAATTACCAGAAGAATCTTTAAGTGCAATGGGTTCACCTCCATTAGACAAGCCACCACTTGTCCATTGACGAGCAGAAACACCAAAAACATTCATAATTGCCGCAGAGTCAACGGCTATAACCAAATATCCATTGGCGGCAATACTCACATTAGGAAAAGTATAAACTACTCCAGAGGTAAATTTGTATCCGGTTAAGTTAATGGATGAAGAAGTCTTATTGTACAGTTCAATAAATTCCGTAGAATCACTTCCCGCTTCCGGGCCATTGTAACTGATTTCGGTAATTACGATTTGCGAGTAACTGATCAGTCCAACAGTTAAGGCAATAAACAGTGTAAATAGTTTTTTCATAGTTCTTTATTTTAGTGCAAAAGTGTTTGTTGCTTTTGGATTGAATGTTAATTCAATTTTAAGCTTGCCAAAATTAAAACTTTATTGCAAGCACACATGTTTTCTTGAAATGGCTCACTTTTCCATTTTGATCATGGATTTCAAAGGAAATAATGTAGATTCCGGCTTTGGCTTTTAGGTTGTTATCGGTTCTACCATCCCATGTAATAGTGCCGGTTGTGGCCAACAGTTCATTGTTAACCAATTGTATCATTTGCCTTCCTTCCACATCATAAATAGTTACATTAGCCACATTGCCACTATTTTCAAAGGAATAGTTGATGTTTAAAATGTCTTCAAACCCATCATTATCCGGTGAAAAAGTTTCAGGTTCAATGACAATATTTTCACTAAAATCTGTTGCAGGATAATATTGTGAATTGGGTAAGCCGGGAGTGCCATAGCTTACAGATTTAGCTGCCGAATGCCAATTGCCCCGATTTTGTGTTTCACGATTGTAATCCAATCTTTCCAGGCTAATTCCATCAGGGTTTTTAATTAATACATGGTGCCAATCGGAAGAATAGTTTAAGCGATCGACTTCTACCGAACTATCGTTAACTAAAACAGCAATTCCTTCATCATTAGATAGTGTAGGCAAAGAATTTAGTTGAATAAATCGATTTTCGTCGCGAGTAGGATAGTGTTTTATAATGTCCGTGTTGTCCTTATTCAACAAAGCGAATTCTCCAGGAAGAAGTGTAAAGGGTTCTGATGAAATAAGCTGACATCCATCCAAAGTGTCTTTATTAATGTCAAATTCACACAAGAGCCAATTCTGCAGGCTGATAATCTTTTGACTTCGGTTATAAATTTCAACGTAGTCCGACTTAGCACTTGGGTATGGATCAAACATGATTTCATTGATAATTACATCTGATAACTCACTGGCCTCGGATAATCCAAATTGACCTTTGTTGTTTTCTATTAGAAGTCCTGAACAATTGGTCAACCCATTGACTTCAACGCTATAAATAACTTTTTGAACCAACTTCTTATCCAGGTTTACAATCAGGTTATTGCTTCCATCCCGGGTGATTTTTATAGAATTAATTCCATGCGAAAATTTAAACGTTACCACATTCAAATCCGAGAATGTGACAATTTGATCAAAGCTTAACTGCACTGAAGAATCTCCTACTGCACTTGCCCGAATAAGGTTTGGACCGTTTGAAGCGGGATTTAAAGTCTTAATGGAGTTTTCTGCATTTGGAGTTCCTCCTTTTTGATCAATAGAAGCTCGCCAATTTTGTTGATCACCACAAGGATTTTCCGGATCAATTATTTCCAGCGACCAGCCACCCACTTTTTTACTGTCATCCTGATACCAGCTGTCACTGTATTCAACCAGGTGAATGGCCTCATCTTTATGATTGATTATAGAAATTAAATCTCCGCTGTTGTTTAACGAAGGCCAGGTACTTAGTCCTAATACAGAACCGTATTTACTGAGTTCAGATACACCATTCTTTTCGCAAATGACGAGTCTTCCATTAGGAACCAGAAGACCTCCCTGAAGGCTTTCCCTGGAACCTTTATCGGTAAAATAACAAGAGTCTAAACTGATCAATCGGGTAGATCGATTAAAAATCTCTACGTATTCATAGGAAGAAACTGTAGTCTTAGAATCATCAGGGTTTGGAAAGATTTCGCTAATAATGACATCCAATGGATTTGGATTTGACCCAATTCCAAAAGGCGTGTTATTGTCCTTAATTGCATTTCCAAAGCAATCAGCAACATTTGCAATCTTCAAATGATAAAGAACCCCGGGAGCTGGTGGAGCAGAAAGAACCAAATCAACAAAAGAACTTGGGTGAACCAGAACAACATTACCGGTAATTGATAGTCCACCTGTAACCGTAAACGTTCCTGCAACCAGGCTGGCGCTATCCACTGGTTTGCTAAACTCCACCGTTAATAAATTAGGTCCAGAAATTCTAACACTTAGTACCTCCGGCTTGTTTGTTTCAGGGGCATTACTGAATATTGAGTTTTGTTTTCCGGGTGTACCTCCGTCTAAACTTTCCGACCCTGACCAATTGCTTGACCCACTACAGGGATGATTTGGATTGATTCGTTCGAGTGAAAACCCTCCATCGGTTTTATCCGGATCACCATACCACGAATCAGAATATTCAACTTCATCAATGATTGACCCGCTGCTGTCGTTTAGGGTTAGTATATCTCCCGAATTATTTAAGGATGGAAAGTCGACCAAGCCAAGCACTTTGCCATAAGGACTAAAAAGCCCGGTATCGGATATTGAACAAATAATAATGTCATCTCCGGGAGCCATTTGGTAGCTTGGAAGAGTTGCGCTTTTTGATGGATCAGAGAAAGTCCAGTCTTTTAAGTCATAAGTTTTTGCGGAGTTATTTAATAGTTCGACAAATTCTTCTATGGGAAGTGCAATAGGGGGAGAAGGGTCGGCCATAATTTCATTAATCAAAATGTCTCCCTTATCCGCATTTGAAGATGATGGCCAATAGAACCTAAACGTTGCCCGATTCATTGTATTTCCGAATAAATCTTTTATACCATCAATATTTAAAAAATGAAGAGGGTCCTGACCAAGTTTGTTTTTGATCGAGAGTAAAATCAAGCTGCTATCGGTTCCAACGTATTCAGCACTAGTATCCCTATAAAATTTACCCAACCGATCCAGAACTTCGTAATTTGTAGTATCACGAGCCATTACCGGATCAACCTTTTCACTAAACTGGATTTGAATTCGGTGAGAATCCAATACCTGGTAATTCAATATGTAAGGTTTGGTTGTATCAGAATAGTTGGTCCCTGTTACTCTTATACTATCAAACGTAAATCCATATTTTCTTCCCGAAGTGTATTTGCAAAATACACCTGAAACACTGGAGGTTGTATAATCTGAATTGTTAGCCGTACCCTCCAATACATATCCGCTGTGGCTCATTGAGGTGTCCGAAAAAAGCTCCCAGTTTCCAACGCTATCACGCGTCACCTTTATCCACCCACTTGGGCTTTTTCCCGCTGTGCCATCCCTGCCATCAATTACTAATGAAGAAGAGCCTCCCGATTGTTTATAAAGGCTAATGTCGTCTACTGTTCCTGTCTTTCCTCCTATTTTGACGTAGTACCCATTTAAGCTACCTAACAAATTCTTTTGATCTGATACAATATAAAACCTGGCGTAATTTGAAGTGGATGGGTCAAATGCCAGACTAAACTTAAATTCCCAGGAAGCCTTATTTATGGCTTTAGACTCAGTGTATAAAAAGGTTGAATTGTTGCTGCTTGCATTGGTGTCGTTAAGTTGAAGTTCGAACCCCGGATTTACGCGAAAAAGGGAGTCGTCACCGCTCCATGTGGGATTGGTGGTAAAGTCGCCATCGGAAAAATCATCAAAAAACTGCCCCCATCCACACAATGGTAAAAGAGAGAGCAATAGCAAAAGGATTTTAAGCGGTTTTCTCATATTGATGCAGCTAACAAATGTATGTATTCGTAGTTTTGCGGCGCTTTAATTGAGCATTAAGATTACGAGATGAAAGTAGCAGTAGTTGGTGCCACCGGAATGGTTGGCCAGGTGATGAGAGACGTATTGGATGAATTGGATTTTCCTGTAACGGAATTGATTCCAGTTGCATCTGAAAGGTCAGTAGGGAAAGAACTGGACTTTAAAGGCCAAAAGGTTAAAGTGGTGGGAATGGAAGATGCTATCGCTTTGAAACCGGAAATTGCCTTGTTTTCGGCTGGCGGTAATACTTCAAAGCTGTGGGCCGAGAAATTTGCCGAAGCAGGGACCACGGTTATTGACAATTCTTCAGCCTGGAGAATGGATGATTCCAAGAGGTTGGTTGTACCTGAAATTAACGCTGGATTGCTTACCAAAAATGACAAAATTATTGCTAACCCGAATTGTTCAACCATTCAATTGGTAATGGTATTGAACCCACTTCACAAGAGGTATGGAGTAAAAAGGGTGGTCATTAGTACCTATCAATCCATCACTGGAACAGGTGTTAAGGCGGTGCAACAGTTGAATAACGAAAGGGAAGGGGTAAAAGGTGAAATGGCTTATCCCTATTTAATTGATGGGAATTGTTTGCCGCATTGTGATGATTTTACAGAGAATGGTTACACCAAGGAGGAAATGAAATTGGTGAACGAAACCAAAAAGATTATTGGAGATGACTCAATAAAAGTTACCGCAACTGCAGTAAGGGTTCCCGTTCAGGGGGGGCACAGTGAGGCCGTTAACATCGAATTTGAAAATGAATTTGATGTGGCAGAAGTACGTAAAGTACTGGCTGATACTCCCGGTGTTACATTACAGGATAACCCTGATACCAATACATATCCCATGCCCCGATACTCTGAAGGAAAGAACGAAACTTTCGTTGGCAGAATCAGGAGGGATGAGACCCAGGAAAAGACCCTGAACCTATGGATTGTGGCCGATAACCTTAGAAAGGGAGCGGCAACCAATACGGTTCAAATTGCACAATACCTGGCTGACAATGATTTGGTTTAAATTGAGCCGTATCAGTTCTGAATTCGCTTTAATACGGTTATCTCCTTATCATATAGAACCTCCCGGTTTGAAGTGTGTTTAAGACTATCTGTTTTGGCATTAAATTCTTCTTCGGAGGTAATATAAAACTGATCATAATTGGAGTAGACTACATACTCGGCATCTTTAATTCTTGGAAACTCGTATACATTAGCTCTTAGCGCAATGTGCAGGAGTAATAGAGAGTGAGCACAAACTATAGCATCTGTAGGAAGTAATGACAATTGGTGATGAACCATAGAGACATCATATTCTCTTTTGTAGTGTTCTTTCTGGTAGAATCGAATCTTAGACTTAATGGTGTAGTATATGGTGCTATCCATGGTTCTAATGGTTGAAAAGATGACCATAATCAAAGCAGACCACCCCAATAGTGATTTCAATTTTGGTTTTCGAACATCAGAAACTACGTCGAAAATGCCAATGGCCATGATGGGTGCAAACTCAAAATTGTACTGAAGGCCGATTCCCTACATATAGTGGTTGTCGTGGAAGAGTTTTTGGGCATAAATTGGCAGAAGCATTACCAGGTAATGTGGCTTCCAGAATAAAAAGGGTAGCCCCGAACAAAGTAAAATGATGTGTAGTTCTGCCTTAAGGTAATCGAGCTGTACATCATCGGAATGATTAACAAATAGGGCCTGAAAGGAATCAAGGGGATGTAACAAAAGAAACTTGATGGTCTCACCAGGAGTATGTTCCAAATAATGAAAGTCGAAGTGAATGTAGGAACCCTAGTAGGACAAGGCCGGCATGACATGAGAGATAACATAGAAGTATGCGGCCGAAAAAATGGAAGCAATAAAAAGGTATTTGCGCAAAAACAAATCTTTTCGGTAATGAATCAGGAGTCCTGCACAGACAAAGCACATCCACAACGAAATGTTCTCCTTGGAGATCAAAATGAACAACAACAAAGGGATGCGAATTTGATTTTTCTCTGTTGAATCCAATGAAAAAACCAGGGAACCATAGCTACAGTCACTACGTTGCTTTCCTAATTATAGGAAAAGGCACCGAATACACCGAAAAACCTATAAGCTCCTATACCACCAATTAGGAGTGCTATTATTTGAACAACCAATAAGGTATAGGTGCCAAAAAGCAACGACAAGGGTGAAAATAGAATCAGATAAAGGTCAAAGTGATCGGCCAAAAGGTTTTCATTGTACATTTTAAATACCGAACTGTCGTTCCATTGAAAGTGAACGTAGTCGTACAATGCGTTGGTATACAAACC
This sequence comes from Crocinitomicaceae bacterium, assembly GCA_002713215.1. GTDB lineage: Bacteria > Bacteroidota > Bacteroidia > Flavobacteriales_G > Salibacteraceae > UBA2108. The sequence goes on from PAVO01000019.1 coordinate 155,675, forward strand.
AAGGTCCAGCGCCGAAGTCCTGAAATTATAATGGTTAGTCAAGGAAATAAGGCAATAAATAGCTCCGAATACCAGGATGGTAAAGTAAAGGGAGTAAAGGGCTTTGTAGTTTTTAGCACCGGAACTAAGTCGATTTAAATAAGCAGTATAGCGATTCATGCTTTATTCAGGGGACGCAATTTTTTTAGGTCTAATCTCAAAAGTCCTTTATGCAGCTAAATTAAGTTTTTCAAATAGGGACATGATCTAACGCCAAATGAGAATGAATTTAAATTAAATGCAACACGGTTGCAATAAATGAATAGATTTGTAGCCTTCTAGATTAAAAAAGCTCGAAATGAAAATTATAAACTTATCACCCCTGGTGGCCATGCTCATTCTGATGAGTGTCTCTTCATGCAAGAAAGATGAGCCTAAAGATCCTGTTATTCCTAATGAGGAAGAGGTAATTACAACGTTACATTATACGTTAACACCCAACAATGGTGGAGCCCCTGTTAAACTTACGTTTCAAGATTTGGATGGTGATGGAGGCAACCCGCCAACCATTTCGAAAGGAGTGCTGGATGCGAATACCACCTATTTGGGTTCACTGGAATTATTGAATGAAATTGAGAGCCCTGCCAAAAGCCTAACGAAAGAAATAGAGGAAGAGGCAGATGAACATCAGTTCTTTTTTAATACCACCGTTAAAGACTTGAGCATTAGTTATGCCGATAAGGATGCCAATAGCAAGCCCATTGGGTTAGTAACCAGCCTATCAACCAAAGGGAGAGCAACCGGAAAAATCACCATAATCTTAAAGCATGAACCCAATAAAAATGCTTCCGGGGTTTCTGATGGTATCATTGACAATGCTGGTGGCGAGACAGATATTGAGGTCAGTTTTGATATTGAGGTCAGGTAGGTTTACAGTATTCTGTTTCCTATCGTTTTTTCTTTCCAGCGTTTCTTATTCGCAGGATTGTAATTCCACCATTGCTGGTTTCATTAAAGATGAAAGTTCCGGAGAGTCTATTCCTTATGCTAATGTGTTTCTAAAGGAACTGCAAAAAGGTGCTATATCAGATAGCTTGGGATTCTTTCGACTTGAGTCAGTTTGCCCGGGTAAATACCACATAAGCATTAGTCATGTTGGTTGTGAAACAAAAGAGCTGTTTCTAGGCTTTACAAAAGATACTACCATAGAAGTGTGGTTAGATCACAACAGCCAACTGCTGAATGATGTATCGATAATTGGCCAGCGAAAAAAATCTACCACCCAGGACAGGCAGTCGCTTAATTCTGATTTAATTACTCAAAACTCAAACAGGAATTTGGCAACCATGCTTGAGAATATGACCGGGGTAAGTACTATAAATAACGGAAGCGGAATTTCCAAACCCGTGGTCCATGGTCTTTATGGAAATCGACTAACCATCTTAAATAATGGAGTTGCACAAAGTGGGCAACAATGGGGCGTCGATCATAGTCCGGAAATTGACCCGCTTGTGGCTAATCGAATTACTGTAGTAAAAGGTGTGGGTGCATTGGAATATCAGGGAAATTCTTTGGGTAGTGTTATTTTGGTTGAGCCTAAGAAAATTCGATCGGAACCGCATCTTCACGGTGGAACTCGGTATTTTTTTGAATCCAATGGATTGGGAAATGGAATTAACCTTGAATTACAACAACACCATAAAATAATAGCCTGGCGAGTTGTAGGAACACTTAAAAAAAGTGGTGATAACAACACTCCTGATTACTATTTACGGAATACCGGAAATGAGGAAGCCAATGTTGCGCTCCAACTGGAAAAGTTATGGAATAAAAAGTGGTTTAGCGATTTGTATTTAAGTTCTTTTAATGCAGAATTAGGCGTTTTAAGAGGATCACACATTGGTAATCTAACCGATCTGGAAGAAGCATTTACTCGCGATGTTCCATTTTATACGGAAGACGAGTTTTCCTATTCCATTGATGCTCCCTATCAAAAAGTAAATCACCATCTGCTGAAGTTCCATACCAGGTATAACCTTAGTAAAAGCCATTGGATCGATTTTACATACTCGGGCCAGTACAACTTGAGAAAGGAGTTTGACGTTAGGAGAAGCGGAAGATCCGATGCTCCTGCTTTAAGCCTGGAACAATTCACCAACTTTCTTGAAGGAAAATACACGAATCACCTAGCCAATGACCTGGAATTAAAGACGGGAATTCAGTACAATAGAGTGGACAATGCCAATTTACCTGAAACGGGAGTAATTCCGTTAATCCCCGATTATATTTCAAATGAATATGGTGTTTTTGGACTGGTTACAAAAAGAATAAAGAAGGTTTCCATTGAGTTTGGAGGGCGTTACGATTACGAACAAAGAAATGTGGCAACCATCTCTAACCGGGTGCCACGAACAATTGTTCGGCATCAAAACGACTACCATAATATAAGTGGTGTATTGGGGTTCTCCTACGATTTTTTAAAAAGTTGGAATTTGTCTTATAACATTGGCTATGCGGCAAGAAACCCGGAAGTAAATGAACTATACAGTAAAGGATTGCATCAGGGAGTTAGTGGAATTGAAGAAGGAGATCCCAATTTGGCGCAAGAGAATTCTTTGAAGAATACCCTATCTCTTAAAGGGAAGGTGAAGGGCCGGTTGTTTTTTGAGTCTTTGGTTTACTACCAGGAGATTAATAATTACATTTTCCTCAACCCCCAGGATGAATTTCGATTGACTATCCGTGGAGCATTCCCAGTATTCAAATATGAACAAACGGATGCAAGGCTTGTAGGGTTTGATATGGCGGCAACCTATAAGGTTACCGAAGCAATTGAGGTCATTGGAAAATACAGCTACCTCCATGGGTACGACAAGGGCAACATGATTCCGTTGGTATATATGCCGGCCAATAATCTTTATGGGGAATTAAACTATCGACTTCCCAAATGGGGAAAGTTTCGAAATGTGGAATTCCAGCTGAACTACAAATACGTATTCGAGCAGAAAAATTTATTGCCTTCACAAGATTTTGTTCCCGCACCAAAAGCTTATGATTTGGTTGGTGCTAAAATATCGATTGAAAGGCAATGGTCTAAATTGGGGTTGAAGTTATTTATTCGTGGCGAAAACCTACTCAACAATCGTTATCGCGATTACCTGAACCGTCAAAGGTATTTTGCTGATGATTTAGGCTTCAATGTAATCGTCGGTATTAATATGTCATTTTAAAGTGGATGAACAATGAAAGAAAATGTAGAATTAACCGAGATATTAAGAAGAAGAAATCTAAAAGCAACTTCAAAGAGGGTAAATGTACTTTCCGTAATTACCGAATACAATAAGGCTGTTCCCTACTCTGAAATTCAAAATTCATTGAAAGATTTCGATCGTGTTACCCTGTACCGAACACTAAACACGTTTATTGAATACGGGATAATTCACAAAGCACTGGTCAATGAAAATGAGACTTTTTATGCTATGTGTAGTGATTGCGATGTACACCACCACCACCACAAGCATGTTCATTTTAAATGCACAAAATGCGATGAAGTTTCCTGTGTACAGGCCAACCATAAAATGGTACTAACCATTCCGGGCTATGTTGTCGAAAGTTTTGAAGTTGAAGCTACAGGAATATGTCAATCTTGTAATGAGCGCCTTATAAATTAGCTCAAACCATTCTTTGGGCTAAAATGTAACGACAACTTACTACCAATACCTGGTAATTTAATTCTATTGACAATCCCGGGTTTATAATTTTGAAAAAGGGATTCCCAAGGCGCAACTCATATCAACATCTTTGTCTAAATCCTTAATTGCCAAATGATGATTTTATTCAGAAACCTTTCAATGGTTCTAGCCTGTCTTTGGCTGATCACATCTTGTGTACCTCAAAGAAAATATGCCGAACTTGAAAACAACTATGAAAAGAGTGAAGAGGAGCGCAACTATCTGTCTGGTGCCGTTAAAGATCTTGAAGTAGAAAAAAAGGAATTGGCAGGACGTGCAGAAAAGGTTCAATCCGACTATGAAAAATTAGACAACGATTACAAAGACATAAAAGAGGATTACGATTATTTAAAAGACGATTACCGCAAGTTAACCGAATTCAAAAATCAGTTGATGCAGCACATGGCCAAATCGGCGGTTACCAGCAAGGAAGAAAACCAAAAGTTGCTTAGAAAAATGATTGAAGCTCAAGAAGATCTTCAACGAAAAGAAGACGCCCTTAAGCAAAAAGAAACCGAACTGAGAAAATTAGAGCAAGAGCTTAACGGAACAAAGAAGAATCTGGATGAGTTAGATATTGCACTTAAAAAGCGAGAAAAAAGAATTAACGAATTGGAGGCAATGATTGCGGAAAAAGATGCTGCCGCAAAGGCCCTGCGCGATAAAATTGCGAATGCCTTGCTTAACTTTAAAGATAAAGGCCTTACCGTAACCCAAAAAAATGGAAGAATTTATGTTTCCATGGAAGCCAAGTTGCTTTTTCCAAGTGGAAGTACAACCATTAATTCAGAAGGTAAGAAGGCCCTGGTTGAGTTAAGTAAAGTTTTGGAGAGTCAAAACGATATTACCATTCTGGTAGAAGGACATACAGATACAGATAAGATGAAGGGAACCGGTTGTATTAAGGACAACTGGGAGTTGTCAGTAATGCGCGCAACGGCAGTGGTTAAGCTTATGATGTCCAGCTCTAAAATCGATCCGGCCACATTAACGGCAGCAGGTAGAAGTGAATACATACCAGTTGACGAAACAGACAAATCCAAAAACAGGAGGATTGAAATTATTTTAACTCCGAATTTGGATAAGCTCTTTGAGATTCTTGATGAAGGTTCTTCTACTGAAAACTCAGATTCTCCTTCTGCTCCGGAATAGAACGAATCTTCATACTTCCTTTTTATTTGGCTTCCAGTTTTTTACTTTCGGGTAATGAAAAACCGATGGCAATTTCAACCCGTCCCTGAAAAAAAGAAAATTGATCACCTGTTAGAGGTGCTGGGTGTCGACAAACGCATAGCTCGCATGTTGTTGACGCGTGGAATAGAAACCTACGACCAGGCCGAGCAATTTTTTAGGCCCAATTTAGACGACTTACACGATCCTTTTCTTATGAAGGATATGGACTTGGCCGTTGAAAGAATTCAACATGCCATGGAAGAAGGGGAGAAGGTACTGATCTATGGTGACTATGATGTTGATGGGACAACTTCGGTTTCATTGATGGTTAAGTTTTTTGAACCTTTTTATTCGGAATACATCGACTATTATATACCCGATCGATACAAGGAGGGCTATGGTATTTCGCTTCAAGGAATTGACCACGCAGAAAGCAATAACATCTCTTTAATTATTGCTCTTGACTGCGGTATTCGAGCAGTTAACCAGGTGGAGTATGCAACCAAAAAGGGGATAGATTTTATTATATGCGACCATCATTTGCCACATGGTGACATTCCTAAGGCAGTGGCGGTACTTGATCATAAACGAGCAGATTGCCCCTATCCATACAAGGAGCTTACAGGATGCGGCATTGGGTTGAAGTTATGCCAGGCATTGACTAAGAAATTAGGTTTAGAAGATTCAGGTTGGATCAATCTGCTTGATTTTGTAGCAATTTCTTCAGCGTGCGATATTGTACCCATAACAGGCGAAAATCGAACCCTAACCTATTTGGGGATAGAGCAAATAAATTCCGCTCCACGTAAAGGGTTAGAGAGCATTGTTGAATTATCTGGCAAAAAAGGAAAGTTTACAGTTACCGATTTGGTATTTACCATTGGCCCGAGAGTAAATGCTGCCGGCCGAATTGGCGACGCGAAAAAAGCCGTGGAAATGCTCCTTTCTGAAGATGATTCCCTGGCCACGGAAGCCAGCCAAATTCTCGAAAAAAGAAATGCCGAACGCAAAGAGTTGGATCAAAGTATAACACAGGAAGCACTAGAATTCATTGAGGAGCGAGGAATGCAAGATCAAAAGACATCGGTTCTGTTTTCCGAGTCCTGGCACAAGGGAGTGGTAGGAATTGTGGCATCCCGATTGATAGAAAGTTACTATCGTCCGACGATAGTACTGTGTGAGTCAAATGGAAAAGCAGTTGGCTCAGCCCGATCAGTTCCCGGTTTTAATATTCATGAAGCATTGCAGCAATGCGAAGAATTTCTGGAACAATATGGTGGCCATGCATTTGCGGCGGGCATGACGTTGAGCCTTGAAAAGGTAGAAGCTTTTCAAAAGAAATTTGAGGAGGTAGTGTCGGGTACCATAGATTCGGAATTGTTGATTCCTACATTATTGGTCGATGAAGAAATTGATTTTACTGAAATCACTCCTAAATTTTGGCGATTGGTTAAACAGTTGGCTCCATTTGGACCTGAGAATATGAAACCTGTATTTGTAACCCGAAATGTGATTGATGCCAAATGGAGCAAAACGGTTGGCGATGGTTCCCACCTAAAATTAGATGTATACCAGCGGGGGAAACCAAACTACAAGATGAGTGGAATTGCATTTGGAATGGGTGAATACGTTGATCGAATAAAAAGCAAAGAACCTTTTGACGTGTTATACACCATTGAAGAAAATGAATGGCAGGGAAATGTTAGCCTGCAAATGATGGTTAAGGACTTACGGTTTAAAATATGAGAACGCTATTACTTACGGTTATTTGCTTTTTTGTTTTTGGTTGTAATCTTCCAAAGTGGTACCAGGCCAAATTGAACAAGAAGTTTGCTCGAAATGGTGTTGAAGAAAAATTGCTTAAAAAGAATGGACATTCAATTCATTACTATGAGGGGGGAGAAGGACCAGTCGTACTACTTATTCATGGATTTGGAGGTGATGCTCAAACCACTTGGCATAGTTTAATTATAGAGCTATCCGAGAATTACCATGTAATTGCCCCTGATCTTTTGTGGTTTGGTTTAAGTTCAAGTTCACATTTACCAAATCTAGACTCTCAGGTTGATGCAATGTTCACCTTGCTTAATCATTGTAAAGTTGATTCAGGCAATGTAATTGGAATGTCTTATGGCGGGTTTGTTACTCTGGCATTAGTTAATAAGCATAGAGAATTGATTGATAAAATTTGCATTGCCGATAGCCCAGGTATGACTTTTAACGCTAATCTACTGGATTCTTTAGCTAAAGAACAAGATGAGGAAAGCTATCAAGATATTTTCGTTTTAAAATCACCGAACGATTTACAGCAATTATATAACCTCACATTTTATAAAAAGAGGCATATCCCTAAGGGGATATTGAACGATGCATACGAGATGTATTTTACAAATTTTCAGGAAGAACAAAGGATGTTAATGACTTCCTTGCGAAAAAGTCAAACGGACTTTCAAAATATTTCAATAGAAAATTTCCCTAAATCAATGGTTATTTGGGGAGCTGAAGATCATGTATTTCCTGTGTCCCAAGGGAAAAAACTAGCTAATTATATTGGTGCATCATTTGTTGAAATCCCAAATGCCGGGCATGCCAGCAACCTTGACAATAAAAAGGAGTTTAATAATCAAGTAAAGGTATTTTTCGCAAATTGATTACAGGCTTATACAAACATTCTTAGGCTCCGTAAAAAACTTCAGCGCCTCGAAGCCACCTTCACGTCCTACTCCGGAATTTTTAACTCCTCCGAAGGGAGTTCTTAAATCACGAACCAACCAACAGTTTACCCAAACAATTCCCATATGAATATCGTTAGCAACCCGGTGTGCTTTGGTCAGGTTTTCCGTCCATACAGTTGCGGCTAGGCCATATTGAGTGGAATTGGCCATCATAAGTACTTCTTCTTCAGTATCGAATGGAGTTATCGTTACCACCGGACCAAAGATTTCTTCCTGGTTGGTTCGGCAATCGTATGAGAGACCTTCAATAATGGTAGGCTCAATATAGTATCCTTCGGAATGCTCTCCTTCCAAATGGACTTGATTTCCACCGGTAAGGATGGTTCCTCCTTCTTCTTTGGTCAGCTGTATGTACGAGAGTACTTTTTCCATATGGCCCTTGGAGACAACGGCACCCAATTTGGCTTCAGGATCGGTAGGGTAGCTCACCTTTCTTCGGCTTACTTTTTCTACGAATGCATCCCTGAATTTTTCATAGATCCCACGTTGAATAAAGATTCTGGAACCACACAAACAAATTTGACCCTGGTTAGCAAATGAAGATGCCAATGTTGTGTTAAGTGCTTTATCAAAGTCACAATCGTCAAAAATGATGTTTGGATTTTTACCACCAAGTTCCAAAGACAACTTCTTAAATTTTGGTGCGGCTACTTTGGCAATTTGAGCCCCGGTTGCTGTTCCGCCTGTAAATGATATGGCACAGATATCATCGTGCTCCGTAATGGATGATCCTACTTTGGGTCCAAGTCCGTGAACAATGTTCAGTACCCCCATGGGAAGACCAGCCTCTACACACAATTCTGAGAGTAAATAAGCCGTCATTGGAGTAACCTCGGATGGTTTTGCAACCACACAGTTACCTGCTGCAAGGGCAGGTGCAATTTTCCAGGTAAATAAATACAAAGGCAAATTCCAGGGAGAAATGCATCCAACTACTCCAAGCGGATCTCTTCGCGTATAATTAATTACCCGGTCTTCCATCATGTGCGCTTCAGAAGCAAAATGTAATATTCCGGTTGCGAAAAAATGGAAGTTAGAAGCGGCTCGGGCAATGTCTACTTTTTTAGCAAGCCACAGGGGTTTTCCATTGTCTCTGGACTCTGCTTCGGCTAATTTGTCGTAATTCGCATTGATTAAGTCAACTATTTTTAGAATAATTTCAGAACGTTTTTCTTTTGGTGTAACCGACCAGGATGGGAAAGCTGCTTTGGCCGCTTCTACTGCCTGATTAACATCTCGTTCGTCAGAATCAGGAATCAGAGAATAAACCTTTCCGGTAGAAGGGTCAAAATTATCGAGGTACTCATTTGAAGCTGGTGCCTGAAGGGTTCCGTTGATATAATTCTGTAATTTGAACATGCTAAAAATTTGGACCACAAATGTAGGATTTAGAATATTGTAATATTCTGACTATAAAGAACAAATAATGTATCGCTAATAAGTGAAAAAAATGACCTTTGCAGCATGGCAATACCCTTAGCCAAAAAATGGAGTAAAGGCTTACGGGCTTTTCTGGTGTGGAGGACGAACCACATTAAAAACAAACCATTTGTTCTGATTTTGAGCGTGGTTATAGGTTTTCTGTGTGCAGTTGCTGCTTATTGTTTGAAGCAAGGTGTTCATCTGGTAGAATCCTTTTTTGTTGATACACTGGTTAAACAACAGGGTCAGACCTTGTTTTTCCTTCTTCCGATTATCGGGATTATTATAACAACGCTTCTAATTAAATATGTTATTCGGGAAGATACGGGGCATGGAATACCAAATACCCTGTACGCGTTATCCAAGGGGAATGGGTTGATTTCTCTCAAGAGGACATTTTCTTCAGTAATTACTGCGGCTTTTACCGTTGGTTTTGGAGGTTCGTGTGGACTGGAGGGGCCGGCTGTTGGAACTACCTCAGCCATTGGATCAAACATGAGTAAATCGCTCCGACTAAATGTAAAAACCAGAAAGCTGATGATTGGTTGTGGTGCTGCGGCCGCGTTATCTGCCATTTTCAAAGCGCCGGTGGCTGCCATTGTATTTGCCATGGAAGTGATTTTGCTGGACATCACTACGTTTTCACTAATACCGTTGCTTCTATCCAGTGTTACTGCTGCGCTCTTTTCGAGATTGTTTTTTGGCGATGCACTACTGTTTGAGTTCGATATCGATTACGAAATAAAAATGCTTGACATCCCTTACTATTTGCTTCTGGGGCTGCTTGGAGGTTTTGTTGGAGTTTACTTTACTCGTGTCTATTTTCTGGTGTCAACGTTTTTTGGTAAAATCAAACGAAAACCAATAAAGATAGCTATCGGTGGACTCAGCCTCGGAGCATTACTTTACCTGTTTCCTCCATTATATGGTGAAGGGTACGGAACCTTGCACCACCTTATAGAAAATGTACCATCTGAAGTATTGGAAAACAGCCAGTTTTCAGGATTTAAGGACAACATTTGGGTAATCCTTGGATTTCTTGCCTTAGTTATTGTTTTTAAAGCCTTTGCAACTACCATCACCTTCGGTGCCGGAGGTGTAGGAGGAATTTTTGCGCCTACCTTGTTTATGGGGAGTATCATGGGCTTTGTTTTTTCCAGGGGCATAAACGAATTACAACTAGGCAGTTTATCGGTAGGTAATTTTTCCCTGGTGGGTATGGCAGCACTTATGGCAGGAATTCTTCAGGCCCCCCTAACGGCAATCTTCCTTATTGCTGAAATTACCGGAGGCTACGATTTGTTTATTCCTTTGATGATTACAACCTCTATAAGTTTTATCACGGTTAAATACTTTACCCAGCATTCTGTTTATACCATGCAGTTGGCTAAAAAAGGCCATTTAATTACGCACGATAAAGATCAGGCGGTGCTCACTCTAATGGATTTGAAGAATGAAATCGAAACTAATTTTAAGGTTGTAGGCCCGTACGATACATTGGGGGATTTGGTGAAGCAAGTGACCAACTCAAAGCGAAACCTATTTCCCGTAGTTGATGAAAATAAGCTCTTCATTGGAGTGGTTACTCTCGATGACATTCGAGAAATAATGTTTGACCAGTACATGTATGAAAGAACAATGGTTCATGAGCTAATGTCCATGGCACCTGAGCACATTGAAATTTCCGATTCAATGAAAAAGGTGATGGAGAAATTTGAAGGAAGTGGAGCATGGAACCTACCCGTAATTGATCAGGGCAAGTACATTGGCTTTGTTTCTAAATCCAGACTGTATTCCGAATACAGAAAGAAACTCAAGGATTTTTATCAAGGAATTGATTAGGGGCTAAATCTAACTTAAGATTATTCTGCCGGTGGGTTTTGAAAGCGAAGCCTTAATTTCATCCAGTTTGGTTTGTTTTTTAAGTAGAGTTAGTACTTGTTCGTAGTCATCAGAATCTTGTGCTGCCTTAATCATGGTTCTATTATTTACAATCAGAACAGCAACCATTTTCGACTTAAATGAATACAACGCACCATCAACAGCTCGTTTTAGTTTGGTGTCTTCCTGACTTACACGGATGTTTCGTAAATCCCATTTGGCCAGTTCGTATTTAGAAGTTACCAGCTCGGCCGCTAGGCCCGATATTTCTGGCTTCTCATGGTTCACAATGCGTCCAATGTTCCAATTATCTTCTGTTACCATTTCGACAATTTCGTTCAAAAATTGGTTGTGTACGTCAGAACTCATTTGCATATCATCGTTGGCCAATTCGTGTAATATATAGGGTGCAACCCCAACCTCAATAATTTCTTCTGACTCCTCGTCACCTTCTGTTTCTTGAGTAATAGAAATGTTTTTATCTCCAAAATTGATCAGAATTCGAAGCAGGTCCTTTTCCTGGGATTCAACGTTGCTTTCAAATGCCTCGTACGATTTAGGCTTTTCAGCAACCTGAAGTGGCGCTTCGTAGTTATCATAATCTTGCTTTCTGGCATTTTTTTGGATCGCCGTTTTTCTGATCTTAGCCAGCTCACTAAACAGTGTCTCTTCTTCAATGTCTAAGAGCGTAGAGCATTCCTTAACGTAGACTGAGCGAGCAATGGCATCTGGAATCTTCGCAATGCTCTCCACTATGTCCTTTATTAAACCTGCTTTTAGTATTGGGTCATTACCGGCACCTTTAAGTAGAATTTCAGTTTTGGTTACAATAAAATCCTTGGCATTCGACTTGACATATTCCGCCAGCTCTTCCGGCTCGTGCGAACGTGCAAATGAATCAGGATCCTCTCCATCAGGAAAAATGACCATCTTCACGTTCATGCCTTCTTCAAGAATTAGGTTAACTCCTCGAAAGGAGGCCTTTATTCCTGCCTCGTCACCATCATATAATACAGTAATGTTTTGGGAATACCTTTTTACCAGTTTAATTTGCCCTGGAGTAAGTGAAGTTCCTGAACTCGCAACTACATTTTTAATTCCCGATTGGTGAAAGGAAATAACATCGGTATACCCTTCAACCATGTAGCAATTGTCATTTTTTATAATCTCCCCTTTGGCCTGGTAGATTCCATAGAGAATATTACTCTTATTATATATAGGTGATTCAGGGCTATTTAAATACTTAGGAACCTTCTTGTCTGTTAACAGGGTTCTTGCCCCAAAACCAATAGGTCGACCGGATAAATTATGGATGGGAAATATTACCCTGCCCTTGAAACCATCATAATAATGATCTTCTTTTTTAGGCGATTTTTTAATCAATCCAGTTTTTAGCAGGTATTCCTGGTTGTATCCTTTTTCTTTGGAGGCAGTTACAAACTCTTCCCATTTGTTAGGGCTATAGCCTAACGAGAATGTCTCAATGGTTTCATTAGTGAATCCTCTTTGTTTGTAATAACTAAGGCCAACTGACTTTCCTTCATCCGTATCGTGCAATTGGTCTTTAAAATAGTCCTCAGCAAACTTGGTAACTATATATAGGCTTTCTCTCTCGTTTTCAGCCTCCTTTTGTTCGCTGGTGTATTCCTCTTCCTCAATTTCAATGTTGTACTTTTTGGCAAGATAACGAAGTGCCTCCGGGTAGGTAAAATGTTCATGTTCCATGAGGAAGGAAACTGCATTTCCACCTTTACCTGAACTGAAGTCTTTGAATATCTGTTTTTCTGGGACCACATAAAACGATGGTGTCTTTTCGTTAGCAAATGGACTTAAGGCACGAAGTTGCCTGCCAGAGCGTTTTAGGTTCACATACTCACCCACCACCTCTTCAATACTAACAGCGGCTAAAATTTCGTCTATTTTATGACGTGGAATCACGAGTACAAAACTAACTGATATACCAATTCTAGGCTATCTGGACCCTTAGATTCGTTTTATAAACTGAAAATGATAGTTGACCGACAATTTGGAGCCGTTTAACAAATTATTCAATAGAATTCAAATTTTTTATTAATTAATTGCTAAATTCGGGCGTTATTTTTAAAGAAATTTAATTAAGTATATGAAAAAGAAAACTTTACAATCTATATTACTAACTGGAGCTATTGGAATGATGGCTTATGGTGTATCGGCTCAAAAAGGTTTGACCGATAAGAAAATGCATCCGCAAAATGTATTGGTGGAAGACTTTACCGGTGCTCTATGTGGATATTGTCCTGATGCTACGGACAGAATTGAAGCGATGAAAGCTGCTAATGGAAAGGATCGCATTTATGCGATGGGAGTTCATGCGGGTTCTTTTACGGGTTCGAAAGATGAATTTTTAAATGCATGGGCAGACAAGTTATTGGCTCATGCTGGTAGTCCAGGTTCTAAGCCTATTGGTAGAGTTAATCGGAGGTTAGACGGCGGTTCAAAAGCTTACAGTAGAGGAAATTGGAGTAAGCATGCTGACGCTGTATTAGCTGCCGGAAATGCAGTAGTTAATTTAGGCGCAATGGCTATAATGAAGGATGACAAAATCATGATTGATGTTGAGGCCTACTTCCCTACTTCATTTGGTAAGAATGTTAGATTGGCTACTGCTGTGGTTCAAACCGGATATACATCTTATCAAAGTGATTATGGCCCTAATGGAAACTGGAATGGTGATTATGTGAATATTGATGCACTTCGATGGATGAGTACTACAGATGCTTTGGGGGAAACGTTAACGTCAACAAACAAAGACGATTTCCACTCGTACAGCTATACCTGTAATATCGAGTCTGGATGGGCTGGAAAGCCTACTGATGAAATTTCTTATCATGTAATTCTTTTTGCTACCGATGGAGACAATGGTGAAGTTCTTCAGGTTGTTGGAATCGATATTAAAGAAAATGGGATTAAGCACGAAGGTCAGTTTGTTACCGGAGGTTCTACTCAAAAAAGATACTTCCCTAGTGGGACTACCAAATGGAGCGACGAGTGGGCAGGAGTTCAAACAAGTATTAATGATCTAGTTGCAAAAACGGACATTACCGTATATCCTAACCCAATGAATGAAAACTCAACGTTAAGCATTACTGTACATGAAGCTGCTAACATTTCTTACGAAGTGGTTAACGTTTTAGGTGAAGTAGTTTCTTCTAAAGACTTAGGTGAAGTAAACGGTTTGAGTGAAGTTAAATTGGAAGGTGATTTTACCTCAATTAGCGGTACTTATATTTTAAGAGTTAACTTGGATGGTGAGGTTGTTACTCATCGTTTGAGTGTAATGTAATAGAAAATAATTATTAATTAGGAAAGGTGGTTGGATGGATTCTAACCGCCTTTTTTGTTATTTGGAAATAAAGATGAAAAAGATTATATTGATTTTATTGGTTGGGATTATTGGAATTGGTGCAAATGCACAACGTTTTACACTTAGTAAGCACCTTATTACTGATACACTGCGTATTAATGATTACTTTGATGATGGTGCAGATTTGACAAATAAGACTTCGGGAGATATGGTAATTAAGTTTAGGACTTATTACAATACTGTTGACACTGGTAATTGGGACATTTTATATTGTTCCTTTCCTGCCTGTAGAACTTATATTGCGTATGAAGAAATCTGTGATACTATGACACCAGGTCAGAAAGTTAGAATCAGTAATTTCTCGATTGAACCTAAGTTAACACCTAAGGATTGTGAATTGTGTATAGAGTTTTTCGACATGGTTGATTCTACGTTCAGAGATACATTATGCTACAAATTTGGAAGCAGAATGGATCCGGCGGTTGGGCTTGCCGATTTAGTTGAAAGTAAAGAGGCTCCGAACGGTGTTTATCCTAATCCAACTTCAGGTGCTGTTAAAGTAAAATTAGCCAATAGAATTAATTCAATTTATGTATTTGACCTCTCTGGAAAAGTGGTTTTATCTGAAAATAATGTTCTGGATAGATATAAGATGGTTGATTTGTCTGAATTAAAGCCAGGCTCTTATGTTATTCAAGTTGAAGAAGAGGACGGAAATGTAATTAGTGAGCGATTGATTGTACAATAATTTATTGCTTTTAAATATTAGTATGAAGGAAGGCCTCAATTTTATTGAGGCCTTTTTTATTTGCTACCTCTGAGAGTAAATTAATAACTTTTCTAACAAAAATCTTTGATTATGGAAAGAGCTACATTACTTCTTATTGCGTTGTTTATTTCATTTGTAACTTATTCCCAGAGGTTTACCTCCAAAAACATTTAATCGTAGACACATTATACATTAATGATTACCATGACCATGTTGTTAATTTAACCAACAACACCTCTTGATACCATGGTGATTAAATTCAGAACTTACATCAATTCCGTTGATACTAACAATTGGGACTTTCTATACTGTTATTACAATAACTGTACAGATAGGATCGATTATGAACGTGTATGTGCACCAATGGTTAAGGGTAAAGGAGAATCAAAGGTTTTTTCTGCCTTGACTATCGAGCCTAAATTAACACCCAAAGACTGTGAGCTTTGCGTTGAGTTTTTTGAACTAAGCGATTCCAGTTATCGGGACACGCTTTATTACCGATTTGGAAACAGAATGGAAGCTGCCGTTGGAATTAATACAATTGAAGCTAATGAACCTTCTGTGGAGGTGTATCCCAACCCTACAACCGAACAGGTCACTATAAAATCTAAGGCAGGAATAAGTTCGTTTCAAATGATGGGTCTTTCAGGTAAGGTGGTTTTATCAGAAAACCATGCTCAATCAACGAATCATCATGTAATTAATTTGTCAGAGTTAAAACCTGGGCCCTATTTCATTCGAATTGAAGAAATAAATGGAAAAGTGGTTACCGGGCGGTTAATGGTACAATAATCTTATCGCTTTTAAATATTAGTATAAGGAAAGGTCTCAATTTTATTGAGGCCTTTTTTATGGTAGATAAGGCAATATCAAACCTCAGATTTGATTAAGATGAAGCCTATATTTCCTTTTCTAGGTTCCTACTTTATGCTTCCGCAAAAGCTTCAGCAACACGCGGACGCAAGAATGACGTTTCTTTTTAATTAGGTAATATTTCTAACCCACATTGTTCTTTAATAGCGTCTTTTTTACAAAAAGCCCTTCCATATGGGTTTACTTTATATGGATTGGATGAACTAGCTTGATCAAGAAATTGATCAAAAAAAGCCCCGCAGTTATATAACTACGGGGCTCTAAAATTTAATTTATTCGTTTAGTTCTATTTCGCGAACTTGTAGTTTACACCGTTTAAATCAGAAATGTAAACACCTTCAGGAAGGTTACCCATTTCAATTTCAATTTTGTCAGCAGAAACTTCGCTTTCTGAAACTGAACGGTTTATTACCATTTCTCCCTTCATGTTAAACACTTTAAGAGATAAACCTTCTGCATCAAACGCTTGGTTCAATTCGTAAGTTAGAATGTTGTTGCTGTAGTATATTTTATCAGTTAAGTTTCCTAACTCAACAACAGAAGTAACATCAAGCTTAAATTCAGCAGCAGAAACTCCAATTTTAGTGTTTACTTCAACTGAGATTTGTCCGCTTGCAGTAATAGCAGGAACAACAATAACCAATTTGGTAGCAGTAGCAGATTTAATATTTGTTACCGGAACACCACCAATTTTAACAATGTTGTTTGCAGGAGTTGGATCAAAACCAACACCATTTACGGTTACTTCAGTACCTGGTTTTCCTTTAGCAGGAGAAAAGCTAGTTACAGCAACCCCAACCATTTTGTAAGTATTACAAGTAGTATCGTTTACTGCAGGAGGAGGTAGGCGAGTATAAGCACAAAGTTCAAATGGGCCTAATACAGTTGGAATAGCAGGGAAAACTTGAGCATTACTAATTGTACGGGTTGTGGTTGTACCGATTACCCAATCAGAAGCTAGAGTACCACTAACCTGTTTTACATCGGATCCAATGTACAATGCATAAGGAATTGCAGTTCCAGTAGGAATATCCACTGAAGAATTATTTTCCATTACAAATGCCATCTCGGTAACAGAAGTACCTAAGTCTAATTCGTTTTGAATTGCAATAGGTTTAGTAATTGAAACAGCAGTACTCTTAACCTTTAAAGTAGCATTTGTTACGGTAACATTGCTACAAGAAGTGTCATTAGAGTTGTCAGGATCACCTTGCATCTTAGAAACAACACAAAATTTATTAGTAGCCTGAGTCAAAGCAGCACTCAAGTCATAGTTCTGTAAGAATAAATCAGAACTTGCTCCAGCAGCTAGAGTAAAGCTAGAGTTAACACCAACATCATTACCAACCTGCGTACCGTTTGAAAAAATAGCAATTTTCAAATTTGCTACATCAGCACCGGCAAGGTTTTGAGTACTGTTATTTTTAATAGTAAACTGAAGAGTAATTCTTGGTACCAGACCAGTAATATAACTTGCATTATTTTTTGGAACCTTAACCTCAGTGATCTCAATGTCAAAATTCTGAGCCGAGAGGTTAACAGCTAACAACATCGTTAGCGATAATAGAATAGTATTAAATTTTTTCATAATGTTTTTGTTTATTTTTAATAGCGCGTAAAAGTAGCAATTTATTAATACCTAATACATTCTATTATACAGTCGGTTGGGTACTTGACGTTACTTACTCATTGAATTATCTTCTGACTTTACCAACCCCCCTTTTTCATCATAGAAATTCCATGTGCCGGTTTTTAAATCATTCTCCCAGTTTCCTTCATACCTGACCGAGCCATTTGGGAAATAGACCCGGTTAATTCCGTGTTGTTTACCATTCTGGTATTCGCCAATGCTCCATGGTTGGCCGTTTTCGTAATACGATTTCCACATACCTTCTCGCTTACCGTCATCGTTGAATTCCCCTTCAATTTTAATGTTTCCATTTTTATAATATTGGATGGTTTTCTTCACTGTACCCTCGGTGTCCAGAAAATGTTTTTCTTCAACCGTTCCATTTGGAAACATCTTCACGGGTTTTTCAGTAAGTTCTTCTTTGCAACCAATAAGTAGGAGGAATACAACAACGATATAGATCTTATTCATCATGAATTTATTTGGCTACTAATTAACAAATTTTGGTGTAGAAATGTAACACTGTTAAACAAAAGGCTCGTACAATAATCTCGACATTTGTAGGTTAGCAAGTATAATAGGATGAAGATAAGTGTGAAAAGTGGATTACTGATAGGGTTATTGAGCCTTTGTTTAGTTGGGTATGCAGGTGAAAAAGACACGGTTAAAAAAGACAGTTTAGTCAAAGCCGAACTTCAATTGCAGCCAGATGTCGAGTATGTGGCTCATGTCGAAGACATGATTACCCAGTTGATGAAAGATTTTAATAAAGGCTACACCGACAGCACTGAGTTAAACACGTATAACTTGCCCCACGATTCAATTCCTATTGTAGATGACTCTACCCTAAAATCAAGATTGGCCATATTGAATGAGCAAACACCATTTGCTTTGGGTTATAATAAGCGAGTTCATGCTTTTGTGAACCTTTATGCGGTTAAAAGAAGAGAATTAACCAGTAAGACAATGGGGCTTTCACAACTCTATTTTCCACTCATTGAGGAAATTCTGGACGAAAATGACATGCCTTATGAGCTTAAATATTTGGCTGTAGTTGAGTCAGCTTTAAATCCTACAGCGCGCTCCAGAGCCGGAGCTAAAGGGTTATGGCAGTTTATGTATACAACAGGAAGGCTTTATGGTCTAACCGTCAATTCGTACTTTGATGAAAGAAACGATCCCTATAAATCGACTAGGGCGGCTTGTGCCTATTTAAGTTACCTGAATGGTATTTATGACGATTGGAATTTGGCTCTTGCCGCGTATAATTGTGGTCCTGGCAATGTGAACAAGGCAATTCGAAGGTCCGGAGGTAAAAAGGACTATTGGGAAATATATCCATACCTACCAAGAGAAACCCGTGGGTATGTTCCTGCCTTTATTGCGGTTAATTACATCTTTAATTATGGAGCAGAACACAATATTTACCCCAGGAATCAACCGATAACGTTTTACGAGACCGATACAATACATGTAACCAATCGAATAAGCTTTAAACATTTAGCCGATGTATTGGATTTATCGGCTGAGCAAATCCAATATTTAAACCCAGAGTATAAAAGAGGAGTTATCCCTAAAGATTCTAAATCGCACACTTTGCGATTGCCTAAAGGTGAATTGGCTCTTTATTTAGTTAACGAAAAAAGAATTACGGAACAATATGCCGAGCCGATAGATCATTCTGAAGAAGTATTAGCTGCTCAGGAGCAAGTAGAAATTTATCGTGTCAGAAATGGAGATTATTTGGGCAAAATAGCGAATCGCTATGGTGTATCGGTTAGGAATATAAAAAGTTGGAACGGTCTTAGGAGTGATAATTTAAGAGTGGGTCAGCGATTAACGATATATAGCCGAGGCTCGGCACCAGTTGCAAAAAAGAAAGCAGTAGACCTAAAAAAGAATACTGAAGAGTCTGACCAGTTTGTTTATTACAAAATCCAAAAAGGCGATACCCTTTGGGATATTGCCAAGGCAAAAGGAATTAGCACAAAGGAACTTAAGCTGTTGAATAACAACCTAAACGCTAAAAACCTCAAACCGGGCGATAAAATCATAATCAGTAAAAAGTCATAGTGAGTTCAATTCTAAAGATGGGAGTCCTCTGGCTTGCTTTAAGCCTGTTTCACAGCTCGTGTGAGGAACCCCAATCAAGTTTGCCAGGCTATGCGGGTGGATTTGGTGAACTGCTGGTTGTAGTTCCAAATTCCATTTGGAAAAGCCCACTGGGAGATTCTATTTATAACTACTTAGGTGCAATGCAATATGGGCTTCCGCAGGACGAGAGGCAATTCAACATTATTCATGTAACTCCGCAAAAGTTTAAAAGCGTACTTCAAACCCACAGGAATATTTGCATTGTTTCAATTGACTCAAATACAGTGAGGCCTATTACCCTGGAAAAAAGCAAATGGTCGAGGGGGCAAATCGTTATCACATTATCTGCGAAGAATAGTGCCAGATTACTGAACACAGTCAGAGAACATGCGCCTAGAGCAGCAGAGATTTTTGCGTCGGCTGAAGTAAACAGGCATTACCTCAGGAATAAAAAATTTGGAAGTAAGACCTTGAATCAGGAAATTGGTGATCAGCAGCAGTTGACTATAACTACTCAAAAGGACATGATCATTGAAAACTACAAAGAAGGTGTGTCATGGCTAAGGCTGGAGCGTGAGCGGGACAAAGGTGGGTTTCGACACCAGATTAGCCAAGGAATTCTACTGTTCTCATTGCCCTATACCGATGAATCCAATTTTGCAGATAGCAACATTTACCATGTAGTTGATTCTGTGTTAAAGGTAAACTTACCGGGCCCCGGAGAAAACCAATATATGCAATTGAATTTTAGGTATATAGTTCCTCAGGGCACTGAAATTAATTTTAAAGACCAGTTTGGAAAGGAGTATCGAGGTCTTTGGAGAATGGAAAACAATGCAATGGGCGGGCCTATCTATTTGTTGGTATTCTTAGATGAGAAATCAGATAGGGTTGTATATGCATACGGATACGTGTATGCTCCTCAATTTAATAAAAGGGAATACCTTAGAGAAGTACAGGGAGTAATCCACTCTATTAGCATTCCTAAAGATGCCTGACGTCAATCATTTAACTCCTGAAGTACTTTTAATGATTTTAGTGTACCAAAGCCATCGATATGGATTTGAAAATACTTGATAAGCGCTTCCAAAACATCATTTCTATCCTCACCATTTATTTTTTCATCCAGGAAGTCGTATCCATCTAATATTATTTTACCAATGTGTTTGGCAGTTTGCTGCTCAACGTAATAAATGTGAACGGGGCGAATTCTGGTGAATAACCCTTCCTGAAGATCAAGAAATTCACGCCCATTAAAAGATCCTAAGGGGTAGCAACCCAGAAATTGTGTCAATCGAAGCATAAATACCAGATGAAAATTCCCAATTCTGGTAGTTGTATTTAGCAAATCAATTGAGTTGCGAACGAAACTATAAAGTGATGCATTGGATTCATTTTCTCTGAGGCATTTTAGAAGAACCTCAGACAGAAAGAAGGCCAGGCCAGTTCTGTTTAGATCGTTTCGAATGGAATGAAACGGACTATGAATCTGAACCTCCTTAATCCGCTTTAATTCGCTCTTGCTTTTATCCAGAAAAACCAGATCCAGCTCCGCGAAAGGATGCATCATGGTTGATATTGATTTGTTTTTTCCCTTAAGGCCTTGAATAATAAAGGACATGCTGCCATGCCCTTTTGTATACATTTTTAGAATGAGTCCGGAGTCACCGTATTTAACCTTGTGCAAGAGTATACCGCGATCAGAAACTTGCATCGATTATGCGTTTCTCAAATCCTGATAGACTTCGTTCGAACGGGAATTTTCAATCATTGCCAGCAACCTAACCGCAGTTTCTGTGGGAGATTGTAACCCACCTTCATTTTTGAGCTCGACAAAACGATCAACCTGATTAAAATCTTTTTTGTCTGCCGTACGAATTTGGTCTTGCATAGCGGTTTCAATAACGCCAGGAGCTATACTAAATATTTTTAAGCCCCTGATTTTAGCAATTTCCTTTTCCGAACTAATTACCTCGCTAAACATATTAAGCCCTGCCTTACTGGTGCAATAAGCACTCCAACCATCATAAGGATTTACAGCAGCACCAGAGCTTATATTTAGAATCACCTTTTCAAGATTTTGTTCATTTCTATAAGCAGTGAGAAAATTATTCATAAGAACACAAGGTGAAACTAAATTGATGTGCAATGCATTGACCAACTCCTTGTTGTCGAGTCCACCAACGTACTTTATTTCGCCAAGAGTACCTGCATTATTAATTAGAACAACCTTATCCGCCTTTTGGTGCTGACCAAACCGAAACTTCGCAACTTCAACAGTATCTGCAAGATCTAATCGTTTATGAGAATAATTGGCATGTTCAATTTCGCATTGACGCCCAATACCAATTACCAGGTTGTTTTCGTCTTTTAGAATCTCTTCTGCAAAAGCTAAACCCAGGCCTCGGGATGTTCCGGTTATATAATATATGTTCATAATCTAAACTTCTAGTGCTTGTGCCAGGTCGTCAAGAAGGTCATCAATGTTTTCAACCCCAACACTTAATCGAACCAATGAATCTTTTACCCCTGTCTTTTCTCTTTCTTCTTTAGGTATGGCAGCATGGGTCATTGAAGCCGGATGGCCACATAGGGATTCAACACCTCCCAGGCTTTCAGCAAGTACAAATACCTTTACGTTCGACACAAACCTTTTTGCTTTCTCAAAATTATCATCTACCGTGGTAAAAGACATCATTCCGCCAAAATCCCGCATTTGTTTTTTAGCCACGTAGTGATTGGGGTGATCTGAGAATCCTGGCCAGTATACTTTATCCACAACGGGATGAGCTTGCAGAAATTCTGCTACCTTTTTTCCATTTTCGCAGTGCCGTTGCATTCGTAAATGAAGTGTTTTAATTCCACGTAGTACCAGAAATGAATCCATTGGACCACAAACTGCTCCGGAGCTGTTTTGAATGAAATAAAGTTGTTCAGCCAATCCATCATTATTTAGAATAAGAGCTCCCATTACCACATCACTGTGTCCACCCAAGTATTTTGTGGCTGAATGCATAACAATATCGGCGCCCATGTCTAATGGGTTTTGTAAGTATGGGCTGGCAAACGTATTATCCACGCCCAGCAGGCAATTGTGCTTTTTCGCAAAAGCCGCAGCTGCTTCTATGTCGATGATATTCAACATGGGATTAGTTGGTGTTTCAACCCAGATTAACTTCGTGTTCTCATTTGCAAGGTGGTCAAGATTGTCAAAATTCGACATGTCGGTAAAGTGGAATTTAATTCCATATTTTTCGAATATCTGGGTGTAAATCCGGTAAGTTCCTCCGTAAAGGTCACTTGTTGATATAACCTCGTCACCGGGATTTAAAAGTTTAATAACTGCATCAATAGCGGCTAACCCACTTCCAAAACAAAGTCCATGTTTGCCATTTTCAATGGAAGCAAGGTTCTTTTCCAATGCATGTCGGGTAGGGTTTTGAGTACGAGAATATTCGTAACCCTTATGAGCACCAGGTTCGGACTGTGCATAGGTTGAAGTTTGATAAATTGGAGTCATTATCGCTCCTGTTGCAGCATCATGTGATAAGCCACCATGTATGGCTTTAGTTCCAAATTTCATTTTATGTAATCTTTGTTCTGAATGTGAGTGATTAACCCTTCACAGATTGTTTTAAATGTTCAAAAGAGCGCCAAAAATATGGTTAATTCTGCATCATATTTTTCAAATTGTGATGAAATAATTCTTATTGGAACAATTCGAAATACTTCGTATTATCTCACAAAGGAGCCAGACTTTTGTATACTTGCCATCAAATTAAAACAGATGAGATACCTGGCCATTTTTATTGTTGCTTTTACCTTTTATTCGTGTAGCTCTGTTTCGGTTGTTACCGATTACGATAAAACAGTTGATTTTGGAAAATACAAAACCTTTAATATCAAAACCCATGAGGTAGGTGTTGGAGCAGTTGACCCCGAAAGAATTAACAAAAGAAATCTGAATCATATTGTTACTAATATTCGGGAACAAATGACACAGAAGGGATACATAGAATCGGCAAATCCCGATTTGTGGATTTCGTTTTACGTAAAAGTTGATACCAAGCAGGAAGTTAGGACTACCAATTATGGATATTACGGGGGAAGCCCATATTATTATGGTCCTTACTATGGTTATGGAACCGGCTATACCGATATAAATGTGGTTGAGTTTACGGAAGGTACATTGATTATAGACCTGGTGGACTCAAAGGAAAATAAGTTGGTTTGGCAAGGGGTTGGAAAAAAGACGATCGATGAAAACAAAATTGATCATGGAGACGATATTCGAAAAACCATTGGACAGATTTTTTATAAGTATCGATTTTCTCCGGTTAACTAGGAATAAAAAGAGCGGGGCTCCATCTTCACTTCTCAACAATTATACACCCAAAATCTGCTTATGAAATTCAACGTCACGCCCCGCTGCATTTTTTAACTGTTTGAATTAGTTACATAATAAACGCCACACAATTGAAAAGGTTATTTTTGAAGAAACAAATTAACAATGATTAAGATATACTCTCTCCTCGCAGCTTCGGTAATGATTTGTGTTTCAGCGTTTTCGCAGAATGCTGATGACGTACTTGGTAAATGGAAAACCATTGACGACGAAACTGGTAAAGAAAAGTCGATTGTAGAATTGTATAAAAACAAAGATGGCAATCTGGAAGGAAAGGTAGTAACGATTCTCAATCCTGATAAACAAGACGCCAAGTGCGATAAATGCGAAGACCATAATAAAGACAAACCCATTCTGGGGATGGTAATAGTAAAAGATATGGAATGGGATGAGGATGAATGGGACGACGGTACCATTTTAGATCCCAATAAAGGAAGCTACTACGATTGTAAAATGTGGATCGAAGATGGAGAACCTGATAAACTCTATGTTCGTGGCTACGTCGCCTTTATTTTTAGAACCCAGTATTGGTATAGGATCAAAGACTAGAGAATGAATTATTTGAAAGGTCTTTTAGGCCTTTTTTTTATACTCTGTTGTTGGTCATGTGATTTAGGGAAAGGGAGTAATTCTTCTGGTGACCCTATCCCTGAAACCATCTATGTAATTCCTCCGGAATTAGAGCCCAAAGTTGAAAAGATTAAAAAACTGGTCGACCAACAAAGTCGTAAGGGCTTGTTCAATGGAGTGGTTTTGGTTGCTGATTATGGAAATGTCATTTATGTCAATTCTAATGGATATGCTAATTATAAAAGAAAGGAAAAGCTAAATGATTATTCGGTTTTTCAATTAGCCAGTGTTTCTAAAATGTTTACGGCCACAGCCATTATGTTGTTGAAACAAAGTGGCCAGCTAAGTTTTGACGATACGGTTACCAATTACCTTCCACTATTCCCATATAAAGATGTAACCATTAGAAACCTGCTTAATCATAGGAGCGGGATTCCTCGTTATATGGTAGTTAGTGACGAATTCTGGCCACGGGACACTATGATGACCAATGAGGAAATGCACGACCTGATGGTTGCTCATTGCCCTGAACCATATTATCCTTCCAATTATAAATTCAACTATCAAAATTCGAATTATGCCTACCTAGCTCTTATTGTAGAAAAGGTGTCCAATTCAACGTTCCAAACCTTCTGCCGCGACAGCATATTCGAGCCATTGGAAATGTATGACACACGGGTTTTTAATGGAAAAGATTCAGCGGATATTCCGTGTTCGGTAACCGGCCACATATACCGACGTCCCCGGTCGGTTAATGCTTACAACAATTATATAAATGGAGTAGTTGGAGATAAGGGTGTGTATTCCTCGGTGTATGATTTGCTTAAGTTCGATCAGGCTTTATATGACAAGTCCTTTATCGCTGACAGTATTCTGGAAGAGGCCTTTGCGCCAGGTTCTCCTGAGAAAAAAAGCAATCGGGTCAACTATGGGTTTGGTTGGAGAATTAGTCCCTTTGAAAAAGACAGGTTGGTGTTTCATTATGGTTGGTGGAATGGATTCAAAACCTGTTTTATGAGGTATTTGAATTCTCGTAGAACCATTATTGTACTTACTAACCGGGACCGCTCGTTAACCCTTCCGAAGAAAATTCAGGAAATACTATTTGAAGAAGAAGTTAACGATTCAAAACCTAAACCGTAGCAATACACTTCAATTCAATGGCAATTGGAGTAGGCAGTGAATTTATGGCAACCGTAGTTCTGCAAGGTTGGTTGTCTTTGAAATACTCAGCATAAATTCGGTTAAAGGTTTTAAAATCCCTTTTCATATCTACCAGAAATACAGTTACGTCTACCAGGTTCTCCCATCCGCTTCCGGCTTCCTCCAAAACTGCTTTTACATTAGCAAAAACACTATGTACCTGAGCTTCAAAATTAAAAGACTCGAAGTTTCCATTGTGGTCAAGTTTCAACCCGGGAACCTGACTATCATGGGTTCCACTTCCTGCAACCCGCGGACCAACGCCGCTTAAGAAAAGCAGGCTTCCAACTTTACGTGCATGAGGGTATAGTCCAACCGCTTTAGGAGCATTCTGTGAGTTTATTCGACCTTCCATATTCTGAATATTTCGGGCAAAGATAAAATTGCTGTACTGATTGGCATTGTAATAGACTCAAATTCCAAAACGGAATGATAGGTTCAATGAAAACAAGTTATTTTTACACGAAATCTTAGATAATGAGAATACCCATTATAATTCTGTTTTTACTCTTTGTCACAGGACTTCATTCGCAATTGACCCACGAAAAAGTGCAACAGATCCACTCAGATATGGTGGCAAAACAGATTGAAATAAATATTTCGCAAGCTGAATTAAATGAGCTGAAAGAGATTCAACAAAGAAGCATTAATCAAAATGTTGTTTATCCCATTGGAAAGCTTATTCCCGTTGAAATAGACCTTATGCGTGAGGCAGAATGGACTTACGACAAGTATGAAAATAGAATTGGGAAACTAACCATCCACTCAAATGGTGCTACCGGGCTGGCAGCATATTTTGATGACTTTTTTTTACCAATGGGCTGTAAGTTTTATGCGTACGATGAGGAAAAAACTGAAATTATTGGCCCTTTCACCTTCACCGATAACAAAAAGGAAAATGGATTTGGTTCGGGAACTATTTCAGGTGAAGATTTAATCCTGGAAGTTTTTATTCCACACGGCACTCGGTTGTTACCCTCGATGAAAATCAATAATTTGGGATACCAAAAAGACCCGTCATTGATTGCTAGGGGAAGCAGAGATTTTGGCGATTCCGATGATTGTCAGGTAAATACTGCTTGCAAGGAAGGAGATGATTGGCAAACACAAAAAAATGCTGTAGTTCGAATAAAAATGGTTTTTGGAGGGTACGAAGGATGGTGTTCGGGAACTATATTAAACAATACATTTCAGGATTGTACACCGTATATTCTTACCGCTGATCACTGTCGACATCTTAAGGATGGTGGAGTAGCTGAAGAATCGGAGTATGCCAATTGGGAGTTTTATTTTAATTATGAATCCACCAAGTGTAGAAACCCTAGTAATGAGAATAGTGTGACCAAGGTTAAATTGACAGGTTGTACCCGTAAAGCTTCAAGTAAAAATGGAGGAGATGGTGATCCGGATTTTTTGCTTCTTCGGCTTAACGATAATATTCCTCAGATCTATAACCCTCACTATGCAGGATGGGATAGAAATGGATTGGCTTCAACAAGCGGTGTTATGATTCACCACCCTGCCGGTGACATAAAGAAAATTTCGACTTACACCAGACAGGTTGAATCATCAGAATGGAATGCCAATTTTGGAAGGGATACACATTGGAAGGTTATATGGTCAAAGACCAGTAATGGCTTTGGAGTATCAGAAGGAGGAAGTTCCGGGGCTGCAATGTGGAACCAGGATAAACGAGTGGTAGGCCAATTAACAGGAGGCTCTTCGGCGTGTGAAGAGGGTAACGGAAAGGGACCTTTTAATCCGGATTATTTTGGAAAACTTTCAGCAGCTTATCACTGGAATTTAGGTGATTCAACAGAAAACCTGTTGTATTGGTTAGATTTTGGAAAGGCAAATGCCAGAACAATTGATGGAATTAATTGGCCATGCAGTGAGTTGCCTCTTACCAGGGAGCCGGTTACAAAAACGGAGGACTTAATTCAGCTTTTCCCCAATCCGGCAAGCGAAGAGGTAACGGTTTCATTGGAAGGCAAGTCCGGTTTTCATTTAATGGTATACAATGTGTTAGGCAATAAAATACTTGATCGGATTTCATCAGAGGAGTCTGTAACTGTAGACGTTTCTGACTGGGGAAAAGGTGTATATGTGGTTTATTGTGAAGGAGACAATTGGATGAGAAAACAAAAATTGGTAGTTCAATGAGGTATTGTATGATGTTGTTTACCCTTAGCTTGTTACTTGGTGGTTGTAAAGGGTCTGAAAAAGTAGCCAAAGAGGAAACAGCCGAACCAGCTGTTGAAGTAGTTGGGTCAGGTGAAGAAAATCTATGCTTGGATGTGATTTTAGATGCGGAATTGTATGAGAAGATTCAGCATCAGCCAGTAAGTATAGTCGAAAGCCGAATAGAAGGAAACCTATTGTATTTAAAAATCAATTTTAGTGGGTGTACTTATGATGAGCTTGATTTGGTCTGGAATAATATGCTTAAGAAAAGCTATCCGGGGCAAGCTCAGTTAAAATTGGGTTATACTGAAACGGGCAGCTGTGACGAAATTCAAACTAAGGAAATGTGTTTCAACCTAAAAAGTTTTGCTGAGTTTGGTAAGGTGGTGCTCTTCATAAATGAAGCTGAGGGGATTCTATTCGAATCAGGTTCTAAATAAATCGTTTCAAAATCTGTTCAACCTGGTATGCATAACCTCCTCCAAAGAGGTTAACATGAACCAGCAGTGGATACAAATTGCAAAGATTTACCCGTTCTTCAAATCCTTTTTCAAGGGGGAATACACGATCATACGCTCGATACATTTCAGCAGAAAAGCCGCCAAACAATTTGGTCATGGCTAAGTCCATTTCTCGATGACCGTAATAAACTGCAGGGTCAAACAGTGTTGGCTTATCTTCTAATGAACACATTGCATTACCTCCCCAGAGGTCACCATGTAGCAGAGAAGGTTTTTCAACCGGGAACCAATGTTCAACCCTTGAATAGAGTTGCTCAAATTTACCAAGCAGATGTTTGGACAGTTGCCCACGATCTACGGCTAGCTTAACCTGTATCTCAATTCTATTTTCAATAAAAAAGCTAGCCCAATCATTTTTGCGAGCGTTTGACTGAGTTAAACTTCCAATATAGTTGTCTTCTTCAAAGCCAAATTGGGAGTCCTGTATTTGATGCATTTTGGCAAGCGATTGTCCGAATTGGGTCCAGAAAGTTGAAGATGGTTTTTCTTTTTCCAACCATTCCAGGACCAGGAAATCATCTCCTGCCAAAATTACTTGTGGAATTTTAAATGAGGATGTGGAGAGTGCTTTTAGCCCATTGGCTTCATTGCGAAACATATTAGGATAACTATGTCCGCTATTTTGCTTTACGAAATAAAGTCCCAGGTTGGTGGTCAGTTTGCTGCATGCATTTATATCCCCTCCGTGAACTGGAGCGGTACCCGACACAATACATTCTTGTCCTAACTCAGATGTGAGAAGCTCAGAGAAATTGCTAGCATCCATTTTGGTCAATATTGATCCAGTTTGCAATCATTTTTAACCCGTGTTCGGTCAATATTGATTCAGGATGGAACTGAACGCCCCAAACGGGAAGATCTTTGTGTTTGATCGACATAATTTCCTCGCCAAGACTGGTTGCAGTAACTTCAATTGAATTGGGTAAGCTGGTTTTTTCAATGACCCAGGAATGATAGTGCCCAATGTTGCTTTCATTCGGAATTCCTTCATATATAGGGTCTATTTCGCCTATAAAGTGAAGTTTGGATTGCTTGCCATGATGAACGTGTTCCAGGTTGGCCAGTTTTGCGCCAAAATGCAATCCAAGTGCCTGATGACCGAGACACACGCCTAAAACAGGTATGTTCCCGATTGCCGTTTTTATAATATCCATGAGGTTACCTGAATCTTCCGGCAGGCCTGGCCCCGGGGATAAAATCAACTTATCATGAATTTTCAATTCCTCTTGAAAGGGCTCATCATTCCGAATAACCTTTACCTGATCTACAAATTGTTCCACGTAGTGAACCAAGTTATAGGTAAACGAATCATAGTTATCTATTATTAGGACTTTCATGATTGAATATTGACTCCTAATTTTTTTAATTCAGTCCAAAAGTTGGGATAGGATTTAGTTACCGCCTCGGGGTTCTCAATCGAAATGACACCTAGAGTAAACACACATTGAGATAAAGACATGGCCATACGGTGATCGTTATAGGTCTTAAAAAATAAATGATCATTAACAGGTTCATTTCTAAAGCTGAGTTTGTAATTCGGATTGTTCTCAACCAAGCTTCCGTTGATTTTTAGAATTTCGTTTTGCAGTGCTTCGATTCGATCCGTTTCCTTGTCTCTAAGCGTATGCAATCCTCTAAAATCACCTTCGATATTCTTTAATACACAGGCAATAATAAATGGCTGGGCCAGATCAGGATTGTCCATTAAATTCTCATCAACAGGCGAGGTTTCCATATCCGTTCTGGAAATTAAGGCCCCTTTTTCCGGAAAATCAGATTTTACTCCCAGCTTTTGAAAAAGGTCTACCACTTTGCGATCTCCCTGAATTGAATCGGCGGTGAGTCCTCGTAGAAGTATAGTTGACGCTGGCAAATGAGATACTATGCCATACCAAAAGGCTGCGGCGCTCCAATCTGCTTCAACAATAAAATCCCCTTCTATTTCAGGATGTACTTCAATGGTGATTTCATTCCCTTCAAAGGTTAAAGGAACATTAGCAGCTTTTAATAAACTTAACGTCATTAGCAGGTAGGGCAGCGAAGTACATCTCCCTTCGATATGAATAGACAAACCATTGGGCAAAAAAGGAGCAATTAGGCACAAAGCTGAAATAAACTGGCTACTTACGGAACCGTCAATAGAAACCTCATTCCTGAGTTTTGACCAATCAGTCCTGGAGATCTCAACAGGCATAAACCCCTCCTGTTCCATGCACCGAATCTGAAACCCAATGTTGCGAAGTGCATCAATAAGTTCCTTCATTGGCCTTTCGTGCATCCTTGATGTTCCTGATATAATTCTGGTCGTGTTTTTTATGCAGGCCCAAGCCAGTGAAAACCGAGCAGCAGTACCAGCATCTTCAACATTTATTGGACTGGTATTTGAGCTTAGAATGTTTTTTAAAAGTTGCGTGTCATTGGCTTTGCTGAGATTATTAATTTCAATTGTTTTTTTGGAGAGGTTTTGTAATATCAGCAAGCGATTGGAAATGCTTTTGCTCGATGGTAGATCAATCTCGACGTACGAAGGGATATTTCCTTTCGTAAGACGAATCGTTGAACTTATGATGGGCTCTTGCACGATTCAATATTATTAAGAAAAAGGTTGTGGTAATTCATAGAGACGTATTAAAGTTGACCAGTTACTAGAATTATATTCGTATAACGCCTGACTCTTGGTCAATTGAAACAGCAATTGAAGAAATATTGGAAAATCATCGTAGGAATACTTATAATTTCTACAGTGCTGTTATACCTTCCAATCCAGCGAACCTTTAATAGCTATACCAGTTCATTATTGCAAGAGACATTGATCAAAATGGTTGATGAACAGAGCAAGGGTGAGTATTCGTTCAGGTTTGAGAAACTGCGTTATAACGTATTTACGCAAAAAATCACGCTTGAAAATTTTGACTTTTTTCCAACCGATAGCACCAGGTTAAGGTTTGACTCGACGGCAAGCAAAAACAGGTTGTTTTGCGAGCTGGTAATCAGTCGATTAGAGATACAGTTGGAGGATCAATTTGATTTCTTCTTTTACGAAAAACTGGAAATTGCCGATATTGTAATTGACTCCCCTTTTGCGAGAATCATCAACAATAAAACAGTTGAAAAGGATATATCCATTAGCAAGATGACGGGTGAATTATACAAGGCATTAACCAAATACTTCCAGGTATTTGAGTTGAAAAATGTTCGTGTAAATGATGCCAAAGTAGATTACACGCTAAATACTAAAACCAGTAGTCAGAGCTTTTTCTTTAACCCATTTTCATTCAAAGTGGTAGATTTTAAAATGGATCGCGAAGAGGATACCCGTTCAACAAATAGGTTATTATTCACAGAAGATTTTGAGTTGAACTCCGGTTATCAGGAATTTATGCTGGCCGATAGTCTGCATAAAATATCATACGATCGGTTTTCAATTTCTATGAAGAAGGAGTTCGTAGAGATTCATAACCTTCGAATTGTTCCAGCAGACAATAACATTGACTCGGATACCAACCTGATTGATTTGTTCATTCCGACCGTAAAAATTATTGACATTGATTTTGCTAAAGCGTACGAAGAGGATCAAATATCAATTCGTAAGTTGCTTATTGAACGGCCAGCAGTTAACCTTCAATTAGTAGGTGCGCGTTCTAAAAAAGACACGGTTACAATATCCGAAAAACTGGCAAAATCGAAATTATTTGAAGCCCTGGCAAGCATCGACGTTGAGAGGCTTATGTTAACACATTCATCTGCATCCATTGCTTTGCTTCAAAAAGGAAGAAAGCTAGATTTTATGATTAAAGGGCTAAACTATAAAGGGAGCAAACTAAGGGTAGATAATACATCATTCGACAATTTTGTGTTTGCGGATCTTCACAACAATTACAAATTTTCAGTTTCCGAAATAAAGCATGAAGTTGTTGAAGAAGGGCTTATGGCTAGAGTTAACAATGTAAGTTACTCAAGTCTTACAAGGGTGTTGGACGTTGAGGAATTAGTGGTTCAGCCGAACTCCAAGGATATTCAGCGAAACATTCGAACGCACAGGAAGAAATTGCAGTTGGAAAAACTGGAATCTAAAGGAATTCATTTATCTAATTTTAATATGGACCAGGTGGTAGATGATAAGTCATTGCTATTGGCTTCCAGCAGAATAAAGCAGCCTAAAATTACATTGCTGTATGACACGGCCTATGTAAAAGACACATCAAAACTTCCTACGCCCCAATCCAATTTCTTAAGTACTTTTTTGGATACCCTGATTGCACAA
This sequence comes from Crocinitomicaceae bacterium, assembly GCA_002713215.1. GTDB lineage: Bacteria > Bacteroidota > Bacteroidia > Flavobacteriales_G > Salibacteraceae > UBA2108. The sequence continues at coordinate 188,452 of PAVO01000019.1, forward strand.
AACTTTAGTATAGATAATGCACTGATTTCAGTGAATGATGCTCATCACCCAAGTGTACAATTTGCAAAATTTGAGCAAGTTGATATTTACTCAAAGCAGTTTGACTTAAACTCAATGGTCAATAAGGGTTACGACTTATACGATTTGTTGGAATCAAGTGGTATAAGCACATCCTCTTCTTATGTTGATGTGCCTGGGCAATCAAACAAAATTTCGTGGAGATCGATGAACTACAGTGCCAATAAAAAGAGTTTAAAATTTAATCAGTTAAGCTATGCGGGAACCTATAAGAAAACTGATATTAAGTCCTTTTTTAAATACTTATCTATTGGAGGTCTTTCGCCAAAGTCTGTGTTAAAAGATAAAGACAGGCATGTTGGGCTGGTAGAACTTTCGAGTGGAAAAATTGAAATTGGTGAAAAGGAGCTTACAACAACCAAACTAAAATCTGCTCTTAACCTTTCAATAGATAGCTTGTCTATGGATGAGGTCGACTTCGTGCATTCGATGAAAGACACCTTGATTCAACGAATTGAAAATATGTCAGTTCATGCAGCGGACGTAGATTATAATCAAGACTCCCTGGGAAAACTGGTTATTGGATTGAGGAATTGCAGGTTTAGTGGAAAAAAGGGACTATTTGCAGTTGATAATCATAAGCATACCCTGGAGTTTGGGCAGATGTCATTTTCCACGGCGGACTCAACGCTGCATGCTAAATCCATTGATATTAAACCAATAATTGACCAACGCAACAGAGCATCGAGAACCTTGATACGATCCAGTATTGATTACATCGATATTAATGGAGCCTATTTGAACCCAAAAAATGTTTTGAGCGAGATAAGAGGTCAACAGTTAAACATTTGTTCTCCTGCGTTTAGAATGCATACGGTTTCAACTAAAAACGCACCAAGGCCAACTGCCAGACGCTCCTTTTTGGAAATACATAAATGGTTAGCAGAGGTTACCGGGGTTAAAGTAATCGAATACAAAGAGCTCAACATTGAAAATGGATTAGCTGACTTGATCGTTCAGAACTCTGATAAAAAGTCCAAGACTTGGCATTTGTCGATACCACAATACAGCATTTCAGGAAGAAATTTTAAAATTGATAGTGCCCAGAAAAACCACGACGATCATTTGCTGTACGCCAACGCATATTATGTAAATGCATACCAAATTAAACAGCTATTCCCGGATAGTTTACGCGATTACAGCATAAATCACCTCACATACAGCTCCGATAAGAAGTACTTAAAAATGGAGAACCTGGACCTGAGGTATATGATTTACCGAAAGAAAGACACCTCAAAAAACATATTCATTGAAGGAGCAATTCCGGTAATGGAATTAGAAGGCATTAAGCCAATTGAATTAACCGAAGACCGGATTTTGAACCTGAGTAGAGTCCATCTGAAAAACCCGCAAATTCAAATTACGCAGTTTCATAAAAACACAGATTTTGTAAGCCGTGAAATGGAACTAGAAAAACAGGGATTAGACAAAAAGGCCGTAAAAGATTTAGTACTCAAGGAATTGAAGCTGGTAGACGGAAATATCTCCTGGAACTTCGAGGATTCCACTATGGAAGGGTTTAAATTTAATCATGTATCACTTAATGGTACCGACATTCAAATCTCACCAAACAGCGAATCCAAGGTTCCCAAATTTGGAGAGGTCGAATTGAGTTTTGGCAATTTCAAGCATGAAGTAATGAAGAAGTTTTACGATGTTCAATTGGATAGCTTCTACTTAAATTCCTGGTCGCAACAATTAATAATGGAAGGCGCGCAGCTTATTCCTCGATACGGAATATTCGAATTTGGACAAGTTGCAGGATGGGAAAAAAGTCGCCTGGAACTTTACATGTCAAAGGTGAGTTTCGAACAGTTTAAGGTTAAGGAACTATTGTACAATAATAATTTTCAAGCCTCTTTGATTTATACCGATAGCCTTTGGGTAAGAAACTTTAAAAACAAAAATTATCCAATGATTTCCAGGTATATGGGAATTCCCACTTACGATTTAAGGAAATCTCCATTGAATATTAAGATCGATTCCGTTCGATTAAATAAGGGATATATTGAACATCGTCAACTAGCTAAAAACGGAGTTAAAAGTGGAAAACTATTATTGACTGAGTTGGAGGCATCGGCCAGCAACATTACCAATGATTCAGCCAGTATGGAAGAGAACCGTTTTACTAAGCTAACAGCTTCCACTAAATTGATGGACGAGGGGCTAATATCGGCCCAGTTTAGTTTCGATCTGAAGGATACATTGGACGCTTTCACCGGTGAAGCCGATATTTCACCCTTTGATGCCACATTGCTTAATGACTATATTGAACCAACTGCATTTGTGAGGATCAGGAAGGGAACGGTAAAAGGAGGAGAGGTGCGTTTTTACGCAAATGATGAACTTGGTTCAGGAGAAATGCGCCTGCTTTACAAAAACCTGCATGTCGACTTCCTCAATCCGAAAGATCCTTTGAATGAAAAAAACAGAGGCTTGCTTATGAAAACATTTTTGGCCAACCGTATTGTAAACACTCAAAACCCGCACTTTTTTATCACTAAAAAAGGAGATGTTTTTTATCGGCGCGATACCAGCCGTTCCGTATTTCATTATTGGGGGAATTTGGCAATGAGTGGAGTGGCAAGCAGTACTGGTGTAGCAAGCAATAAGAAAGAAATAAAACAGCTTAAAAAGGAGATAAAGAGGTTGAACAAAGAGGCCTTACGAAAAGAAAAAGCCATTCGCCGACGAGAAGAAGAAGAAGCTGAGGAAGAAGCTAGGAATGAAGACCGCTAAAGAATTATTCTTATTTGAACCTGTTTTACCGGATGGCTGATAAAATCATCGTTTCGGCTATAGGATATGGTAACAAACATTTCTTCCCCCTCTTCAAAATTGTAATGGTATCCATCGTAGGCTGTTGCTGGAAGGCTAAAGAACAATTCGGTATATCCGTTCGATTCAATTACATCGCAAGAAATTAATGCATTTGAACCACCTACGTCTTCCACGGGAACATGATTGCGGAGATCTATTACTGTATGGTCTTCACAGGTAGCAATTCCGCCCGAGAATGAACCCATGATTTGATTGGACTGAACAATTCCGCTGGTCGATTTAAAACCCACTGCAACCCAGCCAGGTGTTGGTGCTTTTAGCTCACATTCCAGGTTACCGCTATTTATTCTCCAGCGAAAAACGGCCCCGTTAACTAGGGCTTCTTTATACCCTTCATCGTCTTGACCGAATACGGGATTAAAACTCAATGAGAATAGGCTAAGAAAAAGTATAGGTAGAGTAGCTTTCAATGTATTTATAAGTAAATGTCAATCTGATTTCATGTTTTGAGCAATTTTATTCATCACCCTTTTTGCAATTTGTAATTCCTCTGAGGTAATTCCCTCAACTCCTTTGGCGCGAAGTTCCGCAACTACTGCGTATGCCTGGTTAATGGTTTCTATTCCTCTATTGGTAAGAATCAAGCTGCTTTTTCTTTTATCCGTTTCATGAGGAACTCTTCTTACCAGGTTTTTTGAGTGAAGCAGGTCCAGAATTCTGGTTATTGAGGCAGCATCTTTGAGTGTTGCACGCGCCAATTCAATTTGCGTCTGGCTTTTTTCTTCATAAATTCTTCTAAGTACAACCCATTGGTCAAGTGTGATTTCCAAGCCTGCGTCTTTAAATGTTTTAATGGACAATTTCTTTGATGCCTTCTGGGCTTTGTCCATCAAAAAGTAAATTACTTCATCCAACTTCGGGCCTTCTGTTGACATATCAATTAATTGGTGTAATTTGATGTAAAATTCAACTTATTGTTATTGTAATTAGGAGAAATAAAAGTAGCGGATAATTTATAACCAACAAGAACTGAGTGCCTGAAGTTGCCACAATTTGTAATTCCATAATTATTCATATGGATTAAGAAAAATTAAATATTGACATGTAATATTTAAAAACCTACATGGTTCATAGTTCTGTTGCAAAATCATATCTATACTTTTACTTTTCAAAGTCCCGTTAATTAATGAGCGAAAAAAAACAAGTTAAGAAGAAGAAATATAGAAAGCAGGTTCTGATACTATGGCTGCTTCTTCTGGTGCCAATTGGTTTGTTTTGGTTACTTATGGTGGGCATTTCAAATGATTTACTTGGAGAACTACCTACCTTCGAAGACCTGGAAAATCCCAAAAGTAACCTGGCAACCGAAGTTTATACAGCGGATGGCAGATTACTTGGAAAATATTTCAAGGAAAACAGAAGTAACGCCGAATTCAACAATATTTCTCCGCATGTGATCAATGCCCTGGTGGCAACGGAGGATGAGCGTTATAATGAGCATTCAGGGATTGATCTCAGAGGATTAATTCGAGCAATTGCTTATGGTGGTACGAATGGAGGTGCCAGTACTATAACGCAACAATTAGCCAAAATGCTGTTTACCGAGGTCAGGTCAAAGAATATTGTTGAAGCAATTATCCAAAAGCTTAAAGAGTGGGTTATAGCAGTTCGTTTGGAAAGACAATACACCAAAAGTGAGATTCTAACCATGTACCTAAACAAATTCGACTTCATTAATAATGCCGTTGGAATTAAATCAGCTTCTCAGGTGTATTTTAATAAGCTACCCGACTCACTTAATTTGCTTGAAAGTGCGGTTTTGGTAGGAATGGCTAAAAACCCTTCCCGATACAACCCGCGTCGTTTTCCAGAACGTTCATTGAACAGAAGAAACACCGTTCTCATGCAGTTGGTAAGAAATGAGTATTTAACTCAGGCTGAATATGACTCGCTGAAAGAAATTCCAATTGTTCTGGATTACCAAAAAGTAGATCATACTCTGGGTAGAGCAGCATACTTTAGAGAGGTGCTAAGGGCATACTTGCATAAGATAACCAAAGAAAAAGATGAAGATGGCAACTACATTTTAGCAAAACCCGATGGAAAGAAATACGACATCTACAGGGATGGACTAAAAATCTTTACCACCATCGACTCAAGAATGCAGGAATATGCAGAATATGGAGTTTCTCAGCATTTGGGTACGGAATTGCAAGCCGATTTTTGGAGGCATATCAAAAGAAAAAAGAACACACCATTTGCTAATGATATTTCTAAGGCCCGTGTTGATCGGATTCTAAACGCTGCTATGAAACGAAGTGCTTTGTATTACGAATTAAAACAAAGTGGAATGAGCCAGGATTCGATAAAGTTGGTTTTTAATACTCCAGTGGCTACCAAAGTATTTACCTGGAAAGGTGAAAAGGATACCGTTCTTAGTCCCTATGAAAAATTGAGATATAACAAATGCTTTCTTCAGACAGGTATGATGTCAATAAATCCGCACAATGGATACATAAAAGCCTGGGTAGGAGGTATAAATCACAAGCATTTTTCTTACGATCATGTCAAGCAGGCAAAACGTCAAATTGGATCAACCATAAAACCATTTGTTTATGCCATGGCAGTGACGGATAAAGGAATTTCCCCTTGCTATAAAGTACCGAATCATCCCTACACTTTTGAAAAAGGTCAGTATGGGCTTTTAAAAGACTGGACCCCTCACAATCCGGGTAGAGAATATGGTGGCGAAGTAAGCCTTGCTTATGGTTTGGCCAACTCGTTAAATACTATCACAGCATGGGTAATGAAGCAGGTTACACCTCAAGCGGTGGTGAGTTTCATTAGAAAGGCTGGAATAAACAGTGAAATGGACCCGGTACCTTCACTCTGTCTTGGGGTACCCGATGTTAGTCTGTTTGAAATGGTGGGTGCCTACGCTTCTTTTGCAAACAAAGGTCAGTGGCTTGAGCCTATATTTGTTACCCGAATATTGGACAAAGAAGGCAACGAGATTTTTAATAACCTAACCAATAGAAAATCAAATACTGTATTGAGCGAAGAAGACGCATACGTAATGCTTCAGCTTCTTAAAGGTACGGTTAATGGAGTTAGAGGAGGCTTGGAAGGCAAGCGTACCGGTACTGCCATGAGGTTGCGATTTAGTAAAGATATTCGTCCCTATGGAGGAATTCCCAGAAACATTGAAATAGCAGCCAAAACCGGGACAACGCAGGACCAGGCAGATGGCTGGTTTATAGGAATTACACCGGATTTAGTTTCAGGTGTCTGGGTAGGAGGAGAAGATCGTGATATTCGATTTAGTAATCTTTCAAAAGGGTCGGGTACTAACATGGCATTACCCGTTTGGGGGTATTACATGAATAAGGTATATGCCGATTCCAGTTTGGCCATATCCAAAGGGAAATTTGAAAAACCTCCAGGCCCGTTACCAGTAGAGACCAATTGTGAAAAGGCCGCTCAAAGAAAAAACCCGTGGGGAGAAGGAAGCGAAAATGACTTCGGCTTGTAAATTCGATTGAACGCCAGCTCTCAATTAAGAAACACCAATTTCCCTTTGCATTTACTTTTTGCTGAATTACATTTGATTTCCTAAAATCCTTTGGTATGGCAATGAATAAAAAAGTAGCAGATGCGGTAGAAGCGCTAAGTGGCGTTCATGATGGAATGACTTTTATGCTGGGGGGATTTGGATTGTGTGGTATTCCTGAGAATTCGATTGCCGAGTTAGTCAGATTGGGCATTAAAGACGTTACTTGTATTTCAAACAATGCCGGTGTCGATGACTTCGGTTTGGGTTTATTGCTTCAAAACCGGCAAATAAAAAAAATGATATCCAGCTACGTAGGTGAAAATGATGAGTTTGAACGTCAAATGCTTTCAGGTGAATTGGAGGTGGACTTGATACCACAGGGATCTTTAGCAGAACGATGCAGGGCTGGTGGCGCTGGAATTCCAGCGTTTTTTACACCTGCCGGATATGGGACAGAAATTGCCGAAGGAAAAGAAACACGGGTATTTAATGGTAAACCGCATATTTTAGAATCGGCACTTACCGCTGAATTTGCCTTTGTAAAAGCCTGGAAAGGTGATACCGCAGGAAACCTCATATACAAGCATACCGCCCGTAACTTTAATCCTATGATGGCTATGGCCGGAAAGATTACAGTTGCTGAAGTTGAGGAATTGGTTCCACTTGGAGAACTTGACCCAAACATGATTCATACTCCGGGAATTTTTGTGCAACGAATTTTTCAAGGGGTTAATTACGAAAAACGCATTGAGCAGAGAACAGTAAAAGCTCGTGCTTAGTTTTCCAAGTTCGAATCAATTAAACCAATATTTACCATGGCTAATAGCGCTTTTGGCGTTTGTTTTCCGATTAGTCTTATTTCCCTATAGCCAGGTCACTGATTCTGATGCAGTTTCAAGGGTAATTATCGCCGAGGTTTGGTTAATTCATCCCAATTGGATTCTGAGTGGTGTTTGGGGACCATTTCACACCTACCTAAATGCGTTGGCGTTATTTCTATATAACGATAGAGTTATAGCTCCAATTGCGCTTCACATGCTTTTTGGGGGATTAATAGCCGTACCAGTATATCGTTTCACAGCGCGCCTTTTTAACACGAACTCAGCGCTGGTGGCAGCCATCATTGTTGCATTTAGTCCCTTGGTTGTCAGAAATAGTTTGCAGCCCATGGCTGAAGTCCCTTACGTATTTTTTGTGGCTACCTGTATGTGGTTTTTAATAAGGGGGATGCAGGAAAAACCTGCAACTGTTAAATGGTTCATTTGGGCAGGAATATTCTTAACCGTTGCCGCTGGAATGCGATACGAGGCGTGGGTCCTAATTGCGTTGTTCACCCTGGTTGTCCTATTGAATAAAAAGTGGAAGGGCCTTGTTGCGTTTTGGTCAGCTGCAATGATTTTTCCAGTCTCATGGATGGTTGGGAACTACCTGGAATATGGTAACTTCTTATATAGCGTTGATTATGCCTCTTATTACAATACGGTTGTTCATGGGGTGAATGATAATGAGACAATCCTTCTTAAAATACAACGACTGGTTTTCTTTCCCCTTTCAATATTTCATATCTACCCGTTGGGTTTATTGGCTGTTTTGTTCCCGGTTGTGCTTCTTAAAATTTCGAAGAAGCAATTTTCAAAAATGCAAATGACCTGGTTAATCCCTTTCTGTGTAATGATTGTGGTGTTTATATACAAGGCCATGGAAGGAACTTTACTTATGCAGCACAGATTTAGTATTACCTTATTCTTGCTGATTCTACCCTTTACTGCTGTAATTATTCCCAGGGGATTCAATCGAAGAACATTGGGGATCGTACTATTCATAGTGGGCCTACACATTGGCCTGACCGAAATTTTTCAAAAATTCCCTATCTATGAGCGAATAATCCCCGAGTCTACCTTGAAGGAAGCGTTTCGAAAAACCAGGTGGTTGACCTTCGATCAACTTCAATCTGTTCCAAAGCTTGAAGACGATACCGTTCAACAACTTTTGGAAAAGACAAAAGGAGACCGATCTTCCGAATCTCCATTATTATTGGATTATTTCGGCTGGGAAAACACCTATAACTATGCATTTAATTCGAGAGTTGATGCCGAAAAAATAGTATTCCTAACCCCTGATATGCTTCGCGTTGAACAAAGCTTCAAAGAGTTAAAAAGGTATTTCCAATATCCTACTAGCTCCGAACAAGGCCTTATTATACTAAGGCAAGGATCAGGAAATATGAAAAACGTAATTACCCGGAATGGACAAAGAAACCTGATCTTTGAAAATGATTTTGTTCCAATACACCAAATGGATAGTGTTGGATCTATTTACATATTTAAATTTGACACACAGTTTTTAAAAAGGAAAAATAATGAGCCTCAATAAAGATCAAATAGCGCAACGTATTGCACGGGAAGTTCAGGATGGACAGTATGTAAACTTAGGAATTGGAATTCCTACACTGGTGGCAAATTATATTCCAGAAGGAATTGATGTTGAATTTCAATCCGAGAATGGAATACTGGGAATGGGCCCGTTTCCATTCGAAGGTGAAGAGGATGCAGATTTAATTAATGCGGGGAAACAAACGGTAACCTTAGAAAAGGGTGCAGTGATATTTGATTCGGCGACCTCCTTCGCAATGATAAGAGGACAACACGTACAACTCACTATTCTGGGCGCCATGGAGGTCTCTGAAAATGGAGACATTGCCAACTGGAAAATTCCTGGAAAAATGGTAAAAGGAATGGGTGGAGCGATGGATTTGGTTGCTTCTGCCGATAATATTATTGTAGCCATGATGCATGCCAACAAAAGAGGTGAATCCAAGCTTTTGAAGGAGTGTTCACTCCCTCTTACTGGAGTGGCTTGCGTAAAAAAAGTAGTTTCAAATTTGGCTGTATTGGAAATTGCTGAAGGTGGTGGATTTAGATTATTGGAACGAGCCCCAGGAGTTTCGGTTGAAGAAATTAGAAATGCTACCGAAGGTAAATTGATCGTTGAGGGAGAAATTCCAGAAATGCAATTCTAGCTTTTGATCGTTAGGAATCTGAATGGATTCCAACTTTTACATCATTGATCCATACTGGCTTTTCTGAGGTATTGTAAGTATATACCACAACCGTATCACCCACAGATATTTGAGGGGTTTTAAATTCGAAATGTACCGAATACCAGGTTAGGGTTTTACGAACTTGTTTAATTATTTTCTTTCCTTGCCAGGCATCCTTATTGTTATGGATGGTACAAACTACCAATGCTCGGGACCCCAATTCAGCAATTTTCATTTGACAATCATAACTTACGATCAACTCACCTGTGCCTATGAGCGATGAGTCTACAGGTATGCGCAAAGGAGCACCAAAGGATTCGTCTCGGCTCACTTCCCGTATAATTCCATTGTCCGAGGCAATGTTGAGATGTTCGATGTTTTTTTGCCGATCAAACCCCTCTCTACATTTTTTTTCAAAATCGCAGAAGTAATAGTTTGATGTTTTATCACTTAAATCGTAAGCATAGATTACTTCATCGCTGGTACTCCATCTGAAAACGGAGTCTGTTCTTAAAAATACCTGCCAAAATTTAGCGGCATCCATGTCACCCCAGGCTATTATATTGTATCGATACTGGTAATGAAAAATTAAGCTTAATAATACCAGTGCACTTGCAATAGGCACTATGAGCCACCTACCAGTGAATGGCTTAAGCTCATTGAAAAAGATGGCCATTGGAATGGCTAGAATGGAATAATAATCTACGAATGATCGACTACCAAAACCAGCTCCATACCACCAACACCACCAACTTGATAATACATAACTAACTAAAAGAAACAGGAAAAGAAATACCAGCGGCTCCCTTTTATTCTTTTTCCACCAGGTAATCCCACCGAATAAACTAAAGATTAATATAGGCGAATACACAAAAAGCCCCTTTTCATAGCCAAAGAGGAATTTAAAAAACTGGGGATCTAAAAAATTGAACCCTTCTTCCTTGTAGGTCCAAATTTGCCAGGTATCTACCTGTAAAAACGTTGTAAAAAGTTGAAAGCATATAATGGTGATCGGTATGAGTAGAAGTGCTACAGTTGATCTCAATTGTTTAATAGGAAAGGCTAAACCTGCGATAAGTTTCTCCCTGGTACCTGCAACCATTCCAATTCCAATGACAGCCAATACTGTGGTTGGTCGGGTAATAATTATAAACCCTACAATTGCAAACAACCCTGCAAGTAACTTTCTACTTGGCAACTCAAAATATTGTTGAGCAACCAACAGCAATACACTTACTAAAAAGAAGGAATAAACGTGACTGAAGGAGGCTTCAAACCAGGTGTAATTGAATAAGTTGGTTCCAAGGGAGATACAAACCAATGTTAGAACGATAGAAAACTCTGATAGCCGGAATTTTTTTAGAATTTTTGAAATTAGAAGAAGCCCGGCAAGCATATAGCTAAGGGCCGCAAGAAAAACCATCAATTGAAACGGCAGGCTATATCCATCCACCGGATATCCTGTAATAAAAGCAAAAAGCAATCCCAATAGAAAAAACGGAAGCAAAAGAATGGAAGTACCTATATAATATTTGGAGTACTTTTTTCCGTTGTCATGTGTATCAATACTTACGGAAAGGCTTTTTTCATACCGCTGTAACATGGTGTCACTATAGAGATATGAATGGTTAGCATCTTGATATATAAATAAGGAGGGGAGGTAAACGTAATATCCTAACCCGTCACTTTCTATTGTAGAAATCCAATTGTCGTGTAACCGATCTGTCCAGCGAAATAGTATAAAGTAGAGGATATAAAAAAGCCCAATTACCGCTAGACAAAGCTTGATACTAGATTTTGGTGCACGAACTTGTAACATCATATTGAACAAACAATAATAGGGACATCCTGAACCAAAATAATCCAATTGATTCTTTTAATAGTTTGAGAACGAAATAGTATTTTCGGTGACTTCGTAAAAGTATTGTTATGGCTGAAGAGAAATCCGAAAAGAAACTTTTTTTACTAGATGCTTATGCCCTCATCTTCAGAGCCTACTACGCTTTTATAAAAAATCCCAGAATTAACTCAAAAGGCTTGAATACTTCGGCAATTTTTGGTTTCACCAATACGCTTATTGAGGTACTCGAAAAGCAATCTCCAAGTCACATTGCTGTTGTTTTTGACCACAAATCGGAAAACGTTCGAAAACAAGAGTACAAGGAGTACAAGGCCAATCGTGATGCAACGCCCGAAGACATTAAACTATCAGAACCATACATTAGAAAGGTCATTGAAGGATTTAATATACCGATTCTTGAAGCAGCCGGGTATGAGGCGGATGATGTAATAGGAACCCTGGCTAAAAAAGCAGAAAAAGAAGGGTTCATTACATATATGATGACACCCGATAAGGATTTTGGGCAACTAGTTACCGAAAACATTTTGATGTTTAAGCCGGCAAGAGGTGGCGGTGGACCAGAAATACTAGGACCTAAAGAAGTATGCGAGAAGTTTGGTGTTGATGACCCCTTGCAAGTAATTGACATATTAGGAATGTGGGGAGATGCAGTAGACAATATTCCCGGAATTCCAGGGGTTGGGGAAAAGACAGCTTCCAAGTTGGTGAAGCAATACGGGTCTATGGAGGGACTGTACGAAAACACCAATGAATTGAAGGGTAAAATGAAGGAGAAGGTAGAAGCCAATAAAGACCTGGCCTTTTTGTCCAAGAAATTAGCAACTATTTTGCTGGATGCACCCGTTGCCTTTGAGCCCGATAAATTAATTATTGAAAAACCTAATTCGGAACAACTTAAAGAGCTTTTTTCTGAGCTGGAATTTCGAAAAATGGCCGAACGGGTTTTAGGAGAAACGATTTCGTTTGCTCAGCCAAAGACATCAGCACCTGCAGCTGGTGGACAAATGGACTTATTTGGTTCACCCACCACGGAAAGTGTGCAGGGCAGTGAATTAATTGAAGAACCGAAAGAGGATGATAACGGGCCTAAGACCATAGAGAATTCATACCATGAATACCATTTCACCGATACACCTGAAAAAAGGAAATCATTGATAAGTATTTTAAAATATCAGCCGTCGTTTTGCTTCGATACGGAAACAACCGGTTTGGACCCTTTACTTGCTGAACTGGTTGGGATGTCTTTTGCGGTAAGTGCATTCGAAGCATTTTATGTGCCTGTTCCATCAGATAGGGAAGAGGCTACCGCAATTGTTGAAGAGTTTAAGTTCCTTTTTGAAGATAATAAAACAGAAAAGGTTGGCCAGAATCTGAAGTACGATATCCTGGTATTGCATAAATATGGCGTTAATGTAAGGGGAACATTTTTCGATACCATGCTGGCCCATTACCTGCTGGAACCAGATGTAAGAAGACATGGAATGGATTACTTGTCGGAGGTGTTTTTGAATTATACACCGGTTTCTATTACTACCATTATAGGCCCAAAGGGAAAGAAGCAAAAGAGTATGCGTGATGTCCCCCAAGAAGAAATTTCTGATTATGCCTGTGAGGATGCTGATATTACCCTGAGACTAAAACGTCTTTTTGAGCCCATGCTGAAGGAGAATAATCTTATGGATTTATTCAGGAATGTCGAGGCTCCACTTCTTGGTGTATTGGCTCAAATGGAAAAAGAGGGGATTAGGCTGGATGCAGAAAGCCTAAAAACACTGTCTGATGAGCTATTGGCCGACGTTCTGCAAATAGAAGAAGAAATCTATAAGCTAGCCGGAATGCAGTTTAATATTGCTTCGCCACGACAGGTTGGAGAGGTGCTTTTCGATCATCTAAAAATTGATGACAAACCAAAGAAGACAAAAACCGGTCAATACCAAACCAATGAGGATACCCTTAAAAAGCTGGAGAGCAAGCACGAAATAGTAGGGAAGATTTTTGATTTTAGGGAGCTGGTTAAACTTAGGAATACTTACGTTGATCCCCTTCCACAGCTCGTTCATGAAGATGGAAGAATTCATACCACCTATAACCAGGTAATTGCTGCAACCGGAAGGTTAAGCTCAGAATCGCCGAACCTTCAAAATATTCCAGTGCGGACAGAACGTGGCCGGGAAATCCGGAAATCTTTCATTGCAAGGGATACAAATCATTTGCTATTAGCGGCGGATTATAGCCAGGTAGAGTTGCGCATTTTGGCTTCTCTTAGCAAGGATGCGGGAATGATTGAAGCATTTAAGAACAACGAGGACATTCATGCTTCTACGGCTGCTAAGGTATTTGGAGTGTCTCCGGAAGATGTTGATCGTGAGATGCGATCGAAGGCCAAGGCAGTAAATTTTGGAATTGCCTATGGACAGGGTGCCTTTGGCCTGGCGCAAAACCTTAATATCAGCAGGGGCGAAGCCAAGGAAATAATTGATTCCTACTTTACCAAATTTGCTAATGTTAAAAACTACATGGATGAGTCAATTGAGCTTGCCCGGGAAAATGGATACTGTAAAACGGTGATGGGCAGGGTACTTCGATTGAGAGATATTAATTCAGCCAATCACATGGTTCGTTCTCAAGCCGAACGAATTGCAATTAATGCACCTATTCAGGGTTCAGCGGCCGATGTGATTAAGGTTGCAATGATCAATATCCATAAATGGTTGAGTAACTCTGACTATAAAACCAAAATGTTACTTCAGGTGCACGATGAACTCATCTTTGATGTTCCAAAAGAAGAGATGGAAGAAATTCGCCCTATTGTAGAAAGGGAGATGACTAATGCCTATACATTGGAAGTTCCACTGGTAGTTGATAGTGGAATAGGTGAAAACTGGTTAGAAGCTCATTAATACCTTTCTCTTAATACATTGAAGTGGTGAATCTCATGTCCCACATTGATATATAATATGGCACGGGGACTGAATGGGGCGCTGTCCGTTTTTCCAATTGTCGTTAATTCTTTCGGGGTAAATGTTTTGAATAAAGCCAGGGTGCTTTCTCTTTGAGTTTGATATTCAAGCATAATGCTGTGTAGCGATTTAATGGAAGTATCAACAACTTTTGCATATTCGTTTTCGTCGTAAGACGGTAAAAGTTGACTTTCTCCTCTTGCGATACACAGCGCACGGTACGACATAATTCTTTCTGTATCTATTATGTGCTGCAAAACATCCTTTACCGTCCATTTACCGGGAGCATAGGCGGAATCGAGTTTATCCTGAGGATATTGACGAACCCAGTCTATATGATGTTTCAAATTGTTGGCTAAGCATTCCATTGGATCTCCGTTTACCAATGAAATATAATGCTGGAAGTATTGGAGATACTCATTTTCTTTTGGAAATTCTACGCTCATAGTCTAGGGTTAATTTCTTTGTGAATTCTTATACTTATCAAAAACTGAATTCCTTTCCCGGTGATTATTTGGAAAACCAAATAATAAAGGCATATACAGTTGGAGCAGGGTAAACAAGCTGTGTAAGAAGTGAAAAATGAAGTTTTTCTTTTTCGCTTTTTTCATCGTCAACAAGATAATCTTTTTAACCGTCAACAAGTATAACTTGAAATGATTGGAATGCTATTTTTGCTTCAATTATGTCGCGAATATTAACTGGAATACAAAGTACAGGAACACCGCATCTTGGAAACATACTGGGGGCAATTCGGCCAGCCATTGAAATGGCTCATAAAGAAGGTAACGACTCTTATTTATTTATTGCTGATATGCATTCCTTAACGCAGATCAAAGATGCCGATATGATCAGAGAAAGTACCTATAGTGTGGCTGCTACCTGGTTATCCTTCGGGTTGAATCCGGAAAAAACGGTGTTTTACAGGCAAAGTGACATTCCTGAAACAGCGGAGCTTAGCTGGTATTTGAGTTGTTTCTTTCCCTTCCAGCGGTTGCAATTAGCCCATTCTTTTAAAGATAAATCGGACCGGCTTCAGGATGTTAATGCAGGTTTGTTTGGTTACCCGATGTTGATGGCGGCAGACATTTTATTGTATGATGCAGAATACGTACCTGTAGGTAAGGATCAATTGCAACATTTAGAGATGACCAGAAAGGTTGCCGGAGCCTTTAATCATCAAATGGGAGAAACCTTTGTGATGCCTCAGGACAAGGTGCAAAAAGATACCATGTTGGTTCCGGGAACTGATGGCAATAAAATGAGTAAATCCAGGGGGAACATTATTAATATTCTTCTTCCGGAAAAACAGTTAAAGAAACAAGTTGGTTCAATAATAACAGATAGCACACCATTAGAAGAACCCAAAAACCCTGACACTTGTAATGCCTTTGCACTATACGAGCTTATTGCAACCAAAGAACAGGTGGATGTAATGCGTCAAAACTATTTGGCCGGTGGCTATGGATATGGTCATGCCAAGAAGGATTTGTTTGAAACCATTCTTGACAATTTTAAAAATGAAAGGGCTAAGTATAATGAGCTTATGGCCGACAAAGGACAATTGGACAAAGTACTTGAAATTGGAGCCGAAAAAGCCAGAAAAACAGCACGAAGTGTTCTAAATAGGGTTCGCCCTAAGTTGGGTTACTCTTCTTTATAAGCAACACCAATATAACCTTCCATTTCGGTGAGCTCAATTTTGTTTCCCTGGGCAGAGACTAGTGTTCCGTTTAATATAAAATGAACGCGTTTAACCGGTAACCCATGTTCATTGCGTGTAGGATAATCCTCTACCGAAACAATTTTTACAGTTTGACTATTGTTAGCATCAGATGAAAAGAAGACTTCTCCTTTTTCGTCAATATACTCTACGCTAACGGTGTTAAGCTGATCAAATCCATTTTTTGGAAGCACCTCTTCAATCTCGTAATCAAAATTAGCAGCAACAAATGCAAAGGCCTCGTTGACAATTACATTTTGACAACTTTGCGAAACACAACCGTTCTCATCAGTAATGGTTAAACAAACGCGTTCCGAACCATTGATGGATCGATAGTCATAATCCAGTTCGGCAACGGATGCGGTGTTGCCATCCTCAAATTCCCAATAATACTGTGCAACCCTTCCACCTTCATGTTTTGCTACCAGGCGACTTGATTGACCATTTTTTACGAGGTCAAAAGAAGTTTTACATCCCGAAGAGGTATAGATTCGATTGACTAAATTGCTTTCGACTTTTTTAGAGGTTTTTACCTGGATAGACACATCGTAGTATTCCTTGTCCGCTTCGAAAAGGTGATAAGGGTTCTGATCGTTGGAAACATTACCATCTCCAAAGTTCCAAGTGTAATCAACTTCAACCGCTCTGCTGGTATAGGTTTTATTAGAATTGAATGTAACCCCATATAATAATCGAGGCTCACTCATGGTAAAGTCTTTTTCTCCGGCAACTAAAACATCGTTTCCGGCAGGGGAGACTTTATTTCCCTTAAAATGAAAAATAAATTCTTCGCCACACACGCCTGTACAATTGGCGTCCGCCAATCGTCCGGAATGATAATACACGTCTTCATTATTCTGATCGGATGAAGTAAACATGTAATAATTATTGTCTCCTGCAGACAGCTGAAATTGTGCCCCATTTTTCAAGCCTTTAACGTAAAAGTCGGCAGTATCCGAATTTACATTAGGCTCTTCTACCTTTTTACAGGAATAAAGAACAACAAGAGACAATATGACGTAAAATACTCCTCGCATTAAAATCGTAAGAATTTATATTTAAGGGAAATCTGAAGTTCTTGATGCCTGTTTTTATCCGTGCTTGCCCATTGAGCATCATTGGTAAAGTCTAGCAAGCCAAATTGTGCACTAGCTCCAACTTTAAAGTTCTTGGTAAGTTCATACTCATAACCCAATCTGATGCCAAGGTCCATTGAGTTAAAATGATCTTTAAGCCCCCATTGAGTTTCAAAATTGGTTTGTGTGCCCTGTAAAGTTTCGGTTTTTGTTTCCATAACCCGGTTACGAACACCCGTTAGGTAAGAGAATGTCGCTCCTCCAATAAAATGATGCTTTTGAAATACTTGATAATCTATAAACAATGGAATTTCTGCATAATGCAACGAGTTGACCTGAATGGTTGTATTGGTAGTTGTTCTGCCAAATCCATATTGTTCTTGACTGTAACCAATATTTAGCCCATTGCCTGTTTTACTTTTATAAAACACCCCGGAGCCAATTATGAATTTGTCATTCAGTTGATAGGCATATTCAATACCAATGCTGTTTATGAAATTATTACCAAAAATTCCAGAATTATTGGAAAACCCATGATTAAAGGTATTGGCCAGTGACACGTCTAAACTATGTCTTTTATTGACGATTAGGCTTTTATCTACCGGGTCCGTACTAGGAGCATTAGGAAACTCTAGGTACTCTTCGCCGGAATCGTAATTGTCATATTCGTTAGTCTCAGTTTTGGACGACTTTGTTTCAGCAATTAGCTCACGCTCTTCTACCTGATAAACAATTTCTTCAGCAGGTTCCTTAACAATAAAATTGACTGGAGTTGATATGGTGATATCACGTAGATTAGATACAATTGCCATTCGGTTAAACACAATTCTGTTTTTAACTATGGGCTCTTCCTTGGAGCCATTATCTACTGCTTTTTTACTCGATGTCGATGTCAATTTAGGAAGAAGACCAGCTTCAGCTACGACTGTTTTGTCAGCTTTAGTCTCCAGGTTATTGGCTTCATTTTGCTCCAATGGAACATTTATATCATCGTCAACGGAAGCAACTTGCTTTTCTTCAATGTTGTTAGGAATATTATTAGGGGATTGAATATACCAGTAGCTTCCAATTGAAATCAGAAGCAACAGGGAAGCGGCAATTCCACTTCTACGATACCAGGAAGTTTTACTTGACCTTGCATCGAGCATAGATTCCATTTCACCCCATGCGTCCTCGTTAAAAGAGTACTCTTGATCCTGAAGTGAATTTCGAAATAATTTATCTATGTTATTTTCCTTGCTCATAGTACGAATTGCCAGCGCGGTCAACCGCAAGGGCAATCATTTCTCTTAATTTTTTTCTTGCAAACGATAAATGCCACTTGGACGTCCCATCGGAGATACCAAGCATATTGGCAATTTCTTTATGTGCATAACCCTCAATTGTATACAGGTTAAACACTTTTCTGCTCTCTGGTGGAAGCTGTTGAACCATTCCTAGAAGCTCTTCAGCTTCAAAGTTCAAGTCGGCAGCGTTGTACTCAACCCATCTGCTGTCATTTGATCCAACAGACTGGATATCGCTAAACTGAATAATGTTTTTTTGTTTGCTATACTTTCGATGCTCATCGATAATTGCATTGATCATGATTCTTCTGATCCATGCTTCGAATGGGCGATCATCTTTAAACAAGTGAAGTTTTGTCAGAATCTTCATGAATCCTTTATTCAACAAGAATTCTGCATCCTCTTTGTTTTTTTCGTACCGCAAACAAACTGACAGTAAAATGCTGTAACAAGATCTATACAAAGCAAATTGAGCCTTGCGATTATCTTTCATGCATAGTTTCAGTATGTCCTTTTCTACTTTCACCTAAAATTAAAAGTTGCCCAAATATAGTTATTAAACTATTGTTAGCCAACTCTTTAAATTATTGCTATTCTTTAGTAATTCTTACCACCTCCTTGGCATTACTGCCTTCAAGAATTAAAAAATATATTCCACTTTCCATTAAGCTTATATCAATAGCCTCATTTTCAATCGTTGCACCAGTAATTCTCTCTTTTCCTGTATAGTCCAACAGCTTATATCCGGTAAACCGATCTGCATTTTTAAGGTTTAATTTAGATCGGCACGGATTGGGGAAGACTTTTAGTAGTTTGTCTTGAGTAGCCACTAGTCCGGTCGCACCACCTTTAAACCTTACCGTAGATTTCTCAAGTACAAAGTCCTGATTTTCAACTTTATTTTTACTTGAGTTTAAACTTATTAGATGTTCAACCATGGATTTTCCCGGATAGTCAACTACAAGGCTATAGTTCATGATTGGTACATTAGAAAATCGATACTTTCCATTTTCGTCAGTAACCGTTCTTCGAATTACCGAACCGTTGTGAAGAATCAATACCGGAATATTTTTAGCTTCCTCTCCAATAGGAAAATTAATATCTCCTGATCCATATTCTACCTTTCCCGAAATCTCTGCGCTTCCAAGAAAAACATTCATTTTCTCCAAATCGATGGTTCTGTTAATCATATCCCGGCGCAGCACTATGGCCTTTGAATTAATCCAAACCGCACTTCCACCGTAGTAGGTATCAATAAAATTGTTGTTAGTGTTTAGTGATTTGGCCCGGATGTAATAAGTTCCGGAGACCATTTTTCTGAAGCTGAAGCGGCCTTGATTGTTATAAGAGTGAATTGAATCTACCAATTCTACTGTTCCCTGAATTTGCTCCCGATAAAGATAAATTACTGCTGAGTCCGATTGGAAATTACTCTGAGTTACCTGACCAGCCAACTCAAATAGATTTTGTGAAGAAAGAAAAATGATTTGTCTTTCGGTTCTGGATATTTGCGCATTTATTGTTCCTAAAGCCAATAAAATGACCATCAAAATACCAGTTATTCTGAAGATTAGTGCGCGCACGTAGAACTATACGAAGAAAATGGCCAAAAAGTTGGCTACTGATTGCTTCTTTTTGACTTATACATTCGAATAGCTGCCCAGAGTGCTAGTCCAAGGCCAAAGATTCCGGCAAGGCCCCATACAAAACTTATGGTGTCACGGAGTACAATAATGAAGATTATTGAGACCAGAAATAAGGTTGCCAGTTCATTCCAGAGCCTAAGTTTTAAGGAAGAATATTTATAAATATTGTTTTGCAATTGGCTATAAATACGTTGGCAAGACATGTGATAAAGGTAGAGACCTGCTATAAAAGCAAGTTTAAGTTGCATAAACGGTTCGGTAAGGTAGGCGGGCCTTTCATACAACATCCAAAATGCGAAAATGGAAATTAGAATGGCCGATGGCCAGGTTATTCCATACCACAACCGTTTTTCCATAATCTTGAATTGGTCGATCAATATTTGCTTTTCGGATTCTGGTTTTAGGTTAGCTTCTGTGTGGTAGATAAAAAGACGCACTATGTAAAACAGCCCTGCAAACCAGGTGACCATAAAAACAAGATGGAGTGCTTTTAAATATTCAAATGTCATAATCTGGACTTAGCGCAAAGGTAGTGCAAGGCTAATTGTTATGGTAAGAATATTCAAACCTTACCTTTGAAAAAAAGAATTGATGAAGGGAAAAAAAGCGTCAGAATCAAAAGCTACTACTACTCACCTTATTTTACCCAATGATACCAATGTATTGGGGAATTTAATGGGTGGCCAGCTATTAAGCTGGATGGACCTTACTTCCGCAATTGCAGCTCACCGGCACTGCGGACGAGTTGTGGTTACAGCCAGTGTCAATAATGTTTCATTCAACAGGGCGATTGGCTTGGGCGATATTGTAACCATTGAAGCCAAAGTTTCCAGGGCATTTACATCGTCCATGGAGGTTTATTTGGATGTTAGCATTGAGAATAGAACCACGGGAACAAAAACAAAAAGCAATGAGGCCATCTACACTTTTGTGGCAGTGGACCAAAACGGCAAAGCCATTGAAGTTCCGGAATTAATTCCGGAAAGTAAAGAAGAGCAAATAAGATTTGACGGTGCTTTGCGCAGAAAGCAGCTAAGCCTTATCCTGGCCGGGAAAATGAAACCCGATGATGCTTCTGAGCTAAAAGCTCTATTTACATAAATTTACTATGCTACTTTGGCTTGCGCCTTAGGACCGTATAATGGGCCCTGGTATTCGGTTTCGCCGGACATACCCAGATACATGACGTAAAATCCATTAAATAATAGAACCAAAAGGTAACTGACGATAGATCTTTTACCGAAACATTTACAAAGTTCTATATAGACAATAACCGCAAATACGAAGAATATCACTGCGGATAAGATAAAAGTAATATTTGCTGCCATGGACACATCGCCCGTCCAAATAATGTAGGCCATAATAGGAGGGGGGAAAATAACAAAGATGGATTGCCATGCAGGTCTACCCATTATTTTCAGGAATACAATAACATTCCAGATTGGAACAATGCTAGCCACACCAGGTAAATTACACTTGTAATACAGTACAAATTGTCCTAGAATTCCAAACGCGGCTAAGAGTGAAAGTATGATAAGCGCGAATTCGTGGTGTGAAGCATGTTCAATAAGTTCGAAGATCGAACTCTTAATTAGCTCGTGAAGTTTCTCCATAAGAATCTATTTTGGGATTATGCCCTATAAAATTATGGAAATCGTTCACATACCCAACAAGATGTTAAAATATGTTTATAACAGGTATTTAACTGGTCTTAAGCAGTCTTTTCTCGCAGGTCGTCTTGCGATTCGGAGATGTCTTTAATTACCGCGCCCATGTTGCAATTGCCGGTAAAATTGGCTCCAGGTTCAATGGATAATTTGCCAGTTTCAATATCGCCATTAATTCTGGCTGTTGCTTGCAAGGATAGCAACTCCTTAACCTGAATTTTTCCTTTCAATGAACCAGAAACATTTGAATTCTGACATAAAATTTCTCCCTCAACTTTTCCTGTCTCGCCAATTACAACTTTGCCGGCTGAAGTAATTGTTCCTATAAGTTCCCCGTCTATTCTTATATCACCGTTTGTATCGATGTCACCAGAAATTTTTGTTCCACCTGCAATATGATTTCTTGCAGAAGCATCTAACTCTCCGTTCTTCGCCATATTTTTTCTTGACATTAGCATAGCTTACTATAAAACGCAAAAGTAATTTATTATTAACAACCTAAAGTTGATAATTGGTTTTCATGAATTCCTGATACACATCTATTCTCTTGTCTTGAAAGAATAGCGCGTAATTGGTATAGGATATAATGAGCAAATCGAAATTCGAGGCGTTTATTTTCTTAAGACTGGTCTGGTTGCCTGAAAATGCACTGAAATAGTCCTTTGCCTTGCTCTCCGAGCCAAATTGTTTAATGGAAACCATGTGCATTTTTTTGTTCAATAGCACCGATGAAATATTAATGCCTTTGCCGACATGGTAGGCCTTGTTATAATTATCCATGGATTTTTTTATTTCTTCAATATTGTTTCCATCAACCGGAACCATTAAAAGAACTAAGTGCCTGGCATTTCGCTCATAAACGTATTTAGGGGCTTCTTTTTTCTCAATGATTGCTTTTTTGGTTGTTAAAATTTTAACTCTGTTTTGAGCATCTTTTGCTTCAGGGGTGCCACCATATTCACCGGAAAACTTTTTTAAAGAAGCAACGAGCTGTTCCTTATCTCCCTGTGATCCCACACTTAATGCTTTCAGGTATTGAAATTTGTTTGACAAATAATTTTTGGGATACTTTTTTTCCGATTCATCTACGTAATCGATACATGCTTTGTAAAAGCCCCTATCATAATAGTAATACGCTTTTTTATACCGCCTTTCAATTGCCTTTTTTTCGTTGGACATCTCCAACGCATAATTAGGATCCCGGATTATTTTGGCGTAATCACTATTGGGATACTTATACAAGACGTAGTTCTTGAAGTAATTGGAGGAATCAATTCGGTTCTCAGAATAATACAATCGATAGAGCAGGTAGTAACTTGAAAGATGGTGCTGTGAGGAGTCGAAACGCGAAACCAACATTCGGAAGGACCCAATTGCCCGGGCATCGTCGTTCATGTTCTCCTTGTATATGTTCCCGAGTTTATAATAAGCGTTTATAATCTTCTGATCTGATTCGGACCTTGCCTCCTTTGTTCTTGGGATGTCTTTAAGGTAGCTATCTACATCTTTAATTCCACTAATTGTTGAATCGGTTGCATCGGTATTAAATGAAGCCAGGTCATCTTCAGAATCGGTGGATCGGTCACTTCTTCTCCAATTATCTTCGTTGGCTCGCGAACCCCAAATTTGCTTAAACTCTTGCTGCCCGATCTTTATGTTCCTTTCGTTATAGAAATACCATTTTCCTTTTTCTGATCCATCATCAAAACCACGATCCGTGGTTTGGGAAAGGTTTCCTCCACCTTCTAGCGCTTCCCTTTTACGTTCTTCTTCTGCCAGCCTTTCATCAATTACCTCTTCAACCAGGGCCATTAATTCTTCTTCTGATAAGTCTGCAAGACCCTGGAGACTGTCCTGCGTTTCAATAATTACAATTTGATCCACCAGGTCCTTGAGGCTGGTTTGAATATTAATAATGTGTTTGCGGTTAGGAAAATCGTCAGGCAGATAAACTACTGCACTGTCATAATAAGCCTGAGCTGGTTTATACTCGGGCTTGCTGAAATAGATTTGTCCAAGGGTTAAAAATGATAGCCCTTTTTGATAGTCATCTTCAACACTGACTTTCGCAGAGAGCTTTAACGCCTTAATCTGTTTATCCTCGCGGTCTTCCTGCCTATAGATCTTTGAGAGTGCATAATAAAGCTTATCCCTGTACTCTTTGTTTTTGTCATCCCTGAGCATTTTTAACAGGGTCTTTTTAATGTCGTAGCTACTTCCATCAGCATTGGTATAAGACAAGGCTCGATGAATTTGTGCCCAAAATTCCATTTCGTAATCAGGGTGTTTTTTTACAACTATTTGGTAGGTTCGATTGGCCCGAATCGTTTCGCCTTGCATTGCATAAAGCTGAGCGAGAACAAATAGCCAACGTGTAAGGCGTTCTTTGTCCTTTTCAAATCGGGTTGCATCCTCTAAGTCAATAATGGCTTTTGGATAATCTTCTAGTGCAATGTGATACTGGGCCGAAACAGCTTTATAAAATGGCAAATATTCATCTGGAATTTTGCTGTTATTTTCCAAAGATTTGAGAACCACTTCGGCCCGGTCGTAGTTTTCTTGTTCAAGCAATGTTCTTACCAACCAAATTCTCGCTTCAATTTTTAGCTCACTTTTTTTGTACTTCTTAGCCACGTATTCGAAAATGGGCCTGCATTCTCCCCAGTTTTTTTCATAGAAATAGGCCTTCCCAATTAATATCCAGGTATCGTCGATCCATTTGCAATATTCCTTTCCCTTAATATTCATGGAGTGGAATTGGATTACGCGACTGCTTTTTTTGATGACCACATCCATTTCGGTTTGTACGGACTTAGCCATTTCCTTGTCACCGATTACAAACAATGGAAGGAGCTCTCTGTAGTTTTCTTTGTGACCGTTTTCAACTTTTAAAACACCTTTTTTGTATTCCTCTTTGGCGTTGAAGTACCCATTATACTTGGCATTAATGTTATGGTAGCTTCGGGTCATAAAGTTGTTTTTCTTTTGGGAACAACTCACCATAACCAATGCAATAAGTGCAAAAGCCGGAAGCAAAACAGTATATCTAGAAGAATTGACCAAAAAGGGATTTCTTTAACTTGCCCAAACGGCGAAAATGCAAAAATATTTCATTTTATTACGGAGGGTACAAAACATTCTCTAGCTCAGGCAAAAATTGGCGAAAGTGAAGAACAAACTAACTGGATTATTGGGTTTGTTTTGCTTTTAGAATATTTTATAGGATGCCAGCCATTCTATTTGAGCTTATTCATGATATTTGTTTCCTGAATGGAGAAGAAAAGGGATAAGGACAAGAAAGCCAAAAAGATAATTCAGAAAATACGTCACAAGTATCGACTTGTCGTAATGAATGATGACACTTTTGAGGAACGATTTTCATTCGTTTTGTCTCCGTTAAACGTGTTTACCTGGGGTGGAATGTCTCTTCTGTTATTTGCGGTGTTACTTACCATTCTTATTGCCTTTACACCTCTTCGGGAATTTATTCCCGGCTATGCCGATATAAACACAAGGAACTTGGCTACAATCGCTGCTATACGTACCGATTCCATGCAGTTGGCGCTAGAGAAAAACGAGAGGTATATAGCCAATATTAAGATGATTCTGGAGGGAAAAGAAGCACAAAGTGCAGATACAAATGTGAAACATAAGTCTGTAAAGCCGGATATGGACAAGATAAATTTTGCGCGTTCCAGGGAAGATTCTTTAATGCGCGAAAGGGTAGAGGAGGAAGAAAGGTTTAACGTAAACCTAAAAGACACCAAAGGCCGGGATGATAGAATGATGAAGATTCTGTTATTTCCTCCGTTAAAAGGAGTCGTTACCTCTCATTTTAATCCTTCAGTTAAACATTATGGTGTCGATGTTGTACCAACTACTTCCAATGCTTCGGTTAGTGCGACTTACGATGGTGTTATAATCCATTCTGCCTGGACCACCGGCGAAGGACATGTACTCTACATTCAACATGCAGGAGACCTGGTATCGGTATACAAGCATAACTCGGCCTTACTTAAGAAAATAGGAGACAATGTTAAAGCCGGCGAGGTTGTCGCTATTGTAGGAAATTCCGGAGAACTTTCTTCGGGACCTCACCTTCACTTTGAGCTTTGGTACAAGGGAACACCAATGAATCCAGAAGAATACCTGGTGTTTTAAGAAAAGAAGTTAGAATAACTGCCTAATTCGACTCACCAACGTAATCCCATTCTTCCAGGAACTTGGTAGTGAAATTACCCTCAACGAACTGCTCGTTTTCCATTAGCTTTTGGTGAAACGGAATGGTGGTTTTTACACCCTCAACAATGTATTCACCTAAGGCACGCTTCATTTTCTGAACTGCCTCTTCACGAGATTGAGCTACAGTAATCAACTTGGCTACCATACTATCGTAATTTGGTGGGATGGTATAACCAGCGTATACATGCGTATCAATTCTAATTCCAATACCTCCCGGCTCGTGATACTCCGTTATTTGCCCAGGACTTGGAATCCAGTTTTTAAAAGGGTTTTCAGCATTTATTCTACATTGCAACGCATGCATTTTTGGCGTGTAGTTTTTACCCGTAATCGGCTCACCTGCTGCAATAAGAATTTGTTCCTTAATCAGATCCCAACCAATTACTTCTTCGGTAATGGTGTGTTCAACCTGAATTCGGGTATTCATTTCCATGAAGTAGAAATTCTTGTGTTTATCAACCAAAAATTCCACAGTGCCAACGCCTTCGTAATTAACTGCTTTAGCTGCTTTTATTGCAGCTTCACCCATTGCCTTTCTCAGTGACGGAGTCATAAAAGGAGAAGGGGTTTCTTCAACTAGTTTTTGATGCCTTCTCTGAATAGAGCAATCGCGTTCACTCATATGACAAGCTTTGCCATATTGGTCTCCCGCAATTTGAATTTCAATGTGCCTGGGCTCTTCTATGAATTTTTCCATGTAGATGCCATCATTTCCAAAAGCAGCACCTGCTTCTCGTTGTACCGCTGCGTATGCATCTTCAATTTCATCTTCGCGCCATACCAAACGCATACCTTTACCACCACCACCGGCAGTAGCTTTTAGCATCACCGGATAGGTAACTTCTTTTGCAGTCTTTATTGCATCTTTTGCGTCTTTCAGAATTCCTTTAGACCCTGGAACACATGGTACACCTGCAGCTTCCATGGTAGCCTTGGCAGTCGCCTTGTCTCCCATGTTTTCAATCATTTCAGCACCAGCGCCAATAAACTTAATGCCATGCTCGCCACAAATCCTTGAGAACTTGGCATTTTCAGATAAAAAACCATAGCCTGGATGAATAGCGTCTGCGTTAGTAATTTCAGCCGCAGCGATAATATTTGGAATCTTCAGGTAGGACTCTGAACTTGGTGCAGGTCCAATGCATACTGCCTCATCTGCAAATCTAACGGGCAAACTATCCTTATCAGCCTGTGAGTATACAGCAACAGTTTTTATTCCCATTTCGCGACATGTTCTAATTACCCTCAGAGCAATTTCTCCACGGTTAGCAATTAGAATCTTTTTGAATAGGGTTGCTTTAATTTTTCTTGCCATAAATAAAGCGATTTAGCTAGGATCCACTAAAAACAGAGGTTGATCGTATTCGACAGGTGAAGTGTCATCAACTAAAATTTTCACCACTTTTCCGCTTACCTCTGATTCAATTTCATTAAACAGTTTCATTGCCTCAATAATGCAAACAACATCACCCGCTTTAATGTCATCACCAACACTCACAAAATGAGGTTTGTCAGGTGAAGGAGAACGATAGAATGTTCCAATCATTGGGCTTTTTACCTCAATGTAATTACTATTTTCTTCTGCTGCTGGTTCAGGTTTTTTAGCAGCTGGCGTAGCAGCAGCTGGTGCAGGAGCAGCGGCAGGTGCTGGTTGAGCAGGCATAGCCTGAAGTTGTTGCACGTTCGGCAATGCACCAACCATAGGAGTTTGTACAACGGTTGTTGCCTCTTGTCCTTTAACTCCTTTAGGAGGAGTTTTTATTAAAATTTTTACGTCATTCATTTCAAGCTCAACTTCGCTTGCGCCAGATTTAGCAACGAATTTGATCAATGATTGTATCTCTTCTAACTTCATAATTTAATTTTCTGAATTTTAAAGATCTATTATTTTTTGCTATCGTAAGCCCATTTAAGATAAACGGCTCCCCATGTAAATCCTCCACCAAATGCTGAGAGAATTAAATTGTCACCTTTATTTAATTGCTTTTCCCATTCCCATAAACAAAGTGGAATGGTTCCAGATGTTGTATTTCCAAATTTTTCAATATTAATCATGACCTTTTTAGGGTCAAGTTCCATTCTATTGGCCGTTGCATCAATTATTCTAAGGTTAGCCTGATGAGGAACTAGCCAATCAACAGTATCTCCGGTTAGGCCGTTACGTTCCATTACATCTACTGAAACGTCCGCCATATTGGTAACGGCAAATTTAAATACCTGTTTACCAACCTGATGAACAAAATGCCCCTGACTATCTACCGACTCGTGGCTTGCGGGTTGAACCGATCCACCGGCAGGTTGATATAAAAACTCCCTTCCAGAACCATCCGAATGAAGAGCAAAATCAATGATACCTAAGCCTTCTTCATTGGGTTCCAGGAGTACTGCTCCTCCGCCATCTCCAAAAATGACACATGTTGTTCTATCGTTATAATTCAGAATGGAAGACATTTTGTCGACTCCCACAATTACAACTTTTTTATAACGTCCCGTTTCAATAAACTGAGCACCGGTAGATAATGCATAAATGAATCCGGAACAAGCGGCATTTACATCATAACTCCAGGCATTTTTAGCGCCAACTTTATCGGCAATAATGTTTGCCGCACTTGGAAAATTATAATCTGCTGTTACAGTAGCACAAATTAGTAGTTCGATTTCCTCAGGAGAAATGCCACGTTTTTCGCAGAGCTCTAATACTGCCGGAACCGCTATATCAGATGCACCTGCACCCTCACGCTTTTCAATTCTTCTCTCCTTAATACCTGTTCGGGTGGTAATCCATTCATCGGAGGTGTCGACTAACTTTTCAAGGTCTTTGTTGGTGACTTTTGTTTCGGGAACATACCCTCCTATTGCAGTAATTGCAGCCGTTACTTTAGCCATTTATAAAGCTATTAATTCTAAATAATACCTTTTTTAATTGTTCTTCAATTAAAAAAGAAGGGATTACAATTTTACCGGCCAATATTACGATTTCATTTTGTACCACACCTATAAAAAAGAAGCTGTTTTTAACCAATAAGTTATGAATACTTCTCATTCTTGCGAGAATTGGGGGCTAAAATAAAAAAATCGAACCCTAAGAATAGAATTCGATTTCAAATAATATTATTTCATAAATAGATTCTTTGAAAAAGAAACTATTTGAAAGCTATTATGCTTCCACAGTATCCTTTTCCATTACAACTTTACCCTTATAGTAAAGTTTACCTTCGAACCAATGAGCCCTATGGTACAGATGAGGTTGTCCGGTAGAAGGACATGTAGCGATAGTAGGAGCAGAAGTTTTGTAGTGAGTTCTTCTCTTATCTCTTCTCGTCTTACTTTGTTTTCTCTTTGGATGTGCCATTTTACAGCGTTTTTATTATAAATTTTTCAACTTGTCCCAACGTGGGTCAATCTTTTCTTCATCATCATTTGAGTAACGATACTCGTTAAGTTTTTTAATCATTTCGGGATTACATTCACCATCGGAATGAACATTTTTAGCCGGAATAGCAAGACAAATGAATTCATAAAGCAATTCCTTAATATCTACTTTATAAGCACTTGAGGAGATGTGAATAATCTCATCTTCGTTCCATGTCTCTTCATCACTGAATTTTCCAATAATTCGGTTCGTCGAGGATATAGAAGTACTTAATCTTTCCATGCATCGATCACAAGCAACATCAACTTGTCCGTTAATACTAAAGTTTAGTACCAACATGGTTTCCTTTTTTTCCAGTTCCAATTGAACCAGAATATTTCCACCATCCACAAGAGACAACTCCTGATCCTGATTTTTAAAAAACTCAAAGAACTTGTTACTCAATTCAAATTGGAAGCTATGTGTTCCAAGTTTTAATCCAGTGAACTGAATTTCATAATCATTCATAGCCTCGAATTTCGAGCCGGCAAATGTAATAAAATTAGCCGTTAAAAACGGAAATTAGGTCAAGGTTTAAAATTCAGTGGTTTAGGTTGATTGAGTGAGTGTAATTACCTGACAAACAACAACTAATAATTTAGGATGATTAGGTTGTAAAACACGATTAATCGTTTTTTGAAGTCCGGGCTTTTTTGGTTACTAGAGGTGACTCACTCAGTTTTTTGAAATCCTTCCTGTTATTGTAAATATCTATGGCCAAATAGACCGCATTTCTGAAAGATGTTTCAGAGGCAATTCCTTTACCAGCAATGTCATATCCCGTTCCATGATCGGGAGAGGTTCTTACAATAGGTAATCCGGCCGTGAAATTCACGCCTTCGTCAAAACTCAACGCTTTAAATGGCGTTAGGCCCTGGTCGTGATACATACTTAAAATACCATCGAATTTTTTATAGGCGGGGGATCCAAAAAAACCGTCAGCCGGAAAAGGACCAAAGGCAAGAATTCCTTTTGACATAGCCTCCTCAACGGCAGGTATGATAACTTCAGATTCTTCACTTCCTATGGTACCATTATCACCATTATGTGGATTTAGTCCAAGAATTGCAATTCTAGGTTTTGTTATTCTAAAATCTTGCTTCAACGATTTTTCGAAGATTTCAATTTTGGTAACAATTTCATCGTGGTACAGGTTTTCGGATACTTCTTTCAAAGGAATATGTCCTGTAATGGTTCCAACTCTTAAATCACCGGCAGACAAAATCATAAGCGGTGTTTCTACATTGGCATAGTCAGCCAAATATTCAGTATGACCTGGAAAATCAAACTCGTCACTCTGTATGTTGTTTTTATTGATTGGAGCTGTAACCAGTACGTCAATTTTGTTTGATGCTAGATCATTTGTTGCCGCTTCCAGAGACAAAAAAGCACACCTTCCGGCATCTCCGGTTGATTCACCAAGCGTTAATTCATTTTTTTCTTCCCAAACAGTCACCAGGTTTACCTTTTTTGAATTGGCCTTGGCGGCGTCTGAGATAAAATTGAAGCTAAAATCCTGAATGTTTAATGCCTTCCGGTAGTCTTTGGCGAGGGAAGTTGAACCGTAAACAATAGGAGTACAACCTTCCATCATTCGGGAGTCCAGAAATGATTTGATAATCACTTCAAGTCCAACTCCATTATAATCTCCAATGGAAACCCCGACCTTAATTTTTTTCTTTCCGGAATGCCTTTTTTGTACCATTTGCCCGATTAAAGATTCTTAAAGAAGTCGAATAGTGTTCTAACTCCAACACCCGTTCCTTCAATTCCTCTATAGTTCTTTTCAGAATGGTTGAATGCAGGGCCAGCTATATCTAAATGGATATAGGGAAAACCGTTCTTTTTATCAGAATCAAGTGTAAAATATTCCAAAAACTTTCCAGCGGTAATCATGCCAGCTTCAGGGCCTCCCAGGTTTTTAATATCTGCTACGTTCGATTTTAAATCGTCCTTATATTCATCCCAAAATGGAAATTGGGTTAACCTTTCGTAAGTTCTAAAACCGGATTCGATAAGTTTATCGTGAACAGGTTGAGGTGCATTACCCATAGATATAATTGCCTTGTCGCCAATTGCACGTGCGGCAGCTCCCGTTAGGGTTGCCATATCAATTACTAATTCAGGATCGTAGTTTCTTGCATAGGCCAGAGCATCTGCCATTATCATTCTTCCTTCTGCATCCGTATTTAGTACTTCAACCGTCATTCCATTATGCATGTGAATAACATCTCCCGGAACATACGCGTTTCCTCCCGGTCTGTTTTCAGTTGCAGGGATTAAGC
Source organism: Crocinitomicaceae bacterium (assembly GCA_002713215.1). Lineage (GTDB taxonomy): Bacteria > Bacteroidota > Bacteroidia > Flavobacteriales_G > Salibacteraceae > UBA2108. Next base: position 220,062 of record PAVO01000019.1, read on the forward strand.
CTATAATGTGTACTGGAAGTTTGGACTGAGCTACTGCCGCCATGGTGCCCACTACGGTTGCAGAACCACCCATGTCACATTTCATATAATCCATGGAGTTTGGAGTAGGTTTTAGACTCACCCCACCTGTATCGTATACAACACCTTTACCTACTAAAACATAGGGTTTGCTATTTACAGCATTCTCAGGTTTCCATTCTAATATGGAAAACGTGGGTGGATTTGGTGATCCAAGATTTACGGCAAGTAAACCTCCCATTTTTAAGGACTGAATTTTAGTTTTATTAAAAACTTCTACATCAAATCCAACGTCTTCTCCAATGTCTACAATGTCATGAGAATATTGTTCTGCCGTAAGGTAAGACAACGGCTCATTAACCAAATCCCGGGCAACTAATGTGGATGAAACCACGGCGTTGAGTTCGGTTATTTCATTAGAATTCAATCCAATTACATGAATGCTCTCAAGTGAGTTTTTTCTCTTATCGGCATCTGTAAAATATTTTAGGAATTGGTAGTTGCTTAGCCCAAGTCCCTCAGAAAATGCAAACAACAGGTTACTAGAGACATTACCAGTTACTGTTATTTCAGTCAATTTAAGTTTGTTGACCTGCTTACAGACACCATGAGCAGCTAACCTTGCTTTTTCAAGCACCAGGTTGTCGTCATCTCCTTCTTCAATTTTGTAAACAAAAACCTGGTGAGACAACCTGTTTAGTTGAGCTGGATTGTTTTTAGCTTCCAGTTGCTTTTCGACAAAACTTAACTCTTCGTTTGTTAGGCCCGAAACATCGTCTAACGAATTACAAAGGACAACGAAGTTTGAGTTGCTTTCTAGACTTGTGGAGGCAGTAAAAATTGTATTCATAAATCCTGTTTTTAGGGTTGGCAAATGTAGTCAATGTTCTGCTCTGAGGCCCTTAAATTCTAATCATCTATGAACGATTACCAAATATTAAGATGAGTGAATGAGTATATTAATTCAACAATTAGTAATGCTGGAAGCAAATTGATAAAATATTGATTAGAATCACGATTACATTTGTAGCAAACTTAATTTCATGAATAAAGCTTTATTAATATTTACAGGATTGTTGTTATCGGTTTTTGCTTCGGCTCAATGCGATACATTATTAATACCCGATAGTGTTTATAAATTGGTTAAAACAAGCTCGAAGAATGGAGCTAATGGTGGTGAGTTGACTTTTGATAACGATAACAATACGCGATGGAGAACCAAAGGAAATGGCCCGCATGAAATTATAATAGACCTGGGTGCTTCTTATGATGTAAATGGTTTTAGTACAAGAACCCGATGGGAAGGATCCGGGCGACTTTCAGGCTATCAGATATTTGTAACCAACGACACCACAAAATGGGGCGATGGAGAGAAAAATGATGCAGCAAAATACGCTGTCAAGAAAAATGAAGACACAACTTATTTTGGGGCTGTTAACGGACGTTTTGTCAAATTAATTTGTGAGTCTTCCAAGGCGGATTTGCAAATTTCAGAATTTCGATTTTTCCGTGATAAGTGTCCGGCTTCCGGTAAAAAGAATCAGCCAATTGATTTTCCTGCCATTAGTAAGAAAACAACCGATGATGCTCCCTTTACCTTGAACGCAACAGCGTCGACAGGTGCAGCCATTAGCTACGCTATAGTTTCTGGCCCAGCCACTGTAAATGGGTCAACCTTAACTTTGACCAAAAGCGCAGGAACAGTCAAGGTTAAAGGGATAGTGGCGGGTTCAGCAACACACTATTCATCCGAACGGGTCATTCAGTTTACGGTTATTGATTTGGCTGATTATAATCCCATTGTAAGTACAAGACTGATTGACGATGTTCCCCTGGAAATATTGGACACCAACGTTTGGTATCCAATATATATTAATGCTTCGATCGATGAGTCCAGCTTTTTAAGCATAGATCGGGTAAGGGTAGAAATTGATGGAAAGGAATTCGTGCCCATCAAGAAAGAAGGGTTTTACTACCTAGCCTGGAGACCTAAGCAATATAAAACCCATGATGTAAAAATAGTTGTAACGGGAAGTAACGGGAATGTTACAACCTTAGCCAGAAATATTGAAGTAAAACAAGGAGCATCGACGCAAACCGTTACGACCCTAGATTCAGTGGTAATTTGGTTTGGGCAACAGAACAGCAGGGATTATTACGGCAAACACAAAATGCCCCAGTTTACAGGTACGTATGACAAAATAGTTGCCAATTTAGATGTAGCCTGTCCGAATAATAACTGTGATGATTGGGATCGTTGGGCATATATTGAAATAACTGCACCCGACGGAAACAGGATTCAAATTATCCGGTACATTACACCATATGCTGTTGCTTGCAATCACAGCATAGATTTAACCGAATATGCTTCGTTACTCCAAGGTGAGGTAGAATTTCATGTGTTTATTGATACCTGGGGAACTGGTGGCTGGGGCCTAACACTTGATCTGGAATACACATCGGGTAAACCCAATTATATCTATTCTGCTGTTAATGAAATATGGGATGGAACGTATGATTTTGGAAATCCCACAAAACTCCAACCTGTTCCTCAGGTTAAGCACCATACCGTTCAAAAAACCGAAAGTTCTAAGTTGATTCTTTCGACTACGGGCCATGGTTGGGGACAGGATAATACTGGGAATGCCGCAGAGTTTTATCATGCCAAGCACGATATTTTGGTTAACGGATCCAAAATTTATCTTCAGGATTTATGGAATACCTGTAATCCTAACCCTGATAACTGCACAGGACAGAGAGGAACGTGGACCTACAACAGAGCAGGTTGGTGCCCCGGTGCTATTTCACCTCCGAATAAAATTAATCTGGATGCGTATACCAGTCAGTCCTCAATTAATCTTGACTACAAATTCCAGGCGTCTTACCAGGATCAATGTCACCCCAATAACCCGAGCTGCGTAACTGGGGTTACCTGTTCAAATTGTAATGCAGGGTATAATCCACATTATCAGGTTGATGCCCAGGTAATATCGTACAGCAATGAACCAATAATCTATGGAGAAACTGAAAAATTGGTTGGTGTACCGGATTATGTTAATCAGGACAAGAACTATCAGCTTCAACTTTATCCTAACCCAAGTTCGGGTCAGTTTTTAATTGGCACGCCAGGTATTGATGGTGAAGTTGGAGTGTCCATTTTTTCGGTGGATGGAGTGCAACATATGCGTTACTTCTTTAATTCCAGTTTAGAATTGGAATCATACAATTTCGATATTAGCCACCTGGAAAATGGTGTCTATTTTGTTGAAGTATCTAATGCTTCAGGAAGTGGAGTAAGCAGGTTGGTATTGGAACGATAAAAACAAAAAGGCCATCTCAACGAGACGGCCTTTTTTAAATCATTTTAATCCAGTTGAACTATAAAGTTCCTCTGTTTTCTTGTTCTCGCTCAATGCTTTCGAACAAAGCTTTAAAGTTTCCAGCTCCAAACCCTCTTGCTCCCATTCTTTGAATGATTTCGAAGAATAGCGTTGGTCTGTCTTCTACAGGTTTAGTAAAGATTTGCAACAAGTAACCTTCTTCATCTGCATCCACAAGAATTGACAGTTTTTGAAGTTCTTTAATGTCTTCCTTCATCATGTCCCTGTGCTCGCCAAGTCTTTCAGGAATTGCATCATAGTATTCTTGAGGTGGAGGGGGTAAAAATTCTACACCTCTTGCCCTAAGTCCGGCAACGGTAGTAATAATATCATCTGTCGCAACTGCAATGTGCTGACAACCGGGTCCCTCATAAAAATCTAAATACTCTTCAATCTGAGACTTTTTAGCAGCTTTAGCAGGTTCGTTAATTGGAAATTTAATTCTACCATTTCCATTGGACATTACCTTACTCATTAGCGCAGAATATTCGGTATGAATCTGCTTGTCGTCAAACGATAAAAAGTTTTCGAAGCCCATGATATCTTCATACCACTTTACCCAGGTATTCATTTCACCCCAGCCAACATTACCAACCATGTGGTCGATGTATTTCAATCCCAATGGTTCAGGGTTGTAATCAGACTCCCATTTGACGAACTGAGGTAAAAAAGTACCTCGATAGTTTTTACGTTCCACAAACATGTGAACGGTTTCGCCATAGGTGTAGATTCCTGCTCTAACAATTTCTCCATGTTCATCGGATTCTACCGTAGGCTCCATGTATGATTTAGCACCTCGACTAGTCGTTTCTTCATACGCCTTTCTTGCATCGTCTACCCATAGTGCAATTACTTTAACCCCATCACCATGTTTTACAATATGCTCATTTATTGGAGACTTACTATTTAAAGGAGTAGTTAGAACCAATCTTATTTTGTCTTGAACCAACACATAGCTCACAGAGTCAGTCGACCCAGTCTCTAGTCCCTTGTATGCTAGTGATTGAAACCCAAATGCAGTTTTATAATAGTGGGCTGCCTGTTTAGCATTACCAACATAAAACTCTACATAATCGGTGCCCAGAAGTGGAAGGAAATCTTGTGCTCCCTCAAAAATTTTCTCTAAACCGTAGTCTACTGATTTAACTTCTTTCTTACTCATAATTAACTTCTTCTAAAATTATTTATCCAATCCAAGATTTAAAATAGTCCTTATCTGATATAGCTATGGCTTGTTCAGTAATTTGTAAAGGTCTAAAAGTATCAACCATAACAGCCAATTCTTCAGTTTCTTTTTTACCAATACTCCTTTCAGCCGCACCCGGATGTGGTCCATGAGCTGTACCGGCTGGGTGAAGCGTAATGTGCCCGGGAGCTATATCGTTTCTGCTCATAAAGTCACCGTCTACATAGTACAAAACCTCGTCAGCATCTATGTTGCTGTGGTTGTAAGGGGCGGGTATTGCCTGTGGGTGATAATCATACAAACGAGGAACAAAGGAACAGATTACGAATGCGTCTGTTTCAAAAGTTTGATGAATAGGTGGTGGTAAATGAACTCGTCCGGTGATGGGCTCAAATTCATGTATAGAAAACGCATACGGGAAATTGTATCCGTCCCATCCCACTACACCAAAAGGATGTGCGCCATAAGTGAAATCATAAATAACACCTTCACGCTTAACTTTCACTAAGAAATCTCCTAACTCATCGTGTGTTTCCAATTCTGAGGGAGGCCTAAGGTCCCTTTCACAAAAAGGAGAATGCTCCAGGTGTTGACCAAACCAGTTTCTATATTTCTTAGGGGTATACACCGGTCGGTTAGACTCGGTAATGAATAATCTATTCTCACTGGAATCGAAATCCATTTTATAAATCATTCCTCGTGGAACAACCAAATAGTCACCGTAGGCAAAATCGATATTACCCATTTGGGTTCTTAATTTACCAGATCCCTTATGAACGAAGATTACTTCATCTGCATCCCCATTTTTATAGAAATAGTCTTCCGATTTATTGGTTGGAGACGCCAATTGAATTGAAACATCTCCATTAAATAGAACAGGAATTCGCGCATCCAATTGATCGGCTACCGGATTGACTTCAAAACCTCTGAATCGTTGTGCGCGTATATTTTTAGCAACTGCTGCAACAGGATTAACATCTTTTTCTGCCCCGATATTTTTAACGATGGTTGGGCGGTGACAATGGTACATTATCGATGACATCCCATCGAAACCTATAGTTCCAAACAGTTCTTCCGAATACAATTCACCGTTGTCCTTTCTATAAGTTATATGTCTCTTATTAGGGAATTTACCGAGTTTATGATAAAAGGGCATCTCTATTCAATTTTAAATGGACGCCAAAAATATCGGGAGGCATTTCTTAAACCAATGACATATATCATTTCAGTTTGTTAGGTAACAACTATTACTTTCATTTTGCGAAACAGTGCATATTTTTGGAAAAATGAAAGATATTATGAAGAATATTGCCGCGCTGGTTATTTTATGGATGGTGCTGTTGTCTTGTGGAAGTGAGCAACCAAAAGAAACAAAGCCGAAAACAGTATTAAAGGATTATAAAAAAACAGCGGAGGTTGATTTATTGACGGAGGCCAAACGATACTTTTTACCATTGCCCGAAGAGGCTGTTTCTGAAAACAATCCATTGACTAAGGAGAAGGTAGATTTGGGTAAAAAGTTGTTTTTTGACAAACGTCTTTCCAAAGACCAAAACATATCTTGTAACTCCTGCCATAATTTGGAAACCTACGGAGTAGATAATCTACCCACTTCTCCCGGTGATGAAGGTAAAAATGGTGATCGGAATTCGCCTACAGTACTAAATGCAGCACTTCATTTTAGCCAGTTTTGGGATGGCAGGGCTGCCGATGTTGAAGAGCAAGCCGGAGGGCCAATCCTGAACCCCGTTGAAATGAACATACCTTCCAAAGAATTTATGGTAAAACGATTGGAAGGAGTAAAGGAATACGTTTCAATGTTTAATGCAGCATTTCCAAATGAAAAAATCAGCTACGAAAACTTGCAGTTGGCAATTGGCGCATTTGAACGAAAACTGCTCACCCCATCGAAGTTTGATCAGTATCTAAAGGGAAATGAAAACGCATTAAATAAAAAGGAAAAGGAAGGCCTGAAATTGTTCATTAATACAGGTTGTATCACCTGTCATTCGGGTGAAGCCGTCGGAGGAAATATGTTTCAAAAATTTGGACTACATGGGGATTATTGGGAGAAGACAAAAAGTGATCCAGTTGATGATGGGCGATTTAAGGAAACCCAAAATGAAGCTGACCGGTACGTGTTTAAAGTTCCAAGTCTTAGAAACATTGAAAAAACGTATCCCTATTTTCACGACGGAAGTATTTCTGATTTGAAAGAAGCAGTGATAATTATGGCTCAATTGCAAAACAACAAGACAATTACCAGTGAAGAGGCGGAATCGATTGTTACATTTTTGAAGACTCTTACGGGCGAAGTGCCTATTGTAGGAAAGACTCCGGCTTGATTTTTAAGATTCGGATTACCATCTTCAAAACTCGCTAGGGGAATGCCATCACTTTGATACATTTGCTGTCTTCCAATTCAGGTATAAAATATGGCAGAAAAAGTATTAATCATTGGTTCACTGGGTCAAGTAGGTAGAGAATTGTTTGAGAGTCTTTGCGGAGATTATGGAGTTGAAAACGTAATTGCTTCTGATGTTAAAGAATCTGCAGACATAAAGGGTAGATACGAACAATTGGATGTGCTGGATAAGGACCGTCTTTATTCTTTAATAAAAAAGGAAGGTGTAACACAGGTTTATAATCTGGCGGCCCTACTTTCAGCAACTGCAGAGAAAAACCCTGCCTTTGGTTGGAAGCTTACAATTGATGGACAATTTAATGTCCTTGAATTGGCCAAGGAAGGGCACATTAAAAAAATCTTTTGGCCAAGCTCAATTGCTGTTTTTGGCCCAACAACCCCCAAACAACAAACACCACAAAAAACAGTTATAGAACCGAATACAGTTTATGGAATTGGTAAGCTTGCAGGCGAAATGTGGAATCAGTATTACCATGAGAAATTTAATGTTGACGTAAGAGGCGTTAGGTATCCAGGTCTGATTGGTTGGAAGAGCCTACCCGGAGGTGGTACAACGGATTACGCGGTTGATATTTTTTATTCTGCCCTTCGTGGAGAAAGTTTCGATTGCTTTTTGAGCCATGATACTTCATTGCCCATGATGCACATGGAAGATGCTATAAGAGCAACCAGGGAAATTATGGAGGCTCCGGCTGAAAACATAAAACTGAGAACGTGTTATAATATTTCTGCCATGAACTTTAACCCACAGCAACTGGCCAAAGAAATTAAGAATCATATTCCAAATTTTGAGATTACCTATCACCCGGATTACAGGCAGGAAATAGCCAGTACCTGGCCGGCTAGTATTAATGATACCGAAGCGAGAGTGCATTGGGGTTGGAAGGAGAAATATGATATGCCAGGCTTGGTAAGAAATATGATTAAAAACCTTAAGGACAAAGTTTAATGTTTCACAGATTCCTGTTGTTAATTGTCATTCCTGCACTCGTATTCGTTTCTTGTGAAGAAGAGCCAAAGCGGTCATTAAAAAAGGGAAAACCAACTAATAAGGTTCGGTTTGTTCCCATAGAAAGGCCTGAATTTAATGCTGATAATGCCTATCAATATATTAAAACCCAGGTAGATTTTGGTCCAAGAGTACCTGGAACACCATCGCACAAACGATGCGCTGAATACCTCGAAAAAGAACTGTCTCAATTGGGAATGGAGACCCAGGTACAGGAAGCGAAGGTTACAAGTTTTGATGGTGTTGAGTTACCTATATATAACATTACGGGTAGGTTCAATTCCGAAAACCCCAATCGGATAATGTTATTCGCCCATTGGGATACCAGGCCTTTTGCTGATAGAGATACCAAAGACAAAAAGAAGCCAATCTTAGGAGCTAATGATGGGGCGAGTGGAGTAGGTGTTTTACTGGAGATTGCCAGAATTATTGCTCAGGATTCATTAAAACCGTCTGTCGGAATTGATATTGTGTTTTTTGATGCGGAGGATTATGGACAGCCATCCGGAACCATGCAAGGAGCGGAGTCATCGAATACCTGGTGTTTAGGTTCGCAGTATTGGGCAAACAACCTACCTGAGGATTTTGTGAGGCCGAAATATGGTATACTCCTTGACATGGTAGGTAGTGCAAATGCAACATTTCCGAAAGAAGCAGGGTCCATAAAATACAATTCGTCCCTGGTTTCCAATGTGTGGTTTATAGCTAATAAACTTGGTTATGGGAAGTACTTTATTCAGGATGTTGCAGGTGGTGGAATCACCGATGACCATGTTCCGGTAAGTGTTTTAGCCAATATTCCTTCTATCGATATTATCCATTACGACCCAAGAAAGCGCGACTTCGGGCATTTCCATCACAGACATAGCGACAATATGGACGTGATTGATAAAAATACGTTGCACGCTGTAGGGGAGACTGTGTTGGAGGTAATTTACAGGGAAAAATAATTTTAGTGATTTCCTTTAAAGGACAATTGTACAGTTTACTACATTTATCCAACCATTGACAGGAAAAGTACAATTAAGACATACATAATTAAGATAAATTTGGCTTAGAAAAGATTTAATACTATGAAAAAGCAAATTACAATTCTCTCGTTGGCAGCAGTAAGCTGGATTCTGTTTAACGCTTACACAAATGGCGCACCATCTAGTGGAGCAACAGGATCAAATGGTGATAACAATAAAACTTGCGCTCAGTCTGGTTGTCATTCAGGAACAGCTACAACGGTTAATAACATGATTTCGAGCGATGTTCCAGCTACTGGTTGGGAAGCCGGTAAAACTTACAATGTTTCATTTTCAATTTCAGAAGCAGCGGTTAGCAAATTTGGTTTTCAGGTTACATCAGAGGACGGAAGTGGTAATAAAAAAGGAACTTTTGTAAAAACTGCAGCAACTCAAATACTAAATGGGGGATCTCACATTACCCACCTCCACACAAGTACCAGTGGAACGGGAACAAAAACATGGGCTTTTACCTGGACTGCACCAAGTGCCGGAAGTGGGGATATTACCTTTTATGGAGCAGGTAATGCTTCGGATAACCGTGGAACTACTACGGGGGATGTAATAAAAAAGAGTTCTCTCACGGTAAAGGAAAATACCAGTACAACAGGAATTGCATTGCACAAAGAAGGCCCAAATGTTCTGATTTATCCGAATCCGGTAGAAAGTCAGTTGTCAATTAATGGCAGGGTTTCGGGTGAGTTCAAAATATTTGACTTAAGTGGATTAACCAGGATTTCGGGTACGCTTGAAAATGGAACTAATCGGGTGGATGTATCAGAACTCGATGAAGGAATTTATTTTCTGTATAGTGAGCAGTCCGGACTTTTGACTCGCATTGTGAAGCAATAAACAAACGATTTTTTGATAGATAAGGGAGCTATTTCACAAGTGAGGTAGCTCCCTTTTTTGTATTAATGGGTAGGTTAACTTTGCCTAAATAAAATTCGATAATGAGTTTTTTACGAGCAGAGTGGCGAAAGCTTGCACTAGCAAACTACGTAGTTGATAAAAACCAACTAACCCGGTATTTACCGGTAGGGACGGAATTTGATATATGGGATAATAAGTGCTACATAAGCCTGGTGGGGTTCATGTTCGTTAACACCCGGATTATGGGAATGAAAGTTCCTTTTCATGTGAATTTTGAGGAAGTTAATTTGCGTTTTTATGTAAAGCGCGTTGTAGATGGTAAGTTAAAAAGAGGGGTGGTATTTATAAAAGAGATTGTACCTAAATCTGCAATTACGATTGTGGCTAATTCATTGTATAACGAACATTATCAAACGCTACCCATGAGCCATAATTGGGACACGAATGAAGAATATAGAAGTGTTGAATATAGCTGGAGGACTTCACAGAAAGAAAATAGTTTTAAAGTTCATGCAAGCTTAGATGCTGAAAAAATTGAACCAGAAAGTGAGGTCGAGTTTATTACAGAACACTATTGGGGATATACTCGGGTAAAAGACACTAAAACGTTCGAATATGAGGTTACTCATCCAAGGTGGCTTCATTATCCAGTACGCCAATACAAAATTTCTGCAGACTTTGGTAAAACTTACGGACCTGAATTTTCCTGGTTGGATGCATTGCAGCCGGTATCAGTTTTTCTGGCCGAAGGGTCTGAAATTACCGTTGAAAACAAGAAAGAAATAAAGATGGGTTAGCCCCAAGAATGTACTTAATAATCCACGGTTTCGGTTTCAAACTCACCCCGTTTAATGAGCCTCATTTTTATTTCCCTTTCGTCTGAATGATCCTTGAAGTTGTCGATAATTTCCAGCACGTCGTAATCAATGCTCCATGACTTACTCATGTCAATAGTAAGATGGGTTCCTTTTGGAAGTCCATCCAAAGCCTTAAGGATAGCTCCTTTATTAAGGAAGGATACCTCTTCGGCCAAAGTCATTCGCACTTTATGATGACCATTGTCTACCACCTTGGTATGCAGGAAGTGAGAGTTTTTAAAGCTGTTTCTAAGAAATATAATAATAGCCACGGCCACGCCCATGGATATACCAACCAATAAGTTGGTAAAGACAATACCTAGAATAGTAACAAGAAATGGAATAAACTGTTCCCAACCCAGCTTATACATTTGCATGAACAAACTGGGTTTCGCCAACTTGTAACCAACAAAGAAAAGTATACATGCAAGTACCGCAAGCGGAATCATGTTGAGAACAAAAGGTACCAGAGCCACACTGGTAAGCAGTAAAAAGCCATGGACTATGGTCGACAATTTGGTTTGTCCGTTGGATTGAATGTTTGCAGAACTTCGAACAATTACCTGGGTAACCGGCAACCCACCAATTAATCCCGAAACTGCATTTCCTACACCTTGCGCTAAAAGTTCGCGGTCCGTATTGGTAATACGTTTTTTGGGGTCCAGTTTGTCAGTTGCTTCAACACTTAATAGTGTTTCAAGGCTTGCTACCACAGCAATAGTAATAGCGATAAGCCAAACCTGTTCATTCATAATAGCACTGAAATCAGGTATTGTGAATTGGCCTAAAAATTCAGAAAAATTACCTGCAACGGGAACACTAACCAGGTGTTGTTTGTCCAAGGCAAGGTCTGGCGCATAATTTAACGTGAGCATTTGATAGAATATTCCTGCGGCAACCGCTACCAAAGGACCTTGAATTAATTTAAACACTTTGTAATTACGGGTAAGGTAAAGCTCCCAAAGCAATAGAATGGAAATTGAAATAACACTAACAATTACAGCCCCTGTACTAATGTGTTCAAGCATGTTAATGAGTTCCGTAAAGGTGTTCTCCCCATCGGGCTGGTTAAATGAGAGGTCACCTTCGTAGTCTTTATCGTAACCAAATGCATGTGGTATTTGCTTAAGAATAATAATGATTCCAATACCGGTTAGCATACCTTTAATCACCGAAGAAGGGAAATAATAACCAATGATTCCACCTTTTAAGAGGCCCATGATAATCTGAAACAACCCGGCCAGAACAACAGCTACCAGGAATATTTCATAACTACCTAAGGTTTGAATTGAGGTTAAAACAATTACTGCCAAGCCTGCAGCCGGGCCACTTACACCAAGGGCAGAGTTACTTAATGAACCCACAACAATACCCCCAACAATGCCAGCGATTAGCCCTGAAAACAGTGGTGCGCCACTCGCAAGAGCAATCCCCAAACACAAGGGAACAGCAACGAAGAAAACAACGATACTGGCAGGAACATCCTGCTTAATTTTAGAAAACATTTTGGGATAATTTTCTTCTGTACTGCTCATTGAAATCCGCTGTTAAAAAATGGAGCACAATAATGCATGAGCACTATTAGAATCGAATTAGAACAACATTAAAATGGGATTAGAATAGTTATAAAATCTAAATTAAAGGCAGCTTCACGACTATTTCTGTTCCTGAGCTTAGTTCCGATTTTATTTCAAGGGTACCCTTATGTAATTCAATGATTTTAGAACTAAGTGATAGACCAATACCAGACCCTTTAATTTTTATGGCATTATTCCCTCTGTAAAAAGGGGTGATTATCTTCTCCAGGTCCTTTTCGGGAATACCAATGCCCTTATCCGTTATTTTCAACTCGATATGGTCTTCCGAACTAGTCAATTCTATTTCAACAGGTTGGTTTGATGAGAATTTAGAGGCATTATCAATTAGGTTAATAATAGCTGTGTTTAGCAAGTTGGTATTGGCCAATACATTAAAATTACTCGTTTCATCTCCTTCCAAAATTGTAAGTGTTACAAGATTGTCTGGGTTTTGAAAATCGTAATTTTCCTTGGTATGGATCAAAAAATGGTTGAATGAAATTACTTCGTAAAGGATATTTTCTTCATTGGCATTGACTTTAGAAAGTTGCAGCAAGTTGTTGACCGTAGAGTTTAATGTTTCTGCCTCTGATAACACCACCGAGAGTGACTCTTTATAATCTTCCCGCGATCGGGATTTACTGATTGCAATTTCAGCTTCTCCTAAAATGGCGGTTAACGGATTTCTAATTTCATGTGAAGCATTTCTTATAAAGGCTTTTTGTGCTTCAAAAGAGGCTTCAAGACGGTCCAGTACTTTGTTGAAAGCAATCGCCATTTTACCCAATTCATCGTTTTCGTTGTAAATGGTTAATCGTTGGTGGAGGTTGGACGCACTAATAGAGTTAGCCAGATCAATTTTATTAGAAATGGGCAGCAGCGCTCTTTTGGCAATTATAATGCTGGTTATAAATATAAGAGGAACCCCGCCCAGGAAAATAAAGGTTAGCAGGCTCTTCAAAAAGGTCAGGTTTTGCAGTCCCACCTTATCAATGGCTGTTACAATGATGAGGTAATCCTTGCCATTTACGTGAAATATTTTGGACATGCCCTGCATCTTTCCACTTTCAAATTCCAGCGTTTCCGTACTCTCAAGTTTTTCCCTTATTTCTTCGGGATAGTCATGCTCTAACTTCAGTGGCTTGTTTGGCTGTATTTCTACCACTTCTTCCGTCTCCTCTGGAAGGGTATGAAGAAACTGGTCATTAATTTTCTCAAATTCACTCGGACTGAAAGAGTCTTTTTCTAAAAATATTTTCTCGGTTATTTCTACTCGCTCTTTCAACCGATCCTGAAAGTCTTCTTTTCGATAATTTGCTGAGAAAAAATAGACAGTTAAGCTAAAAGCAATAAAAAGCGTACTTGCGATTACGGAAAATGTAAGGGAAAGGCGAGAACTAATTTTCATGATCTAATCCTTAATGATGTACCCCATGCCGATTACCGTCTTGATTATTTTGCCTGGAAATCCAGCCTCAACTTTCTTCCTTAAGTAATTAATATAGACATCAACTACGTTGGTGCCCAGGTCGTAATCAACTCCCCATACATTTTCTAAAATGCGCGTTCTGGACACAACCCGATTTTTGTTTTTAAGCAAATATTCAAGCAGTTCAAACTCTCTGGCGGTAAGTACGATCTCTCTCCCATCCCTGAAAACTTCTTTTGACGTAACGTTCATCTTCAGGTCCTGAACCTTGAGCAATTCGCTCTTGTTGTTTTGAGATCTCGCTCCCCGTCGAGATAAAGCCCCAATTCTGGCGAGCAATTCTTTAAACTTAAAAGGTTTAGTGAGGTAATCATCAGCGCCGGTCTCCAGGCCTGTTACCACATCATCCGTTGAACCCAAGGCGGTTAGCATAAGAATTGGCGTGGTAATATTATGTTTATCCCTTAATTGTTGGCACAATTCTATTCCATTGAGCCCAGGCATAACGATGTCAAGGATAATTACGTCAAACGTGTCCGAGGTAGCTAGCTTTAGGCCCATTACCCCATCATACGCAGGTGTAACGTTGTGTCCCTGCTCATCAAGCCCTTTTTTTATAAAGGAAGATACGCGGGGTTCATCTTCTACCAACAGGATTTTCATAGTTCTACCAACTTGCTATAGCGCATAAACCAATGCGAAGGTTTACCCGATTCAATATTACAATTTTGTGGAGTAAAATTCCTCAGGATTTGGCCTCATGAATGGCTAGGCCTTTCTTTTTAGCTCAAAGTTTTTACCTAAGTAAACTCTTTTTACCTGTTCATCATTAGCCAGTTCTTCCGCCGTTCCGGCTTTCAGGATACTGCCTTCAAAAAGGAGGTAGGCACGGTCTGTAATCGAAAGGGTTTCCTGTACGTTGTGATCGGTAATCAGAATACCAATATTCTTTTTTTTGAGTGTAGAAACAATTCCCTGAATATCTTCAACCGCAATTGGGTCTACACCGGCAAAAGGTTCATCCAGCAATATAAACTTAGGGTCAACCGCCAATGAACGGGCAATTTCAGTTCTTCGTCGTTCACCACCTGAGAGCAAATCTCCCCGGTTGGTTCTAACATGGCCCAATGAAAATTCATCGATTAAGGATTCCAGTTTATCGCTTTGCTCTTTCTTAGACAATTTCGTCATTTCAAGCACCGCCTTAATGTTGTCTTCTACAGTTAGCTTCCTAAATACACTTGCTTCCTGGGGTAGATAGCCAATTCCCAACTGCGCACGTTTATACATTGGGAGGCCAGTAATTCGCTGATCTTCTAAAAAGATTTCTCCGGCATTTGGTTTTATTAACCCCACAATCATATAAAAAGATGTGGTTTTCCCTGCGCCGTTAGGACCTAACAAGCCTACAATCTCACCTTGATTCACTTCAACAGAAACACCATTAACAACAGTGCGACTGCGGTATTTTTTAACAAGACTCTCGGCGTGTAGCTTCATGGTGCAAATTTAGAATGTGAAGTTTAATGAGACCGCTATTCCAAAGTTTCGAACCGGACTTTTATTGTTTTTTGACAAATTGGTTAACCTCCACATGCCGTCAACCCGAATAAGTTTAAAAATATTTTCGATTCCAACACTCATTTCTACATAAGGTTTTGGTAACTCTGAGAGTGTAGTAGGAAAGAGAATTTGTTGTTTGTTAATTGGTGAGAGTTTACCGGCGACTCCCCTTACTGAAACAACCTCCCTCCATTGGAGTTTTCTGAGCAGTGGAATTCGATTTAGAAATATTCCATTGAAATGGTGAGTTAAAGCTACCTCAACCCATTCGTCACTGGCGTATTCCAGAAAATTCATTAGGTTAAATGCAAGGTTGTCATAAAAGAAGGTTTCATTACCGTTGTGCAATTCCAGTACCGGGAATGGGACTGCCCCCCAGATTTTTCCCATTCCAACGATAAGGTCGGTATGACCAAAGGGGTTCAAAAAAATTCGGTCACTCATAAATACAAATACCTTCTGGTATTCATAGTCACTTTCAAAAATCCCTTTTAGCCCAAAGGTGCCTGTAACGCCCATAATAGGGTATTTTGTACCCAGGCTATAGCGGTCAAATGCACCTAGGATAAACTTTTCCCGAATTCCAAATCTTGCCGCTACCTCAATTTCCGAGAACTTTAGAAATTGGTGATCTACAACTTGATTCTGATTATTTACCTCTTGAAATTTTAGCCCGTCACTCACCGAGCTTAATTGCCTATGCCTCAGGGTAATTTCATTTGAAAATCCATCACGCCACCAATGTTCCCAACCTATATCGTATTCTTCAACCGCGTTTAACTGATTAGCTGGTCTCGAACGAAAAACCGATGACAATATGTTCTGCTCACTCATTGAGCTTTTGCTGGTTCCTAGTTGCTCAATATCATATTTATAATCGAGATGAATTTGACTCCATGGCTTTCTACTTACAAACAAATCCATCCCGGCACCATATTTAAGCCTGGTATCTCGTGTTCCATACGCTAAGAACCCTCGTAGCCTCATTTTTTCGCTAAAGCTTTTCATGGTTCTTGCCCCTAACCTGAATCGATGTCCTTCAACCGGGTTAAAACTGTACAAATTGAAGTAAGGGCCAATTTCGAACTTGTCAAACTCTTTATAACCAGTGGTAATAATTTTAATAACGTCCAGATAGGTTCGAAAGGCTGGAATTGTATTCAGCGTGTCTACCATATGGTAAACCTGCGTTTCCGTTTTTCCCAATTCAATGTGGCGATTTTCTTTCCAGTAGTCATCCGAATGATCTCCAGCGCTATCTTTAACAACCACATTGGTTCCTTCAGCAAAAAAGGAGGCATCTTTTGGTTGGTTAATTTTAAAATCACGATAGGTGGCGGTCTTTTTCCCATAGATTCCCATGGTAGTTTCTGCCAGATTAAAGTCAACTAATAAATAATCATGAGTCAACATCCAGACCTCGTTTTCTACTTCACTGTATTCCTGTTTAATGGCCAATTCACGAACAAAGTTTATGTTGGCATTTTTCGATGCTTTCGCTTCAACTCTTTTAACCGCATACGAAGTATCTGCAATCCACATTATTCCTGCAAAATTCAATTCATGGTCTCTGCGTGGAATAAACTTGATTTTATAACACTTATGATCGTCAATGTCAGCACTGTCTAGCAGATAATATCGATAACTGGCCTTACCCAAATTAGCTACCGGACTTATAAAGCTTTTGTTAAACAGTTTAACGTAATTATCATAGATGTTTACGTTTTGGTACATATCTCCCAGAAACTGCTGAATACTTTCATTTTCAATCCCTGAAATTTTAACTGCTTTAATAATTTCCTTGTTTCGTTTTGGCAGCCTGGTATAATAATAATCAGACATGGATTCAGTCATAAAAACAGGAAGGAAAGGCTTTTCTCCTGTGCTATCTACATTATCGAAAATAAATTTGAAGGGCTTCCATACCTTTCGTTCCATAAATTTTTTGTCGATATTATTCAGGTCAAACTCTACCTTATTATACGCCTCGTATTGATAGGCATCCAACTTGGTTTTGTTATTGATTTTTTTGTTTTTGAGCACCTGATCCAAAATAACAAGGGCAGGATTTACAGCCTTTTTGTCGGGTCTGATTTCTACTGCTTCCAATGTAATATGTCCGGCTTCTAGGTTGAAATTTATGGTTTGGGAAATGTCCTTTTTAACTCTATAGACCTTTGGCTTATATCCTACAAAAGATGCTACAAGTGAGTCTGTAGGATAGTAGGTCTCAATTTTATAATAGCCGTCCATGTTTGTTGAAGCCCCAATTTTGGAACCTTTAAATGCAACATTTACAAAGGGTAGAGGTTCCTTGGTTTCGGAATCCATTACTCGGCCTTGAACAATAGTTTTTTGTGAACTTCCTGCTAATGTAAGAAAAACAAACAGAAGCAGAGAAGCACCAGACTTTAAAAATGAATGATAAAAAAACGTCTTCAATGGTTTCAACTTTGTTGTTCCTTTTCCACCCTGGCAGAGATGTATATGCTTATTTCATAAAGAATAATAAGCGGCAAGGTAACCAAGAACTGGCTAAATACATCGGGTGGTGTAATAACCGCGGATAAAATTAAACATCCAACAAATGCATGTCTTCTAAACTTCTTTAAAGACAAAGGACCCACCAAACCTACTTTGGTCAAAAAGTAGATGACAATTGGGAGCTGGAATACAAAACCACAGGCTAAGACCACTGTAGTTACTGTAGATATATAGGTTGAAAGAGTAGGAATTGTATGTACTTGCTCACTTACAGAATAGTTCAAAAAGAAATTTACGGAAAGTGGACTAATAATGAAGTATCCAAAACATACGCCAGAAAGAAATAAGGTTGATGTAAAAAACACCGAACCTCGTGCAATTTTACTTTCTGTGTCTTTAAGCCCGGGCTTAATGAATCGCCAAATTTCCCAGAATACATACGGGAAAGCAACTATAAGTCCGGTGAAGAGAGAAATCATAATGTGCGTGGTAAACTGCCCCGCCATATGAATATTCTGTAGGTCGGGCATATTTTGCCCAATGCATAAGGTGTCCTTACCTACCATTGATGGAACCATTCCATTGAGCCATTCGCTAAACTCACACAAGAATCTAAAGGTTGGGAAATCAGGTTTTTTTGGCCCCAATAAAAAGGTATCGAAAACGAAGGACTTGTTGAGAAAGGCAATAATGGAAAGAGAGAGTATGGCAATCGCACTTCTTACTATGTGCCAACGCAATACTTCCAGATGTTCCAGAAAGGACATTTCCTCTTGAGAAGAGGCGTTTTCAGATTGATTTTCCGTGCTCATTTCTAAGCCGCAAATATAAATTATTGACTAGTCTATTATTCAAGAGTATTGTCAGGTTAAACGACTGAAATAAAATAAGTTAAACTTTTGTTAATTAGATCGGGCGCATTTATTATGTGTTACTTTTGGCTTGTATAATTTTCAGAGATTAATTAATGCGCCCTTTGTATTTGATCATATTGAGCTTTTTTCTGGCCTGTTCCTGTTCTCAATTACCCGATAGAGACTTCCAGAATTCCAAGCAAGACGTTCAGGTTGATAATACCAAAAATGATGTTCGGGTGAATCAGAATAAAGAAGATCAAACTGACGAAAAAGAACAAACTGACGCTGAGACTTATATTTCAACACCCAAAATTTCCTTTCCCAATATTTTTAAGCTAATTCCCACCCGATAGGTAGGTATTATTTTTTGATTTAATTGTTCGCCCAAAATTTTGGCTGAATACTTTTGCGCGGTGGAATTGTCTAAGTTTCAAAAAAAGGTTTTAACCATTTGGCTGGCAACCGGTGCGGTAATGGTTTTTCTAATGGTTGCTATTGGGGGCATAACCCGACTAACCCACTCGGGGCTTAGCATGACCGATTGGAACTTAATAGTGGGAAGTATTCCTCCTGTGAGCGATCAGGAGTGGAACGAATCCTTTAAGGCCTATCAAAATTTTCCAGAGTTCAAAGAGTTGAATTATAACTTTTCACTCGAAGATTATAAATCAATTTTCTGGTGGGAGTATCTGCACCGATTGTTGGGGAGAGTCCTTGGAATTGTTTTTCTAATTCCGTTTCTGGCCTTTATGGCTAAGAGATGGTTTTTGGGAAATAAAAAACTTCGCAATCAACTATTGGTGGTATTTGCCTTAGGAGCGTTTCAGGCTTTTTTGGGATGGTTTATGGTAAAAAGTGGTTTAGTTGATGTGCCCAGGGTGAGTCATTACCGGCTTTCTGCCCATTTGTTAACCGCATTTATTACCTGTCTGTACATTTTATGGATCATTTTCGAAATTAATGTGCCAAGGACAAAAAATATGGGACAGTTATTTTCCTTTGGCAAGCAGATACGGTTATTGCTATTACTCACTTTGATTCAAGCGGTATATGGAGCATTTGTTGCCGGGCTTCAGGCAGGGTTGGTGCACAATACCTGGCCATTAATGGATGGGGAAATAGTTTCCAGTGCCGTGTTTGCCATGGACCCGGTATATTTAAACTTCGTTATGGGCAAATCTGGAGTTCAGTTTGTTCATCGCATGTTGGCGATAATAATTTTTGTTTGGGTTGCTGTTATTTATGTTAAAGGAGTTCGGCGATTAACCGACCCGCTTCAGTTGCAAGCACTTCGTCTCATGTTAATATTTGTCCTTGTCCAGTTTGGACTTGGAATAATTACCTTGCTACTGAGAGTGCCAATTGAGTTAGGGGTTCTCCACCAAATGGGGGCACTTTTGTTACTATCAAGTTTGGTATTTGCCTACCACCGATTTACTCCTCCTTCCATTGAAAAGAAGTAATCATTTTTTTGAGATCGGCTTTAATATAATCATTAACCGGAGCCAGTGAATCAGGGTTTGGAGGCAGGTTGAAATACATGGAACCGCGAACAAAATGCTTCGAACTATCCGTGATGAAAAACTGATAATTGGTGGCTGTGTTGCCCTCAAAATCATATGTTAATCCATATACGTTGTGTTCATCCCGAATAATCACTTCCTCAACAATGTCATTGGCCTTTACAATGTGTTTCATGACCAACTTACGGGAATCTTCAATAAATTTATTCAAATTACCATCTACTACTGAATAAGTGAAATGCACGGTTGCACCATACTGGGGATAATGTAAGTTCATCCAGCAATCAGGTTTGCCGTTTATGGCGGTATCCAATAACGAACGCAAGGGGTATTTAAATGTAAACGGACAGCTCCCTTCGTAGTTTATATACTGCTTTTCCGGAAAGTCAATTCTATAATAACCCAGTGGTTTTGGAATGGGAACCTCTTCACAAGCCACAAAAAAACAGGTAATTAGAATAAATGAAATAAGCTTAGTTGTCGTCTTCATCTGCTGAGTCCTCACCGGGCAATATAGATACTTTTATGGTGTTTATTTTCCGTTGATCTGCTGATTCTATCTTAAACTGATAGTTTTCAAAGAGTACTTTCTCTCCTTTTAAAGGGATTCGCCCTGCGATTTCAATTACAATTCCACCAATACTGTCAGAATCACCTTTAGCATTTTCAAAGAGTTCTTCATTGGCATCGGTAATTCGGTAAAAGTCTTTTAGCAATGTTTTTCCTTCAAAAATGAAATTGTTGTCATCAAGTTTTGAATAGGTAATGTCATCATCGTCGAATTCATCAGAGATATCACCAACTATTTCTTCTATTACATCTTCCAGGGTTGCGATTCCAGATGTACCACCATACTCATCCACTACAATGGCGATATGCGTTTTTTTCTCTTTGATTTCATTTAAGAGGTCATCAATCTTTTTGTTCTCAGGCACAAAGAATGGAGGCCTTACAAGTTTTTGCCATTCAAAATCATCGCCTTTATCAATGTGAGGAAGAAGGTCTTTGACGTAAAGAACCCCTTCAATTTTATCAAAATTCTCGTTAAAGACGGGAATTCTTGAAAACCCGGCTTCGATAATCTGACTTTTAACCGAGCTGAATTTTTCCTTCATTTCTAAGGCAAAAACATCAACTCTGGAAATCATTATTTGTTTTACATCGGTATTACCAAAGTTTACAATGCCCTCCAATATTCTTTTTTCCTCTTCTCCAGTTGATTCATCGGTTGTTAACTCAAGCGCATGCGATAAGTTATCTACAGATATATTGTCGACACGTTTTTTGAATTTCGTATCGATAAGTGATGTAGTTCTAACCAACATTAAACTTATCGGATAAGTGATTTTTCTTAGACCTAGAATTGGCAAAGACATAATTGAGGAAAGTTGCTTTCGGTTATTTACCGCATAAACCTTGGGCAATACTTCTCCAAACAGCAAAATAATAAAGGTGACCAGGATTACTTGAAACAAGAAGCCCAAGAGAACCTGAGATCCAAAATTGAATATGGCTGTCGTAAGGGCACTTGATAAGATGATTATGGCAATATTTATGAAATTATTGGCTATTAGAATAGTTGCAAGTAGTAGTTTGGGCTTTTCCAATAACAGTGCTGCAGTATGTTCTCCCTTGTTGGGACTGTTTTTTAGTTGGTCAATTTCCTGAGGCACCAGGGAAAAAAAAGCTACTTCAGAGCCAGAGACCAATCCGGAACATGCTAATAGAATTATTAACCCTATAAACTCCAATACCATGTTAAATGTTATGGGGTTGAGAAACGAAAGAATTAATAACAGACTATTCGACGGAGGTTCCATTAAATTTTAGAATCAGTGAATAGAAAGACTAAAATGGTAAATCATCATCTTTTTCATCCGTATTACTTTCAGTAGTGCTGGTCGCCTTGGCTTCTCCAAGAGGTGGTGAGTTTTCTTGTTTAACGGTGTTCGGACTTCCCAAAAATTGAAGGTTATCAACTAAAACTTCAGTAGTGTATCTTGTGTTCTTATCCTGGTCTTCCCAACTTCTTGTTCGCAATTGTCCTTCAATATAAACCTTGTTTCCCTTCTTAAGGTATTGTTCGGCAAGTTTTACTAACCCTGGTCTCCATATAGTAATGTTGTGCCACTCCGTTCGCTCTTGCCGTTCACCATTTTTTGCCGTGAAGGTTTCCGATGTAGCAATGGAAAAACTTGCTACAGCTCGTCCTTCTTCAAAATGCCTCACTTCAGGATCTCTTCCTAAGTTTCCAATGAGAATTACTTTGTTAACACTTCCAGCCATTCGATTCGATTTTACACAAATCTAAAGATTTATATATTGGAAATATACTTTTCCATAAGCCTGGATACTGGATAATTGTGAAGTTGGTTCAGTGGAATAACTATCCAATTGTGACCATTCTTGTAATTAAATTGCGTTAGTTCCAGTTCGATAAATGAACAGTATATTATCCGATGGCTAAGAATGTGTTTCATTGGTTCTTGTACCAAAACTACCTTAAAATCATCTTCACTTATTTCTAATTCGCTTTTAATATGTGCGATAGCTTTATCTATCGGTATTTCGTGGTTGACTTCCAGGGCTGGAAATTCAAACAGTCCTCCCCAAACCCCTTTTGCAGGCCTTTTTTTAATAATGGTTTGTTCGTTGAACCTCGTGAAGTAATAATAGATGTGACGAACTTGTTGTTTGGTTTTTCCCTTTTTATAAGGTAGTGCGTCAATTCGATCGTTATTGAAAGCAAAACATTCCGTGTGAATCGGACAGGTTGAACAATTTGGAGATTTGGGTATGCACTGGAGTGCACCAAATTCCATAATTGCCTGATTCCAGGTTGAGGGGTCCTGTTTATTTAAAATAGAGTTAGCAATTTCTAAAAACTCCTTTTTTCCTGTTGAACTATCAATGGCCGTACTTATTCCAAAAATTCTCGCAAGCACTCGATAAACGTTCCCATCAACAACAGCAACTGGTTCTTCGTATGCAAAGGAGGCAATCGCAGCGGCTGTGTACTCACCAACCCCTTTAAGTTTTAATAACTCCTTGTAAGAAGCAGGAAACTCTTTTTGTTTAACTATTTGATTGGCTGCCGCAAGCAGGTTTCGTGCTCTTGAATAGTATCCTAGTCCTTGCCAAAGTTTTAATATGTCATCCTCTTTGGCAGAGGCCAATGAATCAACATTTGGATAAACCGCCACAAATTTCAAGTAATAACTGAGCCCTTGATTTACCCTTGTTTGTTGAAGTATTATCTCCGATAGCCAAATTTTATAAGGATCGGAGATGCCACGCCAGGGGAGGTCTCGTTTATTAATTTGATACCAATCTGAAATGGCTTGTTGAACATTATATCGATCCATAATTTGACGTAACGAATTTAGACACAACTATTTGTTTTTTGTATTGTTGATTGTTATATATTTGCGCCCCTGTAAAAAATGGGTAATAATTAAGGATAACAATCTATATATTAATAACATAGAAAAGTAACAAGAATGACTAAAGCGGACATTGTTAACGAAATTGCGGAAGAGACTGGGGTTGAAAAACACATTGTTCAAAACACAGTAGAGGCCTTCATGGGTGTGATCAAAAATTCCATGACTAATGGTGATAATGTTTATTTACGTGGTTTTGGAAGTTTCATTATTAAAAGAAGAGCTGAAAAAACAGGTAGAAACATTTCAAAAAACAAGAGTATTATTATTCCAGCTCATAATATTCCAGCATTTAAGCCGTCTAAAACTTTTGCCAACGAGGTAAAGGATAAAGTAAAGGCTTAAGAATGAAATTTACCCAGGGTAAAATAATTGCGATTACTCTGGTTGTCGGTTTGGGCGTATTAATTGCGTTCCTTCCTCATAAACCTGGCAAAGAGCAGCCTGGTAAGGAGGTTTTAACACTGGACTCAAAAGTTGATAAGGCGGTTGAAATCATTACTCAGGGCAAAGGTTCGCCCATGCAGGGGATTAAGTTGCTAAAGGAGGTCATAGAGGAAGATCCAAACAACGAAAAAGCATTGTATTATCTCGGTAATTTTTCTATTCAATCGGGGCAGTATAAAAAAGCAATTAATCGGTTTGAGTCACTTACAAAGGTGAACCCAAGCCACATTGAAGGGTGGTACTTGTTAGGGTACTCTTTCGAAATGGAAAGAGATACTAATAACGCCATTAAAAATTATGAATTTGTTGTTCAATCGGCAAGCAACAAAGAGATATCGAAACTTGCCGAAGAAGGAATAAATAAATTATTAAAACATTGAAATATGCCAAGCGGTAAAAAAAGAAAAAGACACAAGATCTCTACCCACAAGAGAAAAAAGCGTCTTAGAAAGAACAGACACAAGCATAAGAAGTAATTTGATTGGGGGCCCGGCTCCCTTTCAATCATCTTCTTATACCATGTGGTTTACAATTTAAATTGTGAACAAGGAGCTCATTATTGATGCTTCTTCTGAAGAGGTTAGAATAGCTCTACTTGAGGATAAAAGACTCGTTGAATTACACAACGAAAAGTCTGATAATCAGTATAGTGTTGGTGACCTCTATTTAGGAAGAATCAAGAAAATTGTTCCAGGCTTAAACGCGGCCTTCGTAGACGTGGGATACGAAAAGGACGCTTTTTTGCACTACCTCGATTTGGGGCCTCAACTGAAGTCCCTTAAAAAATATCTTACGGGAATTAGAAAGAAAAAGAGTAAGGAAAAGCTGCTCAACTCTTTCACCTTTGAAAAAGATATTGAAAAAGACGGAAAGATAAATGACGTCTTAAAACAGGGCCAGGAAATTGTAGTTCAAATTGCCAAAGAACCAATTTCTACAAAAGGCCCTCGAATTACCTGTGAGTTATCGCTTGCAGGCCGATTCCTGGTTTTGGTTCCATTCTCGGATCGAATTTCAATTTCGAGTAGAATTAGAAATAAAGCTGAAAAGGTTAGGCTTAAAAGCTTAATTGAGAGCATTAAACCAAAGAATTTTGGCGTTATCATTCGAACTGTTGCAGAGAGCAAAAAGGTTGCAGAATTGGACCAGGATTTAAAAGACCTGGTAAGCCGATGGGAAGGATTGCATGACAGTATTCAAGAAGCTAAACCACCCCAAAAGATATTGGGTGAGTTAAGTAAGTCAGCCGCATTTCTTCGCGATATGCTGAACCCAAGCTACAATGGAATAGCCATTAACGAAAAGGTTCTCCATGAAGAAATTAAAGCATACTTAAATACCATTGCACCTGAAAAAGTCAATATTCTTAAGTATGTTAATAAGCCAAGAATATTTGATCACTTTGGAATTGAAAAGCAGATAAAAAGCCTTTTCGGACGAAATGTAACCATGAAGTCCGGAGCATATTTGGTTATTGAACATACTGAAGCATTGCATGTTATTGATGTTAATAGTGGAAATACGGCTAAAAAGGACAAAGACCAGGAATCGAATGCCCTAAGGGTGAACATTGAATCGGCCCAGGAGATCGCAAGGCAACTTAAGCTTCGTGATATGGGAGGTATAATCGTAGTAGATTTTATTGATCAACGTAAGGCTGAAAACAGAAAGGCGTTACTGAACAAAATGATCGAATTTATGAAGGACGATAAGGCCAAACATCATGTTTTACCTCCGTCTAAATTTGGTTTGGTTCAAATTACACGTCAACGTGTTCGGCCTGAAATGGAAATAAAGACATCCGAGACAATTCCAACGGCCGATGGTTCCAAGGAGGTTAGGGCTACTATTTTGCTTATCGATGATATTGAGAATAAACTGAAGCAGATATTAGCTTCCGGTCACAAGAAAGTTAGTATTCATTGCCATCCTTTCATTAGGGCATATTTTCAGCAACACAAGTATCAGTGGAAGTGGTTGAGGCAAAATATGAAGTGGATTAAAATCACCTCGTCTAACTCTTTGCCTCTGGTAGAATATCATTTTATTGACGAAAAAGGAGAGAATATTAAAGCCTGAAAACTATTTTAGCCACGGCTAATGGTTAGAGGTAAAAAATATTCAATCCAAGAGGCTAGGGCTAGGATTTTAGCCTATTGCGCAAAAAAAGAGTGCTGTCATCAGGATGTTCGTAAGAAATTGAACGAATGGCAGGTGAACCCTGAGCATGTTGAGGAGTTAATAGCTTTTTTAATTGAGCATAATTTTGTCAATGAAAGTCGGTTTGCCGGATTATATGCAAGAAGTAAATTCAATCAGAAAAGTTGGGGCTGGAACAAGATCAAAAAGGAATTAAAATCAAAAAATATTTCTGATTATTGCATTCAGGAAGCTTATTTGGAAATAGATAGAAAAGATTATTTGTTGCGCCTTGGATCGCTCTTACAAAAAAAGAAGGAAGCTTATTCCGGCAATCAACTTGAAATTAAGTCTAAGGTGTTTCGATACCTTACAAATAAAGGATACGAATACGATTTTATAACTAAGAAATACAACGAATTATATGATTAGTGCTGATCAAATAAATGATGTAGCTGGACGCTTGTTAGCGTTAAGGGGGCATCTTTGACTACGATAAATTAAAGGAACAAGTAGAAGACGAAGAACAGCAGACTTTAGCACCAAACTTTTGGGACGATCCCAAACAAGCCGAACTGGTGCTAAAGAAAATCAATCAAAAGAAATATTGGGTTACCAGTTACAACAAGCTCCAGGACTTATTGGATGAGGTTCAAATTCTTAAAGAATACCTTGACGAAGGCGAAGGTTCTGAAGAGGAATTAGAAAAAACGTTTGGAGATTTAGTCAAACTCCTGGAGGAGATCGAATTTAAAAACATGCTCTCCGAAGAAGAAGATGCACTGTCTGCGATTATAGAAATTAATTCCGGCGCCGGGGGAACAGAGAGCCAGGATTGGGCAGAAATGCTTTTGCGCATGTACGTTATGTATGGCGAAAAAAAGGGTTTTAAAGTAAGTATTTCCGAAAAGCTGGATGGCGATGGAGCAGGTATAAAGTCTGCTCGATTGGAGGTGGATGGAGATTTTGCCTATGGGTATTTAAAAGGAGAGAACGGCGTGCATCGCCTGGTTCGGATTTCACCTTTTGATAGTCAAAACCGAAGACATACTTCATTTGCCTCTGTGTTTGTATTCCCTGTAGTTGATGACAGCATTGAAATAGAAGTACATCCAAGTGAAATTGTGTGGGAAACGTTTAGATCGGGTGGTGCTGGTGGACAAAATGTAAATAAGGTAGAAACCGGGGTTCGACTTGAACATAAATCGACGGGCATTATTATTAGGAATACCGAATCTCGTTCACAGCTGCAGAATAAGGAAAATGCTATGACCTTGTTAAAATCCAAGTTGTATGAGCTGGAAATCCGCAAGCGAGAAGAAGAGAAGGCTGCAATTGAAGGATCAAAAATGAAGGTAGAATGGGGGAGTCAGATTCGAAACTATGTAATGCACCCTTATAAACTGGTTAAGGACCTTAGGACCAATTTCGAAACCACGGATGTACAATCAATTATGGATGGAAACCTGGATGAGTTTATTAGTGCCTACCTCATGGAATTTGGGAGTTCGAAAAAAACTTCAGAATAGTTTTTATACGGACATTGTTTCGGAAAAGTAGGTGATCTAATTACACTTAACTATCGGATGAGATGAAGCTGTCCTCTCTCTTCTTTGGTCGGCGCTGAACTAACGCCTTCTATGAGCTCATAATATGAACGGTACGATAGACGGTAGATATAAAGCCCAACTGGTAAGGGTTCTCCTGTTCTCATGTGCGTTCCATCCCAGGATACACCGGCATCATTTGTCTCCCATATTACTGTACCAGTACGATCATATACCTCAAGCTTAAATTCAAGAAACCGTTCCAGCGTTGAAACGCCCCAAAGTTCATTATCACCGTCGCCGTTGGGCGTAAACGAATTAGGTACCCATACTTGGCTACAATCATCAAAACGTACGTATACCTCATCAATATCGGCGCCGCAATCATTAGTGAGTACCAGAGAATACAAGCCTGTAGTTCGAGCCGGATAAATGGTGTCTTCAGATCCATCTTGCCACAAGTATTTTACTTCCAAAGAAGATGATCCGTTAAAATTAGGGTCTAGGAGAAGTGTTTCTCCTACACATAATGTGGTATCTGGAGTTTGAATTCCAAAATCGATAACGGGGAATAAATCTTCTCGAATTATGGTCTCTGAGGAGTCATAGCAGAAAGGCGATTCAAAATACCGAGTAAGAACTTTATACTTTCCGGGTTGTGTAATTAATTGGGATGTAACCGTTGTATCGGCAATTGTATCACCAGGTTGAATCATTGGGTTCATTAAAGAATCGTCCTTGCCTGCAATATCAAATACTTTATACCACCAATAGTGTACATAGCCTGGTTTATTTGCATCCAACTTTACTGTGGTTCCTTTACAAAGGATGGTGTCTCCAGTCCAATCGATGTGTGGCTGTGAGATTTCAATGACTTCCTTTTTACCCACATTAAAACACCCCTGGTTATTGGTAACGGTCACCAAATAATCGCCACCTTCTACAACAATAATTTGGCGGGTAGAATCTCCGGTAGACCAAGCATAACTGACATAATTCCCCAGAGGATCTGCGTCGAGTGTATCACGGAAGAAACGTCTGTTGGCTTCACAATATTTAGTTTGTGCAAACACAACAATAGGTAGTGGAATTTCTTTCACTTCTACGTCATCTGTATTTGTACAGCCGTTAATATCAGTAATTCTTACCCTAATTTTAGCAGAAGTATCCTTTACGAGAATTATTTGGCCCGTTGTAGGTAAAACCACAGGTACCCCACTCTTCATGTCAAACCATTCGTATTTGACAAACCCGGCACCAGCGTTAATTAACAAATTGAATTTATCACCTGCGCAAAACGAAGTATCTGGCCCAAGGCTTACGGAAGGTAAGAAATTAGCATTGATAGAAATAGTATCATTCCCTTTACAGCCATTGCTATCAGTAACAATTACAGAGTACACTCCCTGTAGGGTAACATTAACTTTTCGTGCCAGTGTTGAGTCACCCTGCGGACCATGAGACCATTTATAATAGTTATAACCAGGCCCTGCATCTAAGGTGTCGTTTACAGGTGTTCCCGCACAAAATTCTTTATCGGGTCCAAGGTTAGGAATTGGAAGTAAGAATTTAGCAATTACTTTGGTGTCAGCACCTTTACAGCCATTTTTGTCAACAACTCCAACACTGTATGAGCCAGGAGTAGATACCTTTAAGGTTTGGGTAGTGTCTGTCGTACTCCACAAATAGGTTTGGTAATTTGCACCCGCATCAAGTGTAATCGTGTCACCAGCACAAAAACCGGTATCCGGACCAAGGTTGATTACAGGTAATGTATCGTGCATTATGGCTACACTATCGGTGTTCCTACACGTCGTGTTTTTGTCCACCAAGGTTACCCGGTAAGTAGTGTCATTCTTTACCCACATAGTATCCTGAACTCCCAGATTCACACCATCCCAAATTTTGGTATAATTCGTATCAGAGTTTACCGAAATTAAGATACTATCGTTTAGACAAATGGTAGTGTCTAAGGTGATATTAACCGATGGAAGAGTATCTATTCCTACTTTCAACGAATCCTGATTTAGGCAAGTATTGGTATCTCTCAGAACCAGGGTATTGGTGCTGGCTGCCTTAACGATTAGAGTATCATACCCCTTCACAAATGGACCGCCATTCCAACTGTATTCCATGTTGGTATCAGTAACATAATTATGTAGAAAAACTGAGTCAAGGTTGCAAATGTTGGTGTCACCAGGGAATCCATTCCTTAAAATGTTGACAACGGGCAAGGTATCGTTGGATAGATTAAAAATGTCTGAACTACTGCAGCCATTGGAATCTATGACAATTACGTTATACGTCTGAGGCGAACTCACTTTTACAGCTTCGGTGGTATCGCCCGTAGACCAAACTATGGAACGATATCCGGAACTAACCTTTAGTGTTATCGTGTCAAACTGGCAAATTGAGGTGTCTTTGCCGAGATCCACGATCGGAATGGTATCCCATATAACGTTTACGGTGTCGTAAGCGGGGCAGTTATTGGTATCACGGCCATAATAATGATACGCCCCGTTGGTATCGGCAGAAACCGAAGCGTTGATTATCGTATCTACATGAATTATCCATTGGTGGTAGTTAAATCCGAAAGGACCATTGAAAGAGAAAATGGTACCTGCGCATACAGAGGTATCATTAGCAATGTTCACTACTGGAAGGCTAACCTTGGTAACCTTACGACTTTGAGTCAATTTACAACCCGTACTATCGGTAATGGTAAGTTGAACCACTTCTGTTGTGTCCGTTTGGTAAGATGTCCCTGTAGAAGCGTCGTGCCACAGATATTGGTATGCAGGTTTGGTAACATCCGGTTTAACAGTTACGGTATCACCTGCACAAACTGTAGTATCGTTTCCTAAATCGAATACGGGAATTGTATGTACATACAAATTAAAAGTATCGGTATAAGAACAACCATTTGAATCAGTTCTTTGGCCCCAGTATTGAGTGTCCGCAAACCTTATGGAATCTCGTTGTCCTGTTTTTGTGCTTTTCCATAAATATTTATAGAGACCTGCGCCTGCATCCAGAACTTTTACGGAATCAGAGCAGATGGTGTCGGTGGTTCCAAGTGAAAAAGTAGGTAATGTATCAATTTTAGCATAAGCGGAATCAATCGCGGTACAACTGTATCGATCCGTGACGGTCACGTTATAATAAGCAGAGCTTGAAGGAGAAACTTTAATACTGTCGTTTGTACTGGAATTTGACCAGGAATAAGAATATGCCTGAGACCCCCTGGTAACATTAACGGTAAGGTTAGCTGTATCGTTTAGGCAAACCGTATCATTTACCATAGATATGTTCATACATAACGAAACTTTAATAACTGCCGGAAGGGTCATTGTACAGGCCGTATCGTTCCATTTACCTGAATCGGCTCCAGTAACAAATAGTTGAACACAATCATCACCTGCACCTACACCATTTGGACGGCCTGTTTTCCAGTTCGAAAAGGTAGAATCGGTCCCATCTGTCCAGACGAAATGACCTTCAGTAGTTTTATCATTGAACCCAATCCAAACACTTCCTGTGATGCCCTTGTTCGCAGCCCACTTTGTAATGCTGTCATTTTCGGCCTGGGAATGAATGGAAGTTAAATGTGCGCCCAGGTTATTGGCCCAGTTTTCAGCACTGTCTGCCGTTACCGCATTAGGTAACAGGTAATATAAGTCACAGCTATCACTACCACAGCCCAAAAATGTAGCCGTCGGAGTAAATGCAGTTGAAATACTGGTAAGATTACAGGTGCTGGTAGCTTTTTTGCATTGGGCACTTGCCGAAATGGAAAAAATTAACGGCAATAAAAGTGCGAACAACCCTTTACCATGAAGGTATCTAAGAGGTCTGTTTAAATCAAAAGATTTAGGTATTTTCTTGTTCATCCCTGCCAATCCGCTGCGCCCAAAAATACTAAACATAATCACAATTCCAATCTGCATTTTCCAATGCCGGGTTTCTTAATTTTGAATAAATTTTAAAAAGATTATTCAATGAGTTTCAAAATATTCCATAACCCTAGATGCAGTAAGAGCAGAGAGACACTAAAGACTTTAACCTCTGCAGGAATTAACCCCGAAATTATCGATTATTTGACCAACCCTCCAACAGAAACTGAATTGAAAGACATTATTCATAAACTAGGAATTAAGCCTTACGAGTTAGTTAGAAAAGGAGAAGCCATTTATAAGGAAAACTACAAGGGAAAAGAGCTAAATGATGATCAATGGATACAAGCTATGACCTCAAATCCAAAGCTAATAGAGCGCCCAATTGTCACTAAAGGAGACCAGGCAATAATTGGAAGGCCACCCGAATTGGTTAAAACATTGATGTAAACAATGTTTATCTTATTCGGTATCTCCAGTGTCCGTTTTAGGGTTGTAAGTAAAGGTTTCGATGAGTTGCATAGTTACCCAATAAGGTAAAAAGCATGCTAGAAATATCAAAGTGAAAAATGCTCCGCCAACAACCACTAAAAAAAAGAGTACCGCTAAAATCTCCATCAACAATAAATTTAAGCGCCAAATTTAGGATAAAACATTTTAGAACAATGGCTTTTTTGCAATTTGCCCTTAACGTAATTTTGTACTTCAAATATTGAAGAAAAGTCAACTTGATAACAGATGAGCTATAGAATTGAGCACGATACAATGGGTGAAGTGCAAGTCCCGGCAGAGAAATATTGGGGTGCCCAGACAGAAAGATCCAGAAACAATTTTAAAATAGGTGATTACAAACAGCAAATGCCGCTTGAGGTGGTTTATGGTTTTGCTCACCTAAAGAAGGCTGCTGCACATGCCAATTGTGAATTGGGTGTATTGCCTCAGGAAAAAAGAGACGCTATTTCTAAAGTATGTGATGAAATATTGGATGGAAAGCTCGATGACCAATTCCCTTTGGTGATCTGGCAGACTGGCTCTGGTACACAGTCCAACATGAATGTTAATGAGGTAATTTCAAATCGCTCTCATGTCCTATTGGGAAATGAGCTAGGTTCTGGAGAACCTTTGATTCACCCGAATGACGATGTCAATAAATCACAGTCATCAAATGATACATTTCCAACCGGGATGCACATTGCATGCTACAAGTTAATCGTGGAGACTACAATTCCCGGGGTAGAAAAATTAAGAGATACCCTAAAAGCAAAGAGTGAAGCATTTATGGGTGTCGTGAAAATTGGCAGAACGCATTTGATGGACGCCACCCCACTTACTTTGGGACAGGAATTTTCTGGTTACGTATCGCAATTAGACCATGGCCTTAGGGCATTGAGAAACTCATTGGCCCATCTTTCTGAATTAGCACTTGGAGGTACTGCCGTTGGCACAGGGATTAATACACCGGAAGGATATGCTCCTTTGGTGGCAAAAAAAATTGCTGAGTTTTCAGGATTGCCATTCGTTTCTGCAGAAAACAAATTTGAAGCTCTGGCCGCCCACGATGCAATTGTAGAATCGCACGGTGCGTTGAAACAATTGGCAGTTTCTTTAATGAAAATTGCTAATGATATTCGTTTATTGGCCTCTGGCCCAAGAAGTGGAATAGGTGAGATTATTATACCGGCAAATGAGCCAGGGTCTTCTATTATGCCAGGTAAGGTTAATCCAACCCAGGCCGAGGCAATGACCATGGTTTGCGCTCAGGTAATTGGAAACGATGTAGCCATAAGTGTTGGTGGAATGAACGGCCATTACGAGCTCAACGTATTTAAACCGGTAATGGCACATAATTTACTAACCAGTGCCAGATTAATCGGAGATGTTTGTGTTTCCCTCAACGACAACTGCGCCATTGGAATTGAGCCCAATTACCCAATTCTTAAGAGAAACCTGGATAATTCGCTGATGTTGGTTACGGCATTAAACACAAAAATTGGTTACGAAAAGGCGGCTAAAATTGCCAAGACGGCATACAACAATGGAACAACCTTGAAGGAAGAAGCCATTAATTTGGGATACCTTACTGCTGAAGAATTTGATCTTTGGGTTGACCCTTCCAAAATGATTGGGAATTTGCCCGGTTAATTCTCTAATCGATTAAGGTTCTTAACAAGAGCCTTAATTTTTTGTTCATCATTCTTGTTGCAAATAAGTAGGGTGTTTTCGGTGTCTACTACAATGAGGTCACCTAATCCTTGAACTACAATTTTTTTGTTTGGGCTTGACTTTATAATGGAATTATTGGTTTCACTTAGAAAGTGGTTTGATCCCAAAGTTGCATTTCCATTATCATCTTTATCAAGTTTGTCATAGAGTGAGCCCCATGTTCCTAAGTCCGACCATCCAAAATCACAAAGCATGACATCGATATTATCAGAACGCTCCATAACTCCATAATCAATTGAAATGTTTTCGCAATTAGGGAAGTTATTTTCAATAAATTCATTTTCGTTTTTAGTGTTGAAATAGGTTTTCCCTTCTTCAAAAATGGAGGCCATGTCAGGTAAGTGCATTTCGAAAGAGTTTACGATTGACTTAACACTCCATAAAAAGATACCCGAATTCCAAACAAAATTTCCCTGGGCAAGATATTCTTCCGCCTTTTCAATGGATGGTTTTTCTCTAAACTGGCTCACAGGTTTTATTATAGTTGATGGATCACTGCCCTGGTATTCAATGTAACCATATCCGGTATCGGGGCGTGAGGGTTTAATACCCAGAGTAAGAATTCGGCCCGACTCAACGTGCTTAAGTCCTTGTTCAATTCTTTCGGCAAATTCTTTAATGTCTGTTATCAAATGATCACTGGGCGCAACAACTATGTTGGCATTTTGGTTCAATTCTAGGATCTTATAGCTGGCATAAGCTATGCACGGTGCAGTATTTCGCATTACGGGCTCACAGAGTATTTGTGAATCATCCAATTCGGGTAAATGTTCATTTACCAAAGTCTTGTAATTCTTGTTGGTAACGATGAAAATGTTGCTGGTTGGAATAAAGTCATTAAATCGTTCAAAAGTCTGTCGGATTAGACTTTTTCCAGTTCCCAGAATATCTAAAAACTGTTTGGGGTTTTCTTCTCTGCTCCAGGGCCAAAACCGACTGCCAATACCGCCGGCCATAATTATGCAATAGTTGTTATTCATAATGAATTTTTCGATGTCAAATTAAGGGATTTCCAGAGGAATAACCTCGGCATTTTTATGCACCAGGTATTGTTTACCAGTATTTAATTCCTTGCAAACAAAACGGGTCCTTCTCAATTGCCCTTTCTTAAAATGCTTTTTCCCAATTCGAAATATCGAGTTAGGGTTCAATGATTTTAGCAATGGTTTGTTAACGTTTATCGGGTCATCATGCAACCGCAGCGCTTCATATAACCTGGGATCGGAAAAAGTACTGGCTTTTGGATTTGTAAGATACTTTTTCAACGAAGGGATGAGGTCACTGGGAAATGTACCCAGGCTTAATTCTTCCTGAAGTAAAAGTGCAAATGCGGTCTTCCATTCTTTTCCATGAGGAGAGACGCTTCCCTTATGAAGTTCAAATATTTGAAGATGAGCGTACTCATGGAGAAAAGTAATTAAAAATGCAAAAGGGTTTAGGGTGCCATTAACCGTTATTGTATGATGTTTAACATCGCCTTGAGGTGGACGATAATCACCAAACTTTGATTTTCTATGCCGTGTAATTTTCAGTAGCAGATTTTTCTTATTGATTAAGGCATGTATTCTTTCTGCTGTACCTTCAGGCAAATGGCGTTGAAGCTCGCTGATTGGGTCACTCATTTTCTAATTTTATACCTGGTTTTTTTCTGCTTTTGCTGTTTCCCAAAGGTTGGGCAATCGCAATCTTTTTTAGTTCCCTTGCAACTTTGAATGGTAAGTGTGAAGGTGGAGAGAACAAAAATGAGTAATAAAGTTCGGGAAATATTCAATTTCATTGCCTGCAAAATTAGCTGAAACTATTCAAGTATTAGATTTGTGGTTCAAGAATGAAGATTTTATATCATATTGGCCATTATGCGCTTTTTCTTAAGAAAAGTTTTGAAAAACCGGAAAGAAGATCAGTATACTGGAAGTTGTTCATTGATGAAATCGTCAAACTTGGTATTGGCTCTATAGGAATTATCATCATTATTAGTGGCTTCATGGGAATGGTAATTACCATTCAAACGGCATCGCAAATCGATGGTAATTTCATTCCGGATTACCTGGTGGGATGGACAACAAGACAATCCGTCATTTTGGAATTTTCTACAACCATGCTGGCTTTAATTTTAGCGGGAAAAATTGGTTCTAATGTTGCCTCTGAGATTGGCACCATGCGAGTTACCGAACAGATTGATGCGTTGGAAATAATGGGAATTAATTCGGCG
Source organism: Crocinitomicaceae bacterium (assembly GCA_002713215.1). Classification (GTDB taxonomy): domain Bacteria; phylum Bacteroidota; class Bacteroidia; order Flavobacteriales_G; family Salibacteraceae; genus UBA2108. Next base: position 256,157 of record PAVO01000019.1, read on the forward strand.
GGTTATTTGGTTATTCCTAAGATTTATGCCTTCATGATCATCATGCCTTTTTTGGTTGTAATTAGCATGTTTACCGGAATCTACTTCGGATATCTGATATGTGAACTGACAGGCATTATATCACCAAGTCAATACCTATTTGGCCTTCAATATGATTTTAGACCTTTTGACGTGAGTTACGCCTTTATCAAAAGCATTGTTTTTGCCTTTGTTATTTCATCGGTGTCATCCTACCATGGATACTTTGTTGGTGGAGGAGCGTTGGAAGTTGGAAAAGCCAGTACTCGGGCTGTGGTATACAGTAGTATTGTGGTTTTGGTAATGAATTATTTAATAACCCAAATGTTGCTTATATGATCGAGGTAAAAGGATTGTCAAAGTCATTTGGAGACAATCACGTTTTGAAAAATGTGAACTTATTATTTGAACAAGGGGTTCCAAATCTAATAATAGGGGCATCTGGTTCAGGAAAAACAACCTTGGTAAAGTGCATCGTAGGACTTCATGAGCCTGATGTTGGAACCATTTCTTACGATGGACGAATTTTCAATCAAATGAATAATTCTGAACGTAAGAGCATAAGAAAGGAAATTGGATTTTTGTTTCAGGGCAGTGCTTTATTTGACTCGATGTCAGTAGAGGAAAACGTGATGTTTCCACTGCGAATGTTTTCTCACTCGACTTTGAAGGAAATGAAGTCCAGGGTTGAGTATTGCTTAGAAAGAGTTGATTTAGCAGGAACCAATTCCTTGATGCCAAGTGAATTGAGTGGAGGAATGAAAAAACGGGTTGGAATTGCACGTGCAATTTCATTCAACCCGAAGTATCTATTTTGCGATGAGCCAAATTCGGGCTTAGATCCGCATACGGCTTTAACCATAGACCGACTTATTGATGATATTACCCGGGAATCAGGTATTACAACCATTGTAATTACTCATGACATGAATTCCGTACTTGAAATTGGAGAACGATTGTCATTCATATATCAGGGAGATCTTCTTTGGAAGGGATCGAATAAGGAAATCTTAAGGACCGACTGTACTGAACTGACCGACTTTATTTATGCCTCTGAATATATGAAAGAGGTCAGGCGCCACCTGATTAGCGAATAATATTCCTTTCGACAGTAATTGCGACAATCTAATTTACCACTCGGTTTTCTTCCTTGGTTTTCGCAAGAATGGTTTGGCTGGACTTCGAAATAGTGAAAAAAAAAGGAGCTCCACATTGGAGCTCCTTTTTTTAAGTGTTTACTAGATTATAATTATTACTCAACAATTATTTTGTAAGACTCGGTTTTCTCTCCATTGCTAATGCTCAAGAAATAGACACCATTGTCAGACAATTGAACTGTGTTCAGGTAGTTGCCATTGATAGAAACAACTTCATCATAAACAACCTGACCTAACATGTTCTTAACTTCAAATGTGTAATCACCAGCATCCGTATTAACCATAGAAACTTTAAAAGTTCCATTGTTAGGATTCGGGAAAACTCTTAGTTCATAGTTTTCACCAAAAGTTTCAAATCCAACAGTGTTATCAATGGTATAAGCTTTATTAGCAACACACGCGTTGTCATCTTGAACTTTCAAATTATAAACGCCTTGAGTTCTTTGATTGTCATAAGCAGAGTTTCCTGGGTTTCCACCGATTATGAAATCATTGTTAGACTCAACTGTACAAGGATCACCACTACTGTTTGTCCAGGTATGTAGATATCCGGCAGAAGAAGTACCACCTTCAACGTAAGGTGAAATTGTTACGGTACCTTTATCTGTATCCTTAGTGACTTTCGTATCAGTTGAACCAGTACCTTCAGCATTTACCTTAAGTACATTAGGCTCATTTACAGTATACGTTTCAGTGAAAGTACAGTTATTAGCATCAGTAACGGTAACCGTTACCGGACCACCGGCTAAACCAGTTACAGTACTACCTGAACTACCATCAGGCCAACTAATCGTTAATGTACCAGTTCCGCCAACAGGAGTAATTACAACTGACCCGTCTTTATCACCGTTACAAGTTACATGAGTAACTGTATTTGAACTTACAGATACAGCAGCTGTTGGACCGGTAATGTCATAAGTTTTAGTTTGCAGACATGGAGGAACTCCTTTGTCAGCTATCTGAACCGTATATTTTCCAGACTCAACACCAGCAAGAAGTGAATCTGCGCTAGTTGCACCAGCACCGACCTTCACTGTATCTCCCTTAGAATCGAACCAGGTAATAGTATAACCAGGGCCTGCAGCACCAGCAGTTAAGTTAAACTGTACTTCACCTTCACCTTTTCCTGCACAAACAACATTTTTGGTGCTTTCATTTTTCAACACTGGAGCACCAGCATCAGAAACTGTAGCAGCAGATACTTGAGCACATCCATTTCCATCAGTAATAGTTACTTGATAAATTCCTGAAGGAAGATTTGAGATTGTTTTACTTGTAGGTGTTCCTGCTGCACTCCAAGCGTATCGATATGATCCTGAACCATTAGTTGGATCAACGGCAGTTGCAGTACCATCAGACGCACCACAAGAAGTGGTTGCAGTAGCAGTAGCCGAACCATTTAGGGCAGGACAAACATTTGGAGTTACATTCAATCGAACAAATTGTTTGTTAGTACTGTAGCCCCAGTTACCCCATGAGCCACCTTGCTCTTGTCTTAGGAAGTTATGAGATTGCATCCCATCTCTTCCTTCCAGACTTACGAAGATAGTATCCGTTCCAAAAAACTGATCAGCAACAAAAGTTGCAATTAATCCACCGGAATTAACCGTGTCCATTACACCTGTAGCATTTCTTTCAACTTTCAATGAAATCCAGCTACCGGTGGTTCCAATTTGAGAGTAAAGATCTTTAATTGGAATTTTCTTAGAGGAGAATAATGGCGTATTAACAATAGTTTGAACTCCATTACTACCTAATCCATTTGTTCTATATACGTGGCACTGAACAGACCCAGCTTTGTTTGTTCTACGAGCGTTAGCTTCATCCATATAGAAACTTACAGAAGTAATGGTGTCAATCTCTACTGTTTCATAATACGTACCAACTTCATATTGTTGTACAACACTTGGGTTGTAATAAACTACAGATGCAGATCCTGGATTTGCACGATCCCTGGCGTAAACTGAATCCGTAACGTCTACAATATGATGCAAGGTGTCATTAGCAGTTCGAACCAAAATACTATCTGAAGTACAGAAAAGCTTAGCGTCATAACTACCCATTCCTCCGGAAAACTTAAATGAAGATTTGGTAACTGTAATATCATTTGAATCAACAGAACAAACCGGTAGGTTTTTTGGAGTTGATTTGGCCGTTTCTTTAAATCCACCAGGGCCATCCAATTCAAGGTTTAACCTAACGTTTTGTTGAGCGGCTGAACCTGAATTTTGATATTTGCCAGCGAAACCAAATTCCATTTTGTTAGCCTGCTTCATAGGGATTCTACTATAGATATCACTATAATTCAAATATGTAGTATCAGTATACATGGCGCCAAAAGATTCAACCATGTCGATGTCATTGTATTCTCCTTCCTGGATTTTAATGTCATCAACTTGCCAGAAATAGTGAGAAGCACCTGCCCAATGAATTCTAATTTTTGGACTTGAAGCACCACCAATTACACAACCAAGGCTAATTCTTTCCTTGTATGCATAACCTTCTGGCTCAGAAGGCCCTTTAAAATGATCCGATGAGGTAGTATTAACCGGTACACCGTGATCAACTCTTACTGTATCCCAGGTAGTTCCGTTTTTAGATGCCAAAATATACATTTCAACATTAGAGAAAGGTCTCCAGTAGTGCTCAAATGTCATTGAAACCGACGTAACTCCAACCAAAGATGGAAGCGGAATTTCTACATAGGCATCAACCGTTGAGAAGCCCGCACTTGAGCCAGGGTTCATCAAATCCGAATCCAGGATCATAAATCCATTGGAACCAGTTGTTGACCTAATTGCCGCAGTACCTCTAGCATATTGCCCCTGTGACATTTTATCAGTCCAGGCCCAACCACCAGAATGCGATGAATTAGTTTTTACAGTCCAACCCGATGGGATTTTACCACTACCAAAATCTTCATTAACAAAGAACCGTCCGGGAGCAGCTAAGGCTCCTTTGTCAGCTTTCTTCTTCTTTCCCGTCGTCACATCAACAGGAGCCTCTTCATACACATACTCTTCTTGAATATTATTAACTCCCGAACCAATTTGACTTTGCCCAAAAGCAGTAATACCGGCGAAAAGTACAGTACCTACTAGTAAACTTACTTTTTTCATATATCCACTTGTTATTTAAAAATTATTTTTCGCAAAAACCGCAAATGTAACCCAATTATCCTATAAATAAACCGCTTATACGCATTTGCAATATCAAAAACATTACAAATCGGAAATTTAGGGGTTGGGTGATAATGTGAATTCCTTTAAGAGAGAAGCCCATTATTATGACGTTAAGCGGTTACTTTTTGCATTTGACTCACCACTTAATAACTGTAACTTACACGAAATCAAAAGTTTATAATCACTCATGTCTGTTCTTGTTGTCGGATTGCTTAAATGAGTCCGGTTGATGTACCGTCACTACTAATTTATTAAACGGATGCCAAATAGAATTTATTGACTAATAATTTTCTTGGTTACATTATGATTAGCATGCTTCATGCTTAGAAAATAGATTCCTTGTTCGAGTTGTAAGGAAACAGAATAGTTAGTTTCATTAATTTCCTGCATTGATCTGACCACTTGTCCAAGGTTGTCCCGTATTACAATTGTAAAATGTTCTTTTCCGGGGTTAGTGACAGAAATTCTAAATGCCCCTCGATTGGGGTTTGGAAATACATTCAATGATAGCTCAGTGTTTTGCCCTTCAATAATTGAAGTATTTAGCGTATCGATGGCGTAACACTTGCTTGCAGTACATCCGTTATCATCTTGTACCGTCACGCAGTAAACACCATTATTTTCCTGACCTAAGCCCATTCCTTCTCCGATTTTTACTTCACCGGTTCTGGAACCGGTAATCCTGAGAGGGTCTCCGCTTGAATTGGTCCATGTGAACAAGTATCCAGCGCTTGCACTTCCACCAGTTGCTTTGGGAACAATAGTTACGACTCGTGGACTGCTGTTGTAATGAAAATTGCCCTGAGCTAAAACTAACTTAGGGGGCTGGGTAACCTCAATACTATCAATAATTGAACAACCATTAGCATCGGTAATTGTAACTTGTCTGATTCCGGCTGTTAGACTGTCAATGCTTTTCCCAGTTCTTCCACTGGGCCACTGTACCGAAATTGGTGAAGTACCACCTTTGGGTACAATTGTAATTGAACCCGTTGTGTCCCCGAAGCAAGCTACGTGGTTTACGTGCCTATTATCAATTCCCAACGTTTTGGCAGGGCCCAATATTTCATATGTTCGGGTTACCATACAGGGAGGGGTGGACTTGTCTGTTACTTCCACCTTATATTTTCCCGGTTCCATACCGTTTAGGCAAGAATCGACTTGTGTAACTTTCCCACCTGCGCTAATTTGCGAGCCGTTTGAATTGTACCAACTAAAGGTATATCCCGGGCCGGAAGAACCCGAACCCAAATTGAAACATATTTTACCCTGCGCCATACCGAAACAGGTAACATTGGTTATTATCGCATTACTAATAACCGGAGCTCCTGTATCTCTTATAGTTATAGAAACTTCCTGCCTGCAACCACTGGTGTCGGTAATGGATAATTCATATATGCCTGCTGCCAGGTTTGAAATTGACTTCGAAGTTGGAGAACCAGTAGTATTCCATACATATCTATAGGGGCCTGAGCCATTGGTTGGGTCAATGGCCGTTGCAGTTCCTGTATTTGATCTGCATGCTGAAGTATTTGTTGAAATGGCGGACCCGTTTAAAAGCGGGCAATTCGTTGGTTTTACATTAAGCCTAATGTATAAAGATCTACCGTAGTTGCTCCAGTTACCCCATTTTGTTAATTGTCTTTGTCGAAGTAGGGTAGGAGAATAATTATGAATTGCTTTGGGAGTTGTGGTATAGAATGTGTCGGTTCCTAAAACCTGATCAACATACAGGCTTACTAAATAGGCACCGGTACTAAGTGTGTCAGATACTTTTGCGGTATCATTTCTCGCCACCTTTATCGTGATCCAATTGCCATTAGGCCCTATACTTGAATATAAATCTCCAAGTTGGATTTTCTTAGACGAAAAAATTGGCGTTTGCGGTTTCTGTACAACATTACCGGTTGAATCAACTTTGATTCGATAAATGTTGCATTGAATATTGGCTTTTTTATCCGTTCTTCTTGCATTGGCTTTATCAATAAATACACTTACCGAAGAAAGGGTGTCGTCCATGGTTAGTTCGAAAATGGTCCCATACTCAAATTCAGATATTACAGAAGGGTTATAATAAGTAGCCAATTCAATCCTTGGGGTTCCGTTATCACGAGAAAAAGTTGTATCGGATACCTCCAGATTCATGGTTATTGTATCTTCTGTAGATCTAACCAGAACGCAATCCGATGTGCAATACATCTTAGCTTGGTAAAGCCCGGTGCCACCTGATAATGAGTAGTTGGATCTTATGGTAGAGTTGGAATCGGCAGCACCAATTGGCAGATTTGTTCTTGAGGAAATACCTGCGTCTCTGAAACCACCAGGGCCCAACAACTCAAGGTTTACCTGAGCATTGGGTTGAATTGTTGTACCCCCATTGAAGTATTTTAATGAAAACCCGGTTTTCATGTGATAAGCATGTCTCATCGGGACTAGACTGTAGGATTGAAAATAGCTAAATTCCGGAGAATTTGATACCGCCATCTGACTGGGGCGAATAATGTTTTGACTGTTCGAGAGAAGTGGGAAGAGGGCAACTAAAAGTATGAGTAATCTGCGCATGGCTAATCAAAGTAAAATAATGAAACGTGATAATCATTGTAAGTTTCTACCTCACACCATCATCTCATCATTTTCCGCGCCTCAAAATCAGTTTGAAGCAGAAACTCTAGAGACACTGACAGAAAGTTTTTATTTAAGTTGGGTTAATCCGTCCTTTAGACGAATAATGCGCTGGGCACGACCAGCAATATCCTCTTCGTGAGTTACCATAACTATAGTATTACCTGCATCATTAATCTCATCAAACAGATCCATGATTTCATGGGAGGTTTTTGAATCCAAATTACCTGTAGGTTCATCGGCAAGAATTAAACTGGGGTTATTTACCAATGCCCTGGCTATGGCAACCCGTTGTCGTTGTCCACCCGATAGTTCATTGGGTTGATGGTTTATGCGGTCGGCCAAGCCAACCGTGTTCAATACTTCTTCCGCTTTTTTCTGCCTTTCCTGCTTGGGAATGCCGGCGTATATCAAAGGTAGTGCTACGTTATCGAGTGCCGTATACCTTGGAAGCAAATTAAAAGTCTGGAAAACAAATCCAATTTCCTTGTTTCTGATTTCTGCCAGTTGGTCATCGATCAATTGGCTAACCTTTTGCTTGTTCAGCCAATATTCTCCAGCTGTTGGCGTATCCAAACAACCCAGGATATTCATGAGAGTAGATTTTCCTGAACCTGAGGTTCCCATCAGGGCAACGTATTCACCTTTATCAATTGAAATGGTAATGCCCTTTAGTGCCTCAACCGTTTCTTTTCCTACCCTAAAATGCCTCTTTAAGCCAACTGTTTCAATTATGGTATCCACGGTTCAAAAGTAGGTTTATAGACTAAAACGAAAATTAAAAAAGGACTGACGGTTGTTCGGCTATTTTTGCGCGAATTAAACCGGGATAATTGAAATTGGAATCAAATCCAGATTCTTAGCTGAAATGAATTGGAACATTGACACCCCTTCGAAGCAGTTTTCAACACTAGCAGTATTGGCTATTGTGTGGGGCTCGTCATTTATTTTAATGAAACGTGGTCTTGAGTTTTATTCTTCCATCCAGGTAGCTGAGTATCGATTATTTGTAGCAGGTATAAGCCTGCTGCCAATAGCACTGCGTCATTTGAATAAATTTCCTAAAAAAAGGAAGCAACAACTTGGAATCTTGTTTGTTGCCCTTTTCGGAAATTTTTTTCCAGCATTTTTATTTGCAGAGGCTCAAACTAAGTTACCTAGTGGTGTTACAGGGATGCTGAACAGTCTTGTTCCTTTATTTGCACTGATTATCGGGTTGATTGTTTTTAGAACGAAATCAGGAATTAATCAATTTTTGGGTGTCGCCCTTGGTTTAGTTGGTGCAATTACATTAATCTATTTTACTTCCAATGGCGAACTGGGAAACATTCCATTCTCCTATTCCCTTATGGTTGTCTCGGCAACCGTATGTTATGCTATAAGTGTAAATACCATTAAGGCCTGGTTGCACGAAGTCCCCTCCGTATTGATAACTGCTTTTGCCTTTGTTTTTCTTGGGCCATTTGTTACTGTTGGTTTGTTTGTTGAAGATTTTTGGAGCTTGCCATTTTCTTCTACTGCACATATGGGTGCACTTGGGTACCTGACCATTTTGGGCGTGGTTGGAACGGGAGCGGCCGTGCTTTTGTTCAATCAATTAATCAAGTTTACGAGTGCTCTCTTCGCTTCATCGGTTACCTATTTAATACCTATTGTAGCATTAGCCTGGGGGATATTGGATGGTGAGTCCATTTCCCTTTTTCAACTTGCTGGTTTGCTGTTGATACTTGGAGGAGTTTATCTGGTAAGCGTTAGAAAGACAAGTTGAAACCGCGATATCATGGTTATTGTTACCATATTTGAATAGGGTTAAAAACCCGCTTGTTTCAATTAAAAAAAGAATTACTTTTGCCGTCCGAATTTTTTCGGGTGATAAATAATTAAAATTTAACGATGTACGCAATTGTAGAGATAGCAGGGCAACAATTTAAAGTCCAAAAAGATCAGCAGTTATTCGTTCACCGTCTGGATGCTAAAGAAGGAGACAAAATGTCTTTTGATAAAGTTATGCTTACAGATGATAACGGAAAAGTAACTGTTGGCGCCCCGGTTATAGAAGGTGTGGCAGTAAATGCCAAAGTAGTAAAGCACCTTAAAGGAGATAAAGTTCTTGTCTTTAAAAAGAAAAGAAGGAAAGGATACCAAAAAAGCAACGGTCACCGTCAATACTTTACTGAGCTTTTGGTAGAAGGCATTGGTGCAGCTAAGAAAAAAGCAGCAGCTCCTAAGAAGGAAGCCAAAGTTGAGAAAGCTCCTGCAACTGAAGCTAAAAAAGCAGCAGTGAAGAAAGCAGCTCCTAAAAAAGCGGCAGCCAAGCCTGCAGCTAGTACCTCTACTAAAGCTACAGGGGGCACACAGAAAAAGACAGCGGCTCCTAAAGCTGAAGCAAAGAAGAAGGCAGCTCCTAAGAAGGCAGCAGCCAAGAAGAAGGACGAAACTAAGAAAGAAGATTAATCAGCTGTTAGCAGCTTAATAATATTAACTCATGGCTCATAAGAAAGGTGTAGGTAGCTCGAAAAACGGTCGCGAATCGGAAAGTAAACGACTCGGAGTAAAACTAAGTGGTGGTCAACTTGCCAAAGCAGGTAACATCATTATCCGTCAGAGAGGAACTAAATATAAAGTAGGTAGAAATGTAGGTCTTGGAAAAGATCACACCATTTTTGCACTTATAGATGGAAAAGTTGTTTTCCAGAAAAAACAAGACAATAGATCGTACGTTTCGGTTGATCCTGTTCAGGGATAGGCTGGCTACGTCATAAAATGGATTAGAATCCCTCCTTGGCTCGGCCTAGGCGGGATTTTTTTTGATCGATAAACAGGTAGAAAAGATTCCAATTAATAAAATTGCATCATGCTTTTGATTTCAAACATTAGAGAAAACCACGAAGAAATTGTTCAACGAATGAAGTTGAGAAACGTAGACGTTGAGCATGTAGTAGAAAAGATACTTGCCGTTGACAAAAGAAAGCGGGAAGTACAAAAACGTTATGAGGATAATCAGCATGCCATCCACATAAGTTCAAAAGAAATTGGTGATTTATTTAAGGCTGGTAACAAGGAAGAAGGAAATGCACTAAGAGAAAAAGCAGGATCACTGAAGGAAGACAACAAGCTGCTTCACGAAGAAGTAAACCGTCTGGATGAAGAGTTGTTGGAACTAATGTATCAGATTCCAAATGTTCCTCACGAATCTATCGCTCCGGGTAAAGACGATTCCGATAATGTGGAGATTAGTAAATGGGGAGAAAAACCAAACCTCAGCCAAAATAAGGAACACTGGGTGTTAGCCCGCGAATACGGTATAATTGATTGGGAGCTTGGCGTAAAAATAACCGGGGCAGGTTTTCCTGTTTATCGGGGCAAAGGGGCAAAATTACAGCGAGCCCTTGTTCAATTCTTTTTAGATGAAGCTGAAGATCATGGGTATGAAGAAATTAATCCTCCTTTTTTAATCAATGAAGCAAGTGGATATGGTACGGGGCAGCTGCCTGATAAAGATGGGCAAATGTACCATACCGAAAGAGACCACTTATATTTAATCCCCACTGCCGAAGTACCTATAACTAATATTTATAGAGACACTATAATTAAAGAAGCAGATTTTCCGTTAAAGAATGTGGCATTTTCACCATGCTTTAGAAGAGAGGCCGGAAGTTATGGAAAGGATGTAAGAGGATTAAACCGATTGCATCAATTTGAGAAGGTGGAAATAGTCCAAATCGTTCATCCTAACAAATCTTTTGAAATTTTAGAAGAAATGGTGACCCATGTTAAAGGATTATTGGAGAAATTGGGCCTCCATTATCGGGTGGTCCGATTGTGTGGTGGAGATTTAGGTTTTGCGTCAGCTTTAACCTATGACTTTGAAGTCTGGAGTGCGGCTCAAGAGCGTTGGTTGGAAGTAAGTTCGGTGAGTAACTTTGCTTCTTTTCAGGCAAATAGAATGAAATGCCGATTTAAGGATAGCAATGGAAAAACTCAATTGGTACATACATTGAATGGAAGTGCAATGGCTTTACCAAGAATTATGGCAGCAATTATTGAAAATTATCAGACTGAAGAGGGAATTGTAATTCCAGAATGCATTCAGAAGTATTTAAAATTTGATATACTGAATTAATATTAATAATGAAAAAATTTATAGCTCTTATATTAGCAGGTGCATTGATGGGTTGCAGTTCTAACCCAAATGAGGAGTCCATTAAAATAGTTGATTCACTTTTAGTTAAGGTTAAACAAGCGGACGAAGAGCTTTCGTCAGTGAACATTAATGGAATAACCTCCTATGTTGATACCATAACCTTTGATGTAAAGTTTATTCAACAGGAGTATAAGGATACGATGACGTTGGACTTAGCAACCAAGGTCGATGTTTATCACCGTTTGGTTAAATCGATTTACAAGTTTGAAAAAAACTATAATGCGCAAAAGGACGATATAGCATACAGTAAAAAGCAGTTGCTAAACCTAAAATCGGATCTCAATAGTGGTGTAATGGACTCAGGTTTATTGGCCATGTATTTACCTGCGGAGACCGAAGCTGTTAACCGTTTATTGGAAAGTAATAGCAGTTTGAAAATTTGGTTTGAAAATATTGAAAGTGGTTATTCAAGCCGTCGACCTTCTATTGATTCATTAATTCAGGTAATTAAAGAAGAAGAAGGGTATTAATGAAATGGTTATTGGGCATAGGATTGTATCTGATGGTGCTGGGTTTACCAGTAACAACCTATTCCCAGGCAACAACCGATAGTCAGCTAGCTGCCCACTACTATCAAAACAAGGAATATGATAAAGCAGCTATGTATTACAAGCGGCTTTATTACAATGACCATTCTACTTTTCACTATAACTATTTCCTTAAGTGCTTGTTGATTCTGGAAGACTATGATGTTGCCGAAAAATTGGTAAAAGGACATTCAAGAATAAATCCGCAAGACTACAAAGTACGTGTTGATTTGGGGGTTGTTTATACCAAACAAGGCAACGAGAAACAGGCAAAAAAAGAATATCGAAAACTAATCGATAAAGCCATTCCGGCCTATCAACCCATCAATGAACTGGCCATGGCCTTTGTAAATATTGAAGAATATGAACTAGCTCTCCTAACCTACAAAAAGGGAGCGACTTCTATGCAGGGAAATTACCCTTTTAATATTGAGTTAGCCGAGGTTTATGCTCAAATGGGGGATTATGATAACATGGTTGCTCAGTTGTTGGGAATGCTTGAAATAAATCCAGGCTACCTGGGTGCGGTCCAAAGCTCCTTAACCAAATATGCCTCTTATGAAAAGGATACACCACAAAATAGAGCCCTTAAAAGTGAATTAATCCGAAAAATAAACCAGCATCCAAATCAGACTCTTTACTCCGAGCTGTTGCTTTGGTTGTACCAGCAGGAAGGAAATTGGAAGGGTGCGTATATACAAACAAAATCACTGGATAAAAGAAAAAGAGTACAGGGCCAGCTTGTTTTTGCATTAGGAGAAACCTTGCTAAATAATGAACAATACGATTTGGCAATTGAGGCCAGCCAGTATGTAATTGACTTGGGAAGGGATAAGCCATTTTACATTGATGCCCGGGTTCTTATTTTAGAAAGTAGAAATCAAAAAATCACCCGACAGGGGAATTATTCTACCGAAGATGTACTCCTATTGCTTAACGATTACAACCAAACGCTCGATGAACTTGGAAAAAATGTGAGTACCGTAAGCCTGTTAAAAGAAAAAGGCAGTATCCAGGCATTTTATCAGCATGAACTGGATTCAGCGCTAAATACCTTTGAAGAAGCATTGGAAATTCCGGGCGTGAACGAACAGGATCGAGCCTATATAAAACTTGAATACGGAGATGCGCTTTTAGCTGCAGGATATATATGGGATGCTTCCCTGGCTTATGGTCAGGTTGATAAGGCGTTTAAATATGACCGATTGGGAGAAATTGCCAAGTATAAAGGAGCAAGAATAAATTTCTATACAGGAAACTTTTCTTTGGCCAAAGCACAACTTGATGTACTTAAAGGGTCAACATCGAAATTGATAGCCAATGATGCAATGCAATTATCAATTCTAATTACTGATAACTCAACGGTAGATACAACAACTAAACCCATTAAATTATACGCCGATGCTGACCTGTTGATTTTACAAAACAAAGTCGATGAAGCGGTGATAAAATTAGACTCGATTGATAACCAATATCCTGGTCATGCATTGGCGGATGATATTCTTTACCTGAGGTATGAAATAGCGTTTAAAAAGCAAGACTATAAAGGTGCAGCTCAATTTTTGGAGAGCATTGTAGCCGCCTATAGCTATGATATACTGGCCGATAAGGCCATTTTTAAGTTGGCAGAGCTTAACGAACATCAATTTGCGGATCATGAAAAAGCCAAGGAATTGTACCAGGTAATCCTGTTGGATTACAAGGATAGCTTATATGCCACTGAAGCAAGAAAGCGCTATAGAAAACTCAGAGGAGATCAAATTAATTAAGAATGATAGTTTACAACGTAACCGTTAAAATCGAGCATTCAATTCATGACGAATGGCTTGCCTGGATGAAAGAAGTACACATTCCGGATGTTCTTAACACCGGGCTTTTCGAAGACAACAAAATGATGAAGGTACTTGTTGACGAAGAAGACGGAGTAACCTATTCCATCCAATACCGCACTACATCTTGGGAGAAACTGGACGAATATCAAAAAAACCATGCACCTTCATTGCAAAAGGAACATACCAGCCGCTACGAAGGAAAATTTGTAGCATTTAGGACGCTGTTGGAAGAGGTATAATGGGAGTTAGGCCAAAAAAGCACCTCGGCCAGCATTTTTTGACCGACGATTCCATTTCTTTCCGAATTGCTGATGCTTTAAATTGTGGTTCAAACGACCTGGTTCTTGAAATTGGGCCTGGAACGGGTGTATTAACCCGATTCTTAATCGAAGAAGATTATAAGCTCAACCTCTGCGAAATTGATAATGAATCGGTAGAATACCTGAATGAGCATTATCCTGAATTGAAGAACCGTATTCTTAATGAGGATTTTCTTAAGATCGATTTATGGGATCGTTTCAAACAACCCATTCACATCATTGGCAATTTCCCCTATAATATCTCAACTCAAATTCTATTCAAAGTATACGACAACAAGGATGTTGTTCCCCAGGTTGTCGGAATGTTTCAAAAAGAGGTAGCCAAAAGAATTGCATCTGGTCCGGGAAATAAACAATATGGAATCTTAAGTGTTTTGCTTCAGGCATTTTATAAAATAGACTATTTGTTCTCCGTTCCTCCCGGATCCTTTTATCCTCCCCCGAAGGTAGAATCAGGTGTGATTAAATTAGTAAGAAACCAAGTCGAAGACCTTAAATGCTCAACTCCTTTTTTTAAAACAGTTGTAAAAACTGCTTTTAATCAGAGGAGAAAGACACTCCGGAACGCACTAAAACCATTACTGGTTGATAAAAACAAGGACGATATTCCGTTCCTTGATAAAAGAGCCGAACAGCTTTCCGTTCATCAGTTTGAAGAGCTTGCCGCATTGTTGGAAAAGTCATAGCAGAAATTTTACATTTGCGATCTAAGAGGCTAAGCGTCTTTTAGCTTGATTTGTAGGATTATGCAATTTGAACTCACCAGGGAATTTATCACTGAGCTTAAAGAAGCGATTGACTCTTCTGATGAGATTCGTATTCTTGATCTAATAGGTGAGCTACATCCTGCTGATATAGCGGAAATATTAAATGACCTACCTTCTCAACAGGCCAAGCGGTTGCTGCAATATGTAGATGCTGAAAAAGCATCTGAAGCTGTAGCGGACTTGGATGAAGAGGATCAAAGGCAAATCCTGGAAGAGTATTCGCCTACCGAGATTGCCGAAACATTTATTGAGAATCTGGATTCCGATGATGCGGTGGATCTTCTCCAGGAACTTCCGGAGGAGAAGAAGGAGGAGGTTATTGGATTGCTTGATGATTTACAGCAAGCAGGTGATATTGTGGACCTTCTCAATTATGAAGAAGGTACAGCCGGTGCAATTATGGCCAAGGAATTGGTTTCAATTGATTCCAACTTATCGGTTAAGGATGCATTGGTAGAGCTACGAAAGCAAGCCGATGAGGTTGAACAGATTTATACGGTTTACGTTATCGATAACAATCAGCGACTATTGGGCCGATTATCCTTAAAAAAGTTACTTGTATCTAAGACCAACGCCAAGATCGAGAACCTCTATGTTCACGGAATTAAGTCGGTAAAGGCAACTGATAACCAGGAGGAGGTTGCGCATATTATGAAGAAATATGACCTGGTGGCTCTTCCGGTAGTTGATGATCTGGGAAGGCTTGTGGGTAGGATTACTATTGACGATGCTGTTGATGTTCTTTCGGAGGAAGCAGAAAAAGATTATCAAATGGCGTCCGGGCTATCAGAAGATATTGAATCGACAGACAGCGTTTGGATGATTACCCGAGCCCGATTGCCGTGGTTAATTCTTGGACTACTAGGAGGGATTCTTGGAGCCCGGGTTATTGCCATTTATGAAAGTGAACTTCACGTATACCCCGAGATGGCCTTTTTTATTCCATTAGTTGCTGCAATGGCCGGTAATGTTGGAGTTCAGTCTTCAGCGATAGTGGTAAAGGGGTTGGCAAATAACACCTTGGGATTAGGAGGTCTGGGCCAACAATTATTCAAGGAATTTACGGTGGCCCTGATTAATGCAGCAGTCTGTTCTGTAATGTTATTCATATACAATACAGTATATAGTAGTTCAAACGAGTTGAGCTATACAGTCAGTTTGGCGCTATTGGCCGTAATTGTTTTTGCGGCACTTTTTGGAACCCTGGTGCCTATGGTACTGGACAAGTATAAGGTTGATCCGGCTTTGGCAACAGGACCATTCATTACCACGGTTAACGATATTACCGGCCTCCTCATTTATTTTGCCATTGGTAGGATGATGTATGGAATGTAAAATACTAGTATCATGTCAAAACCTTCGGTAATTGCTGTCTGTAAAAGTGGAAGCCATTCTATGGCTAAACCAAATGTGGGAAGCATTGAACTAATTAAAGGGATTGGTATTAAGGGTGATGTTCATAGTGGTACTGAAGTGAAGCATCGTTATTTAGCAAGAAAGGATCCCCATAAGGAGAATTTAAGACAGGTTCATCTAATCCACACGGAACTCTACAAAGAGTTAGGAGAAAAGGGATTTCATATTTCACACGGTGAAATGGGAGAAAACATTACTACTCAGGGAATAGACCTTTTGAATTTGCCTAGGAATACCATTCTTAGAATTGGGGACGATTGCAAATTAAAAGTTACCGGGCTTCGAAATCCTTGTAATCAATTAAATGGTATTCAACAGGGTTTAATGCAAGCCGTTTTGGGTGCTGATAAGAAGGGGAATTTAATCCGAAAAGCGGGTATTATGTCGGTGGTGGTTAATGGAGGAATAATTAAACCAGGGGATAGAATTAACATCGATTTACCCAATCAACCTTTTGAGCCATTGGAACCAGTGTAACTAAAAATGAATCAAAACAGAATTATTCTTAACCTAGGAATTTTTGGCCTTCGCCTGATCCTCTTCTATATCCTTTAGTGTCTCCTCTAATATTTGATTAAAGCGCTCGGGCTTTTCTATCATTGGATAATGACCTACCTGGTCCATAAAACGGATGCTGTACCCTAAGGGACAGGCTACTCCCAATGCCGCAGTATCCGTTGGCCAATAGCTACTATTGATTATGTGAATTGGTGCAACCATTTGTTTTAAAAACCGGATATCCTCCTGATAATCGGTGTACAATAGTTTTAGAATTGGAATGGCAACCTTTGGATCGGCAGCCTTTACATCCTTAATTACCCGATTGCGCACTTCAGCCGAGGTAAATGGAGCAAATAGAAAGTCGTTGGCATAAAGTTCAGCAGTAATACCAAAATTCCGATCCATTAATTCAAAGAAACGATCAGCTTCTTGTTGAATTGAATCGTTAAATTCAAGATCTACATCCTTAAAGTTTTCTACTCCAATTAGGGCCTTTATTTTCTTGGGCTCCATTCTTGCCGCACGAACGATCACTTCTTCTGAAATAGAGTGACCAATTAAGACCACATCTTTTAGGTTCAGCTCATTAATGACAGCCGTAACATCCCGGGCAAAATTGACAGGAGTCCAGTTTCTTCTTATAGAACCGGACATTCCATGACCCGCTAAATCAATGGTAATTACTTTGTGTTTACCCTTAAAATACTCTACCTGATTGTCCCAATAGCTCTTATTGGTACACCAACCATGTACAAAAACAAGAGCGGGAGCACCGCGCCCGCTCTCTGAGTAAGATATTGATGTATTGTCAAACGAAATTGCAGTATTGGGATCTCCACCACAAGAGACCATAAACAGTGCCCATAGAAGGGCAACTCCTGCAAGTTGGTTTTTCACGCTTTTATTTACCGCCTTTTAGTTCTTTTAGAAGAGCTTCATTCTTCTTTACGTATTCGTCGTACTCTGCCTTAATCGAGAGTTCCTTAGACCTTTCTGCGGCTTTAATGGCTTCAGCTTTTTTTCCGGCTTTCGCATAAATAAGCGCTTGCCAGTGAACAACCCAGAATTTTGGTTTTTCCTGATCCATTTCAACCGATTTTGTAATCCAGGTAACCGCTTGTTTTATATCTTTATCGTTGTTATAATAGTATTTGGCAGCTGCATAATAATCACGCGAACTGACCCCAGCCATGGTTTTATCGATCATATTCATTACTTCACTGTCCACATCGACAGTAACTGAAAAAGAAACCGATGTGTTTTCCCAAAGCATTTGAACGTTTAGCGAATTGTCCTTTACATCGGTGAAGTTAAAAGTGAAAGTTTCAACTTTCTCTGAATAGGATGTTGGTTTAACCGTGATTCGAAGGGCATCTTCTTCCTGCTTGTAATTGGGAGGCCTGGTAGCGGAGTTATTTGAGAAGATTATAGTCCATTCATCTTTTCCAGGAATAGTAAGTATGGCATATTTACCTGCTTTCAAATCTTGACCTTCAACCTTTACATCACTGGAAAACTTAATGGTAGTGGCTGCATTTGCACCGGTTCTCCACATTTTGTCAAAGGGTACCAACCCACCATAAATGGTTCTTCCTTTTATTCCTGGCCTGGAGTATTTGATCGAAACTTTTGAGAGTCCCAGGTCTTGTCTAACAGTCGCTCCCGGACTTGGAGCCGGTGTTTTTATCTGGGCAAAAACAGCGGTAGAAAAAAGCATTGAAAGTAGAATAGTGGTACTTACGGATAATATAGATTTCATAACGAATTTTATTTTATACAAGGGTACGAAAATTAGAAATAAGATTTACCTAAATCAATGTTTCCACCACTAAGAATTATTCCAACCTTCCTATGATTAAATTGGCTTTTGTTTTTAATAAGTGCGGCAAGGGGTACAGCAGCCGAAGGTTCAATTATAAGTTTCATTCGTTCCCAGATTAGCCGCATGGCGGTTATAATTTCACTATCATCAACCGTAAGTATGTCCTTAACATGCTCTTGAATTATAGGGAAATTGGTTGTCCCAAGTGATGTCAACAGGCCATCAGCTATTGTGTCAGGTTGAACAGAAGGAATTAATTCACCCGCATCAAAACTTTGTTTTGCGTCATCGGCTCCAGAGGGCTCGGAGCCAAATACTTTAACATTGTTCCCAAAGAGAAGGGCAGAAAGCGCCGTCCCCGCCAATAGACCGCCGCCACCTACCGGGCAAATGATGGTGTCTAAACCGGGATATGATTCCACTAATTCTTTTGCGGCAGTTGCTTGTCCGGTAATAATAAATTCATGATCGTAAGGAGGAACGAATACGGCATTTGTTTCCGTTTGGATATTGTTTAAAGTTGTTTCTCTGGCTTTTAGATTGGGTTCGCAAAAAGTAATTTTAGCTCCGTAGGACTTAACGGCATCAATTTTAACCAGGGGTGCATTTTTGGGCATAACAATGTAAGCTGTGGTACCAAGGGTTTTAGCTGCTAATGCTACAGCCTGAGCATGATTACCGGAACTATGCGTACATAATCCCTTGCTTCTTAACGATTCTGGAGTTTGGAGGGCAAAATTGAAGGCCCCGCGTGCCTTAAAGGCTCCTACTTTCTGAAAATTCTCACATTTAAAATAGACCTCCGAATCGAGGAGGGAATTTAGCTGGGAGGAGCTTAATACAGGTGTATTATGCACATAGGGTTTAATTCTGGTAGCAGCTAATTCTATGTCCTTTTTTGAAATCATTGAGAAAAAAACACGGTGTTGTAGAATAATGTGGAAAACTGGAATAATCCATTGGGTTTCCTCATTCCTGCAACCGAAGTAATTCCGAATATTATGTTTGAGATTCCTGTTTCCGCTTCGCTACACAGGAATGACAATGCTTATTCTACAATACTCAAAAAAACCCCCGCATTGCGGGGATTTAAACCAAAAAACGCCTATTATTTAATTCCTTTAAAAACTGAAACGCCAACTGGTATGACAGTTGGACTGGTAACCATATTAAAAGAAATTTCAAATTTGCCATTTGAATAAAATCCATTACCAGTAATTCTAGCATGCGTAACTTGAGGATACGTAGGAATTGAGATTGGAATTAACTCCTCTGTGATTGTTATTGAATCTTTCGCTGTAAGTACTCCTTTAATTGAGATAGTCATGGTTTCGTTACCCGGGAATGTTGACACCATACTAAAGGCCTGTCCGGTGGCATCTGTTCCATGATTTGAAATTGTAGTAACTGTTCCGTAAGCATCCTTGTCAAATTCTAACGTACCCGAATAGCTTCCTGCAAGGTCATTTCTAATTTCATTATCGCATACTGCACCATCATAAAATTCGGTACAAGAGCATGCTCCATTAGCCGTGCTACTGGTTCCACCATTTAGACATACGTCACTACAATCTCCTGTTTTCTTATCACAAGATGCGCTGTTTAAACAAGTTTTGTCTTTACACTTATTACAAGACGAGAAAAATCCTAAGGATATTACTGCTAAGGCTAAAAATAATTTATTCATAGTTGTATTTTTATTTGTTTACTAATTTACTGTTTTGTTCCTGTAAATGTTAAGGTACCGGTTAAAGTATTCCCTAATACGGTTCCGGAAAAAGTTGCATTAAGTGTGAGGGTAGTACTTGAGAAGGTGCCGGTACCATTCATAGTAACATTTCCGCTACCTTCATTAAAAGTAGCATTAACCTTATAGTTGGTGTTGCTTGTTAAGGTTACTGGTACATCCGGATCTGCAGCTGTACCATCACCCTTCACAACCAACATACTTGGATCGGTCCCTGAAATTGAGACTTCTATTGTATCAGGAGAGGTTTCATTATCAGTATTTCCACCAACGGTAACACTTTGAACACTAGTACCTATGTATTTTCCTACATAGGAATTTCTTACTTGAGATTCACATTTTGTACCACTATAGAATTGGGCACAATTACAATCTCCAACCTTTTTTTCACAGGTTGCACCATTTTTACAATCGGCATCTTTACATTTATCACAAGAGGAAAAAAATCCGATTGAAACAAATGCCAAGGCAAAAAATAATTTATTCATCGCAGTTCTATGATTAATTAGCTCTCAAATCTAAACAATTATTCGAATCAGGACTTACCGGTGTGTCCAAACCCACCAGCTCCACGAGCAGTGTCAGATAGTTCTTCCACCTGTTGCCATTCAATCTGTTCATACTTTGCCACTACCAATTGGGCAATTCGCTCACCATCTTCAATTCGAAATGATTCCTTGCTGCAATTAACCAGTATAACTCCAACTTCACCTCGATAATCGGCATCGATAGTTCCGGGAGAGTTCAATACTGTGATTCCATGTTTTGCGGCCAATCCACTTCTCGGACGAACCTGAGCTTCGAACCCTGGAGGCAATTCCAGAAATATTCCTGTAGGAATAATTACTCTTTCGAGTGAGCCCAAGTTGATTTCGGAATCAATGTTTGCCTTAAGATCTAAACCAGCAGCATTTTCTGTAGCATATTGAGGCAATGGGTGTCTGCCTTTGTTAATCACTTTAATTTTCATTGAGGTAACAAATTGTTTTTTGATTTTTTTTCGATGAATACCAGCGCAAGTGCAAAGCCTAGTGTTATAAATGCTGCAATTACCCAGTGTAGTGCAGGGAACGTGGTTTGTAGCTCAACACCACCTAGGTAGAGTAAAAGAGAAAGTGTTAGGTATCCTAAGACTTTAGGTACGTTATATGGAATTGGGTAATGTTTTTGCCCGAGGATATAAGAAGAAACTACCATGGAGGCATATACAATTAAAGTTACCCAGGCCGAACCAACATATCCATAAATAGGAATGAGAATTATGTTTAGGCAGATTGTAATTAATGCGCCTCCAATAGCAATGAATGCTCCATACTTAGTTTTATCACTCAGTTTGTACCAGATAGACTGGTTATAGTAGATACCCAAGCATACATTGGCCATTAGCAGTACGGGAACAATTTTTAAACCGACCCAAAACTGATCGTTAGGGATAAAATGTTTTATCAAGTCAATAAATAACATTACGCCAAGAAAAATGGTGGAGCAAACTATCACAAAATAATTCATGATGAGTGCGTAAGTATTCTTGGAGCCTTTTTCTTTCTCCTGTGAAAAGAAGAAAGGTTCGGCCGCATAGCGATAGGCCTGGATAAAAAGCGTAATAATAATACTAACCTTATAACAGGCACCATAAATCCCAAGTTGAGTCATGGTAGCCTCTTCACCCAGTTGATTAAAAAGCAGGTACTTGATTAAAATTCGATCAAGTGTCTCATTTATTATTCCGGCCAAACCAGCTATAAGCAACGGTAAAGCATAAACAATCATTCCCTGCCATAGGCGGTTATCAAACTTACCAGGAAGCTTTACCAGCCAGGGAAGAAGGAGTGCTATTTTAACCAGGCTGGCAACCAAATTGGCGATAAACACATATCCTACACCAATGTCAGGATCGTAAAATGTATCGACAATCCAGTTGATATTTCCACTCTTGTATAAAGGCATGCAATAGGCAAGAAAAAAGAGATTGAGACCAATGTTTACCCCAACATTTGCCAGATTAACAGAAGCAAACTTTAAGGGCATATTTAGGCTTCTAAGTCTTGCCATCGGAATAGAAGAAAGGGCATCCATTCCCACAATGATTGCAAACCAAACGATGTATTCACTGTGGTTGGGATATTTCATAACATCGGCAAGCGACTGTCGGAATACAATGGCTAGGCTAATAAATAACAACGATGTTGTAAATACGCTCCTAACTACGGTCGTAAATACATTTACTTCTTTTTCCTTGTTTTTATTGGCGTAACGGAAATAAGCGGTTTCCATTCCATAGGTAAGTAGAATCACCAGGAAGGCCACATAAGAATACATTTCAGTAATGATTCCATATTGGGCCACGGTAAAGACCTCCTTGCCAGTATGCAGTGGTGTAAGTAAGTAGTTTAGAAATCGTCCTAGAATGCTACTTAGGCCATAAATTGCGGTTTGTCCCGCAAGTCTTTTTAAAGTGCTCGACAATTTGGATGCTTAATTCTCAAAAATGAGAAACTTAAACCCTCAATGCATGTTGCCCCCTTCTATTTTTTTAACATCTAAAGGAGTACAAACTATCTTACCAGGTAAACGTTGTTGGAATAAAAGTGGAATTCGTTCAGAAAATCCTTTGCCCTAATTTTATACACATAGGTACCTATTGGGGCATCACCTTTATCTTTCTTTCGGCCATCCCATCCACCATTTAAGTCCGTGGTATGAAAAACCACGGCTCCCCATCGATCATAAATGGTAAACTCAATTTCCTTAACCCCTATCAGAATTGGCTTATAGACTTCATTGAGTCCATCTCGATTAGGAGTAAAGGTTGAAGGAATAAAAAAGGCAAATTCATTTTCAACTTCTACGTAAGTTGATGCTGTGTCAATGCACCCGTTGCTATTTTTTACAATTTGACTGACTTTAAATTTCCCAGGCTTACTAAATGTATGCTTACTGTTGCAATCGGCAGTTAATTTCTCATCACCAAAATACAGCAGGCAATTTCCCCGGTTATACGATTTGTCAATTACAGACACCTCTGCGTTAAATATGCTCACCTTATTTTCCGAGATATCAAAGCCAGCAATCGGCCCGGAATAAACATCGATAATTTTAAACTGCGATGGCAAAGTATCCTTACAACCATCGGTAGTATAGGCTATATGTTCAATAATATACTCTCCAGGCTCGGTAAACGTAAATCGCTCAATCGAATCGTAATAAGTCCTGTTATCTACTTTCCAAATGGTCTGCACATCTGTCCAGGCTTTACTTCGATCTTCCAATTGAACCTGGAGTGGGGTACAACCTCGATTGTTTCTTATAAAAAAGTTGGGCTCCAGATTAGGATATACAATGGCATATTTGGTAACGCTCGACGTACATCCTTTATGTTCCATTCTTAAAGTGATTTTATACCTGCCTGTATCTGAAAACGTTATATCTTTTGGGTTTTTTATGTTGCTGGAATCAGGGCTTGCTCCCCCAAAAGTCCATTTGATGTCTGTATAGTTTTGAAATTTACCTGCTGCATAAAAGTCAAATACGGGATCAGAAATACACTTTCCAGGAATGTTCTGTATATCCGCTTCAAGACTATGATAGATAGTAATTTCTTTGGTAAATGTATCGGCACATCCCCATCCCGGATTAGCAATTAGTCGGATATTATAAGTTCCTGAATCCGGAAATACATAATGCCCCGTAAACAGGGTACTTGTATCCAGACTAGTGCCGGAGACACCAAAATCCCATAAAAAGGTATTGGCACGCTTACTATTATTCGTAAAAGTCAGGTCCAGACCATTGCACTTCGATGGTGCAAATAACGAAGCCACCGTTCTTGAAATACAAGCTTTAACGTTAACCTGGTATTCCCTTCGTGTCATTCCTACAAACTTCCCATTTCTATATTCACTTACACAAACACCAAAAACATACTGGCCCAATTGATTGGGAGTGCCTTTGAGAAGTCCGCTTGAGTCGTTAATTGTGAAGGGAATTGAAGCCGCAATTGGATTAATGGTGGTAAATCCGGTACCCCATATCACTTTGGTGTAGGGAGGTGCTGAAGGTGTGTCTGGTTTTGGGGAATTAATTCCTGAGCCAAAAGTATTGGTACCTCCACCATGCAAAACATCACACAATTCATAAACCAGGGAGTCACCATCGAGATCAATGGCTGAATTATCAAATTTAAAATCAGATCCGAGGCAAATAGCCAACGGGGGCCTGTTTTTGAAGACAGGTGAACTATTGTTGGCAACACTATCTCTTGATGGTATGTTCGTGGTAATTGTTGAGCCCCAGTCTTTTGGTGTAATTATGTTCCTAATGGAGTTATTTCTACAACATCGTTGCCAGGAGATGGTATAACCAAAGCGGTTTTTGGGCAATGAAATAGTGGTTTCGTAGTATCCACGTTCTACGCAAACCCCGGAGGGCACAGAATAGCAGGAATCATAAATGTCTGAGGGAATATTGGTAACTGTTAAAGGGTAAAGGTGTAATAGTTTGTACAGTTTACCAGCACTGTAGATCGAAATATTAGCAGGGCTATCAAAAGGAGGAATCCCATTAAAACAATCTCTGTAAACCACCAGAGATATTTTGTAATCCCCGTTGCCCAAATATTCATAATACATTTCTCCACCGACTATGTGAGTAGATTTTCCATTAAAGGGAAAAGCAACCAAGGCAATTAATAATATGAAAAACAGTCGTTTCAAAATGAAAATAGTGCACTAATTTAGGGCTTAATCTTGGATATTAATTTTAAAAACGACTAAATGGTATTATGAGTTTGTATAAATTGGTTTATTCAAGACATAAGCCCAAATAATTGAGCTTAATATTTAACTATTTTCGAACTCTCAACTTTAAATAAATGAAGAAGATATTTGCTTTATCGGTAGCTCTAGGGGTATTCTTATTTACTAGTGCTCAGGAACTTGATATGGGAAGGGTCCATGCAAACGTGTCAAAGGCAAGGAAGGAACACAAAATTCCAGGGCTAGCAATTGGCATAGTTAAAAATGGTGAGATTATTTTCCAACAAGGATACGGAGTAACTAAAATGGGGGAGGCCCAAAAAGTTAATACGTCGAGTATGTTTGGTATTGCTTCGTTGAGTAAAGCATTTACCGCTGCGGCAATGGGCATGCTTGTCGACGACGGAAAAATAAAATGGAGTGATAAAGTAACAGACATTCTTCCCAATTGGAAGCTTCATGATGAGGCTGTTACCTCTATGTTTACAATAGAGGATTTAATGTGTCACCGAAGTGGCCTAAAAACCTTTGATGGTGATTTGTTGTGGTATGGTAGCAATTATTCCAGGGATGAGATTATTACCAGAATCCGTCATCTTCCATTGAGCTACGATTTTAGAGCTGGATACGGATACCAAAATATCATGTACATTACTGCTGGCCAGGTTATAGAAAAGGTAAGTGGAATGTCCTGGGATGATTTTGTTACAACCAGAATCCTAAAACCATTGTCCATGTTTAAAACCAACACCAGTATCACCAAATACAAGGAAGGACAAAACATTGCTTACCCGCATTTAAAAGGTGTACCACAAAGCTTGCTCAATTATGATAATTCCGGAGCAACGGCTGCCATGAATTCCAATGTAGTAGATATGCAGAAGTGGATCATGTTTTTGTTAAGCAATGGAATTTATCATGGCGATACTTTGCTACAGCCCAGCACCCTGAAAAAAATATGGTCAGTACACAACCCTTTGGCGGTAAGTGCTTTTGACGAGCGAAATGGAACTCATTTTAAGGGCTATGGAATGGGATGGTTCTTAATGGACTATCAGGGCATGAAAGTGGTAAATCACGGAGGTGGATTGCCCGGGTACATTACTAAAGTCGCTCTGATTCCGGAAAAAAACATGGGAATTGTTATTATGTCTAATGATATGAGTCCAGTCTGTACAGCTATCATGTACGAGATTCTTGATATGCTAGCCGGAGAGAAAAACGCCAAAGACTGGAGCCTAGATTTTGCAAAATATGGGACGAGGTATGATAGCCTGGAATTGCAAAAGGTAGAGAAACAAAACCAGGCTAGAAATAAGGAAACGACTCCAAGCGTTGAGCTACTTTCTTATGCCGGAACTTATACCGATTCCTATTATGGAAATGCAACACTTTCAGTTTTGGGTAAAGGAAAAAAGGCCAGACTTCAATTGGTTTTAGAACCGGCTAAAGAACTTTTTACAGCAACGTTAGACCACTGGGAAAATGACACTTTTGTATTTAATTTTAATGATGAATTCTTGCCCCGAGGATTCGCAAAATTTGAGTTATCGGATGGAAAGGTTGTAGGATTTACCATTGATCTTTCAAATCCGGATTTTCACTTTTCTAACCTGAATTTTAAGCGGTAGGGGGCTATTTAAATTTATAGAGCCACCCGGAAGGATTTAGTGTAGTTTGTCCTTTCCATAGTTCAAAATGAACTTCGGTTACCCCTTTAGAGTTATCGGTGATGGCTACTCCCAAATCTTGTTTAAGTTCTACCTGATCTCCTTTTTGAACAAAGACATCTGAAAGATTTGAATAGACCGAAATATATTCTCCATGCCTTATCATAATGGCCTTACCCATACCTGGTAAAACAATGACGCCAGATACAACACCTTTAAAGACTGCCCTTGCTGAAGATCCTTTTTCGGTGCTTATATCCACACCGTTGTTCACGATATAAATTCCTCTAAGCTCAGGATGTTCGTGTTTTCCGTAATACTCAGTAATTACCCCCTTAGCTGTTGGCCAGGGTAATTTGCCTTTGTTATTTTCAAAGTTTGATGAGAGTGCTTTGGCTTCTGGCGTAAGTCCGTATTTTCCTTTGGCTGCATTTTTAGCAATTTCTTCTTTAATGATTTTTTGAATAGCTCGTTGCAGTTGTTTGGACTTCTTTTGCTTCTTTTTGATTTCTTTTTTAAGCTCTTTTTCTTTTGAATTCAGTTTATTAAAGACCCGCTGCTTCTCCGTTCGGTCGCCATCCAAATTGAGCATTTCATTTTCAATGGACTTTATCTTCTGCTCTTTTTCAATTTTAGCATTTTCAAGCTCTACGATATTTTCGTTTAGTTGCTTCTTGGCTTCCAGAATTGCAGCGGCCTGATTTTTTCTAAAAACCGAATACTGCTGCAGGTATTTCAGCCGCTTATAAGCCTGATTAAAACTTTCGGAGGCAAAAACAAACATTAACTTGTCATATGAACTCCGTGTTTTATATGCGTGATAAATCATCTTGGCATATTCTTCTTTAAGCGCCTGAAGTTCTTCTTCTCGTAACTGTATTTCTCTATTTTTATCAGTTATTTGCTCTTCAATAAGTTTGGTTTCATTGCGAAGGGTTTTAATCAATCGTTCGCGGTTGGCTATTTTTTTTCGCAAGAGCGATAATTGGTTTAGGGAGGCCGATTTGCTTTTCCGGGTTTCTTTTAAAAGCTTGTTTTTGTAATCAATCTGTTTGGTTATTTCAGAGCGCTCTCGCTCCAGGGTCTTTCTACTTTTTTGCGCAATAGAGGTATAGCTTAAAAGGCTTAGAAAAACAGCAACGAAAAGAGAAACCTTAAAAAATCGGTTCATATTTCGAAGATATGGTAAAAGGAAACCGCATATCCGGTTTGGATTCTACTTTTAAATACTCCGATGTGAATTTCGTTTCTTCGTCGTCTCTAAGAATATACTCTGCGCCATTGGGGATTGCGTGGCCATTAACCATAATGGTATCCGAATACATGGTGGTGAAATGTTTTTTGGTTTTGTATTCGGCAATCTTGCTTTTTTTTACACGATAGGTTGAAGGGTCAATCCACATTTGAGTCTTTTGTTGTTTCAACTGACGTTCACCACTACCGTCGTCAAACCAAATGTTGTTGAGTGACGCAATAATAATGTTCCCCCTACTGGTATAAGCCCGAACTTTTACTGCGCTGTCCAGTCTAAATGGATTTCCCAATAAGATGGATTGAATTAGATCAAAATTCAATGGAACCTTAAATCGGTTTTCAATGTAGCGGTAGTCTCCCAAGTAGTACTTACCATTTTTCCGGTCAATCATTTTTACACTATCCGGAAGTAATAAGAGGCGGGCAACTTCAACTTTATAATAGGTTGCAGAAATCCATATTATACTGTCCTTCTTCATTCGGATATGCATTTTGAATGAATCGGATAGTTTAGGAGTTTTAAAATAGACCTTGCTTTTTATTGAAATGGATTCCGGGTTGGATTTGTTGGCATAAAGCGAGTCTTCCAAGGACTCAAACTTTTCTTTGCCCATCAAGGCCTGAACATCCACCTTCTGTATTTTCTTTTTCGTTTTACAGCCGGTTAGTAGGGCTAAAACAACAATAAACAGAATAAAATGAAGTGGAGTTTTGGACTTACTCATGCAATCGTTTTGAGTCAATCTTTTTTTCGAGTAAATTGCTACCACCACCTAGTTCCTTAGCTTTCAACCAATAGTTTATGGCTGCTTCGGTTTCGTTTAATTTAAATAGTATGTCACCGTAATGCTCCACAATTACACCTTCTTTATCGCCATCATTTTCCATGGCCATACTCATCCATTTCTTGGCTTCTTCATAATCTCCTTTTTTGTAAAGTACCCAAGCATAGGTATCAAGATAGGTGGACGAGTTTGGTTGCGAGTCAACTGTCTTTTTGGACATTTCTGCGGCCTTGTCCAGATTTTCTCCTCGAATAGATAAGTAGTAACTGTAATTATTTAGAACCAGAATATCGTTTGGATTTATTTTCAAAGCCTTTTCAAAATAGGAATCCGAAAGTTGATGTTTGTTCAGGTTGTGATAGCCATCTCCCAGGTTTGTATAAAACTGTCCAAGCAGGTTATTGTTGTCAATCACAAAATCTTTACCGGTTTCTAACGCATCAACGCCGTCCTGGTATTTTTTCAGTTGCAGAGCTGCAATACCCCTGAAATAATAAATTGTAGGTTGAGAAGGAAAGTATTCCAATGCTTTTTCAGTTCCTTCAAACACTTCTTGCCAATTGTTATTTTCAGAATGTAAAATGAAGGTTTGGCTCCAAACCAAAAATTGATTTGGTTCAAGTTCCAGACTTTTATTATATGCTTCTAATGCTCCGTTATTATCTCCGTTTTGGAAAAGTAAATCGGCCTGCACCGCCCAGGATTTAGGATCCTTAGGGTGGGTTTCAACCATAATTTGGGCCAATTCAATTCCAAAGGGATTAACCTGACCATCCGGAACATTGTTGTACGCAACTTGACTAAAGAGAATTCGAGCCTTTGAGTTAAAATCGAGGTCAGGGTTTGAAAAGGCCTTTTTCATGGTTGCTTTCCCTTTTTCAATTTCTCCACCTTCATAATAATAAGTGGCCATTGATAATTGGACAAACGAATTATTGGGATCTATTTCCAATAATTTTTGATAGGTTTCTATGGCTTCTGCCTTTTGTCCATTTTGTGTGTACAATTTGGCCAGTGCAGTGTAATATCTATTAGTGTTGGGGTAACGATCAATTAGTTTTTGAGCTTCTTCAATGGCCCTGTCATATTTGCGTTGGCTAACGTAAATCTTTTGTTTTTGAGTACTTGTAAATTCCAGAACCCCAAATTGCTCTTCGGTTCTATTGTAAACTCTTATAGCAGACTTCAGATCATTTTGGTACAAGTACATATTGGCCAAAACTTCATAATAAGCCAATTCATTTGGATGTTGTTTTATTAACTCTTCATAAGTCTCAGCACCCAAGTCATATTGTTTTTGAGTTTCGTACAGAACGGCCAAGCCCTGTTGATACCACTTGTTGCCTGGGTCCAGGTCACGTGCCTTAATCATCAAGTCAGTTGCCTCGGTAATTTTATGCGCATTAGTTAGAAGCAGTGCAAGTTCATAATAAGAAGCCGCATGTTGAGGGTCAATAGATATACATTTCTTGAAAAGCAATATCGCTTTCTCATTGTTGCCAAGCATTTTTTCTTTATTGGCCTCAAAGAAGTTGTTTTTCAATTCAATTACTTGCTTTTCGGTAAGCTCCGGAACACCCTTATTCTTTTTCTTTTTTGGATGAGCAGACAGCGGATTAGCCAACAAAAAGTTGATCATCAATAAAGCCAATAATATGTATCTACCTGTTCTCAATTTTCTACTGTGCTATAATCACTAATGCTTAAATCTATTGCGCTTCCATTGACCTTTGCAAATGCTCCAACCATTGAATTATCAATTATACTATTTCCAATACGCGTGCCTTCCTGGATAATGGAATTGGTGATTACCGTATTGGTCAATTTGGTATTACCACCTAAACTAACGTGAGGGCCAACAATGGCATTTGTCAATTCTACATTTTCTCCAATATAACATGGAGGTATAATCATCGAATTGGTTCGACTTACTGATTCAGGCACCTTAAGTTCCGCTTTGATATTTTCGAGTACCCGCTGGTTGGAATAAACCGTAGCATTCTTATTACCACAATCCAACCATTCGTTAACTTTTCCCGGTGAAAAGTGCATTCCCTTGGCTGTCATATTCCTAAGTGCATCGGGGAGTTGGTATTCACCATCGTTCATGATGTTATTATCGATCAGGTAGTTCAGTTCTTCTTTCAATACCTGACCATCTCTAAAATAATAAATACCAATCATGGCAAGGTCAGAAACAAACTCTTGCGGTTTTTCTACAAAGTCAGTAATTCGGTTGTTTTCATCCACTTTTACAACTCCAAAGGCACTTGGGTCATCGATTTGACTTACCCATAAGATTCCATCTTTCTCCGTCTCTAATTTGAAGTCGGCTCGAAATAAAGTATCGGCGAAAGCAATAATCGTTTTTCCAACCAGGCTTTCTTCTGCACATAAAATTGCATGTGCTGTTCCCAGGGCTTCTTCCTGGTAGCAAATCTTCCCTTTTGCACCAAGGGAAGTGGCAAGATTGAGCAACTGTTGCTCCACGGCGTCACCAAAATGCCCAATAATAAAGGCTATTTCATCCACCGGCTCGGTGCACAAACCTGCTATATCTTCAACCAGGCGTTGTACGATTGGTTTTCCCGCCACATTTATCAAAGGTTTAGGAACCGTTAAGGTGTGAGGGCGCATGCGCTTCCCCATTCCCGCCATTGGAATTATAATATTCATATATTACCTATTTAAGCTTTAGTAAGGTCTGAGCCTAGGCGGGCAAAGATAGCCGATTAACAAAATGGAGTATAAGGGCCATTTTAAGTTTTTACAAAGGGTTGTTAAAGATGAGTTACATTATAATATTGGGCTTGAACCATCGACAGACTTCACCTTTTTCACCAGATAATCAAGCCCAATTATTTCGCCACAGGTTTTGAGGGCACTTATACTAACTCCCAATATTCCATGAAGATTTAAATTCTGTCCTGTAAGATAAAGGCCTTTTACTCGAGTGCTTGGCTTAAACATGCTACTCAACGGAGAGTTACAATCATTTTGGATTCCATACATGCTACCATCAGGTGAACCAATATAATCGCGGTGAGACAGGGGAGAAGAGGTATAAATATGTTCGGTATTATCTTTCACCTCAGGCAAAACTTCATAAAGCCGATCAAGAATCTTTGCTGCTTTTTGTTTTTTAAATTCTTCGTACGATTCACCTCTAAAGGTAGGTGTTGCCACGGTATTAAATGTATTCGCCCATTCCTCAACGTCTTCATTATTCATATACACCAATATGGAAAGTCCACTGGCAAACTCTTCTGATTTCTTTTTGCTAGGGCAGGAGACCATTATCGCTTTAGGCCAGGAATCCTCAGTATATTCATTAGTATGCCATACATCGGGTTGGGTGAAGTGGTATATGTTATGCTTTAAGTATTTTATTTTATTGGGTGTAAGTACCAAATGCACTGAGAAAGAGGCTATGGAATTGGGAGTTAGTTTTATTCGTTGCAAGGTGGCATTTCTTACTCCACCGTCCACCCAATTGTAGGTACTAAGAGGGTGGGCATTAGAAATAACATTAGGCGCCAAATAATTTTTACCATCAGCGGTAGAGACACCGGTAACCTTTCCATCTAGTGTATTTATCTTATTTACTTCTGAATATCGCTTAATGGTTCCTCCTAAACGACGGATGCTTTTAGCCAATAACTGGGCAATCTGGCTGCCACCACCTTTTATCTTATGAGAACATTTTATATATGAGTTGCAAATCAGGGCATGGACATAAAACGGAGTCTTTTTGGCATCTCCTGCGTACAAAAAGTTATTACCGGCAAGTACGGCTCGAAGTGTTTCATTTTCGGTGCAAGAGTCAATAAAGTCTTTTGCGTTTAGAGTTAAGACTTCTTCAGTTGGTTTAACTTCTTCATTTCTTAAATTGTAAAATGGGAATTGCAGGCAACTCCATTTCATTTTGTCAATGTATTTCCTTATCCCTTCCCGCTCCTTTGGGAATTGACTAACCAGGGAATTTTCAAAGGCCTCATATCCTTGTGCCCATGGATATTTTACCGGATTACCCTGGAATGAAATAATATCAAACCCATTTGGGTCCATTTCCTCCAACTCCAGGCGGTTCATAATGCCGTGGTAGCTTAAAATGTGATTTAAGTTGTGTCCTTTATTAAGGCCGCCAATATAGTGAACCCCTGTATCGAATATTACTCCGTTTCGTGCAAAAACCTGAAGGTTTCCTCCAATTTGATTGTTCTTTTCCAGCACCAAAACCTTATGCCCTTCCATAGCCAGTGTATTGGCACAGAGCAGACCTCCCAGACCGCTTCCAATTATTATGGTGTCGAAATTGTTATCCAATTTTCTTTTTAATGATTACCAGGTCTTCACCTACTTGTTCTCTTTCCGATTCAACCAATTCGGGTAGCTGTTTGAATTGGGCTAAAATTAAAGAACATGAATCGTTCATTTTACCATAAGCCTCATTGACGATGAAATTTAAATCTTCCTGCT
Source organism: Crocinitomicaceae bacterium (assembly GCA_002713215.1). GTDB lineage: Bacteria > Bacteroidota > Bacteroidia > Flavobacteriales_G > Salibacteraceae > UBA2108. The sequence goes on from PAVO01000019.1 coordinate 289,214, forward strand.
CCAATTGTACAAGCTCGGCACAAATGATAACGTATTCTAGGTTAGAATAATCAACATCATTTTGCATCAGTTGTAAATTACTCTGTTCATTTTTATTGAATGAGAAACAATTTGAAGCAATTTTTAGTTCATTTTCATTTTTAAAAAGGCCAGTTACCAAACGCTTTGCATTTCTGTAGGTAAGAAACATAGCCAATAAGCCCAATCGATCTCCAATTACCAGGCTCTTGCATTTGTCAGGGAGGAAGTTATTGATGGCATCAAATACGTGATGATGTGTATTTAATATAGAACGACATTCTTTTTCAAGATCATTGCCTTTATAAAGGTAATTATTCAGTAACTGCCTTTTGTAGAAATTCACATGCTCATAATCCTGTCTTACCTGGTAAAACTCCTTTTTGAAGTACCTGGAAATCGATTTGTATCGTTCCCTACCATTCTCTCCCCAACTTAAGTCGTTGTGTTTAATGGTGGGTAATGTCAAGACCTGAACAAGCTGGCTGTTTTTTACAATAAAGTCATCGCCCTTTGACAAAGTTTGACCGTAGCCATGTAATATAATAGGAACAATGTCGAGTTGAAGTTCCTGGGCAATGTAAAAGGCCCCCTTATGAAATCGGCTCAATGCTGGTGTTGTACTGCGTGTTCCCTCAGGAAAAATACAGATGTTATATCCATCTTCTATTTTTTTCTTCAGGTGGGGCAGTGCGTCATCAATACCTTTGGAAACCGGATAAAAACCAATGTACTGGACTACTTTTCCAAAGAACGGTGAATTATAAACCCAATCATTAGTAACTAAGATATTTTTGGGATACATCCCCAAAAGCACCAGGATGTCAAGAAAACTTTCATGGTTGGCAATGATGATAGAAGGCTTAGCAAAACGTTCTTTAGAGGGAAATTTAAGTGTTTGGGGAATCTGTACCTGGCTTGCGGTTATTATTCTAAGCCATTTTGAAGAATACCAATTGACCAATTGCTTTTTGAATTTCTTTTTTACAGGAATCAAAGGCAAAATAAGATAGCCCATGATGAATGCTATGATACAACCCAGCACAAAAAAAGAAAAGGTTAAAATCGTATTGATTAAGGTATAGGTAGTGTAGGGCTCAACACCTCGCTGGCTACGATTTACTATCAAGGTGCGAATCAAGAAGGTTTGTAATGTAAACGAGATTAGTACGGCAATTCCAATTCCAAGAATGCTTATAAATGCCATAGAATACAGGGCGGGGTGTTTGGCCAATATTAAAGCCCCAACTCCGCAAACGGTGGTTAGTGCAGAAAGCAGAATAGACACCTTGTAAATGGAAACTTTCCTTTCCCCGGTTTTTAATTCATGGAGCAGGCCGGAAGTGATAAAAATGGCGTAGTCTATTCCCAGCCCAAATACCAGACTCGAAACAATGATGTTGAATATATTGAACTGAATGTTGAACATACTCATGATTCCAGTTACCCAAACCCAACTAATCACTACCGGTAATAAGGTTAGAAATGCCAATAAAGTATGCCTGAAAAAAAGAATTAGAATGATGAACACGGCAAGCAGGGAGGCCCAGATCAAACTAGAAAAGTCTTTTTGAAGTGAGGTAACTATGCTGTTGGTAAAAGCTGCCTTATCGAAAACAAAAACTTCCTTTTGGTTGAGGTACTCTTTAACTTCTTTAATCGGTTCATCTTTAATCCTTAGTGGATTAAAAACGACATGTAGACCATCTTTTTCTCCGATGAAGGCTCCAACATTTAGAGCTTTTAATTCGAGTAGATCATCGAGGGTGTAAGGTTGGAAATTGCTCCAGATAAATAAGGGGAAACGTTTAAACGCTGTAGGCTTAAACTTGTATTGTTCACCTGATGCAGCAAGTGCATCCATGGTTCTTCTAACCCTGGCGTCGGTCCAAAAAGTTTTCCAGCGTTGCCGCCTCTTGTTTTGTTCTTCTTCCGGGAGTAGTAAAACGGAGCTGTTTGCAAATTCAAGGGTTGAAAATTTATCCTTAAGGGTGTTCAAAGATTTCCCAACCTCTAAATTGTTGCGCAATGCCTCCTCTTTTGATGCTCCTTGTGCTATTAAATAGACGGTTTTTTCCGAATACCCGTTTATTGCACTAAGCCTGGTTTGTGCTGCGCCTAATTCATCGGACAAATAGTTCATCTTTTGCATGTCACCATCGAAGCGAACATTTTTAAAGAAGAACAGACAGATTATGGTTATTACCACTACCGACCCAAGAACGATGAAATTATTATGGATTGGATACTTGCCAATTTTTGACAGAATATCGCCCTTTGGCTTTTCGGGGTTTGTCTTAAAGGGTTTAATTACCTGTGAAAGAACGATCAGTGTAGCAAATGCAGCACCTATAACGCTAAGCCCTGCAAATAACCCCAAATCTGTCAGTGCATCCGATTTCACCAAGGTCAGGCACAGGAAGGCAGAAGCAGTGGTTAGGCAAGAGGTAAGAATGGGCCGAATGGTCGCAGAAAGTACTGCCCTGGTATCGTTTTCTTCCTTAAAGTGATTTAGAAAATGCAGGCTAAAATCGATGGTAATTCCTACGATCATAGAACCAATTCCCAGTGATATGGCTGAAATGGTTCCCTTGTATAAGTAGAGTACCGATAGCGCAAATAACCCTCCAAATAACATGGGAGTAAACAGGTACAGAATGGTAGCAATTTTCCGGAAATAAGTGGTTAGAAAAATGAGTAAGAGGGTAAACGCAATGGCTACGGTTGTTTGGATATCTGATTTTATCCGCTGAGCATTACCAACTGCTACAGCTGTGGTTCCAAAGTATTCACCACGCACGTTGGCAGAGTTTAGAACGGCAAGCGATGAATCTATGCTGGACAGCAGTTGGGCATTTTCTGTAGTTTCATTGGGTTCATTTTTTGGAATAACCCACATTAATAAGTGCTTATGATCCCTGGATAAGAAATATCCCTGGTACACTTCAATGTTGTCGTCTAGCTTTAATTGAGCCAATTTGTTTAATCCCAGCGAGGTTAGGTTTAGGGGGTCTTTTAAGAATAGAGGGGCGCTCCATGCTCCTGCAGGAGTCATTAAAAGTTGATAGCCATTGGTAACCGATTGATCTATGTTTTCCTTGGTTAATCGATCGGCAATTGAATCATAATCCGATTCTTCCAATAGAAGGGGAAGATGATCCTGTACAAATGAAAAGATCTTGTTTTCCTGTTCTTCAGATAGTTTGTACTCCAATTCCCGAATTAATCCTGAATCAGGGCTGTTGTTCAGAATATTGGTGAGCGAATCGGCATAGTTGGTAAGTAACTCAGGGTTTTCCTCTTCGGAGTATACATGAATAAACAACCGATCCATGAACCCGGATGACTCAATGGTTTGATTAATTCTCATAATGTTGGCCTTGTCGGGCAACATTCTGGAAATGTTTTCTTCAAATTCCAGCCGTGAAGCCAACCATCCGAAAAGAAATAAAACCGAAACCAGGATTAAAGCAAATAGTGCTCTCCTGGTTTTAAAGTAGAGGTAAATATTTATAAAAACCTTTTCCAAATTTTACTTTCGCATTGACTTATAGCTGGATAATGCCAAAAAAGTTACCAATCCACCGACAATTGAGAATAGAGTAGCGAAAATAAAACTTCCAACAACGAAAAGCAGGATATGATCTTGAAACATTTCCCAATTTATGCCATTGCTAAAGTCAAAGGATACTCGTTGTCCAGTGACTATTTCTCCGCATTTTATTCCGGCCAAAACAATAAACGGAATAAGGGGAGGCATGCTCACATTTGAAGCCAGAAATGCAATGGTTTTGTTGAGCCTGAATACAATGGCCAGGGCAATTACAAGGGCGGTTTGAAAGCCCCATACAGGAGAACATCCAATAAAGATTCCCAGCATTACAGAAAACGTTTTTTTGGTAATGCTGTCCTGGCTCTTTAGTATGTTTTCGAAGAAAAAATCCTTAAGGCTTTTTTTTTTAAATGTTCTAATGATGTTTCTGGGCTTGTAGTAAAGCAAGGCCAATGTAACCAGGTAGGTGTTTAATATGCTTATTCTGGTAAAATCTTTAAAGGGTCTGAAATGGGTTACCCTTTCTTCAGGATTGTAAAGAACTTTTATCGGAACCGAAGTTACGGGGATGTCATTCCAGGCTGCTTTTACCATTACCTCAATTTCGAACTCAAACTTCTTGGTATAGAAATTCAGTTGAGCGAGTTTTTTTACAGGATAAAGGCGGTATCCGGATTGGGTGTCTGGAAGGTTTATTCCGGTTTCGAACCGGAACCAAAAATTTGAGAATTTATGTCCAAAATTACTTTTACCAGGAACGGTATCCTGATCCATGTTTCGCGAACCAACGATCAAGCTCCCTGGTATTTCTTTCAATTTGTTGATGAAATTTGGAATATCCTCGGGGTAGTGTTGTCCATCCGAATCAATGGTTATTGCATAATCAAAGCCCAATTCCACAGCTTTTTTAAAACCTACCTGAAGCGCATTTCCCTTACCCTGATTTGGGGTGTAACTTATAAGTTGAATGGACCCTTTGTATCCCTGTAATATGGAGAGTGAAGAATCTGTGGCACCATCGCAAACAACAATTACGTCGTTTGACCATTCCAGGGCACCATCAACAACACGTTTAAGGGTTTTCTCGTTGTTGTAGGTTGGAATTAGGACACAACATCCCAGTTCCTGCAATAATTTTTGTGAAAGTGACTTTTCCAAGTGCCCTTGCAATTTCTAGATTACACGAAAGGTACCACTAAACTTAAGCCCAACCGTATCTCCAAATTTGGATACGTTTTTAATCTTGTATTTGTCTTCCCGTTGTTCGATGCTAATCTCCATATCCAGGATAGGATCTGTTTCAGGGTTTATTATGGCCATAAACTTGACATTGTCAGCCGATTCCAAAAACAGTTTTTTCTCCAGCAGCTCCTGGCTTATTTCTTTAATGGTTTGAATCATGGATACGCCTGGGGTAATTGGATTTCCGGGAAAGTGGCCTTTAAAAATCTCATGAGATGGATTAAGCTCGATCTGCCAACTGGCCTTTCCGTCCTGGAGTGATTCTTTATGTAATACCGAATAGAAATTTTTTAGCAACATATTCAATTAGCTTTAACTAAGGTCATGGATAGCTCTGATTTATGGTCTACCACTTTAATTCGTTTGGGAAACCCATTAACTATATCCAAGTAGTGAACAATTACCAAAGTCTCCTTTTTTGAGGTATATATGGTTTTATAGGGTACCGTTTTAGTATTGTCTGTCCAGTAAACGTAAATCTTGTTTTCAGAATTTCCCATTATAGTATGAGGTCTTTCCTCTCGGGATACCATGGCAGGGCTATCCATGTGTACTAGTGCAAGGAACGCTCTAAAGTTTCGTTCAAGAATTTTCTTAACCACTTTGCGGTCCATTTTAGTCAAACAATACTCCCAGCCAATAGTGGAGTCAGAAATTTCAAGGGCATAGAGCTTAAAGTCTGAATCCGTGGTATAGGCTAGTTTATAATGGCCTCTATTCAACCTTTTTACAAAAAGTTTACCGTTGTACGTTTGATCCTGAAAGGTGAGATTGGAATTATAGACCTGGAGAGTGGTTACGTTACTACGATCGTTTTTTTGGTCCTCAACAGAAACCTCGTCATAAATTACCCGATGTTCGGGAAGCGGTTTTCCTCCTGAACAGGAGTATATTATTGTGCTAAGGAGTGAACAGAGAATTACTAAGGGTTTCATTTATCCTTTTATTTTTCAAAGTTATAAATGAATAGTCATCGGAAGCCTCAATCATCTTTATTTGGCTAACAGACATGTCTTTTTTATCAAACCAAATAATTATTTCGGTCATCACATCACTCAATGCCCTGGACTTTGGTTTTAGATTAAGGCGATACATGGTTGAGTTTTCCGATAAAGTACTTTCAAAATCGGGGTGATTGGCTATTTCACCATTGATGCTCCCCAGCATTATTTTATTTATTTCACTGAAGGTTTTGTTTTTAGAAGCATCGATGGTTGACTTTTTTCCATTCATGAAGGTTATTATTTGGTTGTTATTGATGACCAGGTAATAGGCAGTCGGTGTCTGGTACTCCCAGCGAACCTTATTGGGCTTGGAGAAATAAAATATACCGGTACTTTTCACTTCTTCTTCCATAAAGCTTAAGTACTTGGTTTGGTTGAAATTGGCAGTTACAGTGCTCACCTTGTCTGATGCCTTTTTAAGTGCAGCCTTAAATTGGATTTTGCTGTCCAGTTTGGTAAAACCTTGCCCGGACAGGGTGCTGGAAAACACAGCAACCAGTGCCATTAATAAGAGATTAGTCTTCATAAGCTTTTTCCTCAATTAGTTCTGGTAAAGGAACAACCTGCAAACCAAGTTTTTGGGTTCTAATCAAAAACTCTTCCAAAACATCGCAGGACCAATCCAAATTATCGTGGAACAAAACTATACAGCCGTCTTTAAGGTTTTCAGTACTCCGGTTAACAATTTCTAAAACATTGTTATTCATGGTATCCAGTGACCGGATATTCCAACCAATAGAAAGCATTTTGGTTCTCTTTATTGCTTTTGCCAAATGGTAGGTCGTAACCCCATAAGGAGGGCGAAAGAATCGAGGACGCTTACCAATAATTGATTCTATGGTATTGTTGGCCAATTCAATTTCATTGATCCATTTTTTTGTAAATAAAAAATCAATCCACTTGTCGTGGCTAAAAGAATGAGAGCCAATGGTATGCCCAGCTCTATCAATTTGCTGCAGGATTTCTTTGTATTCCTCAGCGTTTTTACCAATGCAGAAAAAGCTTGCTTTAGCATTGTATTTGTCAAGCAATGCCAGCACCTTAGGAGTTATGGTGTTGTTAGGGCCGTCGTCGAATGTAATTGCAATTCCTTTTTTTTTGGGTTTGCCACTGACAATTGATTCGAGGAAAAAATTTTGTTCAATATGGAAGGAATTATAAGTAACATACAATCCAAATATCAGGATAGGAATGATTACCCAAAACGGAGAAGCATCATTAAGAACCAGAAATACTACGAGAACCACAGTAGAGGCCCAAAAAGCAATGCTCTTCCTTACGTAGGCGCTCATTTTTTCAGTAAAATAAAACTATGGTCAAGGTTATTGTAGTGGTTGTAAATTAGGATGTTATTAAATTCTTTTTTGTTCTTGCCTTTGATTTGAACCACTTCTGGTAAATGTTGATCGGCCAATACTTCGCAAGCCAACCACAAAGCAAAAGAGGATGCCGTATGATATTCACCAACAAGATGCTTAAAGGCACCAATACTTGAATTTGGAAAGATTTCTTCCAGGTTAGGGTAGAATTGGTCAAACTTTTGATCTCCGTTATAACCAGCAAGAACCAAGTCAACGCTGTGCTCTTTGGCGATGGAGCCCAATTTTTGTTTAACAGCTTCCTGACCCGGTTTGTAGAGCATTTCAACCAATTCGACTGCTCCGTAAGTATTTTCATTTTTCCGGGAAGAAAGAGAAAAACTAGCTACCCCTTCACCGTAAACGGTTCCTTCTGTAGTGTTGTCAAGCAGGTTCAATACGTTTATTGGTTCTTGTACATTCCAGTTGATTCGTTGAAATACCTGTCTCGTATGTGCGGTCATTTCATCAATCCCAAACACCAAAACATTGTTTGCTCTTTCTTCTGCAAAGGTTAATTCAGCGTCTACCAAAGCATTTTCGAAGCTGAAACCACGGTGGCAATAGGTAAAATTGTATGCGTTACATTTCAACATAAGAGCAACCTGTCCAGCAACTGTATTGTGCGTGCTTTGGATAAAAGATGTGGGAGTAAGAAATTGCTCATCATTTTTAATAAGTGCTTCAAGAAACTTTTCAGAATCCTCCTGACAGCCTAATCCGGTCGCACCAATTATGGCCTCCGGCATTTCCACATTTGCATCTCTAAGCGCATCTGTACAGGCGACAATTCCCATCTTTATTGCCTTACCCATTCTTCTTATTTTAACGGGAGAGATGTATTCCTTGTAATTGGGTTTAATTACACTGGTTTGAAGAACCTCTTCAACCACCGGGTTGGCGAAAAGGGGTTTAGACTTGGTGTCCTGGGGTGCTACACAGCCAATTCCGTTAATGTACATTTTCATACCTCAGACTTTGAAAAGATTAACGAAGTACAATTGCCTCCAAATCCAAATGAATTAGACAGAACATGATTAATCTCCAACCCTTTTTGAGCGTTGGTTTCCGGGATCATGTTCAACCCTTCAATTGGGTTTTTGAAATTCAAATTGGGATAAATACAACCTTCCTGTATGGCCAATACTGAATAAACAGCCTCTAACCCTCCTGCGGCAGCCAGCGTGTGACCGGTAAATGATTTTACGGATGAAAAGGGAGGGAGTTCATTGGGGAAAATTCTCCTTATTGCAGTACCCTCGCTCTGGTCATTATTCTCAGTTCCGGTTCCGTGAACATTAATGTAGTTTATTTCAGAAGGGGACACTCCGCCGACCTGGAAAGCAGCATTCATGGCAAAAAAAGCTCCATTTCCTTCTGGTGAACTTGCCGTTTGGTGGTGTGCGTCATTTGCATTGCCATATCCCCTAATTTCGGCAAGGGTGGTTTTGTTTTCAGCCTCAACAACATCTTCCGATTCAAGAATAATAAACCCGGCTCCCTCACCTAAATTTAGCCCAGCTCTTGTGGCATCAAATGGCCTGCTGTGTTTAGAATCTAAGATCATTAGGGTATTAAACCCATTCAAGGTAAACTTAGAAAGGGCATCGGTTCCTCCAACAACCATTCGATCCATTTTCCCTGCTTTGATGAGTCGTGCTCCCATCATAATTGCATTTGGAGCAGATGAACACGCGGTTGAAATTGTCCCCAGATAATCTTTGATCCCTAAATAATCGGCAATTTGCTCCGTACTGTCAGCACAATCGTGGGTTTCTATCAGGTCCAGATGTTCGTCTTTGTCGAGGTAATCGTAGTAGTACTTTTCGGTTTCACCCATTCCGCCAACACTGGTTGCAGATATAAGGCCCGTTTTCCAGGCAGAATTGTCGGAAAGGTTGGCATGCTTATAGGCTTCTTTTGCGGCCATCAGTCCCAACAAGGTGGTTCGAGTATACGCACCATCGGGATCAATACCCAACTCAGTAATCAATTCTGTATTTGATTTTTTAACCTCTCCAACCATCAAATGGTTGTTGCGAGTCTCAAATAGACTTACAGGAGCAATTCCGTGTTCAGAATTGAGTAAGGAATTAAGGTTTTCCCTGGCGTTTGAGCCTATAGCTGAAATTGCTCCCAGCCCGGTAACAAAAACCCGTTTACCAGCCAAGCTCTTATGCGTTTTTGTGCTCGGTTATGAATTCGGCAATTGAACGAATCGATAAGAATATTTTTTGACCTTCCTTTGGGTCTTCTATTTTTATTCCGTAGTGTTTTTCCAATAATACGATTAATTCCAGTGCATCAATTGAGTCAAGCCCAAGTCCATCTCCGAAAAGCGGATCATCAGCATCAATATCTTCAGGAGACATGTCTTCAAGGTTTAATTGATCTATGATTTGTTCCTTTAAATTTTTAATTAAATCTTCCATTACTTATCTATTGTAAATACGCTCAATTGAGGTAGTATTAAGTGGGCAAATGCCCTTTTTTTTCTCTGCCAAAAACAGACAAGAGTCGTACTCTTCTCCATCTACATTAACCCACCCAAAAAGGCAAGTTTCTGATTTATTAAGTTTCATTTGATCCGTGACATAAGACGCAAAAAACGAAGCGTCAAATTTATCAAAAATGAAGAAATTATTAGGCCCTTTTATCTTCTGTTTAATAGCGATTTCGCCAACCACAATATTTGGAAGTGTGTAAACAAATATTGCCGGGCTGGGAAAATAATCATTGCGATTTTGAATTGTATTTTGATGTTCCCGATCGGTGTCTAAACTGGCCGCGTTGTTGGCCAAATAAATTCCGATCTTATCCGGAGAGTATTCTTCACTAATTTTTTGGTCGGAGAGTAATAGCTCACTGGTTACAAGACCAAGCTTGCTTAATCGATCCATTTTAAAAAACTTGGGATAGCCGATTTTTTGATCGCGATACAGCTCTTTTATAAATTCATCATACGATGTTGAAGAACTAAACACTTCCTGTCCATTGACCCAGGCTTTTCCATTACGGATAACACTATATGAGGTAATTTCTGCCATTAATTCTTTCTGAAAATTAGTGCATTATTACCTCCGCCAAAACCAGATCCTGTTTTTAGTGCATACTTTAATTCAGACGAATGGGTTGTCTCAATCACATTTAAAGGCTGACTTGTACCCTCATTCATATAACCAAGGGATTTTATTAAAACATTTTTCTGAAGACAAATAATTGTCAATATTGTTTCTATAACCCCTGCAGCACCCAGGGTATGTCCGATATAACCCTTGTAACTATTCAAAGGGGTTTCGTTAATGAAAGCCCTGCCAAATGCAATCGACTCCATTTCGTCATTATAATTAGTGGCTGTGCCATGGGCCGAAATGTAGTCCAACTCTCCGGCATCGATTTGTGCCTGGTTCAATGCATTCAAAGTGGCAAGGTATAACCCTTCACCTGTTCTTGATGGGCCTGAAATATGGTTAGAGTCATTGCTGGTGGCGCTCCCAATGAGTTGGATGTTTGAATTGCTATTACTGGATAGTACAACACATGCTGCGGCTTCTCCTAAGTTTATTCCGTCTCTATCTTTGTCATAGGGAGCACATGGGCCTTCGCTCAGGGCATGAAACGACCTAAACCCTGAGATAACAAATTCAGTAATTACATCCCCACCACAAACTACAATGTTGTTGTATCGCTTGGTTTGTAAAAAATCACTTCCAAGTTCCAGGGCGCACCCGCCCGAAATACATGCGTTGCTTACAACAAGCGGTGTGTTGGAAGTTTTAAAATAGTCTCCAATGTGCTTAGATAAGGCTCCCAGGTAACTTCTGCTTTTATTGAACCCTTTATAGTCGTGGTCTTCCAGAAGGTCAATATTTCCTTTTGTGGTACTTAATATTAAAAGCGTTTTTTCACTTTTCAAATCAACCCTGGATTTAGAAACGGCATCTTCGATGGCTCGAATCATCATACTTTCCAGGCGGGTGTGGTGGCTTACCTTAATTTTTGAAAAAAGCGAGTTTTCAATTTTGGCCAGGTAAGTGGGAGTTGGTGAGAGGGTTGAGTTTGAATTGAGTTGAACTGCTGAGTTTCCTTCTTTTATTTGTTGAAAGCTCAATTCGGAGCCTATTCCATAAGGAGATACAATGCTATGGTCTGCAATTGAAACCATCATGTTATTCAATAAGTCCGACTTTTTTTCTCCATTCAGTAAAAAATGCAGGTTCAACGTAACTTAATTCGCGGGTAAACGAAGTGAATACCTGAATCGTTTTTGCTGTTGCTAATAACTCACCGGTTCTTATATTGAACAACCGATAGTTAAATACTAATTTAGCGGCAGTCGTGTCATGATAGGTAGTTTCAACATCTACTTCATCTCCGTACTGCACTGCAATTTTATAATTGATATCACATTTAACAACCGGAATCGCAAAATTGTTGGCCTTGAAGTCCAAGTAAGTGAGTCCGTGTTTAGCTCCGAAATCTTCTCGTCCGTCTTCCAGGTACTTAACAAAGTGTCCGTGCCATACAATACCTAGAGAATCTACCTCGTTAAATCTTACTCTGATTCTCTTTGTTGTTGTCAGCTTTTTAGACAATTAATCTCTTTTTAAAGTTGAAAGCGCAAATGTAATCCCAAATAGTGTGATTAAAATGGAGGCCGGAATCAATAATTCATAAATAGTGGAACCTCTTACAATTATGCTATAATATCCTTCTAAGGCCCAATACAAAGGCGAAAACTTCGCAACTATTTGAAGCAAACTTGGCATTACAAAAACCGGGACCCAAACTCCGCCTAAGGCAGCCATAATTATAACGGCAATACTACCAAAGGATGCTGCTTGGTCCCTTGTCTTACTCCATTTACCAATAAGAATTGCCAAGCCGGCAGAAGCTAAGGATATAGGAATGGTAAACAGCAGCAACAATCTGAAAGATCCATTAATCACCAATTCGGGAAGTCCCAATATTGGCATAAGCCAAAACCCCAGGGCCAAAATAACCACCAGCTGAATTTCACTGATAAACACATAGGTGAGTGCTTTTCCTAAAACCAGAAGTCCGGTATGGACGGGTATTGTTCTGAGTCGCTTATTTACTCCACTAATTCGTTCTTCTACTATTCGCTGAGAGAATGAAATAATTATAAAAAACATGGCGAAAATTGACCAGGCCGGAACGTTGTGCTGAACCGATGATGGGAGCGATCCGCTACCACCTTTAAAAATGTACTCATCTTCAAAACCTATTATCGGTTTTAATTTCAACTCTGAATTGCCAGAGGGATTATAAGGAAATCGGGCTGCTAGCTTTGATCGAAAAGCCTGAAAGCTATATTGTGTCTCTAACTCATTAATAATTCCCATAATTCCATTGGAGATGCTGGTTTTGAACGTGGCTTTTGTAAGGGGATCAAATATTAAATTGACTGTGATGGGTGAATTCGAAACGGTCATTTGGTTTGAATCAGCTAGCCCAAAATCAGCTAAAAGACTGTCTACTCGTCCTTTGATTCTGGATTTAAATTTCTTATGGAAATCCTTAGGAATAATTATTCCGACCTGATATTCTCCATCAGAGATCAGTCCTTTTCCCAGTTCAGCATTAATTGGCTTATCGCCTAAGGAATCTACCAACTCGAAATAGCCCGAAGTCTCCAATTCTGATTTAATGGAATTAGAGCTTTTTGTATCGTCGTTGTCAATCCAGATTACCTGAACCTTTTCATTGGAAAAAACGCGAAAGGCGGCATCCTGAATGTAGGTCATCACCACAACCAACAGGGCAGGCATTATAAAGAGTAGTGCAAGACCTGCCTTGTCACGAAGCAGAAGCAGCAATTCCTTTTTTATTTCAGCCCAAAGAATTTTCACAACTACAAATCCCGATAATGTGATCCGGTTAACTCAAGGAAAACCTGTTGCAACCCCTTTCCCGAATCCTTTAACAAATCACCCATCTTACCATGGATCATTTTCTCACCTTTATCTATGATAAGAATTTCATGGCAAAAGCTCTCAGCTTCAGCCAATAAATGAGAGGTATAGATTATGGTAATCTTTTCTTTCTCGTTTAACTCAGTTAGGTATTCAAGAATCGCGTTCCGACTTTGGACATCAATTCCTTCTGTTGGCTCATCCAAGAAAAGTAGCTGCGGTTTATGAATAAGGGCCGCGATTAGGTTTAATCTTCTTTTCATTCCTCCACTAAACCGTTTTACCGGTTTATTTCGAACGTCCCAAAGTCCAAATTTTTCGAGCAGTTCTTTGGATCGTGTCTTAAATTTTTCGCCACTTATACCGTAAAGCGAAGCAAAATAACTAAGGTTTTCTAGTGGAGTCAGTAATTCGTATAGAGCAATTTCCTGTGGTGCTACGCCTATTTTTTCCTGGAGTTCATTGCGATACAGGTCTTCTGTGTTTTCACCCAGAATTTTAACCTGACCCGATGTTCGGTCAAATAACCCGCTGAGAATGGAAATGAGTGTAGTTTTTCCGGCACCGTTAGGGCCTAATAAGCCATATATACTACCCTTTTGTACCGTAAGAGAAACTGAGTCCAATGCCTTATAGCCGTCCTTGTATACTTTGGTCAGGCCTAGAACATCTATTGCAGTTTCTGGCATTAGATTGCCTTTTTTAGACCGGTAAAGATTTCTTTTTCCATGTCAGCAATTTGCAACAGGATGTCGGCACTGGCCGCATAATTCTCACCGGATTTTTCCCTGGCTTTATATATTCTGGCCGAACTTATCGCAAACTCCCGCCAAAGATCGCCACAAGCAGTCATTTGTTCTGAGAGTTCGTCCAAGGCACTTATTCCCAAGACCTGGGCTGCTTCCTGAAGAAATGCAGCATACATAAAACGAAAACCAGCACCCCCAGTTCCAATTTCTTCCTGCATTCTGATAATGGCACCAAGGTATAAAGCGGCCTTCTTATTTCCATGTTTGTCTGGCCACTTTCGAACATCTCCTGCTAGTTTTTTAATGCCTTTTACTCCAAAAAATGGAATGGGAATTCCAAGCATATCACTACAGGCTTTCTTAATTCCTTTGCTTACAGCGACTTCCAGATTTACACTTTCAGGTACGTTAACCGGATAATAGATTTGCCCTTTCGGCGCAAATATTCCTTTAGCAAACCTCACACGTTGCAATTCTTTGCTCGTAAGCGTAGTAGAGGTTTCCATTACCGGATCGCTTATCAGGTAATTATCACCTTCTTTTCCAAATACAACCAGGTTGTGTGCATTAAAATGAAATCGGTAAGGATCGGGAAAATAAGACAGGTGAAATACACCTACTTGTAACCCAACCGGCTTCCCTTGCTCCAATGCCTCATCCAAATCCCGCATGGCTTTTTTCGGATTGCGGTATTTCTTACGATAGATACTTAGCCCCAAATTTTTAGCGGCTCGTTTAAACACCAAGCCTGGCATTGGTCTAAAAGACGAACCAGGAGCATGATTTACTTTAACAAACGGCAAGTATGAAAAGAAGATTCCTGCTCCCATGCCAAAAATTAGTGGCTCACTGGCGTCAATTCCGTAGAATTTGAACAAATTCGACGTTACCCCATTTTCGCAATGGGCAGATTGGTGGTGTTCAAAATTTAATTGCATATCAACTTGTGGGGAAATCTTTTAAGTCTGAGAATTCTATTCTTAGAATTTCGGCATATTCTTTAAGAACATCGTCTTCCAATTTATTAAAGAATTTTGGCTTCATGTGACGTTTGACAACCCGTTTGGATAGTTCCATATAATCGGCAAGCAATGCTGCGTCCATGTACCTTGCTTCCATGAAATAAGCCAGTGGACTTAACTTACCTTTAATAACCTTTTCTTTTACTTTTTCTGCGCGTTCATTAAAAAAATCGAGTGCGTGCTGAAGTGCAGCGTTTTTTGGATCCCAGCCGGTACTTAACCCCGTTATATAATTACCATTTTCATCAACTGCATAACATAAATCTCGTGTTTTGCCTTCGAGTAAATTGGCGTCATCTTGTGGAATTTGATCTTTTTTCATAGGTGAAAATCCTTAGCAAAAGTAATAAAAGTGGAGGTGAGAATTTAAAGGGAGAAAATTCAGGAATTTAAGGGAATAAAGCCTGAATACCTGATTATCTATTCAGGATATATAAGAAATAGTTTGAACTCACCGTGGGCTAAAACTTCAGCTCCTGAGCTTATTTTCCCAATGCAAAAAACGACTTCTGTCTGCCCCGATTTAATGCTTTTGAGTAATACAGTTCTGGTTTCTAATTTTTCGGAATAATGGGGAATCCTCTGTATCTGAATCTTTTTGATGGAGCCCATATAGCCCATTGGCGGTTGATAGCTTCCCATTTCGGGTTCCTTACCAGTAAAATAGGCAAACCCGGCACTTAACGCGGCGGTTTGCGCGAGGTTTTCCAACAAGCCGGTTTCAGAAAGGTACCCGTTCTCAATTAGCAAATGGTCCTTTGGTATTTTGAATTGAGTAATGGCCCGATTCCCTACCATTTCGACAAGATGACTAATTAAAACGAAAGGATGTTGATGGGGCAGGAGTTTGGTCACATTGCTTCCATAGTACTGTTCCTTATCAAACAATGACATAACTACTCCTTTGCGACCACTGTTTTCATTTCAATTGAGGCAATTGGTTTTCCTCCTATGGTCATTTGACCTTTTGCCATAGTAACCCCAAACATTTCATGAATTACTTCTATGGTCGTCTCAATGCGTTCACCAATCTTGGGAAGGTCGTTAATTTTTAGTTTTTTGAAGCTTCCAATATATCCTACCGGTGCAGTTTGTTTGAGTAAGTAATAGTGATACCCGATCCTCAGCGCTATGGTTTGGGCAAAATTCTCTATTAATCCGGGTTCTGTGAAATATTCCTCGTTGGTAAGAATGTTATCGTTTGAAATGGTTAATGCGGATGTCGTTTTGCTATTGTCCCAATGAACCAATTCATCCATCATAACCATGGGATGACGTTGGGGTATAAATTGAAGTAGTTTTTCCCTTCCTGTTAGAGGACCTTCAAATAAAAGTTCATCCTCCATGTCAATAGCTTAAACTACTGTTAATAAGGCATACGCATACTGAAATCGTGCACTTTCAGGGACACAAAGGAAAATTCGCTCACCCTTTTTAAGCCTACCGGAATACAATAATTCCTCCAGCATAAGGTAGATAGAGGCGGCACCAACGTTTCCAACTCTTGATAAATTGGTAAACCATTTGTCTTCGGTTATTTCTTTTCCCAGAACTGCTAGTTCATCATGAAGCATAGACCGAAAGAATTCGGAAGAAATGTGAGGAAGGAAATAGTCAATGTTGTCTGGAGTTAACCCTCTTTTGTCCAGGGTTTCTGCAAAAAACTTGCCTCCTAAACGCATTATGTTTTCGCCTAGCAACCGAACGTCTTGCTTAAATGCAAAGATTGAATCATTCATCCATTGAGCTTCTTCTAATTCAGACCAGCCCGAAAGGGATCCATCCTCATTCTTTACTGCTCCGGCATACATACAAGATTCCAACTCATTGGCGTACGACTTAATGTCAATGAATTCTATTTTCAGTGACATGTCTCCTCTTGGTTCAGCTTCAAGCAGTGCTGCTCCTGCGCCATCAGAAAGCATCCAGCGAAGAAATTCCTTGTCAAATGCCAAAATTGGTTTTTCATTTAATGCCTCAGTATTTTCCGCTTCTGCTTTAAAATTTTTGGCCATTAACCAGGTAGAGCATCTTTCTGACCCTGTTGAAACAGCATGTTCCTTATCACCAGATCCAATAGCCATGTATGCACATTTAAGCGCCTGCATTCCGGTAACACATGCTCCCATAAAAGAATTAACTTCAACAGATTTGCTATTTAGTTCGCCATGAACCATCACTGCATGAGATGGAAGAAGTTGATCTGGAGTAGAAGTACCGGAAGCTATTAAATCAATATCATCTACTTTAAAATTATCCGATTCTAACCCCTTGATGGCCTTTGCAGCCATTCCGGCATTGGTGTCCGTTATATTTAGGTTTTCGTCGATAGCGTAGTATCGATTTTCAATTTTATTGCTTCGGAGCACAACCGATTTCGATCGTGCTGGTTTGTCATATACATATCCAAGTCGATCTTCTATTTGATCGTTGCTAACAGGTTTATTAGGAAAGAACTTAGAAATTTTATTGATATATACGGTTCTTGACATTCTCTTTAGTTACCTTTTCTCACGTACTCTATACACCCGAATAATAGGCCAGCTTTTTAGCGGTAGCTTTTCTCCTTAAGATAGCCGCAAAAGTAGATAAAATTGATATTAGTGGTGACAGGAAAAGAATGACAAAATAAAGGTATATTTCGAATAGAAATAGGGTGACTTTTCGTCCTAAACTCCCCTCTATACCTGACCAATTAATGATTTTCGCCCACACCTTAAAAACTTTCTTCGCCTTTGTCTCCATCGAAATGATCTCAAATTTTAGAGCAACTGCACCTTTTGAGACCAAATTTCTTTGAAGGATGGGCAAATTATTACTTTCTAAACAGGTTTTTATTTCTTCGCCATAGCGTTTTCCATCTTCAATGTCCTTATTTTTTATTCCCGGTTTTGGAAACAGGTTTAACAAACGATCTGTTTTACCATGAAATAACCAATAAATAATAGTTACAACGCTAACCAGATTTGGAGACTTGTCTACTAAGGCAATGTTTCCGACTAATTTAGCATTAAGTGCCTGAAGTTTTTTCTTAATGGATTCATGAGCCATTACCCACATATTCCTTCCACCAATAACAGTGAGAACATTCGAATTGTTGAGCAATGAAGATGCTTTGGGTGAATCTAAGAACGAGGTAAACGGCACAGAGGGAGAAAGGAACCAAACCTGATAGCCCAAAATAATTAGATCATACTGGTCGTGTTTGGTTTCAAAAGGCTTTAGGGTGTGTGGCTTTTCCTGAACGGAATCGGGCATAATTCCAAAAAACTCTTTTCTGTTCCAGGGAAATGGGAAGGGTTTTTCCATTTCTAATTTAAGGTACTCTATTTCGTAAGAAGAATCAGCAAGGAAAGGTCCTGCAATTTTTTCAAGAATTTTCAGCAGTTGCCCGGTTTGGGTATAGTAGACTATGAGGATTTGTTTTTTCAACCTAGTTAGGTGTATTCCAAAATTGATAATAATTAAACCATTGGTAAGGATAATGGTTCAATTGTTTTTCAACATTTAGAATAAAATCACCTAAAATCTCTTCTGGTTTTAGGCCTACACCACTAGCTTCGTGACAGCTAAACTGGTAATGCGTTGCGGTATCCTTCATCGCGAAAACAAACAAAACCGGGACCTTAAGTTTGCTGGCAATGTCGAATACCCCTGCCGGAAATTGAGCTGGTTTGCCAAAGAAATTGGCGGTGTAAGTTTTTCCGCCCATGTGCCTGTCTCCTGTGAAACAAACCAGCTCGTTCTTTTTTACGGCTGCACCTATTTCAATCATGTGAGCTATACTGCCCTTCTTAATTTTAATAAACTTTATCCTTTTATTAGAGCTGTCGTCAGCTAAAAATTGATCCAGCGTGTCATCTCCAGTATCAAGGGTAACCATATTCATGGGATTGTCAAGTTCTGCGTTAAGAAAATGTCCGGTTACTTCAAAGTTTCCAATATGGGCACTGATCATAACTCCACCTTTTCCGTTGTCTTCTGTTTTTTTAATGATTTCATTCTGATAAAAATCGAAAGTGAAAGAGTCTTGTAGTCCCATTGGAATAGCAAATCGATCTATGAGGGTCTGACCGAAAATAAAATAGTTTTTATAAATGCTACCCAAAGACTTTAGAACCCCATAGTTTCTAATCTTATGAAAATAGAAGAATAGAACTTTTGAAGACTTAAAAGAAAATAGAAAGTAATAAGCTGCAACGAAAAACAGTACGGAATATGCCGCCTTTATCCCGAAACGTTTTATGGTAAAAATAAAAATTTTGAAGCCCAGAGAGGTACCCTTAGATCGTCCAGTCCACTGCTCGGCCATATGTAGTTATACGGTTTGGCTTACTTTATTTTCGATGTAATCGTAAAAATCTTTAAGGGTTGCAATGCTCACAAAATCTTCGCCTTTTACCTTGAACCCAAAGTATTGTTCTATAACCACAACTAAGTCAACATAATCCAAACTATCTAAATCTAATGTTTCTTTCAGATTAGCGTCTGGAACAATGATATCTTCATCAACTTCGAACTCCTCAACCAGGAATTCGTTCACCCGCATTTCAATTTCCTCTCGTGTCATTAGCTTATCTTTCAAACTTTTTGACGATGATGGATGAATTAGTTCCACCAAAGCCAAAAGAATTCGACAAAAATACATCAATATTGTGTTCAAGAGTAGTTGCCTGAAGGTTCAACCCCTGAACGGCTTCATCAGGATTTTCCAGATTTATATTCGGTGCTACAAAGGAATTTTCCATCATTAGCATTGAATATACCAGTTCGCTTGCTCCTGCCATCCAACATTCATGGCCGGTCATGCTTTTTGTAGAAGAAACCGGTGGTTTAGATTTTCCAAAGACTGCGTTTATTGCCCGCCCCTCGTTGGCATCTCCTATAGGAGTAGAAGTTGCATGTGCATTTATATAGTCAATGTCAAACTCTGACATTCCAGCCATTCCCAATGCCATATTAAGTGATCGGGTTGGTCCATCAACGTTGGGGTTTGAGATGTGGTCACCATTCGAAGAAAAACCATAGCCCATTACTTCTCCGAGAATTTTAGCGCCTCTTTTCTCCGCAGATTCCAGGCTTTCTAAAATTAGTGTTGCTGCACCTCCGGAAGGAATTAATCCGTCTCTATCCTGGTCAAAAGGTCGTGAAGCTTTTGTTGGGTCATTTTCACGCGTTGAGAAAACGCCAAGGCCATCGAAACTTGCCATAGAATAAGCATTGATCTCCTGTGCACCCCCACAAATTACTATGTCTTCGTAGCCTTGTTTGATCATCATTAACCCAAGTCCAACAGAGTGCGACCCACTGGCACAAGCCGCACTAACGGTAAAATTGATTCCTTTCAACTTAAATATAGTTGCCAAATTCATGGTAACGGTTGAATTCATCGACTGGAATATTTTTCCGGAACCAACCATTGTCGTGTCCTTTTTCTCCCGAACAATGTCTATGGACTCCATTACTGCCCGAGCAGAGCTATCATTTCCAAAAATAATTCCCGCAATGTTACTGTCCAGGTATTCTTGCGTAATACCAGCTTGATCTAATGCCTCCAGTGTGCTCATGTAGGCATATTCAACTTCTTCGGCCATACCAACACGTTGGCGTCGTTTCAATAACTTTTTAAGATCAGGCCTTTCCACCATACCCGTTAAGGCAGATCGAAAACCCATATCCTTACGCTCCCGATCAAAGATAATTCCCGATTTTCCTTCTCTAAGAGATTTGGTTACTTCTTCCCGGTTTGTTCCCAAGCAAGAGTAAATTCCAAGGCCGGTTATGACAACTCTTTTATCCATTACGAGTACATTCCTCCGTTTACATTGATTACTTCACCAGTAATATAAGATGCGCCGGGAGAAGCAAGAAAACCAACAACCTCGGCAACTTCTTCAGGTGTACCAAATCGATTAGCAGGGATTAATTTTTTGAGTTCTTTTTCATCCAGTTCAGCGGTCATATCGGAACGAATGAATCCTGGAGCAACTGCGTTGACCGTGATTTTTCGTTTGGCAACTTCCTGAGCCAGGGCCTTTGTGGCACCAATAACGGCACCTTTAGCTGCCGAGTAATTGGTTTGGCCTGAAGTTCCTTTTAAACCAGATAGGGAAACCATATTAATGATTCGCCCCCCTTTGTTTCGAAGCATTTTTTCAAGCAGTGTTCTAGTAACGTTGTAGAACCCGTTTAAGCTTATGTTTATAACGTTGTGCCAATCCGAATCCTCCATCCATACCATCAATACATCCTTAGTGATTCCGGCATTATTTACAATTACTTCTATAATATCTTCCGGATGGTTTTCCATCCAAGAAGAAAGTGCCTGATCAACGGCTTGTTTATCAGAAACATCAAACTTTAAAAGTTCGCCATTTCCTCCTGCTTCGGTAATTAACTGAATTGTTTCGTCTGCAGCGGTTTTGTTTGATTGGTAGTTTACTATAACGGGATACCCCATAGTAGCAAGCTTTACACAAACCGCTCTGCCGAGCCCACGAGATCCACCGGTTACCAAGGCATATTTCATATTCTAAATATCCTTTTTAATTAAATACTCTTTTACTTTTCTCACCTCATCGTACTTAGGATGATCTTCAATAAACGTAGGGAATACCTCTCGAATCTCGTCATATACCTGTCGGGACGTGTCCGATAGTTTATCCTTACAATCTAAAATATCAACAGCCATTGTCATTGACATGTAAAGGATCGAAAGTACCTCAAATGAGTTTTCAATAACCTTCTTAGTAATCAAAGCAGCATTAGTTCCCATACTAACAATATCTTGGTTGTCATTGTTGTTTGGGATACTATGTACATACATAGGATTACTTAGCATTTGATTTTCCGCTGTTGTACTTACAGCTGTAAATTGAACTCCTTGCATGCCAAAGTTAAAGCCTAGTTTTCCTCTATTAACAAATGGAGTAAGAATATTGTTCAGATTGTGGTTCATTAAAAAATTTAGTTGTCGCTCGGCAAGCATAGAAGCCTTAGTACATGCAATTTTTAATTTATCCATTTCAAGGGAGACATAATCTCCGTGAAAGTTTCCGCCATGGTAAACATTTTGTGTGTCTACATCTATAATAGGATTGTCATTCCCGGAATTAATCTCTTCGGTCAATACTTTTTTCGAAAAGGAAACCGTGTCTAATACCGGCCCTAATATCTGTGGAACACACCTTAAAGAATAATACTCCTGTACTTTTTCTTCAAAAACTTCTTCTTTATGCTCTCCCTGATATAAATGATCCTTTCTGCTTTTGACCATTTTACTGCTGGTTAAATAAGATGACATTAAGTCGGCAATCTGACGTTGTCCTTTATGGTATTTAGCCCTGTTTAGTTCCTTGGAGTAATGGTCGTTGTACGTCCCAACCAGTTCATTAATCAAGCACGATGCCTCAACTCCCCAGCGAACAATTTTTCTCGCAAGGGTAACATTAATTAGCCCGATACCGGTCATACAACTGGTTCCATTCATTAGGGCGAGCCCTTCCCGATTTTTGATTTCCAGTTTACTAATGTTCAACTCGGCAAATACATCCTCGGTCTTTCTACGCTGTCCATTATAAAAACATTCTCCTTCACCGATTAGAACTAAAGCTAAATGTGCCAATTGGACCAGATCTCCGGAGGCCCCAACTCCTCCATGCTCAAAAATGAGTGGAGTAACGTTCTTATTGATAAGTTCACACAGAACCTCCAACGTTGAAATATGAATTCCTGAATAACCCTGAGCCAGGGTATTTAATCGTGCAAGCATGGTGGCTCTTGCATACAGAGGTTCAAGTGGTGTACCCGTGCCTGACGCGTGGCTTCGAATCAAGTTGTACTGAAGTTCTTTTCTGTCAACATCTTCTATTCGATATTGAGCCATTGGGCCAAAGCCGGTATTTATACCATAAATGATTTTGTCGTCTGAAAATGATTCTAAAAAGTTGAAACTCGCTTCAACTTTTTCTAAACCTTCTTCTGAAATTCCAACAGCCTCACCTTCATATAATACTTGCTGAAATTCATGTAATGTTAGTGGTCTGCCTCCAACCTTTATCATATTCGATTGTTGTTTATTTTAAACGATAACAGAGGCTGCCTTAAATCATCCTTTAGGCACACCATTATCTTTAAATTTGTCGCAAAAATAGGCTTTCATTATCAATGTAAAAAGATCCTTAAACAGAATGAAGAATGAGTAAAGAAAAGGTAGATGTTTTAGTAATTGGAGCAGGCCCTTCAGGGGTTGTCTCATCGGCATATCTGCACAATCAAGGGATTAAGGTGAAAGTAGTTGAAAGACAGATTTTCCCCAGGTTCGTAATTGGTGAGAGTTTGATTCCTAGATGTATGGACCACTTTAGGGAAGTTGGGCTTTTCGATGTATTGGACCAACAAGGATATCAGAAAAAATTTGGTGCACGATTCCTAAAACACGGGAAGGTTTGTGAGTTCGATTTCTCTAAAAAATTTACAGAAGGAAGCAGCTGGACCTGGCAATTGCCACGGGCCCATATGGATAATGTTTTGGTAGAGGAAATCCAAAGAAAGGGTGTTGATGTTTCATTTGAAACGACCGTAACAAACGTCGAATTTAATGGAACGAATTCAGTAACTACTGTTGTTGATAAGGAAGGGAATGAGTCTCAAATTGAAGCGAAATTTGTGATTGATTCGAGTGGTTACGGAAGGGTTCTCCCAAGATTGTTGGATCTTGAACAAGCTTCGGATTTAGATCCAAGATCTTCGTTATTTGTTCACGTTGAAGACATAAATAGACCAGAAGGCCAGGAAGGCTGGATGATTACTTTCGATGTATTAGAACAACATGTCTGGTTTTGGGTAATTCCATTTTCGAATGGTAAAACGTCTTTAGGGTTTGTTGCTTCTCCGGAGTACTTTGAAAAGGGTGGAACTAAGGAAGAAATTTTTGATGAGCTGCTAAAGAACAGCCCCTACTTTTATGATCGGTTTAAAGATGCTCCAAAAGAATTTGACCCTGTGTTAATTAACGCCTTTTCAGTTGGTATTAAGCAATTATGGGGAGAAGGGTATGCACTCACTGGAAACAGTACGGAATTTTTAGATCCTGTATTCTCTTCAGGGGTGACTTTTGCAACGGAGTCAGGTCTTTTGGCAGCTAAATTAGCAGCACGACAGATAAAAGGGGAAAATGTTGATTGGCAAACAGAGTATACTGATTACATAATGCAAGGTGTTGAGACTTTTAAAACCTATGTGAAGACTTGGTATACAGGTGAGTTACAGGACATTTTCTTTGTTAGGGAAGAGAATAAAGAAATCAAAAAACAAATTTGCTCTGTATTAGCAGGTTATGTTTGGGACACGAATAATCAGTTTGTAAGAAACCATAAACGTGCTGTATCTTCGCTGGCTAAGTTTATTCGATCCACCTACGAAGATTCGAATACGGCAGTTTAAAACATTTTGCATACTAATAAACTTCGTTTTTTTTCAATGGCAAGTATCCAATGGATGCTTGCCATTTTATTATTACTTACATCCTGTGATAATTATTATGAAAAACGGAAAAAACCGAAACCAGATGGAGACACAACGAGGCTTTCATTAAAAGTAAATGAAGTCTTGACAGGGTCACAGGAGAGTACATTTAAATACATTGACAATTCCTGGCTCCGAAAAAACAGATTTGGTTTATGGGAAATGTACCTAGACGGTAAACCTTATTATAGAGGTGTCAATTACGGGCTATTAGCCCGGGAATTGATGAAAAACCAAGAAGCAGTTTTTTACAAGCAGATTCAAAAGATTGTACCTGATGAAAAAAAACTAAACCGATTATTGAAAATTGTAGCCTGGTACAACAGGAACTTACCTTTTTATTTTATTCCGGAATATCAGCAGGAAATTCTTGGACAATCGAATTTTTTAAGTGAAGAATTTGATTGGGCAGGCCCCCGATATTTTAGAGCATTGAATTTACATGGTGCACACGATATCGGCCATGCGCTGGAGGATTTAATGTTGGTCGGTTGTACTTCGTTTGCCTCCTGGGGAGAGAATTCGAAAGATGGTAAACTAATTCTGGGGAGAAACTTTGATTTTTATGCAGGCGAAGGGTTTTCAGAGGAAAAAATGGTTGTATTTATGAAACCGGATCAGGGCATTCCCTTCATGTTGGTTTCGTGGCCAGGATTTCTCGGGGCAGTTTCGGGCATGAACATTAATGGTTTGACGGTAACCATAAATGCAGGGAAATCCAAAATTCCAAAAAAAACTGGGACACCAATTTCTATTCTAACACGAGAAATCTTGCAGTATGCATCAACCATTGAGGAGGCAATTGAAATAGCCGAATCAAGGACTGTTTTTGTGTCTGAATCAATTTTGGTTGGCTCTGCAAAAGATGGCAAGGCCGTGGTAATTGAAAAAAGTCCTAAAAAGCAAGGCGTGTTTGTTAGCAATGAACAGCAACTGGTATGTTCAAATCATTTTCAAAGCGAAGCTTTCAAAAAAGACAAAAAGAATGCAGAACACATTGAAAAGTGGCACAGTCAATACAGGTATGATCGTATGAATCAACTTTTGGATTCTACTAATAAGGTTGATTATATGGAGGTAGCTAACATACTTAGAGATAAGGAAGGAATTAATGGGAAGTTAATCGGCTATGGTAATGAAAAAGCGATTAACCAAATGATGGCCCATCACGGAATTATTTTTAAACCGGAAGATGGTTTGGTTTGGGTATCGGCCAACCCCTACCAGATGGGTAGCTTCGTTTGCTACGATCTCAATAAAGTATTTAAGAATTACGCAGGTTTGAAGGACGATAAGTCGGTTGATGAAAAAGAAAAAACCATACCCGAAGATCCATTTATCCACACCAAAGAATTTCAGCAGTATTTAACATTTAGAAAACTTGAAGAAGAAGTAGATAGGCGAAATAATGACAACTTGTTGGATACTTTGGACCTGGAAACCATTGAAAGGTTTTTGGCAAACAACCCCAATTATTACCTCAACAATTATAAATTGGCTAACTATTATTTCAATAAGAAAATGTATTCTCAGGCTGCCAAACAATACGAATTGGCTTTAACCAAGGAGGTTACAACGGTTTATGAGGTTGAAGACATCAATAAGAAATTGAAGAAATGTCGAAAGAAGATCAATTAATTGGGAGCGAGTTTTATCCAGAGATTGAGTATTCGTCTGTAAGTGATATTAGGACACTACAGAATGAGAAATTAATGGAAACCATAAAGTATGTTTCTGAAAACTCACCTTTTTATAAGAGGAAATTCCAGGAATGGAACATTGACCCGAAAAGTATAAAAACCTTAGAAGACCTTCAGAGAATACCCATTACTACTAAGGATGACCTAAACAATTACAACTTCGAGTTTTTATGCGTACCCCGTACCAGGGTAATTGATTACGTAACCACTTCAGGAACTCTTGGTGACCCGGTAACCTTTGCAATGACCAATGGAGATCTTGAGCGATTGGCATTAAATGAGGCTCTTTCCTATGCGTTAGCCGGATGTAATGAAGAGGATATTGTACAGTTAATGACCACCATTGATAAGCGATTCATGGCAGGGCTTGCCTATTTTTTAGGTGCAAAAAGAATGAATGCAGGAATTGTTCGTGTTGGTTCAGGAGTGCCGGAGTTGCATTGGGATACAATTAATAGAATAAAGCCAACGGTTGTTGTGGCGGTTCCTTCATTTATATTGAAACTTATTGGCTTTGCTGAAAAAAATGGAATTGATTTTCGAAATAGTTCCATTAAAAAAGCCATCTGTATAGGTGAACCCCTCAGAAATCAGGATTTTTCTTTGAATACCCTGGGTGAAAAAATTAAAGAGAAGTGGGATATCAAGTTGTATTCAACCTATGCAAGTACTGAAATGAGTACTGCATTTACCGAGTGTGAGCATGGTAGAGGTGGGCACCATCATCCCGGGTTAATAATACCTGAATTTGTTGATGAAGAGGGTAAACATGTTGGCGAAGGTGAAATTGGTGAATTAGTATTCACTACTGTTGGGGTGGAAGGCATGCCCCTGCTTCGATTCAAAACCGGTGATTTGGTTCATCACTATTCAGAAAAATGTCTTTGTGGAAGAACCACATTGCGCGTTGGGCCAGTATTAGGGCGGAAAAAGCAAATGATAAAACTTAAAGGAACCACGGTTTATCCGCCGGCAATTTTTGATATTCTCAATAAAGTAAAAGGGGTGTCTAATTACGTGGTTGAGGTCTATACCAGTGAAATTGGAACAGATGAACTACTAATTCACATAGGAAGCAGCACCCATTCCGATATGTTTGAACATGAATTGAAAACCGTATTAGGTGCCAAATTAAGAGTTACTCCTAAGATTGCTTTTTTGCCCATTGATAAAGTTCATCAAATGCAATTCCCTGAAATGAGCCGGAAACCAATCTTGTTTTTAGACAACAGGAAATAAAAAAGGCGCTATTAAAGAATAATGTGGGTTAGAAATATTACCTAATTAAAAAGAAACGTCATTCCTGCATCCGCGTGTTGCTGAAGCTTTTGCGGAAGCATAAAGCAGGAATCTAGAAATAGCACTAGATTAGTTTCACTGAGCTCCCTCGTCGGTTCCTTGTCAAGCAAGGAATGACGGCTGTTTCACATTATCGCTAAACTAGGCGTAAAAAAAGGCCATTCTAATAAGAATGACCCTTTAATTCGGTAGTTATGTCTAATTAATTTAACCGATTTCAATTTGCTTTACTTTTTGCTCCACCTCTTTCTTTTGTGGAATCGAAACTTGAAGAATTCCGCTGTCGTATTTTGCTGAAATGTTGTTTTGATCAACATCTTCTGGTAAGCTAAACGACCTCCTAAATTTGGCGAAGCTAAATTCTCTGCGGGTATACTTGTTCTTTTTGTCTTCCTCTTTTTTTTCTTCTTTTCGCTCAGAAGAAATGGTTAACGTGTCATTATTTACTTCCAAATTAATGTCTTCTTTCTTAAAGCCAGGAGCAGCAAGTTCAAGTTCGTATCCGTTTTTAACTTCTACGATATTGACCGCAGGAACTGTTTCCTTATTTGAATAGCTTCCTTGTAATTCGTTTTTAAATAATTCGTCCATCAAAGTTGGAAATCCAAAAGGTCTTATTCTTCTTGTATGTGTCATAATTCAATTTTTATTGTGTTTAATTTTCCAGCAGTTAGTCAATATGAAGGCCAATGCAAAAAATCGGAAAAAATGTCTCTTTTAGTAAATATTAACTGCTAAAATGACTACTAACTGCCTGATTATAAGACTAAAAGTCCGATTTTGCTGGCGATTTAAATGGCAGGAAGAAATTTTGGCTATGTTTTTAGAGAAGAAGGCAACTCACCTGGTCACCTTTGGAAATGGAGGTGTTATTTTCATTCATATAGACTAATGCGTTTGCTATGGCAAAAGTGTGCATCATGTTTGAACCTTGCCCTTCAAGTATAGTTACCGCTCCATTATCTACCTTAGCTTTTAAAAATTGAGCACGGTTGCCTTTTTTGTGAAAGTCATTATTCGCTTTTATAGGGATGAAATTAGGTAATGGATCAATGCATCCCAGAAACTTCCTCAAGGAGCTTTTTACATAGACATTCAAACAAGATAAAGCTGCTGCAGGGTTACCTGGCAGGGCATAAATGTGACAATAACCTTTGCGTCCAAAAAACAGGGGCTTGCCTGGTTTCTGCTTCACTTTATAGAAAACCTCTTCTACTTCCAGCTCTTTTAAGGCCTTGCCCACAAAGTCATAGTCTCCGACAGAAATTCCTCCCGTTAAGATAACGTAGTCACTGAATTCGATTAGCTGCCTTATTTTATTGAAGGTTTCTTCATAATTATCGTTGAGCTTCTCTGAACTTACATCGTTAAATCCACATTTTTTTAGTTCGCTAACAATGCCATATGAGTTGGATTCATAGATCTGTCCAAATTTTAATTCGGAGCCAATTGACACCAGTTCATTTCCTGTGGAAACTACCGTAATCGAAGGCTGTATTATTGTATTGATTGAAGTAGCTCCTAATGAGGCCAGGTATCCAACAGCAGCCGGTGTAAGTTCTGCCCCTTTTTTAAGAGCAAGATCCCCCTTTTTTACCTGCTCACCAATTAGCCTGATGTTCTGGCCGGCTTTTGCATTTTCTTCATCAATAAGAATTCCATTCTGGGTTTGGTTAACATGCTCCTGCATAATCACCAGGTCACAATTCAACGGAGTTGGTGCACCTGTAAATATTCGATAGGCTTGTCCTGAGTTGAGCTCATAAATATTGGTGTCCCCCGCTTGAATTTCTCCAATTAGGTCAAATTCTCTACGGCCATTTTGATAGTCGGAATAAAGCAATGCATACCCATCCATTGCCGAATTGTTGAATGAAGGAAGGTCTATATCAGAAATAAAATCTTCTGTAAGGAAGCCTCGGTTCACATCTTTCAAAGTTGTCTGATGAATTGTTCCCTGTTTGGTCCTTTCAACAGATTTGAGAATTGCATCGTTTACAGAAATCATTTTAAATCGAATGTAATGCTAAGTTCGCGATTAAGTGTAACCAGGGTTTCTTCATGATCCGGTTTGCTAAGTAGTCCCCTGGCATTGTTAGAAAAACCATAAGGTTCGGTTGGAATACCGATCATATTTGTATCTAGCTTCTCATTTCCATTTATGTCGTGAAAAGCTATTACCCCATAACTTCCAGCCGGTAGGTATACCGAAGCCTTGGATGATTTATTGGACACAAACAATACAAGTTTGGATACATCTTTTTCGTTTTTGTCTTGAATGAGAATCATTATTTTTCCTTCATTGGTTGTAAGGTTGTTGAAGTAAATGGTCAGTTTTTGGGTTTGTGCAACACCAATAAAGGAGGAAAAAACCAATAGTTGAATAAGAATTGTTTTCATGTAAATATTCTGGTAATGCAAATAAAATGAATGAAAATAGAATTCTATTATTTATGACTACATATCTTTGAAACTTAAAACAGAAAATAATTATGAAAATAAAGGTTTTAAGTTTGGTTGCAGCGTCAGTATTTCTGGTTTCCTGCGGTGGTGGCGGATCTTCAAGCAATGAAAACGTTGAAGATAATAAGGACGCCGTCGTTAGTGGTAAAGAAGAATCTGCAGAGGAAATCTGTAAGTATGCATATAGTGGAGAAACGTCAGTAAAATGGACCGCTTTTAAATTTACCGACAAGGTTGGGGTAGGTGGCACCTTAGATTCAACGAAGGTAAAAACAGTTGCGTCTGTTGAAGAACCTTACTTGATTTTACAGGATATGGAATTTGAGCTTTACACTGCTTCGGTAAATACCAATAATCCGGATCGGGATAAAAAGATCACTTCTTTTTTCTTTGGGAGTATGGAGTCTTCGGATTTAATCTCCGGAAAGGTTATGGAAATGACAGGAAATGCGCGTGAAGGAAGCCTTATGATAAGCCTATCTATAAATGGTCAGGCATTTTCGCAACAAATGAAATATTTTGTGGAAGGTAACTCGGTTACAATTAATGGCCAGATTAATTTATCCAATTGGAATGCTGAAGGTTCAATTGATGCACTAAATAATGTCTGTAAAGACCTTCATACCGGAGAAGATGGTGTTACAAAGTTGTGGCCCGATGTAGATATTGAGGTTGTGAGCATCTTAAAAGAGATTAGTAAAAGCCCCTGTAAACAGGTATAGAATTCGCTTTTTACTGGCCTTTCCAACATTGTTTGTTTTCTGCTAAACATTCTTTTGTTAGAAAAGAAAATTAATTCTACATTTGCACCCCCAATTTTAGGGGGTGTTTTATTTGTTATTATAAACAAAACGAAAGACGTTGGATACATTAAGCTACAAAACAGTTTCAGCAAACAAGAATACCGTTAATAAAAAATGGTTGGTGATTGACGCTGAGAATCAGATATTAGGTCGTTTCGCATCACGTGCTGCATTTCTTTTAAGAGGCAAGCACAAAGCGGATTACACTCCACATGTTGACTGCGGAGATAACGTAATTGTAATAAACGCGGATAAGGTTATCTTGTCGGGCGACAAAATGAATTCCAAGGAGTACATTCGTCATACCGGATATCCAGGTGGTCAGCGAATTACTTCTGTAAGAGAGATGTTAGAAAAGCATCCTGAAAGGGTCGTTGAAAAAGCGATTAAAGGGATGTTACCAAAAAATAAATTAGGCGCTGACTTGTACAGAAACCTAAAAGTGGTTACTGGTACTGAGCATAAACATGAAGCTCAGAAGCCAGAAGCATTTGATATTAATACGATTAAATAAATAGCATGTCGGTAGTAAATGCATTAGGAAGAAGAAAAGCCTCAGTTGTTCGTATTTATATGAACGAAGGAAAGGGTAAAATCACAGTAAACAATAAAGAATATACTGAGTACTTTCCACAGGCTGAATATCAAAAAGCTATTGTAAAGCCGTTTGAATTGACCGAAAACATGGGGAAATTCGACGTTAAGGTAAATGCAAGAGGTGGAGGAGTTCACGGTCAGGCAGATGCTTTAAAGCTTGCTATTGCCAGAGCACTGGTTAAAGTTGATGAAGAAAACAGATCTGTACTGCGTACAGAAGGATGTTTAACCAGAGATTCCAGAATGGTTGAAAGAAAGAAACCAGGACAGAAAAAGGCAAGAAAGAAATTTCAGTTTAGTAAACGTTAAGATTTTTACCAGTATCCAATCTCGTCTCGATAGCTATCGAGATATCGGGATGCTCTTATATTAGTAGAGTCGACGGAAGGTGGTAGTTATAGCTGGCCTGGCAGATTCCAGGAGTATATTAGAATAAATTATTATGGCGAGAACTAATTATCAAGAACTACTTGAGGCAGGTGTACATTTTGGTCACCTAAAAAGAAAGTGGAACCCTAAAATGGCTCCTTATATTTTTATGGAAAGAAATGACATTCATGTTATTGA
The DNA here is from genome assembly GCA_002713215.1 of Crocinitomicaceae bacterium. GTDB lineage: Bacteria > Bacteroidota > Bacteroidia > Flavobacteriales_G > Salibacteraceae > UBA2108. Next base: position 321,050 of record PAVO01000019.1, read on the forward strand.
TTTGCATAAAACAATTGCCAAGTTGGAAGAGGCTTGCAATGCATTGAAACAAATTTCAGCTTCAGGTAAGAAAATACTTTTTGTTGCTACCAAAAAACAAGCTAGAGAAGCAATTTCTACTTCTGCATCTTCAGTGAACATGCCTTTTGTAACTGAGCGTTGGACAGGTGGAATGCTTACCAACTTTGTTACCATTCGAAAAGCGATTCGAAAAATGGGTCAAATCGAAAAGATTTTAAGTGATCCGGAGGCAACTGGTGTTAACAAGAAGGAAAGACTTCAATTGGATAGAACAAGGGAGAAATTGGATAAAAACTTAGGCTCAATTGCTGACCTAAATCGTTTGCCTGCTGCCTTGTTCATCGTTGATATAAAAAAGGAACATATTGCAGTAAAAGAAGCTCGCAAATTGAATATTCCAACTTTTGCGATCGTAGATACTAACTCTGACCCGGATTTGATTGATTTTCCAATTCCTGCAAATGATGATGCTGCCGCTTCAATTGGTAAAATCATGAGCATTATTACTGCAAGCATTAGCGAAGGCCTTCAGGAAAGACAATCAATCAAAGAGAAAAGAAAGACTGAGTCTGAGGCTAAAGAAGTAAAAAAAGATGCTAAGCCGGTAGAGGAAGAAACAACTAAAGCATAACAATAACATTTAATACGTATTCGAAATGGCTATCACAGCTGCTGAAGTAAATAAACTTCGAAAACAAACAGGATTAGGTTTGATGGACTGTAAAAAAGCCCTTGTTGAAACAGACGGGGATTTTGATAAGGCAATCGACCTGCTGAGAAAGAAAGGACAGAAAATTGCTGCTAAACGGGGCGAGAATGAAGCTTCCGAAGGGTATGTAATTGCAAAAACATCCACAGATGGTAAAAGTGGAATCAATATCGTATTGAACTGCGAAACTGATTTCGTTGCAAAAAACCAGGAATTTGTTGATTTTGTAAATTCAATTGCCGACTTAGCATTAGCGGAAAAACCTGCTTCAAAAGAAGAATTGGCTTCATTGAACCTGAATGGTGATACAGTTGCTAATGCAGTTGAAGCTCAAATGGGTAAAATCGGTGAGAAATTAGAGATTTCTGATTTCGGATGTATCAATGCGGAATGCGTTGTTGCATACAATCACCCTGGAAACAGAACTGCTTCTTTAATCGGATTGAATAAATCGAATGCAGAATTGGGACGTGACCTTGCAATGCAAATTGCTGCTATGTCTCCAGTTGCTGTTGATGAAGCTGATGTTCCTGAAGAATTGAAGCAAAAGGAACTTGAAATTGGAAAAGAGCTAGCTATCAATGAAGGTAAACCAGCTGAAATGGCTGAAAAAATTGCTTTCGGAAGATTGAAAAAATATTTCAAAGAGCGTACTCTATTGAATCAGGAATTCATTAAAGAGAGTAAAAAATCTGTAAGACAATACATTGAAGGTGTTGATAAAGATCTTTCAGTAAGTGAATTTAAGCTGATTACACTAGCTTAATTTAAGAGTTACATACAATTATAGAAAAGAGAGAAGTTTTTTAACTTCTCTCTTTTTTTTGTCCTAATTTTCGGCATCAAAAGGATATAATGAAGTACAAACGTATTCTGTTGAAATTGAGTGGTGAAGCACTTATGGGTAAACGTGATTTTGGAATTGATCATGACCGGCTACACACCTATGCTTCAGAAATTAAAGAGGTAGTAGAAACAGGAGTTGAGGTAGCGATTGTTATCGGAGGCGGAAATATTTTCCGTGGTGTTCAGTCAGAAAATAGCGCGATTGATCGTGTTCAGGGTGATTACATGGGTATGTTGGCTACCATGATTAATTCCATGGCTTTGCAATCGGCACTGGATGGTGTTGGGCTCTATACCCGTTTGTTGTCTGCGATTAAGATGGAACAAATTGCAGAACCTTTTATCCGAAGGCGAGCCGTAAGGCATTTGGAAAAGGGCCGGGTTGTGATATTTGGAGCAGGTACAGGTAATCCATATTTTACTACCGACACAGCTGCATCCTTGAGAGCCATCGAAATTGATGCCAATGTTATTCTAAAGGGAACCCGCGTTGATGGAATCTATTCTGCAGACCCTGAAAAGGATACTTCTGCAGAGCGATACTCTACCATTAGTTTTAAAGAGGTGATGGATAAGGGCTTAAACGTAATGGATATGACTGCCTTTACACTGTGCCATGAAAACAAACTACCGATCATAGTTTTCGATATGAACAAACCAGGTAATCTTTTGGAGGTTATTAAGGGAGAAGAGATTGGAACTTTAGTTAACTAAAATCATGAACGAAGAACTAGAAATGATATACGATATGGCCAAGGACTCTATGAGTCAGTCTATCGATCACTTAAAAAAGGCATTGTTAAAGCTGAGAGCTGGCAAGGCTTCACCTTCTATGTTAGAAGGTGTGTTGGTTGACTATTACGGATCAATGACCCCTTTGAGTCAGGTGGCTAATGTTAATACTCCGGATGCCAGAATGATTTCGGTTCAACCCTGGGAAAAAATGATGCTTGAACCCATCGAAAAGGCCATTATTAATGCAAACCTTGGATTGAACCCTCAGAACAATGGTGAAATGATTATTATCAATATTCCAGCCCTAACTGAGGAAAGGAGAATGGAATTGGTTAGAAAGGCAAGGTCAGAAGGTGAGGACGCTAAAATTTCTATTAGAAACGTTAGAAAAGACTCCAACGACGAGGTCAAAAAAATGAAAAACGATGGCTTACCTGAGGACATGGCAAAAGATGCCGAGAACGAAGTTCAAAACATAACGAATTCATTTTCTAAGAAGGTGGATGAGCTACTGGCCGATAAGGAAAAGGATATTATGACCGTATAATTGGTATGGATAAAACAGAGAATAAAAAAAGGGCCGCAACTGCGGCCCTTTTTTATTTGATCAACTATTAACCTGGATTAAAATTTAAATCCAAATAAGAACTTCATTCGACTCATGTTGGTTTTATTGCTTACAAAACTGGAATGATCATCGTTTACCATGTTGTGATTTCCGTTGTTGATGTTGTATTCAAATCCTAAGAAGAGAATACTATACCTGAAATAGATAGCTGGTACGTAACCCAATTGAAAATAACTAATACCACCATATGTATCATTATAATTTGTATTAGTAGGTTCATCGTTCAAGTCTACACCAGCTGCAAAACCACTCCATGAAGGATTAAATTTAAAAGCCACATCAAACGACATATTGTCTACCAATGAAAAACTAAAGGTTGGGCCTACCATGAAACCCATTTGAAAATAGTGCATTTTCGACTCTCCGATAACTCTTCCGGTAGCCAAGGTCTTGAATTCATAATTCACGGGAATGTAGTTTAAGTCAATGTATGATACATCCAGTCCGATTGCCATTTGGCTACCTAAATCGATACCGTCAAAAAAGAACATACTTCCAAGTTGGAGGCCAAAACCAAGACTTGAACCTTTAGTGTAGGCTCTTGGAGTTCCCGGATTAGCTATTCCCCAGTTGGAATTGAAATCATCGAATCCTCCAAAACTAGAGTTAGGTAAATTTAATCCAAAACGCAGCGAGAACCCTTTATCGAATGCATCTCCTTGTGAATGAACTGAAAGCGCTCCAACAAGAAGACTTCCTGCTAATAATAATCTAAGTATTTGATTTCTCATGTTTTTTACGGTTTTAATGAAATTATATGATTCAAATGTTATAATTAATACTTGAATAAGCAAGGGTTATTCACCTTAAATATCTACAGTAAAAGTCGTATTGTTAGTTTATAATTCCGTTTTTAAGTGCGAATTTGATTAGCCCTGCGATGTTGTGAACATTCAGTTTTCGCATCAAATTGGTCCGATGTGTATCAACCGTTCTGTGGCTAATAAAGAGTTTTTCTCCAATTTCTTTGTTCGATAGCCCCTCTGCAATTTGTCTTAAAATTTCGATTTCACGCTCGGTCAATTCTTCAAATTCTTTAGACCGGGTTGCAGATGGTTTTATTTCTTCGGTCCGTTTCAGCAACTTCATGGTAACCTCGGTTGAGAAAAATTTCTCTCCTTTTAAAACCACTTCAATTCCCTTTGCAAGTTCATCCCCACTTGAGTTCTTTAGGATATAACCATCGGCGCCAACGTCTATAAGGCTTTGAATTACACCCCGTTCATCATGCATTGAAAGACCAACGATTTTTATGTCCGGAAATTCTTGTTTTAATAATTTGGTTGCATCCATACCCGACATTCTTGGCATATCAATATCCATTAGAATTACATCGGGCCTAATTCCTGAACGAACTTCATCCAAACATTGTTTTCCGTCAATTGCTGTCCCAATTACCTGTATTCCCTCTATATTGCTGAGGATGGACTTTAACCCATCTTGAACCATTAAATGGTCATCCGCGATATAGATTTTAATTTCAGCCATATTAAATTGGGACCCTTATAGTAGCAACCGTACCACGCCCGGGCTCACTGTCATATGAAAATGAACCGTTTAAAGTATTAATTCTACTTGACATATTCAACTGTCCTATACCATCTTTTGATTCTTTTTTTAAGAATCCGGTCCCATCGTCTTCAACCAACAATACCAAATGCTTTTCATTTTTGATTAATTGAATGGAAACATGCTCCGCTTTTGAGTGCTTAATTACGTTGTTAATTAATTCCTGACAAATTCGATAAATACTGATTTCAATTCTTTCGTTAAACCTTCCCTTTATGCCATAATGCTCAAATTCATATTCAAAGTTGGAGAGTCCCAGACTTTTATTCAGCATATCTTCAATGGCAGCTACCAGTCCCTGTTCGGTTAAGGTTTTTGGCATCATTTGGTGGGAAATGGAACGCACGTCGGTACATGCTTCATCCAAAACCTGGTTAAACTCAATAAGTTGTTCCTTCATTTCCGGTTTCTTTGTTATCAAGTCATCTTTCAACTTACTAAAAAACAATTTTAATCCACTGAGCTGTTGGCCAACGCCATCGTGTAAATCTTTGGCAATTCGTTTTCGTTCTTCTTCTGTGGCATGAATCACAGCGTCGATTCCCTTTTTTTGTTCTTGAATAATTGCCCGATCCAACTTTCTTTTTTGTTTGGATTTAAACTGAAGGAAAATTAAAATGCCAAAAGCTAATAATGCAAGGGTTCCAAATACCATCCAATAAATTAGTCCCTGTTTCTTTTGTATTTCTAACTGCTGTATGTTCGATTTCTGAGAGAGGTTTTCTATTTCTAATTGTTTTTTTTCGGTTTCATACTGAGTTTGCATCCTAACCAACTGCAAACTCTTTTCCTCGTTGAATATGGAGTCATTTAATTGCTTGGCCAGCTTAAAATTCGTAAGTGCCTCTTTGTTTTTTCCTAACCTTTCATAAGTATCCGACATTCCATGATAATACATGCTCATGAGTTGTTTCGAACCTACTTTTTCAGCCCTTAATTTTGCTATTTCGAAATATTCAAATGCCTTGGAATAATCTTCAAGTACTTTGTAACTGTTGGCAATATTTAACAGGGTAAATACGCTTCCCATTAAGTTGTTTGTGATGCTGTCACATTTTAGCGTTTTAAAGAAATACGGAAGGGCTTTGCCCTCCATATCCAGCTTGGCGTATTGTTCGCCAATATTGTTATACGAAGTAGCTTGCACATCAATCAAGTCATACTTTTCGCCGATTTGAGCTGCCTGTTTGTAGTACTTCATGGCACTATCCATTTCATTTCGGGCGCCGTATATGGTCCCAATATTGCTCAATGTCATGCCAATACCCATGGGGTATTCCAGTAAAACACATTGTTCGTTGGATAACCTATAATATTTTAAAGCATTGTCCCATTCCTTATTAATTTTAAAAATGACACCAAGGCTGTTGTAGCCCATAGCCATCATTTTATGATCATCAATTTCTTCGGCAATTCTAATTCCATGCAGCATTACTTTAACAGCAGAATCATATTCACTAATATTTTTATAAACCTTACCTAAATTAATGTAGGTTCTGGCCTGAATTGATTTTTCCTGATTATGCGGATGCGTTAACGATAACCGACTGTAGTGAATCGCTTTTTTTGGATTTGAATATTCGTGTGCCCGAATAAGTTGGTAATAAATTGAGGCTGTTAGAGAGTCGTCGGCCGATTGAAGTTCCAACTCTAAGCTATCTGTATTTTGGGCATAGCAGAGACTATATAAAATGGAGACGAAACCAAGGGTGAGAAAAATCTTCAACTTAGGGTGTGTTCTTCCCCTCAAAGATAGAAAATTACCTATCGTTTTCTTCAATTCTAAGCCCCAATTCGATCATTTGCTCTGGAGCTATGGCGGATGGTGACTGGATCATTACATCCCTACCTGCATTATTTTTTGGGAAGGCAATGTAATCGCGGATGGAGTCGGTACCACCAAACAAAGCGCATATTCTATCCAGCCCAAAGGCAATACCACCATGTGGGGGAGCGCCATATTCGAATGCATTCATTAAAAAACCAAATTGAGCTTCGGCTTCTTCTTTACTAAAACCTAGCAAGTCAAACATTTTGGATTGAAGCGATTTATTGAAAATCCGAATTGAACCACCACCCAATTCCACTCCGTTAATAACCATGTCGTAGGCGTTTGCGCGAACTTCTCCAGGCTCCGATTCCATTTTATTTTCATCCTCTTCCAAGGGTGAAGTAAATGGATGGTGCATGGCATGATAATTTTGAGTTTCTTCATCCAATTCCAGAAGCGGGAAGTCCACCACCCATAGAGGAGAATATTCGTTCGGATTTCTTAGTCCAAGCTTGGACCCCATTTCCAATCGAAGTTGCCCCAGTTGAATTTGTGTGGTTGATTTTTTTCCAGATAACACAAGTATTAAATCTCCGGGCTGCGCATTAAATTCGGTTGCCCATTTAGCCAATTGTTCCTGTGAAAAGAATTTGTCCACCGAAGATTTATAGGTGCCATCCTCATTGCATTTAACGTAAACCAGTCCCTGGGCACCAATTTGAGGACGTTTTACCCAATCGGTTAATTTATCCAGGTCTTTTCTGGAATATGATGCGGCGCCGGTCACACAAATTCCGCCCATCCATTCTGAGTTATCAAAAACTTTGAACCCATTGTTCTTCGCCAAATTTGACAGATCAACAAACTTCATTTCGAAACGGGTATCCGGTTTGTCTGAGCCATAATAATTCATGGCATCCGCGTAGGTCATTCTTGGAAATGCAGGTAATTGAATTCCCTTTAGCTCATTAAATAGATGGCATACGAGGCCCTCAAATGTTCGGAGAACATCTTCTCGATTTACAAAAGTCATTTCGCAATCGATTTGTGTAAATTCAGGTTGACGATCGGCTCTAAGGTCTTCGTCCCGGAAGCACTTTACAATTTGGAAGTACCGATCGTATCCTGCAACCATTAACAATTGCTTAAAGGTTTGCGGACTTTGCGGCAAAGCATAGAATTCGCCAGAGTGCATCCTGCTTGGTACAAGAAAATCACGCGCACCCTCAGGAGTAGATTTTAGCAACACGGGTGTTTCAACTTCAATGAATTCCAACCCATCCAGGTATTTTCGGGTTTCAATGGCCAGTTTATGCCTAAGTTGCAGGTTGTTTTTTAAGGGAGTTCTTCGAAGATCAAGGTAGCGGTATTGCATTCTTAATTCCTCACCACCATCAGTTTCATTTTCAATGGTAAAAGGTGGTGTTTTGGATGGGTTCAGAATAACCAAATCGTTAACCGTAACCTCAACTTCACCCGTCGGTAGTTGTGGATTCTTACTTTCCCGCTCAATAACGGTTCCCTTTACCTGAATGACGTATTCGCGTCCAAGTTTTCTGGCGCTGGTGCACAAAAATTCATCCTGGTCTACGTTAAAGGCCAATTGCGAAATTCCGTATCGATCTCTTAAGTCGATAAAAGTCATTCCACCTAAGTCTCTGGAACGTTGTACCCATCCGGCAAGAGCTACCTCTTGTCCAATATGTTCTTTTCGCAGTTCTCCGCAATTATGGCTCCTATACATTTGCACTGTTTTTGGGACCGCGAAATTACGGTTTACTGCAAATGAATACTAATAAATACCTTTGGATTTTTGGATGGATATGGTAGACCCCTTTAGTGACGAATACTTTATGAAACAAGCCCTCATTGAGGCGCAAAAGGCATTTGATGCTGATGAGGTTCCCATTGGAGCAGTTATCGTTTGCGAAAACAAAATAATTTCAAGGGCGCACAATTTAACCGAACGACTTAATGATGTTACAGCCCATGCCGAAATGCAGGCAATTACTGCGGCGGCAGATTATTTGGGGGGGAAGTACCTGGGCCAATGCACGCTTTATGTAACGCTTGAGCCTTGTGTAATGTGCGCAGGAGCCACCATGCTTGCCCATTTAAAGGGTATTACCTATGGAGCTGGCGACAGTAAAAAGGGGTATGCCCGATTGTCTGAATCAATTTTGCACAAGAAAACCAAGGTGGTTCCCGGGGTACTAAAAGATGAATGCTCTAACTTAATTAGAGCATTTTTCCAGGATAAAAGAATGTTATAGTTTGAGAGTGATGGTTAGCTGGAAGGGACTCTACTCATACGATAACTGGTTAATTGGATACTTCAATAGTACTACCAAATCACGTTAAGTAGCCTTTGGTTTTTGTGAACGACCAACTATTTCTTGTAAAAGAACAAATCTTCTCATTTTTCGTGAAGTTAGGCCGAAATTGTAAAATTTTAATAGTTAAAATTAACTACTAAATCAGATAATAAGGATGGAGCAATCTGACAATAAGAGTCGACGGTTCAGTTGTAAAAAGGGTAGATTTCTGTCTATATGAAATTTAATCGCTGCCCCAATTTCTCCATAATTGCCGGTTTACTGGAAGCACCAATTTCTACCCGATCATTGTTTTGAAGGACCAAATAACCACCATCGTTTTTATGCAGTTCCTTTACCTTATCCAGGTTTACAATGTGAGACCGATGAACCCTTAAAAAGCAATCTTGTTTTAGTGCATTTTCAATACTCTTCAGGTTTTTGGAAACCATTATTTCGCCTTCTGTTTCAGTGTAGATCACAGAATAACTTCCCTCAGCTCGAATATGAATAATATTCTCAGGATCTAAAAATTGGTGCCCATATAAAGTGGGAATGGCAAGCTTGGCATTTTCTTCCAATGCAACGTTTCTAAGTACCTCTTTAACACTTTTAGGTTCATGCAATTTTTTTGTAACCTTATTTACGGCATTCACCAGATCGTCAATGTCCACGGGTTTCAGTATGTAATCAATGGCCTGACTTTTAATTGCCTGCACCGCATAGTGGTCATAAGCAGTTACAAAGACGACATGAAATTTTCGATCTTCTAACTTAGCCAGTAAATCAAAACCACTTCCCATTGGCATTTCAATATCGAGAAACACAAGCTGCGGGTTATTTTCCATAATAACCTCAACTCCTCCTTCAATGTCATTTGCCGTACCCACTACATTTACTGTCGGGCAATAGCTTTCAATAAACTTATTTAAAACTTTTACAGCGTTGGGTTCGTCATCAATTAATACGCAAGAAATTTGATCACTCATGTCTCCTATTTTTTTAATACTACTCAAAGTAAAATCATTTATTCCTTGATTCTTACATATAAGGAATCATTAGTTCAATTTCAGTCCCTTTCGGTTTACCTTCTTCATCTTTCAAATCACGAATCTCCAGATTGAATTTGTTACCCATAAGACTTTCAAATACTTGCAACCGCTCGCGGGTAATTCTTAGACCATGAGACTTATGCTTTTTGCCAATTTTATCTTTGTGATAATCCCTGCCAACCCCATTGTCCCGGATAGTTGCTAACAGTGTGTTATCATCTTTAATATCAACTTTAAGCATTATTTCTCCACGGGATTCCAGCGGTAGAATTCCATGCAAAATTGCATTCTCAATAAACGGTTGAATTAACATGGATGGAATTTTTAATGATTCCATTTCAAGTGAAGAGCTGGTAATTATTTTAAAGTCAAATTTGTTCCCAAATCGCAACTGCTCCAACTCCATATAGAGCTCCAGCGAAGCAATTACGTCTTTAAGCGGAACAAATGTTTCATTGGAGTTGTTAAGGGTAAATCGCATCAATCGGGCAAACTTGGTTAGGTACTTATTGCTCATTCTCAAATCGTTATCCACCAGGAAGGTTTGAATTGAGTTTAAAGAATTGAAAATAAAGTGAGGATTCATTTGCGAACTAAGTGCTTTTATTTTGAGAACATTGAGTTCGTTTTGAGTTTTTTCCTCTTTCACCTGCTGTGCATATTGCCATCTGAATATGCCCCAGGTAATTCCACCGGCAAGTGCTAATACCAGAAGAATAAACCACCACTCCAGGTAGTAGGGATTTGAAACCTCCAATTTTAATACTTCGTTTATTGGTCCCCATTCTCCACGTTGGTTTTGAGCTGAACAATAAAAGGTCCATTCTCCTGTGGGCAATGAAGCATATTTAATGGTTGGCTGCGACGTATACGACCATTTGGAGTCATTGGATAACCGGTACCTATACCTAATTGGGAAGTCAATTCGGAAATCGATCGCCCTGAGGGTAATTGAAATCCCATTTTGCTTATAAGGCAGAACGGGTGTAGAGTTACGGAAATCTAATTTAGACTCACCTAAGTTTACGTCAACGATTTCGAGGGTAAGTAGCCTTGGTGTATTGATCAAATACTTTTTGTCCAAAAGGACCAACCCCTTTCGCGTTCCGAATACAACCTTATCCGCACTCGACCATATTGCATTAATTTCCGCTGATGGCAGACCATCTTTTCTTCCAATGGATATGGTATCCTGCTCCGTAATTCGCGTAGCACCACTGTTGGTTGCACACCACAATTCATTATCTAGAACAAATAGGTCGTTGGTAAAATTACTTACCAATCCCTGGTCTTCACCGAAAAAACTAAGGGTGTCCTTATTCAAAAAACCCAATCCGTTCCCCCTGGAGCAAAAGACCAAATTACCACTGTAAAAATCGATACGATCAACTCGGATTTCATTTGTGCTTTGAACCAATGTAACAGCTTTTCCATCAAATCTATATAGTCCATTTGTTGTGCCCAGCCAAACGATTCCTACAGAGTCTTCAACGATTGCAAGTACCTTTTCGTTGAAATCAAAAGCAGAGGAATTAATGATTTCCTGCTGATCCCGGTATCCACTAAATCCGTAAATCTTTCCATACCATTGTATTCCGGAAATTTTGCCGTTCCAGATGCATATTCCACTATACTTAAAGGTGTTAGGTGTAGACCTGCGTTTCTGTCTTTCCAGGAACAGGGGATTCTTTTTATCAAATAGAACATCGCTTACCGGTGAAGTAGCTAAGCCAATTAAGGTTGAATTACCATTTATATCTGCGGTGTATAGATTGTTTCTCGAATCCGAAAAGGCAATTGCATTATCCCTGCCTGAAACGGAATTTATATCCGGTTCAAACAGATCATTCAGTTTATCGACAACAATTACATACTGATTCTTAATTTGATAGAGTCCTTTGGAATAGGTTCCTATCCAAATGGAGCCGTCCAGGTCCTGAAAAATCTTAGATATTGACACGTTTTTCAATAGATGGATTGGTTTTGACCTGAGGTTTCCTTCTTTAAAAAACAGGACTCCGGAATAGGTACTCACCCACAAGTTACCATCCATGTCTATTAAAGAAGATCCCGAGTGAGTGGATTCAAGAAAATAGGATCTGGAATAGCCGATTGAAATGATTTGATTATCACTGACCGCAAATGCTTTCTCATCGTTAGCACAAACCGATAAAAGGGTTCCCTGGCTTCTATCGAATACAGAATTTGATTTATTCTGTCCATTAATCATCTCCAGGTTAGATACACTTCCCGGGCACGAATTACCACCGAAGATTTTCTTTTGGAGCATGTAATAAAACCCCTTTGATTTTATGTTTTTTTGAATGGTGCCATTTGAGTCTACATTAATAACGTAGGCATTATCAAAACAGGGTTGAGAAATTCCAATGATTAGATTATCCCGTTGATCAACTGCAAATGAACGAATGAAATCACGGCCAATTATTTTATTGAGGCTATCGGATGACCTCCACATTTTGGCCTTGTTATTCTGAAAAACTGAGAAACTTCTATTGGATCCGATACACCAGACATGGTCTTTAGCATCTACAAAGACCTTTGCTATTGAGTTATCACTTAATCCTTCTTCCTCCGAAAATGTTTCGAACGCATATCCATTGTATTTAGTAAGGCCCAAATCAGTAGCTACATACAGGTTCCCTTTCTTATCCTGTGCAATGTCATAGACTTGTGAGCTTGCCATACCATCTTTAACCCTAAAATTAGTGAGATGAAATGTCTGACTATGTCCAACGAGAACAAAGCCAATGAAGATAAATACAACTATGACCTTTGCTACTTTCATTTATTTAAACTGGATTTGAAGAACCTCCGGGTTGCCACTTTTTGGAGCTCACGTTCAATGATGAGTCGTGTATAAATTTCAAATTCGTTTGCATCAACTTCGGTTCTAAACGCCTGGGATAATTTGGTTTCATTGATGTCAATTTTATACAGGAGGTGTTTAAATGAAAACAAAGGATCGTTAATCGTTTCCTTAAGAACAGGTAAGGTTTGTTCAAATAGTTCAGTGTAGGCCAGGTCAGGGTTTCCACTTAATTTCAGGGGAAATTCTATACCAAGGTCTTTTTCAATTTGCCTGGCTACCTCCTCAATCACATCGATTCGTGTTTTGTAATTGTTAATATCAGGAAGTTCCTTTGGCATAAATGTAATTTTGTTCAAACGAAAATAAATAAAACACCATGCGGCGAGTGTTGGTTACAGGTGGAAATGGATTGGTAGGTTCCGAATTGATCTCCTTACTTCTTAAAAAGGGTTTTGAAGTTTACAATTTGAGCCGATCGGGAAATGCACCTATAGGAGCAAAGGGATTCAAATGGGACTACAGGAAAGGAGAGCTTGACACAAGGGCCCTGGAAGATGTAGATGTTATATTTCATTTAGCAGGTGCAGGTATTGCTGAATCTAAATGGACAAAGTCGAGGCAGCAGGAAATCCTCGATTCTCGAATTCTCACTGCGAAGTTATTGTTTGACAAGGTTGGTTCGATGAAGAACAAACCCAAACATTTTATTTCAGCTTCGGGAGTTGCTTTTTACGGGGTCAATGATTTTTCGACGGTGTTCACAGAGGAGGCTGAGGAAGGAGAAGGCTTTTTAGCTTCAGTGACCAGGGAATGGGAAAAGGCTGCAGCCAGGTTTAATGAACTTGGAATTTTAAATTCATCGATACGAACATCCATTGTTCTTTCCAGTAAGGGAGGAGCTTTCAAAAAGTTGATTGACCCTGTAATATGGGGCATCGGATCACCATTGGCAAGTGGAAGACAGCGGATGCCATGGATTCATCTTGATGACTTGGTCAACCTGTTTCTTTTTGTGTACGAAAATCAATTGGAAGGGGCATACAATGCAGTGGCCGATGAAAACTTAACCAATAGGGAGTTTACCAAACAACTTTGCATGGCCACTAATCGACCAATGTTTATGCCTAATGTTCCGGGTTTTGTCCTTAAAATACTACTTGGAAAAATGGCGGATGAAATCGCTATAAATGGAAGTGCCGTGTCCAATAAAAAAATTAAAGAAGCAGGGTTTAATTTTAACTATAATACATTGGAAGAGGGCCTGAACGACCTGCTTAAGAAATAGGAAATCTAATTGAGCAAAAAGTCAAGTTGCTCGCGCTCAATCATTTTGGCAAACTTAAGTTCGCTGCCTTCTTCATTCTTGAACTTTATGGTTGCAATTTCTCCTGAAGAATAATACCTGAAACTAAAGTCGTTTTGTTTAATCCAAATCTCTGTTCCAAAATAAAACGCCGTGGTGGGTTCCCATCCTTTTTTGTTACTGATGGCAAAATCGACCAGTTTATTCCATTTTTCTGAATTAACATGTATGGTCTCCTTCGATTTAGGAGTGGCAAGGCTCAAGGGCGCATTTAGGTTTATAACTGAAGTGAAATCGACACCCTTATTGCATCCGGAGAGCAAAAAAACTGCAAGAACAGAAGAGATAATAATTGGCTTCACAACCTATTTTAAAAAATGGGCCTCAAAGTTACCGGCTCGATGTTCTATTTAACGAATTTAGCTTAAAGAATTTGCTTGAAATTCGTCGAGAATATTTGCCGATTTAATACTTGAAACTATGAAATTGTTGATAAGGTTTTATTGGCTTCAAAATTGATGAATTACAAACACCCAATTTGAGCTTGGGATTATATTTCCCTTACCATTAATCCCTCCGCAAATTCTTTTAGAACCAATTTTTGGTTTTCGGGAATTTCAATCGTGTTAAGTGCAATTCCTGCCGATAAATAATAACGGTTCATTTCGGCTTTCGCTCTGGACTTAATGTCTAATTCGTCGAATATAGACTTCACCTTTTCGATTTTTTGCGGAGCCTTGAGATCAGCACTGTAATACGTTTGGTTTAATTCTTCTTTAAGCATCTTCGGTGCCCGCTCCATGGCTTTTACATAGAGGTAACTTTTCTTTCCTGCCAGAATATCTCCACCTGGAGACTTACCAAATTTTTCTGGATCTCCGTACAAATCAAGGATGTCGTCCTGAATTTGAAAGGCTATGCCGAAGTCCTTTCCAAAGTCATAGATCAGATGCTGGCTTTCTTCGTCGGCATTGGCCATTATTGCACCCAGGCGCAAAGCTTCACCAAGCAACACTGCGGTTTTTTGTTTTATCATGGATAGATAATCATCCATTGAAACATTTGTTGATGTTTCGAAGTTCATATCCCATTGTTGGCCTTCGCAAACCTTAATTGCTGTTCTATTAAAGCTTGAAAGCAGGGATTGTATTTTATCGTTGCTGGCTTTCTGAAGGTATTGATAGGCCAAAATCATCATGGCATCACCGCTTAGAATGCCTGTATTGGTATCCCATTTTTTATGTACGGTTTCTTTTCCGCGGCGCAATGGAGCTTGGTCCATTATATCGTCATGCACCAGCGTAAAATTGTGAAAGATTTCAACCGCAATAGCCTGATTAATGGCTGCTTTGTAGTTGCCTCCAAACATTTCGCAGGATGCCAGGGTACATACAGGCCTTGCTCGTTTGCCTTTGAGTTTAAGTATGTAGTCAACCGGGTCATACAACTCGGTAGGCCGGTCAGAAAATTCAACCAAACCAAGTGCATTTTCAAAATGCTTTTGAAGTTCGTTTATGGAATGCAAAGCCATAGTATTTTTTAATCGAGAAGACTTAGCAAATATTTTCCGTACCCACTTTTTACCAGTGGTTCTGCTACTTGCCTTAATTGCTTATCATCAATGTATTTCATTCTCCATGCAATTTCCTCAATGCAAGAGATTTTCATGCCCTGTCTTTTTTCAATTACTCCTACATATTGACTTGCTTCATTAAGAGAATCAATCGTTCCGGTGTCTAACCACGCCGTTCCACGATCCAATACAGAAACACTTAATTTTCCTTGCTGAAGGTATTCTTTGTTTACATCTGTAATTTCGAATTCACCCCTTGCTGAAGGCTTTAAGTTTTTGGCAATTTCAACCACATGGTTGTCATAGAAATAGAGTCCGGGAACCGCAAAATTTGATTTGGGGTTTTCTGGTTTTTCTTCAATCGAACGGGCGATGTTGTTTTCATCAAACTCAACTACACCATAGCGTTCAGGATCTGAAACATGGTAGGCAAAAATGATTCCGCCATTAGGGTTGGTACATTTTCTTAAATCGGCAGGTAAGCCTGTTCCATAAAAAATATTATCGCCAAGAATTAAGCTAACGCTGTCGTCTCCGATAAACTCCTCTCCAATCACAAACGCCTGAGCCAGTCCATTGGGAACTTCCTGTATTTTATATTGAAAGCTACAACCCAGTTTAGATCCATCTCCCAGCAAACGTTCAAATAAGGGCAAGTCATGAGGAGTGCTAATGATTAAGATTTCCCTTATTCCGGCAAGCATAAGTAAGGATAGAGGATAGTAGATCATGGGCTTATCGTAGATAGGCATGATTTGCTTACTTACGGCTATGGTAAGAGGATGTAACCTGGTTCCTGATCCTCCCGCGAGAATAATTCCTTTCATACTAAAAAAATTCGGCGGCAAATGTAGAGATTACATTGCTTGCAATTGCTCAAAAGTCAATCGGGCATTTAACCATTCGTTGCCGTACTGTGTTCCGTATTTATCGTAAAAATTAATGGCGGCTTCGTTCCAATCCAACACCTGCCACTCGAAGCGGGAAACCTTTTCTTTTTTAGCAATCTGTAGTACTTCCTCAAACAGCAAAGTGCCAATACCATTTTTCCTGAGATGTTCTTTTACAATAAGGTCTTCCAAATGAATGGACTTGCCCTTCCAGGTACTGTATTTGTAGAAGTAGAGTGCTATTCCAACAATTTTACCGTCTTGTTCTGCAACGATAAAATCAAAGAGTTTATTATCACCAAAGCCATCCTTTAAGAGTATTTCTTCAGTCATGATAACCTCTTCTTCAGCCTTTTCAAACTTGGCCAATTCCTTAATCAATTCAAGCAATTGGGTTATGTCTTCCTCTGTTCCTTTTCTAATTTGAGGCATTTGATATAATTTTTTTGCGAAACTACTCTAACGTAATGATTCAATGGATGAAACGGTGTAATTACTTAAGTACGGTCTTCAATTTTTCATAGTCGATTTTCGAATTGTGTCTGGGGTCCATTGGGATTTTTGCAAGTATTGAAATTCTGTTATGCCTAATTCCATGAACAAGCTCTTTTACTTTTTCCTTAGCGAGCTTAGATTGAACGACAAGTACTACGTCATTCTTGATTTTAATTACCGTGCCGACTTCAATTCCTTCTATAGCCTGTACTTGGTTTTCAATTATAAATGGAGAAATTATTTCGTTATTGGAATGAATGAGTTGCTTACACCGACCCGTTAAAAATAGTTCTTCGTTTTGAGTGTATCCGCTGTCTCCGGTACGATGCCATATTTTGTCATCAACGATGATTTTGTTTTGACGAAACGCTTCTTCATTATTAAAATATTGTTTGAGAACATGAGGCCCTTCAACGATTATTTCTCCAATTTCACCTTCTTCAAGTTCTAGCTGATCCAATTCAGATTCACTGCTGACCACAATCGCTCCTTCTTCAATAGCAATTATTTTAACCTGAGCTTTGTGGTATGGGATACCAACAGGCAACCCTTTATCCAGTTGTTTATTCGTTGCCAATTCCTTAGCGGAGATTGAACTTATTGGTTCTGCCTCGGTAGAGCCGTATACGATTTTTGATTCTGTTTTGGGAAAGGCATCACAATAGAGTTTAGCTTCAGTTGGAAATACAGGAGCTCCTCCTGTAAATACCTTGTCCAGTTTTGGGAAATTGAGCTTATTCTCTTTTGAATATTCAGCTACTTTTTTGATGAAGAAGGGAGAAGCGGTTATTCGGGTTACTCCATTTTTTTGAAGTTGACTTGCAATTTTGGAGGGATTTAAGGAATTAGGCTTGGTCATTTTGAAGTTTGCAATTACCGATGTACATCCTACACCCAGGTTAACAAAAAGCACAATAGGCAACACCGGCATGTCAATATCGGTTTCACTGGGGTCGATTTCATCAAGTAGAGCGTTGAACTGTTCGTTTAAAAAACCATGTGACCGCAAAGCAGCTTTTGGAGTTCCGGTGCTTCCTGTAGTAAAAGTGATTAATGCAGGAGTTTCGGCCTCTACTTTCTCCATAGTTGGAAGCCCTTGCTCCATTTTGGTTAGGTTTAATTTGATTGGAATTCTTCTTAACGGAGCTGAAAACCAAGAAAACGCGGTTGCTTTAAACCCTCCAATAAAACCACGGCATCGGGCAATTTCGCAGCACAACTCCAACCTTTTCATGCTCACCCATTCGTCCAGAAATACAGCTGTGGCGCCAATGTAAAAAAGCGCAAGTACAATTCGATACAGGTTTATGCTCATGGGGGCAAAAACCAATACCCGGTCACCTTTTTTAAGTCCCTTTGATTTAAAGTAAGCTGCGGTCTGAATTACTTGCTTATTAAGTTCCTCGTAGGATATCTTCTTATCCAATTCAATAATCGCAGTATGGTTGGGATACTTTTTAGCTGCGTTTAGAAAGAGATTTACAATATTCATAGCTTTAGTCCGTACAGCGGGTAGTTTTTATGGTAACCGCTGCCTTTTGCATACTTTTCAGAGATCAACCTCGAAGCATTGTCATTTATCATAAAGGCATGAATTACCTTTTCATAGCCTTGTTCTTTAGCAATTTGAACGGTTTTTCCGGCTAAATAACTTCCTATTCCTTTGAAAGGAGAAGTTCGCTTTCTGGCCATTGATTTAATAATTAATGTTTTGCTTGGTTTTATTGAATCATAGTGGTCAGGGATAGAGAAAATAAAAGCTTGAATTTCTCCAAGCTTGTCTTCAACAATCCAAACCAATTCCGGATCGATTAGCGATTTTATTTTTAGGTATTTCGATACAAATTCAGAAGTGGTAATTGGGGTAAACAGAAAATTGGCAGAAAAAGCTTTGAGGCTAAAAGTGGCAATTTTATAGAGTTCATTTTCTAAATCATTGAGGTTTAAATTTCGAAACACGGCTCCCTGGTTCAGGTACATTTGCTCAAATTTCTTTAATCGTTCCTCTTCCACATTAAGTTCTTCATCCAGGTTCGAGAAATACTGGGAAATGGGAGAAAATCCAAAGTCAATAAAATGTTGGTTGTAATAAGCGTGGTGATAGGGCTCCATAAAGAAATTAGGTTGGTCATTGTCCATACTAAATCGGTGGTTGTTCCATGTGGATCCCTCCATGGGTCCAATCAGAAAATCGTACCCCTTCAATTGTGCCATCCGCTTGGCATTATCTAATAAAGCATGAGAAGCATTAGGATCGTTCACGCATTCATAACTACCAATGCAGGCTGCGAATTGTCCATCGATCATTAAGTTTTCGTTTTCATAAAATGCAAAGCGACCAATGGCCTTGTCACTATCAAGTAGTACATAACATCCTTCCAAATGGGTTTTCACGGGGTCATGGCCCAATATAAACCGTTGGCTGTTTTGGGGATAGAGTTTTTTAGGCAGGTTGTAGAATAAATCAAAATGTTCTTGACCCGGCTTTGTTTTCAATATTTTGTATGAAGAACTCATATTATCGTAAACTCCTTTAAGGTAATAAGCGCAACCACGGCACCAGTTGGTATGGTTAGGTTATCCCAACCGTTGTGTGTTAGCGCTTCTGCAAATACCGTAACGAGAGCCACACTCGTTGAAACCAACAATACCTGATAACTTGTAAAGCTCTCCAGGTTTATTAAGAGTAATGCACAAGTAAGAAAAGCAACCACAACAAAGCCCAATGAACCACAGAGTGTTTTGGTTTGCCCCAAAACTGTATAGGGCCTCCAGCACCATTTTTTTCCAAGGAGGGCTGCTACTGGGTCTGCAATGGCCAACACCAAAATGGGGATGTAATAAAATATATATTGATTGTAATTGGCGTAAATCAGGTAGCACGAATAAACTATTACGGGGTAAAGAAAGCTTCCCCTGGTGACCCGGTCAACCGCATTTATAGCCGGAAGAAGTTTCCAGACCTGGCTAGCGATAAGTATAATTAGAAAACTGCCACACAAAGCCAGGACCAACCAGTGATTCCCAATTAAAGGTGGGAATAACATGGTAAGTAGCCCCGTAACAAGATGAACGTATTTTCTTGTTATTTCCGCATCAATGCTTTTGATGTGGTAGAGCCATTCGGCACTTGCAAAGAGTGCAAGGAAGGCAATGGCCAAATACAAGGTATTGATAAAGCTAGGACTCATTGCTTCACATCAATATTTACACTGGAGTAAAAGAAACCATTGTCCTTTTTCGTCAGTTTTTCGGAAGATTTCTGGTCTTTGTTTAACTCCTGAATCACCCGTGACATTTGCCTGTCGACCATTAAATTCCAATAAGCAAAACGAGCGCCTTTATTTGAGTTTTCAACCAGGTTTTGGGAAACCGCTTGAAATACTTCGGGATTCATGTATTCAAAAATATTCGACAAGTTGAATTTATCGAAATCGGAGAATTTATTGAAGGCATCTTCTGCCAGCCCATGATAAGTTGTAAGCCGATCTATCCGCGATTTTATGATTTCAAAATTAGATTCCCGGGCATAGTAAGGTAGTTCCGTTTCAAAACTTCCCTTCATAATGAATTGAAGAAAATAATTGTTTTGGCTTGCAATAGAACTTAGGTGGTCTTTTGACTGGTTCAGAATAAAGGTAGAAACTGGAATTTTCACCTCTTTTAAAAAGGCGGGGTCTCTGCCAAACCGTCCCATTACAAATTTGCTGAAGAACAAGTTGAAGAGTAACCTCCAACGCCAGTTGTTCCAGGTTGAATGAAAGAACCGGACTTGTTCCTCTTCTGTTTTGATTGTAAAGAGTTGATCCACGTTTTTTTGAGTATGAACCAGTGGTAAGATTTTGGTTCTAAATAGCTGAAAGTACTTTTCGAACTTCCCCTGATAGATTATTCCATTCTCAATTTCAGAGATTCTCAAAGTCCAAAAGTCATTTATATCAGGCTCCAGGTTTTGGGCTACTTTGGAATAAAGAGCCTTTCTTCTCGCCGATTTCTGGAAACCCAGGAATTCAAGAAACTTGCGGTAGTCGAGCGATTTAAAAGCTGCTTTTTTTAGTTCGATTAAATACAGCTGAACCAAATTGATATCCACTGCAACAACTATCGCAGGGTCGTTAACCAACAGAGAAAAGCTATTGTCTCCGGCAGAACCAATGGAAAAAACCCGATCATTGGGCTGAACTTGTAAGCCATCCAGAAGAACATCCGCATCTTCCCAGCAATTGGCATAGCGGATATAATTGTGACGAATTTTCTCCAATTGATCACCCATTGTTTAGGATTTTAATTTTACCCGTACTTCCGTCCATTTCAATTTCATCACCGGTTTTTAGGGTTCTCAACAAACCACTAACACTAACAATGCAAGGGATCCCCATTTCCCTGGATACTATGGCAGAGTGACTTAGTAAACTTCCTCGTTCAACAATAATAGCTGAAGCAGTAGGAAATAAGGTAACCCATCCAGGGTCAGTACTCGAAGTAACTAAAACGTCTCCATTTAATGAATCAATGCTATTGGGGTCCAATACCATCTGTACTTTAGCTTTTACTCGTCCAGGGCAACATCCTATACCGCTGAGGTCTCCAGAAATGGGTTCAAGTTTTTCTTTGGAATAAATGTATTGATCGCTGAAATCATTGCCATAAGTGAAAAACCGTTCCTCGGGAATAGGTTGCTCTTTGTAAGAAGAGAAATCTGATTTTCGATCATTGATTTTGGATTTTAATGCATCGGAAAATTGATGGTTCTCCAGTTGTTTAATTTCTCCCAGCTTCAAATAAAAAATATCCCTGGGGTTAGCCAAAAGCCCATTTTCCGAAAGTTTGTTTCCCAGGGCACTGAACATGGTACGAACCATTCCAAACCCCCTGGTTCTTTCGTACCTAAGGTTTTCACGATTGCTTACCAGGTCCCTCGCTTTGTTTAGTACGTAGTAGAACCATCGTTTTTTTATCGGCTTTCCTTGTAGCTTTTCGTTTATTGTGGATTCAGCAGAACTCCTCAACTTGGAATCCAAACCGGAATGAGTTTTTTTCTTCGTGATTTTTTGCTCTACATAGGATTTAATAACCTTGACAAACAGGACGGGGTTTTGAGAGTAGGAAATTGTTTCCAATTTTAATTCTCCCACACACCGCTCTCCAAATTTGGCAATGTAGGAGTCTATTTCGGTTTTAATTTCAGGATATTTATTGGTGCTTAGTTCTTCCCATATTTTGTCCGGAGTGTTGTTATTGAAAAGGTCATTGGCCGATTCATTATCCATAACCTTTTTTGCAATTTCAATGCTACGGTGAATCGGTTCAACCGAAATTATATCCCGGCTTCCGCATAGTAGGTCGTTATGGATATTCGGTTCATCAGGACAAAGTTTTTTCGTTTGCTTTTGAAGTATTCCAAACCAGATCATAGCAAAAAAATCGTTGATAAGCGGAGCCTTCCATTCCAATAGCAAGGTCTTTTCAAACTCATTGTACTTAGCGATTATTTCGGTAGGGCTAAGCTGGTCAAAGTCCATTGAATGATATCGATTCATTACCCCATTTAAGTGGGCCATAAATCGTTTTCGTTCTTTAGAAAGGTTACGTTGAAGTCGAATCATTTTAAACACCATGAGTACAATCCGTAGCCAGGCCTGCCCCTTGCTCATTTTGTAATCTTCCTCAAGTTCAAACCGTTCTTTTACGCCCATCATGTTTTCCATGTATTCGGCGTTGAGTTTGTACCCCGGGAGCATAGCAAGCATTTTATACCAGCTTAGTAGGTTATAATAAACCCGGCCTCTAACCAGTCCAAGAGTATTGGCAAAAACGTTGGCATGTTGTTCTATTTCATTCTCTTTAACTCCCATCAAACCAACGAACTGCCGGTATACCATTTCATACATTTTCAGGATAAATGAAAAGGTGAGGGGTGTTGTTATTCCCGGGTAGGACTCAACTATGTTGCTGTTGTCCCATAAGGTATACTCTCCTTGTTTTTTTCGGGACGTAATTGGGCGGGTTTGCAACAGGTAAAGTTGATGGTTGTAATAGGCAAACTCAATGTCCTGTGGTGACCCAATTTTATTTTCGAGACGGTCCAATAAGGCGGCTATTTCATTGACCTGTTTATCGTTGATTGAAGGTAAATCTTGTTTTTCCTTTTCTACAGCAACTGTTACAATACCCGAGTTATTATTCGCAACAACGGCATGGGTTTTCTTAACTAAGGTTTGCGTTATTTCACCTGAATTAAATGTAAACGTATCCGCATCGAGTTCTCCGGAAACCAACCCTTCTCCTAATCCATAAACCGAAGAAATCACTTTGCTTCTGGGGTCACCTGAAACCGGGTCCATACCAAATGCAACTCCAGAAACTTCAGACGGAATCATTTCTTGAATAATGACACCTATTCCAAATTGTTCAGGCAAATCATTTTCTCGTCTATAATTTAGTACGCGTTCTGAAACCACCGAATTCCATACCGCTTTTATTTTTTCTTCAAGCTGGTCATATGGAACATGAAGGAATGTATCGAACTGTCCGGCAAATGAAAAAAGCTTACCGTCTTCGTCGAGTGCCGAAGAGCGTACTGCGTATGATTTTGATTGATAATTGTCGTCGAAAAAAGATTGAATATCTTCTAGTAGTTCTTTGGGGACGGTGACCCTGGAAAGCTCTTTTTTGGCCTCGTCTACATCGGTTGAACTCAATTGGTCCATTAAAACGTTGCTCGGAATTACTGTCCAATCTGGAATTTTGACACCCAGTTTTTCTAGCTGGAATAAGTTTGATGCTTTTCCTCCAACCAAATCGAGAGGGAATTCATCCGAGTTTTTATGTGCCAAAAAGTCGCTCAAAACAAAAGCTTATTTATCATTGGTATTGCTCCAAGCGACAGGTACATGAGCGCCGTCCAGCCAGCCGATGCATATTCGATAAGCTTACTGGTTTTATCATTTTGTTTACCAAAAAATGACCAGGACCACCCAGGTAGAGAGAAAATGATGAATACCACACCAAACACTGCTATTGAGAGGCTTCCATAGCCTGCATAGTTAGAAGCACCAATGGCAAGAAGCATGGTCACAAACATGAGTGCCAGCCAAACCAAAACCCCTCCCCGAGTGCCATACATTCCGGTATAAGAAACAACGCCCTCTTCTTCGGATTCAGGTGTTCTTATTTTTCGTCCAAACTCCAGCACCAACCCATTCATGTACGATACACAAAAGAACCAAGCCAGGCCCT
Source organism: Crocinitomicaceae bacterium (assembly GCA_002713215.1). Classification (GTDB taxonomy): domain Bacteria; phylum Bacteroidota; class Bacteroidia; order Flavobacteriales_G; family Salibacteraceae; genus UBA2108. The sequence continues at coordinate 345,026 of PAVO01000019.1, forward strand.
GGTGGGGAGATGCCCCTTCTAATAACCAATCCAACCCACTCGAATAAATGTCAATTAAAGGGATGATAAACATGTGCGATGTGATGTAGATAATTTGCCTTTTTTTGAGCCATTCGGGCACAAAAAACTCAACAGCCATTAATAATAAATAGGCAAGCACTATTCCATAAAGTAGGAGCATTTGCAGTTGGAACAGGGCAATGATGGCAATTTGAATAATGGCCACAATCCAACCGATGGTTTTTAGTTCCTTTAATGAAATAAGGCCTCTTGGTACAGGTAAGTACTTTCGGTACTTAGCATCGTCTTCTTTGTCTTTAAATTCATCGAAAACGCGAACCAAAAAGAACAAGGTAACCGTTGCAAAAATTCCAATCAAAAAGTCCTTCCAAGAAATAAATCCGGTTTGGTTCCTACAGATTCTTGAATAGGATACCGCAGAAAATGTAAAAGCACTAATCATTAGCCCATGAGCTAAAAATGGAAAGCGCTCCTTTTGGTAAATGTAAAATCGCCTGAGAAAGGGAAGGTTATTTTCCTGCATCACCTTTGTTTCGACCTAAGCTTTCGTGTGCTCTAGTAAAATGGCCGGCCGACATGGCTGCGGCAATTGAAATTTCGCCGGATAAGGCCACAGCACAGCAGATTTCAGCAAATTTTTTGGCCTTTCCAACTCCGGCACAATCCATCATTTTAAGGCATTCATTTTGGGTTGGAAGTTTGGTGCCGCCTCCAATTGTTCCAACAATTAAACTCGGTAAAGTAAGAGCTACATATAAATCTCCTTGGGCTGTTACTTCCATTCGGGTAATTCCAACAGAGGATTCTGAAACACAGGCAACATCTTGGCCGCATGCAATAAATAATGCAGCAAGTCCATTGGCCACATGTCCCTGGGCACCAATGGCACCGCTTTGTACGACTCCCAATGTGGAAGACTGCCAATAATCGGCTATTGCTTTAGGGGTTGTTTTTAAAACATGATTAACCACATCTTTTAGAAGTACGATTTCGCTGGTCACTTTTTTGCCTCGAGAACTGCTAAACGAAAGGGAAGTCGCTTTTTTATCACCGCTGTAATTACTCTCAATGTACCACTCAATGGGCTTATGAGGAAAGTTGTCAAGAATGTATTTACATACATTGTCCGTGCAAATGGTGACCATGTTTTGTCCAGAAGCATCCCCTGTGAAGTAATCGAAAGTTAGGATTACACTATTTCCTTCCACATTGGTTCTCATTTCATTGAGTTGAGCATAATTACTGCTTTCGCTGACGACATTTTTAAAATTGTCCAAATGTTCGTGAACCCATTTAACAAAGAGCCCCATAATGCCCATGCTGTCAAATTTGAAAAACGGACTTCGTTGTACGCTTTCGGCGGTACACATGGCTGAAATTCCGCCACTCAACCGGCAAGCTTTCATTCCCCGGTTATAGGAAGCAACCAAAGCTCCTTCGCTAGTTGCCAGGGGAACAAAGAAATCTCCCACGGCATTGGTGCCATTGATTAAAATTGGTCCGGCCAATCCAACCGGAATTTGGGCCATTCCAATGAAATTTTCAATATTTCCTTTGAGGCTTTCCACCTGATCTATTTCTGTTGGGTTCGATAAATGGTTGATTCGGATATTGTTTTGGTTCAAAAAATCAATCCTTTGATTTTGGTTTTCCTTAGAATATCCCATAGGATATGCATAATCTTCCAATTCTTTTACCTCTTCGGCACTTCTCGGAGCTATTTGCTCTACGAATTCCTCAGGAGAGATCTGACTTTCAATGCGGTCAATTATTTTTTGAACTCTTTTATGATCGTGCGACATGACTTCAATGAAATTTTTATGGGTCAAAAATTGAGATTTTAAAGATAAGCTTAGTTGCATATTTTGCAACGGGTATAATGAAGTTCGCATTTGGTAAGAAATAGTTAATGCTTTTTTATTGCAAAAGCAGTAGTTCAGAATTGAAATGGTTGAAAAAACATCCCTCTAAAGCCATTAATTAGCCATTTTATTCTTGTTAATATGCTTAATCTTTAAATGCAGAGTAATAGCCATTTACTCAGTACATTAAACTGAATTATGAAGCGGGATTTCTAGAAACACCACCCACGTAATATTAATTTCTACCTAGGATCAAGGTTTTTACACATTGTAACAGATTGCCCTTCCTTAAGATTAAAAATCTTACTACATTTGTTTCATAATGTCCAATGAGCGGTTTTGTCACCTTCAGAGTTTAATTTTCTGAAGGATTGATAGCGACAAAAACTGACTTTGGACTTTTTTTATTTAAAAAGTAATAATGAAAACTGCAATTCTAGTTGACGGTGGTTTTTTTCTGAAAAGATACCAGTATATTGAAGGATTTGAGAAAGGTGATGATGCCGAAACAGTAGCAAAGAATCTAGTCTCTTATTGTTTTAAACACATACAACGTATAAATAACTATCGCAACCGGTACAATTTGCCTCCAACGGAGCTTTATCGTATTTTCTTTTATGACGCCAAGCCTTTCGATGGAGACTCAACTAATCCAATTTCTGGTAAGGCAATGAGTTTCAAAAAAACAGAGGTTTTTAAGTTCAGAAATGACTTATTTACATTCTTAAAGAAGCAACGGAAAATTGCATTGAGACTTGGCTTTTTAAAGAACTCATCAAAAAAGTGGAACATTAAATCTAGACATACTAAACCCTTACTTGATGGAAAAATAAAGCTTGAAAACTTAAATGCTTCTGACTTGGATTTTCCTTTAAATCAAAAAGCAGTTGATATGAAGGTAGGTTTGGATATTGCTACTCTTGCCTTTAAGGAACAGGTAGACCAAATAATTTTGATTGCTGGTGATAGTGATTTTGTGCCTGCGGCCAAATTTGCCAGAAGGGAAGGAGTTGATTTTATTCTAGATCCAATGCTTAATAACATTGACCCATCGCTCCACGAGCACATTGATGGATTAATGACAATAAAGCGAATGAATGAAGGAAGCAATTGAAACTTTCTATTTTACGATATTTGCAGGCTTAGACTTAAAGCATGATTGGAGTTACTACCCTCGACGAGTTTATTATTGATCGACAAGACGACTTTCCCTTTGCAACGGGAGACTTATCCCGTTTGCTTAGAGATATTGGATTTGCGTCCAAAATTGTAAACCGGGAGGTCAACAAAGCAGGACTGGTTGACATCTCAGGTGCGGCAGGTTCAGAGAATATTCAGGGTGAACAGCAGCAAAAACTGGATGTATTTGCGGATGAGGTTTTTATCAAGGCCTTAAAAAGTGGAGGTGAAGTATGCGGTATTGCTTCTGAAGAAAACGATGATTTCATTGCTTTTGAAAATGAGTCTTCACGAAATGGCAAGTATGTGGTAGCTATGGATCCATTGGATGGATCTTCAAACATTGATGTAAATGTTTCGATTGGTACCATTTTTTCCATTTTTAGAAGAAAGTCAGAAATTGGAAGCCTGGCTACCATGGAGGATTTCTTGCAACCGGGTACGGAACAAGTTGCTGGCGGGTATGTGCTTTACGGATCTTCGTCCATGTTAGTTTATACTACTGGTAATGGAGTTAACGGTTTTACCTTAGATCCTTCAATTGGAGAATATTGCTTGTCTCATGCCGGTATGAAAACGGCTGAGAATGGTAAAATCTATTCCATGAATGAGGGGAACTATTTTCAATCGCACAAGGGAATTCAGAAGTACCTGGATAAGTGTAAGGAAGATAGAAAAACGGCTCGCTACATTGGTTCATTGGTGGCTGATTTTCATAGAAATTTAATTAAGGGAGGGGTTTATCTATATCCTGGAACTACTTCTGCACCAAGTGGTAAATTGAGGTTATTGTATGAGTGCAACCCACTTGCTTTTATTGTGGAGCAAGCTGGAGGAAAAGCCTCTGACGGAGATCAAAGAATAATGGAAATTGTTCCACGTGAACTGCATCAAAGGTGCCCTTATTTTGTTGGATCCAAGAATATGGTGGAAGAGATTGAAGGGCTGTTAAAGTAAGTTGGTTATCTTCCTGACATTCGCATAAATAAGGATTGCTTGGAAGTAGCATTTATCAGCTGGTAGACATATTTTGCCGTAGCGTCGTGTTATTTATGCGGCATGAAAAATATTTCGATTACCGCAGCATTTTTACTGATTTGGACATTTTCTTTTTCCCAAAATATTTGCAAAAGAAAAGTCAGTACGTTTAGCCCAAGTTCAACCAGTTATACGATTTCTGGATCCGCAACTCTAACGGACTCTTTAGGGGCATTGTATTTGTCTTTTTCCAGTACTTTTTCTACAAATTCTGGCCCAGATCTATACATCTATCTTTCGATCCGCAATCAGGCGCCTACTGTGGCCGGTAATACTAATATTGAAGTTGCAAAACTGTCAAGCTTTTCCGGAGCTCAGACCTATGTAGTGCCGTCTGGAGTTAAAATTGGTGATTATGATTTTGTAACCATTCATTGTAAACGATTTAATTCATTTTGGGACGGAGGTCCATTAGGAACTCAGAGTTGCATTAACATAGCTAGTTACGATACCATTAGTAAAACCGCTTGCTTAAGGTATTTATCACCGAGCAAAAAATACACATGGACTAAATCTGGGGCCTACATGGATACACTAAGGAGGGCAAATGCCAGAGGTGGTGACTCAATTCTTTCCATAAACCTAACAGTAAAAGCAGTTGACAATGGGATTGTAAAAAACAATCAAACACTGATGGCTACTGACTCAACGGCGAGATACCAATGGATAGAATGTGCTACGCAGAAGCCAATTGTAGGAGATACGAATCGAAGTTTTACCAGCACAAAAAACGGCTTTTATGCTGTGGTGGTTACGAAAAATGGTTGTTCCGATACTTCCAAATGCGAGAGTATAACGTTTGGTGCGTCCACTTCTAATATTACCGATACCTCATGTCATAGATATAGATCACCAAGTGGAAAATATGTTTGGGATACTTCGGGAATATATACCGATACAATTCAGAATGGAGCGGCTTCTGGCAGCGATTCAATTATTTCAATAATGCTGACGATTAAAACCGTAGATACTGCTATAGCCTATGCTAATTTGGTGATGAGTTCCAGTGCTCAAAATGCTGCGTTTGAATGGTACGACTGCGATTTGAAAACATTAGTTCCAAATTCAACCCGGAACACTTTCGTACCCAACAAGGTTGGGAATTTTGCAGCAGTTATTTCGCAAAATGGTTGTGTTGATACCACTACTTGTTACGAGGTAAAAAGCATAACAAACGATACTACATTTACAGATAGTATGTGCTTCAGTTATACTTCTCCTAGCGGTAGGCTAGAATGGACTACTTCAGGTACTTATAACGATACAATAAAAGGAGGTAACATTGCCGGTGGCGATTCTATTCTTACCATCAACGTGATTATTCACACCATCGATACCGGATCGGTTGATTCAAATGGAACCATTATCGCAAAATCTGCATCCGGTTCGGTATTTTTTCATTGGTATGATTGCGACAATGATAGTCTTGTTCCTAATGAGTTTGGTAGACGCTATACTCCTAAAATAAGTGGTAACTACGCGGTGATTTTATTGGACAACGATTGTGTAGATACTTCAAAATGCCATAGAATTATTATTTCGAAGGATACAACAAATAGTGTAATTGCGACGGAAGTGAAGTTTTCCGGTATTGAGGTTTTTCCCAATCCAACTTCTGGAATAGTTTATATCAATCTAGAGCAAATTCAAGAAGAGTCGTTAATTACGGTTATAAATATTTCGGGTGAGGTAGTCTCTAGTCAAAAATCACAAGAAGGACAGAACGCCGTGATTAATTTGGGTGAGGTTAGAGGATTGTATTTTATTCAGGTAGAGAGCCAGTCAGCAAAAAAGACCTTTAAGGTGATTAATCGATAATCGCCTGTGGTTCCAGAGGTCGAAGAGTCTATTCTATTTTTAGGTTTTCATTTTGCCAGAATGGTTGAATATCCTAGAATGCAGGTCAAATAGAATAAGCTTTCCGGAATTCAAAATTCAATTGGAATTATATGGCTGGTATTTGACAAAGAAAGCTAAGGATCCACCTGTTTTCAGCATCCACTTCTATACATTTGCGTCCCTTGTTCTAACTGAATAAATGTCTATTACGAAAAGCGAATTCAATGCGGGATTTCTATCCTGGCCCCAGGTTATTGAGCTGGAAAACCATTGCAAAGAACAAGTCAATCCATTAATTCATGCCACAGGCTTAAGAGGCAGTGCTTCTCAATTCTTAGTGTCTGCGGTGGTCAAAAAAATGGGCGGAATGCATGTGGTTGTTCTCAACGATAAAGAGAATGCAGCATACGCATTCAATGACCTTCAGGACATTTTAGGTGAAGATAAGGTTTTCTTTTTTCCTTCTCCATTTAAGTACCCTTACCAACAAGAAACAACCGACAATACCAACATCCTTATGCGAGCCGAAACACTCGATATGATTGTAAAGAGACCATCCTGGATGGTGGTTGTTACCTACGGCGAGGCTTTGAGCGAGAAAGTAGTTACTAAAAAGCAATTAAAAAAGAGCCTGTTGGAATTGAAACAAGGCGATGAAATTGGCATTGATTTTATCAATGAAATGCTGTTCGAATATCACTTTGAACGGGTCAATTTTGTTACCGGTCCCGGACAGTTTTCTATACGTGGTGGAATCGTTGATATATTCTCTTATGCCAATGACGATCCATACAGGGTTGAGTTTTTTGGTGATGAAATTGATTCGATAAGAACCTTTGATCCGGCTTCACAACTCTCCAAAAAGAACTACAAAAAGATTCACATTCTTCCAAACGTACAGGATCAAACCTTGATGGAAACCCGTGAGGGATTTCTTGACTTCCTTCCTGCCAATTCTTTTCTATGGCTCAAGGATAGAGAAACCTCAAAGGGCCAGGTGAAAAAATCTTTTGAAGTTGCTCGGGAAGCTTATTCAAAACTCTCGGAAGAATCCATTCAATTGAGTCCGGAAGAGTTATATGTAAAAGCTGATGTATTTGATCGGGAACTGGAAAAGCATCGGGTTATTGAATATGGAGGGCGATTTGAAAGTTCTCCATCACTGGAGCTTCAATTCAACCAAAAGCCACAACCGACCTTTAATAAGAATTTTGAACTGTTGGTTCTTGACCTTCACGAGCTTAAAGATCAAAAATTAGAGAGTTTTATTCTTTCGGGCCAGGCCCGACAGATGGAGAGACTCCATGCCATTTTTGAGGACCTGGATCCTGATGTTAGCTTTTCGCCCATCCTTCAATCGGCGCACGAAGGGTTTATTGACCTGGATTTAAAAATAGCCTGTTACACCGACCATCAAATCTTTGAACGATACCATCGCTTTCGATTAAAGGAAGGGTTCAATAAGGCCAAACAAGCATTAACCATTAAAGATTTAACCAGTCTTAAAAAGGGAGACTACGTAACCCATATCGATTATGGAGTTGGTCGATTCGATGGGCTTCAAATCATTGAGAATAATGGCAAAGAGCAGGAAGCTATTCGGCTTATCTATAAAGACAGCGATATACTTTATGTAAGCATTCATTCCCTGCATCGCATTGCACGCTTTTCAGGAAAAGATGGTACCCCCCCTAAAATCAACAAACTGGGAACCCAGACCTGGAAAATTCTTAAAACCAAAACCAAGAAGAAGGTTAAGGAAATTGCATACGATTTAATAAAACTCTATGCAAAAAGAAAGGCGGCTCCAGGGTTCCCTTTTACACCAGATAACTACCTGCAATTTGAGTTGGAGAGTTCCTTTATTTATGAAGACACTCCAGATCAATTTAAGGCTACACAAGATGTAAAAGCGGATATGGAAAAGGCACATCCCATGGACCGACTAATCTGCGGTGATGTGGGCTTTGGAAAAACAGAGGTGGCTATCCGTGCAGCCTTCAAAGCGGTTTGTGATAGCAAGCAAGTGGCTGTTTTGGCGCCAACAACTGTTCTTACCTACCAACATTACAAAACCTTCAAAGACCGACTCAATGATTTGCCATGCACAGTAGATTATATCAATCGATTTAAGACTACCAAAGAGCAAAAAACCACCCTGAAAAATTTAGCGGAAGGAAAGGTAGATATCCTTATTGGTACGCACAGAATTGTAGGTAAGGATGTTAAGTTTAAGGACCTTGGATTGATGATCATTGATGAGGAGCAAAAATTCGGTGTTGGAGTCAAGGATAAACTGAAAACCATCAAGGAAAACGTGGATACGCTTACTTTAACAGCTACACCCATACCAAGAACCCTACAGTTTTCATTGATGAAGGCCAGGGACTTGAGTGTAATTAATACACCACCGCCCAACCGTCAGCCAGTAGAGACCATTCTAAAACCATTTAACGAAGAAACCATTCGGGATGCGATCTATTATGAAGTGAGTAGAGGTGGTCAGGTTTTCTTTGTCCACAACAGGGTAGAGAACATTCAGGAAGTTACCGGAATCATTCAGCGATTGTGTCCCGAAGTAAGAATTGGAATTGCACATGGACAATTGGAGGGGCATCGATTGGAAAAAGTAATGATGGGGTTTATGGAACATGAGTTCGATGTTCTTGTAGCTACCACCATCATTGAATCGGGGCTGGATATTTCAAATGCCAACACCATAATCATTAACAATGCGCACAATTTTGGATTGAGTGATTTGCACCAAATGCGAGGGCGTGTTGGTCGGAGCAATCGAAAAGCATTTTGCTACCTGTTGGCACCACCGTCGAGCAGTTTAACCACTGAAGCACGTAAGAGAATTGAAGCCATTGAACAATTTTCTGACCTGGGAAGTGGATTTAATATTGCTATGCGTGATTTGGATATTCGTGGAGCAGGAAATATGCTTGGCGGTGAACAATCCGGTTTTATTTCGGACATTGGTTTCGAAACCTATCAAAAGATCTTGGATGAAGCCATTCAGGAATTGAAAGAAACTGAATTCAAAAGCCTGTTTAAAGAAGAAGAGGCCAACATTACCAGGTTTGTTCAGGACTGTCAACTGGATACGGACTTGGAGATCATGATTCCAAGTGATTATGTCAATAGCGTCAATGAACGATTAACTCTGTATCAGGCATTGGCAGATGTGAAAACGGAAAATCAGCTGCAGCAATATGAAGGCGGACTTAAGGATCGATTCGGCCCAGTTCCCGAAGAAACCATTCATTTGATTAATGGTGTTCGATTGCAGTGGTTAGCAGAGAAATTGGGCTTTGAAAAGATAGTATTGAAAAACGAAAAGCTGCTTTGCTATTTTATTTCAAGCAAGAATTCACGATTTTATCAAACTTCTCAGTTTCAGTACATTTTAAAGTTTGTTCAAACAAACCAGGCTAAAACCCAGATGAAGGAGCGGAAGGAAAAACTCTATTTGGTTTTTGAAGGGGTTAGAAGTTTAGAGGACGCCCTAAGAATTATGGAGCCCATGGTGGTATAGGTATAAAAAGAAAAGGGACCAGTCCATGATACAATCCCTTTTCTCTAAACGGTTTAACATACGATATTATAAGGTCCCGATGTTAAACGGTTCAGTCAATAAATCACATTTCTCGTTTGAACTATGGGCCTTCGATAAGAATGTGACCTATTGTTTTTTCTGTACCGTTGGTTAGCTGATAGATGTAAATTCCTCTTGAATAGTCTGTTCCATCAAATGCGAATGAATTCACATGATCGAGTTCAATGTTTTTATTTTCATAAACCTTTTTTCCAAACAAATCATACACGTTGAGTGATACATTATCCTGCGTTGGATTTGTGATTTGAAACTTAGCTCTCGAGGTAACCGGGTTAGGGAATATTTTAACCGTTATTGCGGGATCCTTCAGTTTAGGAACACTAACTGCTTTTTCTTTTACCAATTCGAGTTTTAGCGTTTTTGGATGCTTAATGCTATTCCCACCGTTGGCATAATAAGTTAGGTCAAGAATAATATCGATCGTCCCAACTTCAGATGCAGCCGTAGGTGTCCCGCTTATTTGTATGCAGGTTTTTTCTCCTCTTTTTACCATTAGTTTTTTGGTTTGAAAGGAGAGACCCGTGGGTAGCGACTTTACCTGGTTTATCATAATTGAATCGACTACAATTGGAAATCCAAAAGTGTCGTAGGTAACCTGAGGAATAAAGGTGATGGTTTCTGTATAAGGCTTATTTATTTCAGCATCGTTCATAAGGCCTTCACCTGCGGATGTGTAGTTTCCCGGAGAAATTCTGCTAGGATCCGGAGTGCATTGAGCATACCCCAGGAATGTTCCCAGAATAAAGATACAAGTAAAGAGAAGTGTTTTCATGTTTTAGATATTTAGAGATAAAATCATTTGCTAAAAACCCATAACATTTCAGTTATTCGTTCCGTTTGTTGATTTGCCGCTGAAAGCCAGAACTTTAAGAAAGTTTTAAGATTTGAAAGTCGAGATTATTGGTCTGTCTCAGGTTCTCCCGTAATGCAACAAGGTCTGTTAAACACAACTTTACGGAGCTAGTTTAGCTTACCAGCCAAACCAATCCAAATTGGATGATCATAGTTCCTTCAACGAGCAGGCTGTAGTAATATTCGCCTGACTCCTTTTTGGCATAGCTTACTATCCAGGCCGTAAACAAAGCTGAAAGAAGCAACGCTAATGTGGAAAATGTACTGGATTGGAAAAGAAAAAGAACCAAACCGGCAAAAAGGCTTAAAAATATAATGCTCAGTTTTCTTGCTTTTTCTACTCCAAAAAGGAGTGGAAGTGTGTTTAAGGAAGATGGCGCATCGAAGTCTATATCCCGTATGTCAAATGGAATTGTAATGGCCAGAATAAACAGAAAACGAGTACAAAAGAAACCCAGGATAGTTAAATTGCTCCAATCGATTATGGCATACTCATACAGTGGAAGATACACCGTTACATAGCTAACGGTTAGGCTAATTAAAAATACCTTAGCAAATGGTAAATCGCGTAGACGCCAATATTTCCCATTTCGTTTGATTATGGGCACTGAATAGCCAAAGGCAATTATTCCGGAAGGGAGCAGTACATATAGAAATGTAATTTCAAGTCGATTGAGCAGGAAAAGAGATCCAGCAGCAGCTAGAAACATTCCCAGGTATAAAATGCCTTTGTTCTTTAATGCCCAGGTATGCCGTGGGCTTAAGAATTGGGTTTCGATTTTATGCAGACCAACAATTCGATGCACGTTGTAAATGAATAGAGTCGAGCAATAAATAAAAATGACAATATCGAAATTTACTTTCGAGCCAAACAATAAGAAGGTACTCCATGCCAATGCCGAAACCGGAAGGGCGACATAGATGTTACTAAAAACAAAAAAGTCAAGAACCGATTTTATTTGCCTCATTAAAATTAAGGTTGACTATTGGCTGAGATGAGGCCCACAACCCCTCCCGCTATTCCTCCGGCTACCGAAGCGATAATGGAATTAAAAATCTTTTTTCCCCTGGCACCTTTGCGATAACCCTCAATATAAGCAGGGCTTTGTAGCACTTTTTCATTCCTGGCATATTTAGTCTTTGGGCGGTTGTTTTGTGTGGAGCTACCTGCCAGGGTTCCCACAACCGGACTTACAACTAACAGGGCGCTATTTTTTGATCCAAGGAACACACCTAGAACAGCACTGACCGAAAACCCTACTATTACCGGGAGTGGAGTCTTGTGGTTAGCTCTTGCATCTTGTTGACCATAAATATAAAGCCTCATTTCTTCCACAGAATACATGTCTTCATCAGTAGAATCTACCTTGTAATAGATTTTTTCCTTTCCATCTGTTGTAACTGAAAACACCTGGTCTAACCAAATATTGACGTACTTGATTTTACCATTTTTCTTTTTGGTTTCAAACTTTAGTCGCTCTTCATCTTCTGAAATTATTTTTCCGCCAAAACTTTGTCCTCCCATCAATAGAATAAATGATTGCGAATACCCTTCGCTATATGCCAGGCAGAGAAGTGCAAAAGAAATAATCCGAAGACAGTGGTTTACTCTCATGGCTTCAAAAGTAGGTAAACTAGGAACGGATTATTCCTGATTTTTTCAAGTACAATCTCACATTCTTTAGAATTATATTTGCAGACTTTTTTATGCGACTTTTAGCACATTAGAATATGGAAAATTTTACTGGTAGACACATTGGACCAAGAGGAAATGCAATTTCCAGAATGATGGAAGAAGTTGGTGTCGATTCAATCGAAGGCCTAATTTCAGAGACCATCCCAGACCAAATAAGGTTAAAAGAGGATTTAGACATTCCTCACGGTATATCTGAATATGAATTTCTTAAGCACATCGGTGAGGTTGCGTCAAAGAATAAGGTTTATCGATCCTATATCGGGCAGGGGTATTATGGTACCCTCACGCCAAGTGTGATCAGACGAAATATGTTTGAAAATCCAGGTTGGTATACAGCTTATACCCCTTATCAGGCAGAAATTTCTCAAGGAAGATTGGAAGCACTTCTTAATTTCCAAACGGTTTGTAGCGACTTAACCGGCATGGAATTGTCCAATGCATCCTTACTTGACGAAGCTACCGCGGCAGCAGAAGCTATGATTATGTTTTTTCATGCGAGAAGTCGGGCCGATCAGAAAGCAGGTAAAAACCGCTTCTTCGTGGACAATGGCTGCTATGCCCATACGGTAGATGTGTTAAAAACCAGGGCACTTCCATTGGATATTGAATTGGTTTTTGGAGAATGGAAATCTTTCACTTTTGATGAAAATACATTTGGCGCGATGCTACAATATCCAAACAATTTAGGTGCTGTAGAAGACTATGCGGGCTTTGTTGAATCTGCACATGCGAATAACGCTATGGTGGCTGTCGCTTCTGATTTAATGGCCTTGGTTAATTTGACTCCTCCAGGTGAATGGGGTGCTGATGTGGTTGTTGGAAATTCACAACGATTTGGTGTACCCATGGGATTTGGTGGTCCTCACGCTGGATTTTTCTCGTCAAAAGAAGAGTTTAAACGTTTCATTCCAGGCAGAATTATTGGTGTGTCCCAGGATAGAAATGGTGGTTCAGCGTTAAGAATGGCCCTTCAAACCAGGGAACAACACATTAAAAGAGACAGAGCAACTTCAAATATTTGTACAGCACAAGCGCTTTTAGCTAATATGGCAGGAGCATATGCTACCTACCATGGTCCTGAAGGACTAAATAGAATTGCAGGAGAAATTCACGAAAATACAAACTCTCTGGCGGCTGCTCTTAAATCACTTGGTTTCAGCGTAGTGAACGATTCATGGTTCGATACGCTTGTAGTTGAGGCAGGAGAGTCTTCCGTACGCCCATTGGCAGAAGAAAAGAAGATTAACTTTTGGTATAGCAATGGCAAAGTTTCCATTAGTATTGATGAAACTGTACTTGAAGAGGATTTAAATGATATTGTTTCAATATTTGAAGAAGTGGCGGGGTCGTCTTCAAATAGAAATGATGCCCAATCCGGAATTCCATCCGGGTTAAGCAGAAAATCAGAATTTCTAACCCATCCTACATTCAACTCTTATCATTCGGAAAGTGAAATGATGAGGTATTTAAAACACCTGGAAAACAAGGATATTTCGCTGGTTCATTCCATGATTTCGTTGGGGTCATGTACCATGAAACTGAACGCTGCAACACAAATGTTTCCGGTTTCGTATCCCGAGTTTTCTTCATTGCATCCATTTGCCCCTAAAGACCAGACGCAGGGTTATGATCACGTTATTCAAAACCTGGAAGAGTGGTTGTGTGCCATTACCGGGTTTTCGGCAATTTCTTTTCAGCCGAATTCCGGTGCACAAGGAGAGTATGCTGGTTTAATGGTAATTCGTGCCTATCACGAATCAAATGGGGATATGAACAGGAATATCGCGTTAATCCCCTCATCGGCTCATGGAACTAATCCAGCGTCAGCGATTATGGCGGGGATGAAGGTTGTAGTAGTAAAAAGTTTAGAAAACGGAAATATTGATGTCGATGACCTTCGGGCTAAGGCTGAAGAACACAAGGAAAATTTAGCTTGCTTAATGGTGACTTATCCATCCACGCATGGTGTGTTTGAAGCACCCATTATGGAAATGACTGATATTATTCACCAAAATGGAGGTCAGGTATATATGGATGGCGCCAATATGAATGCACAGGTGGGACTTACCAATCCGGCTACAATTGGAGCTGATGTTTGCCATCTAAACCTGCACAAGACATTTGCTATTCCACATGGTGGGGGTGGCCCGGGTGTAGGACCGATTGGAGTTGCAGAACATTTAGTGAAATTCCTTCCTGGTCATACATTTAGATTAAACGAAAATGAAGATGCAATTTCTGCTGTAAGCGCTGCTCCCTGGGGAAGTGCTTCTATTTTATTGATTTCTTATGCATATGTAAAAATGTTGGGGAAAGTAGGATTAAAGAACTCTACTGAAATTGCAATTCTCAACGCCAATTACATGAAGAGTCGTCTTGAAAAACACTACGATGTGCTCTATTTGGGAGATCGTGGAAGAGTGGCCCATGAAATGATTTTGGATTGTAGAGAGTTTAAGAAAACAGCTGGAGTTGAAGTAGTTGATATTGCAAAAAGGTTAATAGACTTTGGGTTCCATGCTCCAACAGTATCTTTCCCGGTTGCAGGCACTCTAATGATTGAGCCTACGGAGAGTGAAAGCAAGGAAGAACTGGATCGTTTTTGTGATGCCTTAATTCAAATTAGAAAGGAGATTTCTGCCATTGAATCTGGTGCAAGCGATGCGGAGAATAACCTGTTAAAAAATGCACCTCACAGAGCCGAAGAAGTTACCGGAAGCAACTGGAACAGGCCTTATTCAAGGGAAGCTGCTGCTTATCCTTTACCATGGGTAGCTCATCAAAAGTATTGGGTACCGGTAGCTCGCATTGATGATGCATTTGGAGATAGAAATTTGGTTTGTGCTTGTCCTCCAATGGATGTTTATGAAGACATTGAAGCATAGTCCAATAAAATAGAAATACCGAATAAAATAAAGAGGGAGCCAATGCGTTCCCTTTTTCTTTTCTTTGAATGATGAGAATTTTACTCTTTGTAACCTACATAATATTTTACTCAATGGTCCTTCAGGCCCAGGGGTTGAAACCGATTATCATTGAACCGGTGATTAAAAAAACCAAGGTAAAATCAAGCGGTAAATTGGCTGCCGTGGGTTCCTTAATCTGGAGTGAGAATTTTGAAAGCAGTGGCAATGGGTTTCCTCACAATGGGATTGTCACAACGTCGAAAGATACTGTGGATAAAGGATTTCAAAGAGGGGATGTGTCCAATAGTAATTTGGGGCAGGTTTTTAAAGTACCTGTTCGTTCTCGATTTGCTTTTACCAATGACGATTACTGCAATTGCAATAAGTCTGAAGACGAATTAATTCTTCCCAGCATTTCCTTTAACGGATCAAATGGAGCTGTTCTTCGCTTTTCGGCCTATTTTAATCGTGTTATAAAAACCGAAACTGCTAAAGTTTTTGTAGAGTCCGGGTCAAACTGGATTCAAGTTGCTGAAATAGGCTCATACCAGGATTGGAAAGATTATGAGGTTCTCATTTCAGGAGCAGGTATTTCCAATCCAAAAATCAAATTTGTTTATGGCGATGATTCTACCTGGGCTTCCGGTTTGGCAATAGATGATATTGAGGTGTATAACACTGTTGACAAACTGGATCTCCGATTGGACAGTCTACTGATCAACGATCAAATTATCAATGATTTTTATAAAATAATCCCTAAAAATCATGCGAGTTCTTTGCTATTGGAAACAACAATTCGAGCCAGTAACATTTCAAAGGAGTCTACGACTAATGCGGTGTTTACCTCAGAAATATCTGGTCAGACAACGCAAAGCATAAAAACAAATTTGGGCAAGTTCGACTCCTTATCATCTAAAACAGACGTTACGTTTTCTAATCTTGGACTGGCCAATGGAAAAGGAACTTATACATTTAAATCCTATGTGTCTTCAGACTCGGTGGATAACGATTTAACCAACGATACACTGGCTTTCAACCTTGAACTGAGCGATACTATCTATTCCAGAATTAATCAAAAAAAGGCCAATCGAGGGTTTTGGTATGGCCCTAGTAAAAACTATGATATTCTATCTCTCATCGAAATCACAGCAATTGATACTGCGACTTCAATTTCTGTTTATCTGCATGATGACACGCAGGTTGGAGACACTATTGACGTTGTGATATTTAGTGAATTTTTACAAGACAAGGTAAAGGATACATTTCCGCAAATCAACGAGAACATTAGGCTGCAAAAGGAGCATATTGGAGATTGGGTTACCTTTAAAATACCACGTTCGGTTCTGGTTCCCGGTAAGTATTTTGTGGGTATAAAAGCTCGTGGGAAACAAGTTGTATTGGGGGTTAGCGACAACCCTGTTAAAGAAAAACTAGTATATGCCAATGCCGGTTCTGGTTTTGGTCCTGTAGATTATTTGCCTTTTGTAAAACTAAATATTAAGGGGAGTCCTTGTGGTCAGGTGCAGTTAAACGCTTCTGTTACCAAGTCCACTTGTAATGTGAAAAATGGCCAAATTCTTCTAAACCCAACAGGAGGAACAGCACCCTATAGATATCAGTGGGGGCCAAATGCGAGTTATTCGAGATTGAGTGCGATCAATGGTGTTGGGTCAGGAACCTATTCTGTAACGGTGACTGATACGCTTGGTTGTAATCGTTCGCAGGTACTAACATTGGCAGATACCAGCAGCCTGGCAGTAAATTTAGATTCAATTAAACACGAGCAGTGTTTTGGTGATAGTTCGGGTTACCTTAAAATTGGCGTAACCAATGGAATTGCACCCTACCAAGTACTTTGGGCGGACGGAAATTCGGATACCATTCGCCAAAAATTGGTAACGGGCAATTATACCGTTACGGTTACCGACGCTTCCGGAAATGGATGTAAATCAATTTTCAATTACCAAATCAGTGGCCCATACGAAGCTTTGTCAATGAGTTCCACAGTAGAAAATAATTTGTGTTTTGCTGATCAAAATGGTTCAATTCACGCTCAGGTAAGGGGAGGTTATGGAACCATTAAATACAAGTGGAGTGATAATTCTCTCAATGGACCATTTGTTGAATCATTAAAAACAGGAACCTATCATCTCACAGTTAGTGATTCAAACAATTGTTTGCTTACTGATTCTTTTGTTGTTAAAGGAGCTGATTCTCTTGGTGTGTCTGGAGTTGTAACTGATACAGGCGGTACCGCTTCTATTAAGGTAACCGCATTTGGTGGTAATCCTTCTTATACCTACCATTGGAAAGGCCCTGATGGGTTTACAGATCCAGGCACTAAAGATTTGGACGACTTGTTGGAACGTGGCATCTATCGATTAACAGTAACCGATAGCCTTGGATGTGAAGTAAGAGACACCTTCTTAGTTGCCGGCAATGTTTCAATTCACGAAGTACAGAGTGGAAATAATTTTATTGTTTTTCCTAATCCATCAAACGGGCAAATCCAAATCGATGGTAAGTACGAAAAACAAATTGAAGTGATGATATTTGATCAGTCAGGTAGGGAAGTAAAGAGAATTGATGAATACCAGGGTCAGGTGATTCATTTATCGGAAGGCCTGTATTTTTTTAAATTGCATAGCTTAGATGATTCTATTGAATCACACACCGTTCTGGTGGTTGAATAATTGGAATTATGAAAGTTTATACCAAAACAGGAGATAAAGGAGAAACTTCATTGCTCGGAGGAACCCGGGTAAAAAAGAGCCACTTACGTATTCAGGCGTATGGTACAGTAGATGAGCTTAATTCCTATGTAGGTTTATTGAGGGATCATGATATTGATGAAGAAACGAAATCCATGTTAATCGAAATTCAGGATCGCCTTTTCACTTTGGGTTCTCATTTAGCTTCGGATCCCAAAAAGAACAAAAGGCGTGTTCCGGATATAGGCTCCAACGACATTCAACTGTTAGAGAATGAAATGGATAAGATGAATGAAGTACTTCCCGAAATGAGGTCATTCGTCTTGCCCGGAGGCAATAAACTGATTTCATTTACACACATTACACGCTGTGTTTGCCGGCGTGCCGAACGCCTTACCATTGAATTGGACGAACTGGAAAAAGTAGATTCAATTATTATTCAATACCTTAACCGACTTTCCGATTATTTTTTTGTTCTATCAAGAAAATTTTCTCAGGATTTCCACGCTGATGAAAAACCTTGGAAACCAAGATTATAGGCTGATACCAGATTCGTAAAATTCATATTTGTAAGTGTGGTTAAAAAAATTACATTTGCAAAAATTAGAAACCCAAAAGAGTCAGCTATGTATTGGACTTTAGAATTGGCTTCCTATATGGAAGATGCACCTTGGCCGGCTACCAAAGAAGAGCTTATTGATTATGCTCTACGTAGAGGTGCCCCGCTTGAAGTTGTAGAAAACCTTCAGGAAATTGAAGATGAAGGAGATTCTTATGACACCATAGAGGATATATGGCCTGATTATCCTTCGAAAGAAGACTTCTTCTTTAATGAAGACGAATATTAAGAAAGAGTTAAATAAATGATATTAAAAACCGCTCCATATTCCGAGCGGTTTTTTTGTTTCTGTTCCCTTCGTTAACACAAAATTGCAAAGCTCTTTTATCTGTTGAAATTCACCTCCCAAATTCATCTATTTTTGCAGGCTTAATCAAGGATATAAGTACATCTTACTATGGATTTTATTACCAAAATAATTGGTAGCTTTTTCGGAAATAAATCTGAAAAAGATATAACAGCCCTTCAACCACGAGTTGACGAGATAAACTCGATTTTTTCTGAACTTCAAAAAGTGTCGAACGATGAACTTAGGGCTAAAACTAATGAACTTCGATCAATAATTGCTGAAAGGTTAAAAACAGAAAAAGATCAGATCGCCGAAATAAAAGCTCGAATCGAAGAGGAGGATAATATTTCCATTGATGAAAAAGAGGGGCTTTACAAGCAAATAGATGATTTAGAAGACAAAGTCACTGAAAAACTGGATGAGGTACTGAATGAGATTCTGCCTCAAGCCTTTGCCATTGTAAAAGAAACCGCCTACCGATTTACCAATAACGATACTGTTGAAGTTACCGCGAACGAATACGATCGGGAGCTTTCCGCTACCAGGGAACATATAAATATTAAAGGAGACAAGGCCTATTGGGATTCAAGTTGGAAAGCTGCTGGTGCTGATATTGAATGGAACATGGTCCATTACGATGTTCAGCTAATTGGAGGAATGGTGCTACACTCAGGTAAAATTGCTGAGATGGCTACCGGAGAAGGAAAAACGTTGGTGGCAACTCTTCCTGTTTTCCTTAATGCACTAAGTGAACGTGGTGTACACCTGGTAACCGTTAACGAATACCTGGCTAAAAGGGATTCCGAGTGGATGGCCCCTATATTCCAGTTTCATGGAATGACTATCGACTGTATCGACAACCATCAACCTAACTCAGAAGAAAGAAGAAAAGCTTACAATGCGGATATTACTTACGGAACCAACAATGAATTTGGCTTTGACTACCTAAGGGATAATATGGCCAGTTCACCGGGTGATTTGGTTCAGCGCAAACACAATTTTACTATTGTGGATGAGGTCGATTCAGTGCTCATTGATGATGCAAGGACTCCACTGATTATTTCGGGCCCAACACCCAAAGGAGATCAGCACGAGTTTCAGGAATTGAAACCGAAAATTGAGGTGCTCGTTTCCGCGCAAAGGAAGCTGGTAAACTCATTATTGGCTGAGGCCAAAAAGAATTTAGCCAAGGAAAACGATAAAAAAGCTGCCGAAGCAGGTGGGCTGGCGATCTTTAGGGCTTACCGGGCCATGCCTAAAAATAAGGCTTTAATCAAGTATTTGAGTGAACCCGGAGTTAAGGCTCAAATGACCAAAATTGAGCATCACTACCTGCAGGACCAGGGAAAGGAAATGCCTTTTGTTGATTCTGAGTTGTTTTTTGTTGTTGACGAAAAACAAAATTCGGTAGAACTTGCCGAGAAGGGAATTGATCTGCTTACTGGTGAAACCGAAGATGCCAATCTGTTTATTCTTCCGGATATTTCGACAGAGATTGGTCGTATAGAAAAATCGGATGCAACAGAAGAAGAGAAGTTGCGCGAAAAGGATAAACTCATTACTGAGTATTCAGAAAAATCTCAACGTGTCCATACCGTAAATCAGCTGTTGAAGTCATACTCGATGTTTGAGCTGGATGTCGATTATGTAGTAATGGACAACAAGGTGAAAATTGTTGACGAGCAGACCGGTAGGATCATGGAAGGACGACGGTACTCGGATGGACTGCATCAGGCGATTGAAGCGAAAGAAAATGTAAAAATTGAAGCAGCTACTCAGACCTATGCAACGGTTACCCTTCAGAACTACTTCAGGATGTACCACAAACTGAGTGGTATGACGGGTACTGCGGAAACCGAAGCTGCTGAGCTACACGAAATTTACAAGTTGGATGTGGTTGTGATACCCACCAATCGTCCGATTTTGAGGGATGACAGGGATGACCTGGTTTACAAAACTGTTCGTGAAAAGTACAATGCTGTAATTGACGAAATTGAAAGTTTGGTCAATCAAAAACGACCCGTTTTGGTTGGAACAACATCGGTTGAGATTTCGGAGTTGTTGAGTAGAATGCTTCAGCGAAAGGGCATTAAACACCAGGTGTTGAATGCGAAACTGCATCAAAAGGAAGCGGAGGTAGTTACTGCCGCAGGTAAGGCCGGTGCGGTAACCATTGCAACCAATATGGCTGGTCGTGGTACTGACATTAAACTGGGCGAGGGAGTTAAAGAGGCCGGAGGTTTAGCCATTATTGGTACGGAACGCCATGAATCCCGAAGGGTTGACCGTCAGTTAAGAGGTCGTGCAGGTAGGCAAGGAGATCCCGGATCTTCTCAATTCTTTGTTTCCCTGGAGGACAACCTTATGCGATTGTTTGGCTCGGAAAGAATTGCCAAACTAATGGACCGTATGGGCTTGAAAGAAGGTGAGGTGATTCAGCACAGTATGATTTCCAAGTCCATCGAAAGAGCGCAGAAAAAAGTAGAGGAAAATAACTTCGGAGTAAGAAAGCGATTGCTTGAATACGATGATGTTATGAATTCTCAGCGTGAAGTAATTTACAAGCGAAGAAGGCATGCATTGCACGGGGAGCGTGTTCAGGTGGATATCGCTAACATGATTCATGACATCTGCCTGGATTTAACCCACGATTATCATGGACTAAAAGACTATGAAGGTTATAAGCTGGATTGCATTCGAAATTTAGGAATCGAGGCTCCCGTAGATAAAGAAGAATTTGCCAGGGAAAACCCAGATGCCATTGGTCAAAAGCTTTTTGACGATACCATGAAGCATTACCGCGATAAGTCGGAGATGATTGCTAAAATGGCTTTTCCGGTTATCAAGAATGTTTATGAGGATGAGAGTACTCAATTCAAAAACATAGTTGTTCCTTTTACTGATGGAAGAAAATCGATTCAGGTAACCGCCGATCTTGAAAAGGCGGTAAGTTCTGAAGGTGTTGAAGTAGTAAAAGCGCTTGAAAAAGGGGTGATCTTAGGAATGATCGATCAGCACTGGAAAGAGCATTTGCGTGAGATGGATGACCTTAGGCAATCGGTTCAAAGTGCGGTATACGAGCAAAAAGATCCGCTATTGATATACAAGTTCGAATCTTTTGGTTTGTTTAAGAAAATGGTTGGTGAAATGAACACCGAAGTGGTTTCATTCATTTCAAAAGCAACACTTCCGCAGTCCAACGAAGGAGTTAGAAGGGGAGAGTTGCCCGAAAGAAAAGCCCCCAAAACGCAAACTGGACGAGGAGCTTCTCCCGATCAGATTCCTACGGAGAATCAATACCACGACCCAAGTAGTGGGCAGCGTAAGAAACCGGAACCCGTAAGAGTAGAGAAAAAGATTGGTAGAAACGAAAGGGTTGAGGTTCAAAATATCCAGACAGGGGAAACCAAAAACATCAAGTACAAACAAGCCGAACCTTTGATTGAATCCGGGCAGTGGATGGTCGTAAATCGATGATTTGTTAAAGGCTTATTATAGCAAGGAACTTGTAGAGGCTGGTTGTGATGAAGCAGGGCGGGGATGCCTGGCCGGACCAGTATGTGCAGCAGTCGTAATCCTACCTCCCAATTTTTCTAACAAAACACTGAACGATTCCAAGCAGCTAACTGCACTCAAGAGAAGTGAATTAAGAATTGTAATTGAAAAAGAAGCTCTCGCTTATGGAGTGGCCTTTGTTGATCACAAAAAGATTGACGAAATCAACATTCTAAACGCAAGTATTTTGGCCATGCATCAGGCGCTGGATAAATTAAAGGTGCGACCTGAACATATTATAGTTGATGGTAATCGCTTCCTTCCCTATAATTTCATTCCCCACACTACCATTGTAAAAGGAGATGCCAAGTATTTAAGCATTGCAGCGGCCTCGGTATTAGCGAAAACCCATAGGGATGAATTTATGGAGGGAATGCACAAAAAATATCCTCACTATGGATGGGATTCCAATGCGGGTTATCCAACCAAAAAGCATCGCGATGGGATTCGCAAGCATGGTTCAACTCCCATTCATAGAAAGTCATTCAGGCTTTTGTAGCAGCTAACGATAAACTGTTAATAGCCTAAGATCGTAAAGGATTCTAATTGAGTTCTTAAATCTATTTTTACAGATTGTATAATCATGATTAGAAAAATATTCTTATTTCTTCTTTTGGCTGGCTTCATTGCTCTAAGTGTCTTTTTCTTCTATAAATTCAATGAGAAAAAGCCAGTTGAAAATAGCTCCTTTGCAGCAATACCAGCCCAGAGTATGTGGGTTATGGAAATAAGAAAGACCAGTTCGTTTTACGCTACATTAAAAGGTACCAATATCATATATGACGAATTGGTGCAAAATAAAGTCTGGTCGGATTGGACAGGTTATTTTAGTCAGTTGGATTCCATTATAACACTCAATCCATTAAAGTACGAAGCTTACAGAAATATGTCAATGGTATTGGCCTTGGTGCCAAGTGGTGCTGCATCCAGCGATTTGCTGCTCTCGATAAGAAAGCCTGTTGACATGGATGAATCCAAGGTGTTTGATGACCTGGTCTTACCCCTGATTGGTTCTCCAACTCAGGATAAAAAGGAATATGATGGCGCAGTTATCAACGCTTATTCTAATGTAGATGGGGCTTTAATTTATTCAAGCATATATAAGGGTTACACTTTGGTGAGTTCAGCTCAAATGGTAATTGAAGACGCCATTCGTCAACTTAATTCGAATACAGGGTTACCGGATGATCCAACCTTTAAAAAAGTGATGTCAACAGCCGGAAGCAGTAGGAATGTCAATTGGTTTATCAATCAAAGCACGTTTGCAAAGTACCTGTCTGGTTTTATCGACGAGCATCATAACTACAGTTTTGCAAAGGGGTATGGATTACCAGAATGGACGGAGCTTGACCTCTGGTTAAAACCCAATTCACTAATGTTCAATGGTTATTGCTACACCGGAAAAGCCAAAAAAAGCTTTATCGATGTTTTTAAAGGTCAAGTACCGGGAACCAATGATGTTTCGGAAATCCTTCCCATAAATACAGCATTCTTTATTAACTACAGCATAAGTAATTATTCCGATTTTAATCAATCATACCAGGCCTATCTCAAAGAGTTGAATCAGTACAATAGATATGCACAAAATTTAAAGACCTTAAACGATTCAGCTGGGATAAATACCTCTGATCTATTGTTTAAAAACGTTGGCAGCGAAGTCTGTCTAGCTATATTGGAAATTCAAAACAAGATAGATGGAGAGTCAATTTCTTCCGTGTTTGACAAATCATTAATCATACTTCGGCTAAAGAATTCGGATGTATGGACCGACGAAGTGGTAAACCTGATTAAAGCGAATGAATCAGATAACCTGTTTAAAACCGAATATCGAGAAGTTCCGGTTTATGAAATGGGTGTGTCGGGTTTTATCTCCAATAACCTTGGTGGTATTTTTGACGGACTTGAAAACAAATATTTCATCGTGGTGGATGAGTATGTGGTCTTTGGTGAGAAAATAGCCATGCTCAGGGAAGTTATTAATGCCTGGAAGGGTGATAAAGTTTTAGCCGAGGACGAGCACTTTGAATCTTTTGGTGAAAATATGGCCTCTAATAGTAACGTTACCCTTTTTGCTTCTCCGGCCCGTTCACCACATTTGCTGTCTTATTTTCTGAATAAGAAAGAGCAAAACTGGATATCTGAGAAGATCGAACTATTTAGAAAGTTTGAAGGTCTGGCGATTCAGGTTACAAGGGAAGATGAAGGAATGGATTATTACAGTGTGTTCCTAAAGCACAACCCCATTTATAAAAAGGTAACGTCCTCATTGTGGGAAATGCCGTTGGATACTCAAATTCAAGGATCACCACAGTTGTTCGAGAATCACTATACGAAAGCCGGTGAAATTTTAGTTCAGGATGTAAATAATCGACTGTATTTAATTTCCAATACCGGAAGGGTATTATGGTCAAGAGATATAAAAGGAAAAGCTTTGAGCCAGTATTACAAAGTCGACAAATTTAAGAATGACAAATTTCAGATTCTATTCAATACTTCTGAAAAGGTTTATTTAATCGACCGAAATGGAAAAGACGTTAAGGGTTTCCCAATTAAATTGAAGAAAAATGCATCGGGCCCACTTTCGTTAATGGATTATGATCGAAATCGAAAATACAGGCTCCTACAACCTCTTGAAGATGGTTCAATCGTCTGTTTCGACATTGAAGGCAAAGTGGTAAAAGGATGGGGGTACAAAGGGAAGGTTCCGGCTCAGCGTGAATTAGTTTACTTAAGGGTCAAAGGCAAGGACTACATTATGTGTTTTTTCCAAGACGGAAGTGTTAAGGCATTGAACAGGCGAGGACAGACAAGAATTAAATTCGATGATAAGTTTAACCTGGCGGAAAATTCCCTGGTTCGTACCGAATTGGGTAATGAATTAAAAGCTACCTATATAATTGCAACTGACTCTTCAGGCAACGTAATGAGACTATCGCTGGACAAAAAGTTAGAATTGCTTCAATTCGGAAACTTTACTTCTTCGCATTATTTTACTACAGCCGATTTTGATGGCGATGGGATTGATGAATATGTATTCCAGGATAAGGATCGGTTTGTTATTTATTCGGCCTCCGGAGATCAAATGCTGAAAATAGATTCGGACATTGGTGAGGGAGACCGACCTGGGGTATATCGTGGCGAAGTCAATACCTATGTTGCACGTTCTTCTACCAATACTAATAATGTGTGGTTGTATAATAACTACGGCGAAAAAATTGATGGAAATCCATTTTTAGGAAGTTCCAGACCAATAATATCTGATATAAACCTCGATGGTAGGTTGGAACTGATTACTACCTCCTCATCAGGTATGGTATATTGCTACGTTCTAAATTAGTTTGAAAATCGTTTCTGAAAGGACTAGCCGTACTTTTGTTACAGTTTCATTGAGATGAAGAAAATAACGCTTCTCCTTTTCGTAATAATAGTTGCATCGTGTGACCCGAACAAGTTTGCCGTTTCTGATGTTGAAACAAAGGATTGGAAACCTTTGTTGGCAGCACCGCTTTTTACTGCAGAATTGAAAGTGACGGATTTGTTGAGGGAAATCAATGAAAGTTCAGTAATCAAGGTAAATGAGGGTGATGGATTTATGACCCTGGTTTTACAATCAAACCCATACACCTTTGACGCTTCAAAAGTTTTTGATTTTAAAGACATTGAGAAACAAGTCACCTTTATTCTTCCAACTACTACATTTCCGGTAACCGGGAAAATCGAAGTATCTCAACAAATAAGGATTCCGTTGGTTCAAAGCACGGATAAGTTGTATTCCGTCCTGTTGGGCTCAGGTGTGATTTCTTTAGTCCCGGCTACCGCCATATCAGGTGGAACCCTTGAAGTATCGTCACCCAATATAACCAAGGCAGGAACTTCTCTTGCATTATCCGGTTCTTCGAATGGGCCAATGTCAAGGTCCTTGAAAGGCTATCAAATTAATTTGGCCAATGGCAATGAGCTTGTAGTTAACGTCAAGTTAATATTGACCGGTAGTCCAGGAAGCAATACCGGCTTTGCAAGCACCAGCGCAACGCTGAAAATGGAATCCCTGGGTTTCAAATTGATTAAATGCTATTTGTCTCAACGGACCATTGCCGATTTAAAAGACACTTTCAATGTAGAGATGTTTGACCTTGGTATGCTGGGTGGCAGCATAGACTTTTTTGACCCAAGGTTAACGTTTTACTCCCAGAACTCTTTTGGTGGAAGCCTGAAGTTCATTATTGATGACATGGGAGGAATTGATATTAATGGACAAACGAAAAAGTTAGTTTTTGGTGCGGGAAAGAATGAGTTTCTTGTTAGGAGCCCAATGACCGTAGGGGGCGTCGCCAACGAAAAACACCTTCTCCAGGTAGGTAACTCACTGAATGAGGTTCTCAGAAGCTCTCCCAATAAAATATTCTATAAGAATAGGATTTTGTTGAACGAAGGGATTACCCCGTCCGATACCAATTTTATACTCGACACATCTAAAGCCACCATTAAAGGAGAATTGGAATTACCATTGCAACTTAGGTTTCCTGTGTTGGATGTAGCGTTTGAACGGAACATAGATTGGTCCAGCCTCTCATTCGATGACATAGAGTTTATGAAATTTGAGATGGAGTTTTACAATAAGTTTCCTCTAGAACTTCGGTTTCAATGTGTTTTTCTGGACGAAAACAAGCTTCCGTTCGATTCCTTGTTTAGTCATGGTAGTTCCTTATTCAATTCAGAACCACTTAATAGCCAGGGTCGAATTTCAAACATTAGTGCACAAAAAATTGAAGTAATAGTAGACCAAGAGCGTGCTAATAGCTTAAAAAAGGCAGATCGGGTATTAATTAAACTGGGTTTTAATACCGCTGATAAAGGGCAAAAATGGGTCAGGTTTTATGATGATTACAGGCTAGGGATAAAGTGTAAAATCATGGCTAAAGCATCTTATGTTGTATTGTGATTAGGCGTTTTATTTTCATATCGATTGCCTTCGTTTACAGTGTTATTAGTTCCGCGCAAACGGATTACACCATGCTACCCATGAAGCATATACCACAATCGTCAAGAGTAAACCCACAATTTTTTCCTGATTATCGTTCTTATGCAGGTATTCCGGTATTGAGTTCCATTTATTTTAATGCCTATAGCAGCAGTCTGTCATTCAGTGATTTGGTAAACCGAAACAAGTCCATTGATTTTAGCTCAGCCATGAATCGATTAAACGACAGAAATTATTTCAGTACCGATATGGCCATTGATTGGTTTTCAGGTGGATATAAAAAAGGAAATCACTATTTCAATTTTAATGTCACTGAGGTTCTAAATGTTTATATCAGTTACCCAAAGGAACTATTAGAATTAATGTGGTATGGGAATGGAAGTTTCCTTGGGCAAAATGTCTACCTGGATGGGTTAGCAGCAGATTTTACTCATTATCGTGAATTTTCCCTCGGATATTCTACCCAATACGATAAAAACTGGACTTTCGGCATTAAAGTGAAATACCTCAATGGAAAAAGTATTGTTCAGACGGAAAAAAATGCATTGTTTTTCTACACCGATGAAGATTCGTACAACACCTATATCAACGGTTCCTATTCTACTTATACTGCCGGTTTGTTTAATGATGATGGCAGCTCCTCACAATATAAATTATTCGGAAATAAAAATCACGGGGTAGCATTGGACCTGGGCATCTCTTATAAACTTAATAAATGGAAGTTCGATGCCTCCATACTCGACTACGGGTTTATCAATTGGCGGGACAATGCTAATGTCAGATACAACGATTCCATATTAGTGAAATATGAAGGAATTAAGATCGGCAATGTATTTAATGTGGAAAACGAGGTAGATTCGGGGATTCAATCATATACTGACACGATAAATAGTACGTTGGAATTTGACGTGTTGCCCCGGTCGTTTAGCTCTGAGTTAGTAACGTCTTTTGTACTTGGACTGGAATATGAACTAAATAAAAACATCGATCTGTCTGCATATTATGTTCATAGCAAATACCGGGAAGAGTTTCGTCCCATGGTGTTGGTAAATGGTAATTACAAGTTAAAAAATTGGTTGGTTTTTAGTTTGAATTATAACCTGAATGGGGTTAATTACACCAATGTCGGACTTGGGTTAACGTTTAAGGTAAAATTTGCTCAACTCTATTTTGTAACTAACAACATTGCTTCGCACTTCAAACCTGAGAATAGCCGCAATGTAAATTACAGAGCTGGATTGAATTTAATATTCAATGGTAGGGAAAAGAAAAGCCTCCCGGTGGAGTAGCTTCTTTAAGTGGTATTATTAGCGATCTCAATCCTTGTTTTACCGTTAAGAATTTAGTTACTTTACCAAGATTATAAGATTTAGCAATTACTTCTGTTTATCGCATGTACAAATTAGTAGCAACATTTTTCGCAATTATTCTCCTTTCAGCATGTGTTAAAAAGGAAGATTTTGATCCTGACAGATTTGCTAAAACAAGCTGGAACCCGCAGATAGGGTTTCCCTTGGTGCACAGCGTAATGGGAGTCCAGGACCTCATGGGAAACACCGATTCCAATGCGGTAACCACTGAGCCAAGCGGGTTGGTGGTATTGAGGTATGACGGTGGAGCTAAAGAATTAAGTGCAGAAGATTTTATTCAATTTCCCGGAAATGTGTTTTTAAATTCAGTGTCTGGTGTTCCAGTTATTCCGAGATCATATGATATTCCCGTGCCCTTTAAATTTCCCGGAGACACCGATATGGTTTTTACCAAACTGGTCATTGAGTCCGGCAACATGCAACTTGGCTTTAATTCAGGACATCAAGCCGAAGCAACTTTTAAATTCCCAACGTTAACTTCAGCTTCAGGTACTAAACTAACCACAAAAGTTCCAATGCATATTGATGAAGCAATAGTTGATATTTCCGGTTATACGCTGGAATTAAATTCCAGCGGGGAATTTATGGTTAATGTTGAAATCCCTACTGGTGTAAGCGGTGGTTCGGCAAGCTTAACCGTACAATTAAAAGACATTGTTTACAAACGAATTGAAGGAGATTTAAAAAATAGAAGGGTTCAATTACCACCGGATTCGGTGCGGCTTCACGTGTTTAAAAATTTGGTAGGGCAGGGTGAACTATTTGTGGTTGATCCAAGAATACGAATGGAGATAGAAAATGGCTTTGGTGTTCCACTGGCACTCGACCTCAGTGATATGGAAGCTTATTATTCCGTTACCAATAGCACTGCTAAAGTGGTGAAACCAGGACAATCGGTTTTTAATATAATCCAGGGAAGTGCACAGTCGCCAGGAGCGTCTACGGTTGAACTCAATAAAAGCAATAGTAATTTAAGCTCTGTATTGCAACCTACACCGGTTTATTTCAGGCACACCATAAATGCTGAATCCAATCCAGGCAGTACAGGTACAAATGCTAACGTGCTGGAACGTGAAGCAAAATTAACCGCCAGAACAATTCTCGAACTGCCGTTGAACGGAAGGATTAAGGGGTTGAGGTTAATGGATACCATTCCTTTTGCCATAAATGAATCCTTTGATTACATAAAAGATTTGGCAATAAACACTGCTATCAAAAACGGATTTCCGTTTACCATTAAATTAAGCTTAAGGCTATTGGATTCCAATTACCGACAGGTGGAAACAGAAGCAGGGAACCCGGTATTCTTAATGAAGGATAGAGAAATTGCAACCTCAGGAACAGTAGTTTCTTCTACAGGAAAAATTGATCAGAGTAATTTGGCCACAGTAGTTAATGTATATCAGTTGGGAGTTGCAGAAACGGATGCAGTATTAGGGGGGAGGTTTGTTAGAATCGAAGGAGAGCTTGAGACATTTAATGGCGGGGCGTCTAATGTTGCGATCTATGATAATTACATATTTGACCTTAAGGTTGGAACTAAAATAACCGGCAACATTAATTTTTAGTATTATGAAAGTAGTATTTAAAATTTCGCTTGTTCTTACCTTCTTTTCGTATTCCCTTTTTACTCAAGCCCAACAAGATTTAACCCTTTACGAATTGCGATCTGTTCCTCAAGCCAGCCAATTGAATGCTTCCAGAACACCTCTAAGCAAAGGCTATGTTCTATTACCTGCATTAAGCGGTTTTTATGCAACCTTGTACAACGAAGGTTTTAACTATAGTGACATGGTGACCGATGATGGAGATTCCTTAAGAGTGGATATGGCGAAAGGGATCAGTAGAATGAAAAAACTTAATGACCTTGGAACTGACATTAGAACCGTATTACTTGGTTTTGGCTTTAGAACGGGAGCTACATACATTACGTTCAACGTGGAACAAAAAATAAGTGCCAGGTTCACTTACCCTAAGACACTGTTTGAGTTTGCATGGTATGGAAATGCCGATCCTCGGTTTCTCGATGAGCGTGTTTCAATGGATGGATTGGGATTTGATTATATGCAATATACCGAAGCTTCCTTAGGTTGGGCAAAGGACATTGATGAGAAGCTCTCGTTAGGTGTTCGGGCCAAATATTTAAATGGTACAGCCAACCTGAAAACTACAGATTCACAGTTGGGCTTTACTACGAAGAGCGATGCTTATGAAATTAGCGTAGATGGTTCTTTTTCTTATAAATCAGCTGGATTGGCAGGTTATATCCTGGATGATTCCACCCCGGAAGGGGAGAAAGATGCGGTTAGTGCCGCTACAGGTAATCACGGAGCAGCTTTAGATGTTGGCTTTACTTACCGAATAGATAACCGACTGTCAGTTTCGGGAGCAATAAATGATGTTGGTCTAATTAACTGGAGTTCCGGAGTGAAAAACGGGGTGGCAGATACCGTGAATTTTACCTATGAAGGAGAGAGTGTAAAGAATTGGAGCCAAACTTCTATAAACGGAAAGGGAATCATAGATGCGCTGGATACCTTGTTTAAGGGAATAGAATTTCAGGAGAATAGCGAAAGCTATTCTACCTGGCTGCCTACGAAAATTTATATCGGTGCAAATTATCGGGTATTGCAAAAAACGGACTTAAGTATTCTATCCTATAATGAGTTTTATAACAACAGATTTAAATCCTCAATTCGAGCAGCCCTTACGCACAGAATTCGCAACTGGCTTATGGCAACGGTTAACTATTCCTTTTATGGTAGAAGTGCTTCCAACGTTGGAGTAGGTTTCTCCATTAATGGAGGGCCTGTTCAGTTATATGCGGTTACCGACAACGTGGTTTCCTATTTATTACCGACAAAGAACAAAAACTTCCATCTACGATTTGGAATCAATTTAACCTTCGCGAATAATTTCAGTCAAAATTAGATGAACTAGATGCGAGCATATTTAACCGTAATAAAGCTTTTCTTATCAACTGTATTTCTCGTCGCAATTGGCTCAAATTCATTTGGGCAGAATGTCAAATACGAAAAGAAATATCAAAAAGTAGTTCAACGGGCAGAAGCTAATTTTCAATATGGCGATTACTATCAGGGTAAAGAACTAGTTAGGAAATTAAGAAAAAAATATGTCAAGAAACAGGTCACTTCTACACAGAATTATGTGCTTTTGTGCCTTTATGAAACAAAATACCTTGTAGGGTTGGGCCGATACATTGAAGTACAGGACAGCCTGGATAATTCCATGTTCTACTTTAATTCAACGATTAATAAGGACAGTTCCAAGTATGGAGATGCACTTCTAGTACTGACTGATATTTATTCCGATTATGGAAACTTTGTAAAAGCCCGTGAATATTACGACAAAGCCAAAGCCTACTATGACCAGGTAGATTACCGCAAATTTGAAGTGATTGACACCAATGCAAGCGGCGAAAAGAAAAAACTGGAATACCTGGATCCAAGTTTAAAAATGGAGAACAGGATCAATGATCTGTTGGCAAAAAGAATACTCAGAATTCAGGTTGAGCGTGGTTTTTATCGCGAGTCGGAAGGCGATTACGATAACCTGATTAAATACCAGGCTTCAGTTACTAAGAGAGAGTTCAGCAATGTCGATACAACTCTAAAAAGCAAAACCACTAAAATTAAAAAGAAGGAATTCAAAAAAAGGCAAGTACAACTGGCTTCGCTTTATGTTGAAAAAGCTGATTTTTTAAGGTTAAAGGGGAATTATTCTAAAGCTGCATCCATGTATCAGGAGAATGAAAGATTGTTTGAGCGATTCAAGCTCAACAAGAAGTCATTTCCTTATATAAAGAATCAATTTGGAAGAACCTTGATGGCTGAGAATGACGGACAAATATTGAAGCCGTATAAGGTTTACCAAAAACTAAAAAGTTCACTTGACAAAAGCCATCAGGTTTCCAGCTACCATAAGTTTTACAATGAAGTGGTGGAGCAGGAAATCCAGTCTTTTATTGATGCTGACCTTGGAAAAAAAGCCAAAAGCCTTTTCCTGAAATACAAGTTGGATAACGTACACAAATATGGTAAACAGAGTGTTTACTATTTAAATGCTCTAATGCTGGAGAATAAATACAGCAATAGAAATAAGAGATACAAGAAGGCAATAAAAAAAGAAAACGAGCTCAAAGAAGGAATTGCGGAACAAATACCAAATGATCATGTAGGTAACTTAAAATTCAATGACCATTTCTATGATTTTTACCGAAGACATAATAAGATTGAGGAGGCTAGGATTGAGCGGGAAACCAATGAATGGATAGCCGGAATTAATTTTGGTGAAGAGGCTCCAAGGTATTCCATGGCCGTGCTGGATCTTGCTAATTTCAACATCGATATGCAAGATCAATTTTCCGACTCAAAAATGAAATACGAGAAGCACTTCGATAAGGTAATCGACCGACAATTGCATGACCACCATCCTGCTTATTCAATCTACCTAAAGTATTATTCCAAGTTGAAAGCCTATTTGGATAAATACAATGAAGCGTATGCCTATAGTGGAAGAATTCTAAAGATAGCGAATGAAAGGTTTGGGCCCAAGTCAGAGGAGTATGGGGTTGCTATGATTGATTTAGCCTCACTAAACATTGACCGTGGTGAGTTTGATGAAGCCGAATCTCAATTGGAAACAGCCACAGAAATTATAAAGGAAAAAAGCGGTAAAAAAAGTATTAATTACTATTTGGCGCTGATGGAATTGGCCGAATTGTATCAAATAGGAGGGAAGTACAAAAAGGCCGATGCTACCATGAAAACAGCCTACAAGCTGTTGAATAGATCAGGCGAAAATGCGGCCTTAAGTGTCAATTCTTCAGAAGAATTAGCCGAACTATACATTGCACAGGGAAGGTATAAAGCAGCTGAGAATATTCTCGTAAGGTCGATCGACTTGAATGAAAGGAAGTATGGTGACGATCATTACAGATTAGTAAAGCCTCTTTCACTATATGCTGATTTGTACCTGGTTACAGGTGAATACATTGAGGCCGAAAAGAAGGTAAAGCGTGCGCTGGAATTAAGTAAAAAAACGCTTGGAGATACCAGTGTTGCCTATATGGATAACCTTACTCTATTGGCTGAAATTTATGTGGCAATGGGCAATTACGATGAAGCTCAGGAGATTTATTCGAATGCCCGAAAATTGATTCAACAAAAATTTGGTAAGGGAAACATTCGGGAGGCGGAAATCTTAGAAAAATTGGCTGATGTTAATTTCAAATCAAATGATGCAGATATTGAGGTTATAGATGGATTGTTGGATGAAGCCAAGGACATTATAATTACCAACTTCAGTAGTTCGCACCCCAGCTATGCCGATTTACTGGAATACCACGGCCGGGTGTACATGGAATATGGCAAATTCGAAGAAGCAGAGTCGAATGTTATGGATGCCAGAAAAATATGGTATGCAGTTCATGGCAAGGATCACATAAAGTCTGCAAGAAATGAAATGCTGATGGGTGATTTGAAGTACAAAGAAGAAAAGTATCATGAAGCCTACGAGAACTTCAAAATCTCTTCTGAGAGCTTCAAAAATATTCTGGACGATAATCACCCAGAGTATATAGATACCCGAAGTAAAATGGGACGTAGCCTATTTGCTAATGGTGAATATGCCAGAGCCATGAAGGTGTATGACGAGACTACGCTGAAATACCTGGTGTACTTAAAGAAGTACTTCCCTTCTTTGTCCGAAAAAGAAAAAGGGAAATATTGGAATAGCATTAAGGGTGATTTTGAGGCTTACAATACACTTGCGCTTAATTTCCAAAGCAGTAAGGGTAAGACCAGAAAGTCCCTTGGAAATATCTACAGTTTCAAACTGTCAACCAAAGCCATTCTTCAAAGTTCATCGGCCAAGTTAAAAAACAGGGTTGTCAATTCCGGTGATGGTGATCTTATCTTCCGTTTTGGTCAATTCAACGAAAAGAAAGAATTGCTTACAAAAGGTCTTTCCATGACTGAGGCGGAAAGATTATCCAATGGAATTAACATGGCGGAATTGGAAAAAGAGATCAATTCGCTGGAAAAAGAATTGAGTGAAGAGTCCGAAGAGTTTGCACAGATTTTCGACAATGAACAATATACCTGGAAAGATGTCAAGAAGGTTCTAAAACCCAATGAGTATGCCGTAGAGATTATTCGATTTAGGTATTGGGATAAGGTATTTACAGATTCT
This sequence comes from Crocinitomicaceae bacterium, assembly GCA_002713215.1. GTDB lineage: Bacteria > Bacteroidota > Bacteroidia > Flavobacteriales_G > Salibacteraceae > UBA2108. The sequence goes on from PAVO01000019.1 coordinate 379,779, forward strand.
ATTTTGTACGCAGCACTTATCCTGCACAACAGGAGTAAAGCGCCAGAACTGGTATTGCTTTCTAATGGTAATGAACTCGATGCCAAATTCTTTAAGTATTATACCAACGTTATAAAGTATAAAGCCAAGGACAAAAAAAGCTATGGGCAGTTCTGGAAAGCAGTTGATAGTTACATACCCGATAGTTCTACCATTTATATTTCGGCGGATGGGGTATATAACCAGATGAATATTGAGACCCTGGTTGACACTTCCGGGACTTACATCATTGACAAAGACAATGTCTATTATGTAAGTAATACCAAAGACCTCGTACTCAACAGCCAGGAAGGGTATAAACAGAAATATGAAACTAATTCCGCATTTCTAATTGGCAATCCAAAATTTGCCGGTGACGCCAAAAAAATCGACATGGGCAATAAGGTAAGTTCCATTGAACCCTTACCTGGTGCTGAAAAGGAAATCCTAAACATTACCAAGCTCCTGGCCAAAAAGAATTGGAAGTATGTAACGCTCACCCAGGATTCTGCAAGTGAATTGAAAGTAAAAAACATGGAAAGTCCGAGAGTATTCCACGTGGCTACTCATGGGTTTTTTATGGCCGAGTCTAAAAAACAAGAGCAAACAGGAAGGGAAGACATTGCGGATAATCCTTTGTTGAGAAGTGGATTGTTGTTTACTGGTGCCGGTGAATTATTGGCCAATAATAACATTTACGATTTCAATAAAAAGGACGGGATTTTAACTGCCTACGAGGCCATGAACCTAAACCTTGACAATACGGAATTGGTGGTGTTGAGTGCTTGTGAAACCGGTCGCGGAGAAATAGAGTCTGGCGAAGGGGTGTATGGCTTACAACGATCATTCCTGGTGGCTGGAGCAGATAACGTGGTAATGACGTTGTTTAAAGTAAATGATAAAATAACCCAGGAATTGATGAATGACTTTTATTCTCATTGGTTAGCTGGAGAATCAAAAAGAAGCGCTTTCCAGGAGGCCAAGAAAAGAATCAAAAAGAAGTATGAAAAACCAATTTATTGGGGAAGTTTCATGATGATCGGTTTGGATTAATTACACTTTATGGCCAACCACAATGTAACCGGCAATGAAGGAGAAAAAATTGCAGTCAATTTTCTCAGAGAATTAGGATATAAGATCCTTCATACCAACTGGCGGTACCGACACCGGGAAATCGATGTTATTTGTAAAGATCAGGATGAAGTAGTTTTTGTTGAGGTAAAAACACGATCAAAGTTTGAACACGCCAATCCCAATGAACTAATTACTAACAGCAAAATCAAACATTTGATAAATGCTGCAGAGGAGTACATTATTTCAAACCAAATAGAAAATGAATCGCGCTTTGATGTGGTGATTGTGGTAATGGATACTCCGCCACAGATAAATCACATTCCCGGGGCTTTTGAACCTACGGTTTAGTTCAATTGTTAACTAGCGCAGTAAGTACATTTTACCAAACCCCTTCTTGAAGTATGAATCGGCAGCGGTACTTCGGTGCTCTATTTCTTCGTTGTTAATTTTGGTAATCACCCGATAGAAATAAACCCCATTTGCCAGTTGATCTCCATATTGATCCCTTCCATCCCAGGCGTAAGAGGTTATGTTTCTTCCAATGTGAAGTGACCCTAATTCGTCCCGATCAATTTCCCTGACCACCACGCCAGTAGCTGACAATATTTGTATTCTAAAATATTCAGGCACCTGATATCCGGTTAACGTAAACACAAATCGGGTAGAAGTACTAAAGGGATTAGGGTAGTTCAGTATTTGAGTAATTGTACTCTTATTAATTACTTCAAATCCAATTTTATACTTGTAAGACCCACTTTTGTTTTGGCTGGCATCCTTTGTATCAACCTGTAATTCATAGTCGCCATCTTCTAACAAAATGGGGCTAAACCTAACCTCGCCTTTGTTCTTTTCTCCTGAAGGTGGAATAAATTCAATTTCATAATCCGAACTGGATTGCTGGAAATAAATACGTTTTTTAGTACGGTTTGGATAGGTCAAATAAACTTCAAAGTTGGAAGTATCGTCAACCGGTTTAAACTGGTTTTCGTCGGTAAGCGAAATTAAAATTTCTGGTCTGGAAGAAACAATATCGCCATCCAGAATATGGACACCATCAAAGGTTACATCCAACAATGGATTGGTCCTGTCTGCTTTAACATAAAAATCAAACTTCGTAACATTATTGAAGTGCTCACCCTCAGGTTGCCACAGCGTATCTTCCGGATTTACATCCATGAATAGGGTATACTCGCCTGATATTTCAGAAGTGTTGTAACCATAGGTGAGAATTAAAGAATCGTGATGGGCCAATGGCTTGGTTTTTCGAAGTTCAGATATCGCTATGTCTCCTTGCTTGTTAAGAACAAGATAGCGAATCGTTACACTATCAGCATCTGTTGCACTCAGGTTCTTGAGTCCCAGTTCAAGTTTTAGGTTTTCACCTTGTGTGAGTGTGTCGTTGTGAAACGAATTTTTATATCTGGGGCACAGGGCGAGCTCCAGGGGTTCCTCCATCATGAGCAACCAGTTTTTTAACTGAGGAGCATCCTTGGCCAAACTATCTTTAAATTGAGCTTTAAGTTGAAGGTCCTGCATTTGGTTAATGTTGGGCACTACACTTTTTAAATCAGGAACCGAAAAGGTGTTATCATCAATTTTCAATAATTCCAGTTCCGAGCCTGTGGTATCCTTACCATGAAGTGTAAGCACAATACTGTCTTCCTTGCTTATTCGTTCGTAGTTCCAGTATAAGCTTTTATAATCGGTAGAGTTTGTAATTGTAACCCCTTCCATACTCGCTTCCTTAATACTCGATTGCACAAATGCGCTTAAGCTAATGGCCGCCTTGGCGTGACTGCCGATTACTTCAATCGCCTTACTCTTATTGCCTTTTTGAGCAAACAGAATATAAGGGACATCATTATTTAAAAAACGAATGGAATCGCTACCTAAATCTTCAAAGGCTTGGTAATGCCTGTTTTTCCAATAGCTGCTATTCTGAAAATTGGCATTATTACCGCTCATTACCAAAACGTAAAAGCTATCGGGTATCATAGTATTAATCATCCAAATCATGGAGTCCATCATCATAGAATCGTTGATCAAAAACTGAAATTTGTTATCCGGTACAAAACATTTTCCTCCGGGGCCGTCATTGTAATTACCAAAATTGTTATTCGGGTTTTTAATCACTCCACCATCATCCCATCGGACTTCCCAACTTTTAAAAGTGTTAGGGTCTATAACCGAAATAATCATACTTCTAAGGCCTCCACAATAGGAAACCATCCCTTGCAAATTTCCATTAATACTCCATTTAAGCGCGTTGTATTCGTCAGCCGTCGTCGGGTTGCCCTTATTGGCTGCTGATATGTTGACCTGCCCCTTGGCAAAATCAAATTTTTGATTGGGTTTGTCGTAAGTCAAGTCTACAAATCGATTGTTTTTAAATTGGTCGAGCTTGTATTGGCTCCAGCCTGTTTGATTTGGAATGTACTGAAAACTATACTCGCGCCATTTTTTTGCGCTACCTCCATCAGATGGAGAACATCTCCAGAAGAACACGGTAGAATCGCTAATATTTCCCATGTTAGGTTGCCATTGAATCAAACCTCCGAATGACGTAACATTCCCTCTTTTCAGCTGAGCCGAATTATAACTATCGGTTACGTCAATTTCAAATTGATAGGCCCTGGAAGGAGCGTCAGGATCAGCTGTTGAAGCACTTAAAGTAACCTTATTACCGGGCTGAATTGAATAGTTGCCTGGGTGGACAGGAATTAGATCATCGCTGGTAACATTTACAGTTATGGATTCGGTAAAGTTGTTGATCACCGGATATATTTCGTCAATGGTATTATCAGGGTCAATTCTAAAAACAAATTTGTTTTCACCAACGCTTATTTGATTGCTGATGAATAATGATAAGCTTCCGTTATATCGATTTGCTACGCCCTTTATCGTGTCCAGATACACGGTATCCTTTCCGGATGGAAGCGTTCTTATAAGCTGAATGGGTACCAGTGTATCAATGCCTTTTCCAAGATTATGAATTGTGTATGAAATGGTCATAGTTCCCTGGTCAATGCTTGTGAATTTGGGCGCGCTAATGTCTTCTTTTCTAATCGCAAAATCGGCCTTCGATTTCGGGTAAAGTTTCAATGCTGGATCTCCGTGAAGGTTGATCTCCATACATGCCTGATTAACAAGCTTCGACCCACCCTCAATCTCAATGATCACGTCCTTCATTAAGTCTCCAATAGCTTGACCATATTGATCCTTGGCCAATCTTCTGTAAAAAGGGTTTGACCAGGTATTCAGGGCAAAATCATATCCCGTTGATGTAGACGCAATAAATCCAACTACTCCACCTTTTGGCTGAAGCACCCATTTTTCGTTAATACTGGTTGAGCCGGTATTTGGAAGATGGAAATCACCCACATTGCATGAATTAGCAATAAAAATAGGGTATTTACCTGTATTGTTATAATCTTCTGGTTCGCCAATGTTTATTCCCAATTGTCCACCGGATCCATGTCCAAAGAAGGAGAGCAGTGAAACACCGTCATCAATCCAATATTTTACCGAATCAAAACTTATGGATTGAACTGAACCGCTTGCAAAGCGTTTGAACGTTTCAATTTTTCCACCAAATTGGTTGCCTTCCCAATGATCCTCGTAGTTGCTTAAAAAACTAGAGAATACTCGCTGTTGATTAATGTCTGCCCCGCCCGCAAAGTGTATCCCTCTCTTCGTCCATGCTTTGTCTTCGACCCTTGGAGATATGCTGTTAACCTCCTTTTCAAAATCCATTACCTTATCTAGGTAATCCAACACATTTTGGTTATTAGTTGAAGCCAGCCTTCCGGTTGGAACGGAGGGAGTGAATGATTGATTATCCAAAGGAGCGGTAATAATATTGTCCGCCGGTGGAACTCCCATTGTTGGAATTAAATTGATCTTTTGATTGCCAGGTGACAGGCGAGTCAAATTTTCTTTTACCGATTTACCAATAATAAATAGGTAACCCGGTTTGTTGTTAGGAATAGAAGAAACATAGTAAAGAAAGTTCTTAATGGCCAGGGGATGTTTCTTAATTCCGTACGAAAATTGGTCGTAGAGGTCGTCTATATCAACCAAAATAGCATTAAAACCTTTAGATGATCGATACGATTGGTATTGGAGTGCGGAACTCCATAATTTTTGGTGAGATAGAATAACGAACGCGGAATCAAAACTGGTGGTCGACAAATCAGTCATCCAGCCCGCACCACGTTGCTTGCTGTAACTTGGTAATATAGTAGATACATTAATAATTGATCTCGAAATGACAACCGGCCTTTCGGTACCCTGTGCAATCAGGAACTCAAAAGTACTTCCAGTTTGAACGGCCTTACTCATGTACCCGTTTTCAAGGTCTAAAGCGTAAGGAAAAAAGTTGGTGCCTGCACCCGAAAATGAAACATAACTTGTGTCTGCATTATCCGGAATATTAAACTTCAGGAAATCTTCTCCAGCGAGCTGAACATCGTGCGCATATTTAATTTTGGCATAAGCGGCGGCCTGAAAATCACTCGGAGGTTCAGGAATAAGGGGCTTTTTCCTAAACCGTATTTGCGTTAGACTTGTAACCGAACTTGCGGGGATTTCAAATTGATGTTCAATCATTTGGTAACCATTATAGGAAGTGTCAACAGCGGTTTGGATGTTGGTGCCTGGCCCGTATTCAATCAATAATCCGTGATTGGGCGACCCTATTGCATTGCTTTGCCCAACAGTTACCGCAGTTACCTTAGCATTTGGGGTCCCAGTAACATTGAGTGGGTTTTTACACGGTACGTAATAAATTCGAATAATGGTGTTATAAAAGCGATACCCAACCCATCCTTCACCGTTTTGATACAAGGGAGGTGATACACCATTACGATCTTTTTCGCCTTCGTTATACTGATTTATTATGGTAGCAACTTCTTCATTGAAAACATGTTTCAACTTAGTTTTTCCTGAAAAAACAGTATTATTTATAGGCTTGTATCGTTTGCTTGAGGGAACTCCCGAATAGGTAATGTAGTACCAGGCGGTATCATTAAACAAACTGTAGTAAGGATTTACCAGGTATTCTGGTTTTATATAGAGTTGTCTATCAAACCAGCCGTCATTCTTGTTGGCGTAAAACATTATATAATCAGTGGCGTCAAACTTACCATTGGCCTCACCGTCAATAAAGATAAACTGTTCTTGTCCCCTTCCGTAGACTTGGATGTTTCTGGGATCAACATTGGAAAGAGAAACACCAATGGAGGCGAAGGCATTATTTAACTCTTGATAATTAACCCGATAAATTCCTTCCCTAATAACCGGGATTTTTAAATAACGTTGGTTGTAATTAATCCATTCGTTCCCAAATGGCTGCGTGTAACCAATAATATGAAAAGCCAGGACTGTTAATAGGAGCCCAAGCCGTTTCATTTTTTGAATTTATCTAGGTCAACGGTGAGTGAAAATACGTTGGAATATAGCGCTACAGACTGGTCACCAACATCGGTCAGTGCGTAGTCAATCGTAACTCCTTTAAGGCTGAGTCCAATTCCAATATTGGGCTGAAAGGTTGTTTCTTTATGGTTGCCAACTTCGGCTTTTGTCTTCTGGAAATTACCAACCCCTCCGCGAATGAATACAATTTTCGCATAACCAATTTCCATCCCAAAATAGGGGTCGATACTCACAGGGTCTCCCTGAATTAAGGTGTTTCGCTGTCCATCAAATGTGGTAACAAAGTTCAATTCAGGTAAAACGGTAAACTTTTTTATTTCAAATTCACGGCCCACTCCCAAAATCAATCTCGGCAAGGTAAGTTCTAAGCCATTTTCGGGAATCTCGTTACCTGTTTGCTGAAATACATCAATTGTGTTTTGATCCAAAGAATATGACCAGGCATTAAAAGTTGAAGTGGCATCACGTAACACAGCGCCAAAATTCCATTGTTTCAGTTGATATTGTCCTGCCAGATCAATTCCAAAACCCCAGGCTTGCGCAAAAGAGCCTATTTTACGGTAAATAACCTTAGCATTCAACCCAACCGAAAGCCCGGTAATTCCTGTTTTTCGGGCATATGAAAGCAAGAACGCATTGTCGATCGCTGAAAAGCTGGTGATGTTGTTGTAATTCACATTCCCGTTGTTATCCACCAGGTTTATGGTATTTGGTATATCATCCACCCCAAAACGGATGTATGAAAAACCTAGCGATGATTGATCATCAAGTTTGGTAGCCATTGCCGCGTAATCATATTTGGCAATTCCTGCGAAATACTCATTGTGCATAAGAGCAATAGAATTCTTCTTCCTGAGTTCGGTTAACCCTGCAGGATTCCAATATCCGGCAGTAGCGTCTTTTACCGTGGCTACGGTTGCTTTTGACATGCCTAATGCTCTTGCTCCAACCCCAATGGCTAAAAACTCATTGGAATATTTTACTGCTTGTGCCTGCGCAGACTGCAAAAACAGCAACAGGAACAGGGATAGAATTAACGTTTTAATAGAAGAAGTACTCATGTCAAACGGTGTTGCTAATATAATTAGGATTGTAGCATTTAACTCACGGCAAAGCTAAAAATTGTAAAGCATTCACTTTTAGTTTAACAATTTGATCATTCGATGGTTGGAAACAGGGTTAGCTCAACCATCAAATAAAAATATCTTTGCCCAAAATGGGACCGGTGATTACTGCATTTAAGAACTTTATTCCTAACCTGCTTACCCTGATAAACCTTACGTTTGGACTAATAGGGGTTGTCTTTGCTTTTTCAGAAAAATTGCACCTGGCAGGAGTAATGGTCTTTATTGCCGCTGTCTTTGATTTTTTCGACGGATTTGCCGCACGACTACTAAATGCCCAATCTGAATTAGGAAAGGAACTCGATTCATTAGCCGATATGGTAGCATTTGGGGTATTGCCAGGAGTTATTGTATACCAAATAATGAATGGGTTTTTAGGAATTCACTACGTTCCTGTTTTAGAACGCCCGACAGAACTTCATGTACTGTCTATGTGTGCCTTTCTGCTACCAGCATGTTCGGCTTACCGATTGGCTAAGTTCAATATCGATACCCGGCAAAGTTCCAATTTCATAGGCCTTCCAACTCCCGCAATGGCCATATTTTTTGCTTCAATACCCATAATTGCCGAATCGCAATACGAATACAACCTGTACGTTGCTCTGGATCAAATTCAATTAAACGGCATTGCCCAGTTTTATCATTACGACGGTTTTGATATGGGTATTATAGGACTGTTTCAAAGTACCACTTTTTGGATTATAGCTGTTTTACTGTTCTCTTATTTAATGGTTTCTCCATTGCCTATCATCTCCATGAAGTTCAAAAGCCTAAAGTGGGCTGACAACAAGTGGCGGTTTATTTTTCTAATCGTCGCCCTTCTTACCTCGCTGGTTTGCTTTCAGAATTATACCGTTGGGTTACGATTTATACCCTGGCTCGAATGGTTGTTTCTGCCCTTGGTTATTGTTGAGTTGGTGATCATATCGATCATTAAGCGATTGGCTGAAAGATAATTACAACATCAACTACGGCTTAAGAATAATTTCACTTTGTTCATTTACTTTCCACAACTCCATACCCGCCGGCGGTGAGTATCGATCCTTCAGGTCTACCTCGGAGACAGCATCAGGGCTTTCCGTGATTACCGTTCTTAAAATGGCCTTACCCTTCGATAAAACCATCCATTTGAATTGGTAAAAACTTCCGCTTGCTCTTGTCCAGTCATGATCTGAATCGTTGATTCTTTTTAAACCCCATGATCCTTCTCCAACGTATACCGTTCCACCCGTTTCTACTTTTTTAAACCCATCGTCGCCATTGGCATCCGGTACAATGGACCACGTAATCTTAGCCACATGGGCATCGCATTCTATGGCCAGTTGAACCTTGTGTTTATAGAAAAGAGGTGCCCAACTTTTATATTCATCGGGTTTGATTTTTTTGTGCGATTGGTGAGGAACAATAGGGTGGTGGTACTGTACAAAGCGCCAGATTTCCTGCCCTTTGTGTTTTTTTAAATCACTCTCGAACCATAAGGTTTGGTCACTTTCAACAACCGGATCAAGGCTATTTAGTGTGTAAAACCGCATTAGATCTCCACCAAAATTTAGCGCATAAACTATTCGCTGATTGGGCGAGTCAAAGAGGTTATAGACCGAAGCGTTTTCTCGTTCGTGGTTTCCTCTTGCGACCACTAGTGGAGTGATTTTTCCAGAAGAATCAATGGTGTGCTGCCAATCGTCGAACCACATTTGCCACTGAATGGGGTTATCCAGAAAGGTAAAATCTCCTCCAAAGGCAATAAAATGGGGTTTAATTTTAGGTACCATTTTGTTGGTTTGTACCCTGGGTTCCCAAGTGCTATGCCCCAATCGGGTCCTTCTGGAATCGCCTCCCGCAATTATTGACAAAGGAACTTCGCTGTTATTAGGAAGGGTTTCAAACCAATATCGTTTGCTTGTTCCCTCGCTGTCTTTTACTTCAAAGTAATACTGAGTTGCAGGTTTTAGATTACTTAATCGTACAAAGTGGTTATTCATTTTATGGTATTCCACTACCCTGATTGGCTTTGTTTGTTGGGCTACCGCGTCCTTTTCTTGTCGAATTCCATAATGTAAAACGGGATTCTCACCACTTAACTGGTCCCAGCCTATACATATCGTTGTTGACGGGTCGTCTCTAAACATGGCCCGAAACCGGCTCGATTTGGCTGGCGCTACTGTGCAATATAAAAGCAAACCAATCAGAGAAATGATATAAAATTGCAGTTGTCTCATAATTATGGATTCGTTCATTCAAAGTAAGAAAAGTTTTCAGCAAGTTTTATTCTGGTCGAGTCTATTTTTAATTGTAGGCAACCTCACCAAGAACATCTGGTATTATCCTTCATTTTTCGACTTGGTTTATTGGATCGATTCTGTTTCCCTTTTTTTGACCTCCCAGGTAGATGGTGATGCCTCTCTTTTTATTGAGTCTTTTAATTCATGGGCTTCAATATTAATAAATGGGATACTTATTTTAAGCCTTGCCCTTGGTTTTACAAGTAGAAGTTGGTCTTCACCCTTTCTTGTCGCAGGGTGGATTGGTATAGTTTTGATTTTTTTAGGTGAATGGAACGAAACCAATCTTCAATGGGCCTATTTTATGGAAAGCCTAATGCGATTGACTGTAATTCCATTGTATTTGTTGAGGAACTGGGATCAGAAGAGATTGTTCAACCTCTTGTTGGTCACTGTTGTAATCACCTTTGCAGGGCATGGGTTGTTTGCACTTAACGTCTTTCCAAGGCCTGCACATTTTGTGGATATGGTAATCAAGGCGTTTGGGTTTTCCGAATCGAATGCCAACCTATTCTTAAATGTTGTTGGAGTGTTAGACCTAACTCTGCTGGGATTAGTTTGGATTAAACCCGTTCGCAGGTGGCTACTTATTTATATGATGGTATGGGGTTTTCTTACTGCCATTGCCAGGCCAGTTTTAAATATTTCCTGGGTATTTTTTGTGGACTCTCTAATTATTTGGATTCCGGAGTTGTTTAACCGGGTAGCTCATTTTTTAATTCCATTGGGCCTATACTGGGAAATGAAAAGGAATAATTAGATGATACTTGAATCAGATCACCTCTTATTAAAATCGGACATGGTTCGGTTCAGTCCGGCCGTTGTGAAAGACAAAACAGCGTCAGCACAAATTTGAATTCTCTCCTTAAGCGTTAAAAGTTCAGTCTCGTTCCATTCTCCTAAAACGTAATCAACCTGTCTGCCTTTTGAGAATTCTGCACCGATACCAAATTTCATTCGGATAAAATCCTGACGACCCAATACTTCACTAATGTTTTTAAGTCCATTGTGTCCGCCATCAGATCCTTTTGCTCTCAATCTGACTTTGCCAAAAGGAAGTGCGATATCGTCGGTAATAACCAGGAAACGTTCCAGGGAAATCTTTTCTTTTTCCAACCAATAGCGAACGGCTTTACCGCTGAGGTTCATATAGGTGGTTGGCTTTATCAGGACCAGGGTACGCCCTTTGTGCTTTATTTGTGCTTTGTTGGCATATCGGTCGGCCTCAAAAAAAATATTGGATGGCTCAACGAGCGCATCCAATATCTTAAATCCAATATTATGTCGAGTACTTTCGTATTCGCTACCGGGATTTCCCAAGCCTGCGACGAGGTACTTCATGGTAACAAATTATTCAGCTGCCGCAGGTGCTTCTGCTGCTGGTGCTTCTCCTTCAGCGGTAGCCGCTTCTCCTTCTGCACCTTCTTCATCTTCGTCTTCCTCTTCTTCATCAAGAGCTCCACGTGCAGTTTTAACACTTACTACGTAGTTGTTTGCAGAATCTAAAAATTCGCATCCAGGAACCGATAATTCAGAAACACGAACTCCCATGCCAATTCTCAATTTGGTAATATCAATCTCAACCGCATCAGGGAAAGAATTCACGTCACCTTTCAGTCTCAATTTACGATACATTAGTCCCAAACGACCACCATTCAACACACCGATTGCATTACCTGTAACTCTCACAGGAATTTTTAATTCGAATCGCTGACCGTCTTCAGGTTGAAAGAAATCTGCATGAATAATTTCATCACTTACCGGATGAAATTGAGCAGCCTTTAAGAAAACATTGTATTCAGTACCGTCTATGTTCATATTAACCATATAAACATTAGGTGTATAGATCAATTTTTTGAACTGACGGGCATCAACTGCAAAGTGAATGGGATCAGCATTCCCATACATTACACAAGGAACCAGTCCGTTTGCTTTTAATTCTTTGGTTGCTTTTCCACCAACACTTTTGCGGACAGAACCGCTCATTGAAATAGATTTCATCTTAAACCTAGTTTATTCTCGTTCTTAAATTATAAAATGTGAGCTAATTGACTTTTTGCTCACCACATTGTCAATTACATCTTTAAATAAATCAGCTACCGTAAGCACCTTTATTTTAGGGTGATCCTGTTTAAGAGGAATGGTATCTGAAACAATTAACTCAGTAATGCTTGATTTTGTTAGGCGTTCGTAGGCAGGGCCGGAAAGAACCGGATGGGTAATAATAGCCCGAACCGAATTTGCTCCTTTATCCATCATCATATCAGCTGCCTTGGTAAGTGTACCCGCAGTATCAATGATGTCGTCTACAATTACGACGTCTTTACCTTCTACATCTCCAATTACGGTCATGTTAGAAACTTCATTGGCTTTCTTTCGCTGTTTGTAGCAAATTGCCAATCCTGTATCTAAAAATTTAGCGTAGGAGTTTGCTCTTTTTGTACCACCCGTATCAGGAGCTGCCATGATAAGGTTTGGTAAATTCAAACTTCTCAGGTAAGGCAGAAATATAGAAGAGCCGAAAAGGTGATCAACCGGAACTTCAAAGAAACCTTGAATTTGGTCGGCGTGCAAGTCCATGGTCATTAGCCGTGTAATTCCGGCAGCTGACAGCATGTTAGCAACCAGTTTAGAGCCAATTGCCACACGTGGTTTGTCCTTTCTGTCTTGCCGTGCAAAACCAAAATAGGGGATCACTGCAACCACTTCTTTTGCCGAAGCTCTTCTTGCAGCATCGACCATGAGTAATAGCTCAAACAAGTTTTCAGTAGGAGGCATGGTAGACTGCACAATAAAAACAGTATCTCCTCTAACCGTTTCTTCAAAAGAAGCCTGAAATTCACCGTCCGAAAAATGCTGCACAACAACCTTGCCTAATTGCACACCATATGATGCTGCAATTTGCTCACCAAGATGCTGTGAAGCGGTACAAGCAAATATTTTTACGTGTTCTGGCATAGCCTCTAAAAACGGGCTGCAAATGTAGAAAATTTAATTGTTCACTTGCAAACATTTTTTGGTTGATAAAAATGTTGCATAAAAATGTAAATCAGCCTGTTGACCATACAACAATAACTAGAAATTTTGTGTTTAATATTAGCTTTTAAAAATCCCTATTTTTACGGCCGAAATTTATGGATAGATTGAGAAGTATTTCAACAAGGGTTATTGGCCTTAGCTTGATGGCTTTTGTGCTTGCAACGGGTTGTAAAAAACCACCCCGTGCCAGCTTTACCTACGATCAAAGTAATGGAGGGATTGTACAATTTATTAATACTTCCGGAGGAACAATTGACAAACTAACCTGGGATTTTGGCGACAAATCGGCTATTTCCACAGAAACGAACCCACTTCATCGCTATATCGAAGCGGGAGTATATAGGGTTACTCTAACGGTTCAGAACGCCGACGGTAGTGATGTTACGGTAGCGACAATTACCATTGATCAAGGCAATAGAGAGAATTTAGACGATCACCCTCAATTTCAAGATGCCGACGGTTATTACTATGCCCGAAATATTTTGGAGTATGAAACATCGACTCCGACTGTATATAATAATATAAGGGGAAAAGCCATTGCTGCATTGTACGATTCTACCAACTTCCTGGTAAGCGTTGGTCGGGTATCCGTAAATGGAGTTCAATTAACCAATAATGCAGACAATAGTTATTCGTTTCACTCACCAGACTCCTCCATGTATTTTAGGGATGAGGTAAGATGGGTTTCCGATGGTGGAAACGGGTATCCTCCTATGGTTGAAAATATCCCTAAAAGTTTCCCTGACCTTCAGGGAATTATTCCGGATACCTTTAATGTAATCATTGACAGTACCTATATCTTAAAAACGGCCAAGCAGATTTTATTTGCCGATTCGGTAATTTGGAACATTGAAACCCCTGAAGGAACCTTGATGGCGCAGAAAAGAACCCTAGGGGGTGTTGCGGGTGTTTTCTTTGAAAAAGAGGACATGCTAAAAATTAAAGCAGTGGGTGCAGGGCAAACCTATATAACCAAGGTAATTGCCTACAGTTTTATCAAGAAAAACCAATTGTTTAAAACGGTTTACTATACCAAGGAATCGTTTACCTCCTCGAGCTTTGTCACTAAAAAATAAAGTGTTGATAATCTTTATTTTAAGCTCAATTCATCGGGCATTCACCGGATGGTATATTTAACTATTTTTGCCGCGTTTTTTAATAAATCTCATTATAATAAAGTGAATAAAAAATACGAAGCTCAGATCAATGAGTTCATGGAGTCAATTAAAGTAAGAAATGGCCATCAGCCAGAATTCTTGCAGGCGGTGAAGGAAGTAGCTGAAACTGTGATTCCTTATGTTGAAGAAAACCCAAAGTACAAGAAAGCAAAAATTCTTGAGCGAATGGTAGAGCCTGAACGCGTTATAATGTTCAGGGTTCCATGGTTAGATGACAAGGGTGAGATTCAAATCAATCGAGGATTTCGAATTGAAATGAATTCAGCAATCGGACCTTATAAAGGTGGTTTACGTTTTCACCCAAGTGTTAACCAAAGTATTCTTAAGTTTCTGGCTTTTGAGCAAGTATTTAAAAATAGCCTGACAACATTGCCAATGGGCGGTGGAAAAGGTGGTTCCGATTTTGACCCAAAAGGCAAATCAGACAATGAAGTGATGAAGTTTTGCCAAAGCTTTATGACTGAATTGAGTCGTCATATTGGACCGAATACAGATGTTCCTGCGGGTGACATTGGTGTTGGTGGTCGCGAGATCGGCTACATGTTTGGCCAATATAAGCGTATTCAGAATGAATTTACGGGTATCCTTACTGGTAAAGGAATTCAGTATGGTGGTTCTTTAATTCGCCCTGAAGCGACAGGGTATGGTGTGGTTTATTTTGCTGAAAACATGCTCCACACCCGCGGACTATCTGTGTTCAAACATTCGGTTGTTATTTCTGGGTCAGGAAATGTAGCTCAGTTTGCCGCCGAGAAAGTTTTGGAATTAGGAGGTAAAGTACTTACCATGTCCGATTCTAAAGGCTTTGTTCATGCATCTAAGGGAATTACGCGTGAGCAACTTGATTTTATCATGGAATTGAAGAATGTTCGACGAGGAAGAATCAGCGAATTTGCTGAAGCTTATGACGATGTTGAATACCATGCGGGTAAAGCTCCATGGGCTATAAACAGTGATATCGTGTTGCCATGTGCTACTCAGAATGAGTTAGGTGAAGCAGACGCTCAGTTGATCGTTAAGAATAAGGTGATTGCGGTATCTGAAGGAGCTAACATGCCTTGTACTCCAGGTGCAATGAACGTTTTCTTGAAAAACAAAATTCTTTACTCTCCGGGTAAAGCTTCTAATGCAGGAGGTGTTGCTGTTTCTGGATTGGAAATGAGTCAAAACTCTATGCGTTATAACTGGACACGTGAAGAAGTAGATGAAAAACTAAAAGGTATCATGAAGAGTATTCATGAAGATTGTGTTACTCACGGTAAAGAAAATGGAAACGGATATGTTGATTATGTAAAAGGATCAAACATTGCCGGATTTATCAAAGTTGCTGATGCTATGATGGCTCAGGGAGTGGTATAATCCATTTTAAATAGATTAAAAGAAAGGGGACTTCGGTCCCCTTTTTTGTATCCATACTTAGCCTAAAATAAAATTTGGAAGCGTTCGTTACTTCGTCTGTGAGACACCCCTTTATATTCTTAATACCGCTATTTTTCTTTTTTGTAGCCTGTAAAAAGAAAAAGGAAGAGCTAGTTCTTCCAAGCAATTTTGAAATGTATTATGGAAGTGGTGGTAATGAAGTAGGCTGGGAATTAATTGAGTTCAATGGTTTCTTTTATGGCATTGGAACCGCCGAGACAGAATCAAATAAGAAAGATGTCTATTTCTTAAAGCTAAACGCATGTGGTGACCTGCTTTTTGAAAAACATCTTGGAGGTGTAGAGAATGAAGAGGGTTATGCACTTCAGGCGACATCAGATGGGAATATTCTTTTGATAGGTTCTTCAGAGTCCGCTTCTAATGGAAGCAGCGATGTTCTGATCATGAAAGTTAGTCCCGACGGTGAAATAATTTGGAGTAAAAAATACGGCGGAGCGGGACAAGATTGGGGAGTGGATGCCATCGAAACAAAATCATCCTTGTATTGCATTCTGGCCAATACAAAGAGTAAGGGAGCTGGTGATTCGGATATTTGGTTGTTGTGGTTGGACGTTCATGGAAATAAAAGCTTAGAAAAGACATTTGGAGCAACAGAAATGGATGGTGGCTCCCAACTTTTGGAAGTTGAAAGAGGTGAAATACTGGTTTATGGTTACACCAGAAATTATGGTGCAGTTGATCGCGATCTATATCTGCTTAAAATCAATGCCGGCGGAGATTCACTTTGGTCAGAGAAGTATGGAGGTGATGGATACGAGGAAAGTCAAAGCCTCGTATTGACTCCTGAGAACGACTTAGTGTTGATTGGCCATTCGTCCAGCAAAGACCCAAACCATAATATGATAGCAATTAAAATTGATGCTGAGGGTAGGGTTATTTGGGAAAAGGAATACGGTGGAATGCTGCATGATGGCGGTCAGGCAATTCTTATTAATTCAAATAGGAATTACGTGTTAGTAGCACGGAGCATGAGTTATGGAAATCAGGATAGAAATGCCTATGTAGTAACTACCGATACTGAAGGTCGAATACTGTCAGAATGGATAATTGACAGAGGAAAGAATGACAGGATTGATGACATCATTGAATATCAAGGTTCCTACTTTTTATTTGGTCGTTCCAATTCAAATGGTAATGATGCAGATGACGTCTTCTTAGTTAAAAGGAAGATTTAGATTCCCACCCCGAACTACGTCCTATTTCATTCGACCATGATTTATATTTGCCCTCCAAATTCTTGAATCATGTACGGAAAATTGAAAGATCACTTACAAGCTGAATTAAACCAGATAGAAGCTGATGGATTGTTTAAATCGGAAAGAATAATAACAACCCCTCAGGATGCGGTGGTTAAAGTATCTACCGGAGAGGAAGTGATTAATTTCTGTGCCAATAACTACCTGGGTCTATCTTCTCATCCTAAGGTGATTGATGCTGCTCATAAAGCGTTGGATTCATATGGATATGGGTTGTCTTCGGTTCGATTTATCTGCGGTACTCAGGATATTCATAAAGAACTTGAAGGTAAAATTGCGGACTTTCTCGGAACAGAGGATACTATCTTATATGCGGCAGCCTTTGACGCCAATGGGGGCGTATTTGAACCGCTTTTAACTGCCGAAGATGCCATTATATCCGATGCATTGAATCATGCGTCGATTATTGATGGAGTTCGTTTGTGTAAGGCACAACGCTACCGTTATGCCAATAATGATATGGCTGATCTGGAAAAACAACTTCAGGCGGCAGAAGGAGCTCGGTTCAAGATTATTGTCACCGATGGGGTATTTTCAATGGATGGCTATGTGGCTCAATTGGATAAAATCTGCGATTTGGCAGATAAATGCGATGCCCTTGTAATGGTAGACGAATGCCATGCAACGGGATTTATTGGAAAAACAGGTAGAGGAAGCATCGAACTTCGAAACGTAATTGGTCGGGTTGATATCATAACCGGAACATTAGGTAAAGCACTTGGCGGTGCTATGGGAGGCTTTACATCGGGTAGAAAAGAAATCATTGAAATGTTGAGGCAACGTTCAAGGCCGTATTTGTTTTCAAATTCACTAGCACCAAGTATTGTGGGAGCTTCAATTGCTGTATTCGATATGTTGAGTGAAACAACGGAATACAGAGATAAATTGGAATGGAACATCAATTACTTCAAAGAGGGAATCGAAGCTTCTGGATTGGAATACAAAGACGGAGACAGTGCCATTGTTCCAATTATGCTTTACGATGCAGCCCTGTCTCAACAATTTGCCAATCGATTGCTGGAAGAAGGTATTTATGTAATCGGATTCTTTTATCCAGTAGTGCCAAAAGGACAAGCAAGAATTCGAGTTCAACTTTCGGCTGCACATGAAAAAGAACACCTGGATAAGGCGATTGCTGCTTTTGCGAAAGTGGGTAAGGAGTTGAGTGTTCTGAGCTAAACAATTCAGAATTCTATATTTGACTTAACTTTTAAGGTTAAGTTGAATTCATGAAATCAATATACCGCCTTCTTAAAAACTTTGTAAAAGAAGATTACCACCCTCTGCTTTATGGTTATGCGTTCGTGTTTCTCATTGTAACCATTTCCCTTAATTATTATCTCGATTTTGAAGACAGTGTACTTGATAGCTACTATCTACAATCCATAAGCCTATTCTATTACACCTTGTTTTATGCTGTAGCCTATTATGGAATTGCCATTCCACAATTGATTATTCGAAATAAATCAAAAACCTTATTATCATTCAAATACTGGGTTCGCTCCTTGTTCTTCGTCTTCCTGGTTGGTTTTTCAGCCTACTTCTACCTGCATAGAAAAGTGGAATTGCCCGACTTGAACATGCACGAGTATTATTTCATGCTTGATTTAATTCGACAATTAAATCCATTTGTAACTGTGATTATTCCGTTACTTCTATTCTGGATTCTCTTCGATAGGAATAAGAATCATTTCTATGGTTTTAACCTGAAGAAAGCCAATCTTAAGCCCTATTTTTTGATGCTGGCCATTATGTTTCCGTTGGTTTTTGCGGCATCCTTTTTACCCGATTTCCAAGAGAACTATCCCATTGTTAAAGCCTGGGAGCTAAACAATGCATTTGGCTGGAACCCGGCAACTTATTACCTTTTATTTGAGCCGCTTTACGGGATAAGCTTTTTGTCTGTCGAAATGATTTTTCGAGGAGCATTGGTTATTGGTATGGTAAAGTTGGTCGGGAAGGAAGCTGTGCTTCCAATGGTTGCCATGTATGCTTTTTTGCATTTTGGTAAGCCTTTGGGAGAAACGATTGGTTCAGTTTTCGGAGGTTACATACTGGGAATAATAGCCCTAAGGACCGAACACATTTTTGGAGGTTTTATCATTCACGTTGGAGTGGCTTATTTAATGGAGGCAACTGCCATTTGGCAGTATTATTTTAATAATTGATGGTAACTATAAGGTGAGGGTTTTGCCCGTTTCGATACAAATTTTCTATCGAAAATTCACTCAACATGACAAAACCCAAGGCCTCGCGGAGTTCCAGGTTCTATTTAGCTATTAATGTGGAGAATTTAATAATGTTGCTACTAAGTAGTTTGTCATCTTGAGTGATTCTGTATCCGATGACAATCGGAACAGAATTGTATCGAAAGAGGCAAACATTTAGGGGGTTACTCCGATTCCGGAGCCTCCAGGATTTCCCGAATATTTTTGATGCTTTGAAAGGGATTGTCCGTTACAAATAAGTTGGAAACCCAGGTTGGAATATCCCCGCCAGTAGTGGATTTTCCTTCTGAAGATATTTCAGTACGGGTTTCATTTACCTTTCTCACTTTCCAGTATCCAATGGCCTTTTGAATTCGGATGTATTCCTCTTTTTTAGGAATGTAATTGGGCATACTAATGAACCTAAAAAACACGGCATCCTTTTCGGTTGTTTTGTCAACGATAATTTTTACCACCATGTCTCTGTCCTGTGTTGGCCATGGGGTGTCAATCACAAAGTGAACGATGAATTCTTCATTTCCTTTTTTGTTGATTACGTCTGAGACGGTACAATCAGCAACCCACTCTTTTCGTCGATCAATGGCATACATGTACTTCACCACATCAGCAAAGGGTTTCTCGATCATTCCACGAGCTAAATAGGCTTTTATGGGCCATCCGGGAGCATCTTTGGTGTACACCTCAATACCGTCCTTTTTTTTGGAGATTTCCCAGTTTTTTTGCCCAAAGGTGGCCATTGGAATAAGTACCAATAAAAAAGACCTGGATATTAAAATAGCCAAGCCTTTCTTTGAGTAGTTTAAGGGAAATATCATGTTTTAGGTTAACCTGGACTTAACCACTTGAGCAACCATTTTATTATCTGCTTTACCGGCTAATTTGCCTGAGGCCATTCCCATTACCTTACCCATGTCCTTCATACTGCTTGCGCCAGTTTGAGCAATTACATCATCAATAATGGCAATGACATCGTCCTCACTCATTTGAGCGGGTAGGTAGGCCTCAATTACCTTAGCCTGGTCCAGCTCTTCCTGAGCTAAATCTTGCCGACCTTGACTTTCATAGGCCGCGGCTGCTTCCTTTCTTTGCTTTACCTGTTTCTGAAGCATCTTAATTTCTGCTTCTTCACTTGTGCCATCGTTCCCTTTTTCGGTGGCGGCCAATAGTAATGCAGATTTAACGGCTCGAAGAGCAGCTAACTTATCCTTTTCGCGCGCTTTCATAGCGGCTTTTATGTCGTTATTTACCTGATCTACTAAAGGCATTAATTAATCTACGTTATCGTGAAGAAATGAATTGTTTGATTTTATTTCAGTCTTTTTCTCCCCATCCTGATCTTCAGTTTCAGAAAGGGTCAATCGAGATACATTGCTTTCCGAAGAGGGTGTGACCTCGTCCAGATCAATAGACCTTCTTTTAAACGCAGGCTCAGTTTCCAAATTGGCAATTCCAGAAGGAGACTTCAACATGGAACTCAAATTTCTAAGGCGAGCCATTCGATCTTTAATGCTGGAGTGTTTTTCTTCAGAAGTTAATTCAGGGTCAACACTTTCTTCTGTTGCTTCCACCTCTCGCGAAACGATTTGAGGCTCTTCTTCAGCTTCAGGAGTATCGATGTTTATTTCTATGGTTTTTGCCTCTTCTTCCTTTGATTCTACAGCTTCTACTTCATCTGGGGTTCCTTCTTTTAAAGTAGGTTCCATATCGAATTCAACCTCGGTGGTATTCTCAACGGTTTCCTCAATTTCCGTATGTGCAGTTTCTTCGTAAGAGCCAAAAGAATCATCTTCAAGGGTATGGCGAATAATTTCTTTTTCTTCCTCTTCAACTGGTGCATTGTTTAAACTTGACTCGGCTTCTAAAGTTAACTCTTCGGTTTCTTCAACCGGCTCATCGTATAAGTTCTTTCTAATTACTTCCGGTTCGGAAACTTCTTCTTTCGATGTAATCTCTGGTTCAGCTGTAGGAGTTTCTTCCTGGGGAGTATCAAAAATATTAGCCTGGGTAATTTCAGGTCGCTGTACAATGGGTTTAGTCAACTCCGTTTTTACCTCATCGTCCAGGGTCTTAACAATACGTTGTGGTTTTTCTTCAATTGCAGCAACTCCGGTGTCTGGGCTTGAATGAAACCCAGTTGCGATGATGGTAATGTTTATTTCTTCAGGTTCCAGGCGATCGTCAACTCCGTGTCCCCAAATTACTTCAGCTTCATCATGAGCTTTATCTTCAATGAAGTCTGTAATTTCAGAAATCTCATCCATTAAAATATTGTTGGTTCCGTAGGTAATGTTCAATAGGATGTGAGCCGCTCCGTTTATGTCATTGTCATTCAACAATGGAGAATTAACGGCATCTTCTATGGCAACTAGGGCACGGTTTTCACCGGATGCCTTAGCAGAACCTAGAATGGCCACTCCGCTGTTAGTCATTACCGTTCTAACATCGTTGAAATCGACATTTATTTTTCCGGTATATGTAATGGCTTCTGCAATTCCTTTAGCTGCGGTTGTCAATACATTGTCAGCCTGTTCAAATGCATTGTCCAGGGTTAGATTTCCGTACATTTCGCGGAGTTTATCGTTATTAATAACCAATAAAGTGTCCACGTTTTCGCGCATGTTTTTAATGCCGTCTTCGGCCCGGGTTCTTCGTTTTTTTCCTTCAAAAGAGAAAGGCATAGTAACAATACCCACTGTTAGGATATTAAGTTCCTTAGCCGCTTTTGCTATAACCGGGGCAGCACCTGTACCAGTTCCTCCACCCATTCCGGCAGTAATAAAAATCATTTTGGTGGTTTCACCTAAAATCTTCTTGATCTCGTCAATGCTTTCAATAGCAGCGTTTTCACCAACATTGGCAATTGAACCTGCTCCCAATCCGGAAGTAAGTGTTGCTCCGAGCTGAATTTTAGTAGGTACGGGACTTTGATCGAGCGATTGCTGATCCGTGTTGCACACCATGAAGTCGACATCTTTTATGCCTTGTTCATACATGTGATTTACGGCGTTGCTTCCGCCTCCACCTACACCTATTACTTTAATGATAGATAACTGATCCTTGGGTAAATCAAACTTTATAGCCATAATTTCAGTATTTATTACTCGTCTCCTTCCAAATAATGTTTTGCTCGTTCTAGAAAACGGCTGAGCAAACTACCGCGTCGATCCATGTCACTGTGATCTTCAAAATTCAAATTATCGTCTTCTTCTGCTTCGTCGAGTTCAGAAACCACTTCATCCGTTTCGGTTTGGTTTGCAGTTGGTTCAGCAATTGGGTCTTGTGTAACTCGGTTTGTGTTTTGAGAATTATTCAACCGCTCCTGGTATTCCAGAAAATCATAACCTTTAAGGACCAAACCAACACCCGTTGAAAAGGTAGGGCTGGTGATTTCTTCTGTACCGGCAGCCAAGTGTTCGGCAGGGTAACCGATTCGGGCATCCATTCCCGTGGTAAATTCAAACAATTGGGTAACGTGCTTCAATTGAGAACCACCTCCGGTTACCACTATACCAGCAATTAGTTTGTGTTCAAAACCAGAATTACGAATCTCGTAATACACTTGCTCAATAATTTCAGTCATCCGAGCTTCAATGATATGAGCAAGGTTTTTCACTGAAATCTCTTTTGGGGTTCTACCGCGAAGTCCAGGAATGGAAATAATTTCATTTTCCTGGTTTTCGCTCGCTAGAGTAGACCCGAATTTTAGTTTTAATAGTTCAGCTTGTTTTCTAATGATGGAACATCCTTCTTTAATGTCGTCGCTAATCACATTGCCACCGAAAGGAATTACAGCCGAGTGACGAATGATGTTTTCCTGAAAAATAGCCAGATCCGTAGTTCCACCTCCTATGTCAACCAGTGCAACACCAGCTTCTTTCTCATCTTCGTGTAAGGTTGCTTCAGCACTTGCCAAAGGTTCTAGTGTAATTTCCAGCGCTTTCAAGCCAGCCTTCTCAACACACTTTACAATGTTTTTTACCGCGGCTACCTGTGCAATAATCAAATGGAAATTGGCCTCCAATCGTCCACCTGACATACCAACAGGGTCAATGATTCCTTGTTCGTTATCGACTATATATTCTTGCGGAATAACGTCAATAATTTCTTCCCCTGGTTGCATAACCAGTTTGTACATGTCTCGTCGAAGTGCCTCTACATCCTGTTCTGTGATTTCATCTTCGTAGCTGTCACGAATTTTTACACCACGGTGCTGAATACTTCGAATGTGCTGTCCGGCAATTCCAACATTTACCTCGCGAACCGTAAGCTCTGATTTTTCTTCAGCTTGACGTACTGCCTCTTTAATCGCTTCAACTGTAGGAGTAATGTGTGTAACCACACCTCGGCTTACACCTGGTGATGGGGCTTTTCCCATGCCAAGAATTTCCAGCTTTCCGTGCTCATTTTTCCTCCCTATTAGTACCGCAATCTTTGTGGTTCCAATATCAAGACCTACTACGTAATCCGTTGTTTTGTTTGACATATGCTTATCTTTTAGTACAGACAACCTGATTTTTATATTTTAAATTAATTACCGAGTATTCATTCCACCCGGTTCTACTAAGACCCTTTTTATAAAAGGTCATAAGTTTTTCAAATTTCTCTTCCAACTCAGCGCTTGAGCCGAACAATATGGAATGACCACCCACACGAGGAGTCAATTCAAAATCACCATTGGCGTTTACATAAATCTGAGAAATTTGAGCTCTCCAAAAGGGATTTTCATCAATAAAACTGGCCAGCTGAAATAGCTCCTTTAATTGATTGGCGCCAGGCAATTCTTCCTGATCGACTTTTAATTGCTGAATTAAACCCGTGTTTTGAACAGCACTGGTATTTGACTTCCTGAAAATGCGGTTAATTCTTTCTTCCAAATCTTCCAGCACATAGACCGTGGAATAGGGAATGTTAATTTCACCATTGGCTACAAGAACCCTGGCAGAGTATTGATTGCTTAATGGCATTAGGCTTCCTTTTCTATCCAAATAGAAACTCTCTCCGAAGCGATTGTAAATTCGAATGATAGGCTCTCGCTCTTTAACCTGAATCATCACATTTCCGGAAATTGTCCTGTAAACATTTGCCTTTGAAATGGAAGGTTTGTTGCTTAATAATACTTCCAATTGGCGAATATCAATGTCATTTATGTTCTGATTTTCGACCCCATAACCCAGATTTGAGAACATAGTTCGTATGTTTTCCTTGGTCACAAAGCGCGATTGGACCGGTTGATCAATGGAAATTTGCAAGTCAGAATAGCTTTGTTGCCCCTTCTTTTCGGAAGAAAAACCCATTAAAAGAGCCATTCCTAATAAAAGGACCACCCACGATAATATGTTGAGAATCTTAGCCATTCGGGTATAACTCGCCTATGTTCTGAGTTAGGGATGGCACCATTTCACCAATGTCTCCGGCCCCTAAAGTCATTACTATCTGTAAATGTTGGCTTTTAAAGAAGTCTGGTCTAAGCAATTCTTCCTTTTTTACTAACTTTTTGTTTTTAATATCTATCTGATCCAAAATAAGTTGAGAGCTTACCCCTTCAATTGGTTTTTCACGAGCTGGGTAAATAGGCAATAAAAAAACGGCATTGGCCAGTGACAAGCTTTGAGCAAATTCAGGGGCAAAGTCCTGGGTTCGGCTATATAAATGCGGCTGAAAAATAACCGTGAGCTGTTTTCCCGGAAACAATTGTTTGACGGATAAAAGCGCCGACCTGATTTCCTCCGGGTGGTGGGCGTAATCGTCAATGTAAATGATGTTTTCTTGCCTGAGTTGAAATTGAAACCTTCTTTCTATACCCAAAAAGCCTTCAATTGCTGTTCTGACGGCATTTTCTTCAATCCCCATGTAAAGCGATACAGCAATAGCTGCGGTTGCGTTTTCAACGTTGTGTTTCCCGGGGAAGACCAGCTTCAGGCTTTCAATTCTGGTTTTATCGTAATTGAAGTTGAAAACGGAATTACCGTTATCCGAGTATATGTTGGTAGAAAAGTAATCCGCTGACTCCTCAATGCTGTAGGTAAAGCTTTTTACATTGGACGGAACGGTGAGGTCAATTCCCTTTTTGTAGAAAATGGCTCCACCCGGATTGGTTCTTTTGGCAAATTCAGAGAAGGTGTTTTGAATGTCTTCCTGATTGGAATAAATGTCCAAATGGTCAGCATCCGTTGAGGTTATTACCGATACGTAGGGGGATAGTTGTAAAAAAGAACGATCAAATTCATCGGCTTCTACCACACTGGTGTTCGTGTTTTCATGATAGAGGAAATTGGTGTTGTAGTTTCTTGAAATTCCTCCTAAAAATGCGCTGCAGTGTTTGCCCGAGTTGGTAAGGATATGGGCAATCATAGTGGATACCGTCGTTTTTCCATGAGTACCTGCTACGGCAATACACTCTGTATGCCTGGTGATGTTTCCAAGAACCTCAGATCTTTTCTTAATGGGAATATTCTGTTCCGCGAAGTACTTGTACAACCGACTTTCTGTGCTAATTGCCGGAGTCCAAACCACCAGATCAAACTGTTCCGTAATTAATTCAGGGTTTTCGTCATAAATAATTTTAATTCCTTCTTCTTCCAAATCGTTGGTGACTCGTGAGTAGGTTTTATCATAGCCTTCTACATTAACTTCTTTGTGTTTGAAGTAACGAGCAATGGCTGACATACCAATTCCACCAATTCCCAAAAAGAAAATTCTATTTAAGTTTTTGTAGTCCAAGGCTTAAGTGTTGATCATTTTTAAGACTTCTTTGGCGATGGTTCTTGCAGAATCAGGTTTGCTTAGCGGTTTTATGTTTTGCCGTAGTTTTTCGAGCTCACTGTCGTTCTTTATTAATTCGGTAACCGCTCCAAACAGTTTTAGTGGTGCTTCCGAGTTTTTAACAATGATGGCCGCATCGTGACGGGCAAGTGCCTCTGCATTTTTAGTCTGATGATCTTCAGCAGCGGTAGGTAGTGGAACCAAAATACAGGGTTTGTTGGTCAGGCAAATCTCAGAAACAGCAATGGCTCCAGCCCTGGATATTACCACATCAGCGGCAGCATAGGCCAAATCCATTCGGGTAATGAATTGGTGCACTTTAATGCCTTGGTCAGCAAAGGGATTTGCAGCATTTGAAATTCCTTCATAGGAAACCTTACCCGTTTGCCATACCATTTGAATATTCTCGTTGACAATATCCTTAATATGGGGCATCATGCTATCGTTGATTGCTTTTGCTCCGAGGCTACCACCAACAATTAGAATGGTCTTTTTGTTAGGTTCCAGGTCGAAGAACTTTAAAGCCTCTTCCTTTTTTCCTTCGATTTTAACTATTTCTTCCCGCACAGGATTACCTGTAACCACAATTTTGTTTTTAGGGAAGAAACTTTCCATTCCATCAAAGGCAACACATACTTTGTTCACTTTTTTGCCCAGGATTTTATTGGTGATGCCAGCGTACGAATTCTGTTCCTGAATAAGTGATGGAATGCCCATTCTGGAGCTTACCCAGAGAACAGGTCCACTGGCATAACCACCGGTGCCAATAACGGCATTGGGTTTAAATTTCTTGACAATGCTTTTCGCATCCATCAAACTTTGAATCACTTTGAAAGGAAAAAGCAGGTTTTTTAAACTTAGGGTTCTTTGAAATCCACTGATCCAAAGCCCTTCAATTTTATATCCTGAAGCCGGGACTTTTTCCATCTCCATTCTCCCTTGCGCACCTACAAAAAGAACCTCAATTTCAGGGTCCATTTCACGAAGTGCATCGGCAATAGCAATTGCCGGGAATATGTGCCCTCCTGTACCTCCTCCGGAAAGAATGATTTTATGCGATGGCATAGTCTTCGATTTTAATTTTCTTTTTGTTCTCTAGTTCAACACCACGGCTTACGCTTAAAATAATGCCTAAACTCAGACAGGTAAACCAGGTGGAAGTTCCACCCATACTTACCAGGGGTAATGGTTGTCCGGTAACGGGTACCAGATTAACAGCTACAGCCATATTGATGAACCCTTGAAATACGAGTAGAAAACAGAGACCAACAGCGAGCAATTGGGCGAACTGATTTTCTGTTTTTTGCGAAATTTTTATGGTCCGAAAGAACAGGACGAGGTAGAGCATGAGAATAAAAGCACCTCCTATTAGCCCATACTCTTCAATGACAATGGCATAAATAAAATCGGAATAGGGGTGTGGTAGGAAATTCCGTTGATTGCTGTTCCCAGGGCCTTTTCCTGCCACTCCTCCTTTAGCGATGGCAATTTTGGCCTGTTCAATTTGATAATTACCATTTGCATCTTTCTTGTTCTCAGAGTAACGTTCAATCCTTTTTTGCCATGTTTTAGCACGGGGGAACAAATTGGGAGCAAATTGCACCACAAGAAAAATGGCTGCCGCAGCAACAATTCCAGCTGGTATTAGTGATAGAAAGTGTTTGAACGGAGTTCCTCCCATAAACATGATAATCATGCAGGTGACAAAAAGCACTGCTGCCGTACTGAAATTTGCAGGCAGAATTAATGCACATACAATTCCCACCGGAACTATAATCGGGACAAAAGATTCCCTAAAGTTATCCAGCATATTGCGCTTGAGGTAGAGCATTCGCGCTACATACATTACCAAGGCTACTTTGGCTAAATCCGAAGTTTGAAACGATTGATTAATTACGGGGATAACCAACCACCTACTGGCATTGTTCAGATTTGAACCAATAATTAGTGTAAGCAATAAAAGGGGAATGGACAGGTACAATAACAATTGAGAAATGCGTGAGAAATAGGAGTATTTCATCTTGTGGGTAACAAACATGATAACCAGCCCCAACCCTATAAAGATACCATGGCGAAACAGGTAGTAGAACGTGTTTCCATCATGGTGTTTGTAGGCGAGCGTTACAATGGAGCTGTATACGAGCAGTAAGCTACTTACTCCTAATAGCAACGCGATGAGCCAAATGGCTCGATCCCCTTTAAAATATGTAGCAAAGTTTTTCAACCTTCTAGAGTCCTCTTACAGCAGTTTTAAATTGACGTCCTCTTTCTTCATAATTCTCGAACAAATCGAAACTTGCACAGGCTGGAGAAAGAATTACGGTATCGCCTTTTTCTGACATTTTGTAGGCAAATCGAACTGCTTCGTGCATCGATTGAGTATCAATCATAGTTTCAACATGTCCTTCGAATGCCTCATGAATTTTGTTGTTGTCGATTCCAAGGCAAATGATTCCTTTCACTTTGTCTTTCACCAAATCTTCAATAATTCCGTAGTCGTTTCCTTTATCGACCCCGCCCATAATGAGTACGATGGGAGTATCGATACTTTCAAGCGCATACCAGGTGCTGTTGATGTTGGTAGCTTTAGAATCGTTAATGTAGTTAACCCCGCTAACCTTAACAATGGTCTCAAGCCGATGCTCCAGGCTTTCGAAATCGGAAAGGCTCTCTCGTATTACCTCTTTTCGGAGCTCGAGAATACGACCCGCTACGCCTGCTGCCATCGAGTTGTAGATGTTGTGTTTGCCCTGTAATGCTAATTTTTGAATTGTCATTTTTAATTCTGAGTTTATATTTATTATCAAATTGTTATTTTCTATCCATGCCCCGTATTCCAGCTTTTTATAGATGGAAATCGGGATTAATTGTGCTTTTATCGGGAATTGTTTGAGTCCGTTGGTGATGTTTTCATCGTCTGCGTTGTATACCAGAAAGTCTTCTTCTGACTGGTATTTTGTAATTCGGAATTTGGAGGCTATGTAGTTCTCCATTTTGTAATCGTACCGATCTAAATGATCTGGCGTAATGTTGAGAATAATGGCTATGTTCGGCCTAAATGAATTGATGTCGTCCAGTTGAAAACTGCTCAACTCCAATACTGCAACTCCGTCTGTTTTATCAATTACCTGCCTGGCAAAACTCTCTCCGATATTTCCACCGAGCATAGGGTTAAGTCCTCCTTTTGAAAGCAAGTGGTATGCGAGTGAAGTGGTTGTTGTTTTACCATTTGATCCGGTTATTCCAACAAGTTGTCCATTAAAATACCTGGAAGCAAACTCAATTTCACCTATTACCTCAATGCCTTTCTTCCTGCATTCCACCACAAGAGGAGCAGTATCCGGAATTCCCGGGCTCTTCACTATGATGTTACTCTCTAAAATTCTCTCCTTAGAGTGTTTGTTTTCCTCAAATTCAATCCCCTGATGTGAAAGAACATTCTCGTACTTCTTTTTGATTTTGCCAGCATCGGAAACCAATACTTCAAAACCTTTGCTTTTGGCGAGTAGAGCAGTACCAACTCCACTTTCACCGGCACCAAGAGCAACCAACTGCTTCACTATCGAAGTTTGAGGGTTACTATCGTAATTATTGCCAGAAATATTCCTACAATCCAGAATCGAGCAACGATCTTGGGTTCAGGTATTCCTAGCTTTTGGTAATGGTGGTGAAGGGGTGCCATTTTAAAAATTCGCACACCTTCTCCATATTTCTTTTTAGTGTACTTGAAGTACCCCACTTGCATAATCACGCTTAAATTTTCGACCAGGAATACTCCACATAGAATTGGGATGAGGAGTTCCTTTCTAATGGCAATCGCAAATACGGCTATAATCCCACCGATGGCCAGGCTACCTGTATCACCCATAAATACCTGGGCGGGAAAGGAGTTGTACCATAAGAACCCTACACAGGCTCCCACAAATGCCGCGATGAAAACCACCAACTCACCTGAATTGGGGATGTACATGATGTTGAGGTAATCGGCAAATATGTAGTTGCCCGACAGGTAGGCAAATATGCCCAGTGTTGTACCAATGATTGCCGAGGTGCCCGTCGCAAGTCCATCAAGTCCATCGGTCATATTGGCTCCATTGGATACGGCGGTTACAATTAGAATAATTAACGGGAAGAATACAATCCAGGCGTATTTACTCAAGTCCTCACTTATCCAGGTTACCAGCCAGGCATAGTCAAATTCATTATTTTTTATGAATGGAATGGTGGTCTTTAGGTCCTTGGTTTGTTGCCAGACATAATTTTTGGGTGCCCGCTCCGATTGATCCTGGTCCTGAACGGTTACCTGTGCGTTTGCATTGTCTTTGAAATATACCTTGTGTTTAACAGCCGTACTATCGCTAAAGTAGAGTACTATGGCTATGAACAGCCCAATACCCACCTGACCTACGATTTTGAATTTTCCGGCAAGCCCGTCTTTGTTTTTGTGTTTGATTTTTAGGTAATCGTCAAGAAATCCGATGGATCCAAGGCCAAAGGTGGCTATGAGCATAACTATGATATAAACATTCTCCAATTTGGCTACCAGTAGGGTAGGTATGATAATCGAAGCCAGGATGATAAGCCCTCCCATGGTAGGGGTTCCTTGCTTTTGCATTTGCCCTTCAAGCCCAAGGTCTCTAACAATTTCACCAAATTGATTTTGTTGTAACCACCCGATAATTCTCTTGCCAAATGCCATTGAAATCAGAAGGGATAACATGACGGCTAAGGCTGCCCGAAATGTGATATAATTAAACACTCCTGCCCCGGGAACATTTAATTCGTCTAAATATTGAAAGAGATAATAGAGCATTACGAAGAAGTGAGTTGTATTAAATATTCTGAGATAATTTCCATGTCGTTGAAGTCGAAGACCTCGTCACCAATGATTTGATAATTCTCATGACCTTTTCCGGCAACCAGAATGATATCGTTTGGCTCTGCAAATGCCACGGCGGTTTTAATGGCTTCCTTCCTGTTGGTTATGGAAAACGTTTTCTTAAAATCTGCACCTTCCACTCCGGCTTGCATGTCTTCAATAATCTGATCCGGGTTTTCCGATCGTGGGTTGTCCGAAGTGAAAATTACCTTATCACTTCCTTTACAGGCAATGTTGGCCATTTTAGGCCTTTTGTCCTTATCACGATCACCACCACAACCAACTACCGTGATCACTTTTTCATTGCCGGTTCTAATATCGTTAATGGTTTCCAAAACATTCTTTAAAGCATCGGGCGTGTGGGCATAGTCAACGATTCCAGTAATGTTGGTCTCCGACCGTATGTACTGAAACCTTCCTTTTACCGGTGTAAGTTGCGACAGCTGAGTAAGAATTTCAATGTTATCTTCTTCAAAAATCTCTGCTACTGCATAAGCGCATAGAAGGTTATAGGCATTGAACTTTCCAATTAAGTGTGTCCAGACATCATTGCCATTGATGTTTAATTGGAGTCCGTCAAAATCATTTTCAACCACTTTCGCCTTGTAGTCGGCCATGGTTTTTAAGCCAAAAGAAAGTTGTTTGGCCTTGGTGTTTTGAAGCATAACCTCTCCGTGAAAGTCATCGCGATTTACCAAGGCGAAAGCCGATGACCCGAGTCCGTCAAAAAGCATTTTCTTGGCAGCGATGTAATTGTCGAAGGTTTCATGGTAGTCAAGGTGATCGTGGGTGATGTTGGTGAATACGGCAATTTTGAAATGCAAACCTTCCGTACGTCGTTGAACTAACGCATGGCTACTTACTTCCATAAAACAGTGGGTACAACCTTCTTCAAGCATTCTCGCCAACAAGGCATTAAGCTCTAAAGGATTAGGTGTCGTATGCGTTGAAGCAATTTCTTCGTGCTGGATCTTGTTTACCACAGTTGAGAGCAATCCGGTTTTATAGCCAAGATTTATAAAGAGTTGTTGTAGAAGGGTAGCGGTGGTTGTCTTTCCGTTGGTTCCGGTAATACCTACAAGGTTCAATTTTTCAGAAGGGTTGTCATAATAGTTGCAAGCCATTAGGGCCAACGCGGCATGGCAATTCTGAACTTTTACATAACAGACCTCATCCCTGGTTTCTTCGGGTAGCTCTTCACAAATAATGGCATTTGCTCCGGCATCAAGCGCGTTGTCAATAAATCGATGTCCATCTACCTGAGTCCCTGGAATAGCAACAAATGCAGTGAATTGACCAACTTCCCTTGAGTCAAAACAAATGTTTTCGAGGGCTACGTTGGTGTTGCCTATAACGTTTTCAATAGGAACCCGATACAATATGTCTTTGAGTAAGCGCATTAGGCTAATTTTAGTTTTACCACCTCGGCTCCATTGATTAGAGAACCAGCCTTAGGTATTTGTTCTTTAATTACTCCCTTTCCTTCAAATTCTATTTGGATACCCATGTTTTCCATGATGAAAATGGCATCCTTAAGATCCATTCCGACCACATTTGGAATCAAATGATTCTTAATGGATCGGCGATAGAGTGAGACTTTGTCGTTTTCCGCACTGGTTATGGCCCAGGTTCCGGGATCACTTTTCCAGTTTTCGGTTATATCCAATTGTTTAAATACCGTAGTTAAGTCATTGTAATTTCCATTTTTAGAAATTGGAATGGGTGTGCGGGAAGTAAGTTGCTTATTGGTCTCCAGCTCTTTGTGAATATTGATACTGGTGGCATAAACCTTATCTGCTATTTCCTTGAAAATAGGGCCGGCAACCAGGTTTCCATAATAAACATCCCTGGAAGGAGCGTTGACGACAACAATGCAGGAATACTTGGGAGCATCAGCCGGGAAATAACCTACGAACGATGCCTGGTAGCTTACTTTTTTGTCCGATTTGTAACCGTATTTTGCGTTGTAGATTTGAGCAGTACCGGTTTTTCCGGCTATTTTGTAGTTGGAGTTTTTGAGGTTAACCCCGGTTCCGTTTTCCACTACGCCTTCAAGCATCAGTTTTGCTTTTTTAATGGTCTCCTTCGAGCAGATGGCCGGATTGATAACTTCGGGTTGTATAACTTGAACCGTCTTGCCCATTTTTCTTATTTCCCGAACGAAATGGGGTTTTACCATTACTCCATCATTGGCTACTGCGTTGTAATAGGTGAGAATTTGGAGTGGTGTAAGGGCCACCTCATAACCATGTGAGATCCAGGGAAGTGAAATTCCACTCCAGGTAGGGTCATTGGCTGATTTAATATTCGGTAGTCCTTCGCCAAATATTTCCAGACCCAATTTTTGATTGAGGTTCATTTTGTAGAGCCGGTCAATGAATTTTTGTGGATTCTTGGAGTAATTCTCGTTAATGAGTTTGGCAACGGCTATGTTGGAGGAAACTTCAAAGGCGCGCTTTACGGTTATGGTTCCAAATCCACCAGCATGAGAATCGTACATTTTTTGGTCATAAAACTTGTATACTCCTTTACCGGTTTTCACGCTGTCATCCAGATCGATATAACCATCTTCCATAGCGGCAATCAGTGAAGCAAGCTTAAAGGTCGATCCAGGTTCCGTACTTTCTCCCACAGCGTAGTTGTATCGTTCCCAATACTTTCCACTTTCGGTTCGGGTGAGGTTAGCAATGGCTTTTATTTCACCGGTTTTCACTTCCATTAGTACCACGCAGCCGTGATGTGCATCTTGTTTGGTTAGCTGTTCCAGCAACGCATTTTCAGCAACATCCTGAATGTTGATATTTAGGGTGCTTACAATGTCAGCACCATCTTCCGGTTCTATTTCATTGTCGTCGTTAACAGGCATCCAGACACCACCTGCAATTTTTTGCATAAGACGCATTCCGGATACTCCGCTCAATTCTTTGTTGTATGCTCCTTCAAGTCCAACTGGTTTTGCCTCGTCTCGACTATAACCTATGGTTCGGGAGGCGAGAACCTGAAATGGTTTTTCCCGACGGTTCTTTTGGATGTACATAAACCCACCCTTATACCTGCCTTTTCTGAATATTGGGAATGACTTGAGCTTTTTAAGATCTATGTAGTTTACTCGTCTTGCAATAAGGTGATATCTGGCTCCTCGTTCTCTTGCACCAACTAATTCATCTTTCCACTTTCCTTTTGATTTGTTTGGAAAAAGTTCAGACAGACGGTAGCACAGTGAATCTATTTCGGCGTTGAATTTTTTATCCGTGAGTGCGTCTGCTTTGCAATCGAAACGGATCTCGTACCGAGGAATGGATGTTGCTAAAAGGCTTCCGTTGGTCGCATAAATATTTCCTCTTACCGCCTCAATTTGCCGGTACTTCAACGTATGATCGGCTGCCTTTTGCTTCCAGAATTCCCCTTCTGTAAACATGATGAGCGAAGCACGGGCAACTATTGCAATTGCAAACAACAGAATACCGAAGTACACCACATAAATGCGTTTTATGATGTTCTTGCTACTCACTTTTTACAATCTTTTTAGGAGGTTCAAAAGACTCCAGCAAACCCATTTCACGTTCTTCAATAATCTTGGCCAATTCGGATTGCTTGCTTTTGTACATCAACTCCGATTTTAGCGTGATGTACTCTGACCTTAATTCTTTGATTTCGTTGTTTACTTTGTTGAGATTTCTAATGTTTTGTTCTGCAAGAAATCCATTGGAGATGTAAGCAAGTGCTAATAGTGCAAGGAATAGTACATAAGGCAAATGGTCTAAAAATGACTCTCGGGTAAGGATGTTTCCGTTCAGTAAATCCGCAATTAGGCTCGTATGTTTTTTAATGCCTTTCAAAGTCGAATTTTCCTCTTTCACTTTTGTCATTTCAGTTTAATGAAGCTATGCGTAGTCGAGCACTGCGTGCTCTTGGGTTTCTCTCAATTTCCTCGTCTGTTGGAATTATTATTTTGTTGTTTATGGGGTTCAATGGGCGAATAAGGTTTCCATAGAAATCCTTATTCAGCTCACCGTCGAAGTTTCCGGTTTTAAAGAATGTTTTTACAATTCGGTCTTCCAGAGAGTGGTACGATATGATGGCTATCCTGCCATTTTTGGAGAGCACTTCCACGCATTGTTTCAGGAAATCTTTAAGTACTTCCAACTCCTGGTTCACCTCAATTCGAATGGCCTGATATACTTGAGCGAGGTATTTGGCTCTTTTTCGATCTTGCACCAGTTTTTCACAAATGGAGTTTAAATCCTGCGTAGTCTTTATTGGTTCTAATTTTCGATGTTCAGTAATTTGAAAAGCCAGGTTAGAGGCGTTTTTAATCTCACCGTATTGTTTAAATATTTTGGTAAGGTCTTCCTTGGAATACTCATTAACGACGGTTGCGGCATTTAGTTTTCCGCTTTTATCCATGCGCATGTCTAATGGACCGTCGAAGCGAGTGGAAAACCCGCGTTCTGCCGTATTGATCTGATGCGAGGAGATACCGAGGTCAGCCAGAATTCCATCTACCGGAATTGCCCGATGCAGTTTTAGAAAATTTTTAAGGTATTTGAAGTTCTGACGAACCAGAGTGAATCGATCGTCTTCGATTTCATTTTCCTGGGCTTCCGGATCCTGATCGAAAGCTATTAATCGACCTTCAGGAATGTTTTTCAAGATTTCCTTTGAATGGCCGCCACCTCCAAAAGTGGCATCCACGTAAGTTCCATTGTCAGATATTGCCAGGCCTTCAATGCACTCGTGTAATAATGCTGGGGTGTGGTATTTACTCATCGCCTTCAGGACTTACATTACCCATCACCTCTTCTGCCAACTCTGAAAAATTAATTTCATCGCTGTTGAGCATTTCGTTGTATTGATCCTTAGACCAGATTTCAACTCGTTCCCCGTTACCAATAACTTTAACTTCTTTGGTAAGTCCGGCGTGATCCGTTAGTGACTTAGGGAGTAAAACCCTTCCTGCACTGTCGATTTGAAGCGGGGTGGCGCCATTATTAAATTTTCGAATAAACAAGGCGTTTTTCCGAATAAAGCGATTGAGTTTACCGAGTTGCTGACTCACTTTAGTCCATTCCTGCTTGGGGTAAAGAACCAGGCATTTTTCATGAATGTCGCGATTGATTACAAAGCCTTCGTGAATCAAAGACTCAAGCTGTTTTCGCAGACCGGTAGGAAGCGAAAGGCGACCCTTTACGTCCATTTTGCAGTCATATTCTCCTAACAGATTGATCATCACAGTAATACCCCTTGTAAAAATTGAGCGTAAAAATAGAAGAATTTTACCACTTTCTCCCACAGAGCTCCACTTTTTCCCACTTTGTTGAAAACTTTAGCTTATTAACAACCCTGATTTACCTCATGAAAACCTGATCTTTTGGTCGGAATCTGTACATGCTAAATGAACAAATACATGTTAAAACAGAAAGAATTGATGCATTTGACGAATATCAAATTGTTTATTTTTGGTTTCCTCACACTAGGAGAGATGCTGATGGATTACGAGCTTAAGAAAGAAGGGCGTTATGAGTACATTGAAGAAGGAGAAGGACCGGTAATCGTCTTTCTTCATGGGCTGTTTGGTGAATTGAGTAACTTCAAAGAGGTGCTGCCGCATTTTGTTGACAAATACACGGTTGTGCTGCCTTTGTTGCCTATCTATACGTTGCCAATAATTAGTGCCAACGTTAAGTATTTAGCTAAGTTCCTTCACGAATTCTTAGACTACAAAAAGTATGATCAGGTTACTCTAATGGGAAATTCATTGGGAGGGCACACTGCATTGGTCTATACTGCTAAGCATTTAGATCGTGTTCACTCAATGGTTTTAACGGGAAGTTCTGGCTTGTATGAAAACTCCTTTGGTGGTGGTTTTGTAAAGCGTGGGAATTATGATGTTATTAAGCAAAAAGTAGAAGCTACTTTTTATGATCCAGCTATCGCCACAAAAGAATTGGTTGACCAATGTTACGAGGTGGTTAATGATAAAGGGCATGCGCTTCGTATGATTGGGATTGCCAAATCTGCCATCCGCCATAACATGAGCAATGAATTGGCGAACCTGGATCTGCCAACTTGTTTGATTTGGGGCAAGCAGGACATTATCACTCCTCCTGAGGTTGCTGAGGAATTTCACGAAAAACTTCCGGATTCTGAGTTGCATTGGATTGACAAATGTGGACATGCAGCCATGATGGAGCAACCGGAAGAATTCAACCGGATACTTTCTATTTGGTTGGATAAGGTGCACAACCGATAAGTCATGATTATTCACGATGCTCAATTTGTAAAGAGCAGTAGTAAACTTTCAGAGTGTCCTGCTCCGGGCAGGAATGAGTACGCGTTTATCGGAAGAAGTAACGTAGGGAAGAGTTCCTTAATAAATATGTTGGTTCAGCGCAAGGAACTGGCCAAAACCAGTGGCAAACCTGGAAAGACCACGCTTATAAATCATTTCGTTATCAATCAGGAAGAAAACAAACCGGATACCGGCTGGTATTTGGTTGATCTGCCCGGATATGGTTACGCAGCTACTTCAAGAAGTAATCGAAAGAAATGGAAGGGGTTTACTAAGGATTACTTAAAGGAAAGGCCAACTTTGACTTTCTTGTTTCTGTTGATTGATAGTCGTCATTCACCCCAATCCAACGATTTGGACTTTATTCAATGGTTGGGAGAAAATGGAATTCCTTTCGGAATCGTTTTTACCAAGACCGATAAACTTACAAAAAACGAGTTGAATAAGAATCAGGCTGTTTATTCCAAGAAACTCAAAGAGACCTGGGAAAACTTACCTCCCATTTTCCTGACTTCGTCTGCTCATAAATCAGGCAGGGAAGAAATAGTGAATTTCATCGAAGAAGTTAACAACGGCTAGGCAGGTAGAGCCCTGGCCATTTACTTCTGTTTATCAATAATCCCGGATTCCTCGGCAAAGTACCTTCCGAACTCTTTCATTTGAAACGAGAGTTTATCATTTCCAGTAGCTCGATTGTAGGTGTCGGCAAGGGTCATTAGGGTTTGATGGAAAAAAATATTCATATCATCAACCTTCATTTCTTTTGTCCACAGGTCAATTTTCATCGTGTTCGATGTTTTGCTGTCCCAAATTGAAATGAGTGAAGCCTTACATTCACCACCTTCGTCATTATCTGTTGAATTCCATTTCATGCCTTCAGGCACATTGTTTTCATCAAGCTCAATGTCGAATACGATTTGTGATTTTTTATTTGCCATTTTATTTCTCGGGTTTATAGCCAGACAAGGCTAAAATTTGTTTTGAATCTTCGTTTTTCATGAGTTCCAAAAGGGAAACTTTCGGATTGTTTTTCATGTAGGCATCCACTACTTTCCAGCCCATATAATGTCCTGTTTGATCAGGGCTTTCGCGATCAAATGCCGCTGTAAATGGTCCTTCATTTATAAACTTGTGATAT
This sequence comes from Crocinitomicaceae bacterium, assembly GCA_002713215.1. Taxonomy (GTDB): domain Bacteria; phylum Bacteroidota; class Bacteroidia; order Flavobacteriales_G; family Salibacteraceae; genus UBA2108. Next base: position 417,922 of record PAVO01000019.1, read on the forward strand.
TCACTAAATTGGGTGGAATAGAAAAGCTTTTTATTTACAAAGTGACCCCACATGGCTTTTTCGTGTTCTTCGCACCATATCCACTGCTTCTTCGAATAACCCATTATGGTTTCTTCCGGTAAGTCAGGTAACGTTTTTTGAATAGCGTATAATACTTTTCCCTGATTGATAATCTGGTGTAAAAACCTTTTATCGGAACTCTCGGTAATAAATTCACTCTGAATCCATCCTTTCAGGGCATCTTTTACCAGGAATTTGCGATCCATCCTGTTTTTGCGAAACAAGGGAACCCTCATCATATCGTAGTAGGAAAAATCTGTTCCCATATACATATCCAATCCAATTCCAAGTATGGAATCTGTTACTACAACAGGATAGGCAAAACCTGAAACCAAGGTGACTACCCAGGGCACTATATTATCCGGGAAATACACATGATAACGTTTAAGCGCTTTTTCGAGTTCCACTTTTTCGATGTCCATGTTTGCGTACTCCTCCTGCACTTTTCCATAAATGGTTTGAATTTCAGGATCTGAAACAAAGCCGTTGAGGTTTCCTTCAAATGCAGGGGAATTAGGTGACCCCACCCTTAGCACGTTTTCGCAATAACGAAGAAAAAAAGTATTGTAATCAGTATTAAAACGAGTAACCTTTTCGTTCATACTTGCACCCGAATCGAATAATTCCTGTTCAAATCGGTTAAATCGAAAGTCAATGTTGACCTGGTCAGTATCAATTTCGGGATCGCCTGTACATGAGGTTATTAAAAATGAAACGAGGATAAATAGTAGAAACCAGTTATTTAGACACTCGTTTTTCCAATTAATCTTGTACATAGGGCTGCAAAAGTAGCCAATGAACAAAGCGAATGGATCGAAATACAAATAGCTTTACACGATTTTTGGTTATTTTATTATTTCTTGGAATCGGCTCCGGAACTCAGGCTCAGGAGTTCAATCGCTTTAAGTTCGGGCTTACGGTTTCACCTTCGGTCAATTGGTTTACCATTAAGACTTCGGGCATTGATTCTCGTGGAAGTTCTATTAATATGAATTATGGATTGAGTACCGATTTTGCGTTAAAAGGCAGCAATCGCTATTATTTTTCTACAGGAGTACAATTGCTTTCTAATGGAGGAAAAATATACTACACAGGAGTAGAGGAAGTAAATGACATTCTGTACGTCAGTCAAAATGAGGCAGATATTACCACACGATACCTCGAGGTTCCCATTGCGCTTAAATTAAGGTCGAATGAAATTGGCTACTCGGTATTTGCAGGAATGTTTGGATTTGGTACAGGATTTAGAATTAACGGATTCCAGGAGAGGAATACCACCTATACATCCTCCACTGGAACCAAAGAGAGTATTGCCGTTCGTGAAAACATACAGGAAAAGATAAACCCGGTTCGCTTTTCAATGGTAATCGGGTTGGAGTGGGAGCGAAAAATTACCAAGGACACCTATTTCACGTTTGGTTTTACGTTTAACAATGGACTTAGTAACGTATTCAATACCAATACCCATTCAATTGATGAGAACGGCAATTTGGATTGGTCTTCAACAAATCCTGATGGCAGTCCAAAGGGTACAGCCTTAAAAGGCAGCAGTAAATCACTTGCATTTCAATTCGGTATTTATTTTTGAGCCTGCTTTTTGATTCTTGGAAATGAATAAGAAGAGAGTTATCATATACATCGTTGACTGGCTTAAGGCTTATGTTGAAAATTCGGGTGTAAATGGATTTGTGATAGGTATAAGTGGTGGTGTTGATTCGGCGTTGACTTCTACTTTGGCTGCTGAAACAGGCTTATCACTTTTAGTAGTTGAAATGCCCATTCATCAGGATGCAGGTCAGGTTAACCGAGCAAAAAGTCATGCCGATTGGTTGGTGTCGAACTACACCAATGTGAGTCGTCAGCAGGTAGACCTGACTTCGACATTTGATCACATGGTAGACGAGTTCCCTTCCATTGAGGATGAAGAGACCAGGTGGATGGCTTTGGCAAATACCCGAGCCCGTTTACGAATGACTACCCTCTACTATTTTGCGGGACTTCATAAAATGTTGGTGTTGGGAACGGGTAATAAGGTGGAAGACTTTGGAATTGGTTTTTTTACCAAGTATGGAGACGGAGGGGTAGACCTCAGTCCGATTGGTGATTTATTGAAGTCAGAGGTATATGCTTTGGCCCAGGAGTTGAACATTAATAGTGATATTATAAACGCTGCTCCAACTGATGGACTATGGGGGGATGAACGGAACGATGAAGATCAAATTGGAGCAACCTACCCGGAGCTGGAATGGGCCATGAACTTTACAGGTGATTCAGCTTCCCTCACGGAAAGGGAAAAAGAGGTTTTGAAAATATATCAGGATCGGTACAAGGCTAACCTGCATAAAATGATTGAAATTCCCGTTTGTAAGATTTCCAACGAGGTGAAGGAGATCTAGTCAGCTAAACTGCAAGAGCGTCAACCAACTGCAACAATTGAGGTTTTAGGTTTTTATCCTTACTGATGGCTACATCGATTTCAGTTTCTTTTACCTCACCATTTTTGAGGCCAACCATTATTCCGGATTTTTCCGAGAGCAGGGCATAAACTGCACTATTCCCCAATCTACTGGCTAGAATCCTATCCTGGGCAGTGGGCTTCCCTCCACGTTGCACATGCCCAAGCACAGTTACTCGTGTATCAAAATCGGAGTACAATGCATTAACTTTTTTGGCAATTTCGATTGCGCCACCACCGTCATCACCTTCTGCAACAATAACAATAGAAGAATTCTTTTTTTGTTTTTTGGCGCTGACTAGATTATGAACAAGTTCTTCCACATCTGTTATTTCCTCAGGAATAAGAATATCTTCTGCCCCGGTAGCTATTCCTGATGAAAGCGCCAGGTAACCGGTATCGCGCCCCATAACCTCGACAAAGAATATTCGATTATGGGATGCGGCGGTATCCTTTATCTTATCAACCGCATTGGTTATGGTATTTAATGCAGTATCATAACCAATAGTAAAATCGGTACCATATAAATCATTGTCAATGGTACCTGGAACTCCAACAAAAGGTATTCTGTGTTCCTGGTCAAAAATGTGAGCTCCTGTAAAAGATCCGTCTCCTCCAATTATTACCAAGCCTTCGATCCCTGATTTTTTGAGTTGGTCGTAGGCGCATTGCCTGCCTTCAACTGTTCTAAATTCTTTGCTTCGGGCAGATTGTAAAATGGTACCACCACGTTGAAGAATATTGCTTACAGCGCGCGCATTTAGAGGAGTAAAATTGGCATTGATCAATCCGTTGAACCCTTCCTGAATTCCAACAACTTCTACTCCTTCGTAAATGGCTGTTCTAACCGTAGCCCTTATTGCAGCATTCATTCCAGGTGAATCACCGCCCGAAGTAAGAACTCCAATTTTTTTCATTCTTGCCATACTTGATTTTGTCTAACGAAGGTAAATGGAAAGAAGGGTCGGTACTTTTATTTATGCCAATTTTTGAAATGTCTTAAAACTTTGCCCGTAAAGCAAAAAGAAAATTTCTTCCCGGTGCTGAAATACCTGAGGAATAGGGGCGATAATGGTAATTGACTATATTCTCAACGGCGGCGCTTATGGCAATGGTTTCATTTAATTCGTATGACCCACGGACATTAATGGTGTACCACGCCGGAGTTCCATCTTTGGTATATAGGTAAGCTTTTCCTTGTTCTTCAGGTGCCAAATCATCCCAGTGTTTCCAGGCATTGTACTGCGAATAAATCTCAGTTCTTAGTTTGTCCGATTTAAAGAATATGGATGTCTTTCCAAAAGCCGGTGCAACATGTCTCAATGGTACTTTGTTCTCTAAATCTTCTCCATCGGTCCAGGTGAAGGTTTGAATGACCCCAAACTTTTTGGAAATATTTGCACGTAGGTTTAGTGACGCACCATAGATGTGGGCCCTTCCGGTATTGGTTATCATTTGTACTTCACTTTTAACCCGATCGTAGATGATACTGTCTTGACCATTGAATGTTGCTTTACGTCTTACCATCGCGTCGACGAGGTAGGTATAGAAACTAACAATTTCTACTTGCCCTTTGTAAGATAATTCCCTCGAAATACTTAGCTCGGAGTTGTAGGAATATTCGGGTGACAGGTCTTCGTTGGGCACTACTACTTTTCCTGGTTCTGAATCAAATACTTTGGCCAGGTCATCTATGTTAGGTGCTCGAAACCCACTTGCGGTATTGAATCCGATTTTCCATTTTTTAGACGGCATATAATTTAACCCTATGAAACTGCCATTGAAGGCTGACGTGCTTAGTTTAATCTTGTCGAAAGGGAACTTGTAGAAAGTAGTATCGGTAAATTTGGATTCCATTTCGATGTATGTATATCGAAGGCCGGTACTGAAATTCAACTTTTTGTTTATGTCCCACTTGTAAGTGATATATGCTGCAGCGTTGGCCCAATAGCTTCCTCCATTTGGATATCGTGTTGAAGTTACCCCTCTTTCAGCTGTTGCAATGTTGAAGGTTGATGCCTCGGAAAACACTGTATTATACACTCCTTCAATTCCATAATAAACCGTATGCTTTTTACCAATGTATTTGTCAAACTCCACATTGAGTGTAAATACATTAACTCTTTCGTTTCGCTTCCTTAAGCTATTGCTGTTGAATTTGCGGTCGTTTCTGCTTTCGTTAAAGTACTGGTATCCACCAATAATTTGGATACGATCCCAGGCATCGTTGCTGATGTCGAAATTGGAGCTTAAATTGGCCATAAACCACTCTTGAGGACCATAAAACCAAGTGCCGTATCTCGGTAAGGTATCCTCTTCCTGTACGAGGCGATCATACCTTGGGATATTACTGGTATTCGAATAATGAATACCAAGGTTGAGTTCTACTTTGTCCGTAGGTTGATATAAGGTTTTAAACATGAAGTTTTGCTGCGAATAGCCACTGGCGATCTGAAGTTGTGGGTCAAAGTTTTTCTTAACGGTGTCTTTACCATCAACCCTTATTTGAAACCAGTTCCTCTTTCCAAATTCCTGGTAATCGGGATGATATACAGCTCCCGACTGTAAGTCGTTAAACGCAGAAAACGTATAACTAAAAAGAAATCCTAATTTTTCCCAACCAACACCCAATTTTAAATGACCGGTTCTTTCCGTGTTTGCAGAACTGTATCGCAGTAGAGCATCACCTCCTACTTGCATAGAATCTTTCTTAAAACTAAGCTTTGGTTTTGCTGTAGCAAAGCTCATAACACCGCCAAGCGCATCACTTCCGTAGATTACCGACCCAGGTCCGTATATTACCTCTGCGGCAGACACAGAATTAGGGTCAATGGAAATAATATTTTGCAGATTACCACTGCGAAAAATGGCATTGTTCATTCGAATGCCATCTACCACTATAAGTATCCGGTTTGCAGAAAACCCTCTAATCATAGGGCTACCACCACCTAACTGACTTTTCTGAACAAACACTTCACCCGTGTTATTTAATATGTCTGCTGAAGTTTGAGAATTAGAAAACTCAATGTCTTTTACAGAAATGGGCACAATCATATTGGGTACTTCAGTTTCCAGCTGCTTCCTCTTATTGGCCGTTACGGTAACTGATTTCAAGTCAATTGCACTTTCTGTGAGGTAAACGGTTTTGTTACTCGCAATTACGGATTTGTATGTGGTTAATAACCTGTTATAAGATGGATGCTGAAAGATGAGCGTGTCATCCTTGCCAAAAGCAGATAGATCGGCAATTCCATTCTTATCTGCCTTTATAGAATTTTTAAAGTGGTGATCTACGATAAAAACCTCCGGGATAGGCTTTAGGTTATCAATGTTATAAATGTGTATGCGCTGGCCGGTTAGGCATAAATTCATACCCAATATCGCAAACATCAAAATAAATCGTACGGTCATCTCTTTACGGGAGGAAATTAATTTCAGTTGAATCTAGTCGTTCAGTTTCAGTACAGCCATAAAAGCTGCCTGTGGAATTTCGACGTTACCAACCTGTCGCATTCTTTTCTTTCCTTTTTTCTGTTTTTCCAACAGTTTTCTTTTTCGGGAAATATCTCCACCATAGCATTTGGCTGTAACATCCTTACGGACGGCTTTAACGGTTTCCCGACTAACAATTTTCGCACCAATTGCAGCTTGAATTGCGATATCAAATTGCTGGCGTGGTATCAGTTCACGAAGTTTAACGCATATTTTTTTACCAAAATGGTGTGCATGCGTTCTATGAATCAGCGCTGAAAGTGCATCTACCTGATCGCTATTCAGCAAAATGTCTAGTTTTACCAGGTCAGATTGTCTAAAGCCAATGGGTGAATAATCAAACGATGCATAACCTCGTGAGACAGACTTCAATCGATCGTAAAAATCAAATACAATTTCTGCTAACGGCATTTCAAAATTCAATTCTACCCGGTCCGTAGTTAGATACACTTGATTTTTGAGATTTCCTCTCTTCTCGATACACAGGTTCATAACCACACCCACGTAATCTGATTTGGTAATTATTTGGGCATTTATATAGGGTTCTTCAACTGCATCCAATTTAGACGGATCAGGAAAATCACTTGGATTGTGTACCTCCACCTGTTGGCCCTTTTTTAAATGTGCGATGTAAGATACGTTTGGAACCGTAGTAATTACGGTCATATCGAATTCCCGCTCCAGGCGTTCCTGAATAATTTCCATGTGGAGCATTCCAAGGAAGCCACATCGAAATCCAAATCCAAGAGCCGCAGAACTTTCAGCCTCAAAGGTCAATGAGGCATCGTTCAATTGAAGTTTTTCCATCGACTCACGAAGTTCTTCGTAATCTTCGGTATCAACTGGATAAATACCAGCAAATACCATTGGTTTTACATCCTCAAAACCCTGAACAGCTTCCGTACAAGGATCCTGAACAGTGGTTATCGTATCCCCAACTTTTACTTCACGGGCTTGCTTTATACCGGAAATGATGTAGCCAACATCCCCTGCCTTAACTACATCCCTTTGTTCCTGATTCAACTTCAGGATACCGATCTCATCGGCGAAATATTCTTTCTCTGTATTGATGAATTTGACACGGTCTCCTTTTCGGATTTCACCGTCAAAAACACGATAGTAGGCAATGATTCCTCTAAACGAATTGAATACGGAATCAAAAATCATGGCTCTTAGTGGTTTTGCTGGTTCTCCTTCCGGGGCTGGAATTCTATTAATTATTGCATCCAGAATATTGTCAACTCCAATTCCTGTTTTTCCGGATGCTTCAATGATTTCATCGCGGTTGCACCCGATAAGCTCTTCAATTTGATCCTTTACCTCCTCTGGCATAGCAGAAGGAAGATCCATTTTGTTGATTACCGGAATTATTTCCAGGTCATTTTCTAATGCCAGGTAAAGGTTTGAGATGGTTTGGGCTTGTATTCCCTGTGTGGCATCTACAATTAATAATGCCCCTTCACATGCCATAATGCTCCTGGAAACCTCGTACGAAAAATCGACGTGACCGGGTGTGTCGATTAAGTTCAATATGTAATCCTTTCCTTCTTGCTGGTAGTTCATTTGAATGGCATGGCTCTTTATGGTTATACCTCTTTCCCGCTCCAGGTCCATATCATCCAAAAGTTGATCCTGAGACTCCCTTTCAGTAACCGTACCGGTTACCTGTAAAAGACGATCCGCAAGCGTACTTTTGCCATGATCAATATGGGCAATAATGCAGAAATTTCGAAAGTTTTTCATTCAAAAAAATTAGTGCGCGAAATTAAAGCATTTGAAAGGATTTTAAACGTCAACATTAGCCAATTTGATCTGGTTTTGAAAAAGATGGAAGGTTATATTTGCCGCCCATTTAAGTTAGCATGAACGTAATTGAATCTATCGAAAAATCGAAGGGAGAAACATTGTTTTCTTTTGAAATTCTTCCACCTCTAAAAGGGTCACATATTGATGAGCTTTTTGGAAGAATTGATCCATTGATGGAGTTTAACCCAAGCTTTGTTAATGTTACCTACCATAGAGAAGAGTACATCTACAAAAAGCGGCCTAATGGATTACTGGAGAAGCAGGCTACCAGAAAAAGACCTGGCACAGTTGGAATTTGTGCGGCAATTAAGAATAAGTATCACGTAGAAACGGTTCCGCATTTAACTTGTGGTGGGTTTACTAGAGAGGAAACCGAAGATGCGTTGATTGATTTAAATTTTTTGGGAATTCATAACGTATTAGCGCTTCGTGGAGATGCGTTGAAAAGTGATAATCGATTTATTCCGGATGAAGGGGGGCATGAATATGCGGTGGATTTGGTAAAACAGATCGTTAATATGAACCAGAGCAAGTACTTGAGCGACGAACTGATTAACCCTTCACCTACAGAATTTTGTATTGGTGTAGCTGGTTATCCTGAGAAGCACTTCGAGTCTATGAATTTAAAGACAGACTTAAGGCACTTAAAGGAAAAAATTGATGCCGGTGCTGAGTACATAGTCACTCAGATGTTTTTTGACAACGAAAAGTTTTTTGCCTTTGTAGAAAAGTGCAGGGAGATGGGAATAACGGTTCCAATTATTCCAGGACTAAAGCCAATAACGGTTAAGAATCATATTAGCTTTTTGCCTAAGACTTTCAGTATTGACTTTCCGGATACCTTAGCCGACGAACTGGAAAAATGCAGCGACAATAAGGAAATAAATGAAGTTGGAATTGAGTGGTGCATTGAACAAAGCAAGGAATTGAAAAAGGCTGGCGTACCTTCACTACATTATTACACCATGGGAAAATCGGAGACGGTTAGAAGAATTGCCTCTGCGGTTTATTAGGTAATTTTTAATTCTTTGAGGCTAATTTCCGCTCCAAAGAAGGTCTTGGTCGTTTGTTCAAACGAAGTGGTGTAATCGGATACGTAAAACGCATCATTTTTCTCCATGGCACCTGAATTAAACAACTTTAGGTTCATTAGTTTTTCCTTAAGTTCCTGAGCAACCAACCTACCGGAATCGATAATCCGAATGGCATCATTGTAATATGCTTTTATGTCCTTTTCAAGCAGGGGATAATGGGTACAACCCAAAATCAAAGTGTCAATGGTTGAAAGTTCTTTTTTCCTCAGGTAGGCAGAAATTACCGATTGACTTACCTCATTGTTAATAAAGCCTTCTTCAACCATGGCAGCCAGTAAAGGTGTTTCCAGGTAAGAGATTTTGATGGGGCTTATTCTATCCTGATAAACCTTACTCCTTATGGTTGCCTTGGTTCCAATTACGCCAACATTAGAATTAGCTTCCAACTGGTGAATATGTTTAACCACCGGGTCGATTACATTGATAACAGGAAACCCTTCGGGGACACATTCTTTGGTGGCTTCATAGGCGTGCGCCGAAGCCGAATTACAGGCAATTACAATGGCCTTGCAGCCCTGATCCAATAAGAATTGGGTTATCTGTTTAGAATAGCGGACAATGGAATGTGAGGATTTTTCGCCATATGGGAGGTGCAACGTATCTCCAAAATAGATGATTTGTTCGTCGGGAAGAACTTCCTTTATCGACTTGGCTACTGTGAGTCCGCCAACTCCTGAATCAAATATTCCTATGGGTTTATCCGAAAAATTCATCAAAAAAAAACACCTCGAAAGGTGTCTTTTAAAATTTATAATATTCCGAGTTCTTTTTTCACCAGCGGCAGTATATCCTGCCCTTCCGGAAAATAAAGCAGAGCGCCTGTTCCGGAATCAATTACGTATGAATACCCGTTGTCTTTGGCAACTTTAGAAATAGCGTCCCTCGCTTTCTTTATTATGGGTTCCATAATTTCAGATTCTCTTTTTGCTAAAGCTTCCTGTGCTTTTCCCTGAAAATCCTGAATTCTTCTTTGGATACCCATTATTTCTTCTTCCTTAGAAGCTTTAATAACGTCGCTCATCACATTGACATTGGCCTGATAATCTGTGTATTTTTTCTCATATTCAGTTGTCATTGCTGTAAGCTGCATTTCAAGCTCCTTTGCATATTTCTGCAATTCAGCTTCTGCAGTATCCTTTTCGGGCATAACTTTAAGCAATTCATTTGAATTGATATGGCCAATTTTTCCATCCTTTTGGGCATTTGCCAAATTCATGCTAAACACCAAAGCGGCTAATACTCCAATTTTTATTAAAACTTTCATTTGTTTGATTTTAAGGGGTGCGAAAATATGCTTTATCACTTAGATTTTCCTAATTTTTTAATGATGAATTCAGTCTTATCATACCTTGTGTTGGAATACAAAATATTGGATGAACTCGCAAGATCCATAACAATTGCATAATTATTTCGATCTGCCATGTCTTTTAGAGCATCGTATATTTTGTCCTGAAGTGGTTTTACCAGTTTTTGGCGGGCTTTAAAAAGTTCACCATTCACTCCAAACTTCTGTTTTTGGTACAAGCGAACTTCTTTTTCCATTTCGGTTATTTCTTTCTCTCGCTTTTGCTTTAACTCATTTGTCAAAAGAATTTGTTCTGCCTTGTAAGCCTGATATAGTTTTTCAATCTCTGAGTATTTTTCTTCGATGGCGTCCTGCCATTTTTTTGACAGTTTATCCAATTCGTCCTGTGCCTCGGTATATCCGGGCATACTCTCTAAAATTAGTTCGGAGTTAACGTACACAAACTTTTGTGCTTGTGACCAATTTGAAAAAACAAGAAGTAAACTGATTATCAAAAATGCTCGTTTCATAACTGTTAAATTTAAAGCGAACCAAGATTCGCGCCAATTGTAAAATGAATTTGTGATCGATCCATTCCAGGTCGGCCAGGAATATCATCAAAGCGATACCCCCAATCTAACCCAAGTAAACCAAACATTGGAAGGAAAACCCTTACACCAAACCCGCCGGACCTTTTCAATTCGAATGGGGCAAAATTGTCTATGTTATTCCATGAATTCCCTGCCTCGGTAAAAGCAAGTAAATAAATAGTAGCACTTGGGTTTAAGCTTAGCGGGTAGCGCAGTTCCAAGGTGTATTTTGCAATTGAAGTACCCCCGGTTGGTGGTGATACCGAACCATCATCGTATCCCCTAAGTGCAATAATTTCACGACCGTCCAGCTGGAAACCGGTTAAACCACTACCTCCAAGATAAAACCTCTCAAATGGTGCATATCCAATTTGTTCGTTGTAATATCCAAGGAAACCAAAGCCAATTTTGGCTTTAAAAACCAAATTTTGAACAACTGGGGTGTACCAGTCACAGGTAAATTTCCATTTGTAGTATTCCACCCATTTATATTTCTCCTGGGCTTCCATAATGGAATAATCTTTACCAGATTGAAACGCCGAATATGGGGGTGTTAGTTGTAAAGAAACCTTGATGTCAGATCCCATTTTAGGATAGATCATTTGATCCAGCGAATTTCGATTTAGGGTAATTCGGTAGAAGATATTGTTTGACACGCCTTCATTGAAAAGGAAGGATTGCCATTTGTTCATGATGTATTTCTGGTAACTAACCTCATGCCTTAAAATGAAATAGTCATCAGGCCATTTCAATTGCTGACCTAACCCAACTGTAGTACCCCAGATGGTAATGTCCTGCCTCGCAGGATCATCCCTTTTTCTGTTGTTGCTTTGGACGGACCAAAACCCAGAAACACTAAAAGAAAGGGGTCTTTTTCCTCCAAGCCACGGCTCGGTAAAAGACATGTTTAGGGAGGAGTACCAGCGTCCGCTGGTTTGAAATCGAAGTGAAAGTTGTTGTCCGTCACCACTTGGGAGAGGCCTCCATTCTTTGAAATTGAGAATGTTTTTTAACGAGAAGTTGGTAAAGCGGATACCTGCAGAACCCACTAGGTTTCCACCTCCCCATCCACCAGATAGTTCGATTTGATCAGATGGTTTTTCAGCAACGGTATACTCAATATCTACCGTAGCATCTTCAGGGTTAGGCTTGGGTACCACATTCATTGCTTGTGGGTCGAAATAGCCCAACACAGAAAGTTCCCGTTGAGATCGGATAATGTCAGAGCGGCTAAATAAGTTACCCGGAAGGGTACGGATTGCCCTGTAAATAACATGATCGTTTGTTTTGGTATTCCCAACAATTGAAACTTCATTTATTCTTGCTTGCCGACCTTCATAAATTCTAATTTCAAGATCAACTGAATCATTTTCAACGTAAACCTCTACCGGAGTAACCTGAAAGAATAAATAGCCGTCATCCATATACAGTGAAGAGACATCTTTCCCGTTGGGGTCCATAAACAAGCGTTGCTCAATTAGTGTTGGATTATAAATGTCACCCTTTTGAATGCCAACAATGTTTTTCAGCGTGTAGGTCGAGAATTTGGAATTACCAACCCAATTGATGCTTCGAATAAAGTACTGATTCCCCTCATCTACGGTAAGTTCCAGATTAATTGACTTTTCATCGAAATCGTACATGGTATCCTTGGTGATTTTAGCATCTCGATAGCCCATTTCCTTATACTTATTGATGATATTCTTTTTATCCTCATCGTAGCTGTCCTGTATAAACTTTGAGCTTTTAAAAACATTGAGCTGAATGTGCTCGGTGGCATAGTCCCAGGCTATGGGACCTGCATAGTTGGAATCGGCATCAGACAGGGAGGCTTGTCCAGTTTCAATAAGTAAACCTTGTGGGTCATAGAACGGCTCAAAAGAACTTTTCTGTCGAGTTTCCTTCATTGCTTTTTTGACGGTGTAATTGGTTAAATGGTGATTGTCGACGACAGCAATGTTGTGAATTTTTACCTTTTTGTATTTTACAATATCCAATGTCATGTATACATGATCGGGAAATTGAGGGTCAGGTGCAATGGAAATATTTACATCTGCTTTTAGATAGCCCTTGTCGATAAAGTAGTATTCCACCTTTTGTCTTGTGCTAAGCATCAAATTGTCGGTAACAATTTTTTCCTTGTATAGATTGATTTCGTCCCTAAGGTCATTGGCTTCGGATTTTTTTATACCAATGAATTTAAATCTTGAAAGTCGAGGTTGCTCTTTGATGTATATGTCCAGAAATATTAAATCTCCTTGAACTTTGGTATAGCTTATCCTAACATCTTCAAACAGGCCTTGTTTCCAAAGTTTTCTCACTGCCTTTGATATATCGGATCCCGGTATGGTTATTTTTCGGCCAATCTTAAGCCCCGAGATTAAAATCAGCGCTCCTTCATCCAGTTTTTTTGCACCGGAAACAGTAATACCACCAACTTTATATTCTTTAGGGTTAGAGTAGTCAACTTTCAGCTGCGACCCTCCTAACTGAATCTGTGCAGAAAGTTGGAAGGAAAGGATAAGGAATAAGAGGACCAATAAGCGAGTCATGCTAAATCAAATTTGCTCACTTGTTTTGCCAAAGCGGCGTTCTCTACTCTGATAATCCAATACCGCCTGGTATAGATCTTCTTTTTCAAAATCGGGCCAAAGTTTGTCTAAAAAGCAAAGTTCGGTATATGCAGATTGCCACAGCAAAAAATTACTAATTCTGTATTCTCCGCTTGTTCTGATCATTAATTCAGGGTCTGGAAAATCCTTTGTGTTTAGATAATTTTTGAATTTATTCTCTGTAAACTCTTCTGCTTTTAATTTGTTGTGTTGTACGTCATTAATTATTGATTTAATGGCATTTGTAATTTCCCAACGGGAGCTATAGCTCAAAGCAAGAATTAGAGTCATTCCAGTATTGGAGTTGGTCTTATTGATTGTCTCCGACAAACTTTTTTTGCAACCTTTTGGTAGGGTTTCCGTGTTGCCAATGGTAGCCAGTTTTATGTTGTTTTTCATTAACGTTGGGAGCTCCTTACCCAATGAATTAACTAATAACTCCATTAGTGCATCCACTTCAAACTTTGGCCGATTCCAATTTTCAGTAGAGAATGCATAAAGCGTTAGGTATTTAACTCCAATTTCGGCACAAGCTTCCGTTGCATTTCGCACCGCTTTAATCGCGTTTCGATGACCAAATATTCTTGCTAACCCCTGTTTTTTTGCCCACCGACCATTCCCATCCATAATTATGGAGATGTGAGCCGGGATGTTATTTTTATCCAATTGGGTTTTGTAACTCATGCAAACAAAAAAAGCCCTGTTGGACTTTGTTTTTCAAGCCGCAAATATACTTAAACAAGCATTGGGATTGGATGGGATGAATAAGTTAAAAAAATAGAATACTACCAGCGCCAGAGATGGTTTGGAATTAAGAAATATCTATTGTTACTGAGTATTGTATTTACACAAGTTGGGGTGCTTTCCAATTCTAATGAGCATGGTGAATGTGGTCATAGTATAAAAGTCTTTACGCTGAGAATTTCCGCGTTGCATTCCCCACTCGTTTTGGTTATTACCATTATCCAAACTTCTATTCGAAAGTGCCTGAGACACGGTACTCATAGTGGATGGGTCATCGGGGTAACTTGTGCTGACATCGTCAAGATAATCGGTGAAAGTTTTTCGGATCCCATATTCCAATGAAAATAACACCCTGTGTGAGAATTTAAATTTGAGCCCAAAACCGAATGGTATGGCAAATTGTACTTTATTGTATTCCGCATTTTGTCCTTCAGTTCTATACTCCCTAAGGTTATATTCATTCCCATTTAGCGTAGTGGTGGGATTAAACCAGAAAAGTGCAAGACCCCCAAAAATATAGGGCGAAAAATGGTGTTTAATAACAAAGCTGTGGTAGGGTAAAAAGTTAAATTCGAATTGCGTGGAAAACTCATTGATTCTGCTCTCAAAATTGAGGTTTCTATTCCTTTTTATTTGCGATTCAGACTCACTATCATCTCCACTAATCTTTCCAAAAAGAATTGAATTTTTCCAGGTAAATCGGTCATTAATAGGTAGACGATGAATAATTCCCCACGTAAAATGGGTTCTCCCAGCCTTAAAATGTCCTGTTTCGTTTAAATCGCCAAGATAATAGCTCATTCCTGCTTGAAGCCCAACTTGATTTTGGGATTGAGAAAAAGCACCGAAATGAAGAAGCTCAAAGAATACAATTATTACAAATGCATAAACCTTAGCCATAAAGCGAAAGTAAGAATTAGATTAGAACGAGAATTAAACTAATTTCTTATTCAATATTGAATCCCATTAACAAAGTGATTATATCACAGCAACGTGATACAAAAAGAATAGAGGTTCGTACTAGAACCTTGGCTTAAACGATTTACCTTTAAGTATTTTGTAACTGGCGGTAATCATAATGCTCATGTAGAAATCGTCGTACTTGGATCCACCCCTGGTTTCTCCGTGTCCCGTCCAATTTGCATTATCGGCATTTTTTACTGCAGGGTCAGCCAACCTTCCAGCATCTGGATTTCCGCCATTAGCATTTATGATTGCTGTATTATCATAATAAGTTCCACCTACATCGTCTAAGTAATCCGAAAAAGACTTCCTGAACATGTACTCGATACCAACATTCCAGTGTTTCCCAAGCGAATATTTCACACCTAAACCCACTGGAATTGCAAAAGTGAATTTGCTGTAGTGAGATTTCCCGGAATTTGGAACGGTTTGACCTTCAGTACCAATCTCATAAAGTGGTTCATAAGAACCACCTGTGTATTTTCCGGTAGGGTTAAAATAAATCCCGTTAATTCCTAATGTAGCATAAGCGGATAACCCATAAAGGAATCCATTTTGCGTTCCTTTTAATCGAAATGCATGACCGAATTTTTCGCGAACGAAGTAATACCTTCCCAAAACTCCAAATTCGTAGAGATGCGTTTGAATATCAAAATTTCTATGTTTTCTGGCCGCATTTCCTGAACTGGCATCCCGAGCTCTTAAATTCATGTATCCCAACTGGCCATTTACGGATATATTCTTAGTTAAGTAATAATTGTATCCAGCTGTAATGCCAAAACTGGTTTCCTTAAAATTCATATCGGTAACGGAATTTGATGGCTCGTCATTGTAGCCACCAACATCACTTAAAAACCATGTTGTTCCGGTACCCAATGTTACTTCCTGACGGAATTTCTTCCAACGCTGCGCTTGCGCATTGGAAATAAATGAAACCATCAGAACAAGGAATATTATTCTTTTTAAGGACACTTGGTGAAATTTGAATTGCTGCAAATATAAATAAATTGAGTTCCTAATAATCGGAATTTTAGGGTGGTTTGCCGATGATCTTGGCTAATTTCTGTGATCCTTGCCCCAGTTCATTTTATTACTTAGCGTATTAAGAAATGTCTGGTTATTAAGGTTTAGTAGCCGAATGGAAAAATCACATTTCTTAATTTCAATTTCAAGAGCGGAATCAAAGGTTTCCATTCGACTATCCATTGAGACCAAAAAATCCTTTCCCCTCCCTTCCACTTTTAGCTTAATTATATCATTCGAAGAAATAACAAAGGGCCGAGAGGTGAGATTGTGCGGGGCCACTGGTGTTATTACAAAGTTCTCGGATCCCGGAGTGATAATTGGGCCACCACAACTGAGGGAGTATGCCGTTGAACCTGTTGGGGTGGAAATAATTAGTCCATCTGCCCAGTAGGTGCTTAAAAACTCATTGTTGATATAGGCATGAATGGAGATCATGCTCGACGTATCCTTTTTATGCACTACCACTTCATTTAGCCCAAAGTTATTTTCACCGAATAAGTTTGGGTTGGTTCTTAGTTCCAAAAGCATCCGCTCTTCGAAAAAATAATTCCCCTTATCGATTTGGACCAGTGCCTCAACAATGTCTTCCATTTTAATGGTAGAGAGAAAACCCAATCTGCCTGTATTAATTCCAAAGATGGGTACGTTCGATTTTTCAACCAATGTTACCGAATCGAGCATTGTCCCGTCTCCACCAATTGAAAACAGACATTCGGTTTCGGCCTGTAGTTCTTTATTGGTTGAGAATTGTTGAACTTCACTCCCAATTTTTATAAGTGGTTCCAGGTATTTATAAAATGGTGCGTAAACCGAGATTTGAATCTTCCTTTTTTGAAGCTCATCAAATAGTATTTGCACATCGTTAATGTGTTGCTCCCCAAAAGAACGACCATAAATGGCGATTTTCTCCATTAGATATTGAGATAGTTCATAAGGTTATTGTATCGATCGAGCAAGTCGTCTTCAGACGAACTCTGATCATAACTGGCCGTGATGTCATATTCAAACCGTTCAAAGGTCTGGATAATATCCTGAACGTTTTCCTTATTGAGTTTAATGGTTAACTCAAATTTGTTCTCATCATACCTTCTGGTAATAAAACTTCCTAAAATTTTTGCGTCATTGCTTTCAACAATCCTGGAAATTTCAATCATAGAGTAGTCAGCCACCACCAAATCCATTACGATGATACCTCCCGGATTTTTAACTATTGGCATTTCGGCTATGGCCTGCATAATTCCTGAAACTGTGGTTACCCCGATAAATAAATCCTTGACCGAAAGAATTGGAATTAGGCTTAACTTGTGTTTCTCAATCAGCTTTACAACCTCAAAAACGTGATCATTTTCATAAACTGAAGTCTTGATCAAGGTGTTTAGGTGATTGCCAATATTATCGGATTCATCCTCTACACTGAGCAGATAATCTTCATGTACCAGACCTAAGTATTGAGCACCCTGAGTAACGGCAAGATGGGTTACCTTAAATTCATCCATCCATTCTATGGCCTGCGCTACACTATCCTCTTTTGATAAGGAAGGGATCTCGGTAATTAATATCTCGCTCGATAGCATATTCAGTAAGTGCTATTATTCTCTAATTTCGTGGCCTACTTACAATCAAAACTAAGGTTTTTATGTGCAAACTAAGTGTTAACGTTAACAAAATTGCCACACTCAGAAACGCTCGTGGAGGAGAGGTTCCAAACCTGATTCAGGTGGTAAAAGACATAGAAGCTTTTGGGGCCGATGGTATTACGGTTCACCCCAGACCAGATGAGCGCCACATACGATATAAGGATGTCTTTGATATAAACGAGGTATACAAAACGGAATTTAATATTGAGGGATATCCCAATCGAAAATTTATGGATTTGATTTTCGATGTTAAACCAACTCAAGTTACCCTGGTTCCGGACCCACCAGGTGTATTAACCAGTAATGCAGGCTGGGATACCAAGTCCAATTTTGATATGCTGTCGGAAGTGGTTGGTGAGTTTAATACTGCAGGAATTCGAACCTCTATTTTTATTGACACAAACAGGGAGTTAATAGAATACGCTAAAAAGTTAGGGGCTAATCGGGTAGAGCTGTACACCGAAGCCTATGCAACGAACTATTCTTCAAATCGGGAACTTGCAGTTAAGGGCTATAGGGAAGCAGCAGATTATGCGCGTTCAATTGGTTTAGGGCTAAATGCCGGGCACGATTTAAGCCTTGAAAATCTGAAGTATTTTAATGAGCAAATTCCTTTTTTGGATGAAGTCTCAATTGGCCACGCATTGATTTCTGATGCCTTGTATTATGGGTTGGAGAATGTGGTAAATATGTACCAGAACCTGTTAATTAAGTGAAGCTAAACTTTAAAACTTTTGGTGAGGGAGAGCCCCTGGTTATTCTTCATGGCCTTATGGGAATGCTTGATAATTGGCAATCCCTGGCCAAGGAATACGCAAATCATTTCGAGGTTTTTATTCTTGACGCCAGAAACCATGGGCATTCGGAACACAGCGAAGAGTTTAGTTACGAGGTAATGATGTATGATCTGCTTGAATTTTGTCATGAACATCACCTGGATGAGATTAATCTA
Source organism: Crocinitomicaceae bacterium (assembly GCA_002713215.1). Lineage (GTDB taxonomy): Bacteria > Bacteroidota > Bacteroidia > Flavobacteriales_G > Salibacteraceae > UBA2108. Next base: position 436,638 of record PAVO01000019.1, read on the forward strand.
TTGGGCCATAGTATGGGAGGTAAAACGTCCATGAAATTTGCACAAAATTTCCCTGACTTTGTGGATAAGCTTATTGTAGCGGATATTGCCCCGATTGCCTATCCAGTTCGTCACCATAAAATTCTGCAAGGCCTAAGGGCTCTGGATTTCAATAAAATAAAATCCAGAGGTGAGGTAGATAAAATTTTGCAAGAATATATTCCCGAGATTGGGGTGCGGCAATTTCTTATGAAAAGTAGTTACTGGGTAGAAAAAGGCAAGCTGGGTCTTCGGTTTAACCTGGATGCGATTGAAAAAAACATAGAGCCGATAGGAGAGAATACCACGGATGCAATTTTCAACGGGGAAACATTATTTATTCGGGGAGAAAAATCCAATTACGTTCAGGAAGAGAGTTTGGGTTTAATTGATGAATATTTCCCTAAAAACAAACTGGTGACCATCCCCAATGCAGGACATTGGTTACATGCCGAACAACCGAAACTGTTTGTAGAAGAAACGCTAAAGTTTTTACAGTAAAACCAAGAGATTATTCGAAATCGCTGGTTAATTTGAACCTCAATACACGACCGTTACCGGCATCGGCAACATAAACGATCTTTTTGAAATAGGCGACTCCCATTGGTTTATTGAATTGGTTCAATCCTAATCCATTGCCTCCAAAAGAAACCTGAATCTGTTTTCTATTGGCCGAAAAAGGAGGGGGGTTAGCGCCCTCATAGCCTTCGTTGGTAAATTGGTACAAAGAATCTTTGGTGGCGTCAACAACAAAAATGTAATTGGTTCTATCTCCGGCATAAGTTACCCCTTCCGGAGTTGCAAATTTTCCAGGATCGTATAGAAACCCATCTGCTTTTGATGTATCGCTACTAGCCATTTCTTTAAGGGAATAGATACCCCCATCCAGTGTTTCTTCGTATTTAATGTACTGAACTTTTAACGCCAGGTCGGGATTAATGGATGTATAAATAAAATCTTTCGAAGAAGAAACGGCTGGATCTTGAGGAGGCTGAGAAAGCGTTGTGATACTGCTCGGCATAGAAAAATAATCGTTTTCAAAACCAGCACCCGTTTGTACCGCTATGGGCGATATTCTTTTGTCTTGTACTCCATTTAAATCCGGAATTACTGATAACACCGCATCATCGGGTCCTCCTAACTGAAGCGGGTTGTTGCTGGGGCCCGTACGGGTCAGGTAGTAAGAATTATCAGAAAGCGTTGCAACACCTGTAAATGAAATAGCTTCGTCTGATTCTGAAGCGGTTTTAAAACCCAAATAATAAGGATGAATTATTACCGCTTCGGGTGTTCCAAAAGAAAGCGATAGTGCGCTTCCTCTTTTTTGATTGATTCTATAAACACAGGACAGGGTTAAACTTACAAGCTGACTTGTGTCTTTTGGATCCTGAAATGAGGTGTCATAGGTGCCAATGGCCAAAATGTCAAAGGCTCGATCCTGAGCTATGGATTTCAATCCTTTTACACTAACTCTATCCAGTTCTCTACCCGATAAGTCAAAGGAAACGATTTGACCGGTTCCTTCATCAACCACATAAAGAAGTTCATCGAAGCCTGTAACAACCTGTGTGGGTTTTACAAACCCTGAAAGAACGGGTTGAATGGGAACGTAGGCAACTTCACGCCCCTGGTATTCCGGCTTGTCTATAAAAGAAAGGTCTGTTTCTTCACCAAAAAAGCCTTCACAACCACTGATTATGGTTAAAAGTAAAAGACCGAAAAGCAATTTAACTATTCTCATTTTCTCTCTTCTGCTTTATGAAGCGTTAAACTTAATCCCAGACTGTGCTGTAACCCAATTATAGAACTCGGTGCAATTCCATAATCAATACGAAGTGGGTTGTGTCCAATTCGGGCTTTATATCCCACTCCGAAGGTTGGTATTTTGTAAGTTTTTCTACCTAAAATATATCCGGCACGTATAGAAACTAACTTTCGGTATTCATATTCCAATCCTAACCTTAGATTCTCGCTATTGTCATTGGGATGGTACAACTGAACAGCTGCTGTCATTTTGTGGTCGTCTTTGTCAATGGCCAGCATGGATATTCCTAATTTAAATGTGGTTGGAAGCGGGTATTTATCAGGGCTTGAATTTGTTCCGGTACTAAAGGTAACTTCCTGGTGATCTCCATTTAACTGTGAACTACCACCAAAATTGGAGACCACAACAGCAAAGCTTAAATCTCGGAACCCAACGTTATAGAGAAAGCCTAAATCTGCTGCTACCGAATGGCTTTTGTATTGGGCCATACTTTCATAAACATACTTGAATTTTAATCCCAAGGAGAATTGATCCGATAGTTTTTTAGCCATTCCCAACCCAATCGAAGTATTGGTAACATAGAAGTATTCGCCCGTACCTTCAGGTTGAAATTCGGTGCGAACCTCTTGCTTGCCTGAAGAAAGGTTGTTTACCGTAAAGAGAATGTTGGTGTTTACTTTTTGCCAGGGCAATATGGTACTAAAAAAGCTTTGGTTAATTCCACTTCCTACAAATAGGTTAGAGGCACTGATGTTTGCATTTTTAAAAGAGGTTGCTGCTGCTGGGTTGGTGAAGGTGCAAAAGCCATCTTCTTTTAGGGTGATGTTTGCTCCGGCCATTCCAAAAGACCTGCTGCTGCCATCGTTTTTCAGGAATACCAGCGTTGCAGAGCCCGTTCGTTGACCTCCTAAATTAGGTAAAACCTGCGCAGAGATTTCGCCAAGGAAAAGCACAAAAATTAAAAGAGCAATATGTTTATGTACCAATTTCATTAAAAACGAAATGCTAAACCATATAAAATTTGTGTAGGTGGTCTCCAACGTGCAGGATTATTAGGGGGTGTTCCTGTGGCTTGGGGATCATCGTATTTTGGATCTCTCCACGTTTCAGGAACATCATCACCTTCACGGTATCCGTCACCAGTAACCGGATTTACAATTTGAGCATTTTTAGTGTTGAAGAGGTTTCGCACTTCAAAGCTCAGCGACAATGCGCTCTTCCTTTTTGTACTTAGTTTAAAATCCTTTGTGATTTTTAGATCAGCCCAGAACCAGGCCTTAGCAACTTTGCTATTTGGTTTATCATTTTCAGATTGATAAAGCACACGTCCGAAGTCATTGGTTCCAGCGGCTTTAACCGGAGTATAACGATATCCCGATTTATAATTAGCACTTAAGAAAATTCGAAAACGATTGAATACTTTAGGAATGTTCATGCTGGTATCAGTATTGAAAATTATTCCCATTTTTAGGTTCCAGGGTCGGTCCCAAGCTAAAGGTTGCTCCTTGGTGTTATCTACAAAACCTTGTTCTCTAATCTGTAGCTCACTCTCGCGTGCCGTATTTGATTTTCCACGAGCTGATTGAAAAGTTCCGTTGAAAAATAATTTATAGTACTTCGCAATTCTTTGAGTTATACCCAATTCCACTCCAATGATTCTTGCATAATCCTGGTTATAGTAGATTTTACGGCTAACCAACTTGCCTGTTTGATCTTTGATTAAAGCAGTACCAGAAACGATGTAATCGTATTTATCGTTGTTGAATGCTGTTAAGGTAACGCCTAAATCTTTTGTAATTTGAGACTTAATTCCAATTTCGTAACTAACGGTTGACTCCGGTTTAATGATTGGATTTCCAATAGTCGCCAGCGGACTTTGATCCAAGAATTCAGGGTCAAGACCGGCATAGATGAATCGAGGGTGAGGCATCTGCATGCTGTGTCCATAGTTGAAGTACAGTACGTTGTTTTCAGTAACCGGAAAACTGACATTGATTTTTGGAAGAAGTCGAAACTGGTACCTTTTATTGAAAATCTTTGTGGTTTCTTCCTCATATGTCTTTTTCGACGATTCCTGCAATGGAACTTCAGGGTTTGACACCGCATCTGCCAGTCTTTTTCCATAGGTCCAATAGTTAAATCTCAAACCAAGCGTAGCTATTAACCCCTGGTACGAAAGGCGGTCTTGAAGCCAAAGTCCCCCTTCATTGGGATTGGCCTTCCAGATTTCAGAAGAAGAACCTACACTAATTGAAGGTGTACTCAGGGTGTCATTAATTTTGATAGGTGCTCCAACCCAGGGCTGATACACATCCGCCCATTGGTATTCTTTTTCTTTGTGTTCCCAGCCAAAAGTGAATCGGTGGGCTTCATTCTTTGGGAAATAGCTGGCGCTTATCCTTCCTGTGTACTCCAGTGCATAATGGTCGTGCCAGCGGGTGGCTATTCCATTGTTATTGACAAACCCATCACCGGGTAACACATAAATTATGGAGTCTTCCGGGTTGAAAGTGGAGACCGGATTGGTCACAATTGATTCAGGATCGTAAATTTGATCTACCGTCTCTGAGCGGAACGGTCGACCATTGGCATCAGCTCTTAGGTTGGTGAACAATCGTCCCAGGTCGAGTTTTACATTCCAGTTATTATTGATAAAATGCTGAAAATTGATCGCCGTTAAATTCGATCGGTGGGTGTACGTATTGGCGTTATCCGGGTTTTGCGCAAACTGCCACTGCAGACCTGGAGTTACTACAGCATCGAAGCCTACAATTTGCAATGAACGCGTATTTTGGTTGACGGCAATACTATGCTGGTTGGTCAGGGTAAGTTTAGTTCCAGGCTTAAACTCATAAGAAAGTTTCACGGTACTGGCAAATTTGTTGTTCTGACGAGGTGCCCAGTATGCATCGTCCTCAGGAAAAAGAGAGCTCCTGAGCTGATCGGCACGAATTCGGTAATAATCGTCGCTCATAAACATATTACCACTAACAAAAAACCGAAGTTTCTTTTTAGTCCATGGAACAGAACCTCCAATCGTAATATCAGCAATGTCTGTATTCCAGGCTGTACCCTGATTTTCATTAAACCCTAAATTATCTCTTTGCCAACTTCCGCTTGCTTCAAATTTTTCGCCGCCCTCCCTGATTTTTGTAGCGATAATGCCGGCAGCACCTCCTCCATATTCAGCTCCTGCACCTCCGGTAATAACCGATACATCACTTACAGCACTACTTTGTACTCCAACTCCGGTTCCTGTCCCTGATAATGGATCCTGAGCACTAATCCCATCAATCATGTACTGGGTTTCATAGGTTCGGCTTCCCCGAATATTTATTCCATCCGAGGTTTTACTTACACCGGCCTGCATGGTAACAATTTCACCAACATCCCTTACGGCCATTTGTTGGATATCTTCCTGATTAATTTTTACTTCGGAATTGGCTTCTTCAAGGTTAATGAGGTTGGCTTCTCCTACAATCACAACTTCATCCATAACGGTGCTTCGGAGGCTTAAAGTTGCATTTAAGGTCTTTGTTTCACCTGCAGTAATGGTAATGCCGTTGAATATTTTATCGGAGTATCCAATAAAGCTGAATTTTATTGAATAGTCACCAGGTTTGATCCCTTCAATTCGGAACTTACCATTAATATCAGCCGAGGCTCCTTTATAAGTACCCACAAGCTGAACACTTGCACCTATAAGGGTTTCTTTGGTGTCAGCATCAAATATTTGCCCCACCAGAACACCGGTTCCTTTGTCTTGACCATAAATGGAATGGACCAGTAAGCAGGAAAATATTATGATGATAATTCTTTTCACTACCAATTAAAATCTTTATTCAAAACCTGGTCAAACAATGAATCAACTCTCTTGTAATCATAATCGAATTTGTTGAGGGCTGCACTAATAAAAACCATGTTTGGTTTTATTGCGGGTTTTTTTACTCCAACTGTTTTTGAACCAGTGTAAGATGTACCATAGATGTCCCCATTGTACAACACCACAGCATCAGATGACTGATAAAAAGGTGAAAATTCAAGTGGGAAAGAATTTGATCCTAAATCGGGGTAGTCGGTTTGCTGTGAAATAAGTGAGGTGTCGGATCGTTGCAAGCTTAGTCCTGAAGTATTGGAAGCCATGGAGTCGATCGGATAAACGCCAAGAATAGGAGATGTAGACTCCAGGGGTTTGCTGTTATCGAAGTAACCGATGGCAAACACTTTTCCTCCATTTAAAGTAAAATCTTGTACAGGTCTTGCACTTGATTCCAATATGAGGGAAGAAAGTCCGGTGCTAGAATTTACATAGGGGTTTTTATCGGAGAATATGCAGAGTTTTTTATACTCGGAAATCATTAAATAAAAGGTGGTTGCCCAAAATGCGGGCTGCCACTTTCCATTGTCTATCGTATAGTCTACGTAATCGAACGATGTGGTAACATTTGAAATTCGTTGTGTGTAGAAGGAATTAAAATCCCGATCTCCACCAATGACGATAAGGTCCGAAGATTTTGGTTTGAAATACAGGTTTGCCAACGTATCAATTTCACTTTGACTACCTGAAATATCAGTAGAACGAATGTAAACTGTATTTAATGCACCTAATATGAGCCCATCCATACTTTCTGCCTCAGCACCTTCCGGGCTGAAGTATACCTTAGCATTCATGCCCCCACTTCCCGCCGGATTATCCGGAACTATACTCAAGTTAGATTTTCGTTTATCAATCTTATACCATGAGCCATTATTTAACCTCAGCTCAACATCTCTTAGGTTGTCGAAACCATCCTGATCACTTGCATTCCAAAAAAACGAGGCTACAATAAAAGCCGTGTCCTTAGTCGATAGGGCCTCATCAAAAGCTACTTCCGGTGGAGTGTTTTTGATTGGAATTCTAACGTATGCAGGTGTTGGATCTCTTTCCTGTTTGTTATCAATAGCCCGAACCCAGAAATTAATATCCGCAGTGTCCGATCCTTCAGAAATGTTAAACGTGAATGTACTATCGGCCTTTCGTGTATGGACCCATTCAATGTTGTCCAAAGAAAATTCAAACCCATCAATGTATCCGTCCTTATCAGATCCAAACCAGGCCATGTTTACCGTTGATTTTAACCTTCCTTCACCTGAAAGGTTGATCACGTGCGGAATCACTTTGGTGTCCGGTTTCTCGTTGGCATTTTTCTCTCCTTTTTTGCAGGAAAAAGCAATGAGAAGTATTGGGATAATATATAGAAAACGGAAGTTCAAAAGGCTTCTAAAAATAACCACACTCCGTAAAATTTTTAATGCGGAGTGTGGGTGTATCAATTTACTGCTTTATAAATTTTATCCTGTCCAGGATTAATCCATTTTCGTTTTCTATTTCAATTAGATAAACTCCGTTTTGCAGGTCGTACAACGGAATTGGATTTACTTCCAGAACCGTCTCTGTTCTTGCCACTTCCTTACCATTTAAATCCAGGATTTTTATGCTGATGAATTTAGAACCAGAGCCATTTACAACGGTAACTTCATTAGAAGCTGGATTAGGATATACTTTAAATGAGGAAACTCCACCAACAAATTTTTCTACCGAAGTAGTGTCCTTGCTGGTATCCGCAGGCATAGCATTTATCCCTCTGTAATCCATGTTGTTTCTGGGTAGTAACTTAATGTTTCCATACGAATAGGTCATAATTCCAAAAAGGGTATCCATGTTCATGGTGTCTCTAACGAATATTTTTTTGACCGGGTAGGCTGCCGAATCTGGAACTATACCACTTTCATTTACATAAGAAACGAAAGTTGAACTCTCACCAGGTCTTCCGGCAAGAACTCTACAGTCGGTACTAGGATCTAATGGATCGCGACCAACGGTATATTCTGCCCAGTTATTACCAGGTGCATCAGGGTTAGTGTCCACAATATGGAGTTTGCCGTTTCCAACTGAAGTACCATTAATCAGACCCATTAATACACTTTCCCATTTTTCGTGCGAAGCATATGAATAAGCCATGGAAAATGAATCAGGTACAACATAATGTGGTTTAATTGTTCCGGTACCTAAATCTTTTACTTTAGAAATGCTGGCAATAGCAGTTCTTCCAAAATTTTCCTGAACTACTCCGGTAACTTCAATTTTTTGATCCCGATTAAAAGTTTGCCCGGCATTGGCTAGCATGACTCCGCCCCAGCCACCTAAGAGGCCTTCTTCCTGAATATGAATCAACGACATATCACCATCTTTACCACTTGAAGTAACAATTCCTTTCACTGTTACTTCTTCACCTGTATATATGGACGCACCATCAGTATAAGGTGTAAACTGAACATCAGAAATTTCCAATCCGTTGTTTCTTACCCGATAAGCAAAAGTTTTCACTTTTGGATCTTTGTTGGGTTGAGCGGAGTAGTTGCTGCTATCGTCTTCAGCAGAAATATAATACCTGACAAATGTTCCGTCAGCTTGTTTCGGAATGGTAGCCATATGAACTTTACCTGAAGTATTGGTCATGTTTATAGCAGTAAAAGAAGAGGTAACATCAACCCCGGTCGAATAATGCAATTTAGCACTGGTGATCTTTCCATCCAAATCAAATACATCAGCAGTAATAACTACATCGTCAGAGCTTGTAGGTACTATTTTATCTCGTTTAACCGCTTCTATTCTTGGAGCGCTGGGTCCATAAATATAACTGGAAGAATCAATGGGCATTAATTCATATCCACGGCCATTTTCACCTGTACAGTTTCTGGAATGAATAATTACTCCGGTAATTGAAGCAAACTCATCACCCACTGAAGGAGGAACATATTTACCTGGCTTTCCGGTTACCGGATGAGTGTATTGTGGTAATTTTTGCGCAGCAAAAAAGTCTCCAATGTTGATCTTGTAACCTGCTTTATCAGCCACCACATAACTAACCCTTGAGTTTCCACTGAAGTAGTTGACCGATTGAACCGATATATCTTTTATAGTTACCAAAGAACTTTCCCACTGCTCTCCGGTAGCCAACTGATTTACCTGATTTTTGTCGTTGATCATGCTAACATCAATTGTTGTGTCCATAACCTTAACACCCCGATTTAGGATAGTGATTGCACCATTTTGCAGCAATGGATCAAATTGAGTTTCACCCTGATACTGGCTCAATACACCAACTGCAATAATGGAGTCTCCTTTTACAAGGTTTCTGATACTTACACTATAGATGGCATTTGGATCACCTTTTCGAAAACGAATTCCTCCAAACGGAGAAGGTTTCGCGGATTGAGTGACCATAACATTATGACTTTGTGAACCATAATCGGTTCCGCTAACTAAACAAATTCCAGTTAACACAACAGTATCACCATCGTACCTGGAAAGATCATTACAGTTACCCAAATTTGTTTGGCTAACCCATTGAATTGAGTCTATGCGCAGTGTGTCATACTGGGCATATGAACTCGCCATAAAACCTATGGCTAATAAAGAGAGTAGTAGTTTTTTCATAGCTTCTGTTTTTATTTAATAATCGTAAATTGTCCTTTATATAACTTATTGTTTTTCTTGTCCTTAACAGTAAATAGATACAGTCCTCTTGAAATAATTTGACCTTCTGATGAAATGAGGTCCCACGAATGCTCACCACCTGAAAAAGTAGTTGTTTCGGTATCTGAAAACTGTTGATACCAGCCAATATCTCCCGAATAATTTGAATTGTGATCAAGAGTAGCAATGAGGTCACCAGCTACGTTAAAGATATATATGGTACAGGTTTGTGGAAGATTCGCAAATTGAATTCGTTTGGAAGTCTGTCTTTGACTAACTCCTTCCCACGCCGCATCCAGGTAATAGGGGTTAGGGTAAGCAAATGGTTTGTTTTCTTTTGGGTCTTCGTTAGCGGGTGTTCCCATAAATGCCCTCGTGCTGTTGGAATTTCTACTGGATTCCAATGATCCAAGGTTTGCCTCTTCATCTCCCGTGTCGAATGCTGTTAAGGCTGCCACATATTGCCATCCGTTTACCAGATTCTTGATGGTGTATTTGTAGGTATACAAGTTGGTGTCACCTTCAAACTGAACAGGCTCTTCTAGTCTTAACGAATCAAGCCCAGTTTCATAGAAAAAGCCATCGCCCTTTATGTCATAGGTAGCTACATTTTGCCAGGCAGAATCAAGGTTGATTTTCTTATCGGTATCAAAGCCCAAGCGGCTTATATATAGGCTATAACCGGCAAAATCCTTTTTCTGGGAGATGGGATCCACTGAATTTTCAGAATTGGACGTCCAATAAATGGTGAGTTCATTCTTTCCCGGAATATATTTTGTAACGGGTATATCAGGAGGAGAAGGAAGTATGTATCGGTCTATAACTCCATTTCCGTTTTTATCTTCTCCAGGATCTAAAACTCCATTGCAATTTACATCCTCACCACAATAAGCCGTTTGAGCCCAGAGTGCATTATTAATGATATTGGTTTGCTGAAAGGCATTGTTGGCCAAATTTGGATTTCCATCTTCCTTCTTTTTACCACAAACAATGGCAAATGCAATCTTTATTTCTTCTCCGGGCTCCAGGCTCACAAATGGACCAACAGAAACTAAATCGGATCGGTTTCCTGGCGTATTTAATATTTCAGAATAATACCTACCGGAGTGTACATTATTGGAATCGTAAGCCGCGGTCCAGGCGGGAGACCAATTGAGACCGGTTGTCATTTTATTGTACTTCTGTTTATCAGTGGTTGGAGAAAATAATATTGGTTCAGAAGTATTATTCCATTGCCAACAGTTGTAATGTGCTTTGAAAGCAGAGTCCAGGGTAGGCAGGTGGAATCCATTCTTATCTTCAGCACCCAAAAACTTATGGCCGAAATAGCTTTCGGTAAATCCGAGGTCACCATTGGCATCATAACAATATCCCATGTATAGAGAATCATTGTACCCATTTCCACCTTTGTCGTAAAACGCAGTTCCACCACTTCCGGCAGGAGTAACATTTACATTCCGAATCACTGCATTGGCAAACATTCCAACATAAACATCGGACAAGCTTTCTGATCCGGTGTTTTTAATGGTGTAATCCATAATTACGAAGAAATTGCTAAAGGAAAAGTTCCAATTATAAGCCTCCAGATGAACTTCAATTCCCAGTGGTTGATCGTGGTCTGTTATTTTAATATTGGTTCCCGGAACAACAACATATTTATCTGTAAAATCACAGATAAAATCCTGGTGTGAAATAGCCAATGGGTCAAATACTTTGCTGTTGATTAAGCTCGACCTTTCCTTGAAACCTGCACCGACTTCCGAAGTCATTTCATAACCACCACCCCCAGTGCTGTATCCACGTGCATTGTCATAGGCAGCTGTACTGACTGCTTGTGAACCACGGAGAGTTGCGCCAACCCATAATCCACCTTCGAATAAGTGTTCTACGCCCGAATTTCTTGGATATTCGCAGGATGGTTCATTTTCCAATTGAAAGTTTCCCCGGAATGAATTTCCCAAAAACCCAACATTGCTAAGTGTGAGACCAACATCACCGGCAGTAGTAACTACAGTGGAATTCTGAGAGAAAGAAACTAATCCCAACAAAACAATGAAGCCAAATGCTACGATATGTTTAATTCTTACTACCAAACCATCACTTTATGAACACTGCTTTCCTGAGACTCAGCATTGGTAATTTTAAGCAGGAATATTCCCTTATCCGATAACTCGATCATGTGCTGTTGAAATCCGGCACGAATATCTGCATTTCCTTCTTTCACCATTCGTCCGTCCAACGAAAAAACCTGGAAATTTATCTTTTTAGATTCACCCGAATTATTGGTGGTGAATTGTATCCCATTGCTTGAAGGATTGACCATGCTTAGTTGGAAATTATTTCTGACCGAACGGATGTTAGTAGGTACCTCATAACTTACTTCCAATTTTAAAACTACTGGAAGATGGTCACTCATATTATATAAGTTATTGGCAATGGAACTTGGTACATCAGTGTTTGCCGGATTAATAACACTTCCATTAAACCGTTTTCCATCCTGGCCTACCGCTCTATAAGAATTCGGAATGTACCGAATCCTTAGTGAATCGTTCAAAACTTCGTTTGAAGTTAAAATGAAATCAAATCGATCGTCCATTCCGCCACATTGAGTATTGGAACGGGTAGCCTGAGTGTGAACTTTTGCATAGGCACTATTGTTATTCCAGCTACCCTCTTGCTTAACCGGGTCGTAGAATCGATAGGGCTGCTTAGAGTATTTAGTAAACTGTTGATATGCTCCCTCAGAGGACCGGTAGACATTAAAATCACCAGAAAGAATGTAATTGCCTGTAGTCTCATTTTTTTCAAGGTGATACATGACTCCCTCAGCAGCTTTTTCTCGTTCTGCCTCATTGCCACGGCTTGCTCTAAGATGAGCAACCAATTGATACAAGCGTATAGTATCGGATAATGACAGGTAATCTCCCTTTATGTATAGCTTATGAAAATCGATGGCACGAATAATATTGGCTCCGTTTTTTGTTTTTGTTATTGCCGACGAACTTATTAACCCCAGTTTTTCTTTGTTATAAAACAGTGCATTACACAGATTCTGAGTTCCACTTACCTGAAGGTCTGTTAGTTCATACTTGGTAGTTCCTTTGTTGAGGCAATTGGCAAGGATTCTTTTCGAGAACAAGTTTCTACAACCCATCTCATTTACCGCAAGAATATCCGGATTGATGTATCGAATAATTTTTTCTAATTGCACATCTTTATTAGCAAGTGTAATATCGAAGTTGCTACAGGTGCTCTCGTTGACACCGTAATTCAATAAATTGTATTGCATTATGGTTAGGGTGTCCTTCACGGTTTTGGTTTGTGCGTATCCACTTGCTGGAACCCATACCAATAGAATAAGGCAATAAACTATAGAAAATCTGCTCATTTATAAAAAACGGACAACAAATCTACTTGAAACAAAGACATTTCAAGGGTTATAAATTTGTTATGCGTGCATTATTTATTCACAAAGTTTGGACAAGTGAAAATTTCTTGAACAAGTACAATACTTGTAGCCGAATGTTCGTTAAGTATTGATTTAATTTAACTAATTGATCAGGGAATTTTTGGGCCATGTCAAGGAGAATACCTTTAACATATCTTACTGCAATGCATAATTCCATTTTATTGGTTTGGATATATATTCGTGCTCTTATTTTAAAGTCGTGTCAGATAGCATTGTAATTATACCTACCTACAACGAGATAGGAAACATCGAAAAGATGCTTCGCACGGTCTTTGGGCTTTCTAAGGATTTTGACGTCTTGATTGTGGATGATGGATCTCCGGATGGAACTGCTGAAAAAGTAAAAGAACTGCAGGGAGAATTTGATGGTCACCTCTTTATTTCTGAACGTGAAGGAAAGCAAGGACTAGGGACAGCCTATATCCATGGATTTAAAATATGCCTTGAAAAAGGATACGAGTACATCTTTGAAATGGATTGTGATTTTTCGCACAACCCGGAAGATTTAGTAAGACTATACAGTGCATGTGCTGATGATGGGGCGGATATGAGTGTTGGGAGTCGATATACCAACGGCGGCAAAGTTCATAACTGGCCAATTGGTAGGATATTAATGTCCTATTTTGCTTCGGTTTATGTAAGATTGGTTCTTTGGCTTAACGTAAAAGATACAACAGCAGGTTTTGTCTGCTATAAGCGTAAGGTACTGAAAACGATTGATTTGCATGCGATCCGATTTGTGGGTTATGCCTTTCAGATTGAGATGAAATATACGGTTCACCTGCATGGGTTTACCATTAAAGAAGTTCCCATCACCTTTACCGACCGGGTAATTGGTGAATCGAAAATGAGCTCTAAGATCTTCAAGGAGGCATTGTTTGGTGTTCTCATAATGAAGGGAAAAAGCATTAAATAAATTCCAGATGACTTTACTGTTAAAAAACGGAACCTTAGTAAATGAAGGAGAAGTATTTAAGGGCTCTATCCTCGTTGAAGGAAATTATATTAAACAAATAATCAGGGATGATGAACCAATTCCATTACCAGAAGCCAAGGAAGTTATTGACCTGGAAGGAAAATATGTTTTTCCAGGAATTATTGACGATCAGGTGCACTTTAGAGAGCCGGGGTTGACTCACAAGGCGGATATTCGTACTGAGTCCAGAGCAGCTGTTGCAGGTGGTATTACCAGCTTTATGGAAATGCCAAATACGGTCCCCAATGCTCTAACAGTTGATCTGCTTGAGGACAAATACGAGATTGCAGCAGAAAGTTCAATTGCCAATTATAGTTTCTATATGGGCGCTTCTAACGATAATATTGAAGAGGTGCTTAAAGTAGACGGTAAAAAGGTTTGTGGTCTTAAGGTATTCATGGGCTCCAGCACAGGAAACATGTTGGTTGATAATGAAACCACACTGAGGAAGATTTTCTCGGAGTGCGATATGCTCATCGCTTCACACTGCGAGGATGAGGATACCATTCGAGCAAACACAGCAAAGTTTAAAGCTCAATACGGAGCGGGAATTCCATTTAAATATCACCCACAGATAAGAAGCGAAGAGGCGTGCTACCGATCTTCATCCTTTGCAGCGGGTTTGGCAAATGAATATGGCGCACACCTGCATATTTTGCATTTGAGTACGGAACGCGAGCTATCCCTTTTTGATCAGAACAAGCCTTTAAAAGATAAAAACCTTACGGCTGAAGCTTGTGTTCATCATATGTGGTTTAGCGATTCGGATTATGATACATACGGTTCCAGAATAAAATGGAATCCTGCGGTAAAAAAGGCATCTGACCGCGATGCAATATTGCGAGCCGTGATTAATAACAGAATTGATGTGGTTGCTACCGACCATGCTCCTCATACTGCCAAAGAGAAGTCTCTGGACTATTGGCGTGCACCTTCAGGAGGTCCGTTGGTTCAGCATGCGTTGGTCTCAATGCTTGAACATGTTGCCCATGGAAGAATTACCATTGAAAAAGTAATTGAGAAAATGTGCCATGCACCAGCCGACTTATTTAATGTAGATAAACGTGGTTTTTTAAAGGAAGGCTATTTTGCAGATATAACCGTAGTGGATCTAAATTCAAAATGGGAAGTAAGTTCTGGGAATATTCTTTATAAATGTGGCTGGTCTCCCTTCGAAGGTCAGTCTTTTTCGAGTAAGGTGTTGGGAACCTGGGTAAATGGGAAGCTGGTGTACGATAACCTAAACGGAAACGAGGTAGGTGAAATTATCGAGGCCAATAACGCCATGAGGTTAACCTTTGGCAACAATTGATTTATAATGTTTAGGGTTAGTTTCATCTTTCTTTTGGGTTTGGTTCTTTTTGCCTGTAGCGGTGAACCCAGTGTAAAAAAGCCAGATGATTTATTGAGCCAGGAACAAATGGTTGAAGTATTGTATGAAATGGGCCTTACCGAGGCAGCTTATCATGGGCGTACCCGAGAGGATACGCTGGCTTTGGAAAAATTTAAACAGCGAATTGTATTCAACTATGAAGAATTAGGAATCACCCGGGAGCAATTCGAAAGCAGCTACGATTACTACATGCACCAACCGGAAGAACTGGTTAAAATATATAACGAAGTTTTAGCCCGGTACAGTACTCGAATTTCTGAAGTTGAGGAGGAAATCGATTAGGGCCAGTCTAACTATTTACTGTTTTCTTCTAAAAAAATCTGGGCAGTGTAATCCACCGCTTCATGCACGGTTATAAGCTCAATCCCAATCGCATCTCTTATTTTTTGATTTGAATAAACTTGTTTCGCATTTCCGGCATGGGCAGTTTCCCGCGTAATTAATGGTTTTGAGTTGCTTATTAATGACCAAAGCCAGTTTGCTCTCCAGGCAATGCTACTCATTGCCCTGCTTGCAAGAATAGATGGTGGTTTTTTTCCAAGTGAGCTTGAGATTAATTCAAAGAATCGTTTAAAGGTCATGTTCTCTGAGATTAGAAGAAACCGTTCATTGAATATTTTTTTTTCTGCCAACTCAATCATAATACGGCTTACATCCCGCACGTCAACAAAGGCATTGCTCCCACGAGAATAAAACTTCAATCCGTTCCAAACCGTTTTAAAAACATTGGTACTGCTTTTTCCCCACTCACCGGTACCAATTATAACCCCAGGATTGACAACCGAAACATTTAGGCCTTCTTCCGAGCCTCTCCAAACTTCAAGCTCTGAATAGTATTTGGTATAACTGTAGAATGAATTTCGGGTTCCGGCATCCCAGTTGCATTTTTCGTCAATGGTTACGCCTTTTTTTTGCTTTCCGATAGCAGCCGTGGAGCTTACATAAATAAGTTGATTAACATTGTTTTCGATTGCGGCATTTACGATGTTGGCGGTTCCATTAATATTTATGGCCTCCATCTTATCCTTATCCCTGGGGTCGAAACTAACCAGTGCAGCACAATGAAAAATTCGTTTGATTCCTTTTAATGAATCCGATATACTTCCAATATCCACAATATCACCATCGTACCATTTTATCTTCTGGTAGAGGTCTTCCGACTGGTTACGCTTAAATAAATTTTTGATGGGTGTTAGGTTTGATGACTTTCGTTTGAAAGCGGTGACTTCTTCACCTTTTTTCAATAAATCGAGGACAAGTTGAGATCCAACTATTCCAGTGCTACCAGTTACCAGATTCATCGGCAGCGAAATTAGTCAAGTTATGGTTTAATTAAATTATTTATTGGAGCTAATAATATGAAAAACTGATAAGCAACCCAGACCTTTTGGCAATTCCTTCAACCCGCATTAGTCCATATGCTTACAGCCTATCAGGCTTTATTTCATTTTACCATTAAATTCTGTTTTAAGAAATGTTTGTTTCCAAGTATCATTTTCATAAATACCTATTATAAAGCCATAAGAACCTTCACTTATATAAATCCACATTTCGGTTACAAGTGTTCCTCCATAATCATATTTATAAATTAAATTATTTCCATTAGCCTCAACGGTTCCTTCAGTTAAACCGCCAAAGACATCGAATTCCCAAAATTTTATTTTTTTTGATTTTTCATCATATTGCCTTATTCCATGATTTCTTAAACCATATTCCGTTTGTTCTTTATTTGTAAACCCCATAGATTGAACTTTGACAATCTTGTTGTTTAGAGAAAATTCAAAACTGATTTCTTGTTTAAATAGACTTCCATCACCCCATTCTCCTTCAGCATACCAAACATAGTTTTCTAATGGTCTAAATATGTCTAATGGGTTTTCTTGGGCCATTAGCATAATTGGTGCTAAAAAGATAAGTAGGGATATTTTTTTCATAACTCTAATTTAATTAGTTCATTTTTAGTTTGCGGCCAACAACAATGGTAATAAAACAAAAAATCGCCACTCCGAACTGCAATCGAAGTGACGATTTAAGATATTAATTGCTGGAATGCAAGGCAACTCGGTTACCTTCAGTATCCATGATTTGCGCAATAAACCCAAATTCACCAATGCCCATTTTGGGAACCAATACTTTACCGCCATTTGATTCAACTTTGTCAAGCGATTCTTGCAAGTCTGGCTCGCATGAAAAGTAAACAACTGAACCTTCAGCACTTGGCGCATAGCCTTCACCTTTAATTAGGGTTCCGGCAGACCCTGGTGCCCCTTGACTCCATGGAAACCAAGCCATTTTGTTTGGCCCCATATCATTTAGGTTCAATTCTACATCAAGGATGTTTTGATAAAAACCAACCGCTCTATCCATATCATTTACTGGTATTTCAAACCAAGTAACCACATTCATTTCTTGTGACATAATTCTAGTGTTTTAATTGTTTAAACGTTTTAGGTTACAATTTTATGGCACATTTACAACTCTTTTGGTGGGTATTTCCGACAACCTTGAGGGTGGATAGTGCCAAAAGAATAATGTAACATTGCTTAAAATTTGTGGTATGAAACGCATTTCTATAATAGTTCCAAATGGCCAGTCGGTATTGAGTAGTATAATTGGACCTTTTAAGGTGTTTAGCGAGGCTAACCGATATTTGGTTGAGGTGCTGGGAAAGGAAGCGTTCTTTAGCATTCAATTGGTTGGGCTTGGGAAGGATCAACCGCTTTATGGAGGGGCCTTTAGTGTTAACCCTCAGGCTCATATTCAGGACGTCAAAAAAACCGATATGGTAATAATCCCTGCCATTTTTGGAGATTTTGCTCAGGAAATTGAAAATAACTCTCCTTACATTCCATGGATAAAAGAACAATACCGAAATGGGGCTGAGGTTGCTAGCCTTTGCATGGGAGCGTTTATTCTTGCTTCTACCGGATTGTTAAAAGGCCAGAAATGTACTACGCATTGGTTTGGTATTGAGCCCTTTAAGGTCATGTTTCCGGACGTAGAAGTGGTAGGAGAAAAAATTATTACCGAGTCCAATGGATTGTATTCCAGTGGTGGTGCATATTCCTTTTTAAACCTCATTCTTTATATAGTGGAAAAGTATTGTGGACGAGAAGTCGCGCTTCATTGTGCCAAGTTCTTCGAAATTGAAATTGATCGCTTTTCACAAAGTCATTTTTCGATATTCAAAGGCCAAAAAGTACACAATGATGAGGCAGTATTGCAGACCCAGGGATACATTGAACATCACTTCAAGAAAAAAATTAGTGTTGATGAACTAGCAGAAATGTGTAATGTAAGCCGCAGGAGTTTTATCCGAAGATTTAAGGCCGCCACCGACAATACCCCAATTGAATACGTTCAGCGTGTAAGAATAGAAGCTGCCAAAAAACTGCTGGAATCAAGCAATGAAAACGTAAACGAAGTAATGTTTGAAGTGGGTTATTCGGATGCAAAAACGTTTAGAAATCTTTTTAAGAAAATGGTGGGTCTTTCCCCTGTACAATACAGGAGTAAATACAATCGAATGCATGCTGTTGCCTAATTAGCCAGGCTCCATGTTAACCAAAACCAAATTTTTGGAGGATTAATTCGGTCACATACTTAGGGCAAATATCTTTGCGGCCGATTTCAGAACAAGAAGATGAATTTTATAGAAGAACTAAAATGGCGTGGAATGATTCACGACATTATGCCGGGAACAGAAGAAGCAATGAGCAAACCAGCAGCCGGTTATATTGGATTTGATCCTACGGCTGATAGTCTTCATATCGGTTCATTGGTTCAGATAATGATATTGGTTCATTTGCAAAAGGCAGGCCATAAGCCAATTGCATTAATTGGCGGTGCCACAGGAATGGTGGGTGACCCAAGTGGAAAATCCAAGGAAAGAAACCTCTTGAATCAGGCTGAAATTGAAAAAAACATTGCTGGTCAACGAGCTCAACTGGAAAAATTCCTCGATTTTGATTGTGGTGATAACTCAGCAGAGATTGTAAATAATTACGATTGGTTTAAGGACTTCAATTTTCTCGATTTTATTCGCGATGTAGGCAAGCACATAACCGTCAACTACATGATGGCCAAGGATTCAGTTAAGTCGAGGTTAGAAACAGGCATCTCATTTACAGAGTTTTCTTACCAATTGGTTCAGGGGTATGATTTTTATTGGCTCAACAAACACAAGAATTGTATTGTTCAGTTAGGAGGCTCCGATCAATGGGGTAACATTGTTACAGGGACCGAGTTGATAAGAAGAATGGGCGTCGGAGAAGCATTTGCCGTAACAACTCCACTAATTAAAAAAGCAGATGGGACCAAGTTTGGTAAAACCGAATCCGGGAATGTCTGGTTGGATAAGAAGAGAACAAGTCCCTATCAATTCTACCAATATTGGTTGAGGAGTAGCGATGAAGATGCAAAAAACTACATTAAGATTTTTACGCTAAAGCCGGAAGAAGAAATAAAGGCACTTATCGCGGAACATTATCAAGCACCAGGTCTACGGTTGTTACAAAAAGCCTTGGCTAAAGACATTACAATTCGCGTACATTCAGAAGAAGATTTTGAGAATGCTCTAGAGGCTTCCAATATTTTGTATGGTAAATCTACTTCAGAAGCTTTGAAAAAACTTTCAGAAGAGGATATGTTGTCCGTGTTTGAGGGAGTTCCAAAATCAGAAATCTCAATGGACGACTTGGAGAAGGGGATTAATCTCGTGGACATGTTGGTTGAAAAAACCCACTTTTTACCCTCTAATAAAGAAGCAAGACGAGCTATAAAAGAGAACTCAGTAAGTGTGAATAAGGATAAAGTTTCAGCAGAAATTATTATTGATAAGTCACATTTGGTATCTGAAAAGTACCTGCTTTTACAGCGAGGGAAGAAAAAACTCTTTTTGGTAAAAGCAATCTAAACGGCTAGTAAATTACAGCCTCTTATGTCACTGTTGTCAAATCTGCCAAGAACTTCAAACTGGCCTAATTGGTTAACCGTTCCCAAATCCTGAGTTGCAATAAACGAGCAGGAATCCTGGTTGGCCAGGTCGATTATATTAATCCCTCCTGTTTTATTGCTGCCAAGTTGACTCAACGGGTCTGATGTATCCCGAATAACTACTTTCATCCAGGGAGGACAATTAAAGATCCCGTCTGCGGAAGAGTATGCCTGAGAAAGGAGTTCGGTCATCCCATATTCCGAATGAATTTTGTCTACTCCCAGGTTTGTGCTTAGTTCTTTATGAACTTCTTCGCGGGTCATTTCCTTTTTTCTTCCCTTCATTCCACCGGTTTCCATTACCAGGGTTGAGTTAAGTTGTTGGGGAAAAGCTTCAGCAAAATCGAGTAAACCAAATGTTACTCCCAATAAAATTGTAGGAATATTATTTTTTTCCGCCCACTTTAGCTTGGTATCGAGGCTTTCAAACTCGTCTAAAAAGAATCCGCTCTCTTCATACTGGCTGCTTTTTATAAGGTTCTCTGCCATATAAATCAACGAAGATCCCGACCGTTCCAGGTAGGAGGGAAGCAACGCTAAAAACAAGTAGTTGGAGATGTTACCGTAAAAATTGTTGAAGCAGGTATTAAAACTCTTTTTGTAATTGGTAATGCATCGCAAGTGATGGTTCGAGACACCAACACCAGTTGTTGAAGAGCTTGTAAATGTAATTTCCGGTGTAAATGAGCCGGTTATTACTTCCTTGGATTTAAAAAACTCGATAGGTAAAAAAGTTATTTCTTCCAGCGATTTCGGGTTTGGGTTACCTCCTACCAGATTAACATACTGTTTAAGAATCTGGTTATTTCGATATTGATAGTCAAATGTCTTAAAGCAAGCGTTTTCAAATTCATTGACAGATTTAATTTGAATGAACTCAAAGTTTGACATAACAAAATTTATGTGGAGCCTTGGCAACGGTAGAAAGAACCTGAACTAAATCTTTGCCCGATTGACAGGAGGCGTACTTAGCAAATCGTCTTCTTTAATTTCATTTTCCATCAGTTCACCACTTTCGTTCTTGAAAATAACCTTGTAGAATTTTTCCCCCTTTTTTACGATTTGTTTTTCAATAAGCATGGGATGCTGGTCAACTTTATAGTACACAACTTCACCTTCCTGGTATTTAAAAGTTTCACCTTTTGGAAGCTTTCCAGAACCAATACAGGAAATCAGGAAAAAGCTTACAGCTAATCCCATTAAAACGATCTTAAGTATGTGGTTAAATCTCATTCCAGAAACGGTCCTAAGTTGAACTTACACAAATGTAGGAAATTAACTATAATTCCTTAGCCAATACCACTTAATAGTACTACTTAAAAATTCGTTTGCGATGTATTATCTTTGACGACGCTTTGAAGAGGCTACTATTTATACCGCTAAGTCTTTTGATTTTAATTACTTCTTGCAAAAAAGAATCTTGTGAGAACAATATCCCTGTGGTAAGTTTTAAAGAGGTTCAAAGAAGTCTCAATACCACGGTTGTTGTGTTTAATGTAATTGACTGTGACGGTGATATTGGGCTAAATCAAACCGACACTACCGATGGATATAGGTACAATGCATTTGTGGATATTCGTCCATGGCAAAACGGTGATTGGGCAGATAAAACGTTCGATTATAACGATACTAGCTATGTTGAAATAAAGAATGATAGTGGGGTTGTTATAGGTTATGACACAATAATTGACGTATTAAACTACTATTACCGTGTTCCCGTTGTGGAAAACAACAGCAGGTCTGATATTTATGAGGCGGAAATTGAACTTGATCTTGGGACCACCTTTTTTGGTTTCGATACTTTTAGGTTTGAGGTTAAGATGAAGGATCGGTCACTTAACATGAGTAACACAACCCTTTCTCCAACCCAGTTTTCGTTTAGCAATTAGCCCCATTTATTTTTCTAGAATCGGGTACAGTTTTGCCCAAACTGTTTCAGAAATAATACGATGACCCTCAGCAGTAGGATGTATTCCATCAGGAAGGTTTAACTCTTTAATTCCTGCCACATTTTCCAAAAGAAAAGGAATCAGTACAACCCCTTCTATGGTGCCAAGTTCAGTGAATATTTGTTCAAACTCCAAAAAGTACTGATCTCCCATACTTGGAGGAACTTTCATTCCGGCCAGAAGCACCTTCGAATTAGGGTTTTTCATCATGAATTTTTGAATAAGTTGCTCTAAATTGGCTTTGGTTTCCTCCGGTGAATACCCACGCAGGCCATCGTTAGCCCCCAGTTCAAGTACCATGATATCGATAGGCTCTTTCATAACCCAATCTAACCGCGATAAGCCTCCTTTTGTTGTTTCTCCTGAGTTTCCGGCATTGATGCACTCATACTCCAGTCCGATGGAGTCAATTTTGTTTTGAATAAGGCTTGAGAAAGCTTCAGCCGGTTCTAACCCATAGGCTGCGGTAATACTATTACCAAAAAACAATATGGTTTTTCTGGTTGAATTTTTATTAACCGGGGTCTCAACCTCTTTGGTGGTTTCACTTTTGGATGTTGAATTCGGAGCCTGGCAAGCTATAAAGAAGGAAAGTGCCATAGCCGCAACCAGAGCAGATCTCGTAATTATTCTCATGTCTATAATTTGATTACAAATGTGTCTCATTGCTGTTTAAAACGTATGTTAAAGTTGCAAAAAGTTGTTTAGTTTAGAGGCATCAAAATTTTGGATAAACTGCTTATCACGGCTAAATGATTGAAGTTGTTGGATTATCTGATTCGGAAGTAAAAGAGTCGGCCCTTAAAAATGGTTCGAACAAGCTTACTGAACAGGATAAGCAAACTTTTTCTGACAAACTTCTAGAAAACGTAAAAGACCCGATGATATTAATCCTCATTGTGGCTCTTGTTGTTGTGGTCTTTCTCTCGTTCATGGGTTATACCGAATGGTATGAGGGAGTAGGTATTGGAGTGGCTGTAGCATTGGCTACCCTGGTTTCAACTTATTCTGAGTTTAAAAACGAAGAGACATTTCAAAAACTTCAGGAAGAAGCATCCAAAGTTTTTTTAAATGTTTATCGTGGTAGCCAATTAAGGCATATAAATATTAACGATATAGTTGTTGGGGACAAGATCTTTCTGCAACCGGGAGATAAACTACCAGCTGATGGCGAACTGATAAACGGACAAATTAAGGTTAATCAGGCCATGCTAAACGGTGAGGCTGAACCCGTTAAAAAAGAGGTGGGTAGTGCAAATCTCGATGATTTAAATGACCCCAATTCGATATTTCGGGGCACCATAGTAGAGGACGGAGAAGGGATAATGCATGTGCTCAGAGTAGGAGATTCAACCCAATTTGGAAAGCTCGCTCAGGAGTTAAAAACAGAAGATCGACCGGGTCCATTGCGACTGAAATTGACGTCGCTTGCCAATACAATTGCTAAGCTTGGTTACATGGGGGCACCCCTTATTGCGTTGGCCTTCATGTTTAAAATTATCTTCATTGATAACGATGGTGATGTTTCTTATTATTTTTCGCAAGAGTGGCAATTAATTTTTGCTGATTTTATGCAAGCGCTCATTTTGGCCGTCATCATTATTGTGGTAATTGTACCAGAAGGGTTACCCATGATGATTGCCATTGTTCTGGCACAGAATATGAAAAAATTATTGAAGAACAAAGTACTTGTTCGGCAATTGCTTGGGATTGAAACTTCAGGAAGCTTAAATATTCTGTTTTCGGATAAGACAGGAACCATTACCAAGGGAAAATTGGATGCGGTAGCATTTGTTTTAGTCAACGAACAAAAGGAAGATAACCTTCATGAGTTTCGTAAATTAGAGGAATTACCATCCAATGTTCAGGATGACCTTCGATTGTCTGTTCAGGAAAATACTTCAGCTATAGTAAACATGAAGGCAGAACGTAAGGAAGAAATTATTATTGGTGGAAATTCTACGGACAGGGCTTTATTGAAATACGTAAAGGCCGATCAAATTGAGTTTAGCTCTCCTGTTGTAAAGCACAGGGCTCAAATACTGTTTAATTCTTCCCGTAAATTTTCTGCATCGGAGGTTACGTTAAAAAATGGCACCGAAGTTTCGTTAATTAAAGGAGCCGCAGAAAGGGTGTTGGAAAAGTGTACCACGTATTATGATATAGAGGGGGCTAAGAAGGAGTTAACAGAAACCAGAAGGGAAGAGATCTCACTGGCCATGGAAAAGAAAGCCGAACAGGGTTTTCGGATCATTGGAGTTGGCACTTCCGATCAGTCGATAGCAGGAGATTACTTACCTGACTCAATG
Source organism: Crocinitomicaceae bacterium (assembly GCA_002713215.1). GTDB lineage: Bacteria > Bacteroidota > Bacteroidia > Flavobacteriales_G > Salibacteraceae > UBA2108. The sequence continues at coordinate 461,031 of PAVO01000019.1, forward strand.
ACCTTGATTGGGTTTAGCCTTATTCGCGACGAATTAAGAGAGGAAGCACACGATGCGATTGTGGAGTTATCCAATGCAGGTATTCAGGTGGTTATGTGTACAGGAGACCGGCATGGAACTGCTGTAGCCATTGCAAATGAAGCAGGTCTTATTAATGGAAAAGATCATTTAACGTTGAGGTCGGAAGACATGGCATCTATGAGTGATGAGGAGCTGAGTGAAATAATGCCCAAATTAAGTGTTATTTCTCGTTGCCTTCCTTCAGATAAAACCAGGCTTGTTAGAATTGCCCAGTCGCGTGGTCTGGTGGTAGGCATGACCGGAGACGGCGTTAATGACAGCCCGGCACTAAGTAGGGCTGATGTTGGATTTGCACTAGGTAGTGGAACCGAAGTAGCTAAAGAAGCCTCAGACATTGTGGTCCTGGACGATAATATTCAATCCATTGCGAATGCTGTTCAATATGGAAGAACTATTTACCGTTCAGTTCAAAAGTTTATAACCTTCCAGTTGACTGTAAATGTAAGTGCTATATTGCTGGCTTTTATTGGTCCGTTTTTAGGCTTTGAATTGCCATTAACCATGATTCAGTTGTTGTGGATTAATCTTATTATGGATACCCTGGCAGCGCTTGCTTTTAGTGGAGAACCGCCATTGGATAAGCACATGGAAGAGGCTCCTAAATCCAGGGAGGAGGGGTTAATTTCAAAGAAAATGTGGTCCTCTATATTGGCCAATGGATTATTCATGACAACTCTTTGTATCTTTTTTCTAAAGAGTGATTGGGTTTATGATCTCTTTGGTTGGGATGGAGTTCCAGGTTCTGAGAACGAAGTCCTGTTTCAAACCGCTTTTTTTACCCTGTTTGTCTTTCTGAATAACTTCAATAAGTTTAATGTTCGGGTAGAAGACCTTGGTCTTTTGGACCATATAACAAAGAACAAAGGTTTCATTCGGGTAACGATGATCATTTTTGGGGTTCAATTTATACTTGCGGTATTTGGGGGTGAATTGTTTAGAACCACTCCCATGAATGTAATTGAGTGGGCCTGGGTACTGTTTTTATCCTTTCTCATTATTCCGTTCGATTTAGTGAGAAAGATGATCATGCGGAATTCTTAGGCTTGGAATAACAATTCCAAATGCTGGCTGGAACTAATAATTATTCATGAACCTTTTTAGATGGTAGTTGTTTAAGTTGAATGCTGAAACAACGATTTCAAAGGTTCTCCGATTTTACATTTTCTATATAAACGTTATCATTTCTTAATGCTCAATTGTAGAGCAATACACCTGATACTTTTGTAACCGCAATAAACAAAACGCAGTGATTTTAAAACTTAATGACGTAACCCAACGGTTTAAATCCGGTCAACATGAAATTGAGGTTCTTTCTGAGATTAACTTGGAAGTAACCTCGGGAGAGAGCCTTGCAATTGTTGGCCCCTCCGGAAGTGGAAAAACAACCTTGCTTGGACTATGTGCTGGACTGGACCGACCAACCCTTGGACGTGTAGAACTTGTCGATAAAAGCATTGGTGAACTCTCTGAAGATCAACGAGCTGTTTTGAGAAGGGACAATGTTGGTTTTGTATTCCAGAATTTCGAACTCATTTCTTCGCTAACTGCATTGGAAAACGTTTCGCTTCCTTTGGATTTAATTGGTGCAAAATCTTCACGTCACACTGCAATGGAATTGCTGGAAAAAGTAGGGTTAAAAGACCGAGCTCACCATTATCCGACACAAATGAGTGGTGGAGAACAACAGCGAGTGGCCATTGCCAGGGCGTTTAGTAATAACCCCAAGATCGTTTTTGCAGATGAGCCCACTGGTAATCTTGATGAAGAAACCGGAGCCAAGATTGAAGATATTCTTTTCAACCTTAATCAGGAAAAAGGAACAACCCTGGTTTTGGTTACCCATAATTTGGAATTGGCAAATAAAGCCCATCGAATTATAGAATTAAAACAGGGTAAGCTTACCAGGGATCAAATCCTTCAAAAAGAAACGATTTGAGATCCATTGGATTATTCAAACTTGCATTTGTTGAGTTAAGGCACAATAGCCTAAGGCTGTTTGTATACTCCTTAAGCATTAGCATTGGTATTGCAGCAATTTTTGCTACCGGAAGCTTAAAAAACGATTTAATTACCCAGATTGATAAAGAAACCAAGGAACTGGTTGGAGGAGATCTTGTTGTAAAAGGATTTTCGGCAATTAATGATTCCCTTTATGATGAAGTCCTGGATCAATCGACTGCAGTAGCGCATGAAAAAAGCTTTGCAAGCATGGTTGTATTCGCCAACAAGGAGAACACACGCCTGGTTAATGTACGAGCCATAAGTGCTGACTACCCTCTGATTGGTTCAATTGAAGATCGGGCTGGTGACTCCAGGGCAATTAATACCCAGGGTGGTTTGGTATCCATTAACGAAAGTCTGGGAATTCAATATGGTTTGGAGTTGGGGGATTCCTTGTTCATTGGAAATTCGGTTTTCAAGGTAGCCGCTTTTCACTCCAAGGCCCCAGGACAATCTGGAATTGCGGCCACCGTAGCACCCTCAGTATTTATTTCACTCGATGATTTGTCAGGGACCGGTTTAGCTCGAATTGGAAGTAGAATTAGGCATTCCTACTATTTTCTTTATGCTGATGAAGAAACGACCAAGAACAAATTCAAAGCCCTTGAAAAAGCAGTCATTGATGATGGGCTTAGGTTGGAGAATCTTGAATCAGGTAGAAAAAGGTTAGGAAGAAGCTACAAAAACTTATTTCTGTTTTTGAATCTTGCTGCTTTTATTGCTTTGATCATTGGAGGAGTTGGCGCAGGAAGTGCGATTGATTTGTTCTTTAGCGAGAAGAAGAAAACAGTTGCCGTTCTTAAATGTGTTGGGTTTAGATACAAGGAAATTGCCACTTTATTTCTTGTACAGATTCTGTTTTTAGGGCTATTTGGAAGCGGGTTGGGAGTTGCCATTGGATTAGGAATTCAACAAGCCTTACCGGGGATGTTCAAAGGCGTATTTGTCGTTGATTTTGTTCAACAATTTCATTTTTCAGTATTTCTGATTTCTATGCTTATGGGGGTGTTAGTGAGTGTGTTGTTTGGATTGAAAACCTTAATACCTTTACTCAACTCTACCCCTTTAATGGCACTTCGAAGTAGTTTGGTTAATCAGCAAGGTTACCAGCGAATTAACCTAATTATTCGCTCCATCCAATTGGCATCACTGATTTTAATTACTTGGTATTTAACCGGAAAGTTCTTTATTGCTCTTGGTTTTACTTTCGGATTGCTGCTTATTATGCTTTGCCTGTGGGGCCTTGCCATGCTACTGAGAAAATTTGCACGAAAAATAGTTACAAGGCTTCGATCATTCGAATTGCGCTATGCCGTTAACGCTTTGTACAGGCCACAAAACCAAACCGTACTGCTAATAAGTATCATTGGCTTGTCAGCAATTCTCGTTCTGCATCTATTTTTTATTCGCTCCTCATTGGTCAATTCCATCCAGCTATTAGACAACGATCATCGCCCCAATCTTATCATATTTGATATTGATGAAGAGTCGGTAGAACCGATTGCTTCGTTTTTAGAATCTCGTAATGTTTCTGTTTTCGACCCGCTTTCAATTGTGCCAATGAGAATTCATCGCTTAAAGGGAAGAAGTGTTTTTTCTTGGAAGAAGGATTCGACACATTCTATCCCTTCGCATGTTTTTAATCGTGAATACCGGGTAACTGAACGAGAGGTGTTGGGAGAGAATGAAAGTATTGAAGAAGGAAAATGGAAAGGGAATTACGAAGGAAGTGGAATCATTCCTATATCCATTGAAGAGAATTTTTCAGGACAATCAGAATTGTCCTTAGGTGATACCGTTGAGTTTAATGTTTTTGGCTCCATTTTAAAAGCCGAAATAGCCAGTATCAGAAAAGTAGATTTTACTCAAATGCAGGCTGCATTTACCATTGTGTTTCCCAAGGGTTCTTTGGAAGGGGCACCAGTGATGTATGCGGTTTCTGCCCATGTTAAGGATAAAGAGAAGATGATGAAGGTTCAAAATGAGCTAATGGACAACTTCAAAAATATATCCATAATCGACCTGGACCAGATTTTTGAATCGGTGGCCGAACTCGGTTCAAAAATTGAAATTGCCATCCAATTTATGTTCTCATTTAGTGCACTAACTGCTTTAATCGTCTTGATAAATACCTTGTATGTTAGCCGGTTTCAACGGTTGAAAGAAAGTGCCGTATTAAAAACGCTGGGTGCCGTATCAAACAGGCTTACCCGTATCAACATCTATGAGTTCTTGATTCTGGGAGTATTAGCGGTCGTAGCCGGGTTGGTTTTTTCCTTTGTGGTAAGTTACTTGTTGATGACCTTTTTGTTTAAGGTGCCGTTTTCGCCAGATATATTTAGCGCCGGAATTATTTTACTTTTTGTACTTGCGGTTGTAACTTTCATGGGTGTAGTTAATAGCAGTAGTTTGAGAAACGTATCCCCGATACGTTTGATCAGGGGAAATGGATAACAAACGAAGGTTTATTTGTTCCAGGCTATAAGTGCATCGGCGACAACAAACGTACTTCCGCCTATATAAATAAGGTCATTAGTACCGGCCGATTGCTGTGCTTTGGAAACAGCATTCTCAACTGAACCGCAATCTACTCCCTGTAAGTTTGCCCGGTTTGCAACGTCCATTAACTCCGAACTTGGAAGTGCTCTTGGAATGTTTGCATTACAGAAATAATATTGGGCCTCTTTTGGGAAAAGTTGAATCACATCGGCTATGGACTTATCGTTGACCATACCCAAGACGATATGTTTTTGGTTGCATTTCAGTTTGCTTATTTGCTTGAGAACAGCCTTTAACCCATCCTCATTGTGGGCAGTATCGCAAATGGTTAGTGGACTCTTATCAAGAATTTGCCATCTTCCAAGCAGTCCCGTGTTTTTAATTACTCGGTTTAATCCATTGGATACATCAATTGGGGCAATCTTAAATTCTAACTGGTTCAACTGTTTTACACATGTAAGGCCCGTCTTTTGATTGCCGAGTTGATATTCACCTAGTAGGTCACTTTCATAGATAGTCTCAAAGGTTTGATTTTCTACAAAGGTTATCGGAGCTGAATTTGAATTTGCAATATCTTTAAAAATGGCCTTTGTTTCTGAGGTGGATTCCCCAATGATTACCGGAATACTTGGTTTAATTATTCCCGCTTTTTCTTTGGCGATTAAGCTTAAGGTATTTCCTAAAAATTGGGTATGATCGAGTCCAATATTGGTGATAATCGATAGTAGGGGTTCAATCACATTGGTTGAGTCCAGACGACCTCCCATTCCAACTTCAACGATAGCAATATCTACTTTTTGCTTAGCGAAATAAGAAAAACACAGTCCAACAGTCCACTCGAAGAAAGATAAATTGATTTTTTCAAATTCTTGACGGTAGGTAGAAACGAAATTGATAACGTCTTCTTTAGCAATCACTTCACCGTTGATTTTAATCCGTTCACGGAAGTCAATTAGGTGAGGAGATGTATAAAGCCCGACCCGGTAGCCAGCTTCTTGCAATATAGACGCAATCATGTGGGAAGTACTGCCCTTGCCGTTGGTTCCGGCAACATGAATGCTCTTAAAACCACGATAAGGGTGGTCAAGTAATTCCATCAGTTTCCACGTATTATTCAAATCGGCTTTGTAAGCGGCCTTTCCCTGCCTTTGATACATAGGTAGCTGGGAAAAGAGATAGTCTAATGTTGCCTGGTAATCCATCATTCGAGTATGAGATAATTGTATCCGGCAGCTTTTACTTTGGCCAAATCATTTTCATTTGGAATTCTGTCGTAGGCTATAAAATTGGTATAAAACATAGCTTCTGCGTAATGCTCACAGTTGAAGATGACCAGTTTTTCTCCCGAATGACTAGCCTTTAGTTCAAGGATCTCCGTTTTCCATTCGGGAGTATCTCTCTCCTGAAACGGTTTTATTCGCTCAACGGAATAACGAAAAGCCAAAAAGAAGAATAAAAAGATCACTAGTCTGGATAACCAAGGTTTGTTAGCAAGTGTGCTTACACTATTTATATTGTTGATGAAATATGCCGTGATAATAAATAGGGCAGGAGCTATAAACAGAACATAACCCTGCATTTTGGTTATTGGAATGGAAAAGAAAACCATTGGAATAAGAATCCAAATTAGAAGGGCACGGTAGTTGGTCTTCAAAACAGTGGTTCTTTTACTGAATAAGAACCAAATCAGTGGGATATAAACAAGTTCACCGTAGTTCACCATGATGCGATGGAAAAAGTAGTAGAAAGGCCCTGTTTGATCCTCTAATGCTTCTGTAAAATGCCTCCAGTTCATGGCTTGCTCATGTGCCGCTTCAACGGGAAATGACGTATGGATATAAACTTGCCAGGGAATAAATACTGCGGAGGTAATGATGAGGCAAACTGAAAGTGGTAATAGGGAAATCTTCCAATTGCTTTTGTTGTAAGTAAGGAGCAGCCATACCGGTATTACAATTAACGCGGGCAACCATTTGGCCAGTATGGCTAGTCCAATTGAAACGGACATTGGAATAACCCATTTCAGGTTTAAGTTTTGCCTGTGTTTAATAGCAAAGAGAATGGCTAACTCGATAAAAAAAGCAAAACAAATGTCAACATGGTCGGTAGCTATCCTTCCGGCGCTCAATTCAATAAAAAGCCCGTTTACAGCTATAAAAAACGCGGCTATAATCCCTTCTTTTGATCCAAAAAGTGACTTGCCAATGTAGTAGGTTAGGACAATCATAGCTGTAGAAAGCAAGATGGAGGGTAGCCTTACCGCGAAATCAGAGACACCAAACAGTTCCAAACTTCCTGCTATAAGCCACAAAGTGAGCGGCTGTTTATGAAGCCAGACATGACCACCTACCCAAAGTAGATCTTGTTCCAGAATAGGGACATCATAAAAGGTTGGTAGCAGTGGGTGTTTAGTTAGGTTTTTGGCTACAAGCGCATGATAGCGTTCATCCCACTCGTGTAAAAAAGGGTCCAGGCTTGTAAAAATTCTCATTAAAAGCCCTCCTAAGGTAATTAGACCCAACGACAGCTTGAAATTGTTTGACCTGTAGAATTGGAAAGCTGTATAAAACAGGATTGCTGCAATCAATAAAAAAAATGAACCATATAGAATAGTCCCGCTCATTCAGACCATTAAAAATTGGATTGTAAAACTAGGAATGTTGTCGGTGTAATTGACACCCTTAGTTCAACTCAAAGTGATAGGTGATGGTGCCCACCTGGGTAGTTGGAGCCGAAGGGTCAGATTGCCATTTGGTTTTAAGTGCTGCCTCTCTTGCCTTACTAACCAGGCAATTTGCAGTATTGGTAGTTCCTTTCAGTTTTAGTTTAGCATCCGTGGTGATTCCTTGCCGATTTACCATTACCTGCATAACCACTACGCCATACTCATCACACTTGTATTCAGGTTTGACTTTAGCCAGTGCATTTCTATTTCCAAGTTGATAGCTTCCTGTACCACCACCGCCGCCACCATTTTTTCCTGAATAATCGGTTCCGGTTTTGGTTCCATCGGTTTGTCCTTTGTCACCCGATTTATTATTGTCATCTCCTTCTGAGCCACCTTTCTTGGCAAAGGGATTGTTATTAAGTACTTTTTTTAGATCAGGGTCTAGTTCCTGAGGTTTTGGAGTTGGGTCTTTTACAGTCTCAACTTCCTTTGGCTTTTCAACGGGCTTTTCCTTCGGTATCTCCGTTTTTTTGTTGTCCGATTCTTCAACCGGCGGTGTGCTTACAGTTTCAATGTCTTCCTGCGTCATTACGGATTCTTCAGAAGCATCTACAGGCACCGGGTCTGCTTGTTGAGGTACAGGTTCTCCGGACTCATCAGGTTGAATTTCTCCACTTCCAACATTGCTGGTGCCAAAATTTATGGGTACCCCAGTTACTGGAAGTGGATCAGGATATTTAAGTCCATAAATGGCAAACAATACCAAAATGAGTAAGTGTAGGGCAACTGTGCCTACAAATCCCTTTCTCTTCTCTTTGGTATCTAAATATGCCATTTTATTTAGGGCGTGTTGCTAACACTAACTCAAATTTGTTTCTATTGGCAATATCCATTACTGTAACTGCATGCTCCAATGGAACACTTTGGTCGCAATGAAGAATAATTCCTTTTTTTTCCGCTTCCCCAATTGCACTAATTATGCCGTTTTCTAAATTTTCAACCGGAACCTGATTTCCATTGATGTGAAATTGAAAGTCTGGCGTTATAGTAACTGCCACGGTTTTTGGCGTAGTAGATTTTGCTTTACTCTTGGGTAATAATACGTTTAGAGCATGGGGACTCACCATGGTGGAAATTATTATAAAAAATATAAGGAGTAAGAACACAATGTCTGTCATGGAAGACATGGAGAACGCTACACTTACTTTATTTCTGCTTCTAATTCCCATTATCTATAAACTATTTAGTCGTTCAATTATTTTGCAGGCTCCGATAATAAATCCATAAAATCAATGGAAGTAGCTTCCATTTTATGAATAACCTTATCCACTTTTGCTACCAGCGTATTGTAACCTATATAGGCAATAATTCCAATAACCAATCCTGCAGCGGTAGTAACCATAGCCTGCATAATACCACCCGATAAATTGGATATTTCAACGCTGTTTCCCGCAGCATACATTTCATGGAAAGTGGTGATCATTCCAATTACGGTTCCTAGAAATCCGATCATTGGGGCAGCTCCTGCAATGGTAGCAAGTGTTGATAATCCTTGTTCCAGATTAAAGATTTCCAACTTACCTCTGTTTTCGATAGCTGATGAAATATCACCCAGTGGTTTTCCAATTCTGGCAACTCCTTTCAATAACATTCGGGCAAATGGTGTCTGTGTCTTTTTACATAAGTCTTTTGCCGATTCCATTTTTCCTTCAAAAATGAAGTCCTTCATTTTATTCATGAAGGCGGGATCAAGTTTTTGCGCTTTTTGAATGGCTAAAAACCGTTCGATAAAAATATAAATGGCTACTACTGAAAGTATTGCCAGTGGACCCATTATGTACCATCCACCACCGGCGATTAGTTCGAGTATTGATAAGGTTTTCTCTACGGGCACTTGTTCTGCTACTTCTGCCACCGCTTCCGCAGGCTCACTACCCACGGTCATTTGTAGGAAAAAAGGTTTTATCATTTTGTCTGTTTTAGAAAGAAATTACTTGTAACAAACAAAGATGGCAGTATTGCTATGACTTGGAAAAGCCTCTATTGCAATCTACTCACAAAGGCGTGTTAATAGTGGTTGGCCTTGTTAAAGGACCAAAATGGCGTAAACCCCGGCACCGGCAATATAACCAACCAATGCCAGCCAGGCGATATTTTTAAGGTACCAAAAGAAAGAGATTCTTTCCATTCCCATGGCAACAACACCAGCAGCAGAACCAATGATGAGCATACTTCCACCAGTTCCGGTAGCATATGCAATGAAATGCCAGATTGATGAATCTTGTTGAAAGGTAGCCATGTCGAACATACCCATACTGGCCGCGACCAATGGAACGTTATCAATTATTGCCGAGCTTATTCCAAGAAGCATGACAAACAGGTTATTATTCATGGTGGATTGAACCTGTTGGCCAAACGTGAAAACAAGGCCTAGCGATTCAAGCGCAGCTACTGTCATTAAGATTCCCAGGAAGAACAAAATGGAAGGCATTTCAATTTTTGAAAGCGCCTTGAATGTTGCGCTGGGTTGATGCCCCTGATTGGGCGTGTCAATGTTATGAATGCTGAACGTACGTGCACTTATTATCTCCGCTAGAAGAACCATTATCGACAGGGATAAGAGCATTCCAACGTAAGGTGGTAAGTGGGTAACGGTCTTAAAGATGGGTACAAAAATGATTAGGCTTAATCCCACATATAACATGAGAGGCCCTTTGGGGTTAGTCTCTCCAGAAGACGGAGCATCGTGAAATTCGCCTTTGAATGGACGCAAAAAGCTTGCAATTAAAGTTGGAACAGCCATACAAACCAATGAAGGAATGAACAGGTATTGTAACAGTTTTACCGTAGTAACTTTACCCCCCATCCAAAGCATGGTTGTGGTAACATCTCCGATTGGAGACCAGGCACCACCAGCATTAGCAGCAATAATGATAATGCCGGCATACCAAACTCGCTCCCGGTTGTGAGAAAGAAGTTTTCTAAGTATCGTAATAAGAACGATGGTAGCAGTAAGGTTATCAATGATTGCAGATAGGATGAAGGCCAGAATGGTCATAATCCATAATAGTGTTTTTCGGTTATTGGTTTTAATGAATTTCCTAATGGTCGAGAAGCCGTCAAAGTGATCTATAATTTCAACAATGGTCATTGCTCCAATCAGGAAGATTAATATTTCACAGGTTTTACCGAAATGGTGCAGAAGGGTTTCTTCTAAAATATGGTGGCGCGCATCCCCTACAATGTTTACGAAGTTCATCGTCCCATTGGTCCCGTCCATAAGTTGGTGGTGTGCCGGGTCAAACCAACTTTGAAACCCATCAATTCCAAACGCTATACACGCCCATGACAAAGCCATCATCAATAGCGCAGGAGCAAGCTTATCGATCTCGGTTGTGTGTTCAAGCGTTATGCCTAAATACCCAAGGATAAAAATTGCGACGATTAAATATTCCATAAGGCGATTTGTACGAGCGGTTAATTTAAATTAACTGATCCAAAGCTATTTCAAAAGCGGTTTTAGCAATATGCTCTTTGGAACTATTTTTTGCATGAGAATTCAACAATGCCTGACGAATGGTATTTGAGGTGTCAGCAAAAATTGCTTCATCACTCATGTCCACATGATCTTCCTTCATTAAATAACAGAATACCCGGGCCATTCCACAGTTAGAAATAAAATCGGGAATGATCGACAAATGTCCATCCGCGTAGTCTGCAATTGAACCGAAGAAAATTTCGGGATCAGCAAAAGGTACATTGGCTCCAGCTGCAATAACTTCCATACCGGCATTGATCATTCGATCAACCTGATCTCGGGTAATCATTCGGGAAGCGGCGCAGGGAATAAAAATTTCAGCGTTTAAATCCCAGATTTTGCTATTAACTTCATCGTAGGATAGCATGTTTTCTGCCCTCAACTTATTACCGTCTTTTGCATTGAAAAGATCAATGATTTCCTGGTAGGAAAATCCTTCCTCCTTAATCAATCCTCCAACACGATCAATTATTCCAACAACCTTTGCTCCACTTTGAGCCAGGTAAAAAGCTCCTGCAGATCCAACATTTCCCCAGCCTTGTACAATTACTCGTTTGCCTTTTAGGTCTCCGCCATAAATATCATAGTAATGACGGACCGATTCAGCAACTCCGTATCCCGTAATCATATCAGCGACCACAAACTTGCGTGCTACATTTGGGCTGTATTTTTCATCTTCCAATTCCTTTAGTACGCCCCTTCTTAATTGTCCAATCCGATTTATTTTTTGAGGTTCGGTAGGTTGGAAATGTCCATTAAATACACCTTCCTGTGGATGCCATACACCACAGTCTTCGGTGATAGGAATTACTTCGTGAATTTCATCAACATTTAGGTCACCGCCAGTTCCATAGTAATTCTTCAATAATGGACTTACGGCTTTATACCATCTTCTTAAAACGCCTTCCTTTCTGGGATCATTGGCATCGAAATTAATTCCTGACTTGGCTCCGCCAATTGCTGGGCCCGCAACTGTGAACTTAACTTCCATGGTTTTAGCAAGAGATTCTACCTCTCTTTTGTCCAACCCAACTCTCATTCGAGTTCCACCTCCTGCGGCACCTCCTCGTAGTGAATTTATTACAACCCAACCTACTGCTTCGGTCTCTGCATCATGCCATTCAAATACAATCTCAGGTGTTTTGTTTTCAAACTTGTCCAAAAGGTCTTTCATGCTACCAAAATTTGTGGCGCAAATGTAACAAATGAAGCTATTAGGCCTAGCCTATATTGAGAAAGCTGGGTAATTTTATAAAACTCGCTATTGCTAAGTGTTATGGAGTGAAAAGTATGCCCCCAATAGAGTCTTTAGTAGCACCTGTAACGCTGGAAAGGCAATTATTTTGTCCTGATAAATACAGGGCTCCTAAAAAAGCAAAGATCATGGCTTCTTTAAAATTGATTAATTCCTCATTTGCTAACTCAATAGAATTGGTTGTTTTATCACTAATTAATTGGATCAAATAACTATTAAATGATCCACCACCACTCACCAATGTTTTTCCTTTATTGGGTAGATTTACAACTATCTGGTTGGCTATATGCTCGGTAAACGTTCTCAATTTATCTTCAAGGGATCCGCTCCAGGAGTTTAATGCCGGAAAAATGTTTTGTTCCACCCATTCGCGACCCAATGATTTAGGTAATGGTTTTTGGTAGTAGGGTAATGTATCAAGAATGGCAAGAAGTTCCTGGTCAATTGTTCCTGAACGGGCCAGGTTTCCAGACTCGTCATATTCGAGCCCTAGTTTTTGGGTTAGTGAATTCAATACATAATTGACCGGGCAAATGTCGAAAGCGACAATGCCAGAGTTGTTTTTTAATGAAATATTGGCGAATCCACCCAAATTCAGGCATGCTTCATATTCTGTAAATAGTAGTAAATCTCCGATTGGAACCAACGGGGCACCTTGTCCTCCCAGTGAAATATCTTTTTGTCTGAAGTCGCAAATGGTGTTGAATTGTGTAGCGTTTGCAATTTCCTGACCATGTCCTGCCTGAAATGTATACCCAAGATTCGGTTTGTGGAACAGGGTGTGCCCGTGCGATGCAATTGCCTGTGGTTTAATAGGATAAGACCCGATAAAGTCTGCGGCAAGTCTACCGAAATGCTGCCCCAACTCAATGTGCCCATTCCATAAATCGTTCCCGGAGCAACTCTCCAGCCTTTTAAGTTTCTCTTTAAAGGATGGCTCATATTCAATGGTCTTGGATTTTAGTATTTTGTATGTCCAGATCGAGTTGGTATAATCAAATTGACATAGACTCATGTCCAAACCATCAAGTGAAGTTCCAGACATTATGCCCAATAGCGTGTATTTCAATTCATTTGACTCCACAAATACAAGATTAGCAATTTCGGGCATTATGGAGTAATTTTGCCGACGCTTTTAGGCACCCATAAATAATATCAGAGTATGAATTTTCAGTTAACAGAAGAACAACTTGCAGTTCAGGAAGCGGCAAGAGATTTTACACAAAGCGTTTTGCTGCCAGGTGTAATTGAGAGGGATAGGGATATGACATTTCCCAAGGAGCAGATCGAACAGTTAGGTGAGCTTGGCTTTTTAGGAATGATGACTGATCCACAGTATGGTGGTGGTGGAATGGATGCGCTGTCTTATGCTATTGCAATGGAAGAGTTTTCAAAAATTGATGCTTCTTCTTCTGTTTGTGTTTCTGTATGCAATTCTTTGGTCAATTATGGATTGGAAAAATTTGGAACCGAGGATCAAAAACAAAAATACCTGGTGCCAATTGCCAGTGGAAAAAAGATAGGTGCTTTTTGTTTGAGTGAGCCAGAAGCTGGATCAGACGCTACGTCACAGCAAACAACTGCCGAAGATAAGGGAGATCATTACCTTTTAAATGGAACAAAAAACTGGATTACTAATGGTAATTCAGCTTCTTACTATATTGTAATTGCTCAAACAGATAAGGAAAAAGGACATCGCGGTATTAATGCCCTTATTGTTGAAAAAGGCATGGAAGGCTTTGTTGTTGGTGCTAAAGAGGATAAGATGGGTATCCGTGCGAGTGATACGCACACGTTGTTGTTTAACGACGTTAAAGTTCCTAAGACAAACCGAATCGGAGAAGACGGATTTGGGTTCAAATTCGCCATGAAAACGTTGGAAGGTGGTCGTATTGGTATTGCGGCACAAGCGTTGGGGATTGCTCAAGGAGCTTATGAATTGGCATTGGCTTATTCGAAGGAAAGAAAGGCTTTTGGTAAGGAAATTTCCAAGCACCAGGCCATACAATTTAAATTGGCTGACATGGCCACTAACATTGAAGCTGCCAGACAACTGGTTTATCGTGCTGCCTGGTTGAAAGATCAGGGAATGGACTTTGGCGAGGCAAGTGCCATGGCAAAATTATATGCTAGTAAAGTGGCAATGGAAACCACGGTTGAAGCTGTTCAAATTCACGGTGGTTATGGTTATGTTAAGGAATATCACGTTGAACGATTAATGAGAGACGCTAAAATCACTCAGATTTATGAAGGCACTTCAGAAGTTCAAAAAATTGTGATTTCAAGATCTGTGTTGAAAGACTAGAGATAAAATGCATTCATGAAAAGCCCATTTGAGAAATCAATTGGGCTTTTTGTTTTTACTAGTAGAGGTTAAGCCCGAAGTTAAGCTTAATAAAGGTAGTGGGAATAAGGATATTTAGTCTCATAAATATCCCGAACCATGTGATACAACACGGTTTTAAATTCATTGGTATTCTTCTTTTTGGTTGCTGAAATAAAAACACATTGAACGTTTTCCTTGGCCATCCAGGTATTTTTAAGGTCCGATAAGGAGTAATTCTGTTTCTCGTTTCCTGTAAAGTCAAATTCTCCTTCTTCCAGTTCACGGTATTCATCAATCTTATTAAACACCATTAATGTGGGTTTGTCAATTGCACCTAATTCACTTAGCGTATTGTTAACCACCGTTATTTGGTCCTCAAAATTGGGATGGGATATATCAACAACATGCACCAAAATATCGGACTCCAGGGCCTCGTCCAATGTAGATTTAAAGGACTCAACCAATTGATGTGGCAGTTTTCGAATGAAACCTACCGTATCGGATAGAAGAAAAGGAAGGTTTTCAATAACGACTTTTCTAACCGTAGTATCCAGGGTAGCGAATAATTTGTTTTCAGCAAATATTTTTGATTTGCTTAGGACGTTCATAAGGGTAGACTTACCTACATTGGTATAGCCAACCAATGCCACCCTTACCGCAGACTTCCGATTTTTTCGTTGGATTTTATTTTGCTTGTCAATTACGAGTAGGTTCTTTTTAAGGAGTGATATCCGGTTGCGAATCATTCGCTTATCGGTCTCAATTTCTTTTTCTCCGGCACCACCTCTTGTTCCCGTACCTCCTCGCTGCCGTTCAAGGTGAGTCCACATACGAGTTAACCGGGGTAACAAATATTGAAAACGAGCTAATTCAACCTGGGTTTTGGCTTGCGCAGATTTAGCTCTCAAGGTAAAAATGTCTAGAATCAAGAGGCTTCGGTCGTAGATTTTCTTACCAAGTTCCTTCTCAATATTTCTTAGTTGAGAGGGCGAAAGGTCGTCGTCGAATATAACAACATCAATTTTGTGCTCCTTAATGTAAGCTTTGATCTCGGTAAGTTTTCCTTTACCAACGAAACTCCGTACATCAGGAGTCTCCAGACGTTGTGTGAATCGCTTTTTGGTTTCAATACTTGCTGTTTCAGCCAGAAAGGCCAATTCATCTAAGTATTCGGTTACTTGATCATCGGTTTGTTCTCTGCTTATTATTCCAACGAGAACTGCGGTTTCATTTTTAGTGGATAAGTCTTCCAAATTGTGTGTTTAAAATAGTTTATCCCAGGGTATTCTGCTAAGGATAAGAGCAAATCCAATTAAGAAGAAAAGTGCCATTGATTTGAACCTGGTTCTGGAATCCGTTCCTTTTTTGGCTTTAATGTAGCCTACGGTAATCAGCGCAACTCCAAGAATCATCATCAGGGGATGTTCAATCACCGCAAAACGAATGGCGGAATCTTTCATAACCTGACCCATATCACCAAAACGTGAAGTACCTATACCCATGATTAGGATAATAAGACCAAACGTGAGTTGGAGGTGGGCCGAAATCATGGCAAAAAGCCCTAGTTTTCTATCCCCGTCGGTGAATTCCTTTGAGTTTAGGAAGCCATGTAGTGATTTCAACATGGCTAGAAAAATGAGAATTAATGCCGCATAGGCAATTGTTCGATGGAGATGTAGTAAACCTGTATACATAGTTTGTAAATTTAGCGGCAAATGTAATAATGGATTTATGCGATCGAGCCTTTCATGGACAGTAATAATTCTAATTTTCTTATTGGGCTGTAAGAAGGATGTGCCGACACATAGTTTGCAGTATGAAGTAAGAAACTATGACGCGAATAGCGTTGGGGATTATAAAGGTGATCGTGCCATTTTTTCCATTCATTATTTAGACCCTAGTTCAGCCACTGTTTCCACTGGAAGAGTTGATACTGTTATTTGGCAGTCAGCATTATACTCTGAAGTTGAAGAGGGAACTCCTTTAAGAATTTGGCTTGAGGTTGAATCGGGCAAGCCAAATTTGGATATCGTAATTCGCAAGGATAATAGCGTTGTAGCAAGGGAGGAGGTCCGTTCAACACGGAAGGATTACATTTTAGAAGATGAAATGTAACATTTCTTATCCATTCACGTTTTGTTACGAGCGAGGTTAAAAAAGAAGTACTTTTGCAACCGATTTGGCGTTAGATTTTGGACTTAATTAAATAAGTACTATTTTAACGCTCTATTTTTATAACTACTTAATACAGTTCTATGAGGCAGCTAAAAATCTCCAAACAGCTTACTAATCGTGATTCGAAGTCAATTGACAAGTACCTCAGTGATGTTTCTAAGGAAGAAATGATTACTGCGGAAGAGGAAGTTGAGTTAGCAAAACGAATTAAGCAAGGGGACGAACTAGCTTTGAATAAATTGGTAAACGCCAATTTACGTTTCGTAATATCTGTTTCCAAGCAATACCAGGGTCATGGTTTGACATTAGAAGATTTAATTGCCGAGGGAAACATAGGGTTGATAACAGCCGCTAAAAGATTTGATGAAACGAAGGGTTTTAAGTTCATTTCTTATGCCGTTTGGTGGATTAGACAAAGTATTATGCAGGCTATTGCTGAAAATTCTAGGGTGGTACGATTGCCTTTAAACAAGGTTTCTGCTATTCAGAAGGTGGCTTCAGCCTTTTCAAAATTGGAACAAGAATTTGAACGAGCTCCTTCACATGAGGAAATCTCAGTTCTCTTAGAAACAAACGCCGACAGTGTTGGTGATTTGGTTACTTATTCTCAAAAACAAGTATCGGTAGATGCTCCGTTGGTTGATGGAGAGGAAAATTCATTACTTAATGTATTATCTAACGGTAATTCTAAAAACCCGGCTGATGAAATGATGCGTGAGTCTTTATGTAAAGACATTGAGCGTGTATTGGTTTCGCTAAAGCCAAGGGAAGCGGAAGTTGTTCGCTTGTCATTTGGCTTGAACAGTCGTACTCCAATGACTTTGGAAGAGATAGCAAATAGTCTGGGGTTAACCCGAGAGAGAATTCGTCAAATAAGAGAAAAAGCACTTAGAGGCTTGAGAAAGAAAACGAACTCAAATTTCTTGAAACACTATTTATAGAGATTTCTTAATCCAGATATAAATAAAAGCCTTTCTAGTTATAGAAGGGCTTTATTTTTTTAGTACCCAGGCATCGGTATGCCCTCTGCTTTTGACGTCTCCCAAAAGTTTTAGAATTTCTTCTCGTCCATTAGATCCGGCAATACTCACCCGGTACAAATCTCCTTTTTTGTCAATAAGAGACGAATTAAATCCTTGAAGCCTTAGCTTATTTATAAAACTATTAGCATTAGAATATTCCCTGAAGCAACCCGCAATTACATAATACCTCATTAGTTGATTAGGAGGCACAAACGCATGTGCTACCCGGGTACTCAGAGGTAAGGCTTTATAGCCTGACAACCTTATCGTAATCAATTCGTTCTCACTATAATTAGCGTCAGATTTGCTAAAAAAAGAGGTAGTAATAAATGGCCGTTTGCTGTCTACAACGGATTTATAAAAATCGGTTTCTTGCCTCTTTAATTCAATTATTTCTGGAATGCCTTCCCTGGCTTCGTACATGGGGCAAGGAGGCTTTACATATGGGTTAAGATCCGAGGCCTGGAAATTAATTCGATCAGCTTGCAAATCTATGTGGGTAGGAACCCAAAGAAGATACATTAACAAGGGGATACAAGCAGCGACCATTGCCGTATTTACCCAATTTCTCTTTTTTCGAGGAGCGCTGTCTTTTGTCAAAGCCGTAGCCTTCTCAATTGGAATTTCTCTAGCTTGTACTTCTTCTTTTTTCAGTTGTACTGATTTATCTATCGAATCAAAAGAGATGGCTTGAACGGCCTCAAATCCGAAAAAATCAAGATTGAAGTTGGTCTTATTGAAAGCAGAAAACCGAAGGTTTTTGCCAGAGTCTAAATAGAATGATCCAATTTCTTCCATTCGATAGGTTGATCCGGAATTAACTGTAGCTTTTATATCATCAACCACATTCTGAATCTGTTCAATAGCCTGCTCATAAGTCAATTGCAAGTCATTGTGAACTTGATTAGCTAGTAGACCATCATTTTTTGTTAGACGAGGATTAAATCCTATTTCTTTAAATGGAGGATCAATTCTGGATTTTAATTTATTGATTTTAGCTGGATGCGGATTGGCAACAAACCCACCAAATTGGGGGATAATCACGCAATCATGATCATACAATAGCGACTTGATTTGTTTACCTAGATCAATCATTTTGATACGCAGCTAAAGTATGAATTCAAGGTGTAATTTGTAACATTCTTGGGTTGATAAATTCTTGATACGTATCGTCAAAATAGATATAATTGAAATTGAAAGATTTATATGGTCTATTTTGGAGTTGGAATTATAACTTCGACTAAAATTAAGAGCGATGGCATTGATTAAGAAAGTTCGTGGATTTACCCCTAAATGGGGTAACGAGTGTTTTTTAGCAGAGAACTGCACTCTGGTAGGTGATATAGAAATGGGAAATAACTGCAGTGTTTGGTTCAATGCAGTGGTCAGGGGTGATGTGAATAGCATTCGAATCGGCAACAAGGTGAATGTTCAGGATGGCGCAGTGATTCATGGAACATTTGAACGAGCGGAGACTACAATCGGTGATAATGTCTCCATTGGTCATAATGCTATTGTGCATGGATGTACCATTCACAACAATGTATTAATTGGAATGGGCGCCATAGTAATGGATAATGCTGTAATTGAAGAGGACTGCCTAATAGCGGCAGGCTCCTTAGTCCTTGCTAATACCGTTGTTAAGAAAGGGTCACTTTACGCAGGTGTTCCAGCCAAGAAGGTGAAAGACCTTAGTCCGGAACTATTTAAAGGGGAGGTAAAGCGAATAGCAGATAATTATATTATGTATTCGGGTTGGTTTGAAGAGTAATAGTTGTGTGGTTAATTACTCAACAGTAACCGACTTAGCTAAGTTTCGGGGTTGATCAACATTACATTCACGCATAACTGCAATATGATAAGACAATAATTGTTGAGGTATTACACTTAGAAAAGGAATTAGAGATTCATCAATTTTAGGAATCTCAATGGTGTAGTCTGCCATAGCTTTAACATCAACATCTCCCTCTGTCACAATTGCAATTACAATTCCTTTACGGGCCTTGACCTCCTGAATGTTGCTAACTACTTTTTCGTACGACGGGCCCTGATTGGCGACCACCACAACAGGCATCTCTTCATCAATTAAAGCGATTGGACCATGTTTCATCTCAGCGGCAGGATATCCCTCAGCATGGATGTAAGAAATTTCTTTTAGTTTAAGCGCACCTTCCAACGCAACTGGGAACGAATATCCACGGCCCAAGTACAGGAAGTTCTTAGCATCCTTAAATCGTGCTGAGATGGTTTGAATTTTTTCATCTTCTTCAAAACACTTTTCTACGAGTTTTGGAACGCCTGCTAACTCATGCAACAAAGCTCTGAACCTTGAAGCAGGCATGGTTCCTTTTTTCTGGGCAACATGCAGTGCCATAAGTGTAAGAACCGTGATTTGCGCTGTAAATGCTTTGGTTGAAGCAACACCTATTTCAGGGCCAGCATGTGTATATGATCCACCATGGGTTGCTCGTGAAATACTTGACCCTACTACATTACAAACACCAAGAACAGTAGCGCCTTTGGATTTAGCAAGATCAATAGCTGCCAGTGTATCTGCCGTTTCTCCAGATTGTGAAATGGCAATTACAATGTCATTTTCGTAGAGCACGGGATTTCGATATCTAAATTCACTGGCATATTCTACTTCCACCGGAACTCGTGCATAATCCTCGAATAAATACTCTGCTACCAGTCCTGCATGCCAACTGGTTCCGCATGCTACGATTATGATTCGTTTAGCGTTAATCAGCTTTTGCTCATAATCAGCAATTCCACCAAGATTAACTATGCCTTTCTTTAATAGGATTCTTCCACGCATGCTATCTTCAATTGAGCGAGGCTGCTCATAGATTTCTTTAAGCATGAAGTGATCATATCCTCCTTTCTCAATAGCTTCCAGTTGCATTTCAAGCTCCTGGATATACGGGGTTTTGTTTTCCTTTTTAATGTTGAAGAGCCTCATTTCTTCACCTTTAGTAAGAACAGCAATTTCTTCGTCTTCCAGGTAAAGAACATTTTTGGTGTATTCAATAATTGGTGTGGCGTCACTTGCCAGGTAAAATTCACCTTCTCCTACTCCAACTACTAACGGGCTACTTTTTTTGGCTACAATTAATTGATTTGGGTTGTTTTTATCAATTAATGCAATGGCATATGCACCAACAACATGATTTAGAGCCTTTCTTACTGCTTCCGGCAGATCCACCGATTCCTCAATGTAAATGCTCTCAATAAAATTTACCAGAACTTCGGTATCAGTTTCACTCTGAAATTTGAATCCTTTTTCAACCAACGAGGCTTTTACGGAAGCATAGTTTTCTATAATTCCATTATGAATTAAGGCTAAATTGCCTGACATTGACTTATGTGGGTGTGCGTTGACATCATTTGGCTCACCATGCGTAGCCCATCTTGTATGTCCAATTCCGGCAGTACCACTTTTGTCCTTTCCTGAAGCGTGTTCAATTAGATCGCTGACTTTGCCTTTGCACTTATAAAGATTGACACCACCGTTAATAAGGGCTACACCAGCACTATCATATCCTCTATACTCAAGGCGTTGAAGGCCCTTTACTATTATTTGGTATGCGTCCTTTTCTCCTAAATAACCTACAATTCCACACATGGACTAATCAATTAATTGTTAATCGGGGTATAACTTACCACAAATTTAAGAGGACTAGTGGAAGATTTAGGTCCTCCAATCACAGATCGGCCATAATTTCCGCCCAGTTCCATCAACATAAGCCCTCGGTCTTCGTACAACCCATTTAGGACCTGCTGATAATACCTGGTCATAGTGAGTTTGTATTCCAAAGCTTCACTAATTTCTCCACCGTAGTGAATTTCTTTCCGATCGGGGGTGTCAAATATATTTCCGTCTTCTTTTATTCCAAATGTGTAGAATCGAGGAAGTGGGGAATACCTTACATTAGTACCAGACTCTATATTAAAGATAAACTGAGCCTGATTTATAATAACCGGCCCTTTGGAATTTAGTTGTTTAATATTTGGTATTTTTAAAATAGAAACAACCCCACCCATCGCTTGGACATAGATTTTATTTTGTCCCAATGTAGGGTTGTCGAAGGCCGATTCTACCTCACTACCCGAATAATCATTATCACTAAGGTTAATCTTAGCACATTTATCATTAATCAGGTATTCCAAAATTTCGTTTTCACCAGTGGGCGTGGTGTAATAGACCAATAGGCGAGAATAATCATCCTCCATATCCAGCAACATTTGACCACCTGAATTGCTTGGTTGAGGAGGGTTATCCGTTTTAACGTAAAACCCTTTAAAAACTTTTAGAAATTCTTCATTGCTCGTATAGGCAAGAGTGGGAGCGTTAAACAATTCCACCCCGAAAGTACTGTCTATTCTAATTCTCAACTGAGATGGCTGTTCTTCTCCGTTTTCTGTGAATTTCGCAAAAGGATTAGGTGTGTAATTTTCAAGCTTTCCAATAGGGGTGGGGTCAGTTGATACTTTTTTGTTTGAATAGTAAGCAGTGTCAAGATATAAATCCTCTGTAACCCGATAAACATAAAAGCTCTGAGCATCCAAGTCTCCATAATAGCTGCTGTAAACAGAGGCCAGTACAACAGAGTCTACCCGAAACGTGCGAAGTTGATTTACATCTATATTTTCAGAGGATAACCGAACATGTGTTACGTAAGAATTTCTTATGGTACCCATAATTGGGTCCTGATAACTACCAACTGAAGTTAAAGCATTTCCATCTGATCGCACCGAATCAAGACGCTGAGGGTAGCATACGACCTCAAACGTATCGGTGGAAAATAAACCGAGTTGCGTTTCACCAGGTTGTATTTCTATCCCGGCTGTAGGGCCTTCTTTCTTCTTACAGGAATAGAAAAGGCTAAAAACAAGAACGACCCCTAAAAGAGGTCGTAATAAGCTAAATGAATTCATTAAAGTTGTACAATTCGGTTTATTCTGCCAACTCGGCATCCAATTCTAAAATCTCGTCATAGAAAGAATTATACGCCTCTGCATAGTCATCTCTTCCTGGATAATCCAGAACCGGTTTTCCTAAACTCTTAGCCCACTCAATCATTTCAGAGTCTACCATTTCATCCCCAATTATAATACCATCGGCCATGCTTGCACCCATTTTGTACAAAGCATCATAATCAGGTTTCTTTAGCGAATCAATATCAAACTCTTCGAAATTATCGGAAAGCAGTTTGTTGTATAATTTTTTATCAATTCCACCTTGTTCTACTGAACTATAGATGGAGAAAATGACCTTAGAGTCTCTAAAAAGTGGTTCGTTATGAAACACCTTTTTAATGTAAAGTGGTAATAGTGACGCAAACCAACCATGACAATGAACCACATCAGGCGACCATCCCAATTTCTTTACAGTTTCGGCAACACCTTTACAGTAGAATATCATTCGCTCATCATTGTCTGCATGAGCCTTCATGTTGTCATCACTTAGTGCCGACTTACGCTTAAAGAACTCCTCATTATCAATGAAATAAACCTGCATTTTTGCCTGAGGAATGCTTGCTACCTTGATAATCAGTGGATGGTCATGATCATCAACCACTAAATTCATTCCAGACAGTCTAATAACCTCATGTAACTGATGCCTTCTCTCATTTATGCAACCGTATCGGGGCATAAAATTTCGGATTTCCTTTCCAGCTTCTTGTATGGCTTGTGGTAGTTTTCTGCAAACGCTAGTCAATTCTCCTTCTTCTAAGTACGGCATCATTGCTTGATTGACGTACAAAATCTTCGATTTCTCCATAAAAATATTGACCTTTTTAAGTGGCACAAAGGTACAAAAAAAATGCACATTTTTTTTGAATGATTACATTTGAACCCTAGGTGCTTAAAGGAGTTTTCATTTGAAAATAGTAGAAACCATAACAGAGATTAAAAATGAACTGTCAAAGGTTCGGAAATTGAATAAAACTATTGGTTTTGTTCCCACTATGGGTGCTTTACATGAAGGGCATTTGCAATTGGTAAAAAGAAGCATCCGAGAATCTGGTTTTACCGTGGTTTCCATTTACGTTAACCCTACGCAGTTTAACGATCCAAATGATCTGAACGCCTATCCAAGAAATTTGTCGGAGGATGTTGAAAAACTGAAATCTGTAGGGTGTGATTTACTATTTTACCCAAGTAATGAAGCAATATATCCCCAAGGATACAAGTTGATTAACATTGACCTGGATGATTTGGAGAATGTGCTGGAAGGGAAATATCGCCCGGGACATTTTGATGGAGTGGTTACAGTGGTAAGCCGTTTTTTTCAAATTATTGAACCAAACCAAGCCTATTTTGGAGAGAAAGATTACCAACAACTTCTCATTGTGCAAAAAGTCGCTGATTCAGTCTCCAGGGAGATTAAAATTGTTCCATGTCCTATTGAAAGGGAAGTCGGTGGGTTGGCGATGAGTTCACGAAATAAGCGATTAAGTGATAAGCAAAAATTAGAGGCCCAAGTTTTGAGTAAGGTTTTGGAACAATCTCGCTCAAAAATTAAAAAGTGGTCAATCAGTGAAACCGAGAACTGGGCAATTAAGCAGCTTAATCAAAATTCTAACCTGGAATTAGAATATTTTAAGATTGTGGATCAGGATAACCTTAAGGTGGTGAAACTCCAGGGAAAGGAGGGTTTAAGGGCCTTTGTGGCTGCAATGATAGGTGGGGTTAGGCTTATAGATAATATGAAGTTATAACTAGGAGATTTACTAATTTTGCAGCCTGATATGCAGATTCAAGTATTAAAGTCAAAGATTCACCGGGTATCGGTTACCCAGGCGGATTTGAATTACATTGGTAGTATTACAATTGATCCGATTCTAATGCGTGCTTCTAACCTTATTGAAGGAGAAAAGGTGCAGATCGTGAATATTAACAATGGTGAAAGGTTGGAGACTTACGTCATTACCGGCGTAGAGGGAAGTGGAGATGTATGCTTGAATGGGCCTGCCGCACGTAAAGTTTCGGTAGGAGATGTCGTTATTATTATTAGCTATGCTTTACTGGATTTTGAAGAAGCAAAAGCATTTAAGCCTACCATTGTATTTCCAGACGAGAAAACGAACAAGCTAAAATAATAGCGTTTGAAAAAAAGAATTGCAGGGCTTCTTAAGGTAATTATACCACTTGGGTTAGGTGTATTCCTCATTTGGTACTTTCTACAAACACTTAGCCCACAAGATAAAACTGACATTGTGGCTTCATTTAAAGAAGCTAACTATAGCTGGATATTGTTTTCTCTTGTTTTTGCGGTTCTTAGCCATGTTAGTAGAGCATATAGATGGTCATATACGCTAAAACCACTGGGATATAAACCCAAGTTTTTAAATAATTTCTTTGCAGTTATGATAGGCTATCTGGTAAATCTAGCCATTCCCAGACTTGGAGAGCTAACACGATGTGGGGTAATGGCGAGGTATGAAAAGATCCCGTTTGAAAAACTTCTTGGAACCGTAATAGCAGAAAGAATTGCAGACCTGGTTATCCTAATTATATTTTCGGTTACCATCATTTTTATTCAAATTGAAGTAATTGGAGGGATGGTGAAAGAGTTGCTGGAAGTGGTTGAGAGTAAACTGTCACTGACACTAATAATTGCTTTATTGGCTGCAATGCTTATAGGTGTTGTTGCATTATTTATTCTGTTTTTTAATAAGTCATTTCAACACCCGATTTTGGTTAAAATACGAGAGTTTGTCTATGGGCTATTTGTAGGGATAAAATCCATTTGGACTATGAAAGATAAGTGGGCTTTTCTTGCACATACGGTCTTTATATGGGTTATGTATGTTTTTATGTTTTACCTCTGCTTTTTTAGTTTAGCAGCTACTTCTGATGTCCCATTTGGTGGTGTGTTAACCGCATTTGTTATGGGCGGATTCGCCGTGGTTTTTACAAATGGAGGATTGGGCGCATACCCAATTATGATCTATTCTGTTTTGCTCCTATACGGTATCGATAAAAACACCGGAGCGGCATTTGGCTGGATTGTTTGGACTGCCCAAACTCTTCTCTTGTTAGCCTTGGGCGCATTATCATTTGTCCTAATGCCAGTGTACAATAAAAAGCTAGCTTTGAAACAAGCGGTATGACATCGATTCGAGGCACGATTAATAAAATCCATAGTACCTCTTCCATTCAAGAAGTAGTAGGTAAATGGAAGGAACAAGGTGATAAAGTTGTTTTTACCAATGGGTGTTTTGATTTAATCCACCTCGGCCACATCACTTATTTGTCACAAGCCGCTGGCCTAGGGTCGAGGCTGGTAGTAGGAATAAATTCGGACAAGTCGGTTCGTCGACTTAATAAAGGCGCAAGCCGCCCAATAAAAGATGAGGAAACCAGAATTCAAATTATGGCTTCTTTTCAATTTGTTGATGCGGTTGTAATGTTTGAGGAAGACACTCCCTTGTCACTAATCCAAAAAATAGAGCCGGCCGTTTTAGTTAAGGGTGGAGATTATGATGCTTCCGAAACCAATGAAAGCAGTTCCAAATATATTGTAGGGTCCAATTTGCTGAGAAATTCTGGAGGTAAAACCAAAGTACTTCCTTTTTTACCTGGCCACAGTACTACTCAGTTAGAAAAAAAAATCATTCAATCTCTTAGCTAGCTATGGCAAAAGTGAAGTCGGTTTTCTCTTGTCAAAATTGCGGTGCCGAATCTCCCAAATGGATGGGAAAGTGTAATTCCTGTGGCGAGTGGAATACACTTGTAGAAGAGAAAGTTGTTCAGAAAAAGTCTGGTAAAATTTTGTCGTTAACTGAAGAAAAAACAGTTCCCCTAAACATAAATCAAATTACATCTGAGGAAACTCCCAGGATTAAGTCCTCCATTGATGAATTGAACAGGGTTTTGGGCGGAGGTTTTGTTCCTGGTTCTGTTACCTTGCTCGGAGGCGAACCTGGAATAGGCAAGTCAACCTTAAGCCTTCAGCTTTGTATGGAACTCTCTAATAAAAAGGTAGTTTACGTATCTGGTGAAGAAAGTGCTTTGCAAATTAAAATGCGCGCGGACAGACTCAGTGGAAATAACGAGAACCTTCTCATATACACGGATACCAATTTGGATAAGGTCATCAACGAACTAAACACCTTGGAATCTGAATTGGTTATCATTGATAGTATTCAAACCATGAATAATTCAATGATTGAAAGTACTCCCGGTAGTATTTCGCAGATTAGGGAGTGTACTGCGGAGTTATTACGGTATGCAAAAACACTAAATGTACCCATTGTTCTTATTGGTCACATTACAAAAGATGGTACAATCGCTGGTCCCAAAGTGCTGGAGCACATGGTAGACTGTGTACTTCAATTTGAAGGGGACAGAAATCATCTGTTTCGAATATTGAGATCAACCAAAAATAGGTTTGGATCTACCAACGAGCTTGGAATTTTCGAAATGAAAATGAATGGCTTGCAACAAGTTCAAAATCCATCGGATGTACTAATTACCAACAGAAACCAGGAGTTAAGTGGCGTGGCTATTGCTGCCTCTATGGAAGGGCTAAGACCAATGCTAATTGAAACTCAGGCTTTGGTTAGTTCAGCAGTCTATGGTACTCCTCAGAGATCATCTACCGGATTCAATTTACGTCGACTTTCGATGATTTTAGCTGTTCTGGAAAAGCGATGTGGGTTTAAACTGGGAATGAAGGACGTTTTTTTGAATATGGCAGGAGGAATCAAGGTGGATGATCCGGCAATCGATTTAGCGGTTATCTGTTCCATATTGTCTTCTAGTGAGGATATTCCTATTGACCCTAACTATTGTTTTTCAGCAGAAATAGGTCTTTCCGGAGAAATCAGGCCGGTTACCAAGTTGGATCAGAGGATAGTTGAAGCCGAAAAACTGGGTTTTGAAAGAATTTTTGTTTCTCGTTTTGGAATGAAAGGCATTTCGCAATCTAATTATAAGATTGAAATTGTTGAGGCATCGAAAATTGAAGAAATATTCTCTGAACTGTTTTCATAATGAATTTCCAGTCGTTTATAGATCAGGTAAGACTAGAATTGTCAAGTGAATTACCTGGCGAAGATGCGCAAATGCTGATGTCCCCTTTGGGTAGGGCAACACAGCGGGAGGCAATCAAACAAATACCTAATCCCACGCCAAGTGCTATTTTGATTTTAATATACCCGGTTAATAATGTGCCGCATACTTTATTAATGGTACGTAACTCATACGATGGGCATCATTCAGGACAGGTGAGTTTTCCGGGAGGTAAAGTTGAACCAAGCGATAAAAACTTAGCCGAAACTGCACTGAGGGAATTTGAAGAAGAAATTGGAGTTGGCACCAGCAGTGTTGAGGTGTTAGGAGAATTAAGTTCTTTGATTATCCCACCTTCCGGGTTTCAGGTTTTTCCATACGTGGGCTTTCTGGATCAGCCTATCGTCCCGCAACCTGACCCAACTGAAGTGGCCGGGATAGTAGAGACTTCAATTACAAACCT
Source organism: Crocinitomicaceae bacterium (assembly GCA_002713215.1). Lineage (GTDB taxonomy): Bacteria > Bacteroidota > Bacteroidia > Flavobacteriales_G > Salibacteraceae > UBA2108. The sequence continues at coordinate 489,082 of PAVO01000019.1, forward strand.
TTTTGACTCCAGAAATAAAAGGGTTGAAATGGTGAATTCATCGGTAAAGGGGTTCAAGTTGAAAGCTCCATGTTACGTAATAGATAACAACATAATTTGGGGCGCAACGGCCATGATTCTTAGTGAATTTGAATCTATTTATAAAAGATTTGAATTTTAATCTTTCCTTACTTCCATAAGTTTTAAACTTGCAGCCTAATTTTCATGGTAAAAAATGGCTGTTAAAGAAGATTCTCTTAAAAAAGTTGTTTCCCACGCAAAGGAGTATGGATATGTTTTTCCTTCAAGCGAAATATATGATGGATTAAGCGCTACTTACGACTATGGTCAATACGGAGTGGAACTTAAGAAGAACATTCGTGAATACTGGTGGAAGTCAATGGTTCATAATCATGAAAATATCGTTGGCTTGGATTCAGCCATATTTATGCATCCAACTACCTGGAAAGCTTCGGGACACGTGGATGCCTTTAACGATCCAATGATTGACAATAAGGATTCAAAAAAGCGGTACCGTGCAGATGTTTTGCTGGAGGATCATATGGAGAAAATCCGGATTCAAAAAATTGAAAAGGAGGTTAAAAAAGCTGCCAAAAGATTTGGAGATTCGTTTGATGCAGATATGTTTCGCAAGACAAATAACCGGGTGTTGTCATATCAAGGCAAGATTGACGCTATTTCAGAACGAATGAAGGAGGCACTGGACGATGATAATTTGGAAGCATTAAGGGGTCTTATTATTGAGTTGGGAATAGTGTGTCCGGTTAGTGGTACAAAAAACTGGACGGAAGTGAGGCAATTCAACCTTATGTTCAGTACGGAGCTTGGATCTACAACCGATGATGCAAGTAAGATTTACCTGAGACCTGAAACCTGCCAGGGAATATTTGTCAATTTTTTGAATGTACAAAAAACAGGAAGGATGAAAATTCCTTTTGGAATTGCTCAAACTGGAAAGGCATTTAGGAATGAAATTGTAGCGAGACAGTTTATCTTTAGAATGCGTGAGTTTGAGCAAATGGAAATGCAGTTTTTTGTAAAGCCCGGTACTGAGCTTGAATGGTTTGAAAACTGGAAAGATCAACGATTAAAGTGGCACCAGAAAATTGGATTGGGAGAAGAGAATTATAGAATTCATGATCATATAAAATTAGCTCATTATGCTAACGCAGCTTGCGATATTGAGTTTAATTTTCCAATGGGTTTTAAAGAACTGGAGGGAATACATTCCCGGACTGATTTCGATCTCAAGAGCCATGAAATGACATCAGGCAAGAAGCTGCAGTATTTCGACCCGGAAGAGAATAAAAACTACATTCCCTATGTTATTGAAACTTCTATTGGGTTGGACCGGATGTTCTTGGCTGTATTGTCTAATGGTTTGGTGGAAGAGACCCTAGAAGATGGTTCGGAGAGAACGGTGCTAAAAATTCATCCTGCACTTGCGCCTGTTAAATGTGCGGTGCTACCCTTGTTAAAGAAAGATGGATTACCCGAAAAAGCCCGCGAAATATTTAGTGATCTAAAGCTTGATTTCAATATGCAGTACGACGAAAAGGATGCTATTGGTAAGCGATACAGAAGGCAAGACGCAATAGGAACTCCTTATGCGATAACCATTGACCATCAAACGTTGGACGATGACACAATAACCTTAAGGGAAAGAGACAGCATGAGTCAGGAAAGGATTGAGGTGTCAACTTTGAACGATGTTCTTGCATTCAAAACCGACATGAAGACTTTATTGAATTAGAAATAGGTTAGAGTACCTCTAGCACCTCTTCAAGCCTGATACCCCTTGATCCCTTTATTAGTATCTGAGATGGGGGTAATGGATTACTGCTTAGAAGTTTTATCAATTCTGACCGGTGTCCAAGAACGGTGAAGTTTTCCAGATACGTAGTTTTTAAGTATTCATCTCCTACTAAAAATACAGTAGTGTTCAAATCAGCCAGCTTATTTACAATTGTTTGATGTTCAGTGACGCTTTCATCCCCAAGTTCAAGCATGTCACCCAGTATAACAACACGGGAATCCAGAAGCTCTTGTTTCGCAAAACTATCGATGGCTAATTCAACCGATGAAGGGTTGGCATTGTAAGCATCCAAAAAAATCTTATGACCATTTTTGTTAAGGAACTGCGAGCGGTTGTTGCTTGGTACATAATCTTCAATCGCTTTATCTATTTCATTTGAGTCGACTCCGAAATACTTTCCAATACAAACAGCCATTTCAATATTCTTGATGTTATAGTCACCAATTAAATGAGTTGTAATAGGCTTGTTTTCCTTATTTAAGTAGTTAACGAATGGGTCTGAAGGTTGTGGTTCAAGAAATGAAAAGCGATCCTCTTTGCCGAATTCAATCCGATCATTTACTCCCGATGCCATTTCTATTAAATCTTCTTCAAAGAGAGGAATAAATGCCAAACCATTGGTTAGTTCAAGGTAGTCGAACAGTTCTTTTTTTGCCAGTTTGTTATTTTCAAACGACCCAAATCCTTCGATGTGATCCTTGCCAACATTGGTGACTAAACCGTGACTGGGATTACCTATTTCACAAAGTTGCTTGATTTCACCAGGGTGGTTATCTCCCATTTCAAGAACCAGGAATTCGCAGTTTTGTGGCATACTGAGTATTGTCAAGGGTAGACCTATGTGATTGTTGAAATTTCCAGGAGTGCTGTGCGTTTTATATTTCCTTGTTAGCACTGCATGGATTAATTCTTTGGCAGTTGTTTTTCCATTGGATCCGGTAATTCCCAAAACCGGAATATTAAATGTGTTTCGGTATTCATTGGCTAACTGTTGAAGCGCAACCAGTACATTATCAACCAGAATAATATTGGGATGTGTTGAATATTCGACGTCATCTACTACTGCATATTTAGCTCCCTTAGAAATTGCTTCTTCTGCATATTTGTTTCCATTAAAATTTTCACCTTTAAGCGCAAAAAATAAACTTCCGGGAATGATATTTCTGCTATCGGTGCATACTTTAAAAGAACATTCTTTATAGGGTTCTAGCAATGACATATTTTGTCCATTAAAAAAGCCACTCAAATGGAGTGGCTTTAATTAAATCATTATCAAATTATTAGAGTTTATCGACCTCCAAGACCAACAGGACTTCCAACTCTGTCCATGGCACATCTAAATCCAATGTAGCTTGTTCTTTGATCTTCTTCAAGGAATCTACGTGTACCTGGGTTCATATAGTAAGCACGATCCCTCCAACTACCACCTTTGTACACACGAGTATCATCATCCACTAAGGACTTTCCACCATATTCATACATGTAAGTAGTTTCTGTTTTTTTATCATCGGTGTTTTCAAATCCATTTTCCCAGTGCGCCCTGTCAATATGACTTTGATAATCTCCATCCAAGTGGTTAATGTTATCTGCACGCTGATAGTTCCTTCGATCTATATTTTCTTCTTCAGTAACATTTTCATATTGAAGATGTCCCAAAGAATCTTTTTCAGCAATGTACCCTTCTTCGTCCACCTTTAGCTTTTTATAGACATTACCTCTAAAGGCATTTAAGTCATCATTGTCTTCTGTATTCAATGGCCGATATACATCCATTACCCACTCACTTACATTACCAGCCATATTATACAGGCCATAATCGTTTGGCCAGTATGCATAAACAGGGTTGGTAATACTTGCGTTATCATTCAGTTTTCCGGCAATACCCATATAATCTCCACGACCTCTTTTAAAGTTAGCCATCATTTCACCAATGTATGCTTCTTCCGGGTTTCTTACTCCATGTCCATTCCATGGCCACAGACGCCTTTCAATAACTCTTTCACCCAGTGAGTTTCCAATAAGTCCATAAGCCGCGTATTCCCATTCTGCTTCAGTAGGGAGTCTGTACTTAGGCAGCAAAATACCATCTTCCATTTGTACTCTTCTAAAGCCCGTTCCGTTGGGACTGAAATCAGGTAGTCCCTCAATGTTTTTACCGCTTTCGTATTGACCAGCTAGATAGGCATCCGTATTAAAGTTATCCTCTCCAGCCTGATCTGTATAATGCTGAAGAATACCTTCTCGAATCATAATATGCTCATTAACACGATCAGTTCTCCACAAGCAATAATCACTGGCTTGAAGCCAAGAAATACCAACTACAGGATACTCGCGGTAAGCGGGATGACGTAAATAGTAATCCACAAATGGTTCGTTGTATGCTAATTTTTGACGCCATACAAGGGTATCAGGCAGTGCTTTTTTAACCACCTCAGGATAATCCAAGCCATATACACGATTTAACCAGAACAGGTATTCCAGCCAGTCGTAGTTCTTAACTTCAGTTTCATCCATGTAAAAAGAAGAAACAGTAACTCTACGAGGGTAATTGTGCCAGTCATAAATAACATCCTGCTCATTTCTTCCCATAGTAAAGGTACCACCTTCAATTAAGACAAGGTTTGGCCCGGTTTCTTGTTCCTCAAATGGCATTTTCTGAAATCCACCATTTTCCTGGTCATTATAGTTCCATCCGGTAGAAGAAGATTGCTCTTTTCCACAAGAATACAGTGTAACCATAATTGCGAATAACATACTGTATTTAAGTGCTTTCATAGTCATGTTTTAAACATTAACGAAAAATCAAATATAATAGTATTTGAATAATTAGAATTTGGGGCAGCTGATTGCTCTGAATCTCTTACGTTTCGGTTTGCAGTTGAAAAGAAGTGCCATTGACACCTCATGAGACCCTCCAGATTTATTTGTAAGTTTCGAATAAGTTATATCATAGCTGTAGCCAAACCTAACGTGATCGGCTTTAATTCCAACCAATATGGCGAAAGCATCACGCCCCCTCCACCACAATCCACCTACAATTGGACCTTTATATCCATATAGTCCTAAGAACAACTGATTGGCCGTAGGGTTAAGTGAGAATTCTTTTCCCTGAGACTGGTACATTATGTTAGGAGAAATAGCACCATCTTCAGGATATCTTTTATTGATGGGAATTACAAATCCCGCATGCAAGGTGAACTTTCTTGGAAGCTTGGTTTCGTCCGCAAGTAAAAATTTCTCATCGGGCTCTGTAAGATGATCTACTGCAAATCCACCATAAAAATACTTGGTATATGCTAAGAATCCAGCGCCAAAGTCTACATTTTGAACCGATTGTTCAGGTTCAGTCTCTTGAGTGTTATAAACAAAGCCATAACGCTCATCAATCATATCACCGAAGGTTAACTGACTCCAATCAATTCTTTTTTGGAAATAGGCAGCACTAAGTCCGAAACGAAATGAAAGCTTCCTATTTACATTTAAGTTGTAAGAATACATTAAAGTAGCTCGTGTTGTCTTAAAGACTCCATTTGTTCCTTCTCGGTCTTGCATCAATAAGACGCCTAAACCTCCTGACAGTGCATCAATTTGCTGGTCGTAACTAGCTGAATACGTAACATAGTTGCCTCCTCCATTATCTATACCAGGCCACTGATTTCGATAATTCATGACAAATCTTGGACATCTCTCAACCCCTGAAAGAGCAGGGTTTAAGTACAGAGGATTAGCGTAAAACTGAGTATATATAGGGTCCTGTGCCTTACTTACACTTGCCAAACTCACTAATCCTAATAGAATATATATTATTCTCTTCTCCAAACTGTAAGACATTTATTAAGGTCCATCAGGTAGGCAATTATACGAATATTTTTAATTCTTATTATCTAAAAAGTAACTTTTAGGTAAGAAAAAGATATTTGATAGGCTTTGCAATAATCTATTTTTTTAAACGTTCACAGTCGATAAATCATTTTGTAAAATTGCATTGCTTATGCAAAAGAGTCAGTTATCCTTTTTCAGTTTCTTTTTGTTCTTCATTTTTATGATCTTGCCTTCCTTGGGATTAATGGCGCAATTGAATTACTCAATTAGTTGGAAGGGGATAGTAAAAGACAATTCATTTAAGTCTCAACCTGTTGATTATATGCATTTTGAGGGTGCTTCATATGATTTTGTACATGATTTTTTCCCCAGATATGTGATCAATTTGGAATTGAACCCAAACCAAAGTGTGAGGTCTGTCGGGTTTTCAATAACAGGAGAAAAACCATTGGATGGGCGTGAAAGCCAAACAACATCAATTAATGAAATTGGTAGCAATGTGAATGTGGAAATTCATGAATATTTATTGTATAACCGAAAATATTGTCGCATTGAAATTCTACCACTTTATAAAAAGGGTACTTCAATTTACAAGGTTGAGTCATTTACTATAAACCCGGAGTTCGTTCAATCAAAAAACTCTACCCTATCCCGCAGCTCGCGTGCCTCTTATGCAACTAATTCTGTTCTTGGAGGTGGTACATGGTATAAAATTGCAATTGTTGAAGATGGCATTTATAAAATCGATAGCGAATTTCTAAAGAGAATAGGGATTGACCCAAAGTCGGTTAAACCAAATAGTTTAAGAATTTACGGAAATGGTGGTGGAATGCTGCCAGAGGATAATGCAACCAGTAGAATTGATGATCTAGCCGAAAATCCGGTTTGGGTTTCAAATCCGCTAAGCGAGAGTTTTACCGAGAATGATAATGTACTTTTTTATGGGGAAGGTCCGCATGAATGGAAATTATCAGGTGGTAAGTACCAGTTTGTGGTTAATGTGTATTCCGACACAAACTATTATTTTATGACCTTCGATGGAGGTGTTGGGAATCCACTTAAAATATCAGATCAAAGTAATATTGCTTCCTCCAATCCAATTACCATAAACTATTTTAATGATTATCAGAGTCATGAGGAAGAATTATCAAACTTGATTTCTAGTGGCAGGCAATGGGTGGGTGAAAATTTTGGTGTAAAAGGAAATCAATATTATGAGTTTTCCTTTCCAAATATTGAAACGAATAATATTGCTTCGGTTGATGTACATGTTGCAATGAGATCACTTATTTCTCCGAGCACCATGAAAATTGGAGTGTCTGGATTAGGGTCAGGCTCAATTACCAGTGGGGTTAATTCAGGAGGGTACTTGAGTAATTTCGCTACTAATTACTCCACTACGGTTAGCGCTAACCCAACCTCTTCCAAATTGGGAATTAACTTGACTTATGAAAAAGCAAATGGAGAATCGGTTGCCTGGTTAGACCGAATTGTTGTTAATTGTGATCGAAAACTAATCTACAGTGGAGGGCAAATGCCTTTTTCGGTTCAAAGGCAAAGCGAATCAACAGCTGATTATCAATATGTGTTGGATGGGGTAAATTCTTTTAGTAGGATATGGGATATTACTAATCCTGTCACTGCTAAGGTTCAAAAATTCTCATTGAATGGTCGGCAGGCGAGATTCAACAGAGAAGGTGGGCAAATTGAAAAGTTCATTGTATTTACGAATAACTCGGCGAGAGTCCCTGAGTGGGGTATTAAGATACCTAACCAAAACTTACATGCACTCGTAGGAAAAAGTCCAGATATGGTAATTTATACCAAGGCTGAATTTTCCAGCTATGCTGAAGAGGTAGCTGAACTTCATCGTGAGAATGATGGGTTATCAGTAGAAGTAGTGAATGTTTTAGAGGTCTATAATGAATTCTCGTGTGGAAGACAGGATGTAGTGGCGTTAAGGGATTTTATGAGAATGTTGTACAAAAGTGCAAATGGAGATACTTCATTGATTCCGAGGTATCTTTTGTTGTTCGGCGATGCTTCTTACGATTACAAGGACCGAGTTTCTGGAAATACGAATGTAATTCCTGTTTATCAAACCCAGGAATCTTTCGATCCAATTGCATCGTTGGCAACTGATGATTTCTATGCTATGCTTGCAGATGACTATAATGATTTAACAAATGGAATTGTGCACCTTGGTGTTGGCCGATTTCCTGTGAAAAATGCCAGGCAAGCAGCACAAGCTGTGAATAAACTGAAAAACTATAATACCATTAATTCATTAGGTAAATGGAGACTAGCACTTTGTTATATTGCTGATGACGAAGATGGTAATTTACACATGGACCAGGCTAATAACTTGTCCGATTCTGTTGATGCTGTTTTTCCCAATTATAATATTAATAAGGTATTGGCCGATGCTTATCCACAAAGAAGCACTCCTGGAGGTCAGCGATACCCGGATGTGAATCAAGCAATCGACGAAGCTGTTGAACAAGGTTCACTTACATTAAATTATGTAGGGCATGGAGGGGAACTGGGTTGGGCTCATGAACGGATATTGGAGGTGTCTCAAATTAACAAATGGAGTAATATTAATAATATGCCATTATTCGTGACAGCTACCTGTGAATTTAGCCGTTTCGATGATCCTAAAAGAACTTCCGCTGGTGAGTTTGTATTTCTTAACCCAGATGGTGCCGGAATTGGCTTGTTAACAACTACTAGAGTAGTATATGCGAGTCCAAATTATGCATTGGCACAAACATTTAATCGGTTGGCCTATGGAGAACTTAATGGAAACATGCCCCGGCTTGGGGATATAGTTCAACAAACCAAATTGGATCCAAATAATTTCAATGATAATACCCGGGTTTTTGCATTACTAGGAGATCCTGCAATGAAACTTAATTACCCAATTCATAAAGTTGAGACTACATCACGCCCCGACACCATGGGGGCTTTACAGAAGGTAACTATTTCCGGACAAGTGGTGCACAATAAAACCGGTAGTTTACTAAGTGACTTTAATGGAACGCTCTATCCCGTCGTGTATGACAAAAAAAGAACCGTTCAGACCCTTAATAATGATGGTGATGGGGTATTTGAGTTTGGGGCCAGGATAAATATCCTGTTCAGAGGAAAAGCCACAATAACCAACGGTAAGTTTACATTTACATTTGTGGTGCCAAAGGATATCGATTTTAATTATGGAAATGGAAAAATAAGCTACTATGCAGAAAATGGTTCTATCGATGCTGCCGGGTTTGATACAATGGTTGTTGTTGGTGGGCAGGTTGGCGATCCGCTTGCTGACCAGATTGGCCCTGATGTAAAGTTGTATATGAATGACACGACCTTTGTTTTTGGAGGGATGACTAGTGAAGATCCAAGCATTTATGCAAAGGTTTATGACGAAAGCGGAATAAATACCAGCGGTGGTGGAATTGGACACGATATAGTGGCAGTTTTAGATGAAGATACAAAAGATGAATTGGTGCTTAACGATTATTATGAATCAGTTTTAAACTCGTATCAAAAAGGCATAGTAAGGTATCCTTTTAAAGATATGTCGGAAGGAAGGCATACGCTTTCTCTCAAAGCTTGGGATGTTTATAACAACTCAGGGCAGGATAGGACCGAGTTTGTTGTAAGTAAAAGTGCAGAGTTAGCATTGGATCACGTGTTAAATTATCCCAATCCTTTTACCACAAATACCGACTTCTATTTTGAACACAATTATCCCGACAGAGATTTAATGGTAAGAATTCAGGTTTTTACTGTTTCGGGGAAAATTGTTAAAACGATAGATGGGTATTATAATAGTAAGGGATTTAGAATTGGACCAATTAAGTGGGACGGGCGAGATGATTTTGGAGATAAAATTGGACGAGGGGTATACGTGTACAAAGTTGAAGTGAAAGCCCCTAACGGAGATGTTGCTGACAAAATTGAAAAGCTCGTTATATTAAACTAGAAGATTGTGAGTAGGAAAAGCAGTATATTTGTAGGCTTTAATAAATTGAAGATGAAAGCATTAATTGTTGTTGGGAAAAGTACGTTAGTAGCGATTTTAGTTGTTGTGGGACTTGTTCCAACTGCAAAAGGGCAAAACGGAAGCATCAATCTTAATGGTAGTTATAGCGATGACCGACTTAATACCATAACTACTGCGGTTCCCTTTTTACTAATTGCACCAGACTCCAGAATGGGTGCAATGGGAGATGCAGGTGTGGCTACTACCCCTGATGCATCGGCTATGCACTGGAATGCGTCTAAACTTGCATTTGCAGAAGAAAAATCGGGAGTGTTAATTGGGTATACCCCGTGGTTAAGAAGCCTGGTTCCAGATATTTCGCTAAGCTATTTGAGTGGTTTCTACAACATGAATAAGATGCTTACTTTGGGTGCGTCGTTGAAGTATTTTTCATTGGGAGATATTCAGTTTACTGATGAAAATGGAAACGAACTAAGGAAGTTTAATCCGAATGAGTTTTCGGTTGATGTCGCCTTAGCAGCTAAATTAGGCAAGGATATTTCCGGAGGGTTTACAATTAAGTATATTAACTCCAATTTAACTGGAGGAACTGCTGTGCAAGGTGCAGACACGAAAGCAGGCCAAATGGTTGCTGCTGATCTATCACTTTACTATGTTAATGATAGAATGAAATTAGCTGGACGAGATATTGAAATCGCAGCTGGTTTGGCTATCTCAAATATTGGAGGAAAAATTTCTTATTCGAATACAACCAACAAGGATTTCTTACCTACTAATTTAAGAATTGGCCCAAGGTTTACCTACAAAATTGATAAGTACAACTCAATTACGATCCATGCTGATTTCAATAAACTATTAGTACCTACTCCTCCAATTTATAAGCAAGAATTGGATTCGAATGGTAACCCAACGGGTCAGCCGGAAAGAGACGGTGATAAGCTGGTTATTGGTGCTGGAAAAGATCCGGATCGCCCTGTGGTTGAAGGAATGGTTTCTTCTTTTTACGATGCTCCCGGAAATCCGGAATTGGATGAGAATGGTCGTTACGTGGAGAATGAAGACGGCACTTATAAAATTCAAAAAAATAGCGTGTTTCGAGAAGAGATGCGAGAAATTAACTGGGGTGCGGGTCTTGAATATTGGTATGATCAATTATTTGCCTTACGTGCTGGTTATTTCTGGGAACATGAATTAAAGGGAAATAGAAAATTCTTTACGGTTGGAGCAGGTATACGATACAATGTGTTTGGACTGGATTTTTCTTATTTAATTCCAGCCTATTTTGGTAACAGCGCACAGCAGTCTCCACTGCAAAACACATTAAGATTTTCCCTTATACTCAATTTTGCCGAGGGAAATAACAAGTCGAGCACTCCAAGTTCTTCCAGTGATCCATCAGGAAGCTAATGAACCATAGAATAGGTTTCGGATACGACATTCACAAACTTGCACCTGGTGAAGAACTATGGCTTGGTGGTATAAAACTTGATTTTGAGCTGGGTACTGTAGGACACTCCGATGCGGATGTACTGATACATGCCATTTGTGATGCTTTATTGGGCGCGGTTAATCTTCGAGATATTGGTTACCATTTTCCAGACACCGACTCTAAATGGAAAGGAGCAGATAGTAAGAATATTCTAAAAGAAGTTACCGAGTTACTTGGGCATAAGGGATATAAGGTTGGTAATATTGACTCCACAATAGTACTTGAACAACCAAAAATAAACCCACATATTGAACAAATGCAGAAAGTGCTCGCTCCTCTAATGGATATTGGCGTAGACAACGTAAGCATTAAGGCTACTACCAGCGAAAAGCTTAGTTTCGTAGGCAGGGAGGAGGGTGTTAAAGCTTTTGCTGTGGCCCTTGTGTATAAAGATAAATAGTGGCTTTTAGAAAACTGAAAATAGCTTCGGAGATTACAGAATTTGATTCCATCGAAGAATTACCAGAATCAATTCAAAAAATGATATACTTATCCAAGGAGGTGAGTCAAACGGCTTATGCTCCATATTCTAACTTTAAGGTTGGCTCTTCTGTATTGCTTGAAAACGGTGAAATTATAACTGGAAGTAATCAGGAAAACAGCGCCTATCCTTCAGGACTATGCGCCGAAAGGGTTGCCTTGTTCTCTGCGAATTCAAAATACCCCAATGTACCCGTTAAAGCTGTAGTGGTTTATGGTTCAAAAGGAGGTGAAAAAGCGGTTGACCCTGTTGCTCCCTGTGGTGCCTGCCGACAAGTTATTTCTGAGTATGAAGATTTGGCTGGGATGAAGATCGACCTGTATATGGCTGGAGAATCCAGGGTGATATTAGCTAAAGGAATTGAGTCATTGTTGCCCATGCGATTCCGGTTATTGTAAGCCGAATTCCTTTCCGATAATTTACGAATATTCCAACAACCAATTTGTATAAATTTGCGACCCCTTATTGGAAAATTAGATGGCGAAGAAATCGAAGTTTACAAAAGCAAATTACCTCAAATGGTATGAGTCAATGCTACTCATGAGGAAATTTGAGGAGAAGTGCGGGCAGCTCTACATTCAACAGAAATTTGGAGGGTTTTTGCACCTTTATATTGGTCAGGAAGCTGTTGCTGCAGGAACAATTTCCGCATGTAAAAAAGAAGATAAGCACATAACTGCTTATAGGGATCATGCGCACCCAATCGGCATGGGACTTCATCCTAAGTACGTGATGGCTGAATTGTACGGAAAAGCTACCGGATCTTCAAAAGGTAAGGGTGGATCGATGCACATTTTTAGCAAAGAGCACAATTTTATGGGTGGTCATGGAATTGTTGGAGCTCAAATTCCAATGGGAGCAGGTATTGCTTTTGCAGAAATGTACAAGGGAACAAAGAATGTAACGTTTTGTTCGTTTGGAGATGGAGCTGCTCGACAAGGAGCACTTCACGAGACTTTTAACATGGCAATGAACTGGAAAATTCCTGTTGTTTTTATCATTGAGAATAACAACTATGCTATGGGAACTTCCATTGAGCGAACGACCAATGTAACTGATATGTCTAAAATCGGTGATAGTTATGAAATGCCTTCCGAGGTGGTTGATGGGATGACCGTTGAAGCAGTGCATGATGCAATTGAAAGGGCAGCCGACCATTGCCGCAAGGGAAATGGCCCATTTCTGTTAGATATAAGAACTTATCGCTATAAGGGTCATTCAATGTCGGATCCTCAGAAATACAGAACCAAGGATGAGGTAAATGATTGGAAGTCCAAGGACCCTATTGAGAAGGTATTGGAAACCATCAAGTCAAATAAATATGCGACTCAAAAACAAATTGAAGTTATTCAAAAGAAGGTAAAGGATTTGGTTGAAGAATCTGTAAAATTTGCTGAAGAGTCTCCAATGCCTGAAGCCGATGAATTGTATAAAGACGTTTATGTTGAACAAGATTATCCTTTTGTAAGAAATTAAGATATGGCTGAGGTTGTAAGAATGCCCAAGTTGAGTGACACCATGGAAGAAGGTGTTGTTGCTGAATGGCATAAAAAAGTTGGAGACAGTGTTGAGTCTGGCGATTTGCTTGCAGAAATTGAAACGGATAAGGCCACTATGGAATTCGAATCGTTTCAAGATGGTACCCTTCTGCATATTGGAGTTAATAAGGGAGAAGCCGCACCCGTTGATGGTATTCTGGCAATTTTGGGTGACAAAGGCGAAGATATTTCGAAATTATTAAAAGCTGAATCGGCACCCACTAAGAATGATCCCGAACCAAAAACAGAGGAGAAACCAGCAACGACGACTTCAGCAAGGCCAGTTGCACCGGAACCTGTTGCTGTCAGTCAGCCAGTTAGTCAGCCTGCGCCTGTTGCCAATAATACAGGTAGAGTAATCGCATCACCTTTAGCTAAGAAATTAGCGGCTGATAAGGGGATTGAAATTTCTACTGTTCAAGGTACTGGAGATGGTGGGCGAATTGTCAAAAGAGACATTGATAATTATGTTCCGGCTGCTCAAATTGCCAAATCGGTAAATGTTGGAACAGAATCATATACCGATGTCCCTGCTTCTCAAATGAGAAAATCAATTGCCAAGAACTTAACAGCAAATCAATTTAGCGCACCCCATTTTTACCTGACCATTGAATTGGATATGGACAATACCATTGAGGCTCGTAAACAATTGAATGAGGTTTCTCCGGTTAAGATATCGTTTAACGATATTGTAATCAAAGCGGTAGCTTCGGCATTAAGAGTACATCCGAATGTCAATAGTTCATGGATTGCTGAGACCAATAGCGTTAGAACCAATCACCATGTAAGTGTTGGTGTTGCCATGGCAGTTGAAGACGGATTGTTGGTGCCTGTTGTGAAGTTTACGGATCAAAAAAATCTATCTGAAATCTCTCAGGAAGTAAAAGATTTTGCGGTGAAAGCCAAGAACAAGAAAATTTCGTTGGAAGAATTACAAGGAAACACATTCACCGTTTCTAATCTTGGAATGTTTGGAATTGAAGAGTTTACTTCCATATTAAATGCTCCGGAATCTTGTATTATGGCTATTGGAGCAATTCGTCAGGTTCCCGTAGTAAGGGATGGAGAAATGAAAATAGGAAACGTAATGAAGGTAACCTTGACCTGTGATCACAGAACTGTTGACGGTGCAAGTGGCGCAGTGTTCCTGCAGACGTTTAAGAAGTTTGTTGAGAACCCGGTTACTATGATGGTATAGAGTAGTTTAAGTTACTTAAAGCATTCATTAAAGCCTTGTTAACATCGTTGTCGAGGCTTTTTTGATTCCTGTTATCTACTTCATGAGACCAATCAAATATAGAAGCAGAAAGTTGATTCTGATCTACAACTAAAAACTGAGCATTATTGCTCATTTGTTTTGCCAAATGCTCTTGCTCGGTTTGTCCGGGAGTTGGGATGAGTATAGCATTTAAACCCAACATCATGTAATCCATTAAACTGCTATAGCCAGAGCGGCTAATTACTACTTTACATCGGTTGAGGAGTTGATTCATCTGTTCAAAGGAAGCAACGTCATAGCATTCCAAGTTATGAATTGATGTGGATGCTTTTGATGTGCCTCTAACCAATACTATTTTTTTGTCAGAAGGGATCAATGAAAGCAATTTTTGCTCAAGTAATCCTCGTTGCGGTTCGGGACCGGATAAGGCAATTAAATAATCAATATCCTTGTTGGGATTTTCTTTTTTAGAATAAGAACTCAACCACCCAATTTCATTCACTACATCATTGGTCCTAGACAAATCGCCACTCAATTGATGATTTATATCTGGCAACCACTTTGCATTAAAGTTAGAAAGTACTCGTTTGTTTATTCTATTAATCCAGCCACTTGCATAGGGTGATTGTATATTCAATTGGTGAGATATTATAACTGAGGGTATAAGTTTTGAATAACACCCATAACGGTTGTCCGAAATAATCAGATCATAAGAATACTGAGCTATAATTTCTTGGATCAATTTATTTTCAGTACGAATTGTACGAATCAACTTTGGTACCTGGTTAAGTAATTTGATAGGCAATGCCTTAGCAGATTTTGAATAACGAATGTCATATGCGGGGAGGTCAAAAACTGATAGTGTAGGAAACTGGGTTTTAAGAAGTTTAAGAGCATCGCCATCGGAGGCAATGTCTACCCGTATTCCCCTGGATAATAGAAACTCAATGATTGGTGTACTCCTGCTTGCATGGCCAAGCCCCCAATTCAACACACAAAAAAGAACCCGATTTAGTTCTTTCATTATTCTTTGATAAACATAGGCCCAAAAATATGAGCCTTTATGCCAAATGTTCATGCATGGGCTCAGATTTCTTTTGTTTCTTTGATGTCAATAAAATAGGAATGAAGGCAATCGTAACTGGAGCAACAAAAGGAATAGGAAAGGCAATAACCATGGCTTTGGCAGAAGAAGGTTATGATTTGGGATTAGGGGCCAGAAATTTATCAGAATTAGATTATTTGAGTAAAGAAATAAAGGCCCTTCACCCGGACTTGGAAGTAATTACGAAGTCAGCCGATTTTTCACAAAAGCATGAAACCAGAAATTTTGCTGACACTTTTATTCATTATTGGGGCGATATTGACGTGTTGGTCAATAACGTAGGTAAGTACGAAGAAGATAGTCTGGACAATTTTTCTGAGTCGAATTTAAAAAGTCTTTTCAACATTAATTTCTACAGCGCTTTACGTTTAACGCAACCGTTTTTACCGGAGTTTAAGAGGCGAAAGAGCGGGCATATTATTAACATCTGTAGTGTATTAAGCAAGGAATCGAGAAATCATGCTGTTTCTTATTCATTTAGCAAACAGGCCCTGTATACTTATACTAAAATGCTTAGGGAGGAATTAAGAACGTACAACGTAAAAGTTACCGCAATTCTTCCCGGTAGTACCAACACCGCAAGTTGGGATGGTTTAGAAGCTCCGGTCCACGAATTTGTTCAACCGATTGACGTAGCTAATGGGGTAATTATGGCGTTAAACAGCAATGGAATGGTCGAAGAATTGGAGATTAAACCGGTGAACCCAGAGCACTAGGATGAGCAAGAAGAAAAAGCTGCTTCGTTTTAGGGAGAACGAAAGTTTTCCAAACGTTATTCAACCACCACTTTCAGATTTCTTTGATAAAGGAGTGGGAAAGGTCCGTAAGCATAGGCTTGCAGGAAATTGGAGGAAGGACATTTTTAAAAATGATAATCCAATTGTTCTTGAACTGGGTTGTGGTAAAGGGGAATATTCCGTTGGACTGGGTAAAATGCACCCTGATGTTAATTACATTGGAGTTGATATAAAGGGTGCAAGAATATGGTTTGGTGCTAAAGAGGCTTTGGATTATAACCTAAAAAATGTGGCTTTTTTGCGGATACGAATAGACTTTATTGATGCTTTTTTTGGAGAAAACGAGATAGACCAGGTATGGATAACCTTCCCTGATCCAAAAGAAAAAGAAGAGTGGGAGGAAAAGCGATTAACGAGCAAAACCTTTGTAGGCCGCTATAAGAAATTCTTAAAAGAGGAAGGGGTAATTCACCTAAAAACCGACAGTGCTTTTTTACACAAGAACACGCTGGAAGTAATTAAGGTGAACGGATATAATTTGTTGATGGCTGATGCTGATATATATAAATCTGATCTCGATAACTTTAGCCCGGAACTTAAGCAAGTATTAAGTCTGAAGACCTATTACGAAGAAATGTTCTCAAAAAAGGGACATTTGATTACCTATCTAAAATTTAGGCCATGAGCAACAATAAGCATGAATCTTTCTTCAATGATGTCTACGACGTAGTTAGACTTATCCCAACGGGGCGGGTGACTTCTTATGGGGCAATTGCCAAATATTTGAGTATTGGCAGAGCAGCTCGAATGGTGGGCTGGGCAATGAATGCTGCCCATGGACAAAATCCGCCCGTACCAGCTCAACGGGTGGTTAACAGAAATGGGATGTTAACCGGGAAACATCATTTTAAAACACCCTATGAAATGGAGGAACTTTTACAATTGGAGGGAATCAACGTAATCAACGATCGTGTTGTCAATTTTGAGACAATATTTTGGGATCCAAACGAGGAACTTTCTCTCTAGTTTATTCTTATTTATTCTAACTCTAAATTACATTTGCAGCATGGAAATTACTGCTGAGAATGTGCTGCGCGCTTTGTCCTTTGTGATGGAGCCTGATTTAAAAAAAGACATTGTTTCCCTCGATCTGGTTTCAGATATATCCATTGATGGAAATACGGTCTTCTTTAAGGTACAGGTTAGCAATCCTGCCATGCATAGTAGAAAACGAATGGAAGAGGCATGTGAAACTCAGATTCATTTGAAGTTGTCGCCAGAAGTAGAAGTTCGTGCCGAGGTGGTTGCATTGGATCAGGATAAAAAAGATGCACCTGAAAATCGAAAAGTTCTTCCGGGAGTTAAAAACATAATAGCCATAGCTTCTGGCAAAGGAGGTGTAGGTAAATCTACCATAACTGCCAACTTCGCTGCAGGTATGGCCAAGAAAGGTTATAAGGTTGGTTTGATTGATGCGGATATTTATGGGCCTTCGGCTCCAATTATGTTTGACGTTGAAGATCAAAAGCCTGGCATGAAAGAGATTGATGGCAAGAATAAAATGGTACCAGTTGAGTCTTATGGAGTCAAAATCTTGTCTATTGGGTTTTTCGCGGAAACCGATCAGGCCATTGTATGGAGGGGGCCAATGGCAAGCAAAGCACTGAATCAAATGGTTTCTGATGTTGAATGGGGAGAATTGGACTATATGTTTATTGACCTTCCTCCCGGAACCGGAGATGTTCATTTGTCCATTGTTCAGGCGGTTCCAATTACAGGGGTTGTAGTAGTAAGTACACCACAACCAGTTGCTCTGGCTGACGCACGAAAGGGAATTAACATGTTTGGATTGGATTCCATTAATGTTCCGGTAATTGGTTTGGTGGAGAACATGAGTTGGTTTACTCCGGCAGAATTACCCGAAAACAAGTATTTCATTTTTGGAAAAGATGGAGCTAAAGAATTAAGCGATAAAATGAACATTTCATTGCTAGGGCAAATTCCACTGGTGCAAAGCATTCGAGAAAGTGGTGATGTTGGTAGGCCAACTATTCTTCAGGAGAATACCTCTCAGTCGAAGGCTTTTGAGGAAATGGTTAATAACCTTGAACTCAAATTGAATGAGTAGTAATTTTTAAATTTGTAATACACTTATTATGCAAACTTCCACTCAAACAAGTCTTTTCAATAAAGTGAATGATGCCTTGGCAGATATTAAGGTTTTTGTCAAGGAAGATGGTGGCGATTTAGAATTGCTTGAAGTTACTGCTGATAAAATTGCAAAGGTGGAACTGAAAGGTGCCTGCACTTCATGTTCAATGAATAACATGACTTTTAAGGCTGGTGTGGAAGAGGCAATAAAAAGAGCAGTACCAGAAATAATCTCCGTGGAGGCTGTTGGCTTTCAGTTAATCAAATAAGTGGTCGAAACGTAACTTATCGCTGGTGAAATATTTTTGATTTCACCAACCCAAGTTTATTTACAAAATATAACCAGGAGGTCCAAAGAACTCCAAGCCCGTATACCGAACTTCTTTTAAAGTTAATTGAAGAAGCTTCTTCAAAATATTTGGTTGGACAGGTAACTTCACCAATTTCAAAGCCCGCATAAAAGATTTGAGCCAGCATTTGGTTGTCAAATACAAAGTCATCCGAATTGATGTTATAATTGATACCTTCCAAAACCTCTCTCGAAAATGCCCGGTACCCTGAATGATATTCAGAAAGTTTCTGATTCATCAACAGGTTTTGAGAAAGGGTTAAAAAACGATTTGCAACGTATTTATACATAGGCATTCCACCCTTTAGTGCACCCTTACCCAAAATTCGGGATGCGAGAACCGCAGGATATAAATCATTTCCAATAATATGAGCAATGGATGGAATAAGTAGTGGGGTGTATTGGTAATCCGGATGAACCATTATCACTATATCCGCACCGATTTCCAGGGCCTTGTTGTATAGGGTTTTTTGGTTGCCACCGTAGCCTTTATTCTTTTCGTGCCTTATCACGTGGTTAATTCCAATTCGTCGAGCAACTTCACTTGTGTCATCTGGGCTATGATCATCAACCAAAATGACATCATCAACTATATCGAAATCAATTTCGTTATAGGTTTTTTCAAGGGTTTTCGATGCATTGTAAGCAGGCATTACAACTACTACTTTCTTACCTTTAATCATTGCCGAAAAATTTGACGCAAAAGTAAAATTTAGTAAGAGTGATAAGGCATATAAAATGCCATTGTTCTTTAATACCATCAAATGAAGGTTTTCCCTAGTTGATTTTTAATTGAATAATGCATTACTTTGATATGTGCAGTTGAATTTACCCTATGTATAGCAATAGAAAAGAAAAAGCTCCTGTTCAGAAGTACAGTGTTTCCAAGAATGACGGTGCTTCAGTTTCGGTTTCACAATTTAGAGATAATCGTCAACAAACCGAGCAAATAAAGCAGCTACAATCTTTAGCCAGTGCTTACACTGAGCAAAAACGTTTATCCATTCAGAAAAGAGAAAACCAGACCGGACTTCCGGATAAACTTAAGTCTGGAATAGAAAACCTCTCCGGTTATTCGATGGACGATGTAAAGGTGCATTATAACTCCAACAAGCCATCTCAGCTACAAGCTCATGCATATGCTCAAGGTACTAATATTCATATTGCCTCGGGACAGGAAAAACATCTGCCTCATGAAGCCTGGCATGTGGTGCAACAAAAGCAAGGAAGGGTAACACCTACCGTACAAATGAAGGGAAAGGTTAAAATAAATGATGATGTAAGTCTGGAAAAAGAAGCGGATGCAATGGGAGCGAAAGCATTGAGGGTTGACATGAAAGACAATCCCACACCGACCCAGTCTGGAAAGGGAAGTTTAGCCACAAATTCTGTTGTTCAGAACATGAGTCATGTTAAACCCACTTTTACGGCTTCAAACCTTGTTATACAGCGGTTAATAGTAAATACAGGGGAGAAGGACATTTTAGGAGATGCAAAAGGTGATGCTGGCTGGATAACGTCCTCCTCTCTGCAAGTGGCGTTAGATCATGGTGGTGCTGGGCAGCATATAATTACTGATGTGAAAGAACTTGAAACCTATATAGGGCTAAAGACTGATGAAAATATTTATTTCGTAGGACATGGATGGCCATATTTAATTGGACTTGAGGCCCCAAAGGTCTTAGCTCGACGTACGGGTCTAGCACTTCCACCGGACTATAGAGGGAAGATTATATCGCTAAATTGTAGCTCAGGAACTGGTGTTGAAACTTCTCCAATTCATAGTTTTACAGGATCGTTGAAATCATTGGGAGTGGATGTTGAAGGCCCGAGAGGCCCCAGCCTTCATCATCCCGATATTCCAGGTA
Organism: Crocinitomicaceae bacterium; assembly: GCA_002713215.1. GTDB lineage: Bacteria > Bacteroidota > Bacteroidia > Flavobacteriales_G > Salibacteraceae > UBA2108. The sequence goes on from PAVO01000019.1 coordinate 509,660, forward strand.
AGGTCAGAGTTATTATACCTGATTACTGGGAGTCCAAAGTAAAGCCCTGGATACAAGAAAACAGAAAGAGTACCGAAGATAAATGGAAAGAAGAAAGAACCAAAATAATTGAAAGCGGAGAATACATTGGAGCTAGTCCTTCTGATAAATTGAAGATATTAGCTAAAGCATCGGTTGCTTTATCCAAAGCATTTTATTTAGAACTAGTGGAGTGGGCAGATAAGGAAGGGTACTTGTATGGTACTCATGAATCACATACCAGATCTACACTTGTTTTGAATAAATAATAAGATTACATAAGTACCAAGTTAGAATTCTTATTCCTGTTTAGGGAGGAGTGAATAGATAGTTCTATTTTGCCATTCCTTGTTCAATGCGGCCAATTAAAGCATGAATTACTTTAATGTGAATCTCCTGAACTCGATCTGCATAGTCAGATTTTGGGGCTCGAATTTCTACATCACAGGTACCAGCAATTTTTCCACCGTCTTTTCCGGTTAGGCAAATTACTCTCATGCCCTTTTCTTTAGCTGCAGAAATTGCGTTAATTACGTTTTGCGAATTGCCACTGGTGCTAATTCCAAGTAAAATGTCTCCTTTATTTCCAACTGCCTCCACAAATCGAGAAAAGACAAAATCATAGCCATAATCATTGGCTACACAAGTTAGATGCCCTGCGTCGGAAATGGAGAGGGCTGCCATAGCTGGCCGATCATCCCGATACCTACCCGACAGTTCTTCAGCAAAATGCATGGCGTCGCTCATTGAACCACCGTTTCCACAGCTGATAATTTTTCCACCATTTTTTAGGCATTGAACCATAAGGTTGGCTGCCAAATCAATTAAGGCAAAGTTTTCTTCTACTGAAAACTCTTCTAGTATCTTTTGGGCTTCCGAAAATTGTGATCGAATGAAATCCATTACTTGGTTTTGTTAAACTTACCTACTCCACGGTCAAGCCAATCTACAAACTTTTCTACATCCGGATCGTAGGACGCACTTTCTACCAGTTGTTTTTCGTTATGGTCTATCAGGATGTAATACGGCTGAGTATTGGATTGATAGTTCTTAATTTGAAACTCACTCCATCTGTTGCCAACCGTTTTGATTTTCTTTCCGGTAGTTTCAGAAACGTACTGTTCATTTTCAGGTAGTTTGGCCTTTTCATCAACATACAATGAAATAAGGACTACGTCGTCCCGGAGTCGATTCAATACCGGTGCCTCCGACCAGACCTGTTCTTCCATTTTACGACAATTTACACATGCCCATCCGGTAAAATCCAGCATTACCGGTTTACCAACCTCTTTGGCATATGCCAATCCTTCTTCATAATCGTGAAAGCAATTCAGGTTATGAGGACATGAAGCATGAGAAGATTTTTTACTATGAGTTGTATTACCTGCTGAAGCAATAAAGGTTTCTGCTTTACCTACACCATTTGGGCTTTCGGAATAGAACATAGGTGGAGGAAATCCTGCAATCATTTTTAACGGCGCACCCCACAGCCCAGGGACTAAATACAAAGTAAAGGTAAAGGTTAGTGTAGCTAAAAGTGTTCTGCCAACGGATAGTCGCTCAACCTGTGAATCGTGCGGAAGGCGAATAAATCCAAGCAGGTAAAGTGTCAATGTTGCTGAAATAGCAATCCAGATAGCGATAAACAACTCCCTGGTAAGAAGGCCACTTTGGGTAACCAAATCCGCGTTCGATAAAAACTTAAAAGCGAAGGCAAGCTCCACAAACCCAAAAACAACTTTAACCGAATTCAGCCAGCCTCCGGATTGAGGTAGAGAATTCATCCAACCTGGGAAGGCTGCAAATAAGCCAAATGGAAGACCAAGGCCAAGTCCAAAGCCCAATAAGCCTACGGTTAGGTACATTGCTCCGCCAGTAGTCGATAATACGCTTCCTAATAACAGACCCAAAGCGGGGCCGGTACATGAAAATGAAACCAATATGAGCGTTAGAGCCATAAAGAAAATACCAATAAGGCCTCCCTTGTCAGCATTAGCATCTGCCTTATTCACCCACGAAGAAGGCAGGGTAAGTTCGAATGCACCCAAAAAGGATACTGCAAAAACAATGAAGACGGCAAAAAAGAACAGGTTTAAGTAAGGGTTGGTGGCCATTTCATTAAATATGTCAGGGCTAACCGTATCGAACAAATGGAAGGGTACACTACACAGAACATAGATAAAAACAATGGATAGTCCATAAGTGACCCCTTTTCTAACTCCTTCAGCCTTTGTTTTACTTTGTTTGGTAAAAAAGCTTACTGTCATAGGAATCATTGGAAACACACAAGGTGTTAGCAAAGCAGCCATACCGCCAAGAAAACTGTACAGCAAAATGAGCCAGTAAGAAGTCTTTTCAGGGTCATCATTTGATGAAGTATTTTCTGCCGCTATTTCGCTTTTTGAAAGATCCAATTCAAACTCAATAGCCTCAGGAGGAAGGCATTTGGAATCATCGCAAACCATGAAGTATACTTCACCTTTTATACTTGAAGCGCCTTCTGTTTTTATTCTTTGTCTGAACGTAACATCATTGGCATAGAAGGATAACTCCATCATGAAGTTTTTGTCATACTCTTTGATCAAATCTCCTTCTTCTTTCGCATCTCCAATTAGCACAAAGTTTGAGTCAGGGTTGAAAAGGTTTACCTCAGTAGCTACTGGGCCATCCTGACTTTCTAAGTTTTGGGAGTAGAGATGCCAGCCTTTGTCAATGGTTGCATCAAGTACAATTTCATACTCGGTGTCACTTATTCTCACTGAAGAAAAATCCCATTTCACTGGGTTGAAAATTTCCGGTTTATTGTTGTTTGCTATTAACGGCTGGGCTTCTCCCAGTGAAGGCTTAGCCTCAGTTTTTTCTTCGTTCACCGGTTCGTTGGATTCACCTGATTTTTTTGTAAGATCAAAGGAGAAATCAATGTAATCAGGGGGGAGGCACTTAGAGTCGTCACACACCATGTAGGTTAATTCACCGGTAACCGTAACGGATGGTTTTAACAGTCTTACTTGCTGGGTAAATGTTGCTTCGCGATCAAAGAACAACAAATTCATTTCAAAATTCTTATCGAATTCTTTTATCGGCTTAGGTTCTTTAATACCATCAATCAACTCATATCCATCTCCCGGTTTAAAATCAAATGAAGTGGGAACAGGTCCTTCATCTCCTGAAAGGGTGGTGGAATAAATATGCCAGTGTTCCTCCAGGCTTGCAGTAAAATTCAGTTCAAAAACATCTTCAGAAATTTGCTTTGAGTCATAACTCCATTTTACCGGATTAAGAATTTGAGCTGTATTGCTTAAAGTCAATAAGGATAGGAGAACTCCCAGAGTATACTTCATCATTGTACTAAATTGTTTTTGAACGGCCCAAAAGTAGCCATTTTGAATAATGGTAAACGATACTTATAAAAGGTTAACAGCTAGTGTTAAATGGTTAACTAATCGAGATTAGCATGGATTATTAGAAGCTTAATTCATTGGTGCCTTTAATCCCAAAATATCTGCGAAGAATAAATACAGCCAAATAAAAGATGGGAGTATCCAATAGTGCAATTAAGGCTTTAAACATCCACCCATCCAAAATAAAACCGGTAATTTCCTCGGTCGATTTTATCCCCATGAAGAGTACAAACACAACCAATGTAGTGTCAATTAATTGAGAAAAAATAGTAGAGCCGTTGTTTCTAAGCCATAGGTGTTTACCGTTGGTTATTTTTTTCCAAAAATGAAATACACGAACATCAATTAGTTGCGCTGCTATATAAGCTATCATTGATGAGGCAACAATTCGCCATGAATTTGCAAACACGGCTTCATAAGTTGAATCATTAACCGGTGACCCTTCGATTGCATGAAACTGGTGTCCAAGAAATAAAATAAACAATACAAAAACAGAGGCTCCCAGGCCTGTGTAAACCACAGCACTTGTTTTTTTTCTGCCGTAGATTTCCGAAAGTATGTCAGTGATAAGAAAAGTAATGGGATAGGGAAGAACTCCTGCTGATATGATAAATGTTTTAAATCCTAGGTCAACGGATACAAACTTATTAGCGATAAGGTTGCAGGTAACCAAAGATGCAATAAATAGTCCCGCTAATAAAAGGTAGAGGGCATCTGCATGTTTTTTTTTCTTCTTATTCATCTTGTATACCAACGAATTTGTCAAAAATAGGAGCGAAGATGGGTAAACACAGAATGCTTAGTATGGGTACTACCGGAATTCGAAATCGTGCATCCACCTCGGTTATACTTGATACGAGTGCAATATAGATTAGGAGGGAAAGGAGAAGTCCGAAAATTTTGAAGTCTCTTGTTAGCCAATATTTTAATGAAAACAAGATTCCTAAATATGTAATTAACAGAATGAATGCTTGAATTGCAACGAGAAACAGGGTTGTCGTATCCGAGTTGTTCAAGGTTTTTTGAAGAAGGTTTCCTTTAGACCTGTTTTCTACCGATGCCATAGCAGCATGTACGTTATCTGCTTTCAACTGAAAATTAAAATAACTGCGCATAGGCTTTATAAAGAACATGATGGTCGAGGTGGCCCACATCTTTAAAAACGCTTCGGGGTAGGTACTTATCACTCTCTTGGTTTCGGCCCTGGCAAATGAAATAAATGGAGGAATTGCTCCGGGATCACCAACAAAGTCAAGCCCGGCTAAACTGTCATTTCTATACTCCATTTCTATTGATTTCTGAGGTTTATCCTCTGCCAGGGAACGAACTTGTGTCGATGTATGAAACAAAAGGTTTACTTCTGAGATACTTGAGAAGAATGGGTTCCCAAAGATTACATGATTTCTATAGATCCACGGGCCAATAAAGACTCCGATTATTACCGCATGAACCAAAAACGTTTTTATTCTTCTGGTGATACCAAACCCCGAGAAAAGAAAATAGCCCAGAGGAATTATAATTATGAAGTAGAAAGTTATGGGGCGGGTCAATGTGGCTAATGCCATTAGTATAACACTTGCGGTAACGGCGTCCTCTTCCTTGAATTTTATGCCTTTAACAGCATAATAGACGGATATTGTCAGGAGCAACGTGTATAAACTCTCGGAGGCAACTACGTTACCCATATATATACTGGGCAAATTGATGGCGACGAGAATTCCAGCCAAAACGTTTACCGATCTGTTTCTACCTATGATGTCCGCAATTTGGTAAGTGACCAATGCTGTAGACGCACCTAGCAATGCCTGAACAAAAACAATCCATTTACCAGCAAGCTGTGCCAAATGAAAAAGAAGAATAAAAGCCGGATAGATTGGGGTACGTGTGCTATCAGGGGTTTGAGGTTCTATCAGGCTTTGGCTAAAAACCTGATCCTGATACAGGTTTTTTGCAATGTTTAGGTACCCCCAGGAATCATATTGGTATATACTGTCCGGGTTAGTTTGTTGGATGTAAACCGTATAGCCAATTCGAAGAATAAATGCCAGAATAAAAACAAACAGACCAGGGTAACGAAACAAGAACAAGGGGTTTGTTCAAAGGTAATTTTTCTTGCAATAAAAAATCCCCCTTCGTTTCCAAAGAGGGATTTTCAAAATATTTAGAGCCTCATTCAATTGAATGAGGTAGTCGAGCGTAGCCGAGACTACATCATTCCTGGCATTCCGCCACCCATTCCACCAGCTGGCATAGGAGGCATTGCCGGCTCGTCTTCTTTGTCTTCAGAAAGAACACATTCCGTAGTTAGGAACATTCCAGCGATAGAAGCCGCATGCTCCAATGCTACACGAGTTACTTTAGTAGGGTCAATTACTCCTGCTGCAAGTAAATTTTCATAAACATCAGTTCTTGCGTTATATCCAAAATCGCCTTTACCTTCTCTCACTTTTTGTACTACAACAGCACCTTCTCCCCCTGCATTTTTAATGATTTGACGAAGTGGCTCTTCTATAGCACGTCTTATAATGGCAACACCAGTATTCTGGTCCATGTTGTCCAGGTCCAGTTTGTCTAATGAATCAATTGCTCTAATTAAGGCAACTCCACCACCAGGAACAATTCCCTCTTCCACAGCAGCACGAGTAGCGGCAAGTGCATCGTCAACTCGATCTTTCTTTTCTTTCATTTCAACCTCAGTTGCAGCACCAATGTATAGTACAGCAACTCCGCCTGCTAACTTGGCAAGTCTTTCCTGAAGTTTTTCCTTGTCATAATCAGAAGTAGTGGTTTCAATTTGAGCTTTGATTTGATTTACACGACCATCAATATCTTCTTTTGACCCGGAACCATTTACAATGGTAGTATTGTCCTTGTCAATTTCGATTTTCTCACAGGTACCTAAATCTTCAAGCGTTGCATCTTCCAATTTACGACCTTGCTCTTCTGAGATCACAGAACCTCCGGTAAGAATAGCAATATCTTCCAACATGGCTTTTCTTCGATCTCCGAATCCTGGAGCCTTAACAGCAGCAATTTTCAAAGAACCTCTTAATTTGTTTACTACCAAAGTAGCAAGGGCTTCTCCATCTACATCTTCAGCAATAATGCAAAGGCCTTTACCTGTTTGAGCTGTTTTCTCAAGAACCGGAAGAAGATCTTTCATAGTAGAAATCTTCTTGTCATAAATAAGAATGTATGGGCTCTCCAAATCAGTAATCATTTTCTCCGTATTAGTTACGAAGTATGGAGAAAGGTATCCTCGGTCAAACTGCATTCCCTCAACCACATCTACAGTAGTGTCAGTACCTTTAGCCTCTTCAACAGTGATAACGCCTTCCTTTTTAACCTTACCCATTGCTTCGGCGATTAATGAACCGATTACCTCATCATTATTTGCTGAGATAGAAGCAACTTGTTTGATTTTGTCATTGTCGTCACCAACTTCTTCCGACTGCGTTCCAAGGTTTTCGATTACTGCTTTTACCGCTTTATCGATACCTCTTTTCAGATCCATTGGGTTTGCACCTGAAGCAACATTTCTTAGTCCTGTGTGAATAATTGACTGAGCAAGAATGGTTGCAGTTGTTGTTCCATCACCAGCAATGTCTGCCGTTTTAGAAGCAACTTCCTTTACCATTTGAGCTCCCATGTTTTCAATGGGATCTTTAAGCTCTATTTCTTTAGCAACTGATACACCATCTTTTGTTATGCTTGGTCCACCAAAGCTTTTGTCGATAACAACATTTCTTCCTTTTGGTCCTAATGTTACTTTAACTGCATCTGCTAAAGCATCTACTCCTTTTTTGAGTTGATCTCTTCCTTCAACGTCAAATGTTATTTTCTTAGCCATTACGTAAGTTTTTTAATTTTTATGAATTAAACGATAGCAAAAATGTCTGACTCTCTCATCATTAAGTAGTCCTTGCCTTCAAACGAAATTTCACTTCCGCCATATTGCCCATAAAGTACAGAGTCGCCAACTTTAACAGTCATGGGCTCGTCGGGCTTTCCAGTACCTACCGCTACCACAACTCCTCTTCGTGGTTTTTCTTTAGCCGTATCCGGAATAATAATTCCTCCGGCTGTTTTTTCCTCCGCAGGAGCAGCTTCTACAAGCACTCTGTCTGCTAGAGGTTTAATATTTATTCCCATTTTAAAATTATTTTAAGTTAGAATTTCAATTCAATTTTTCAATTGCACGCTTTATCATTTCTCATGCCAATGGTTTACACGCTTGAATCCTTGACATTTTTGCTGACTCCGTACAAAAAAATGTCAGCATGAATGACATACTGACATTTTAAGTTTTTAAGATCAGATTTAACCAATCAATGTTTCTTCACTACTGAGCCGGAGTTGGGGCAGCCTCAGGTGGAGGAAGAATAGTTTCGTTTTCAATGTATTCTTCAATAGAAGATTTCTTTTCAACTTCTACATTTTCTGTTTTATCACCAACAGCTGCTGCACCAAGGCACAATACCAAAAGACCAATTGCAAGTCCCCAGGTAGCCTTTTCTAAGAAATCAGCAGTTCTTTTAACACCAATCACCTGAGTGGTTGACGAAAAGCCACTTGCCAATCCGCCACCTTTTGATTCTTGTACCAATACTACTGCAGTTAGCAAAATACAGTCAAGAAAAATCAATATAAATATTACTGTAAGCATGTCGTTTATTGTTTATTATCAAGCTCTTTTTTGAGGCGCGCAAAGTAATCGCTTTTTTCCGGATATTTCAAACTTAATTTTTCATAAGTTTTTCGGGCTTTGGAAAGGTTTCCCTGCTTGGCATATATCTTAGCCAAAGTCTCTGTAACGAGGTCTTCATCCTCCATAAGGCTCATCTTGGCCATATTTTCCGGGGAGAAGAATTCCTGCTTAGGTCGGTTAATAATAATCTTAGTTTCCTTCTCTTCAGATGTAGAAATGTGCGAAGGATCACTTTTTATGAAGGCCTCTATTAGCTCATCTGGTTTCTTTTCTTCTTGTTTTACCTCGCCTAGTTTTAACCAATCCAGGAGCCCAAGTTCATTGAAATTGTCATCTTTTGAAACCTGTTCCTCGTTTGTTGCTTTAGCCGGTTCATTTGGTTCTGTGCTTTCTTTCTGTATTTCTACATGGTCTGCATCCAGAAGAATGGAGGAGGAAACTGCGTGTTGCAGAATTTCTCTTTCCAACTGTTTTCTGGCTATTTCTTCTGTATTTGGCTCTTCCTCTTTCTCGAAAGAATATTTTTCAAGTGGAGAAGGAACGCTGGTTTGCTTTTTTTGTGTTTGAACTTCTTTGACCTCAATTTCTGCAGGCGATACTTTTAATTCTTCTTCAACCTCCTCAATTTGTTTAACAATCTGGGGCTGAATTAAATATTGGTAGAGTTTTTTTCTATCTGGTGAAAATACTGCTGTCTTTTTTAATTGAAGTTGGTAATTGGGATCGGAATTCAACTGGAACTGCTTGGCTTTAAGTTTTTGAAACAAAGCAACCTGAGGATATTGAGCAATTAAAGTGTCTAACTCCTTTCCGGCACTTAATAGTGCTTCGTTGTCCCGGGCTATTTCAATGATCCTTTGCGTGTTCACTACCAATTGCTTACTGCCTTGTTGAATATTTGTTGAGTCAATAGCTCATTAATCTCTTTGACCAATTCACTCTCAACCTCGTTCAAAGGCTTGTTGCTGTCGTAATCGGCATATTGAGTAAAACTGGACTCGTAATTTTTGCTTTCATCCGATTTGTTAACAAACTTAACCTGCACAGTAATGGTTAACCGGTTTTGCGCCGCAATTTCATCAGCTTGTATTCCAACAGGTGCCGTACTATACCCGGTAATTTTTCCTGAAAACTGCAAATCGCCGTCAGTTTTAACCAGGTCTAAACGAGTTTGTACCAGGAAAATATCGCGAAGGGCTTCTGTAAATTCTTGCGATAGGGTAGGCTGAGCAAGAGGTGCATAATTTGGAAAAACACTTATTGAAATGGTTTTTACCTTGGTGTAATCAATGGAAGCATCATTAAAGCCGTAGCTCATTTTACAACCTTGATTTGTTACCAAAAATGAAAGAACTACAACAAGGACTCCAATTTTCTTCATTTCAGGTCGTATTCTTTAATTTTTCGATATAGGGTTCTTTCGCTAATCCCTAATTCATTTGCCGCCTGTTTTCTTCTTCCTTTGTATTTACTAAGCGCCTTTGAAATAAGTTCTTTCTCCTTTTCTTCAATGCTTAAGCTTTCCTCAATTTCCTCATGAATGTTATAAGTGTCATCATTTGGATTTATAATTTGGGGACGTTCAATGGGTTTTGGTACGCTACCGACATTATCACGAATCTGAATTGGAGCTTCTGATTCCGATTGAACATCGCTGTAAATCCTATTCAAAATCTGAACATTTTCTTCACTCTGCAGGTTAATTCCATCAGCTTTTATTCCTTCAACAACCAATTTCTTTAAATCGGTTATTTCCTTCCTCATGTCAAAGAGTACTTTGTATAAAAGCTCTCTGTCAGAAGGTGAATCTCCCGATGTTTGATTGTCATAAATCGTTGGTAAATTGGTTCTTTGAAAATTCGGTAAGTAATTCAGAAGCTTGTCCGAATTAATGAGCCTTTCTTTTTCGATGACACTTATTTGCTCCGTTACATTTTTTAATTGACGTATGTTACCAGGCCATCGATAATTCCGTAGCGTATTTTGCGCATCTTCTTCCAGCCGAACCGTTGGCATCCGGTACTTTTCAGCAAAATCGGCTGCAAATTTTCTAAACAGCAGGTGAATATCTTCTCTTCGCTCTCTTAAAGGGGGTAATTGAATAGGTACCGTATTCAGCCTGTAAAAAAGGTCTTCCCTGAATTTTCCTTTGTCGATGGCGTTAGTAATGTTTACATTGGTTGCCGCTATTATTCTTACGTTGGTTTTTTGAACCTTGCTGGATCCAACTTTAATGAATTCGCCGGTTTCCAAGACCCTTAACAATCGAACCTGGGTTTGAACGGGGAGTTCAGCAACCTCGTCTAAAAAAATCGTTCCTCCGTCGGCGACCTCAAAATATCCCGAGCGGGTACTATGGGCTCCCGTAAACGCCCCTTTTTCGTGGCCGAACAATTCGGAGTCAATGGTACCTTCAGGAATTGCACCGCAGTTAACTGCAATGTATTTAGAATGTTTTCTGTGGCTGATTTGATGGATGATCTTCGGTATATTTTCCTTCCCGGTTCCTGATTCTCCAGTAATTAAAACGGACAAGTCGGTTGTTGCAACTTGCATCGACGTGCTAATTGCATGGTCCAGCAACGGGGAGTTCCCGATAATTTCAAAACGCTGTTTAATCTGTTGAATGTTCATTGCTCTAAACTACTTCTCCTTTTAAAATTGCTGTACTAATGTCTGAAATTTTTACCTGAATATATTCACCGGGTTTAAAGTTTTCATTTTTAAAAATGACCATGGTATTCTCAGATATACGCCCTTTCCATTCATCAGGATTCTTTTTGGAAGGTCCTTCAACCAGGACCTTTTTGGTTTTCCCAATAAATCGTCGGTTCAGTTCTTTTTCCTGCTCTTTTTGTAAATTAACAATCTCTGTTAATCTCTTTGATTTAACATCCTCCGATACATTATCATCGAATTTTCTTTCTGCCAATGTTTTAGGCCTTTCAGAGTATTTATACATGTATGAAAAATCGAACTTAACATCCTTTATTAAAGAAATGGTGTCTTGATGTTCTTCATCAGTTTCACCGCAAAAACCAGAAATAATATCTGTACTAATAGAGCAATGGGGAATGATTCTGCGAATAGCTTCAATTCGCGTTAAGTACCATTCTCTTGTATATCCACGATTCATTCTTTTTAATACATCAGAATTACCGGACTGAACCGGTAGATGTATGTAGTTACAAATATTCTCATACTTCGCAATCGTGTGAAGCACATCGTCGGTCATATCCTTTGGGTGTGAAGTGGAAAACCGAACCCTTAAATCAGGATGAACCTGTGCAACCTTTTCCATGAGTTGAGCAAAACTTACTGTTTCCTCGTCAGGGTTCTTAATCTCACCTTTCTTGGTAATATTCCAACGGTAGGAATCTACATTTTGACCCAAAAGCGTTACCTCGCGAAAACCATTGTCAAACAACTCTTTGGCTTCCCTGACAATTGTTTCCGGATTTCTGCTACGCTCACGGCCCCTTGTAAATGGAACAACACAAAAGGAACACATGTTATCACATCCCCTCATTATCGATATAAAAGAGGAAACACCATTTTCGCCTAGTTTTACTGGGCTTATTTCCGCATAGGTTTCTTCCCTGCTTAAAAGGACATTTACCGCTTTTTGACCACTTTCGACATTGGATATGAGGTTAGGTAAATCGCGGTATGAATCCGGACCTGCAACAATGTCTACCAATTTTTCCTCTTCCAGTAATTGATCTTTCAATCGCTCAGCCATACAGCCAAGAATACCTACAATAAGGTTTTTATTATGCCGTTTCTTGATTCCCTTGTAAAAAGTTAGTCGGTTTCGAACGGTTTGTTCTGCTTTTTCTCGAATGGAGCAAGTATTAATGAGGACCAAATCTGCAGTTTCAGGTTCCTTTATTGTCTGGTAACCTTCCTGAGTCAGAATTGAAGCAACGATTTCACTATCTGAAAAATTCATTGCACAACCGTAACTTTCCAGATATACTTTTTTGCTACTGGCAATTGGTGAATTCTTAATGGTAGCTGTGCCCTGAATTTCTTCGTCAATAACCGTTGAGTTTTTTCCTTCAAACATCTTTCTTCCTCAATAATCAATTCCTACGAGCTGGCAAAAGTAGACAAAAGAGGGCTGGTGTCAAATTGACATGAATGTTTAAATATCTCGCTGTAAATGGGAGTTATAGCGGGTTTGAATTCCAATGAACAGGTTTTTTTTAATGTTAAATTTTGATGTTTTATATATTCACTTACTTTGCCGCCGTTAAATTCGATCCTATTCGTGGGATATTTAATCTAATTGAACTGCATGAATTTAGTTATCGTTGAGTCACCTGCTAAAGCAAAAACAATTGAAAATTTCTTGGGTAAAGATTACGTGGTTAAATCCAGTTTTGGACACGTAAGAGATTTAGCTAAAAAGAATTTTGGAATTGATGTCGAAAACAATTTTGAACCTACCTACGATGTTTTAGCGGATAAGAAATCAGTGATTAAAGATTTGAAATCACTAGCCAAGAAATCAGATATGGTTTGGTTAGCAACGGATGAGGATCGGGAAGGGGAGGCCATTAGCTGGCATTTATTCGAAACCCTGGGATTGAAAAAAGATAGCACTCAACGTATTGTATTTCATGAGATTACAAAGTCGGCGATACTCAAAGCTATTGACGCACCCAGAAAAATAGATCAAAACTTAGTAGACGCGCAACAAGCGAGAAGGGTGTTGGATCGATTGGTTGGTTTTGAGCTGTCACCTGTTTTATGGAAAAAAGTTAAACCTTCTTTATCAGCAGGAAGGGTTCAGTCTGTTACGGTTCGACTTATTGTTGAGCGGGAAAGAGAAATTGAAAAATTTGTTCCTACTTCGTCGTTCAAGGTCAGTGCTGAATTCTTAGTGGACAGCAAGAGTGTATTAAAGGCAGAACTTCCCAAAAGGTTAAAAAGTGAGGAAGAAGCAAATACATTTCTGAATTCTTGTAAGGGGGCAACTTATGAGATTGAAAAGAAAGATGTTAAGCCATTAAAAAGAAATCCGGCACCACCCTTTACTACTTCCACACTACAACAAGAAGCTTCTCGGAAACTCGGTTTTTCTGTGCAGCAGACCATGGTTGTTGCTCAAAAATTGTACGAAGCGGGCCGCATAACCTATATGAGAACCGATTCAGTTAATCTTTCGGATCTTGCTATAAATGAAGCTAGAAATGAAATTCATGCCGCCTATGGTGAGAAATATGCTTTCGAAAGGCATTATGCTACTAAAACCAAAGGAGCACAAGAGGCACATGAGGCTATTCGTCCAACGAATTTTGCCGCTCATTCTGTAAGTGCCGACCGAAATGAAGAGAGGTTATATTCATTGATCTGGCAACGGGCCATTGCAAGTCAAATGGCCAGTGCAGAAATTGAAAAAACAACAGTGACCATTGGAATAAGTGGCTCCGAAGAAAAGTTGAGGGCCACTGGGGAAGTACTAACATTCGATGGCTTTATTAAGGTATATACCGAAGGAAATGATGATGAGGGAGAGGATGATAAAAGTGGAATGCTTCCTCCAATTAAGGTTGGTGACCAGCTGCAGTTAGAATCGCTAAAGGCGGTTGAACGATTTGCGAATCACCCCCCGAGGTATACAGAGGCCAGTTTGGTTAAACAACTAGAAACATTGGGAATTGGCCGCCCTTCTACTTATGCACCTACCATATCAACTGTTCAAAAGCGCGGGTACATAGAAAAAAAGGAAAAGGAAGGAACTGAACGCAATTATGCGGTTTTAGAATTAGTGAATGGTGATGTAAGTAAATCGATAAAAACCGAAATTACTGGCGCAGAAAAGAAGAAGTTGTTCCCTTCGGATATAGGAATTGTTGTAACTGATTTTTTAATGGACCATTTTCCCAATGTGATGGACTATGGATTTACTGCCGAAGCGGAAAAGGAATTTGATAGCATTGCACAGGGACAGAAACAATGGAACGAGATGATCGGCCGTTTTTATGGCCCATTCAAGGAAAATATTGAAGTTACTTTAAAAGAAGAAGGTCGAGCTACCGGAGAACGTTTGTTGGGTGTAGACCCAAAGAGCGGCAGAAATATATATGCACGTATTGGTCGCTTTGGACCAATGGTTCAGATTGGAAATGTGGAAGATGAAGAAAAGCCAAAGTTTGCAAAAATTACAGGAGATTCTTCCATAACCAGTATTACCCTTGAAGAAGCTCTTGAACTTTTTAAAATGCCCAAGGATTTAGGCGAATTCGAGGATAAGAAAGTTGTTGTAGGTATTGGGAGGTTTGGCCCATACGTAAGACACAACAGCAAGTTTGTCTCTCTTGGAAAGACAGACCCTCATTCCGTCAATCTGGAGCAGGCAATTGAACTTATTCTTGCTAAGCGTGAGGCTGATGCTAATAAAATAATTCGGGAATTTGAAGAAAATGCAGATGTTTCGGTACTAAACGGCAGGTGGGGACCGTACATTAAGGTAGGGAAACAAAATGTGAAAATCCCAAAGGATGTTGACCCAACGAGTCTTACACTGGAAGATTGTTTAAAACTCGCTAAAAACGCTCCCGCCAAAAGGAAGTTTTCGAAGAAAAAAAGCAAGTAGTTTTGATTCGGAAATTACCTTGCTATGGATTTGTCGATATATTTTTCACCACTTGACTACACCAATTCCAACTATTCCAATGATGACTTAGGTTGCACTGTTCAGTTTCATAACAGTTCCAATGGCTTCCCGAATTTCGAAGATTTTGATCTTGTAATACTTGGTGTTAAAGAAGAAAGGAACAGTTATAAGAATAAAGGTTGCAAAAATGGACCGGATGCAATCCGATCAAAATTGTATAGCCTTAAAAGCAATTGGAATAACCGTAAAATTGCTGATCTGGGAAACATCGAAGCCGGTGAATCGGTAACTGATACTTATTATGCCGTTAATAATGTAATTGCTGAGTGTGTGAAATCGGGAGTGCTTCCAATTATCCTGGGTGGTTCGCAAGATTTAACCTATGCCAATTACGAAGCTTACGAGAAGTTAGAGCAGGTGGTAAATATTGTTAGCGTAGACCGTGCTCTGGATTTGGGAGATGTTGAAGAGGGAATTCGATCAAACGGTTATCTAAATAAGATTATCCTTCATCAGCCCAACTATTTATTCAATTACAGTAACATAGGCTATCAAACCTATTTTGTGAGTGAGGAAGAACGAAAATTAATGGATCGACTTCACTTTGACATTCATCGGTTTGGTGAAGTCAAAGCGGACATTAAAGAAGTGGAACCTGTGGTTCGGAACGCAGATATTCTAAGTTTTGACATTTCTTCTATCCGATCTTCAGATGCAGGAGCATGTGAACATACTACCCCAAATGGTTTTAACGGAGAGGAAGCATGCAGTATAACCCGATATGCCGGATTGAGCGATAAACTCACTTCTTTTGGGCTTTACGAATACAACCCTGATCTTGATACCAATGGGCAAACAGCCTTTCTAATTGCAGAAATGATTTGGTATTTTGTGGAAGGGTTCTATAACCGCAAGGGAGACGTGCTTCACAAGAGAAATAAGGATTTGCTGAAATATATCGTCACGACGAACACCGAAGTACAGGAGATAGTATTTTACAAAAATTTGGTTTCCGATCGTTGGTGGTTAGATGTTCCTTACCCTGAGAGTAAGCTGTCAAAATATAGAAGGCATCAGTTAGTACCATGTTCTTATGCAGATTATCAAAAAGCATGTAACGATACAGTCCCGGAGAAGTGGTGGAGTAATTACCGCAAGTTCAAATAGACGAATTAAAATAAAAAGGGTTGCCTCGCGTTGGAGAAATGTCCATCGTTAATTGGGCGGTTGTTAAAAATGTATTGTTAATATAATTTTTTAACTATTTTAGCCGCCTTGTTAGCATTAAACTAGCTAAGAATATGAAAAATATAATTACTGTTTTATTGAGTTTAAGTGTGTTGGGTGCAATTGCTCAGCAAGATCCACAGTTCACAATGAACTTTGCCAACAAATTGTACAACAACCCTGCTTATGCAGGAACTAACAAGATCTGTGCTACAGGAATTTTCAGACAGCAATGGGCTGGTATAGAAGGTGCCCCTAGGGACATCCTTTTTTCGGTTCATTCTCCAATTAACCTAAAAATTTGGGAAGAGTCACAGTGGATCAACCCTGGAGTTGGATTCACTTTTATTGATGACGAAATAGGCCCTATTAGTACTAATGGCTTTAAAGCAGCAATTGCAAATCATTTTAAGTTTAGTAGCATTGGAACCATTAGCCTTGGATTTGGAGTTGGAACTATGGGCGTCAGGATAGATGGTAGTAAAATGAGAACACCTGATGGAGGTATTGCGGGACAAGGATCATCAATACAGGATCCTAATATTCTTGCTGCTATGGGAAACAGGCAGTATGGATTTGATATGGACTTTGGTCTATATTATCAATCAGCCGATGAGAAAATTTTTGCCGGGGCAAGTGTAGCCCATTTAACTAAGGGTAACTTTAGTTTTGAGCAAGACCCAACTCTTGGAATCACAAAATATCAGGTACAGCCTCATGCTTATTTTATGGGAGGTTATCGCATGAACAATTTCTTGGGTTCAGAGGATTGGGATTTACTTCCTTCAGCTTTTGTAAAAACTGAATTTAAAACAACTCAGGTTGATATTAATGTTCGTGCAATCAAACAGAACAAGATATGGGCTGGTGTTTCCTGGAGATTCCAGGATGCAGCTGCGTTAATGGGTGGATATAACTGGCATAACGTTGGAGGCGGAAAGGGTACCGCTAAAGTTGGTTTTTCTTACGATATAAATACTTCCAAGTTGTTTAAACACAATGTTGGATCATTTGAAATATTTGTCAATTATTGCTTTGGAATCACACCAAAACCCAAAATTTCAATTCATAAAAATCCGCTCTGGCTCTAGGGTTCAAAGAGATATACAACATTTCTAATTAATTTACGTTATTTTTGGCGTTTGCTGAATGATTAAAATATTGAACATAAAGTACAAATCTAAAATAGGAGGAAGCATGAAAAAGTTGCTAATCTTATCTGTAGCCCTGTCATTGACGCTGGTTGGTTGTTATACCGACGCTGGTGGTCAATTGGTAGGAGTTCAAGATAGACAAGTCTGGTATCAGCCGGATCCTTATGGTATGTTATATATACCACCGGGAAGTTATAATATGGGTCCTAGTGATCAGGATGCACCATATTCATATACATCAAGATCTAAAACGGTTTCGATTTCACCTTTTTATATGGATGAAACAGAAATTACGAATAACGAATACAGGCAGTTTGTTGTGTGGGTTCGGGATTCAATGGCATACAAGATTCTTGGTGAAGAGGTAGGCGAAGAAGAATACTTAATTACAGTTAATGAATTTGAGGAAGATATTGATCCGCCGTACATTAACTGGGATGCTGAAATTCTTTGGAATGAACCTGAGAGTCGAGAGGCCTTGGCCGTTATGTTCCTGCCAGAATATGAACGATTCTATGGGCATAGAACTATTGATACACGTAAGTTGATTTACGAGTATTATTGGATTGATTTTAAAGATGCTGCTAAGAAGAACCCAACAATAAATGGGGATCCAATGAGGGAAAGAGGAATGACTGATCGATCGGTATTTATAAAGTCGGACCAAATTAATATCTACCCGGATACCTTGTGTTGGATTCATGATTTTACATACTCATTTAATGAGCCGTTAACTAATATGTATTTCTGGCATCCAGCTTATGATGAGTATCCTTTGGTAGGTGTCTCTTGGAAGCAGGCCAGAGCTTTTAGCTTGTGGAGAACCTTCTTACACAATAAGTTTCTTGCAACAGTTGGTGAAACATTTGTTCAGGATTATAGGTTGCCAAATGAATCTGAGTGGGAGTATGCATCAAGAGGTGGATTGGATTTGTCTCCATACCCTTGGGGAGGACCTTACACAAGAAATACAAGAGGTTGTTTCTTGGCTAACTTCAAGCCATTAAGAGGAAATTATTATGACGATGGTGGAATCCATACAGTTCCGGTTGTTTCTTATGAGCCTAATGACTTTGGCCTTTATTGTATGGCTGGTAATGTAGCAGAGTGGACGAGCAATGCATTTGATGAGTCCGCATTGGATTTTGCCCATGATTTGAACATGGATTATGTATATGAGGCTAAGGATGATGATCCACCTGTTCTTAAAAGAAAAGTTATACGTGGTGGCTCTTGGAAGGATGTAGGTTATTACATGCAAACAAGTACCAGAACGTACGAATATCAAGATACAGCCAAATCTTACATTGGCTTCAGGAATGTAATGAGCTATCTAGGAATGGGTAAGTCTCAAATATAATTTTACACTATTTATTTAATTTTTTAACGGTAACTACTTAAAACGAATACTTATGTCAGGAAAAAAGGGAGGATTAGCAAATTTTCTATATGGAACGGAGAAAGGGAAGACGATTGTAAATATGGCTATGAGCTTGGGTGCTGCGATTGTAATTCTAGGTGCGCTTTTTAAAATTCAGCACTATCCTGGTGCTAGTATTATGTTGATTGTTGGATTGTGTACTGAGTCTGCATTATTTGCGTTAGGTGCTATTGAACCGCAACATTTGGCCAATGATTGGTCTAGAGTTTATCCTGAATTGGCTCATAATCCGGAAGATGATGAAATGGAAGATGAGTTTGAAGGAGAAGCTGCTCTCGAAGATGATGGTTTAACGGCTAGTCAGAAGTTGGATAAGATGATGGAAGAGGCAAATATCGGTCCTGATCTAATCAATAGTTTGGGTAGAGGTCTGGAAGGCTTAAAGAATACTACAGATCAATTGAATGACATGTCAAATGCTTCTGTTGCTACCGAAGAGTACGTAAATAGTGTGAGAAATGCTTCTAATCAGGTTAGCTCATTAAGCGATACCTACGTTAAGGCTGCTAGTTCTATTGCAGGTCTTGCAGAAGAAAACGAAAGTGGTGTTGACTTTGGTGAGCAATTGGGGAGAATGTCCAAAAACCTAACCGAGTTAAATGCTTCATACGAATTGCAGCTTCAAAGTGCACAGGAAACACTTGAAAATTCTAAGAACTACTTCAACGGTATGGATGAGGTTATGTCTAGCTTGAATAGTTCTGTTGGTGATGCTAAGGTTTACGCTGAAGCAATTTCTGAGCTTTCTAAAAACATTAGCAGTTTGAATAACATTTATGGAAATATGTTAACTGCAATGAACCCTAATAACTAGGAGACATACTTATAAATTTATTAACTACTAAAAAAGGAGATATATGTCTTTAGGTGATTTGCCTCCCCGGCAGAAGATGATTAACTTGATGTATTTGGTGCTTTTATGTCTTCTGGCCATGAATGTATCAAAGGAGATTCTTCATTCCTTCCTGATTATTAACGAAGGGTTGGAAAGAACTACCGATAATTTTGAGCATAAAATAGATCAAACCTATGAGAAGTTCAAAAGAATGAATATTGATGACCCAGCTAAAGTTGGGGAATTTTACAGCCATGCAAAAGAACTTAAGGTGAATGCTGATGATATAGTTGAATATATTGATGTATTAAAAAAGGAATTGTTTCGCGTTGTAGATAAAATTGAAGACCCTGTTGCATTGGATACAATGACATTAGAACATCTAAACGGAAAGGATAATCAGGATGTAGGTGCGCAAATTATGATTGGCCCAGAGGCAACCAAGCCATTTGGACCTGATGTAGAGTATAGCGCATTAAAGCTTAAGGCTAAGCTAGAAATATTTAATAAGCATTTGGCTGAGTTTATTCAGGAAGAAGAGTTGATTGCTAATATGCAAATTCCTTTGGAATCTCAAAAGGTTCATGATGTTGTTGAGGAATGGGAAATTGCAAACTTTTATCATCTGCCCATGGCTGCAACAATTACTAATTTAACGAGATTTCAGGCTGCGGTTAGAAATTCAGAGGCAGATGCATTGAAAGAACTGATGAGGGAAATTAGTGCTGATGATTTTGCATTTGACACCCTTGCGGTAAAGGTTATACCACGTAATGGAGTGTATATCACGCAAGGAGACTCTTTTCAGGCTGATGTAATTGTAGCCGCATATAGTACAACTAAGGATCCTAAATTGGTGATTGGAGAAGTTGATACCACAAAATCTCAACCCGATGTTATAAATGGCGATACTTTGAATGTAACGTATAACCGGGGTATAGCAACTTACGGTACAAAAACAAGTACCTTAGGAGAGCAAAAATGGGGTGGAGTTATTAAGATTCTTAAGCCTAATGGAAAATGGGCGCATTATAAGTTTGATCATAAGTATACTGTTGCAAAACCTAGTTTAGTAGTTTCTCCTACCAAAATGAATGTTTTCTACAAGGGACTTGAAAACCCTGTTGATATATCGGTTTCGGGAATTGGACCTGAAAACTTGACCTTGAGTGTTCCGGGATGTAGAGTAGTTCCTAAGAACAAGGCACAAGGAAAATATGAGGTTATACCAAACCCGAAGGCAAAAGCCAAAACGGTGAAAGTTTCGGTTACAGCAAACATCGATGGTAAGAAAACAACCTATAAGCCAATTGAATATCGTTTGAAAACAGTACCTAAACCTATTCCATTCTTTAATGGAGCCAAAGGTTCTGCTGACATGAAAAGAAGTAGGCTTAGAACGGGTAAGTTCATTACTGCGAAATTGGAAGATTTCCTTTTTGAATTACGATACAAAGTTTTAAGTTTTGAAATGATTGTTACCGTAAATGGTAAGCAATCTACCGAGAAATCGAAGTCTGGAAGATTGACTCCAAAAATGATCAGCATTTTGAAGAGTATGAAGCCAGGACAAACCGTGATTTTCCATAAGGTGGTAGCCAAAATGGATAAAGCTGGAGCTCAAAAGGTTTCTCTTGACGGTAGTGTGATTATTCACGTAAAATAGGAAATTATGAAAAAGTTAATTCTTAGTTTATTTGTTTTAGTTGGATTAAGTATGAGCAGTACAGATGTATTGGCTCAACAAACTGTACTTGATGGAGTTTATGTAAATGAAAATACTCCTTCTCGTAAGGTTATTCCTTATACCAATCTTCGGCAGGCTGATGTAATGTGGTCGAAGCGAATATGGCGAAGAGTTGACTTAAGAAAGAAGCAGAATCAGGTATTTTATTACCCTGAGGAGCCGGCACAAGGAAGAAAGAACTTGTTTGATTACATCCGTCAGGCAATTTTGGATGATGGAACACTTACGGCATATGATCCTGGAACTGTTGTAGACCCAGATGATGAGTTTACGAGAGCATTAACCACTGATGATGTAATGGCGAAAATGGTTAGTGAATCAGAAGTTGATATTTTCGATGAGTTTGGTGATCCTATTGGAACAGAAACAGTTCGTGATACTTTGCTTGCTACGGCCATTAAGTTTTATGAGATTAAAGAGGAGTGGTTTTTTGAAAAACAAAAATCGCAACTTGAGGTTAGAATTATCGGAATTAAACCGGTGGTTGAAAAGATAGGCGCTGATGGTGATCCTGTGTTGGAAGATTTGTTTTGGATTTATTTTCCAGAGGCAAGATTTGTTTTTGCCAACTCTGAAGTATTTAACAGGGTTAATGACGCAGAAAGAAGAACCTACGAGGATATCTTTTGGAAACGCCAGTTTGAGTCTACTATTATCAAAGAATCTAACGTTTATGACCGTATGATTAGTCAGTATAAAACAGGTTTAGATGCCTTGTTGGAAGCTGAGAAAATAGAGGAGAAGATTTTCAACTTCGAACATGATTTCTGGCATTACTAAAAATCCGGTATAAGTAAGGAATTGAAAAGGGGGAGCAGTTTTGCTCCCCCTTTTTTATTTATATAATCGAAGTTTACGTTCCATTTTATTACTTGGTTTTCAGCTATAGTTTATGCTAACTTAGGTTGGTTTAGAAAGCCAATATTTACCCTTTGCAATAAAACGAGCAAGGCCAACGTTTTATATCTGCACCCGAAGTACTAACATAAAAAGGAGAATATTATGGCTTTAGGTGATTTGCCTCCCCGGCAAAAGATGATCAATTTAATGTATTTGGTATTATTATGTCTTTTGGCAATGAATGTGTCAAAGGAGATTTTGAATTCGTTTTTAATAATTAACGAAGGGTTAGAGCGAACGATCGACAATTTTGAACACAAAATAGAACAAACATTCGATCGGTTTAAGAGAATGAATGGTGATGATTCAAAGAAGGTAGGTGAGTTCTATAAGCAGGCTAAAACAGTAAAAAGCAAGGCCGATGAAATCGATTCTTACATCCATAAGTTAAAGAAGGAATTGTACCGTGTTGCTGATAACGTAGAAGACACTGCAGTGTTAAATTCAATGAATTTGAACAATTTGGAGAACAACGATGATCAGGATATAGGAGCTCAGGTATTGATTGGGGCAGATGCAGCTAACCCGAAAAGCGCCGATGAGGAATATAGCGCGTTGCGATTAAAAAACATGATAGAGCAGTTTAACAACTACTTATCTGGAGTAATTCGTGATAAAGCATTGCTTTTAGACTTAACCATACCGCTTCATTCCCAAGTAGTAAATGATGTTGAAGAGAAATGGGAGATCGCAAACTTTTACCATCTTCCAATGGCCGCCACCATTACCAATTTAACACGGTTTCAGGCAGCGGTTAGGAATTCAGAAGCAGATGCTATGAAGGAATTGATGAGAGAATTAGGTGAAGAAGACTTTTCATTTGATACGGTTTCGGTAAAGGTACTGCCCCGAAATGGGACGTATATAGCACAAGGAGATTCATTTAAAGCCGATGTTATTGTTGCAGCTTATAGTACCACTAAGGAGCCTAAATTGGTAATAGGGGAGGTGGATACCAGTGGTAACCAGCCCGCGGTATTAAATGGCGATACCTCCAATGTTTTGATTGAAAAAGGGATTGCTACTTACAGTGTAAAGACTTCAGATTTAGGTCAACAAAACTGGGGTGGAGTAATTAAGGTTCAAAAACCTAATGGTAAATGGGCCAAATATAAATTTAGCCACAGTTACATGGTTGCCAGGCCTACATTGGTGGTTTCACCAAAAAAAATGAATGTACTCTACAAGGGGCTTAAAAACCCGGTTGATGTTTCAATAACAGGAATGCCATCTGAAAACTTAAGCGTTAGGGTTATGGGAGGTGATTGTCAGGTTATAAAAAAAGGGCCAGGAATTTACGACATCATTCCCAGTGAAAGTAATAGGGACAGTGATGTACGATTAATAGTAACATCTACCGACCCAATGAGTACACCAATTAAACCTTATGCCTTCAGGCTAAAACGGGTTCCTAAGCCCATTCCATTTTTTGGTGGAAAGACAGGTTATGCTAAAATGAGCCGTTCCCAGGTTAGGGCTGGACGATACCTTTCAGCCAATCTTGAAGATTTTGTTTTCGCGCTAAATTACGAAGTAGTTAGTTTTAAGATGTCAGTTAGTGCAGGTGGTGACAGGTCCACTACGTTTATATCAACAAGTGGAAGGTTAACCCGTGAGATGAGAAACACATTACGTTCGGTAAGAAACGGCCATAAGGTTTCATTTTATAATATAGTAGCTAAGATGAATACACCAAACGCCGTTAAGCGTCCTTTGGATGGCATAATTGTTATTACGGTTCAATGATTTAGGAATTAGTCGGAGTTAATCCTTGTCTCAGCTACCGATTGTTGTAATGTTTTTCATAATACTTTAAATAGTTACCACTGGTTACATTCTCTAACCAGTCCGTATTATTAAAGTACCATTCAACCGTCTTTTTAAGTCCCTGCTCAAAATTAACCGAAGGTTTCCAGTTTAATTCTGACGTTAACTTGCTAGCATCAATGGCATAGCGCATATCGTGTCCAGCTCTATCGGTAACGTATGTAATCAGCTTTTGGGAGGAGCCGATTTCATTCCCAAGAAGTTCGTCACATGTATTGCAGAGCAACTTAACCAGATCAATGTTGGTCCACTCATTTAGCCCTCCAATGTTATAGGTGTCTCCCAGTTTGCCATTGTGAAATATTTCATCAATTGCAGTAGCATGGTCTTCAACAAACAACCAGTCCCTAATGTTTTCTCCTTTGCCATAAATGGGCAATGGCTTTCCATTCTTTATGTTATTAATACAAAGAGGAATTAACTTTTCAGGAAATTGGAATGATCCATAGTTATTGCTGCAGTTAGAGATTTTAACCGGCATTTTATAAGTGTTCTCATAAGCACGCACAAAATGGTCAGAAGAGGCTTTAGATGAGCTGTATGGGCTTTTAGGGTCGTAGGGAGTCGTTTCTAAAAAGAATCCGGTTTCTCCGAGACTTCCGTAGACCTCATCGGTGGAAACATGATAAAACAACTTGTTGTCAAACTTCCCATTCCAATGGTGACGAGCAGCGTTTAGAAGATTTACCGTCCCAAGTACGTTGGTTTCAACAAATATCGTTGGGTTTTCAATGGACCGATCGACGTGCGACTCTGCGGCCAAATGAATTATTCCGTCAATATTGTTCTCTTTAAAAACGGATAGCATTTTTTGGCTATCCCTAATATCGGCTTTAATAAAATGGTAGTTGTCTGTATCTTCAATATCCCTTAGGTTTTCAAGGTTTCCGGCATAGGTTAAACTATCCAGGTTAAATATATTGTAATTTGGATATTTGTTCACAAACAATCGAACCACATGAGATCCAATAAAGCCAGCACCTCCTGTTATTAGAATATTAGTCATAACTATAGGGACCAGTAGGTCAGTTTTTTAATGTTGTTTCTATAAATACCCTTAATATCGACTAATATTCCTTCCGATCCCATAAGCTCGTGAAAGTAGTCTTCGTTTAGTTTAACGTACTCATTGTGATTAACAGCAACGATAATAGCATCATACTTTCCGGTTGGTTTGTCAACCAAACCAAAGTGATACTCTTCTATTAATTCTTTTGAGCTGGCATAAGGATCAACAACTTCTACATTGGCTCTATAGCTTTGAAGTTCCTTAACCACATCCGAAACTTTTGAGTTTCGGATATCTGAGACGTTTTCCTTGAATGTTGCGCCCATCATTAGAATTCGGGCACCAGCAATATTTTTTCCAGTAGCCAAAACGTTTTTAACCGTTTGTTTAGCAACGTAAAATCCCATACTGTCGTTAACATAACGGCCAGAATTTATCACCTTGGCATGATATCCGACACCTTCAGCTTTGAAGGTAAGGTAATATGGGTCTACACCAATACAATGACCTCCAACCAGGCCCGGTCTAAATGGAAGAAAATTCCATTTTGTACCAGCAGCCTCAAGGACTTCAAAAGTGTTAATTTCGATGCGGTTAAAAATAATTGATAGCTCATTCATCAACGCAATGTTTAAATCACGTTGGGTATTTTCAATAATTTTAGCTGCCTCTGCTACCTTGATGGAGGATGTACAATGAACCCCAGGTTCAATTATTAGCTCATATACTTTTGAAATGATGTCTGCTGATTCATCATCGCAACCCGAAACAACCTTCAATATTTTGGTAATGGTGTGCTCTTTATCTCCTGGATTAATCCTTTCAGATGAATAACCAACTTTAAAGTCCTTGACAAATTTCAACCCGGATTCTTTTTCCAGAACCGGAACACAGTCATCTTCTGTACATCCAGGATATACTGTTGATTCAAATACAACATAGTCTCCTTTTGAAAGGACCTGTCCAACTGTGGAAGAAGCACCCAGTAGTGGTTTTAAATTTGGCTGGTTATATTCATCAATCGGCGTTGGTACGGCAACAATGTAAAATTTAGTATCTCTAAGGTCTTCAATGGAGGAAGTAAATTCAATATCACACCCTTCGAAGTCAGAAGCTTCCAGTTCTTCACTTGGGTCAACATGATTTCGCATCATTTCAACGCGTTCTTCATTAATATCAAAGCCAACAACGCGGACTTTTTTTGCAAATTCAAGTGCAATAGGAAGACCAACGTAACCTAATCCAATGACGGCTAATTTCTCTTCTTTATTTATTAGTTCTTCTATCATTACTATAACTTAGAAACTTTTCCTTTGGATAATTTGTATTGTTCATTCGATTCGCTACACACAGCCAATCCATTTTCATCAAAATCTAATCGTTGGCCAAATTCGCTAATCCAGCCAATTTGTTTTGCTGGATTTCCAACGACCAACGCATAAGGTTCAACCTCTTTTGTAACCACTGCTCCAGCACCAATAAAGGCATAAGTACCAATATTATTACCACAAACAATAGTTGCATTTGCTCCAATTGAAACTCCTTTTTTAACAATGGTTTTGGCATATTGTCCGCGCCTGTTTACCCCACTTCTGGGGTTTATTACATTGGTAAACACCATTGATGGCCCAAGGAATACATCGTCCTCGCACGTGACCCCAGTGTATATTGAAACGTTGTTTTGGATTTTTACATTACTACCTAAAACTACATTAGGTGAGATAACACAGTTTTGGCCAATGTTACACCGTTCTCCTATGATACAATCTGGCATAATGTGAGAAAAATGCCAAATCTTAGTGCCTGAACCAATGAAGCAATTTTCGTCTATAACTGCAGTCTCATGTGCAAAAAAGTCAGCCATTAACGCTTGATATAGTTGCTAAAATTGTTGTGCTCTTTGGCATATAATTCTTCATCCGATAAGGACCTGAAATAATCGTACGTAATTTTTAGCCCTTCTGCTCTGTCGATTTTTGGTTCCCAGTTTAAAACTGACCTGGCTTTACTTATTTCCGGCTGCCGTTGCTTAGGATCATTAACCGGAAGGTCTTCAAAGATTATTTTTTGTGATGTTCCGGTTAATTTGATGATCTCCTCGGCAAACTCCAGAATACTAATTTCATCAGGGTTTCCAATATTCATAGGTTGATCATAGTCCGATAGCAGCAGGCGATAAATTCCTTCCACCAAATCATCAACAAAACAAAAAGAGCGAGTCTGTGATCCATCACCAAATACCGTAATATTTTCACCCCGAAGCGCTTGTCCTATAAAAGCAGGTAGTACTCGTCCATCGTTCAGACGCATTCTGGGTCCGTAAGTATTAAAAATCCTTACCATCCTGGTTTCGACTCCATGAAATGTATTGTAGGCCATGGTAATTGCCTCTTGAAAACGCTTAGCCTCGTCATAAACTCCTCGTGGGCCTACAGGATTTACATTCCCCCAATAGCCCTCAGTTTGTGGATGCACGGTTGGGTCACCATAAACTTCAGAAGTAGAAGCAACAATAATTCTGGCGTTCTTTGCCTTAGCCAGTCCAAGCAAATTATGAGTTCCCAAGGAACTTACCTTAAGCGTTTGAATAGGAATTTTTAAGTAATCAATTGGACTTGCAGGAGATGCAAAATGCAGAATGTACTTTAAATCACCAGGTATATGAACAAAATTGGAGACATCATGATTGTAGAATTTAAACTGCTCCAATTCAAAAAGATGCTCAATGTTCTTAAGGTTTCCAGTAATGAGGTTATCCATTCCAATGACGGCATACCCCTCTTTGATGAACCGGTCGCACAAATGAGAGCCTAGAAATCCCGCCGCTCCTGTGATTAGTACTTTTTCCATTATCTTCCTATACTAAAGTAATCAAAACCCAACCCTTCGACCTCCACTTTATCGTACAAATTCCTTCCGTCAAATATTACGTTTGATGACATTCCGTCTTTAATTCGATTAAAATCTGGAGAACGAAAGACTTGCCATTCCGTACAAATTAAAAGTGCGTCGGCATCCTGAAGTGCTGAATATTGGTCATCTGCATATTCAATTTTGTCTCCTAAAACCCCTTTTACATTTTCCATGGCTTCCGGGTCAAAGGCAACAACATTTGCTCCTGCTTTTAGCAGACTGTCAATGTTGTAAAGCGAAGGTGCCTCTCGAATATCATCGGTGTTAGCTTTAAAAGCTAATCCCCAAACGGCAATCTTTTTTCCTGTCAGATCATTTTTAAAGTAGTCTTTTATTCTCGGGACTAGTAGCGTTTTTTGTTTTTGATTGACATCCATTACGGCATCCAGTATCTGAAAATTGTAATTTACTTCCAGTGATGATTTCATTAGTGCCTGTACATCTTTTGGGAAACATGATCCACCGTAGCCAATTCCCGGGAAAAGGAATCGTTTTCCAATTCTTTCGTCAGAACCAATACCAATACGAACTTGATCTACATTGGCGCCAACAAGTTCACAAACGTTGGCAATTTCGTTCATGAAAGTAATCTTAGTAGCCAGAAAAGCATTTGCCGCATATTTAGTTAATTCAGCAGATTTTCTATCCATGTAAATAATAGGGTTACCCTGTCTGACAAAAGGTCGGTATAAATGGTCTAGTTGTTCTTTTGCTTTTTCAGATTCTACACCAATCACAACCCGGTCTGGCTTCATGAAATCCTCAACCGCAAAGCCCTCACGTAAAAATTCAGGATTAGAAACAACATCGAATTCTACAGAAGTATTTTTTGAAATAGCCTTATTAACTTTGTCAGCTGTTCCGACGGGTACAGTACTCTTATCGATTACAATTTTGTAATCTGTAATTATTTTGCCCAATTCGTCAGCAACTCCAAGTATATAACTTAAGTCAGCGGATCCATCTTCACCTGGAGGAGTTGGCAGTGCTAAAAAGATAAATAGCGAATCGTCAATTGCCTCCTTCAAATCAGTGGTAAATGATAATCTTCCTTGTTTGATGTTTCGTTCAAAAAGAGACTCCAGCCCGGGCTCAAAAATGGGTACAATCCCATCCTTCATTTTTTGCACTTTATCTGCGTCAATATCTACACAGATAACATCATTTCCCGTTTCAGCCAGGCACGTACCCGTGACTAACCCTACGTATCCTGTTCCAACAACAGCTACTTTCATTATAGTTTTTATTTATTGATAAATTCAATTACCGAAGAGGTAATGTATTCTAGTTGTTCATTGTCTAATTCTGTATGCATTGGAAGCGAGAAAACCCGTTCAGTTAAATAGTCGGTATTAGATAGGCTTACTCGTTCCTCATAAACATCTTTAAAAGACCCTTGTTTATGATTGGGTAGTGGATAATAAATATTGGAAGGAATTTCTTTGCTTGCAAGGTATTCCATTAATCCATCTCGATCCACTCCGTGCAATATCAAGGTATATTGATGGAACCCATGGTCACTCCATTCTTCAATAATTGGAGTTTCCAATGCTTTATACGGTTCAAATGCTTTGTTATAATATTCTGCAGCTGAATTTCTAGCCGCCAGGTATTCGTCAAGGTGTCTGAGCTTAATTCTAAGTATTGCGGCTTGAATACTATCAAGTCGTGAATTAACTCCGATAATTTCGTGGTAATAGCGCTTGGTTTGGCCATGATTGGAAACCATTCTAATTTTCGACGCCAATTCATCATCGTTTGTCATTATTGCACCACCATCTCCATAGCAACCTAAATTTTTGGAAGGAAAAAATGAAGTACAACCCACGGCTCCAATTGTTCCAACTTTTTTAGTTGTTCCATTGCTAAACGTGAAATTGCTTCCAATAGCTTGAGCTGTATCTTCTACCACTGGTATTCCAAATTCATCGGCTACTTTCATAATTTCTTCCATGTTGGCACAATGTCCATACAGGTGAACAGGAACTATGGCTTTGGTTTTATCGGTAATAGCATTGCGAAGAGAATCAATATCAACGGTAAAATTTCGCTTATCAACATCAATAAAGACGGCAGTTAAATTGAGCAACCCGATTACCTCTGCCGTAGCGATGTATGTAAAGCTTGGCGAAATAACCTCATCACCTGGCTTTAAACCTAATGCCATTAGTGAAATTTGCAAAGCATCGGTTCCATTTGCACATGGGATGACATGTTTTACATCCAGGTATTCCTCAAATTCCTTTTGAAACGATTTAACCTCTGGTCCGTTGATGTAAGCTGTTGAACTTATGACATTTAGAACGGATTCATTTACCTCTGTTTTGATTTTTTCAAACTGAGTTTTAAGGTCAACCAACTGAAGTTTTTTCATAGTAATTAATCCAAATTTTTGGGACTGCGAATATAGTTAAATTTGAAGCCTCAAAAAGAGGTTTTGAACCTTAGATTACTTATGAATAACTTAAAAAATATACTGCACAGCTTTGTTTTTATACTTCTTATGTTAGGGATGGTTAATTCCGGTTCAGCGCAGAAGAGTATAAGGGATTCAGCGATTATTATTCCTCATATCGATTTGGTTTATTCATTTCAGTTACCAGCGGGTGATTTGGTCAATCGTTTTGGTTTTTATCACACCATCGGAGGGGCTTTTTATGTTAAGGACAGAAAAGGCTTTGTATATGGATTTGATGGGCAGGTTCAATTTGGTGATCAACTTAAGGAAGATCCAATAACTAATTTTACGACTTCGAATAATCAGGTTATTAACGGTGATGGTAATTATGCGACAATGAAAGGCTCAATGAGGGGGTTCAGGTTTACCGGGCAATTTGGAAAAGTGTTTAATATACTGTCACCTAATCCGAATAGTGGACTAAAGGTAATAGTTGGGGCCGGTTTTTGGCAGCACAGAATACGGGTAGAGGATACAGAGAATAAGGTCGCACAGGTTAAGTTTCCATACCAAAATGGATACGATAGAATGACCAATGGCTTTATGCTAACCGAATTTGTGGGGTACCAGTTTTTTAGTGAATCGCGCTTAGTTAATTTTTACTTTGGAGTCGAATTTAATCAAGGATTTACTAAGAATAGAAGGAAATACAATTTTTCCGAAAAGAGAAGGGACGATCGAAGTAGGTTGGATTTGTCTTATGGTTTTAAGCTCGGTTGGGTAATTCCAATGTATAGAAGAGCTCCTAAAGAATTCTACTATAACTAGTACAGGCAGACGGTATAAACTTGAACATTAATATCAAATTTGACCGCTGAATTAAAGATACTTTTAGCCGAATGAAACTTATTTATTCTCTTGTTCTTAAGGTGTATCGAGCTGGAATTGGACTTGCTTCTTTGTTTAACCCAAAAGCAAAAAGGTGGATTCTGGGTCGAAGGAATTGGAGGAAGAACATGCGAGTAGAACTTTCACAATTGAAAGTTCGTCCAATTTGGATACATGTTTCTTCAGTGGGTGAATTTGAGCAGGGAATACCAATTCTGAAGGAGTTAAGATCTGATTCTTCGAAGGCTGTGGTTGTACTTACTTTTTTCTCTCCTTCAGGCTACGAACAATTGAAAGATACTGACCTGGCTGATTTTGTGTTTTACTTACCTCTTGATAGTCCAAACAATGCAAAGGATTTCGTAAGTATTGTCAACCCTAAAGCAGCCATATTCATTAAATATGAATTTTGGTTTTTCTACTTTCAGGAACTTGCTTCGAAAGGTATTCCATTCGCTATGATAAGTGCCAAATTAAGGAAGGATCAATTGTTTTTTAAATGGTATGGAAGGGGTTATCGCAAAATTCTTTTTCTACCCAGTTTCTATTTTGTACAAGATAAAGAAACAAAAGCCCTGTTACAAGACATTGGTATATCCAATGTTATGATTAGCGGAGATACCAGGGTAGATCGGGTAAACAATGTGCTTGAGTCGCAAAAAGAGCTGCTCGTGGTGAAGGAATTCAAGTCCGATAAACCTGTTTTTATTGTTGGTAGTGCCTGGAAAAAGGAACTCGATTTTGTTTCGGAAGCAATAAACCTTGGCTATCTCGATGACTGGAAAATCATAGTTGCACCTCATGAAATAAAGGACTCTAAAATTGAGTTCTTTAGAAATTCATTATCCGTAAAATCAGTTCGTTATTTTCAAACCCCAACTTCTAACGACCTTAAAAATGCCAATGTCTTAATTATCGATGGTATAGGTATACTTAAATACATTTATAAGTATTGTGATTTGGCTCTTATAGGTGGGGGGTTTATTGATGGAATTCATAATATACTTGAACCTGCTGCGTTTGGTGTGCCTTCAATTTTCGGACCTAACCATCATAAATTTCCAGAGGCCGAAATATTGATTAAGAGAAACGCGTGTTTTGTAGTTCAAAATAAGACTGAGTTCTCAGTAACACTAAATGGGTTAGTAAAGGACAGAAGTAAACTCGATCAGGCATCTAAAGGTTGTTCAGCATTCATTAATGAAAACAAGGGCGCTACACAACATCTTATGAAGAAGTTAAAGGAGGTTCTGTATGTGGAATAATTTCCTGCTTATTTTCCTGGGTGGCGGACTGGGAAGCGTTTTGCGCTTTGTTATTGCTCAATACATCACCAGAAAGATAGAGTCGGGTATACCTTGGGGGACACTTGTAGTAAATATTGCAGGAAGTTTAATACTGGGTGCGTTGACTGGATTTATTCATAAAATGAATCTTTCCGGATCTCAATACACCATCTTTTTTACTATCGGTTTTTGCGGAGGGTTTACAACCTTCTCCACTTTTGCATTTGAGAATATGCAGTTAATCAAGAATGGGGATTGGACACAGGTTATCCTTTATACCCTAGCATCTGTCATTTTAGGAATATTGGCTGCATTCGTAGGCTTTGCTTTGTTGAAATAGAATTATTGAAGAATTCCTTCCTTGTATTTTTCTTCCTTGCTCACTTCGCCGTTTCTTAAGTACCAAGTTGACTTTCCGTGACGAACCCCATCTTTGATCTTAAATTCAAGCTTAGGCCTTTCTGGACCATACCATAGCAGATATTCTCCTTTTAGTACCGGATTGCCATTTATTTTTTCCACAAAGGTTTCCTTGGTTTGAATACCATCTTTAAATTCAATTTTCCAGATGATGGAGGCATTATAAAAATAGTCCCAAATACCATTCTTAATATTCATTTTATAAACTCCGGAAAATTCAACTGATCCACCTTTTTTGACCATGCAGCCTCCATTTAATACGAATACTGAGGTGTCCTTTCCCTTTTCCTTAAATAACTTCATAAAAGTATTGTGATCAAATCCTTTTTCACCAGGTGTGTAAAGCAAGGTCTTTACCTCTACACTATCATCAAACAGCTCTTCCGATACAATCTCGATGTCATTCTCATTGAAGGTGAAATCGAGGTTTAAAACGTCAACTTCTACATCATTATATTCCGTTATACGAGTGAGTTGATCATCTTCAAAGAGTTTTGAAACCCCTACATAGCCACGGTAGTTAAAGTACTTCCATTCACCAGTTTTCTTGCCATTATCATACTGTTCTTCTCGAAGCGCCTTTCCATTTTCATCCGAGTATTTCCAGGTTTTATTTTTTTTTCCAACGGCGTATGTTCCTTCAAGGATAACATGTTCCCCTACCTGTTTTTTGTAGGGTCCATTAAGTTTATCTTCTAGGTAGGTTTTGGTTTCTTTTTCTTTGGTTGAAGGAGTAAAATAGGTCCATTGACTTACTTTTTTGCCATCGCTATAGGTTCCTTTTTCTATTACTGTACCCTTGCCATTTTTTTTGATGTAAGTTCCTAGCAATCTTCCATTTTGCCAAGGAATCTGCTCATATTCATTTACCTTAACTGTATCAACACATCCAGTACCACAAGAATCGAATCGGTAGTGAAAGTATTTTTTTTCATTCCCGGTTTTAACACCTTCGAAATATTGCGTTTCCAGCATAAGTACATCTTCGGATGATTTGTCATAGATATCATAGACAAACCAGTGCTTGTGTTTTTTTCCATCTATATAATAGCCTGTTTTGTGCAATTTGCCATTATACAAAAAGGTCCATTGACCATACATTTTTCCACCGGTATATTGCCCAGAATCGATTGGCGTCCACACGACTGTTCCAGTGTTAGAGGGGGAAGAAACTTCCCTTTTGTAAACGCCTTCAAGAAGTGCATTCTTATAAGACCCAGCAATTCTTAACGAGTCCTGAACTTCAGTGAAAGGGCCGTTCAGCGTATCGTTCGTGTAGTTAAAGTATTGATATATAGATTTGTTATTCAAGCTGTCATATTCATAGTAATTCCACGTACCCTGCTTCTGATTATCCTTACTTGTACCTTCATAAGCAAGATTATTATTGACAAGGTAATAGGCTTTAACCGTTCCATTAACCAGGCTATTCTTAAAGGGATATACAATTTTGAGTTGTTGAGCCGAATCAATAAGGGTAACATTTCCCTTAGGAATCGTGTCTATTTGAGCAAAAAGGATGAATGGAGATAAAAGGAAAGTGATTAGAATAACTTTCATATTTGAGTATTATGCTAAGATTACAAGGTAAAAGTATAAAGTCTCAGCACGCTACAATGAAATATTTGTCATGATTTCCTGCAGAATTGTGCAAATTTTGAAGTAAAAAACTGTACCCCTGCAGGAATAAAAAGAAGGCAATGCGATTACATTGCCTTCTTTTTGGTTAAATATATATTGATGGTTATTTCACCATAAGTTTATGTTTATAGGTCTTTCCGTTTTGGGTTACGGTGAACAGATACATTCCGGGTTGGGCATCTTTTAATTCCAACTCCTGCTCAAACTTTCCGCTGGAATGGTCGTATTCTTTGCTTAGAAATTCTTTTCCCTGAAGATCCATAATTCGTACCAGAATTTGTCCTTTTTCAGCCGAATCGAAAGCAATGGAAAATCTGTTTTCCGCCGGGTTAGGATAGAACGAAATATCGCTTATTTCAAGAGCGTTGTCCCCTTGTTCGTTAATAGAGCTTGATCTTTCGCTATCCTCTTGTATGGGATTAACAAAAACCATAACGCTACCATCTTCAGACCTGGCAGCAAAACCTAAACGCCTTCCACCGCGATGTCTCATTCTTTTCATACACATTACATTATCGTCTCCATTTTCAATTTTCTCAAATTCACCTCCGTTTACAGATTTCAGAACGGTAACGTTTCCATCTTCGTCAACTTCCTTTTTGATTTTAATGGTTTTATTTGGATTTCCTTTCTCACCCTTCATTTCCAGCGTGATTTCATCACCGTTTTCTGTCATTTTCATTCTGTGATGTTTGTGACGTTCCTCAGGATCTACTTCTTCTCCATTTACCCATTTTTGAACCGTTACATTTCCATCCTCATCAATTCGCTTTTCAATTTTTATTTCTTGCTTTACAGCTTCGGGCGAATCTTCATCTTCAATGACCATGGTCTTTATTCTGATTTTTTCTTCACCATCGGTTTTTTCTACTTCTTCATCAGTATTTACGATCATAACATGCTTGCGGTGGTGTATTTCTTTTCCCGACTTATTATAAACCCAAATAGCATTATGCGGATGCCTCTTTCGGGGATAGATTTCCAATGACTCTAGGTCAATGTCTTTTGATTTGAGGTAAGTATGAATGTCCTCACGATTCGAAACTTCAATGGTTTCTTCCGATTTGTTTAAAGTGCCATTATCATCCTTAACAATGGTAATCTTAACTTTCTTAGGCCCATCAGTATTGCCTTTCTCGCCTTTTGTTCCTGCAACCAATAGCCCGCTACCAATTAGTAGCGCAACGCCTAGCATGATTGAGAATATGTTTTTTCTTTTCATCATTTTTAATTTATTGTTCTTCCACACAAAGCTATGGGGCACGTTTCCTGAAATAGGTTAAAACTGTTTCAACAAAGGT
This sequence comes from Crocinitomicaceae bacterium, assembly GCA_002713215.1. GTDB lineage: Bacteria > Bacteroidota > Bacteroidia > Flavobacteriales_G > Salibacteraceae > UBA2108. Next base: position 545,399 of record PAVO01000019.1, read on the forward strand.
TAAAACTAGGTTAAAGTTATTTTTTGCCTCCAGGCGGAACTTAAATTTGTATAGTGGGAATCTCGAGAATTAGAGTAGTAATCTTTGTTGCAGTCTTTGCGCTTTGTGGGATATTGTTCCTTCAGGGATACTGGATTTTAAGATCCTGGCAGACGCATATTAGAAATTACAACCATCGTGTTCATCAGGCTGCCGTACATACCGCTAACCGCCTGGAAAAAGGTCATGTACGCAGAATGCTCAAAAAACATCGCAAAAACCACCGCGCCGATAGAGATCGCAAGGTTGTTATTAATATGTCTAATACGGTCAATGGCAGGAACAGAGAGTTGATCATTATAAATTCCGATACCATTATTAGTCAAATAACAGAAGGCCCTCCATCGAATGAGAAAGAAACAGAGGTGTCAACTACCTGGATGGCTAAAATTGATGAAGTAAAACTGGAGGAGTTCTTGAATGACACTGATTTGTTGTTAAAGATCAAACACCTACCCATAGATTCCATTGTAGCAATGGAATTGGGCAAGGAAAATATTAAGCACAGTTATTCATACGAACTTCTAACTGCTGACGAACTGGAGCATATTCATCAAAAAAGAGATAGAAAAAGGAACAGGGTGGTGGTGCCATTATTTAGAGAGACCGTCGACGATCAACCGGTTTTTTTGAAATTGACGGTCAATAATCAGGAAGCATCAATTCCGGCATGGTTTATTGCAATGATTGGTTTGTCTGTCCTATTCTCGGGGGCAATGATCTGGGCCTTTTGGTATGTGATAACCGGCTTGATCAGGCAAAAAAAGATATCGGAGATAAAAAGTGATTTTATTAATAATATGACCCATGAGTTTAAGACTCCAATAAGTACGATAAGCCTTGCGGTTGATTCCATTGATCACGAAAAAGTGATTAACGATCCTGAGCGAATAGGGTATTATTCGTCAATAATCAGGGGTGAAAACAAGCGAATGAACAAGCAAGTTGAACGGGTTCTTCAAGCAGCTCAACTGGAAAAAGGTAAACTGATTTTCAATAAGAAAGAGGTGGATTTAATCCCAATTCTACAAGATGTCATCTTAAGCTTTGACTTGATTCTAAAAGAGAAAGAAGGAAAAGTGGTGTTTAATGAACTTCCAGGCGAAGCCGTAGTAAATGGTGATGAAAACCACCTTTACAACGTCTTTAATAATATCATTGATAATGCAGTTAAATATTGTAACAGTGCGCCAGAAATAATCATTACGGTAAATGCCCAAAACAAGAATTGCAGGATTGAATTCAATGACAATGGCATTGGTATGTCCATATCTGAACTAAAACACCTTTTTTCACGGTTTTACAGGGTCAATCAGGGGGATTTACACAATGTAAAAGGGTTTGGCCTTGGTTTGAGCTACGTGAAATATGTGGTTGAGGAACATGGAGGGCAAATCTCAGTTAATAGTAAACCCAATAAAGGGAGTCAGTTCGTACTAACCTTTCCACTTGTATGAGTTATTTAAAACGAATATTGTTGGTAGAGGATGAGCCTAACCTGGGGTCCGTATTAAAGGATTACCTTGAATTATCAGGTTTTGAGGTAACCTGGAGACTGGATGGAAAAAAGGGGTGGAGTACATTTAAAACCGGTCAATTCGATCTGTGCATATTGGATGTAATGATGCCTGAAATGGATGGGTTTACCCTGGGTAAAGAGATTCGAAAGGCCAACGAGGATATTCCCATAATGTTTTTGACTGCTCGAGGCCAAAAACAGGATATTATGGAGGGGTACAACACTGGTGCAGATGACTATATAACTAAGCCGTTCGATTCCGAATTGTTGATCCTTAAGATTAACGCTTTGCTAAGAAGAAAGGAGGTTAGTCAATTGCAGGAATTGTCTTATACCATTGGAAAATACAGCTTCGACTCTAAGTTTAGACAGTTGGTTATTGGTGATTCAGTAAAAAAACTAAGTCCAAAAGAAGCTTCTTTGCTTCAATTGTTGTGCGAATATAAAGACGACATTCTTCCCCGAAAAAGAGCCCTGGAAATGATTTGGAAGGAAGATAGCTATTTTACAAAACGCAGTATGGATGTGTATATAACCAAGCTTAGAAAGTATCTGGCCGCAGATGATCAAATTGAGATAATAAATATCCATTCCAACGGTTATATGCTAAAAACCGTTTAATTAGCGAAAAGGAGGTATAAATCCACGTTAAAAGCATTACTTTTGCCGCCCCAATTTCAGGTCATTGCTGAACTTGGGGTATTGATTTGATTTTAAGACTTTTAGAAAAGAAATAGATTCTAGAAATGGACATTAAACAAGAAGTAATTGACGATTTAAATGCTGTAATAAGCATTACTGTATCACCAGATGATTATCAAGACAAGGTAAAGACTATCCTAAACGATTATAGAGGAAAGGCTAACATTCCAGGATTTAGAAAAGGCCATGTACCTTTTGGAATGGTAAAAAAGATGTACGGTGAGGGCGTATTGGCTGATGAAATGAACAAGATATTAAATGAAAATTTAAGTTCATACATCACCAGTGAAAAGATCGAAATTTTAGGTAATCCGCTTCCAAATAAGGATGTTCCTCCCCGTGAGTCATTAAAAGATGGCGAAACCTTTGAGTTTAAATACGATATAGGTATTTCTCCCAAGTTTGAAGTAAACCTGGACGATAAGGTTAAAGCTACCTATCACACCATTAAAATTGATGACGAGTTATTGGAAAAATACACCAAGGACTTAACGCGTAGATATGGTTCAATGAAGGACGTTGAGGTAGTTGGAGAAAGCGATTTGGTAAACGGAAAAATCGACGAACTCGATGCCAAGGGTGAAAAGGTAGAAGGTGGTATTCACAACCACACCAGCATTGCTCTGGAATATTTGGAAAAAGAAAAGTCGAAGAAAGCTTTATTGGGCAAAAAGGTAGATGAGTCTATCGTAATGGATCCCAGGGATTTTGCCAAAGGTGACGCCGATGTAGCGGCGATGCTTAATATTTCCAAAGAAGAAGTTGAAAACATTGGAAAAAAGTTCCAATTTACCATTGGAAAGATCCATGAACTTACACCAGCAGAAGTTAACCAGGACTTTTATGACAAAATCTTTGGGCCTGAAACCGTAAAAACGGAAGAAGAATTTAAGGAAAGACTTACTGCTGATCTGGAAAAAACATTGGCAGATGACTCTGACAAACTATTTTTTAGGGATTTACAGGATAGTATCAAGAATAAACTAAATCTTCAGTTGCCGGAGGCTTTTCTAAAGCGTTGGGTGGAGACAAGCAACGAAAAAGCTACACCCGAAGACATTGAGAAAGATTGGCCTAATTTCTCAAAGGGAATGACCTGGCAATTGATCGAGAACAAGATCATTAAGGAAAACAACCTTGAGGTTAAGTTCGAAGAAGCTTTGGGAAGGACCAAGGAGTTATTTAGAGCCCAAATGGCAAGCTACGGCAATCAAATTGAAGAAGAGGACTTGGAAAAAGCAGCTCATAATTATTTGATGAAAAACCGGGAAGATAGCGAGCAGATTTATCAGCAGCTGTACAGCGAGAAAATGTTAAATCTTTTCAAAGAAACCGTGAATATGAAAACAAAAGAAGTTTCTTTTGACGATTTCGTTAAATTAGCCACCGGTAATACTTCTAAAAAAGGAATTTTAGAAAGTTTATCTAACTTGGTTAAGATTTAAGAGAACATGGACGGAAGAGAATTTAGAAAATATGCAATAAAACACAGTGGAATCAGCAGTATGGTTGTTGATCAGTACATCCATTCGGATGTTAATCAAATGACCTCTATGACTCCATATATCCTTGAAGAGAGGCAGATGAACGTTCAGGCTATGGACGTTTTTTCACGTCTTATGATGGATAGAATTATTTTCCTGGGAACAGGTATAGATGATCAAATTGCTAATATTGTGCAGGCACAGTTGCTGTTTTTAGCATCTGCCGATAATAAAAAGGATATTCAGATTTACCTAAATAGCCCTGGAGGCTCGGTATATGCTGGATTGGGGATTTACGATACTATGCAGTATGTTGGGCCCGATGTTGCCACTATTTGTACTGGAATGGCTGCCAGTATGGGTGCGGTGTTACTGTGTGCCGGTGCTAATGGAAAACGCTCGGCTTTGCCGCATTCGCGTGTTATGATTCACCAGCCAATGGGCGGAGCACAAGGTCAGGCGAGCGATATCGAAATTACAGCTAAAGAGATTCAAAAAATTAAAAAAGAGCTTTACGAAATAATTGCCAACCATTCGGGCAACGATTACGATACTATTTGGAAAGATGGAGATCGTGATTATTGGATGAGTGCCGAAGAGGCCAAAAACTATGGCATGGTCGATGAAGTTCTTGTAAACAGTTAATATGTCGTCTAAAGGAGAGCCAAGGTGCTCGTTTTGTGGTAAAAGTAAGAGTGAAGTAAACATTCTTATTGCTGGTATTTCCGGTCACATTTGTGATGGTTGTATTTCTCAGGCTCAGCATATTGTTGAAGAAGAGATTACACAACGGGTGGAAACAACCATAAGCAAAACCATAAACCTGCTTAAACCCCGAGATATTAAGTCTCACTTGGATGAATACGTAATTGGCCAGGATCAGGCTAAAAAGGTGCTTTCTGTTGCCGTTTACAATCACTACAAGCGAATTACTCAAAAAACTACCGAAGATGACGTAGAAATTGAGAAGTCGAATGTGATTTTATTGGGGGAAACAGGTACAGGTAAAACCTTACTGGCAAAGACTATCGCTAAAATTCTTAACGTTCCGTTTGCAGTAGCAGACGCAACCGTTATTACAGAAGCGGGGTATGTTGGAGAAGATGTAGAAAGTATCCTTACCAAATTGCTTCAGGCAGCTGATTATGACGTATCGTCTGCGGAACGAGGTATTGTTTTTATTGACGAAATTGATAAGATCACTCGTAAGAGCGATAACCCTTCAATTACTCGTGATGTAAGCGGTGAGGGTGTTCAGCAAGCCTTGTTGAAATTACTAGAAGGCGCTGAGGTAGGTGTGCCGCCGAAAGGTGGACGTAAGCACCCTGAGCAAAAGCTGGTTCAAATAAACACGAAAAACATTTTGTTTATTACCGGTGGTGCTTTTGTAGGAATTGATAAAGTAATTGGTAAAAGGCTAAATACGAAAGCACTTGGTTATTCAAGGCTAAAAGAGAGAGAAACCATTGAAGTGGATAATATGCTTCAATATGTTAATCCTTCTGATCTAAAGAGTTATGGATTAATTCCGGAGCTAATTGGTCGTTTTCCGGTTCTCACCTTTTTAAACCCACTGGACGATGTGGCGCTTAGGAGAATTCTTACTGAGCCTAAAAATGCTCTGGTAAAACAGTATTCCAAACTGTTTGAAATGGAAGATATCAAGTTGAGCTTTGATAAAGATGTGCTTGATTTTATGGTGAAACGCGCTGTTGATTTTGGTTTAGGAGCCCGTGGTTTGCGTTCCATTTGTGAAGCAATTATGATGGACGCTATGTTTGAACTTCCGTCCTCAGACGAGGAAGTAAAAGAATTCAAGGTGACCAAAAACTACGCGATTGAAAAGCTTAAGAACTCTACGATTAAGAACCTGAAGGTCGCTTAATATAACCTAGAAGAGATATGGATTTAAAAGCCGCTATTCAAGCGGCTTTTTTGTTTTCTGCAAATGCGTAAGTCAAGACATAGAATGGTTGCTTTATGCATTTAACAATATTGGTTAACTTTACACAGGTAGTGCCTTTGTTTAATTAATGAAGAATTATGAAGACCTTCTTCCTGTTCGTTTTAATACTGGTTGTTGGAAAAACCAGTTATTCGCAAATAATCATCAATGAAAGTCCTAAGTCCAGAAAGGAGAAGGTTTATATCAATATTGATACACTTAAGGTAGACTATTTACAGGTGTTATCTTACCAAATTTCTGTGGGGTATGGTGTTCATGCCGAAGTAGATTACGGACAACCTAAGCGAGCCTTTAAGAAGAAATCAGCCGTATTGAATGCAGATAAAAAGAAAATGGTTTTCAATTCTGAAGCTGCCATCATCAATTATTTTTCAAAGAATGGCTGGATGCTCATTTCGTATGATTATCAGGTAATGACCTTCCGCAGAAGTGAGAAGAAATAGTATCTACTCTTCGTAAATAACAATTTTAGCCTGATAGGGATTCTTGTCATCCTTGGGCAAGGAGATAGAGTCCTTTGTTTTCCAGAGGTTGCGGTCGAATTTCGGGAAGAAGGTGTCAGCTTCCAAATTGGTGTCTACGTGCGTGATGTACATTTTTTGTACCAGCCCTTTTTCCAGGGCCTCCTTATAGATTTGACCGCCGCCAATGATAAAGACCTCGGTTTCACCTAATTCTTTTGCTATTTCCAGCGCTCTTTCAATGGACCCGGCAACCTTTATATTGGGTTCTGAGTAATTGCCGTTTCTGGTTACAACTATATTGGTTCGGTCTTTTAGAGGTCTGAATTTTGGCGGAATGGATTCATAGTTTTTTCGACCTGTAACAATACAATGTCCGGTAGTTGTTTGTTTGAAGAATCTCATGTCGGTCGGAAGATGCCACAACAGGTCGTTGTCTTTTCCAATGCCATTGTTGTTTTCCATGGCAACAATTAAGCTAACTATCATACGGAGACGGCAGCTTTAATGTGCGGTTGCGAATGATAATTCACCAACTCAAAATCCTCGAATTTAAAATCGAAAATGTTCTTGACTGCCGGATTAATCTTCATAGTTGGTAATTTTCCAGGAGTACGTGTCAGTTGAAGTTGAGCTTGCTCAATGTGGTTGTTGTACAAGTGGACGTCGCCAAATGTGTGTACAAAGTCTCCCACCTCCAAATCACAAACCTGAGCGACCATCATGGTAAGTAAAGCGTAGCTAGCAATATTAAACGGAACGCCAAGAAAGGTGTCCGCACTGCGCTGATACAATTGACAAGAAAGCTTTCCATCGGCAACGTAAAACTGAAACATGGTATGACATGGTGGAAGGGCCATTTCATCAATAAACTGAACGTTCCAGGCGCTCACCATCAAACGGCGAGAATTAGGATTGTTTTTAATCATATCGATCAGTTTACTGATTTGATCAACCTGTTTACCATCACTTGTTGGCCAACTTCTCCATTGGTATCCGTACACCGGCCCCAGATTACCATTTTCGTCTGCCCATTCATCCCATATTCGGACTCCATTTTCCTTCAGGTACTTTATATTGGTGTCTCCCGATAAAAACCAGAGTAGTTCATGAATTATCGAACGCAAATGGAGCTTTTTGGTAGTTAAAACAGGAAACCCGTCAGCCAGATTAAACCGCATTTGATAACCAAAACAACTGATTGTTCCGGTTCCGGTTCGGTCTCCTTTTTGAGTTCCATTTTCGAGAATGTGATCCAGTAAATCGAGGTACGCCCGCATATTTCTATAGTATTCTAATGAGAAAAATCATTTGCAAATTAACAGTGCAATGACTCAGTGTGACAGACTAAGCTCTCCTTTTTACTAACAGAAATTGCACATTATTTGATTAATTTCTTAACTTTAGGAGGTGAAAATTTTGGCGGGCATAGATTTTTCAGAGGTATCTGATCAGGTGGTGAACAAGGCCGCTGAATATGCTCTTGCTTTCGATGCCAAACTATGGCTTGTTCATGTAGCAGCGCCAAATCCGGATTTTGTTGGTTATGAAGTTGGACCCAAAGTCGTACGCGACCATAGAGCCAATGAATTAAAGAAAGAGCACGCTAAATTGAAAGAATATGCAGATGCTTGTGAAGAGATGGGAGTGCGATGCATACCCCTGTTAATTCAAGGTACAACACTGGACACCATTTTGGAAGTTCTTAATAAGCTTAACGTTGATTTAGTTGTTATTGGTTCCCATACAAATAGTTCTCTTTATGACTTTGTGGTAGGAAGCATTAAAAATGAGTTGTTTCACAAAGCAAAGCTTCCGGTATTGTTGGTTCCAAGAAACAGCAAGGATTCATAAGGAAATTGATCGTAGGGCTTTTACGCTATAACACCCACAATGGTGGCGGAGAAAAGCGAAGCAATAGTACCTCCAATTAGGGCCTTTACTCCAAATTCCGAAAGCAGTTTTCGCTGACTAGGTGCCAATGAACCTATTCCCCCGATTTGAATTCCAATGGAAGCGAAGTTGGCAAACCCACATAAAATATAGGTAGCCATAATAATGGATTTTTGTGAGACAAAAGCTCCACTGTCTTTTAGTGTTGCCAAGCTTGCATACCCTACAAACTCGGACACAATTATCTTTTCACCTAACAACTGCCCAACCAGGGTTATATCCTGACTATTCACACCAATAGCCCACATTAAAGGAGCAAAAATATTACCCAGAATGTATTGCAATGAGAGGGCTTCGTATTGGCCGTTAGTAGAGTTTAAAATCACTTCATTGAGGCCTGTTAAACTACCTAGTTTGAAAAAACCATAATTGACCATGGCGATAAAAGCGAAAAAAACTAAAAGCATGGCTGCAACATTTACCGCCAACTTTAATCCTTCCGTAGTACCGTTACTCATAGCATCCAGGAAATTGCTTCCCACCTTTTGTTTACTGACTTCAATATTCGAGCTGATTGGTTCAGTTTGCGGCATTAAAATTTTTGAAGCTACAATTGCCCCTGGAGCGGCCATTATTGAAGCCGCTAAAAGATGTTTGGCAAATAATACCTCTTGAGCCGGATCGTTCCCGCCCAGAAAGGCAATGTATGCGCTTAAAACACCACCCGCCACCGTGGCCATTCCTCCAATCATTACCAACAACATCTCAGAGCGATTCATTGAAGGAAGATATTCCTTAATCATAAGTGGGGATTCAGTTTGACCAAGGAAAATATTTCCAGCTACGGAAAGACTTTCAGCACCACTTACATTAAGCAATTTAGTGAATACCCAAGCTAAAGCATATACGATTTTTTGTACGATTCCAAAGTAGAAAAGTACCGAAGTGAGTGCAGAAAAGAAAATTATCGTGGGTAGGACCTGCAGTGCAAATACAAACCCGTATGAAGAAATATCCATAAATCCTCCAAAAAGAAATTTACTTCCTTCTCGTGTAAATTCAAGGATACTGACAAAGGCCTTTCCAATTAAACCAAATCCAATTTGAACAATCTCAATCTTTAGAATTGCTACGGCCAGAACAATTTGAGTTAGCAAGCCGAGGCCCACAACCTTCCAATTAATGGCTTTACGATTTGAACTAAAAAGCCATGCTATAGCAATAAGAACCGCTAATCCTAGTAGCCCCCTGAGAATAGTAATAATGTCCATAGGAGATTTTGTTGAGCCGAAAGATACTATTTTCTACTATTGAGCTCGTCTCTCAATCTCGACGCCAATTCGTAGTTTTCATTTTCCAGCGCATCGCGAAGCATTTCTTCCAATTGCTCAACCGTTTTAGAAGCCATAAGGTCTTCTTTTATTTCGGCCATTTCCGATTCAGTCGCTTCTTCTTCGCTTGATGAGCGAATTTCTGCATCCTCATCAATAATAACTCCTGCATTTTTCAGGATAAATTCGAAGGTATAAACCGGGCATTTGAATCGAACCGCAAGTGCTATCGCGTCAGAAGTTCTGGCATCAATTTCCGTTTTCTCTCCATTGGGCCCAATGCAGATCAATTTGGCGTAAAAAACACCTTCAAGCAGGTTATAGATAACAACCTCTTCCAGCATGATTCCAAATGCTGCCGCAAAATTCTTAAACACATCATGCGTTAGTGGTCGGCTAGGTTTCATGTCTTCTAACTCAATAGCAATGGCTTGAGCTTCGAAGCTTCCTATAATAATTGGAAGACTTCGATTTCCGTTAGTCTCACTCAAAACAAGAGCATACGCTCCTGTTTGAGTTTGACTATATGATAGTCCGGAAATTTCCAGTTTTATTTTTTCTTCCATATAGGATATTAAGCACTTTCAGGCTAAGCCTTAAAGTTTTTTGCCGCCTCCACTAATTTAGGAACGACTTCAAAGGCATCTCCAACGATTCCATAATCTGCCGCCTTAAAGAAGGGTGCTTCCGGATCGGTATTAATTACAACAATAACCTTAGATCCATTAACCCCGGCCAAATGTTGAATGGCTCCTGAAATTCCTGCTGCAATGTACAAGTTAGGTCGAATGGCGATACCCGTTTGTCCAACGTGCTCGTGATGAGGTCTCCAACCAATATCAGCCACTGGCCTTGAACATGCAGTTGCAGCACCAAGAAGCTCGGCGAGCTCCTCAATCATTCCCCAATTTTCGGGTCCTTTTAATCCTCTACCGGCACTAACAACCAATTCAGCTTCTGTAAGATCAATTTTATCTCCATTGCCCTTGGTTTTTAATTCTGATACGGTAATTCTTGAATCTCCCAAATCTGTAGAATCAGATTCAACCGAAGCACTCGCGCCAGAGGTTTCAATATCAATTGAGTTAGGCAAAAGCGAAATAACGGCCACTTCAGAATTTACTTTATATGACGCGAAGGCTTTACCAGAAAAAACCGATTTTTTAACAACCAAACCATTGTTAAATTGAGGCAGTTCAACAGCACCGGAAACAATTCCAGCATTCATTCTGGCTGCTACTCGCGGTGCAATAGCCTTACCGGCAAAGTCATGACTAAAAATAACTAGGCTGGCACCATTTGCATTTGCAATCGATTGAACCAACTTGGCCTTTTGTCCGTTGTCAGTAGTATTGTTTGCATTGTGGACTACCTTATTTGCACCATAGTTGCCTAAGGCTTCCAGTTTAGAATTATCAATCTCTCCACAAACAACAGCGATACATTCTCCTCCTTTTTCAGAAGCAATTTTTGAAGCATAATAAACGGCTTCCAAAGAAGCCTTAACAACCTCACCATTATTTATATCCGTATAAACTATAACACTCATCTCTATATCACTTTAGCTTCGTTATGCAACAATTCAATTAATTCTCCTGCGTTTTCAGGGTCAATGTATTTACACTCTGATTTTGCATCTGGCAGGCTATAACCAATCACTTCACTTGTGGCCGCTTCACCAGAAGGAGAAACTACTTCCAGCTTTTTGCTCCTGGCTGCCATAATTCCTCTCATGTTAGGAATTCTTTGTTCGGCCATACCTTTTGCGGCACTTAGTACCATGGGCAGTGAACATTGTAGTGCAGCACTTCCACCTTGAACATCACATTCAAGTGTAACGTTGGAACCATCAATGTCAATTTTAGTAGCTTGCGAAACAAACGGATAGTCCAGGAATTCTGCAATTAATCCTGCAACCTGTCCACCATTGTAATTAATAGTTTCTTTTCCGCAAAGGATTAAATCATATCCTTTGTCAGACGCATAATTGGCAATTTCCTTTGCCACTAAAAAAGCGTCATTTGCCTCAGTATCGATGCGTACAGCATCGTCAGCACCAATGGCCAACGCTTTTCTAATAATGGGGTCATTTTCTGCTCCACCAACAGTTACAGTGGTTACTGATCCACCTAAACTTTCTTTCAACTCAAGACCTCTTACCAGTGCATACCACTCATCGTATGGATTTACAATAAACTGCACACCTGCCTCATTGAACTTGGTGTCACCATCTGTAAATGCGATTTTGGTTGTGGTATCGGGAGCCTTGCTAATGCATACAAGAATCTTCATATATAAGGTATTTTTCCTTCTGTTTTGTTTTGCCGCAAAGGTAGTCAAAGAGGTTGTTTTTTGAACAAATTACTTGGCTTTCATTCTTAGTATACTGTTGCTGATATTTCTATTTTTGCGGCTGAAAAACGAATGGTATGAGAGAGATCCAATTCAGAGAAGCCCTTAACGAGGCAATGAGTGAGGAAATGAGGCGCGATGAGAACGTCTTTTTATTGGGTGAGGAAGTGGCAGAATACAACGGAGCCTACAAAGTAAGCCAGGGAATGTTGGATGAATTTGGAGCTAAAAGGGTTATTGATACGCCAATTGCCGAACTTGGGTTTACAGGAATTGCTGTAGGCGCAGCCATGAACGGACTTAGACCAATTGTAGAGTTTATGACCTGGAATTTTGCCATTCTGGCGGCGGATCAAATCATAAATAGTGCGGCAAAAATGCTTCAAATGAGTGGGGGACAATATAATGTACCTATTGTTTTTAGAGGAGGTAATGGTCAGGCCGGACAGTTAGCCGCGACACATTCTCAAAGTTTTGAAGCTTTTTATGCGCATGTACCCGGACTAAAAGTAATTACCCCATCTAACCCATATGATGCAAAAGGATTATTGAAAGCGGCCATTCGTGATGATAATCCTGTTGTTTTTCTGGAATCAGAAAAAATGTATGGCGATAAAGGAGAAGTGCCTGATGGAGAATATATTCTTCCTATAGGTAAGGCAGATGTCGTTCGAGAAGGGACCGATTGTACTATTGTTTCATTTGGAAAGATTGTTAAAGTGGCAAATCAAGCTGCTGATGAGCTGGCGAAGGAAGGGATTAATGTTGAAGTAATTGATTTAAGAACAATTCGACCCTGGGATGAGCAAGCTGTGGTAGAATCTGTGAAAAAGACGAATCGTCTGGTAATTTTAGAAGAAAGTTGGCCAGTTGCTTCTATTGCCTCAGAAATATCGTTTAGAATTCAGCAGGTAGCTTTCGACCATTTGGATGCACCGGTTTTAAGATTGACCCAGTCGGATACCCCCTTTGCGTTCTCTACATCACTTATTGATGAGGCTTTACCCAATGTTCAGGACCTAATGAATGCGGTAAAATCAAGTATGTACCAACTATAATCGAAAACATACGTAGTAATTGACATGACTCAGGTGAGAATTAAATTATTTCTATTGATGGCAGTATTGGGGTTGCTGTTACTAATTGACTCATGTAAGAAAAAAGATGATTCCTTTGAACCAATTCAGGTAGTTGGAGTCGAGGATAAATTGGTTGGAACCTGGAATGTAATATCAACAGAAGGAGTTGGAGTAGTAAAGATTGCCGGCAAGGATGTCCAGGTTACGGGTAAAAACAAAGATGAGCCCCAGGGATTCTATGAATTAAAAAAGTCTCCCAATGAATACACCTACGACGTAAAAGCCACGTTGGAAATGGACATCAGTGGAATAAAGCAAAATTACGATTACAACGACCATGATGCCGGTACATGGACGGTGTCCGAAGATGAGAAATCTGTAATTTTTGCCGGAAATCAGGGAATAACACAAACCCTATTCTTTACACAGTACGACAGCAATGAAAATTTGTATATGAGAATAGCCATTCCAGTTGATACTACATTTAGTAGTTTTGAATACAAAGGGACTGTTTTTGTAAATATGCGTAAATAGTACTTAAAATCAATGCATTACACTAAACTTTTGTTTCCATAATTTTCGTTTGATTAATAGTTTCGAATATTTACTTTTGCGGCCTTTTATTCGGGCCGTTTTTTATTGGTCCATACAAACTTGAAATAGATTTTAAACTAAATAGATAAATAATGAATTCGTTAGCACAAAACATTCTATACGTAGTTCCGGTTCTGGGATTGATTGGATTAATCTTTATGATGATGAAATCGTCATGGGTAAAGAAGCAACCTTCCGGAAGTGGAAAAATGCAGGAAATTTCAAAAGCCATTCAAGAAGGGGCTTTGGCATTTCTTAATGCGGAGTACCGTTTGCTACTAATCTTTGTGGTTATTGCTTCGGCAGCCCTTTTTGGAATTTCAGTTGTAGTGAATACCACCAGTTGGATGATAGTTCCTGCTTTCATTTTCGGAGCTATATTTTCAGCATTAGCCGGTAACATTGGAATGAGAATAGCAACCGCTTCAAATGCAAGAACCGCAGAAGCAGCCAAAACAAGTTTACCTCAGGCATTGAAAGTGTCTTTTGGAGGAGGAACCGTAATGGGCTTAGGTGTTGCTAGTTTAGCGGTACTTGGGTTAAGTCTTTTCTTTTTATTCTTTATTGGTCAATTTATGGGAATGGAAGGTAGTTTCTATAACAACATGACCATTGTTCTTGAAACGCTCGCCGGATTTTCATTAGGAGCTGAATCAATTGCATTGTTTGCTCGTGTTGGTGGGGGTATTTATACCAAGGCCGCTGACGTAGGTGCTGATCTTGTGGGAAAGGTAGAAGCTGGAATCCCGGAGGATGATCCAAGAAACCCAGCAACCATTGCCGACAACGTTGGAGACAATGTTGGTGATGTAGCAGGAATGGGAGCCGATTTATTTGGTTCATATGTAGCGACAGTTTTGGCGGCTATGGTATTGGGTAATTATGTGATTAAAGACATGTCTGCCGGTGGCCAGTTTACCGATGCATTCAATAATATGGGACCTATTTTATTACCAATTGTAATTGCTGGTGTTGGAATCATTGCTTCCATCATTGGAACTTTCTTTATTAAAATTGCCAATAACGATGCAAAAGAAGCTCAGGTTCAAAAAGCATTGGATACTGGAAACTGGGTTTCTATTTTGATTACGTTGGTTGCAAGTTATTTCCTTATTTCCTGGATGCTTCCTGAAACCATGTCTATGAACTTTTTTGGTGAAGGAATTAAAGAAGTGCCTTCTATTAATGTGTTCTTTGCCGCGTGTATTGGTCTTTCTGTGGGTGCATTAATTTCTCTGGTTACCGCATACTACACAAGTTTAGGAAAGAAACCAGTTTTGGATATTGTACAAAACTCCTCTACCGGAGCAGCAACTAACATTATTGCTGGTCTGGCAGTTGGAATGAAATCCACATTCGCTTCTGTAATCTTATTTGCAGCGGCAATTTTTGGTTCCTATACATTAGCAGGTTTTTATGGTGTTGCTCTTGCTGCTTCTGCAATGATGGCAACTACGGCTATGCAATTGGCCATTGACGCTTTTGGCCCTATTGCCGATAATGCTGGTGGTGTTGCTGAAATGAGTGAATTACCAAGCGAAGTTCGTGAAAGAACTGATATTTTGGATTCAGTAGGAAATACTACCGCTGCTGTTGGTAAAGGTTTTGCAATTGCTTCCGCGGCATTAACTGCATTGGCCTTATTTGCTGCTTATGTTACTTTCACTGGTATCGATGGGATTAACATTTTCAAAGCAGATGTACTTGCCATGTTATTTGTTGGAGGAATGATTCCTGTTATTTTTTCTGCTTTGGCTATGCAGTCAGTGGGAAAAGCAGCTATGGAAATGGTACAGGAAGTACGTCGACAGTTTAAAGAAATTCCTGGAATTATGGAAGGTACCGGTACTCCGGAATATGCTAAATGTGTTGACATTTCAACTAAGGCAGCATTAAAAGAAATGCTTTTACCAGGGTTAATTACCATTATTACTCCAATCATAATTGGTTTGTTATTTGGCGCTGAGCCACTAGGAGGTTATATGGCTGGTGTTTGTGTATCTGGTGTTATGTGGGCGATCTTCCAAAACAATGCCGGAGGAGCCTGGGACAATGCTAAAAAATCATTCGAAGCTGGTGTTATGATTGATGGGGAAATGACTTACAAAGGTTCTGATGCGCACAAGGCTGCTGTAACAGGAGATACTGTAGGTGACCCATTCAAAGACACTTCTGGTCCTTCGATGAATATCCTAATTAAGCTTACCTGCCTGGTAGGATTGGTGATAGCTCCTATCTTGGGTCAAATGAGCGGAAAGGGACATGCTGAGGCAGGTACTGATACTCAGGAAAACAAAGTGGAAGTGGCAATTGAGAATACCTCAGTTGAAAATAAGATTGTGGAAGAGTAAAACTTATAGGTTATGGTTCGATATCTGCTTATTATATTGATTTCGTCAACTTTCTTCGCGTGTGACTCTTCCAGTGGCGAAGCTTCTCAAACTCGGACTGAGGGTGTGAGTGAGGAGGCTTCAGAAGCTAGTGTTGAGCAAGAAGAAATGTTGACTCCCAAAGAATATATGTTGGATGCTCAGAAAAGTACTATTACCTGGATTGGAAGAAAGCCGACTGGGGAGCACAGGGGTACTTTGAAGTTTTTACACGGAGCTTTAGCACTTAGACCTGACGGTGCCTACGAGGGAGTGGTTGAATCTGATATGAACACGATTGAGTGTACAGATATTGAGGATAAAGATGATAACCTGGACTTGGTAAACCATTTAAAGGATAAAGACTTTTTCAATGTTACAGAGTTTCCTACCTCGAGCTTTCAATTGATGGATTTTCAGGATGATAAGGATGAACAATCTTCTGGAATGGTCAATGGTGAAATGATGATTAAGGGAATAAGTGAGCATTTCACTATTCCAGTGATTAAAAAAGTTAGCGGAGATTCACTTATGATGACGGGAACATTTATTGTTGACCGTACCTTATATGGAATTAAGTACAAGTCGAAGTCAATTTTTCCAGAGCTCAAGGATAAATTCATTGACGACAACGTAGAGTTGAATTTTGAAGCCTGGTTTTACGAGGTAAAACCGGAACAATCACTTTAAATTTAGACGCCTTCATTGCAGGCTTTTTTGATTGTATACATTTGAGACGTGTATAGAATTTCGCTTTTTACCCTTCTCTTTCTAGTTTTTAATTCGGCGCTACTTGCTCAGGATTATGTGGACCTCTTTAAGTTCACCTACCTCAATTCTCCTTTTAATAAAGAAGATTCAGTTGAAGGGCCGGCGAGGGTGCAGGAGTTTTATGTGGATTTGACTGTTCCCATTAAGCTCAGTGATAGGACTGCCATCATAACAGGAGCCATCATAGAGCAATTAAGTGTAAACACAAGTCCAAGTGGGTTTAATGTTACTTCGGTATTCTCTACTACACTAAAACTAGGCGTTAATCTTTCCCATGGAAAACGCTGGCAGGGAACATATATAATTTTGCCAAAAGTTGCAGGAGACTTTAATCATTCTCCCACTACACAAATTCAGTTGGGAGGACTTGCATTATACAAGTTCAATAAAAAAGACAACCTCAAATATCGTATTGGACTTTATTATAATACCGAGTTATTTGGGCCCTTTTTTGTTCCCTTATTGGGAGTATACTATTTAAGCCCCAACAAAAAATTTGAAATGAATTTTACGCTACCGGTATGGGCAGATATGAATTATCGATTTACAGAACACATTGCTGCGGGATTGAATTTTAGTGCCTTCCTAAGAAGCTACAACATTAGTCCGGCTTCAACGGTCAGCGGTAAAGAAATGTACATGGTTAAAGCGTCGAATGAGATTTATGGCTATTTGCAGTACACGGCTAAGAAATCATTCATTTTTCAGGCGAAAGCCGGATGGAGCATAGGTAGAAGGTTTTCAGCCTATGATATCGATGAAAAAGTAGGTTGGGGTTTTAGTGCTTTTCGTTTCGATGATGACAGGACCCAGCAGAATAGGGATATAAGTGACGGCTTTATTTTTCAAGCCCGATTTATATATCGATTTAATTTAGAACCAAGTGATAAATCCGATGAACTCGGATTAAAATAGACCGTGTAATTCGGCATCTATCATGGAAATGATTTTCCCCAGGTCCTCTTTATCTTCCTTGAACTTATTTTCGTCCACATTAACCACAATCATTCTACCTCGGTTGTAGGTAGAAACCCAGGCTTCATATCGTTCATTAAGGCGCTTCAGGTAATCCAATCGTATTTGTTCCTCATATTCTCTACCTCTCGATTGAATTTGACTTACCAGGGTAGGAACCGAAGCTCGTAAATAAATGGTTAGATCCGGAGCAGAAATAAAGCTTTCCATCAAATTGAAAAGCGAGAAGTAGTTTTCAAAATCGCGGGTAGTCATTAAGCCCATGGCATGAAGGTTAGGAGCAAAAATGTATGCGTCCTCGTAGATGGTTCTATCCTGGATAATGCTCTTGCCGCTTTCCTTAATGTCCTGGATTTGAGCAAAGCGGCTATTCAGATAATATATCTGAAGGTTAAAAGACCACCGCTGCATGTCACTGTAGAAGTCATTCAGGTATGGATTCTCATCTACATCTTCAAAATGGGGTTCCCATTTGTAGTGTTTAGCCAGTAATGTAGTGAGTGTTGTTTTTCCTGATCCGATGTTTCCTGCAACCGCAATATGCATAGTTCTCCTTCGTTTTTTGCCGCACTAAAATATAAAAACTGGATGCTCATTCAAGTAAAAGTTCTTAACAATTACGGTACGTAGTTGAAGATGCTTAACTTGTTGTTGTATAGTACGTTGAGTTGGTTTTTACTGACCAATACCTGCTTTGGATTTTCGTCAATTTTCATTACCGTATCGTATTCAAGTTCAGTCATGTCGAACTTTATCAAATAGGGGTTCGAAAAGTAGATTACCTGCTTATTCTTAATCTGAAACTCCACCACGTTCTTAATGGGAATGGTTTTGTAATATGAGCCGAAAATATCGAATACGAGAATGCCCACCTCTGGGTCATTCACATACAACCAGTTATTTATTTCTCTCATGTAATTTGGCTCTGGAGAATACCCCAGCAATTGCATGAGGTTGCCACTCGAAGCAACATGATTGTTGTTTTTATCTATTCTTATCAATTCCATCTTAACCTGGTCATACAACCAGAGACCATTTCCATGGGAAGTACACACTTCCGAAACCTGTTCAAACTCCAGCAGATCAAGTGATATTTGTTGTCCCCTTAAGGCAAGTTGATTATCTAAAAAAACAACCTGAATCTGGTCTTTAAAGAATGCCGAAATTTCCAGTCCGGAAGTAACATCAAGGTCATTGATTGTACCCAGTAACTTGTTGCTGTTTTGGGAAAGATAGGTTCCGTTTTTACCAAACATTTTTACCTCTTCACCAGCAACCAGGTATATCTTTCCGAAATTATCAACGCGCATAAAGGACGCTTTGAATTCAATTTCTTTGAGCAGGTTCAAAGAAGAAAAATCCTGAGGTTGAAATACCAGGCCAATGAAGAAAATGCTAAGTAATAATTTCATTATACCTCCTGTCTTTTTTTATTGAGTTCTTCCAGAATTTTTCTGTCATTGGAGAGTCGCGGCACCTTGTTTTGCCCACCTAGTTTTCCTTTGCTTTTCATCCAATCATAAAAAGTGCCAGGTGTAACGGCGTGTACAATCGGGGCCTTCATGTTGAAGTCTTTGTAACGTTTCGCCTCATAATCAGAATTAACCGATTTTAAGCTCGTGTCCAATACATCCGCAAAAAAGTTCAAATCTTCAGGCTCCTTTTCAAATTCAATAATCCATTCATGACCGCCGCCCGTATCATCAAAATAAGGGCCAGCTGTATATTCCGATACTTGAGCTCCTGTATTTTCACATGCGTGCTTTAACGCGTGTTCAGCGTTATCAGCAATCAATTCCTCTCCAAACGCATTTATGAAGTATTTCGTACGCCCACTGATCTTAATTCGATATGGATTTAGTGTCGTAAAACGAACTGTGTCGCCCAACATGTAACGCCATAACCCGGCGTTAGTAGAGATAACCAACGCATATTCCTGGTCCAGTTCTACTTCATGCAATAGTTTGGTTGTTGGGTTTTTAGTATGAAGTTGGTCCAATGGCATAAACTCGTAATAAATACCATAATCAAGCATCAGTAGTACATCGTGACTTCCATCAAATCGATCCTGAATGCCCATGAACCCCTCACTTGCATTATAGGTCTCCAGGTATGTAACCTGGTCGGAAGGAAACAGCTGCTGAAACTTTTCTCGGTAGGGAGTAAAATTAACTCCACCGTGTGCATACAATTCAAAATTGGGCCATACTTCAAGCATGTTTTTGGCACCGGTAATTTCCAAAATCCGATTTATTACGGTGAGGTTCCAGGAAGGAACGCCTGCTATGCTGGTAACATCTTCTTTAATCCCTGCTTGAGCAATCTTCTCGAGTTTTACTTCCCAGTCGGGAAGAAGGGTGATCTCGATACTCGGTGTTCGAATGTATTCTGCCCAATAAGGGAGGTTTTTAATGATTATCGAAGACAAATCTCCGTAATATGAATTCTTACTGAATTGGTTTACCTCACTGCTTCCCCCAATAACCAATCCCTTGCCTTTAAACAGACCTGATTCCGGATTTTGATTCAGATAAATTGAAAGCAGGTCTTTCCCTCCTTTATAATGGCATTCTTCCAAACTTTCTTTGGAAACAGGAATAAACTTGCTTTTGTCGCTGGTAGTTCCGGATGATTTTGCAAACCACTTTATATCGCTGGGCCATAAGATGTTTTGTTCTCCGTGTTTGATTCTTAAAATGTCATCTTTCATGTCGTCATAATCCCTAATGGGAACCGCTTTGCGGTAATCATCGACATTTTTTATTTTCGAAAATCCATGTTTTTTACCAAACTCAGTATCTTTAGCCGTGTCAATTAATTTGTTGAACCATTCATTTTGAACCTCATGAGGATACTTCCGAAAAAGTTCGATTTGGTGCAATCGTTTTTTTAAGATCCAGGAAGCTATAGAATTTACAAGAGCCATTCAGTTTTCAAAATTTTACAATGCAAAGATGAAAATTAAAACACTTCGATACTCGTTAATCACATTGCTGTTTGTATTGAGTTTTTTTAATTCTCAGTCGCAATATTTGGAGTTTTCTTCCATTGAGTTTACCCATATTCTAGACCTTCCTGAGCCTGTTACTAACGGCGGCGTTGAATTTTTTGAAATTGGAGATTCGAGTTATGTTTATTTATTTGGTGGAATTGACAGCACCTTGAAATCTTCTGGAATTCACAGACGATGTTATAAAATAAATGTTCATACCAAGAGCGTATCAAGGATTCCTGATTTGCCAGATACATTGGGGCGTATTGCATTATCGGCAGATCGAGTTGGCGATAAAATATACGTTGTAGGAGGATATCATGTGTTTGCCGATGGAAGTGAAAAGACTTCATCATTGGTTCATGAATTTGATCCTGTGGGGGATACATTTACTAGTAAAAAAATCGTTCTGCCTGTTCCTGTGGACGACCATGTACAACTCGTATACAAGTGGAATCAACCTTTGCCCAATAATGAACGGGAGCTACTCTATATCATCGGAGGTTGGAGCCACAATAAAAATGTACCCAATGTCCAGATATATGACCCAAAGAATAATAAGTGGCTTGTTGGAACCTCCTTGCCAGATTCCAGATACTTGACCTTTGGAGCGGTTGGTAAAATATACGATGGAAATAACATTGTGTTTGTTGGCGGTGCAAGTGATGGGGCAGGATTTCCAGTGCAGCGATACGGTAGGTCCGGTATAATTGACAAGGACGATCCAACAAAAATTACGTGGTCGATTCTCTCTCCTGGAGTATCGTTAAAGTCGTATCGATCGACAAATGTAGCAGGTTTAATTGTTGGAGGGACCGATACAAGTTATAACTACAACGCAAAAGCGTACCAGGGAGGGAAGGTCTTAGAACCAACAAGAAGGGTTTATTATCCAAGTTTTGATAAGTGGAGTAGGTGTGAACACCCTGTACAAAATAGCAGTTGGGGTCATCCTTGTTTACCCTCTAATATCGGGTCCAGATATGGTTTTAATGGACTTAGTATGCCAATGGACATAAGGGATATTGCGATCAAGGAACCTGTTCATATACGGTGGGGTGCTTGGGTACGTGTTTTTTATGTCGCGGGAGGAATTTTAAGTGGACAAGAAGTTTCGAGAAAACTATTGAAGGTCGAAACCGGTGATTACATAGGTGTTGAGGAATTTGAAGATCTGAATAAAATAAAGGTTTGGCCGAACCCGGCCTCAAACCGCATAATAGTTGAACATGAAAGTGTAACTCCAATCAATTTAGGAGTTTATAATGTTTCCGGGAAGCTGTTAATGAAAATTATGGTTGAGGAAGAGCTGGAACTGGATTTATCTAAGTTTAATTCGGGTATTTATTTGCTTCGAAATGCAGACGGGTCTTACTCAACTAAATTCATCAAACAATAAAAAAGGCCCTTCGATATCGAAGAGCCTTTTCTAAATTCATTTTTATATATCAATTTACTCAATCACCATTTCAAAGGGTAGTCTTGCTTGTATAGTTTCTGTTGAAGTAATTTGTTTTAAATACTTCAGGTAAGAATACTCTTCTCCAAAACTCCAGGCTGCAACTTTGTCTATTGAAGCATCGGCTAATCCCTCCAGAATTTCTTCAAACGGCTCTTTTTTACGTTCCGGGAAGTTCTTAAGGCGATATGCTCCTTCTTCCAAGTCAGCCAATTTAGCAGCATGGGCAATTGCAGCGTTAAGGCCACCCAATTCGTCAACCAATCCAATTTCCAGGGCATCTTTTCCAGTCCAAACCCTACCTTGACCAATTGAATCAACTTCAGCTGTGGTTAGCCCTCTTCCATCCGATACATGAGATAAAAAGGTTCCGTAAATATTGTCTACCCCTTCCTGAATTTTGCGGTATTGATACGGAGTAAGTCTTTTGGAAAGCATACCAACATCTGAGTTGGCATTGGTGCTCACACCGTCAAAGGTAATTCCCATTTTGTTGGTGAAAAAGTCTCCAACATAAGGTACGATTCCAAAAACACCAATCGAACCGGTAATGGTATTAGGTCCCGCATAAATTCGGTCAGCACCACAGGCAATGTAATATCCTCCTGAAGCTGCCAAACCGCCCATACTTACAACAAAAGGCTTGGCTTCTTTTGCCAATTGGGTTTCTCTCCACATAACATCGCTCGCCAGTGCACTTCCTCCAGGAGAGTTCACCCTCAATACGATGGCTTTTACTGTAGAATCCTTACGCGCTTTTTTAATCGCTGCTGCTATGGTCTTGCTTCCCATGTTTTCCTTGCTGCTCTTTCCTGAAACGATGCTTCCGGCAGCGTATATAACAGCGACTTTTTCTTTGACCTTCCATGAGTCTTTGTCGCCGGATTTCTTCTTCTTTTTGTTACCCACTTTAATGTACTTGTTTAGGGTAATCATTTCAAAGTCGTCTTCGTCATCTACTCCTGTTTTAGCCATTAAATCTGCAAGAATTTCATCACCGTATTTAAGGCCATCAATCATACCAACTTCAACTGCCTGTTTTGGGTCATAAGTGCTAACTGAGTCAGCAATCCTATTCACCTGATCAAGAGTTAACCCTCTGCTCTCTGCAATTTTTCCGGTCCATTCTCCCCAAATACTGGCCAACAATCGCGTGGATTGTTCCCGGTTGGCATCGCTCATTTTGTCATACATAAATGGTTCTACAGCACTTTTAAACTTGTTGTTAGAACCTCGGATTATTTGCACTTCAATGTCAAGTTTCTCTAGTGTTCCCTTAAAAAAGCTTAGGCTATTTGCGAGTCCTTTAAACATTAAATCGCCTTCGGGATACAGATAAATCTCGTCACACGCACTAGCCAGATAATAGGAGCCTTGTCCAATGCTTTCGCCATAGGCCACGGTAAACTTGCCCGATGATTTAAAATCTACAAGAGCCTCTCTAACCTCATCCATATTGGCCAGGTTCATGTTAGCTCCTTTAAGGGCAAGGTAGATTCCTTTAATTTTATCGTCAGTCTTGGCTTTTTCAATGTTATCCAAGACTTTTTTCAGGGTTAAAACTTTGGACTCTCCCATACTTTCGAAATCGAAATTATCGAAGAAATCTCCTTGATTTTGGTCAATAAGCCCACCACTAAAATCCAGTTTTAGAACAGAATTGTCTTCAACTTTGTTCTTCTTATCGCTTTTGGCATCTCCTGCAATTGCTGCAATTATTCCTACACTTATCAGTATCACCACTACACCGGTAAGAATAAATCCTACAATCGATGCAAATACCATTTTAAAAAATTGTTTCATTATCGTTTTTTTTAATTAGGGCTCAAAAGTAGGCTAAGGCTATAGTCTGCCATCATTTTATTACATTAAAGGTGAAGCGATATTATGAAAGGAATATTTTTGAGGCGGATAGATAATGAGCAATTTGGTGGTAATATCATTAGGTGGAAACAAGGGCGATTGGAAGTTCATTTTTGAGTCAGGTCTAAATGAATTGAGTAAACTTGGTAAATTGGACAAGGTATCCTCTATCTATAAAACGGAACCCTGGGGAGTTAAAGAACAACCCTGGTTTAAAAACCAAATCGTTGGATTACGAACCGAATTGACTCCGGTTGCCATGATGAAAGAACTGCTTAAAATTGAAGCAGCTCATGGGCGCAACAGAGAAAACGAAGAAAGGTGGGGAGAACGCTCATTGGATCTTGATATTTTACTGTTCAACGATATAGTGGTTGATGAGAAAGAATTGTCGGTGCCCCATCCCAGGATGCACGAAAGACGATTTATTCTAATACCGTTAGTAGAAATATATCCCCATATGCGGCACCCAATACTTCATAAGTTCATGAACGAGCTCCTGGATGATTGCCTTGATGAAACGGAGATAATAAAATTGGAAAATGCTGTATAGTTATGTCGCTATAGAAGGCAATATTGGTGCGGGTAAAACTACGCTGGCTACTAAGTTTAGCGAGAAACTAAATGCAAAACTTGTATTGGAGGAATTTGCAGAAAACCCATTTTTACCCAAGTTCTACAAAGAACCAGACAAGTATTCTTTTCAACTTGAGTTGAGTTTTTTGGCAGAACGATACCAGCAAATATTGAAAGAATTAGCCAACCGAAATTTATTCTATCAGGTAGTGGTTAGCGATTATATCATACATAAGTAGAGAATTTTTGCCAGAACCAATCTCGATCGGGACACCTTTAAACTTTATAACCAGCTGTATCAACTGATCATTAAATCGATGCCCCGGCCTGAGCTAATAATCTATTTGCACAACAGTACAGATAAGTTATTGGACAACATTAAAAAGAGAGGGCGGATCTACGAACAGGAAATTAAAGCAGACTACTTAAACCGGATACATAAAAACTACATGTCCTTCTTTAAACAGCAAAGAAAACTAAGGGTTTTATTGGTTGATGCAGACCAACTTGATTTCGTTGCAAATGAGGCCGATTTCGACCTCTTATTTGCCCTGCTGAACGATGCATATTCAAATGGTATTACGGCAATAAACCCGTAATTAACTACAATTCGTTCATTTCGCAGATATTATTGAATATGTTCATTGCAAACAATATCTTATTATTGCATTTAAATTAAAGGTGAATAGTACCAAAAGTTAATAAAAAGAAGATGAATATCCTCACAAAAATATCAGCAATTGTAATAGTTACAGTTGCAATGGTTTCTTGTAATCCGCTTAAGAAAATGAATAAGCTGGCGGATGGAATTAAGTATACTGTTACCCCCGACCCACTGGAAATGCATGGAGATAGTGTAGCTGTCTCGGTAAGTGGAAAATTCCCACCAAAGTATTTTCATAAGTTAGCGACAGTAACCGCTAAGCCTGTATTGAAAAATGCAGAAGGTGAAGTTGTTAAGGAGTTTAAGGAAATTACCTTGTTAGGAAATGAAGCAGATGGTGATGGACAAAAAATCGATTACGAAAAAGGTGGTTCTTTTACCTATAATGATAAAATAGCCTACGATCCAGCAATGGAAAATGTAGTTATGTATGTTCAGGCTGTTGGTGGATTTAAAACGAAAACTCAGGAGTTTGAATCTAGAAAGGTTGGTGATGGTACTAAAACTACTCCTTATTGGGTACAAGCCGATGCTCGCCCAATTTTGGCAAAAGACAATTTTCAGAAGATCATTCCGAAATCCATCAAAGCGGATATTCACTATTTGGTTCAGTCTTCTCAGGTAAGAGGAGCAGAATTGAAAGCGGATGACATGAAAGCACTTGCTGCATTTATAGAAGAAGGAAAGAGTAAAGAATGGGTTTTTAAAGGAGCTACTTTCTCAGGTTATGCTTCTCCTGATGGAGAAATGGCGTTGAATGATAACTTGGCAAACGATAGGGCTAAAACTGCAAGACGTTCGGTTCAGAACATTTTGAAGAAAAACAAGATTGAGGCTGCTAAGAACGATGGATTCTTTACCGAAATTGGTAAAGGGGAAGACTGGGAAGGTTTCAAAACATCAACTCAAAATTCATCTATTGCTGACAAAGATCTTATTCTAAGAGTCCTTAGCATGTATTCTGACAATGCAAAGAGAGAGCAGGAAATTAAAAACATGTCTGCTACTTATGTAGAGCTAGCCGAAGTTATTCTTCCTCAATTGCGTCGTACTCAAATTACCATGAATGCGGATGAAATGGCTCGGACTGATGAAGAAATTACTGCATTAACAAAATCAAATCCAGATACATTGTCTGTAGAAGAATTGTTGTACGGTGCTACTCTTACCAATGATATCGATGAAAAATTGAGAATTTATAAATTGGCTAAGAAACAATACCCAGGTGATTGGAGAACGCATAACAACGTTGGTTATATCTATGTTCTTAAGAACGATATGGCTGCTGCTAAAGCTGAGTTTGATGCTGCTGGTGGTGTGTCTGCTACTCCTATTGTAAACAATAACCAGGGAGTTGTTGCTTTGTTTAACGGAGAAACTGATGATGCTTCAGATAAGTTTGATGCTGCTTCAGGTGCTGGGTCAGAAGTAAGCTACAACATGGGAATTGTTTCTATTAAAAGAGGAAACTATTCAGATGCCGTTTCTAAAATGGGTGGAGAGAACACACTAAATGCTGGTTTAGCTAAAATGCTTAACGGAGACAACGAAGGTGGTCTTAAAGCAATCGAAGCTTCTGAGGACAAAGACTCAGATGCAGGATATTACCTTAAAGCGGTTATCGGAGCTCGTACAGGAAATAAAGATTTAATGACTAATAACCTGAAGTCTGCTATTGCTAAAAATGGTGATTTAAAGAAGAAAGCTGCTAACGATGCTGAATTCTTGAAATTCAGAGAAGATGCTGATTTTAAGGCTTTGGTTCAGTAGTTAGAAGGAAAATAAAATTGTAGAAAGGGCATTCATTAAGTTGGTGCCCTTTTTTTATATTTGTGACTCAATAAAGAAAAATGAAGAGAATAATTATTTCAGCGTTTGTATTGGTTTCATTAATAGGAATGAACTCTTGTAAGAAATGTTCAACCTGTACTTTTCAAGACCCCGTGCAGGGAACGCTTAAAAGTGAGGATGTTTGTCAAAAAGGAAACGCATACAAGCACTCCATGGACCTGTATAAAGAAAATGGCTGGGTTTGTACCGAGAAATAATTTATAAGCTATAAAAGAAACAGAAGCCTTTTAGTTTCAGAGGGCTTTTTGTTTTTTAGACCAAATCTCCCAAATGGCAATTGAACCGCTTGCTGAGACATTCAGAGAATGTTTGGTACCGAATTGAGGTATTTCTATACAACCATCACATTGGTCAATTACAGCTTGTTCAACACCGTTAACTTCATGTCCGAGAATTAGTGCAATGCTATCGTCTTTATTTAAATCCAGCTTATTGAGTTCAATGCTGTTTTCGGCCTGTTCCAAAGCATAAACGTTGCAGTTTTTGCTTCTCAAATAATCCAGTGCATCTAGGGTACGGTCAAAGTATTGCCAGGCTACCGATTCGGTTGAGCCCAACGCGGTTTTAGTGATTTCCCGATGGGGTGGGCAAGCCGTTATACCGCACAACAGTATTTCGTTGATCAAAAAAGCATCCGCTGTTCTAAAGATGGACCCTACATTGCTTAAGCTACGCACATTGTCAAGGACTATGTAAATTCCGTTTTTTTTCTTAGCCTTAAACGCTTCAACAGAGTCTCTGTTTAGTTCTTCTAATTTTAATTTTCTGTTCATAAATGATGATAAGATATACAGTATGGGGTTGAGCAAACCGCGTTACCCTGTATAATTTTAACGGCTTAGTTTACAAAGAAAATAATTCCAGTTGGCTACCAAGAAAAAAATTGCGGAAACCCCGTTAATGAAGCAATTCAACCAGATTAAATCAAAGTATCCTGATGCTTTGCTTTTGTTTCGGGTGGGCGATTTTTACGAAACCTTTGGTGAGGATGCAATCAAGGCATCCAAAATTCTGGGAATAATTCTTACCAAAAGAAAAAATGGCGCTGCTTCAACCATAGAATTGGCAGGGTTTCCTCATCATTCGGTCGATACTTATTTGCCCAAATTGGTCCGGGCCGGGCTGCGGGTTGCCATATGTGATCAGTTGGAAGATCCCAAGAAAACAAAAACCATCGTTAAGCGTGGAGTTACTGAGTTGGTTACTCCTGGGGTCTCCTACAACGATAAAATACTGGAGCAGAATAACAACAATTTTTTGGCTTCCGTTTATATCGAGCGAAAAAGTGCGGGTGTTTCGTTTCTGGATATTTCGACCGGAGAGTTTTTTGTCTCTCAGGGCAGCATCGAATACATCGACAAATTGCTTCAAAGCTTTTCGCCGAGCGAGGTGCTTTTTTCAAGGAATAAAAAGGCTCAGTTTGTTGAATGCTTTGGGGATAAACTTCATGCTTACTTTCTTGAGGATTGGGCTTTTAAATCAGATTTTGCCAATGAAAAACTGCTGGAACAGTTTGGAACCAATTCACTAAAAGGTTTTGGAATAGATGAATTGGATTTGGGTATCATAGCAGCAGGTGCTGCTTTGTTTTATTTGTCAGAAACTCAGCACAACAAAGTAGCACACATTTCGTCCGTTTCACGAATTAATGAATCGAACCACGTTTGGCTAGATCGATTTACCATTCGCAACCTGGAGTTGTTTCACTCCCCACATCAGGGTGGAACAGCACTAATTGATATCATTGACAAAACCACATCTCCTATGGGAGGTAGAATGTTGAAGCGATGGTTGGCGCTTCCGTTGAAGGATAAACCGGCCATTGAATCGCGACACGAAATTGTGGATTGGTTGCTCCGAAATAATGAGGAGTCGGATACACTTTCTAAAAAGATAGCCACCATAGGCGATATAGAACGACTGGTTTCGAAGGCGGCGATTCATCGTATTTCGCCCAGGGAAGTAAAACAGCTTCACGTTGGACTGAATGAAATTCCTGAAATTAAGAAGCTATTTGCCCAGTCGAAGAATAAGTATTTGGGTATTTTGGCGGATAAATTAAATCCATGTGAACTCCTTTGTTCTAGGATCGAAGCGGAATTAACAGAAGACCCTCCGGTTCAGGTTCTCAAAGGAAATGTAATAAGTGAAGGTGTTTCTGGTGAGCTTGATGAACTTCGAAAGTTACGAAGTTCCGGAAAGGATTATTTGATTCAAATACAAGAAAGGGAAATAGAGAACACGGGTATTAGTTCACTTAAAATTGGCTTCAATAATGTTTTTGGGTATTACCTGGAAGTGACCAATGCACACAAGAGTAAGGTGCCGGAAGAATGGGTTCGCAAGCAAACCTTAACCGGGTCGGAACGATACATTACCGAAGAGCTAAAGGAATACGAGTCTAAGATTTTAGGGGCAGAAGAAAAGATATTAGAACTTGAAACCGAATTGTTTGAGGAGTTGGTTACTGCAGTTGCCGAGTTCGTTAAACCCATTCAGTTAAATTCGGAAATAATCGGCCAGGTGGATTGCCTGTTGTGCTTTTCAAGATTAGCCACCGATAACTTTTATACCCGACCTAAAATGAATGAAGGTTATGGGATTAGCATTCAGGATGGAAGGCATCCGGTAATTGAAACTCAACTGGCAGTAGACGAGAGTTATGTTACCAACGACCTAAACGTAAATGACGATAAGCAACAGATTTTGATGATAACGGGACCCAATATGGTGGGTAAATCTGCTTATTTAAGACAGAATGCACTCATTGTATTGCTGGCTCAAATTGGATCTTTTGTACCGGCTAAAAACGCCGAAATAGGTATTGTAGACCGGATCTTTACCCGGGTAGGGGCCAGTGACAATATTTCTCAAGGGGAGTCCACCTTTATGGTCGAAATGAACGAAACCGCTAGTATTCTTAATAATCTTTCAAATAGAAGCCTTGTTATTTTGGATGAGATTGGAAGGGGTACCAGTACCTACGATGGAATTTCAATAGCCTGGAGCATTACGGAGTATTTGCACAGCCATAAATTTAAGCCTCGAACCTTATTTGCTACCCACTACCACGAACTCAACGAAATGACTAAAACCTTTGATCGGATTAAGAACTATAGTTTCTCGATCAAGGAGTTGGATAAGAAGGTGCTTTTTATTCGAAAGTTAATTCCCGGTGGAAGCGAGCATAGTTTTGGTATTCACGTGGCTAAAATGGCTGGCATGCCTTCCAAAGTGCTGTTAAAAGCGAATAAAATCCTGGCCGATTTGGAAAAGGCGAATCGTCAAAAGAAACCAACCAAGGAAGTTTTGAATACCCAGGAAAGCGATATGCAATTGAGCTTCTTCCAGTTGGATGATCCTACCTTGTCCCAGATTAAAGATGAGCTTATGCATATCGATATCAATACCTTAACGCCGGTGGAAGCATTGATGAAATTGAACGAAATAAAAAGTCTAATTGATGGTTGACTTTTTTCTTTGGCAGCATAGAAAAAATCATACTTTTGTGGCCTCTTAAGCGAGAGTAGCTCAGCTGGTAGAGCACGACCTTGCCAAGGTCGGGGTCGCGGGTTCGAATCCCGTCTCCCGCTCAACAATAAGGATGCCTCGGCAGCCTTATTTTTTTGTTAAAAGGGTTAGTTTTAACCTCGTAACAAAAGAAATGATCACCACGCCCGGGTGGTGGAATTGGTAGACACGCAGGACTTAAAATCCTGTGGCCATCGCGGCCGTGCCGGTTCGATCCCGGCTCCGGGTACTTGTTAGGAAAGCTCCACAAAGTGGAGCTTTCCTTTTTTAACGGAACTGGGGTAATTCTCTTAAAATATTCCTCTAGGTCAATGGATATAGAAACGATTTTAAAATTAACCACGATTGGCTTTTATCAAAAGATGCTGTGATTAAAGGTATAACTTGGAATATTGAAAAAATAAAAAAACTAACTACAACAAAACCTAAACTGCATTAAAACGCAGTATAGCAAAACGTTATATGCAAGTCAAATAGCAGCGAAATATGGAATCAAATGCAAGACCTAATTGATAAAATAAAGGCTGTTATTCCTTTAAAGCCCGAGGCAGAAAAACACATCTACTCCATTGCCAAAAAAAGGTCACTTCCTAAGGGGAGAGCATTGATTGTTAAGGGACAAACCGTGAGGAAAACCTATTTCGTCACAGAAGGATGCTTAAGGTCATACTGTGTTGACAAAGAGGGAAAAGAACACACCTTGCAATTTGCTATTAAAGATTGGTGGATTAGTGATTTTATTGCCATTTATAGCAATGAACCGGCTTCACTTAATATTGAGTGTATAACTGATTCTCAAGTTGTAGAGTTCAATACCAAAGAACTGGATAACGTGTTTAAACTATTTCCAGAGTTCGAACCTTTTCGAAGAAAAAATTTAGAGCGGCACATAGTAAGTTTACACAAGAGAATACTAAATCAACTACAGTTATCAGCATCAGAAAGATACGAGTTGTTTTTAGAACAATATCCTGATATAGAGAAACACACACCAAACTATCACATTGCTTCTTTCTTAGGAATTACGCAACAAAGCTTGAGCCGAATTCGAATAGAACGTGTAAAAAAATGACGTTCTTACCATATGGTAATTTTTAAGCTTTTTCTTGAATCTACTTTTGTATCGAAATTTAAACGCAAAAGTTATGATGAAGAAAATATTGATTGGGCTGACCGCAGTAATAGCAATAATTGTTGTTATACTTTACGTCACAATACAGCCAAAACTAGAAGCTGATGGTTCGTACAGCCCCTCAACCCTAGCCTTAAAATTAGCTACTGCTCCAATCACCGATTTTGAGAATATCTCCTACGAGAAATATCAGGGAAATAAATCTAAAATCCTTGTGATTTTCACAGAACAAAAAAACCTAGAGATGAAAAATGGTAAATTGTTTTCAACTGGAAATCATCCAGTAGAGGCTCTGGTACCTATGCTTCATTTACAGAATGCAGGATTTGAATTTGAGATTGTAACACCAACGGGGAAGCCTGTTGTATTTGAAATGTGGGCATTTCCCCAAGAAGACGAAAATGTTATAGCCATTTATGAAGAACATAAATCCAAATTTGAAGCACCAAAAAATTTAGTGGACTTCATTAATGATGCAATGGTTGGCATTGAATCCTACGCCGCCGTTTTCGTACCTGGTGGACATGGTGCTATGATCGGAATTCCGGAAGATAAAAACGTTGGTCAGACTTTAAAATGGGCACATCAAAATGACCTATTTACTATTACTCTTTGTCACGGCCCTGGATCGCTTTTATCTACAACATTAGATAATGGTGAATTCATGTATGAAGGATACAAAATGTGCGTATTTCCGGATGCAGTTGATGAAATGACACCAATGATCGGTTATTTACCTGGTAACATGAAATCGGGATTAAGCGAAAAACTAAATAGCCTGGGAGTTGTTCTTATGAATACAGAATCTGACAAAAGCGTAGTAAGAGACAGAAAACTGATTACGGGTGCAAGTCCATTAGCTTCAAATGAATTGGGCAAACTGGCCGCTACGACATTGCTTGAAGAATTAAATTAAAGTCGAAAAGAATAATATGGAATTATTAGAAAAGTTAAAATGGCGATACGCCGCAAAAGCCATGAACGGCAAAAAAATATCAGAAGAGAAAATTGACAATATTATTGAAGCTATATCGCTGTCCCCTACTTCGAGTGGACTTCAACCTTTCGAGGTAATTGTAATAACAAATCAGGAAGTAAAAGAACAAATTAAACCCATTGCTTGGAACCAATCTGTAGTCACTGACTGTTCTCACTTATTGGTTTTCGCAGCATGGGATACTTACACTGAAGATCGTATCAATAAAATGTTCGATTTAACCAATGAAGTACGTGGTTTTAAAAATGAAGGGTGGGAGAATTATAGACAAATGCTTCTTAAAGGTTACCCTAAACGAGACCCAGAAGTAAACTTTAATCATGCAGCAAAACAAGCTTACATCGCTTTTTCTCAGGCAATATCCGCGGCAGCTTTTGAAGAGGTAGATGCCACTCCTATGGAAGGGTTTCAAGCTGA
This sequence comes from Crocinitomicaceae bacterium, assembly GCA_002713215.1. GTDB lineage: Bacteria > Bacteroidota > Bacteroidia > Flavobacteriales_G > Salibacteraceae > UBA2108. The sequence continues at coordinate 578,416 of PAVO01000019.1, forward strand.
GGAACTGGATAAAATTCTTGGATTAGAAGAAAAAGGGTTAAGAAGTTGTGTTCTATTACCATTAGGATACAGGGACACAGAAAATGACTGGTTAGTCAACCTTAAAAAGGTTAGAAAAAGTAGAGAAGATTTAGTGACTCTAATTGACTAAGTTGCACTTGCGCCAGTATTGAATTACTTAAAAGCGGTTTGAATTTTAAATTCAGCCGCTTTTTATATTGATCTAAATTAGGCTATTCTATTAACTAACCATGGGTTGTAACGACCAGCATATAACAGCAGCCAAATGAGCAATAGGCCGAGTTGTGTAAATTTGAAACGAATGAAATTTAATAACCCAAATCCGAGTCCCGAAGTGTCTGCCTCGTGCAGTAAGCGTGTTGGTTCTCACGCGCTCAATCAACGTGAAGAGATTTTGGCCTGCGCGCCGCTTACTGCTTCAAGCCTACTTCTCATGGCCGCGGGGCGTTAAGTCAATTTACATCTCAAATTATATAACCGGCTGATATCCATAGTAAATCGGTTCGATATTGTCTCAATTCGGTGTACTGGAAAGCCTTGATCATGAAAGAGATTGGGGCTTTTTTTGTATTAATTAGTCATTCAACCACAAATCATGCTCTGCCTCAATAATCCTTAATTCGATTTTTTCGGCTTCTTTTAGGATGGCTTCCTCCGATTTTTTGTATTCATCAATTCGTAGGTCCTTAACGTTTGATTCTTTTACGATTTGTCCATAGAAACATCGGTAGAAGAAAAGATCGTCAATGGATTTAATCTTTTCCGGTAAAACAACGCCTTCCGGTTTTTCGTAAGCCAAATAAACCCGGGTTTCAGGGTAATACACCCAAAATAGTTTTTCTTTTTTTCCAGTTGTTTTATCCTTTAGGATGGGACAAATACCAATGATTCGGGTTTCAGAAAGCTTTCGAGCCTTATCGTAAAAAGTTTCTTCTTTAATTTCATACTCCACCACTTGCTTGTTGTTGAGGTCTAGGTAGGCAAAAGTTGCTAAATCCACTTTTTTTCTAAATTCATCATTGTCGGTTGTGTACAACTGGATGGCTCCATTTAACCCCAATTCAAACAACACCATAAACAAATGATCCTGGTTAAACAAGGCTGGGTTTTCTGCAGCAGGAATATTCCTCCAGATTCTTTTCGACCACAAAATATCATCTTGCTTAAAATCGTAATATTCAATGAAGCCACCCTCTCCTTTCTTTAAAGAATAAACTTCGGAACTGCTGTTAGTGGGTATTAATTGGTTATAGTTGAACGGAGTCTGGTACTCCCTTTTTATTTTGACCTTCCCGTTTTTGTCCCAAATGGTCCAGGTGCCTGTTCGGCAATTATTTTCAAAAGATCCACTAGCCTTTTTTTGCCCGTTGGCATAGTAGGAAGTGTAAAGGCCATCGAATCGTTGGTTCGCGGTTTCGTATTCGTATTTCAGTTTGCCAATTTCTGCTGATCGCTTTTCAATTCCGGTAAAAGCAACCATTAACAATAGGGCCAATGCAAGGGAAGGTGTTTTTAAAACGCTCATTATTACTGATTTTAATGTTATCGAAATTAATGAAAATTAATTGTACAACCAGTGCTACTTGATGATCAATTACTGCCAGTTTATTAATCGTAGGCCTTCAGGCTTGAATTGATGATTTTGCTTATTTCCGCTCCATCGGTAATGGCAGCTAAATGTCCCCCTCTTAGCCAATAGTCTACTTTTTTTAATTTTCGAGCGGGGAACAACAGGTCCTTTTTACCGTGAATACGAACAATATCGTTTTGACCGGTATTTCCTTTCCAGATACCGATTTGTGTTAAACTCCATCGCAGGTACTCCATATCGATGCCACCTATAATTTCGTTTAACCATTCTTTTTCACTTTTTTTCTTAGCACCAAACAGGTAGGAAGTTACTCCTTTAGAAACCATTAGACCACGGCTTGGAATTCGTTTCGATAGACCAAGTTTGGCTGTCGCACGCATACTCAGCGGAATTTCACTTTGGTATTGAACACTTGAGATGACAAATTTCTTTTCCGGGTTAAGAAATCGACCAATTTCCTGGATCATGATTCCGCCAAACGAAACTCCCATAAGGGAAAACGGTTCCGAAGTGTTTATATCCTTGGCCATTCTTTTGGCATAGGAGGCAATACTTTCGTTTTTCTCGGGAATCAACCAGGGGATGAACACGGTCGGGTGTTCCAATTTAATCTTGCCGAAAACCTCTTTGCCAGCCCCCAGGCCACTGATCTGGTATACGGTCATTTTTTTGGACTACTCTTTTTGTCTGGTTGTTCCGACTTACCATACCGGAATCCGATTCCTTTATTCTTTTTGCTTTTCTCTTTTGAAGAACCGGGCTGGCCTGTTTTTTTCTTGCCATCAACGGGTTCAGCACAATCTTCATCAACGGTCACTATGGAAACGCCCATTACTGCAGCGATTTTATCATGGAGTTTTTTTTCGCCCCGATCAAATTTTCCGTTAGACACAGCAATATCCCTTATTTCAGAAAGAACTCTTTTTATGTTTACTATGTCCATGTTTTCGTTACCAGCAATTTGACCGGCTACAGCCATTAACTGGTCTTCCTTAATTTTTTCATCAACCGAATTGAACCATTCCAGGGTTTCCCGCATAACCATTTCGTATTGATCCACATTTTTGTAACTAAGATCCAACCATTCGGCAATCTTTCTTTTGATGGCCATCTCTTCCTCTATGGGAATTTCGTTATTCGACAGTTTTGCAAAACCGATATACAGAAATGCTATTAAGTGTAAAATTGTCGGGTTTTCCATTTCCAATAATTGAAATTTGAGTAAAGTTCTGCAATTTAGTAATCCAAAAATATCTAAAGATTGACATACGACCTAATAGGAGATGTGCATGGTCAGTTTTCCAAGCTGAGTAGCGTTTTAGAACATCTTGGATACGAAAAGAGAAAGAAGGTTTATTCCAGGAAAGATCACTGCGCCATTTTTATTGGTGACCTGGTAGATCGGGGAAGCAATTCTCGTGAAGTTATTGAGTTGGTAAAACGAATGGTGGAAGAAGGTCATGCCGAAGCAATAATGGGCAATCATGAGTATAATTTGTTTGGCTATCTTACCGAAGGAGCAAAAGGTAAATTTCTTAGGCCCCATTCTCAAAAAAATGAACGTCAGGTTAGGGAAACTTTAGCCAGTTATTCAGGGCACGAAAATGCACTCGATACTCATTTAGAATGGATTTCTAACCTTCCACTTTACCTAAACAACAAGGACTTTAGAGCGGTCCATGCTTGTTGGGATAAGAAATCAATCAACTATATAAAAAAGTCGGTAGGTAGAAAAATGGATAAGGAAATTCTAATCGGTAGTTATAAGTGCGGAACTAAATTGGAGCAGGCAGTAAAGATGATCGTTTCCGGACCGGAGATGAGTCTGCCGGATAAAATTGTTCAGAGGGATATCGACGGCAACCTTAGGCATAACTTTCGGTACAAATGGTGGAATGCTATTAAGAAAAGTACCTACCAGGAAGTTGCTGTAAAAGACTCTTACCAGCTTCCGGCAGGAAAAGTTGTTCTTCCGACTGATTTTGTAAATCGGGAATACGATGAAGGCAAAAAGCCAGTATTCTTTGGGCACTACAGCATGAAGGGAAAACCATCTTTAATGAAATCGAATGTATGTTGCCTGGATTGGATTGATAAAAGAAATCGGATAGGTGTATACCGGTTAAAACCAGGAGAAAAACTGACCCATAAGAATTTTAAATTCTTTTTCTAACAGGATTACTCCATCAGCAGCTTTACATATTCCGTTACAAGGTCATCCTTCTTCATAAACTCTTGTCCGAAATAACTTCGATTTGCAAGTATTTTGTAGGTATACCTGCCATATAGCTCTTCAAGTTTAACGGAGTTTACGGTTTTGGTTGGTGTTATTTTATACTTGGTATTGTTGATCTCAATGGTGACTGGCATTTTAAAATCATCCAGACAATCCTTCCAGCGAAAGTAAAGTTTGCTGTCCCAGCTAATGTAATACTGCAATATGGGTATTTTGAATTCGTACAGGTATTGCTTAAAAAACCAGTCGTAATCCTCTCCTGTTTTTTTGTTTACATGATCCATAAAATCCCGGGTCTTAACCAGCGAGATTTCGTTTTCGATATAAAAGGATTTTATGATGTCAAAAAATAGCTCATCATCCTCCAACATGTTTCGGAATGTGTGTAAAGTGGCGGCTCCTTTCATATATGGATCGCTGTCTTTAAACCAAAAGTACTTTCTGTTTTCCGGGCCTACTACTGGCCTCTTGTTTTTAATGGCCCAGTTGTTAAACCACATTTGATTTTCCATTTCGGAATCACCTACTTCAAATTCAGTATAAAGTGCTTCTGCATAAGTAGCAAAGCCTTCGTGAATCCATACGTGAGCCAAATCAGGAACACTCACCGAGTTGCCCCACCATTCGTGGGCGGTTTCATGCAAAATGATATAGTCCTGGTTATTGATCCAGGAGCGCTTAAAGTCGTTGCCGTAAGCAATTGCAGTTTGGTGTTCCATACCGGCATAGGGAGAATTCACCATTTTAAGTCCGTCCCGGGTCCAGGAATAAGGGCCAAACATTTTTTCGTAGAAGTGAAAGTGTTTTTTCATTTCCAGAAAGTGTGTGTCTGCCCTTGCTTTGTTATAGCGAAGGATGTAGTGGTTGATGTCAACCAATCCGCTCAAGGATTGAATGGTGTCTTTCATTTCAACAAAATCGCCGACATAATACGTGATGTTGTAATTATTAATTGGGTAGGTAGTTTTCCAATGGTATTTCTTTCTGTTTCCCTCCAATGTTGTTGTTTCAACCAGTTTTCCGTTGCTTACTCCAATCAGGTTTTCATCGCAGATTACATTAACATCAATGGAATCAGCTTCATCACTTTCGTGATCCTTACAGGGAAACCAGACACTCGCCCCATCAGTCTCGCACGCAACACCCAGCCAGGGATTTTTGTTCTTGTCCTTTTTCCAAACAACCCCTCCTCTCCAGGGTGGTTTTTTGGCTACAGGAGGCTTCCCATTATATTTTGCCCGAATCACTAATTTTTCTCCTTTCTCATAAGTATCTGCTAGGGTTATATAAATGCTCCTGTGCTTTCTTTCGTAGGTAAACGCCGTTTTACTTTCTACGTTTTCCAGTGCAGTAATTTCGAAATTGGGATGGAGGTCTAATCTTATGGTAGAAGTACTCTCCGTTATCACACTTGTTATTATTACTTCACCCTTAATGACCTTTTTAGCGGGGATTAATTCTACCTCCAAATTATAATGTTGTACATCAAAGCAGGTTCTTTCAGGCGCTAACCTTCCCAATTCTTTGAATTCATCCGTGAGCTTGGGATAAGAGGCCATTGATTTTCGGTTCTTCTTAGGGATTCCAGACCAATTGCATGATACCAGAGTAACGATGACAATAAGAGAGAGAATATGTTGAATTGGTTTAAAATTCACTACCAATATACAATCAAGGTTTAGGCCAACCACCTCCCAGTGCTTTGTATAGAGCCACGTATGAGTTGTTTAAATTTTGCCGGGTATTTATTTGTTGAAGTTGTGCCTCAAATGCTTGTCGCTGCTGTTCCAGGTATTCCAAATAACTGGTTACTCCTTTGTCATACCTAAGTTTAGAAAGGTTTTGAGCGTTAAGAGCAGCTTTAACGTGGTACTCTCGAGCTATGAGTTCTTTTTTGTAGGTTTCTATCTTGATCAAAGCATCCTCAACATCTTTAAACGCTATCAATACCGTTTGTTCATAGGCCAGAACTGCCTTTTCAGTTTTAACTCGTTCAACTTCAACGCGTCTTTTATTTTTTCCAAAGTGAAATAAGGGGGCTGCAAGATTTGCTCCTGCATTCCAGGCCAATCCACCGGCAGTCAAACCGGTTAGTTCATTGCTGGCAATTCCCAATAGTCCTGTAAGACTAATGGAGGGGAATCGTGCTGCCTGTGCTGCTCCAACCAAAGCATTTTGCGAAACAATATTTTGTTCGGCAAGAAGTATATCCGGCCTTCTATTAAGTAGTTGGGAAGGTAATCCTGTTGGAATTTCAGGGATTTTTGCCATTTCCCCACTTCCAGGTAAGTTTTCAATCTTTTTACTGGTTGTACCCAACAACAGCCCAAGCCGGTTTTCAGTTAGGGCAATGCGCCTTTCATAAACAGGAACAGCGCTTGCTGCAATTGCTTTCTGAATTTGTGCCTGATTTAGGTCAATTTCAGGAATAATGCCCTGGTCAAACCTTTCCTGGATAATGAGCAAGGAACTATCCCGGGTATCCAGCGTCTGTTTCGCTATTTCGTAGTTGGCCTTATTTCCTTGCAATTCAAAGTAGGTGGTTGTAACCTGGCTAATTAATGTAAGTTGGATGGATTGAAACGCATACTTAGTTCCTAAATAATCGGCCTTTGCCGATTCGTTTAACCTTCGGTATTTTCCCCAGAAGTCAATTTCCCAAGTAACGCTTCCCGCGCCATACCAGCTCGTGTTGGCACCATCAGTCAAAAAACCTGAATAGTTCCCTCGATTAATATTTCCTTTAACATCGAACTCCGGCAGAATTTCTGCTTTTTGAATGTTATATGCCAGTTCAGCCTGTTCAATGTTTTTTATAGCCGTTTGCACTTCCCGGTTATTCTCCAAGGCAATGTTTACTAACGTGTCAAGAATAGGGTCTTTAAAGAGTTCCCACCATCTAAGTCCATTGCTGTCCAGTGTGGCCAGGCTATCTGCTGAAGTAACAGCAATAAGACTGTCATTCGAGAATCGAAAAGTAGAATCACTTTTGATTTCCGCCTTTTCGAAGTTCTTGCCCATCTTACAGGATGAGAAGGTGATCAGCAAAATCAATATGGCAATTAAAACCCTCATTCGTCTGCAGTTGTATTTGTATTCAACGCTGATTGTTCCCTTTTTTCCTCGTATTTACCCAGTTTACCGATTAAAATAAACAGCATGGGGTAGAGCAGAACACCCATAATCGTAGCCAGGGTCATTCCTCCTAATAGTGCCATTCCCATTACTTTTCTTGCTTCGGCTCCGGAACCGGTTGCAACTACCAATGGAAATACGCCAAAAATGAACGAAAATGCTGTCATTAAAATGGGTCTAAATCGAGATTTAGCAGCCTTCATAGCCGCTTCGAATAAGGATAGGCCTTTTTGAAACTCCTCATTGGCAAATTCTACAATAAGTATTGCATTCTTAGCTGCCATACCTATGAGCATTACAAATGAGACCTGGGCAAATATGTTGTTTTCAAAAGTGGGGCTAAACAACCTACCAACCCAGAGAAAGATTAATGCGCCAAAAATGGCAAATGGGGTTCCCAATAGAATACTAAATGGTAGCGACCAACTTTCGTACTGTGCGGCAAGAATCAGGAACACAAAAACCAGGGAAAAGGTTAAGATTATTCCCAGGGACCCTGATGCTTTCTTTTCCTGAAAAGACATGGCATTCCAACTGTAACTCATGCCATCAGGCAGCGTTTCTTTCGCAACTTCTTCCAATGCTTCCATAGCCTCTGCGGAGGTGTATCCGGCAGCAGGGCTACCCGTAACTTCTACTGAACGATACAGATTAAACCTATTGGTATAGTCCGGCCCGGAAATGGGTTCAATGTCAACAATGGTAGCCAGTGGAACCATATCTCCATCTTTATTCTTTACAAAGAAATTGGAGATCTGTTTTTCATCAACGCGGTATTCTGGCTCTGCCTGAATATAAGTTTTATACAGTCGGCCAAAACGTGTGAAATCATTGACGTAACTTCCCCCCATAAATGCACCAATGGTGGTATACAAATCATTAAGTGATACACCCAGTTTTAAGGCCTTTTCCTTGTTTACATTCATAAAGCGCTGAGGTACATCAGCCTGGAAGGAAGAGAATGCTCTTCCAATTTCCGGCCTGGCATTAGCAGCTGCAATAAACTTACCCGCATGGGCAGCAAGGTACTGAGGAGTTTCTCCTCGTTGATCCTGAATCATTATACTAAACCCTGAACCATTTCCGAGACCAGGGATGGCTGGTGGGCCAAAAGAAAAAGCTTGTGCCCCTTTAATTTTCTTAGCCAGTTTTACATTTATCTCTCCAATGAGGTCTTCGGCTGTTTTGTCTCTTTCACTCCAATCGATCAGTGACACAAACATGAAACCTATATTGGGTGTTTTTGTTCCGTTAGCGAGCATATTAAACCCGGTAGCATTGGTTATATACTCAACTTCCGGAATTTCCATTAAAATATCTTCCACCTGACTGGACATTTCGTCCGATCGCTGCAAGGATGAGGCATTAGGTAACTGAAAGTTTACATAGAGGTAGCCCATGTCCTCTTCCGGGATAAACCCTCCTGGAACCAACTTGCCAAAAACTCCGGCCAGCACGGTAAAAATTATAATATATAGAAAGCCTCTTGTTGCCTTTCTGGAAATGATACTCGTAATGCTCATATACGAGTCGGTAGACTTGTTCATTCCCTTATTGAAAACATCGAAGAACTTGCCTAATGGACCGCCAATGGGCTCTGGTTTTTTAAGCAATAAACTACAGAGTGCAGGGCTCAAGGTAAGCGCATTTACCGAAGAAACTAAAACGGATACCACAATGGTAATGGCAAATTGTTGGTAGAGGAGACCTGTTATACCAGCCATTCCGGCAACCGGAATAAACACGGCAACCAGAACAAGTGTGGTTGCAATTACCGGTGCGGTTACCTTGCGCATAGCATCCAAGGTAGCTTCCTTGGTGGTCATACCTGCTGCAATATTTACCTGCACGGCCTCAACCACTACAATGGCATCGTCAACCACAATACCAATGGCAAGCACCAACCCCAGAAGGGAAAGTACATTAATGGTAAACCCAAGTAAGGGAAAGAAAATAAATGCTCCAACCAACGAAACGGGAATTGCCAGGCAAGGAATTAACGTGGCTCGCCAATCCTGAATAAAAATAAATACAACAAGGACCACGAGAAGCAGTGCTATAATAAGGGTTACCACAATATCCCGAATTCCAGCGGTAATAGGTGCGGTAGAATCAAGAGAAACACTGTAATCTACACTTTCCGGAAAGCCCCCTTTTAAGCGTTCCATTTCGTTTTTTACATTTTCTGCAAGTTCCACTGCATTTGATCCCGGTGCTTGATAAACTCCAATTACGGCACAAGTCTCTTTATTTAGGCGAGTTATCATTTGATAAGTCTCAACACCAAGATTAATCGTGGCAATATCCTTTAATTTAACCTGTGAGCCATTTTCTTTTGTTCGAATTACGATTTCACCAAAGGCCTCGGGAGAGCTAAATCGCTCAGGTAATCTTACCGTATAAGTAAATTCTGTTCCAGGGGGAGAAGGCTCTGCGCCAAACTTTCCACCTGGTACAATCATGTTTTGTTCGTTGATGGCATTCATTATTTCAGGAACGGTAATTCCCAGGTGCGAAAGCCTGTCTGGTTTAACCCAAATCCTCATGGAGTAGTTAGCCGCACCAATTACATCAACACGACCAACACCTTTAATTCTTGATAATTGATCTTTTATGTTGATTAGTGCATAATTGCCCAGAAAATCCTGATCGTATCTTCCATCTGACGTTAAGGAAACCAGCATCAGAATATTGGGTAATGATTTCATGGTGGTAACACCATATTTAGTTACAGCAGCTGGTAGTTTGGCACTTGCAGCTGAAACCCGGTTTTGTGCCAATACCGTGTTCATATCCGGGTCGGTACCTACATCAAAACATATGTCAATGACCATACTACCATCATTGGAATTGGTTGAGGTCATATAAAGCATATTGTCTACACCATTAATCTCCTGTTCCAGGGGTGCAGCAACGGACTCTTCAACATTGGTTGCATTTGCTCCCGTGTAGGTTGCACGTACCTGTACAACGGGTGGTGTTAGATTCGGGTATTGTTCAATGGGTAGGCCGATCATGGAAACGGCACCAACAATTACAATAACTATAGCTATTACAATTGCCACAATTGGCCTATGCACAAAGAAATTCCCCTTATTCTCCGACATATCCTTTATTGCTTTTTGGTTCGGCTTTCGAATGATCCTTCAACCGGATTTATTTTCATTCCGCTTTTTACTTGTTGAATGGCGTCTAAAACCACTTTGTCACCAGCGGTTAGTCCCTCTCCTACCAATATTAAATCTCCCCTATGATCATCGATTTTGATCTGACGAGATTCAACCATGTTTGAGTCGTTTACAACATAAACCGAATACTTGCCTTGTAATTCCTGAGCACATTTTTGTGGGATTAATAAACCTCCCTCAACGTTTTTCATTTTGATTTGCACCTTGGCATACTGACCAGGTCGTAGAATTTTATCGGGATTTGGAAATGATGCCTGGACCAGCATGGAACCAGTCATTGCATCGACTTCTCTATTGACAAAATCTACCTTTCCTTTATGCCTGTGCATGCTTCCATCAGAAAGAATCAGGGAAAGTTCGACGTGATCTTCTTCAGAAGTATCACGCTCGTTTTTTCGTTTTTCCGTTTCACGAGCAATCTGAAGGTATTCCGATTCCGTTAGGAAAAAATTGACTCTGACATTGGAAATTTTAGAAACAGTATTAAGGATTACGGGATTAGGTTCTTTACCTACAAACTCCCCAACTTTAGCTTGAGTTTGTCCAATTAACCCATCAATTGGTGACATTATTTTGCAATAACCCAAATTAATTTCGGCCATAGTTACATTAGCTTGAGCTGCGTCAACAGCAGCTCTTGATGCTTCGGCCTGAGCTTTGGTTGCATCGTAATCGCTTTGACTTACCGCCTTCGTTTTTATCAGGTCTTCATACCTTACCAATTCATTTTCGGCACGAACCAATTCTGTTTTAGCTTCCGCAAGTCTACTTTTTTGAGCAGCCACCTCTGCCATGTACGGTTGTGGGTCGATACTATATAAAAGTTGATCTTTAGTAACCCGGTTACCTTCATCGAAATGGATGCCTTCTAAAAAACCATTAACCCTTGCACGGATCGGAATATCAACGTATCCATAGACCTGCCCTACAAAATCTCTGTAAATAGGGACATCCGCTACTTCCACTGCTACAACTTTAATGTCAGGAATCGGTTTCTTTTTGGCCTTATCTTCTGAAGAACAGGAGAAGAATAATAGCACAACACATAAGTGGAGTAGTAGCGATTTCATAAACGGGGTTTATTTTGTACAAAGAAATAATAATCTAGGAATGGATAACACTCCTCTGTTATTCAGGTAATAATTTCGATGTATAGTTACTTTAAATAGATTTCTATACTCGATATTTCTCAATTTTCCGAATACGCTATAATTTATTATTTTAGGCTGCTCAAACGCCCTAACGTGATTAAATTCAGGTTTCTGCACTTGTTAATTTGGTTTGCTCTTGTAGGTTTTTCCTGCTCTTCTTTAAAGACTACGAAAAGCACCAAGGGAGGCAAGGGATCACCAGATATAACCTTATTGAGAGCAACTGTTACTCCATGGAGTTCAGGGATTAAGAAAGATAATAACGGTGAAGATTATAAGATTTCGGTTGTGTTAAATCAGGATTCGATTTCGTTGGAGTCTATGTGTGTAAAAGGAACCTTTTTGGATTTAAAATATGCCCGAAATGGACAATTCTTGGGCAAAGAAAATCCATTATTTAAGAGTGATACAATTTCAATTACCGCATCCTATGATTTCTCCAGAGATCAAAAAAAATGTAAGATATCAAGTGAAGAAGGATATTTAAACTTTACGCTTGATGGGATGTCCAAAATATTAATAATTAGATCATTTGTTAAACAAGAGGCTTTGCGCAAGCCATAAATTAAATCCACTTATGAATAGAATAGTATTAATCGCAGTATCAATTTTCTTTGCCAATTTGGTGAATGCCCAAGAATGGAAGAATGAGATTCCCAGTAAAAAGGACCTTAAGTTTCAGGATGTTCAGCAGGCCTATTACACCTTCTTTGAAAACCACCCGGAGTTGGATGGTAGAAAGGGAAATGGTCAAAAACAGTTTAAACGGTGGGAATGGTATTGGAAAGCCCGGGTACATCCCGATGGTACTTTTCCTAAAAACGGTGAGCATTGGTACAACTGGCAGGAGTATTTAAAGGCATACCCGGATGCCGGGAGTAGATCCACATTAAGCAAGACCTGGAAGTCTTTAGGACCAGACAAAGTTCCTAAACCGGAAGAGGGGGAAGGAATTGGTAGAATTAACAGCGTTGTTTTTCACCCAAGTGATGCCAATACTTTTTGGGTATGTACTCCTGCAGGTGGTCTGTGGAAAACGATCGATAATGGAAAGACCTGGACAACCAATACGGATAACATGCCGGTATTGGGTGTTAGTGACATGGCTATCCACCCAACGGATCCTGATACAATGTGGATTGTAACCGGAGATGGAGATTTTGGTAATGGATTGAGCAATTTTGGAAATGAAGCTGAAGGTGATACTAAGAGTCTTGGGATTTTTATGTCATCAAACGGAGGAGCTACCTGGGCTAATGTATATTCTACTCAATACAAGGATGGTGTTACCATGAGAAGAATATTGGTGAATAAGAATGACCCACAATATCTATATGCTGCCACCAGTCAGGGAATATTAGCAAGTAACAACTATGGAACAAGTTGGTCGAATGTACAGGCAGGACATTTTTTGGATTTGGAGTTTCACCCTTCAAACGATGACATATTATACGCAAGTACTTATAATGAAAATGGGGGAGCAGCGATATACAGAACAACCGATGGTGGTTCTAACTGGAATATGGTTGCTAGCGACAGTGCAGCGGACCGAATTAATATTGAAGTTACGCCGGCAGATACCAGTGCGGTTCTAGCCGTTGCCAGTGAAATGGGAAGTACTGCATTTAGAGGTTTGTTTGGGTCCTCCGATGAAGGTGCCAATTGGACCGAATTGGCTAATCAAGATGACATTGGGAACTTGTTGGGTTGGGAAACGGATAGAAGTGATGCAAGTGGCCAGGGCAATTATGATTTGGCCCTAGTAGTTGATCCAACAGATGAAGATGTGTTTTATGTAGGGGGTATTTCTACCTGGAAAACTACTGATGGTGGAAGTAATTGGAGCATTGCAAACTGGTGGTCGACAGATACTACGCCCGTTGTACATGCGGACAAGCATTTCCTAACTTATCACCCTTTAAGGCCAGGTGAACTTTATGAGTGTAACGATGGTGGAATCTGGAGAACCAAAGATGGAGGAAATACCTGGGAGAGTCTGTGTGATGGTTTGGCCATTAGCCAAATTTATGACCTGGCAAATTCACAGGCAGATGTTTCTCATGTGGTTATAGGATTACAGGATTGTGGTTCCAAGGAACTTAAGTCGGGTACATGGAAGGATATTAATTCTGGAGATGGAGTAACATGCGCCATTGACGATAAAAACAAATACGTTTATTCTACTTATGTTCAAGGTCAGTTGGACCGAACCGATGCGCAAGGAACAAGAGTCTCGGTATATCAAAATATTGGGCATTCAGGAACTCCAAAACCAGCTTGGATGACACCCTTTGCTTTGGACGCAGTAAACCCCTCAATTGTTTACATTGCTTATGAGGAGATTTACAAAAGTACTGACAGCGGGGACAATTGGACTAAGTTCAGTAACACGCAAAAAACAGCAGCAATAGAGTATTATTCGGTATCTGCGGTTACCTCCAGCGTTCAACTTATTGGGGGGCCGCAGGAAATAATGATCTCTACAGATGAAGCCAAAACTTTTAAGGATATTATAAGTGGGCTTCCCAACGCTAAAGCAAACCTTAGTTCTATTTATTGCAGCCCTTCCGATATAAACAACATCTATGTTACTTTTTCTGGTTTTGAAGGGGGTGATAAGGTGTATTTTTCCAGTAATCAAGGTACGTCGTGGACAAACATTACCGGTACAGGACTTCCTAATGTCCCAGCCAATACTTTAATTGAAGATCCTGCAAGTGGTGATTTATATCTAGGTACTGATGTAGGCGTGTTTTTAAGAGAAAGTTCTGCAACTGCCTGGAAAAAATTTGGAGATAAGTTGCCTGTAGTTCCAGTTACGGCTTTTGCAATACACTCTGGAACGTCAATGCTAAGAGCAGGCACTTACGGAAGAGGAGTTTGGGAATCGGAACTTAATACTAAGGGAGTTAGTGAGGTATCGGAGATTCCGAATGACGACGGTAGCGTACTTCAGGTGTATCCAAACCCTGGAAATGGATATGTGACAATTAAAGCAGATAAGGAAGTTGACGGGTTTGCAGTATATAATTACTCCGGAGAACTATTAAACAGTTATCAGTTGGAAAATGTGTCTATAGATTTAAATCTATCACACCTTCCGGCTGGAGTGTATTTCATTGGCGCAAATGGATTACAGTTTCAAGAATTCACTCGTTATATAAAGCAATAAAAATGCAATAGTTTATCGATCCGGAATAATCGGATCGATAGACCTTTTTATAATGGCCGACCTTCTGATTTAACTATTGTGATGGAATTGGGAGTTTGTGCATTCTCAAAAAAGAAAGCTTGTCCCAGTAGCCCCGTTGCAATTTAATCTTCCCTGGGTTATATGAAAGAAGCCGCAACCCTTAAGCCCTAATGGATCTTTCCATTCCAGGATAACCCACTCTCCATCCTCAAAAATATGTTCGGGAATACAAACCATTTCAGTAGAATTAAACTCTGAAAAGAACATTTCTTCGATGGCCTGTTTGCCAATTACGGGTTCGTTGGCCACCTGATGATTTATGGCATCATCGTGGTAGAAATCGGCAAGTTTTTTTGCATTTGCCTGGTTAAAGGCGTCTACCCATTTTTCAACTAAAGCTTTGGGATTCATTGTACAACCTATTAGGGGTATTTCTTGATCATTCTTTTATGATTATCCATTTGACCATCTAAACATATTCTCACTCAAATTTACGACACACATGGATTGGTATAGCTACGACCTACCCATATCTTTTTTAAACCTAAAGACTATTATGAAATAGAGTATGGCCAAAACTGTTGCACTTATGTATTCATCACTTCCCTGAAAAAATGCATTCTCATTTTGAACTTCAATAGCGGAACCAAAAAAGTTATTCCCAAAGTGTAACCCTAGTGGCAACTAGATAGTCCGAAATGCAAAATACAGAATGGTTAGAAATGCTCCAGCGAAGAATAATCCAGGACCGGATACTAAGAGATTCATTTCAGGATTAAGGGCATGAACTGCCATAAACAAAACCCCTATTATTATTGAGAGATGCATTGGAGATAAAAATCGATGGCAATAATTGAGAAACATGCCCCTAAACCATAATTCTTCCCAGGCTACAATCACCAAGGTGATTAGAATGGCAGAAATGGATAGGTTGACATTAAATTGTCCGTTGTATTCCTCATTTCCGGCAATTACAGAAAGCAACTCGGGAAATAATCCTATTGCCGTTCCTCCAAACATTCCTACAAACAGGTAACCTATTTTTCTTAATCTCCAATATTCAAGGAATTCAGTTTTGAGTTTAAAAATGGAGATACCAATTAAATTGACAATTGCAAGTAGAACCAGAACCACAACCGATGAATTGATCCAGGTGGGGAGTGGCAGTTTCTTAGTGCTAATTAAAATAAATAATCCAACAAATACATGTAGGATTATTACCAGATAAGCTATGATGGGTTGCCTTATTTTCATTTAGTTGCTCTTGCTTAAGAGTTAAAGCCTAAGGGCTAAAAATAAAAAAGGTTGCTCAAAACAGAAGAGCAACCTTTTTGAAGGTTAAGAAGAAAAGTCATAAGTTCAACCACAAGGTAGGTCTAAGTGATTTTCATACCTAACGGTACCGCCTGGAACCGAACTAATACCAAGAGTAACTTAAAATTATCATTATGTATGATTTTAATATAAAAATAGCTACTCCAACATTACAATGAGGTAGTCATTTTTACAAGTTAAAGGTATCACTAGTCGGTTAATTCGATTTTCTATCCACCTATAATGTATAACGATTCTCAATTATAAAATTTCTCCCATCTGAAGTACCAAGAAATGTAGCGTTAGAACCGCTACAGCCTGCACCTGCTGGACTGTTTTCATAATGGCTTGATTCGTTTTCAACTGCAGTTCTTAAGCCATAACTACTAAATGTAGCGGTTGCTCCACTGCCATTTGATCGAACAGTGATAATAATATCAAACCAATCTGCAAATTCACCTACAGGGTGTGGAACATTAATACAACCATTAGAACCTGGAGCAATAGTGACGCACAAATAACCTGGAGCCGGAGCCGGACAGTTTGCCAGTTCTGTTTCTTTTCCAGCCGTAGGAGTGTAAGAAATACAAATGGTTTTTTCACAGTTATCATACAACAGGCTGTTCTCAAAACAAAATTCTGTCGACGCTGAAAAAGGTGGGCATGGCGGATTGCCTTGAGTCCCTTCTTGAGCAAAGATTTCTGTACCGAAGAAAAAAAGTAAAAGGAAGAACATTACTCCCTTAAATAACGATTGCCCTATAAAGGGAATTCGAATTACGTTTGAAATTGAATTTTTCATATTACTATATTTTAATAATTACCTACTCTCTTATAGCTTTTCGGCTTCTGCTTTCCAGCGGTAAAGGACTATTAAAAGTAGCAGAGGTCGACGTTAGAATTCTCTTAAATTGGTCAACGTTTGCAGATTTTCGCTTAACGTGGAATCGGAGATTTTTGGAATCAATTGAGTGGAGAATATGGTTATAAAAATGGATGCATCAAATGCATTGATTTATTTTAACTGAACTAGTTTGTGCTACCCTAACTTATAGCATCAAAAAAGGCTGTTCTATTAAATAGAACAGCCTGGACCGGTTAAATTCTTACTAATTGTTGGTCCGTCTAATTAATTACCAGTGTGCCGTTACAAGGGTCGTAAATCATTGAAAAAGACGTGGCACAACATGGTGGGCCCACGGCGGGCCAGGACAAAACACCTGACATAGTACCCGGACCACCTTGTAGGCATAATGGCACACAATTTAATGCGTTAAGTGTAAGCGGAATAAAAAGGCACGAACCAGCAGGAGAAAGTTCAACCTCGTAAATTATTTCGCTATTCGGTGTACTCCAGGATTGCACAGAATTAGCTGGCAAGTGTAAGGAATGTCCAGTAGCCGTTGAGCCACAATTTGCTGGGTCGTCAAACGTGAAATTCA
This sequence comes from Crocinitomicaceae bacterium, assembly GCA_002713215.1. Lineage (GTDB taxonomy): Bacteria > Bacteroidota > Bacteroidia > Flavobacteriales_G > Salibacteraceae > UBA2108. Next base: position 595,687 of record PAVO01000019.1, read on the forward strand.
CGGAGATATCAGTACAGGAATTATTAGTTATGAGAATACTAGACTGAGCATGAATGCCTAAGGCCAGTACTCCGGCAAACAGGATAACTAAAGATATTTTTTTCATATTGTTTTTTTTAAGATCACCTACTCTATTGTAGCTTTTCGGTTTCCGCTTTGGGTAGTAAAAAACCGAAAAAAAAGCGGTAAAATGGGTGGTACACTTTCATTTGAAAGTCAACGTACATGGATTTTCGCTTAACGTTGGTTAATGGACAAAGCGATTTCGAATTGCCTCATTGAATTTGTGCCTTCTTCTATGGGCAACCTCCAATTGTCGGTGATCGGTGAGCAATACGTGTCCTGAGTGGTTATCATATCCCGAGATGTGATTTAGGTTAATCATATGCGAACGGTGAATACGAAAAAAGGAGTTTTTAGAAAAAAGATCGTCGTAGTATTTCAGTGGTTTGGTGCACAAATATTGCCTTCCATCAAGCATGTAAAAAAGTGCGTAGTTACCGGGCTTGGATTCTATACTAACAATTTTATCCAATGACAGGGTTCGAAACCCGGTTTTAGAACTGATAATAATTTTGTCAAAGATCACTCGACCACGATCCAATTCCTGAAAGTGCTCGATCCGATTATCTTCTGTACCGAGAAATTCCTGCACTCGTTCTATTGATCGATTAAGCTCCTTTTCACTAATCGGTTTCAATAAGTAGTCAAGTGCCGAGTATTTAAACGCCTTAATGGCATATTGGTCATATCCAGTAATAAAAATGACCTTAAATGCATTGTGTTCAAACGTTTTAAGGATTTCAAATCCGTTTAGCTCCGGCATTTCAATATCGAGCAATACCAGTTCAGGTTTTAGTTCATTGATCAAATGGACACCTTCAATCGCAGATGAGGTACTTCCGACGACCGTAATACCTTCTTTGTTCTGAAGCATCATTTCCAATACGTCAATACAGTCTGGTTCATCGTCTATTAATATGACACGAATGGAATGACTCATAGAATTGGCAATATTAATTTTATAACAGTTCCTGTACCAGTTAGTATGTTTAACGGTGATATTTCCATTTTAGTTGATGGATACTTTTCACTCAAAATGCTAATTCTTCTTGACAGGATGTCCAGTCCGAATGAATTTTTTGATCGATTTGCAATTGGCTTATCCAAAGGTTTTATTCCCTTTCCATCGTCCGCTATTTCCACCTTTACGTATTCCTTGTTATATATATCGAAACGTATGGAAATGGTTACCGTTGCCTTTTCAAATGCATGTTTTATGGCATTCTCACAGATAGGTTGAATCATCATTGGTGGAATCTCTATCTCTGTATCCAACTGTTTCTCAATCATCAGATCATAATTGAATCGATCTTTAAACCGCTGTTGCTCTATCGTCATATAATTGTTGATGAATTCGACTTCATCTTCCAGGCAAATGGATTCTGCGCGGGAATATTCCAGGCTTGAACGCAACAACACCGCAAGGTTTCCAACAATTTCATTTGCTGTGGCTTTGTCCTCATGTAGTAACGATTTTTGGACGGAGCTTAGGGTGTTAAAAGCGAAATGGGGATTCATTTGTCCTCTAAGCAATGCCAATTCAGTGTGATCCAATTTGCTTTTCATTTCTTGTGCAACGCGTCTTTCCTTATTTCTTGTATGCCGGTAGTTGGAGAGTTTTTTTATGGTAAAGTATAATGAAACTGCAATCAGTCCTAGGAGACTGGCCTGAGCCCACCAGTAGCTATACCAGGTTGGACGAATAGTAAAAGTGGTGGTTTCGGGTTTTGCCCAATTGCCATTTTCCGACCGTGCCGTTATTGAAAACCTATACTTCCCAGGAGAAAGCTCTGCAAATGAGATTGACCTTTTATTGGTGTTCCTCCATTCTTCAGAGGAGTTATCTTTTTCGAGCTTGTAACGAAAAAAGGATTGATGAATAGGTTTTTTAAAAGAAATACCCAAATACTTAATGGACAAACTGTTTTGATCATGGTTAAATGTGATTCCTGAGTTGTAATTCGAACCGTTTTGCTGAATACCGAGAATTGAAACCACCGGGGGTTGGATACTAGCGGAATGGTTGAGCCCGCTACATTCAATCAAGCCTTTGTCAGATATTGCCCAAATATCTCCTTCCAACTCCGTCAGGCGAATTATGAAGTCAGCACCCAATCCATTTTTGGTCGAAAAGTTGGTGATTTTTATGTCCCCATTAGTGCTAAAAATATCAGATTCGGTGTGAATTCTGCCAAGTCCTTTATTTGTGGCACACCAAATAGAACCGTCACTTCCAACCAAAATATCATTGACCGCACTTGAGACCAGCCCTGATTCCTCGTTAATAAATTTCAGTTGTTGATTTTTGACGCACAGAACGCCTTTATTTGATGTGCCAAATAGCAGGGTACTATCCTCGGTTGAGGTAATTTTTCTTACTGTAGTATTTTCAAGCCGATAATCTTCCGTAAGATTCGTGACGATTGTTTTGTCATAGAATTGATAAAGGCTATCATACGTGCTGCAATAGAAGAGTTTATTATTAAGTACATGTAAACTAATAATTTTGGTTGGGAGGTACTTAAGAAGATAGGGTTCTTCCATGTAGTTTATATGGACTACTGCCAAGTAATGTCCTTGACCTCGTGCAATTGCCTCATTGTTACCATAATTTTCAAGTTGTACATAATGTCCCAAGGAGGGTATTAATTCCACAGTAAGTTTTTGTTTGCCGGAAATTTTAATTCCATGTGCTCCAAATACATACTCGTCGAATTTTTGAAGGGTTTCAACTTCGAGCGGGAACGTTCCAAGATCTATTTTTTCTCCTGAAAGTGGGTTAAAGCAGATGATTTTACCTTCCCTTGATCCGATCAATATAGACCCGTTATAACCTGCAACGGATTCTCCCTGGTCTCCTGAATCAAGAAATTTATCAATGGGATAAAACCTAAAACTCAATGAAGGGATTTTAATAATTCCCCTGTTAAGTGTAGATACCCAATAATTACCATCTCGGTCTTTGGTGAAACTGGTTGCAGCTTCAATGGAGAAATTCAAGGTATCAGTAGGACTCTTTATTGAAATTCCATTTTTGGTCAGATACAACCGTTCGTTTGTGTGAATTTCTTCAAAAAGGTGATCTTTACTTGATTTTCCTATTTTGCTTCCCGCACTTTTCTTAAGAACCAGATTCAAATGCGCCGTTTTTTCGTTTAGTTCAGATACAGCCACGTAGAGATTGTCGTATTCATAGACTCCTTCCCTTGGAATTCTCGATTTTTTTACCGAAGAGTCTTTGGAGTCGATCCGCAACACTATTGGGCTTGAGTCTTTAGTCGAAATTGGGGAAACATAGAGGTATTGTTTATTATCCTCGAAGCCTACACAGTAATACCATCTTGAAGGCACAACATGTGGCTTTAATAATTCATTGGCCCAGAAGGGATAAAATTGATCGGTTCGATAATCATAGCAAAATAGACTACCGTTGTAACAACAAAACCATAAAACGTGATCTTTATCTTCGTAGACGGAAAATACCGTATTATACGACAGTCCATCTTCGGTAGAGAAGTTTTCAAATTCATAACCATTGTAACGTGATACTCCGCGGTCTGTACACACCCAAATGAACCCTCTGTGATCCTGATGAATGAAATATGTTTCTGAGCTTGGCAATCCATCGGTTACTGAATAGTGAATAAAGTTTAGCTGTTCGTAAGTAGCGTAGCTAAGACCAGGTATAAGCGTTAGGCTTAATATTAGAAATAGAAAAGTACTTTTTTGCTTCCTAATGTTCAAGGGCTTAGCTTAATCAGTTGCTCAATCATGTACTTTATCGAATTAAAATGGTTTTGCATGCTACTTAAGCTAAACTTGGTAGATGTATATTGCAGTTGACCAGTCATTTTACGAATTGCTACTACGGTTAAATCCTTTGAATCATTATAAATGACTAAAATAAGTATCAAAACTCTTCTATGCTTTGGAACATGTCAATAAGGGTTTACCCTCATTTTTCGACTGATTGTTTTTTGTTTAGCATGTTACAATCAAAAACTTGTGAATTAAGGTGTTAGTTTATTCATACATATTACAACATGGCTGATTGACGATTAAGCTTGAAGCAGGCTATTCTATTGGTTAATAGAATATTACAACGTTAAGCGAAGATAATCGAACGTTGGCTTATAAAGCGAGGTCAGGTGCAAGATCTTAGTACTGTTTTACATTTTTTATATGTGTTAAGGTATTTGGGTTTTGCTGCAGAGTTGGTTTTATCCTAAATTTTTATGTGTAAGAAACATGTCTTCATTTTGAGTATTAAGAACAAAAAAGGTTGCTCAAACTAATGAACAACCTTTTAATAAGTACAAGCGGAGAGACTTCCCTCCATTCGTTCCTCACTCGGGATAAACTTTTTAACTGCCGAAAAGAAATGAAGGTACGTCTCGTCTCCGCAACCAGCTTTTTACGATTAGACACAAAAAAAAGACTCTCCAAATAAATGAATAGCCTTTCAAAGTACAGGTGGAGAGACTTGCTTTGGCTTCCTTTGGTCGCTCAGCATAGACTTCTCGTCTCTCCAATTCTAATATTCTGGTTTTTGGTAAATAAAAAAGGTTGTCCACATAAATGAACAACCTTTCAAAGTACAGGCGGAGAGACTCGAACTCTCACACCTCGCGGCACTAGATCCTAAGTCTAGCGTGTCTACCAATTCCACCACGCCTGCATTATGTTCCAATCGGAATATGCTTCCTTAATTGGGGCGGCAAATATATATTTAACTTCCGTCTTGGTGGTAATAAATTGTAGAAAAGTTACCTAAAAAAATCAAGGAATTGCTATTGACTTAAATTACATTTGATCGCCCAAAAAAGATCTATGATTTCAGTTAATCCCAAGGAAATTTCAGTTCCGCAATTGCACGGATACCTGCTTGGGGCCATTGGTCCGCGACCAATTGCATTTGCAAGTACTGTAGATGCCGAAGGAAATCCCAATCTGAGTCCATTTAGCTTTTTTAATGTTTTTAGTGCCAATCCGCCAATCGCAATTTTTTCTCCGGCACGCCGTGGAAGGGATAATACTACTAAGCATACCTATGAGAATGTAAAAGTTCATCCGGAAGTAGTAATTAACGTGGTTTCATACAACATGGTTCAACAGATGAGCTTGTCCTCTACCGAATACGGGGAAGGAGTAAACGAGTTTGAGAAAGCTGGTTTTACCATGCTTAAATCAGATATTGTTAAGCCATTTCGGGTTGCTGAATCTCCGGTTCAATTGGAATGTAAGGTGAACGAGGTTGTCGAGTTGGGAAGTAACGGTGGTGCTGGTAACTTGATTATAAGTGAGGTGGTAAGAATTCACCTTTCTGAGGACATATTGGATGAAGCGGGTAAAGTTGATACCCAGAAAATTGACCTGGTTGGTCGAATGGGTGGAAATTGGTACGTAAGGGCTAAGGGTGATGCTTTGTTTGAAGTAGAAAAGCCACTTACAACGCTAGGAATTGGTGTAGATCAAATTCCAATGGACATTCGGAATTCAACTGTATTGAGTGGGAATAATTTGGGCCAGTTGGGTAATGTAGAGTCCCTACCCGATGAAACCCAAGTAAACGAATACAAGCTTATTGAATTAAGTGAACTGTTTCAGGAGTTTGAGGATGAACCGGTAAAACTGGAGCAGGAATTACATAAAAGAGCAAAAGAGCACCTTGAAAATAATAGGGTTGCAGAGGCCTGGAAGACTCTGTTGACCTTTAATAACGATTAATAATAAATGTAGAGATGGAAGTATCAGGAAGTATAAAAGTACTTGGAGACACACAAGAATTTGGTAGTAATGGTTTTAGGAAGCGTGAGTGCGTAATAACAACCAATGAGCAATACCCTCAAACCATTTTGGTTGAGTTTACTCAAAACAATACCACGTCATTAGACAGTTACAAAGTTGGTGATAACGTTACCATTCAAATCAACATTAGAGGAAGGGAATGGACTAATCCACAAGGAGAGGTAAAGTATTTTGTAAGTTTAAATGGATGGAGAATTGAAAAAGTAGGTGCTGCGCCAACCGCTGGAGCTCCTATGCAAGATATTCCGGCTCCGGCAGCCGCTGACGCTCCTGCAAGTGGTAGCTCGGATGAAGAAGATGATTTGCCGTTCTAAAGCATAGAAACATAATCTTATGGGGAAAAGCAAGTCGGTTTAGACTTGCTTTTTTATTTTCGTCATGTTGATTCCAATGCGAACGCTAGTACTGATCCTGCTATTTTTATGCTCCATATTGCCTGCTTATGGTCAAGGCATAGAAGATCAAGGTTCCCGATTTTTGAGGACTGGTGTAATTGATAAAAATGAAATTACGAATAGATGGGATAGCCTATTGAAAGTCGGACAAGCAACCGACCCCATTATCGCGAGCTATGAGAATATTGAACAAGCAATTGGAAGGGATAAACCAGACTCGGTTCTGCATTTAATTGAAGATCATGTTTCCATTTATGGTGAGGATGGGTATAGCAAGCTATTGAAAGCGGATATCTTCCGCCAAATGGGACAATTTGATTCGGCGTGCGTTTACTTCGATGCAAGCTATTTTTACGATCCACTAAATGCCAGAATTATACTCGAATACGCTTCGTTTCTACTGGAGAATTCCAAAAATCAGGATGCTGAAGAATGGATAAATAAGGCCAAATCGCTGGATTCGGAAAATCCATCAGTTTTGTACCTACAAGGAATACTAGAAATAAGACACAATGAATTAGTTAAGAGTAGAAAACTCATAGAAAACTACTGTTCAAAGGATGAACTGAATGCAGCTCAATGCATATACTTGGCTTGGGAATATTCTAAAATGAGTTTTTTTACCGATGCTAATTTTTATTTCAATAAAGCAGAGACATTAGATTCGAGTTCATACGAATTAAAGCTTAATAGGACTTTCTACTACGTCCAGAGGGGATTTTTGGATAAGGCAGAAGGAGCCTTAAAAGATGCTCTGAATATGGACTCCACTGATGTAAGAACCTTCTATTTGGCAAGCTATTTTGAACTGAGGTCGGGCCAATTCCAAGCTGCACTTAGCCATATGAACAGGTATCTCAATTTCTATTATTACGATCTGGATTTCTTAATTCACTCTGGATATTTTGAAAATGAACTGGTGGCTATTCTGAGGAGCTACGAAAACAGTTTTCAATCTCATTCAGACAAGGAAAATGAGCTTTTTTTCAATGCTTATCTTCAATTGATGGATGCCATTGATACTTCATTCATAGATGCGTTTCAGAAGTATTCAACTACTGATTCTTCCAGTTGCGAATCGGTTCGGTTTAGTTTTTATTTAGATGTAATCGCTAACAAACCGTTGGACACCATGGTCGTCAGAATTAAATATGCAGAGACCAAATGCCAAACTCGTGATTTAATTTATTGCTATGCAGGGTTTGGAGATGTATTGGCATCAATAGAACCAATCAAATCTAAAGCCTTTTTCGATCTTGCTATATCAGGGGATTCTACTTACGCATACCCAAGGATAAGAAAAGATGAATTAAGGACTATACCAGAGGAAATCACCATTAGTAAACCCCTTGAAGCGTCATATATTCTTCAACTGGAATTGGCTAAAATGATGTCGGATACGGCCGCTAGTGAAGATACGGTTTCTGCCTTATTAGGCCTTGCCCAGCTTTACGATTTTCAGTTGGAACCAGATTCGGTATTGCAGGTTCTTAATCATCCTAAAGTGATTGATATGAATCACTATAAAGTATACAAATTGAAGGCTTTAAACCATTCTAGAAAAGGAAACTTCAAAGATGGTAAAAGCAATTTGAAGCTTTACAAAAAAGTGTCTTTTTATGACGAAGAAACTAGTTACTATGATTTTAAGTACCTATGTGAATCCTATCTTCCATCAAAGAAATTAGGGCAAGAACAATTGTTGAGCGAAGGTGTCTACTATCGCAATAAGCATTTAAATCTTACTATCGAAAACACCAGTCCTGGTGCTTATTTAGACTTGATTCGATTTTTATATGAAAACGACCGACTGGATGAAGCAGATTCGCTTTTAGGAGTCATAGCCAGTAATAGCTTTCATATTCATCGGTTTTGGCTTTATCGAGGGTTAGTAAAGACAAAAAAGTATGAATTGAAATCAGCTCAAATTAGCATGAAGAAGGCTTTAACCATGAATGCTAATCACGACGAACATCGATTATTATATGCTTTTCTGCTCTATTGTTTGAAATTGGATGGTCAGCTCGATAAATTCTTAGAAAGACATCCCAATTTACTGAATAAAAGTGAATTATTTAGTCTTAAATTGAAGGCTTTTATATTAAAAGAAACTTCAGTTCCCCGGTCTCTATATTTTGACTTTGAAAAGGAGCATTTAAATTTGACCGAATATAATTCAGCATTTTATAAGTTGAAACAGGAGTTGGGTTTATAAATGTCATTCTCAGAAAAATTTATAAAGGCTTTTAAATCGGTGCTTCCGGCCCCGTTTACCATTGCGGTTATTCTTACCGTAATTACTTGGTTTCTTGCCTTCTTCCTGGGGAGTTTTGAATCGTCGGGCTTAATCGATCGGGTATTTAGAGTTGCCCAATCGTGGGAAGTTGGTGTATGGAATAATGGCCTTTTGGTTTTTGCCGTTCAAATGATGCTTATATTGGTATTGGGTCATGTATTGGCCTTAACCAAGCCAGTAGATTGGTTGATACAGCAGGCACTAAAGTATTGTACGAATACGGCTAACTCAGCAGCAGCGGTGGTTTTTCTTACCATGTTGGTTGGCCTTTTCAACTGGGGATTGGGTTTGGTTTTTGGAGCCATATTTGCCCGAAAGGTAGCAGAAAAGGCCGTAAGTAATGGAATGAGTTTAAATTATCCGCTAGTAGGTGCTGCTGGCTATTCTGCCTTGTTGGTTTGGCATGGTGGGCTTTCGGGATCTTCGCTCACCAAAGTGGCAGAGGTGGGCCATTTGAGGTCCTTTATGCAAGGAATCTACTCTCCAGAACAAATTGCTTTACTTCCGGAACAGATCACATTTTCTGATACGGTGTTTAGTCCAATGAATTTGGTTGTTTCGGTTGCGCTGCTGATAATTATTCCTGTGGTTATTTATCAGGTTGGAAAAAAGAGTAAACCGGAGCCAATAAGAATAAAACCGGGTAAGGTTGAGCATCCGGTAACTGAGAATTTAATAGGTGCGGAACGGTTGGATCATTCGACATTGTTGGGTATAGGGTTTGGGCTAATTATTCTAATGGTAGCCGGGTTAAAAATGTTCTACTTCAATGATAAAGGGGTTTTGGCTTTTTTTACTCCCAACAACATTAACCTCTCCTTGCTTGGGCTCGGCCTTCTTTTTCATCAAAAGTTTTCTCACTTTCTGGGTGCTATGGAAGAGGCTATAAGTGGAGTATCAGGAATTCTCATTCAGTTCCCCCTTTATTTTGGAATTATGGGAATGATGAAGGGGTCCGGTTTAATTGACACATTTTCTATGGCAATGATTTCCATTTCCAATGAAACTACCTACCCTATCTTTACCTTTATTTCAGCCGGAATCGTAAATATATTTGTACCCAGTGGTGGTGGGCAGTGGGCTGTACAGGGGCCAATTATTGTGCAGGCCGCGCAGGAAATAGGGGTTTCTTTGCCAAAGAGTATTATGGCTTTGGCTTACGGAGATCAGGTAACTAACATGTTACAGCCGTTTTGGGCACTTCCGCTGTTAGGGATAACCGGTCTTAAAGCCAAGGAGATCCTGCCGTATACTTTACTGTTGTTCCTTTTGGGCTCGGCGATCTTTGTTATTGGACTTTTGATTTTTTGAGTTCACTTATGTAACTTAACAGACTATGGCCTTGAAGCGAATCCCAATAAAACAACTGCTTTTTTTTTGCCTTAATATGCGGTCAATTCATATCGATCAGAAGCTGGTGTCAACCATTGTTTGGGCAACATGAGGTTTCCAAAATAATGATGTTTTACAATCCGGGCTATACCGGAATTAAAGCCAATTTAAACTTTGTTGGTGATTTGCGTTACTACGGAGAGAACGATTACATATCTCATTTTCTTGCCGATGGCCGCCTCGGGCGTTTCGATTCAATTAGGCAGTTAAATCCATCAACAGGAATTCATTATAGAAATGATGTAATAGGTCCCATTATTCAGCAGTATTATGGAATAAGGCTAGCTAATTCTTTTAAGTTGAAAAAGGGACACAAACTTTCAGCCGGGTTGCTTTATGATTATGTAAAAACGGATATTCAGAAAAGCCAATTTCGTACACCTGACGGTCTTGTTGGGAGCAATATACAAGATCCAACCATTGTTGCAACCAAGGAATCAAGCCATTCACATGTCCTTGGGCTGGGTGTGTATTTCGAATCAAAAAGAAAGAAATTAAATGGTGGAATTTCATTAGATTACAAAGGAGTGTTTAATAGTGACAAAGATCCGGGAAAGGATTTTGGAAGAAAAAGTGACCTTCTACATACCAATGCATCCGTAGGAGCAACAATTAAGGCAGGAAGTTATATCCGAATTATTCCCCTTGTATTTGCAAGGACCAATTATTCAACTACTACCGTGCGCATTTCAGCAAAAATATTCTTCAAAGATTGGGTATATATAGGCTCGGCTTGGGCCTTCCAAGAGCATTATTCATTAATGGCTGGCGCACGATTTGGTTGGAAAAAAATTGGAAAATTTGAGCTGGGTTTTGCTTCACATTATCCAAAGTCAATTTCATTTTTCGAATATGCTCACTATGCTTATATCAACTATTTTTTTCGATCAAAAAATAATTTCGAATCAGTAAACTACAACTAACTGACTGAGGCATTTTCAGTTTAAACAATAAATGACCGGCTGTTAAGTTCTATTTGGAACAAAACACAACTATGAAATACACCCAACTAAAAATTAGTGTTGGTATCACCTTACTGGTTTTTGCATTCAGCGGATTTAGTCAAAATCAATTAGAAACGCCCTTTTTTAATGAGGCACAATGGTATTTCAATCCAGCCGCTTCAGGAGTTAAGGGGAAATTGAATGCCAATATTATCTACAGTTATGAACCCTCTTTTTATCAGGGAAATGACTATTCCATGAGTAGGGCCGTCGTAGGTGTAGATGGTCAACTTCCATTTTTTAAAAAAATGAAACAACTCAACCTTTCTTATGGAGTAACAACAAACCTTCTGGCTCCAAATGGAATAGATCAAAGCGATTTTTATAAATTTCAAATAACCGGCGAAAAGTATAAGGAGTTTGGAATGAGCTTGTCGAATCAGTTTAAGTTAAAAAATGGACATACACTTAGCATCGGTGTATTTTACCGCTGGGCAAAATACAGTGATGTATATCGAATAGGTAGGTACGAGCAAGTAAATCAGGTTGGAGAGCCACCCTTTTACGATGTAAGGTATTCACCGGAAGAAAGAAACCTCAGAATAAATGTTGTTGGGCTCGGTGCCTATTATGAGAATAAAGACGGTTCAGTTTTTGGCGGTATTAGTGTTGATAATTCGCCTCGCTATATGAGTAATATTATTCTGGAAGGAGAAGGGTTTACCAGCCCAATTTATTCCGGGGATATTTGGAATCTTAGGGCCAATTATGGAATGAATATCAAGCTTGGTTCTAACTTTAAGCTCCAACCCAGCATTGCATATCACATTAACGATTTGTATAACTCGGTAGATGTTGGATTGAGACTTTACCTAAGGGATAGGTATTATATAGGCTTTGTACAACAGGATAATGGCAATTCATATGGTGCAGTTACCGGAGTTAACTTTAAGCGATTTGAAATTGGCGCTTCTCTTGGCAAGTCTTTCATTGGAAGTCAAAATAACCAGCCTATTATAGCAAACCTATTCGTTACCTATAAGTTTTTACAAAAAAAGAAATAGCTCCTTTTTATTGATGAATGGAACTTGATATTTTGGAATTCAAACAAGTAAATAACCTTCCAGGCTAACTATATACAATTATCGGATCAGATAAATCTATTACGCTCTTATAATCAGTAAGTTAAAATTAATAGATTACGGCTTTTATATCCTACTTTTGCGGCCGATTTTAGAAAACTATGGAAAACATTAGAAACGTAGCCATTATTGCTCACGTAGATCACGGTAAAACCACGCTTGTAGATAAAATCTTACATCATTGCGAATTATTCCGTGATAATGAAGAAACAGGCGACTTAATCCTTGACAACAACGACCAGGAAAGAGAGAGGGGAATTACCATTTTTTCGAAAAACGTTTCCGTAAAATACAAGGGTACTAAAATCAATATCATTGATACACCAGGACACGCCGATTTTGGTGGAGAAGTTGAGCGGGTACTTAATATGGCAGATGGTGTACTGTTACTGGTAGATGCATTTGAAGGACCTATGCCTCAAACCCGTTATGTATTATCGAAAGCGTTGGAGCTAGGATTAAAACCGATAGTGGTTATTAATAAAGTAGATAAACCAAATTGCCGCCCCGAAGAGGTTCACGAAATGGTGTTTGATCTAATGTTTAATCTGGATGCCACCGAAGATCAATTGGATTTCACCACCGCTTATGGTTCTGCTAAGGACGAGTGGATGAGTGGTGACCCTGAAAACAGAACCGAAAATATTGAACCACTATTGGACATGATCTTAGAGAATGTTCCGGTTCCAACTATTGAAGCCGGAACGCTTCAAATGCAAATCACCACCATTGATTATTCGTCATATGTTGGGCGAATTGCCATTGGAAGAGTGAGCCGGGGAACCTTGAAAGAGAATATGCCAGTTAACCTGGTAAAAAGAGACGGAACTGTAATTCGTTCCAGAACCAAGGAGATTTTCACATTTGATGGATTGGGACGTCAAAAGGTAACTGAAGTTAATGCTGGAGACCTTTGTGCGTTAACGGGAATCCCTGAGTTTGAAATTGGGGATACTGTAGCTGACTTTGAAAACCCAGAGGGATTAAAGGCCATTTCTATTGATGAGCCAACCATGAGCATGATGTTTACGATTAATAATTCACCCTTTTTTGGAAAGGAAGGTGAATTTGTAACATCTCGTCATCTAAGGGATAGATTGACCAATGAGACAGAAAGAAACCTAGCCTTAAAGGTGGAGGAAACAGGGTCACCGGATTCATTGATGGTTTTTGGGAGAGGCATTATGCACCTTTCCGTATTAATTGAAACTATGCGTCGGGAGGGGTATGAACTTCAGGTTGGTCAGCCTCAGGTTATCATTAAAGAAATTGATGGGGTTAAATCCGAACCAATTGAATTGTTAACCATTGATGTTCCGGAAGAAAGTTCAGGTAAGGTAATTGAATTGGTAAACCAGAGAAAAGGTGAAATGGTAATCATGGAGCCAAAGGGTGATCTAATTCATTTGGAATTCAATATTCCTTCTCGGGGTATTATTGGATTGCGAACCAATGTCCTGAACGTGTCCGCTGGTGAAGCTATTATGGCTCACCGATTTTTAGCCTATGAACCTTGGAAGGGAGATATTCCTACCAGAAAGAATGGGACTTTAATTGCGTTGGAGACAGGAACCACAATTCCGTTTGCCCTGGATAAGTTGCAAGATCGAGGTAAATTCTTTGTTCCACCTGGAGTAGAGATTTACGAAGGCCAGATTTTGGGCGAGCACATTCGTAGCAACGACCTTACCATTAACGTTACCAAAACGAAAAAGCTTACTAACATGCGTACTCAAAGTACGGATGATAAAGTAAGGTTAGCCCCACCAACTATATTCTCACTCGAAGAAGCACTTGAATATATCCAAAAGGATGAATACGTAGAGGTTACACCCAAGAATATTCGGCTTAGAAAAATTAAGTTGAAAGAAAACGAAAGGAAGAGAGACAATTAATTATTGTTGATAGTGAAAGGGCTGATATTCAGCCCTTTTTTGTGTATGGGATTAACTAGCGAGTCGACCAGAAACTAACGAAAGGATAGTTGTTGCAACCGTTTCCCTGAGAATACGATAATCATCTTGGCTCGCGGTATCCTTTTTCCTGTAATGGTTTTTTCAATGGGCAAAACCCAGCAGGCCATATTGGAATATGATCTGGTTCTCAGGAGCTTTCCCTGACGACTTCTGTAAAGCCATAAGGACAAGTCTTTTCCAAACTCTTCGTAGGTAAAAGGAGCAATAGGTTCCGGGGTTAAGGCTGAGTCTTTGAGTTGGGATCGATTTCCATAAAATAAGTGGTATTCAGTTTTTGTATCGGTAGAATTATAAAAATATTCCCTTTTTTCATCATAATTCAACAGATAAGGGATATCAATCATAACAGCAATTAGTCCCTCATTAACCCCCATTCTCTTACCTGACAAATACAAGTATTTATTCATTCGATTTTGAGACTTTGCAGTTGGTTTAAATTTATGGTAGTTTAGATTTAGGATGTATACATAGGCCAGTCGATCCAGGGTAGTATCGTAATTAAACTCCAACCTCCTATTTTTAGACCTTAGTTCATTGAGAGCTTTGAACAAACTTGCATTCAGCTTTTCCTGATCGATGTTATGTGGGTCCAAAACCTCGTTTCCATCAACTTCTTTTTCCTTTACAAGAATTTGATTGGTATAGAAATGAAAGGTGCTATCGTAGGATTTTACAAAGGACTTCGATTGGGAGTATCCTGTCAAACTTATAATCTGAATGAAAATGCAGAGACTAAAGCAGACGCTCGATTTCATCGTATCCCGTAGTTTTTTTGTCTAGTATTTTAAGCTTTAATGTTCTTTTTCCCAGTGCTTTTGCCTCTTTCAGAGTTCGGCTGCTTACTACACCTAATTTGTCATTGGGCAAATCTACGAGGACCGAAACACTATTTTTACCATCGTACCAAAACGAGTTTTGCCAAATTAAACCCATCGTTCCCTTTTTAGTGTTATCCACTACTATTATTTTATTAGGTTGAACTATTTCTCCGTTCTCTGCTAGAAGATTTCCTTTGAACTTATTTGGTTGCGCAAATTGATATTTTATGTCTTCGTTGTAAGTTCCGAAACTTCTAACAGAAAAAAACTGGCGGGTGGGTATTCTTAAGTTAGATGCTTGAATCTCTTCTTCGCTCATTACAACCACACTATCATCGAACCAGACATTAAATAAATTTTCTCCTTTTTCCTTAACCAATTCATTGTATTTATACGTTTCGTCTTCGTAAGATTTATACCGGGCATAGTATTTATCCCAATAGGGTTGTACGCGCTGATCAACGCGATTCCACCTCTTTTTGGTTCTGGCTAAACTCCTGTTATAAGAGCGGTAAAAGTGCTTTATTTTTTTTGCTTCAACATCATGGTTGTTTGTAGCGAATTCCGGGTAACAAGGAATTATAATTTTTTCGTTATAAGCAGTTATAATGAGATCGAAATTGTCGTTCTTCACATTGGGTATCAATTCAATATCTCTGATAATAGAAGGCCGGTTCCATTTGGAAGTCCAAAAGCTTTCATACTCGGATTGCCTTTTGTAGTAACGAGTTAAATCTTTTCGCAACGAGTCTAATTTGGATTTCATTTCAGCGGCGTTGTTTCCATCATAAACCCATTTGGCTTTTTTGAACTCTCGGATGTAACTGAACCTCTTGTAATTACGCCCTCCTCGAATAGAGTTATATTTAGGGAAAAGGGAAATTGAAAAACTCTCCTTTTGACTGATTTTCTTAGTTTTAAAAACAATTCGTTGATACCGGGACCTTTCATATGGCATAACTGGTTCCACAGGTTTGTTGATACTGAGCATCATCTTTATCTGTCCATTGAATTCGGCCAGGTCTTTCTCGGTTATTTGGGTCAGTGAGTCATTTTCTAATTTTTCCCATTGTCCGGTTGCCTCGTCCAAAAAATAGAGTGTATCGGTTGTCCTGTTTACGGGAAGGGCAGCCTGAATTGGGTTATCTGGGTTTATGGATATTCCGGTGTTTGGAGTTTCCAGCTGAATACTAAACATGGATGAAGAAGAGAAAAACTCAGTTTGATTATTATTTTGTTCGGTCATTGGAATTCCCGCAAGGGCGATCTCTAGTGGGGTAGCATAGGTTTCTACAATCAGATTTACAGGCTCGGTTAGTGGTTTGCCTTTTGAATCCAGAAATGCATTTTCAGGAATAAATAAACTATAACCGTTGTCAGTTTTGATACTCTTTGAAGTGCCTGGAGCATAGGTAATTTCTGTTGAATTGGTTAGGCCTTTAACTTCTATCTTTTCAGGTCTGGCAATCAGTGGAGAGTCCATTTCCAACGGTTGTTTCTTATAGCTTAGTTTAAGGCTGGGAAAAGTAGATTTAAGTTTTAGAATTTCTTCGCTACTGGTGTTGGTACTGGTCACGTTTAAGGATTTAATATGGGAGTTATCGGATAAGTTGGAGGTGTAAAATTTCAGGTTCGACCCACTTAAATCGGCATGGTTCAACGAGTCCCATCCTACAAGGTTGATTGTCTTCACTCCACCGGTATTTTGTATTCTTAGATTTTTTACTTCGGGCAAGGAGCCAAATAGTGAATCGCCATCCAGCACGATTTCGGAATTACGAATTTCCATAGTATTCAATGCAGGAAAATTGCTGCTGTCTAAATAAGGCAGTTTGAGCTCATTTCCCTGCAGTACCATTGCTGAAAGTTTGTTCAAAGAAGTATTTGTTGGCTTAAGTACAACACCGTTCAGGCTTATTATTTCCAGTGATTTTAAATCGGCTAATTCGTTAAGGAATTCAAGGTGCTTCGATTTCAAATGATTCTGAGGGTAGATAATTTTTAGAGATTCTAATTGAGTAAGTTCTGCAAGCGATTCATTTAGTCTTTTACAATCGCCATTCCTTATTTCCAATTCTTTAACCTGATCCAGTAGCTTGAAGTTTTTTGGGAATCGGTCTACTGGACCTGTTGCTAATTGATTGAGATTAGGCATATTGGCCAGACTGAAAATCGCTTCCTGATTCAGTAGGTTTTTATTGTGTTTTATGTTAAGTGTTTTGATACTGGAAGCCAGTTGAATTTCTCCCGGTAATTCAGAAAGTTTATTGCATGATACGTCAAGTTCAGTTAGAGTGATTTTTGTGAATAGTTCCGGAGGTAAGTGTTGTAAATAATTATTAGAAAGGTTCAGCTTTTTTAGCGATAGAGAGCTGGTTATATCTGGGGACAAATAGTACATGCGATTCCTCGAAAGGTTAAGCTCTTCCAGGTTTTCAAGATTTGAAATTGCAGCAAAAATGGAGTTTTGGTCTATTCTTTCGTTTGATGAGTACTCTAGAAACCTTAGCTTTTTAATCTCACCTACCCAGGACGGAAGCTTTCTGATTTCAGTCTTTCGAATTACCAGCCTTTCCACGTTTTTACAATTTAAAAGCTCTTTAGGTAGCTTATCGATTTGATTTCCTTCCAGTATTACATTTTTCACGGTGTTGGAATTTTCAACCATACAATCAACGGTATAACAGGTGGAATTTTGAGCCGATTGGGCAACTGAAATTTCAATCGAGATTATATGGATAAATAGAAGAAGTAAACTGTAAATTTTAAGGTTGAATTTCATGGTATTAAAGATTAGAAGTTGTAATAAATTACGCAATTACTTCAATTTAATTGCTTTTGAATTAATAATTCATTTCCATAACAAAGATGAGTCCAACCTGAATTTAACCACTAAATTTGGACTCAAACGCACAGAAAGCATACATTCTATGTTCAATTGATTTAAATTCTCGAACATTATAAAAAGTTACAATGCAATCATTTAAAAACAAGACGGTTTTTATAACCGGAGCAACACGTGGTATTGGAAAAGAAATAGGACTTAGGTTAGCCAAAGAAGGAGCCAACATAATTGTAACCGGAAAATCAACTAAGCCGCATCCTAAGTTGGAGGGAACGATCCATTCATCGGCCGAAGAAATGATTGAAGCTGGTGGTAAGGCAATTGCCTTTGAAATGGATATCAGAGACGAGGGTCAGGTGATACACGCAATTAACGAAGGTGCAAAGACCTTCGGAGGAATCGATGTGTTAATTAACAATGCCTCTGCCATTAGTTTGAGCGATACGGAACGTTTGGAAATGAAACGTTTTGATCTGATGCATCAGGTGAATACCAGGGGCACTTATATGGCAAGTAAATATGCCATTCCACACCTAAAGGGAAGTGATAACCCACACATTTTAAACTTAAGCCCACCCCTAAATATGGCTGCGCATTGGTTTGCACCTCATGTCGGATATACTATGGCAAAGTATGGAATGAGTCTTTGTGTTCTTGGAATGAGTGAAGAGCTGAAAAAGTATGAAATTGGAGTAAATGCGTTGTGGCCGGCAACTACCATTGCAACTGCCGCGATTCAAAACTTACTTGGCGGCGATGAAGTTGTAAAACGATCTCGTAAGCCTGGGATAGTATCTGAAGCAGCATATTATATACTTGGTAGAAACAGTGCAACAAGCACAGGTAATTTTTTTATTGATGAAGAGATCTTAAAAGAAGAAGGTATTACTGATCTGGAACAGTACAAAGTAAATCCTGGCTCTGAGTTATTGCGGGATCTGTTTTTGGACTAGTTTTTTTACCACCTCTCTTCGTTCATCATGGTTAACTGGAATTGCAATGCATACCTCTGTACCCTGGTTTTGTTCTGATTTAATGATTAGCTTACCGCCCAAATGTCGAGTCACTTTATCAATTGAATAAAGGCCTAGCCCAGCACCCTCACTTAGATTGCTTCCTCTATGAAACATGGTTGTCGCTTTGTCCCTTACATTTTGATTCATCCCAACTCCATTATCTTTAACTCGGATCAGGCACATTCCTTTTTGTTCAACCACAGAGAGCTTTGCCATGCTCTTTTCTTTTTTCTTATCTCTAAAAACTATAGAATTAAAGATCAACTCTTTGATCATCATTTTTAGTAACTGCCTAATTCCATTGATATGCGTGTTTGAACCTAAAGAAATTTCTACGCTAAATTGGGACTTGGCGATAATTGGTTTTAGCTCTTCCAGAATTTCCTGAACGGCCATATTAACGTTAAATGGTTGGTCGTCGGATAGCTCTTTCTCCAGGCTGGAAACCAGAGTTAGCATATCCAACATACGAGTCATTTTATCCAATTCCCGGTCAAACAATCCTTCGTACTCAATAGGAATGTATTTAACTCCTTTGTTCTTAGATTCCAATTGAATAAGGTATAGCAATTGCTGAACATTTACCACCGGTGTTTTTAAATCATGTGACGTGGTGTAGAAAAATGTATTTAGTTCCTGGTTAAGTTTTAGAAGTTCATCTTCTTTCTCTAAAATCTCCACCAGTTTATTTTCCAGTGTTATTTCAGATTGGCGTAATTTTCTATTGGCTTCTATCAGGTGATTAACAGTTCTTATTTTATTAATCAGGTTTTCAACCAGCTCCAAATCTGATTTTCTTACTCTTCCTTCTTTATTGAAAACGATAACGGAAACACCACCCTCAAAATAATTGATGTAATTAACTATTTCAAAACCCAGAAATTCCTGTACTTGATGATCAAAGTGGTGTTTTTTTCTAAAATTTTTGTCTCCAACCTGTTCAAAATAGGTAATTGTTTTCTCTCGAATTGATCGAAGTATGGGGGCATCACTCTTATGATTAATAACAATTTTATTGGATGTGATTAATTGGCCATTTTCTTTTTTATATACATGACCTTCAAAGTCTCCATGGTTATTTTGTTCCGTTATAAATATACCTGAGAATTTTTGGTCGAGAATAAATGCAGAAAGGCGCTCAAATCCATCGTTTTTGGCCTCTAATTCCTGAATGTTATCCAACAGTTGAACTCCAAACGATCGAAAAGTGCTTAGCCCACTTTTATCTTCCGATTTCTTGGCAATTGCTTTGGTCCAAATAAGAATGTAATTCTGTTCCTCTTTTTTGGTAAGCATTAAACGATACCAACCATTTAACTTTTTGGAATACACTTCGCATTCATGATCAATTAAAGAAAGATTTTCCAGGCAGATGTCCAATATAAATGAGTGTCCTTTAGAGCCAAACAAACCCTGAATATGATCAATTCCTTTTTTTGTAAAGAGTTCCTTCGTTTTCCCCATTGAAGCAATAATATTACCTTCATGGTCTATTATGAAAGCAGGGTCCGGTCTTTGGGCTGGAAGTTCTAGAAGTAATGTGTTGTTTCGGTTTGCATAGTTAACCGATGCTTTTGAAAACGATTGGATGATTATTGGAAAAAGGTAAGGAACCCATTCACCAAAAATACCGACACCAACAACCGTATTAATTGAAGCACCAATTAAAAATGTGAGCAAGTAATTTAATGGATGCAAGAACTGCTTTCCAACAAATCGTAAGTATTCAAGCACGGTTTGCATAAGGGTGAAAATTGATGCTAGCTAAGTTCACCTTTACGACGCAGTTATTTTGCAATAATCACGACAGAAGAAAGTTAAGTCGGGTTAATTTTAAAAACCCAAAGTATTCATAGAATACTAATCCCAATTCAGTTCGGGCATCCAACCAGGAGTATAGCTAGCTCCGGCAGCTTGTAATTGCTTTTCAAGATCCTTTAGTTCCGTTTTGATGGTTTTCAACTCATCCATAACAAAGTGGAGGTCTTCCTTGGCAATTTTCACCTGCTCTATTTGTGTTGCAGTAGGCTCAGAAGTAGTTCTCCATAAGTAATAAACAACCAGCCCAAGCCGTGAGTTAATGGATGGAGAGGTTTCAAATTCACGTTTTGATAAACTTTGATCTCCGTATAGTTTTATGCTAATTTGACTCAGATGTTTTTGAATATTATCTACATCTTCCAGTAATTTGTTGTCCACTCCTGCGGTGCTTATCACAGCTTGTTTCATGTACTTGGTCCTCTCCGTGAAATTATTGGTGACTTTGTTAGCCTTACCCAATCGGTTTCTAACCAAAGCCGCATCCGCAGCAAAAGCCTCAATTGCTGTTCGATCAAAGCCAATTTGCTTGTTCAATTCTAAAAACTTCAGGTTGAAACCTACGGGTTGAGTCAGCTCTTCAACTTTTCCTCTAACCACCTGGCTCATGGATACGGTATATTGTCCCGGGAGTGCCATTCGACCATAATCATATCCCTGGTATATGTTTTTAGGTTTCTTCGATTTTAGGCTAACCGGGCTTTGAGGCTCAAATCGCAAATCCCACGTGATACGGTTTAATCCCGATTTAGGACTGGATTTTAATTTGCGAACTACTTTCCCACTTTTATCAGAGATGGTGAAGATTAAGTAGGGTTTCTCTTCCTTGTCTTCAGCTCTTATTTCTTCAAAAGAAGGGTAGGGAACTGTGGAGTTATTTTTGATAAGTTCCTTTTCTTTTTCCTGCCTCATTTTCTTTAATGTTTTTGGCGCTTCCTTCAGGTAGTATGTAAATACAGCACCTACGGGTGGATTTTGAGTATTGAAATAGGACTCTCCCTGAAATGATTTTCCCCTTCGTCCGAGTGCAGAAGATTCAATGTACATTTCTCCATCTTTGATGGAATAGATTCGGGCTACATCATTTTCCAACCCTTCTTCTGTAATTTCTCTTAACGGAGAATAATTATCCAGCACATAAAATCCTCTTCCAAAAGTTCCCAGTACCAGGTCATTTTCTCTTGTTTGGATTTCCATATCACGTACCGCAATAGTTGGTAACCCTGCTTTTAGTTGGGTCCATTTGCCACCACCATCAACGCTAACAAACACTCCAAATTCGGTACCTACAAAAAGTAAGTTCGCATTTATATGGTCTTCTACGATACAATATACCGAACCCCTTTCAGGAAGATTTGAACCAATGGAAGACCAGGTGGCTCCTTTGTCTCTACTGCGGTATACATAGGGTTTAAAATCTCCGTTCTTATGATTATTAAAGATGGCGTAAACCGTATTCTCACTGTGTCGCGAAGCCAATAACATGTTTACATAAGTCTTAGCGGGTACACCCGAAACACTTTCTATTTTTTTCCAGTTTTGTCCTGCGTCAGATGTAATCTGAATTAAGCCATCATCGGTTCCAACATAAATCAGGTCCTCTTGTTTTGGAGATTCACTTAGGGCGACAATATTTCCATAGATAGTAGTAGACTTATTTTTTGCAACGGCATCCATACTCCATACCTTACCCATTACAGGCAGTGTGTTTCGGTCTATCTGTCTGGTTAGGTCTCCGCTAATGGCTTTCCACGAGTTTCCGCGATCTTCTGATCTAAAAAGTTTATTTGCTGCAAAATAGAGTCGCTTGTTGTTGTGAGGGGAAATAATTAAAGGTGCATCCCAATTCCAACGAAAAGCAGCTTCATCTTTTTTAGGTTGAGGTTTAATGTCAACCTTTTCTCCACTTGCTTTGTCGTATCTAACCAGCCAACCGTATTGACTTTGAGCATAAACTATATTGGGATCTTTAGGGTCCACGGCAGATTCAAACCCATCTCCTCCCTTGGTTACAAACCAATCTGAATTTACGATTCCGCGCTTATCCGACGTTCGGGAAGGGCCCATCAACGAAAAATTATCTTGCGTACCACCGGCAATGTTATAGAAGGGTTCGTCATTGTCTACCGTAACCTTATAAAACTGGGTAATTGGTAGGTTAGTTTTAAAATCCCAGGTAGCGGCTTTATCCCAACTTTCATAGATTCCGCCGTCGCATCCCATTACGTAGTGTTCGGCATCATCCGGATCGATCCACATGCAATGGTTGTCTACGTGCTTACTTTTTTCTCCTAAGCTTTTCCAGGTTGTACCGCCATCGTTACTTACCTTGGCCCAGGTATCCATACTATAGATTCGATTAAATTGATGTGGATCGCAAACCAATTCAACGTAATAATTTCCGGAAGAAGCATACTTGTTTACCTTTTTCCAGGAGGCTCCACGATCGGTGGAATGATAGATGCCCTGGGTTTCTGATGTAGCTTCAATCATGGCATACAATACATCTGGTTTTTGAGGTGAAATGGCCAGGGATATTCTGCCCACATCGCCTTTCGGTAAACCGTTTTCCAGTTTTGTAAAAGTCTTACCACCATCGGTCGATTTGTAGATAGCGGATTCAGGCCCACCACTGATATAGGTCCAAACATGTCTTCTACGCTGATGTGCTGTGGCATAAATTACATTTGAATTTCTAGGATCGAAATGAACTTCATTGAACCCAGTATGCTCACTCACTTCCAATACTTTATTCCAGGTAGATCCGCCGTCTTCCGATAGGTATAATCCACGGTCACCTCCTTCCTTCCACAATGGACCGTAAGCAGCAACAAAAATCCTGTCGGAATTGTTTGGGTCTACCTTGATCATGCCAATGTGTTCGGAGTTTTCTAACCCAACTTTTTTGAACGATTTTCCTCCATCCGATGACTTATATAATCCATCTCCGTAAGCTACTGAACGCTGATTGTTGTTCTCGCCAGTTCCAATCCAAATGACATTGTGGTTATTGGGATCAATTGTAACGCATCCAATTGAGTAGGAGCCCTTTCCATCGAAGATGGGTTTAAATGAAGTTCCTGCATTTACCGTCTTCCATACTCCGCCAGAGGCAGCCGTAACATACCAGGTACTTTTTCGGGTAGGGTCTACAGCCATATCAGATACCCGGCCTGAAGTTAGTGCCGGACCAACGCTTCTAAATTTTAGTGCTGAAAGCGTACCACTATTTAGTTTTGACTTGTCCTTTTCATCTTTTTGGGCAGCAAGAGAAGTAATTAACAGGGCAGAACAGAGTAGAAGGGATATTCGTTTCATGAGAAAATGTTTTGAATGCTCGAATGTAGTTCAGGAAATTAAAGTACGGGCTATGAAATGGTACAAACGGTGTTTGTTTTGTACACTACTCGTCAATCTTCATAACATACGCATCAGGTTGCAAATTCTTTATTTGAGGTAGAATAGCCTGTGCTTGTTCGGGCGTTTTATAAGGGCCAACATACACCTTGTACATTGACTTTCCATCGGGGAAATACTTTGGAATCCAATATATTCCAGCATCAAATCCAAGGGCTTCAAGGGCACTATAATTCATATTTGCTAAAGGCTTGTTGTTGTTGGCACTAAAAGCCACAATCCAGCAGGGGATTTCAAAATCACCTTTTTTGCGAATTATTTTGCTCAGAGCCTGCTTTTCTTGTACGGTTTCATCAGCGGGTTCAGAATCTTCCTTGGCTTCCTCTTCTGCTGCAACTTCAGATTCAATTGAATTTTCTTCATTGAGTGTGGTTTCACGAAGTTCGCTATCGTCCTTTGTTTCTTCCGAAACTTCTTCACTTTGTTCCCCCTCAAGGGTAACGTTTCCTTCATGTGGACTATCTTCCTCTTCAGAATCGACAGCTATAGGTGCCTCAGTATTTTCCTGCCCCTCTTTTTCCGATTGCATTATGTTGGTTATTAGATAATACCCGATGAAGCTAATGCCAATTACAAAAATGAATGCCACTATAACTCCAAGCAATTTACTTTTTTTCGAAGTCTTTGCAGAATCATCTTTTGAAGGCGGAGGATCTTTGGGTTTGCTTGCCTTGATTTCTTTTGGTGGGGCGGCAGCAGGTTTGACTTCTGCTTTTTTTGGTTTAGCCTCTTCCTCATATTCAAGGGCCGGAAGTACTTTCTTTTGAGGTTCCACTACCGGACTTGTTAGTGAGTCTTTGTTCGATTCCTGAGCTTTGGGTTCTTGCTTAATCTCAGTATCGGGTGTGGGCGTTGGCGGAGCTGCTTTTTTTTCGGGTTCCTTGGGGGTACTTGGCTCAGCTTTTTCGCCGGCCTTTTCTGTTGGCCTGGCTTTTCGCTGGGTTGGTTTTGGGGCTGCTTTTTTTCTCCTAAATGCTGGATCTCGATCTCTACCCGAAGTTGCCATAAACAGTTTTTTGAATGGACTGCAAATTATGACAATTTCAATAAATAATCAATTATCAATTGTTCGCGTTCCTTCCTTTCCACGAATTTTTGGTAGAATAAGTAACAATAATGAGATAGGCTAAATACAAAGGATAAAGAATGGAGTTGATAATAAATGACGAGATGCCAATTGATTTTCTGATTGAGGCATAGTATGTTGAAAGCAGCAAGTAGTCCACTAATGCTTTAATCAGGAGATAAACAGAGGCGAGTTTAGGCGTAGAAAAGAACATTAGAAGTATCATTAGATTGGTTGCGAGACCAAGAATGGTGACTCCCTGATATACAGGGTCTTTTATCGATTTATTTTTGAAGGCCCACCTTTTTCGTTGCGATATAAAATCATTAAATGTGGTATTGCAGTTGGTTTGTACCATAACCTCTGAGTTAAGTAATTGGCCAATTTTATACTCCCCTTTGATAGCGGCCTGCAATAAAAATATATCATCTCCGGAAAGTTGGTTTTCATCATTCCTGCCTGGTTTTACCTGCTGGTAAAAAGACTTTTGGTAAACCAGGTTTGTACCACTGCATAGTATGGGAAATTTCTGCGCAGCCATTCCCATTCCTATCGCCTGTAAGCTTGAATATTCCATGGAGTCAAATTCTCCCAGGGTTGAATGATCAGAGTGAATGAAAACAGGCAGTACCACCAGATCGATACCAGAATTAGAAACGTAGGAATGAATTGATCTAAGCCAGTTATCAGATGGGATTGCATCGGCATCCGTTTGTACTACATAATTTCCTTTGGCTTGATTCATTCCAATTTCTATTGCCTTTTTTTTGCCACCTAAGGTTCCTTGAGGAATGTGAATGAGTTTAGAGGAAAAAGACGGATTGGCTTGAATAAACTGTTCAACCAGTTTACTCCCCTGATCGGTGCTCTGATCATCGATGAATAATAGTTCGAAATTTTTGGTTGGTAATGTTTGACTGCCTAGTGCTGTCAACAGTGGGCCAATTCTCTGTTTTTCATTTCTAAACGGAACAATTACCGATAATACTGTATTTGGATCTTTATTGGATCGGACCTGGGAACTTGCTGTGGCTTTTTGAATTCCGGCTTTTAACCAAAACAGGAGAAAGGAATAGGTTGTGATAACTATGAGTGAAAACCAGACCACTTTATTTAGACTTGAAAATTTTGCTTCTGAAAATAAGAGCACTACCAATAATGGACGGTATAACCAAGTTTATGGCCCATAGAACAAGGGTAGCTCCCAAAATTCCCAGATCATTATCTGAACTAATTCCAATTATGGTCAAAGCCACTGCTTCCCGAATTCCGAGCTCGGCAAGCGCTACACTTGGAATAATGGTCATGGCAAAGAAGGTTAGCGGAATAAGCATAAAGCCGGTGAACATATCAATATTTACCTGAAATGCCAGTAAAAGAACAAAGAACTGAGAGGAGTATACCACATACCTTAAATGGCTTAAGAATAAGATCTTGATTAGTTCTTTTGCGGTGTATCGGTTAAAGAAAGAAACATATTTTCTGAATCGTCTAAAAGCCTTTATTTTCTTTAATAGACCAAATAGAGTAGGGGAACTGATAAACAAAATAAACAGGGTAATGATAAGGACTATAATTAGCATTATCAGATAGGTCTCGATCCAGGTGGAAGCCTGATTCGAAACATAATGGACGTAATAGAAATAGAAGGAAATTGATCCGAATACCACGGTGGCGACCATTTGGCCAACACTACTAATTAATGTGGACGAGGCAGCTTGAATTCTGTTTTTGTGCTTAAGAAGCAATACCCGGCCTGCGTATTCACCAATTCTATTTGGTGTGAAAACGCTTACTGTTACTCCGGCCAAAACCGCTTGTAATGAATAGAATAGCGAGATTCTTTCCAGTTTTTTGATTAGTATTTGCCACTTACGGCTTTCAATTAGCCAGTTTAAGGGCATAAGCAATAGTGCTATTCCCAGGTATGCTTTTCCCGAGTTTGAATTGAAGGTGGTAAGGAATAGATTTTTAATATCCTCTAAATTGTGGTTGTTAGCAACCTTGTACCAAATTGCACCAAACAAAAGCAGAATAACTGCAATTTTGATAATATATCCAATTCGTTTCTTATTGCTCAAGCGAATGTCTAATGGGTTGATAATGCAAGAACAAATTTACTCATCTTACTATGGATAAGGTAATTTTAGGAATGGATCCGGGTACCACTATTATGGGCTACGGATTAATCCATGTTAAGGGCAAAAAAATGGAATTGCTCAATTTTGGAGTTATTCATCTGAGCAAGTTACCCGATCATTCAGATAAATTGAAGAAAATATTTGAAAGAACACTAGCCATAATTGATGAATACAAGCCGGATGAGTTTGCTGTTGAAGCACCTTTCTATGGTAAAAATGTGCAATCGATGTTGAAATTGGGTAGGGCACAGGGTGTATCTATGGCAGCTGCACTTTACCGCAATATTCCAATTACCGAATATGCTCCCAGGAAAATTAAACAATCGATTACAGGAAACGGAACAGCTAGTAAGGAACAGGTTGCCGCCATGCTTCAATCTTTGCTGAAAATTGAAAAAATGCCAAAACACCTGGATGCTTCCGATGGGCTAGCAGCCGCGGTTTGCCATTATTTTCAAGGCGGGGCCGATGGGGGAGAGAAGAAGTATAACAGTTGGAAGTCTTTTGTTTCCAATAACCCCGATAAAGTAAAGTAACGTTTAGTTAGAAATTATCGAGATCAACAGGTCTCATAACCCCCATCCATTTTAGAATGGCTTCTCCAATGCCCGGTGCTTCTACATGAATAACGTAAATTCCTGAAGCAATTGGAATACGGGATTGGTTTTTTAAGTCCCATTCCAAATAGGTGATGGAATCATCATCTTTCTTAAGGGTTCTTACCAAAGTACCATTGACCGTATACATTCTAATATTACATGTCTTTGGCAAATTGATAATCTTAATGCGATTATCCAATTTGTCACTTTCGTATTGCGAATAGGCATAGTAGGGATTGGGAACTACCCTAATTTCGCTTAACAGGTCCGGCAAAATACCGGTGTTGTTATACGATGCTGCTATATCTGTGGTAGAGAAGTTGTAAAGAGGTCTTCCACCATTAATCGACTTCATAACAACGTTATTCGAATCATTTCCACCAAAAAGCGGGTTTTTATACTGAGGTAACCAATGGGTGCTTGTTGCTTTAAAGTGTTGACCGCTATAATATACGGCTTCATCTCCAGTAGCATTATAGGTTTTTATAGGGCCAGCGTTAACGTAATACTCTTCTCCGATTTCAAGGGATTTACCATAACTAACATAATCAGTTCCTGCGCCTCTATTGCGATAAGGCCTGTTGATTCTGATTTTTACAGTTGCTTCGGTTTCAAGCAGTTGATGGTTGGTTGCCAGTAGGGGGAAAATGACATACATGCCTGCACGGAAAACAGCAGAGGCGTTATTAATATGTACTAGATCAGCGTCGTTTGAGAAACTGAATTTTGATAAATACCCGTGTACATCTTTCATTTTATCGTAAATAAATTTACCCTGGTCATAGGAAGGCATTCTGTTTTCAGGCTTGTTTTGATTGAAGTTGTAGTGCGGAATTGGCTTTAGTACATTATCGAGGTCAGCTAAATCAGGATTGAATACCTCATCTTCTATTTCATTGTTTCTGAAAATGTAAATGATATGCATCCCGCCGGCTCTAATTTCGTTTAAGGGACCTTCTGTTAATTGGGACGTCGGGTTCCAAATCATATCACGTCCGTTTTCTGCAGCTAGCCACGAATCCTCTCCAAAGCCCATATTTAGTCGTTCCCCGGTTTCTAGATTTATTGCATATCCGGGAAACCAGCCCATTCCTCTGGCGCCAATATACGCAGGATCATTTAGGTTGTCGGATGCGGTTGCACCTTCGGTTGCCGGGTTACCGTCTTTATCTACAGAGGGTGCATCCCTTAGCTGACCCCGAATAGAATTTCCCTGAGACTCGTGTAAGCTATCCCTCATCTCAAATACAGGACAACGCGTCCATTTTGACTTGTCTGAGGTAAACACCACGTTAATACTACTGAGGTAGTTTAATTGATTAATAGAATCTATGGTTGTGTTGTAAGCAATATTTCGACCAGTTCCGGAAGTAGTATAGTCATAGAGCCAGAGGTTTTGTCTCATGTCTTTAGCAACAACTGGTTGATGTTGGACGATAGCATTCAAATATCCCGGAACCGGACCATTTCCAGTCTTGTGAGCGGTCAATCGAAATGGAGCTACGGCACCAAATAATTGTTGTTCCCAAATTTGACCTGCATCAAGCCCAGCACCTACTTTATCAAATACTCCTGCCTGGTTTCCTCCTCTGTCTCGTTGGTAAAAATTCCAGTCGTCATAATCACTTTCGTTTATTCTGGACCTCGGCGCATCTTGAGTAGCCTGTGATCCGCTCAAAATCCAGTTGAGCATGGTGGTGCCATCTCTATCGGGTACGCCACGTAACCATTGTGAGGATGAATCTTGAAATTCATAACTAACAGAAAGAATGCCTTGATTGGTATTTCTATTTTCCTTGCTTCCGGGTTTATTAGATTGTCCAATGGTTAAACTTATTCCTAATTCCGGAATAATGGTTTCCGAACCTACGGCAATTGATTTGGTAGATCGAATGGTGTCCTTGAGTTGATTTCCTGTTATCTGCCAATACGCGTTGCTTAAGTCTCCCACCGAAGTAGAATCCTGGAACCAAATTGTAAAATCTCCGGGTTTAACTTTTATGGGGTCAACGACTTTAATGCTAATTGGACCGGCTCCTTTTACGTATTTCAACGTATCTGCTTTACCATGGGTAAGAATCTCATCAATGGTTTCTTGCTTTAATTCAAGAGAATTACCTCCATTTCCAGCACCCTCAATTCGGGTAACTTCAACTCCGTCTCCATACTTTGATCGAAGAATGGTTCCATTATTTTGAAATTTGATATTATGAGGTATTCCTTTAACGGATTTAATCGGACCTGATGCTGCTTTTCTACTTCCCAGATAGGGAATTTCGCCAGAATTTGGGTTGTTAGCATACGATATGGCCATAAAATAGTAGGCCTTATGATTAATTAGTTTGTTATCGCCTTGAGCAAATGCATCCTGGGTGATTTTAAATGATTTTCGAATGCCTTTATTTTCTCCATCAACTTCCATTTTTGGCACAAAGATTCCTCCAAGGCTATTGTCTTTGT
This sequence comes from Crocinitomicaceae bacterium, assembly GCA_002713215.1. Taxonomy (GTDB): domain Bacteria; phylum Bacteroidota; class Bacteroidia; order Flavobacteriales_G; family Salibacteraceae; genus UBA2108. The sequence goes on from PAVO01000019.1 coordinate 625,883, forward strand.
AATAATTGATAATTCGTGTAATTGAATCCTTTATATCCACTTGAGCTATTAGCCGGGCCTTGTCTATATCATCCAGGTCATTCGCTCCAATGGTGTTATCAACCACCTGGTAGATTTTGTACCCCTGAAACCGATAGGTTTTATATTCTTTTTCCTCTTCCGGTGAAAGAGAGTCTTCGGCTGGAGGGATTAATGCAGCATTTTGTTCAATGTATGATTCGTTGTAATTGTTCGATATGACACGGTTTTCCAGAATTAGGATTAATTCATTTTTTAATTCGGTAATAAGCAAGTCTGGAGCATCGGGACCGTTAATAAGTTTAAAACAATCATCAAATAAGGCCTGTGTTTTATCATCAGCTCTTCGTAATGCTTCTACGGAACTCAGGTTATCTCCATTGGTTGCCCGTGCCCAAACTACGCCAACAGTAATGTTGTTTACAGCTCCGGGCTGGAGTACGAAAGGTCCGGCACTTTGGACAAACCTTCTGTCACCGGGAGGGTTGGGAACAGTCGCTTCGGTCCAAGGCTCTTGGATAATTCCACCGGTTCCCCAACCAATGGGATCGGTATCTCCTGGAAATAAGTAATCAGCTTCTACCGTTCCACCTGAACTTACATGCCCATTTCCACCGTATACCATTCGAGATCCGTCGCGCCAAAGGCTTCTCAGGTAATTGTAGTATTCTGTGCCCCTTACCGGATCTTGTAAGGGAAAGGTTTTTGTTCGGTCGTGGTAAAGGAACTTTCTCATTCCAAAACGTTCATTGTCAATAAAGCCATCTCCGTAGCCTATACCAATCCCCTTGTATGGAATACCAGAGTCGGCGATTGCTTCAGAATAATTTAATGTCAATGGATTGTCTTTTCCATCAGCATCCTGAAATGGGCCTTGAAAAAAATCGACACCTATAGCTGGTGGAATGTTTCCATAGCCTGTTGCTCCTCTACAATCTTCATCATAGTTGTCGCCATTGTAGCAGTAACCTAAGCCACGCTGAACATCACATCCAACGTAGTCGTCTTCAGAACAACCTAAATCAGCGTCAACCCATTGACCAAAGTAGGTTTCGGTAAGTGTAAATGTTGAACGATTTACCAATTCATAGTTGTAAAAAGTCATGTTATTAATCTCGTCGTTAGTTGCAAAGGCAAAGGCCTGTGCTCGTATTTCCATGCCAATAGAGGCGGATCCGGTTTCTGTATGTATGTTTCCCTTGTCATTAAAAACCCACCAAAGGTTTTGGTCACCATAAATATTTACGATTCGAGTTTTGCAATCTGCTTCGTTATTTAAGTCATAGGCAGGATAGTCACCGTTATCAGGGTTATATTCTCCGTCGTTGTCAACGTCTACAAATGGTGCAAGATTATAATCTTCGTTATAAGGCGCATAATCTCTACCGTGCGCAGGCCATTCTTTTAAAATTTTGGGAGGAGCGTAATCAGGAAAGAGCTCGGCTTGTTTGTTGGTGCCATTGGCAGCATCTTCTCTACCTAGTTCAAACCAGGCTACATAATTCGCAATATCGATTCTGGTAGTTAGAAAATGTTTGTCATATTCTGCACAGGTGGCTTGAGTGATTTCAGCATTAACCGTGCTCAACGGACCGGTCCAGAAATCTTGTCCGCCGCCTCTAAATCGTTGGGCAGCTATTTTTAATTGCCCTGAAACATCACGCCCACCCATCCACAAGGCTCCTGCATATAATGATGTATGTCCCGAGTTTTTTGGAATTTCGTATTGTGAGGAAGTAAAATCCCACCACATGTCTCCCCCGGTTTGAATAAGTGCTCTTGTGTTATTAATATTCAGTTCATTTGCTGCGGCTGCAGGTAAACAATTAGCAGCTAAGTTTCCATTCGGTTTTGTGCCTCCACGACTACCCCTCGTTGGGCCTACATGAGAGAATGCAACAGAGTATGATGCAAATAATATTATTGTTAAGAAAATCAGTTTTTTATCCATAGCCTTATTATTAGTAGGGATTTTACCATACCAAATTGATAAAGTAGATGAGCTAATTCCGCTTAATAAGTCTCTAAATTGCAGAAGGTTAAGAGATTTTAAGCTGCGGTACTAATTATGAAATAAGTGGAATACTGACTTTGATTAGCGCCTAAATGGGCAACCGTTAAGTCAATTTACGGTACCATTAGGATTTACGAAATGGACTTATAGTTGGGCAGAATAGTTTTAAAGCGCACTTTTAATCGAGTCGGCAATAGAAATAAACTCTTGCGGCCCTAATTTAAGCTTTTGATTGCTAAAATTCATGTCATCCATGTTGTTGATTGGAATGAGATGAATATGGGCATGTGGAACTTCGAAACCAACTACAGCCATTCCAACTCGATTGCAACTGATAGCCTTTTCAAGACCTTTAGCAATCTTGTGCGTGAAAGATAATAACTCGGAATAGGTTTCTGAGTCCAGATCGAACAGCTTATCGGTTTCCTTTTTTGGAATGACTAGTGTATGTCCCTTCTGCAATGGAAAAATGTCCAAAAAGGCAATGCAGTGCTCATTTTCTGCTACTTTATAGCAAGGAATTTCACCCTTAATTATTTTAGTGAAAATACTTGACACTACCTGGAAATATCAAGAATTTTAAGTTGCATTTTACCCGCTGGAATGCTTATCTCGGCTATGTCTCCTACTGATTTTCCCAATAGTCCCTTACCAATGGGAGATTCTACGCTAATTTTTTTGGCCTTAAGGTCTTGTTCATTTTCTGCCACCAGGGTATAGGTCATTTTCATTCCATTGGCCACATTTTCAATAGCAACCGTGGATAAGATAAGTGCTTTGGAGGTGTCAAGTTGACTTTCATCGACTAGCCGGGCATTGCTTAGTAAATTCTTAAGCTTGGATATTTTCATTTCCAATAGGCCTTGTGCTTCTTTTGCTGCATCATACTCAGCATTTTCTGATAAATCACCTTTATCGCGAGCCTCGGCAATTTGTTGTGAAATCTTTGGCCTTTCTACTGATTCCAATTCGTGAATTTCGTCCCGAAGTTTTTTTATACCTTCCTCTGTGTAATACGTAACTTTTCCCATGACCAATTAATTCATATTGGGTTTATGCAAAAAAAAAGAATCTCCCACATCGTAGGAGACTCCTAAATCAAGTTCAAATGTAATAAAATTTTACAGATTCAAGCGCAATCCAATGTTGTGATTGCCTGCGAAGGGGTTCGTTGTTTGATAGTTATAGTCTAATGCAATTGTTGATCCACCTTTTCCCATTGGATATTCAAAAGAGGCTCCAAATGTTGGTCCGGTGAAAACGGTAGTCCTTTCATCAGACTTCCAAATCCCATCTTCATACATGTACCCTAATCTTAGCATAACCATTTCTCGCCATGCATATTCAGCACCTAATCTAATTTGATCCTTACCAAAAGATTTAGATACAAATGTTCCTGCTCCGGTTAATCGATGGTCAGAAATTCCTGATTTACCAGTAGTATCAGTTTTTTGACCCAGGTAAAAGTCATAACTTACACCAATCTGCAGTTCAGCAGGCATTTCAAAGCTTTGAGACCTTGAATTAAAAGTGAACTCATTACTGTTATAGGTAGTCTTTACAGTTAGACCATCACCTGAAAATTTCATTTTTGGTCCTACATTTCTAAGTGCAATACCAAATTTCAGGTTATCATCTTTACCAGTTACATAACGGATACCTACATCAAAGGCAACTCCCTGGCTTTTAACATCAGCAATTGATTCTGAAATAATTTTCACAGCCAATCCCCCATAAATACTGTTAGAGAAGGTACGTGCATAAGCCAGGTTAACGGTTAGAAATTGTGGAGAATAGATTCCAATTCCTCCTTCAGGTTTATCTTCAGTTGTAATTTCAATTTCTCCAAAGGACATGTTTGTAATCGCGAGTCCAATTACATTGGATTCTCCAACAGCTTGAGAAAGACCGAAGGCATTAATTTTTGCGGCGCCACCAAGAAATGAAGTGTAAGCATATACTAGCTCAGTTTTTCTAGTAAATGCCAATCCTGAAATGTTCGACGATAAAGACTCAAGACCGATAACACTGGTTGAGTTAGCAGTAGCCATACCACCACTTCTGGCCCATGGATTTAGGCTGAGCTCGTGAGCACCGTTTTGGCCAATTCGATCCTTGTTTCCAGCATAACTATTGAACGTAGCAAACATTAACAGGCCCGAAACAAATATGATTGTAATAATATTAGATCTCATAATTTTATTTTGCAAAATTTCTAATAATAAATTTCTAATAATAAATTTCTAGAAGTTATCTAAATCAACAGGTCTCATAACTCCCATCCATTTAAGAACCGTCTCTCCAATTCCAGGAGCCTCTACGTGAAATATGTAGACTCCGGAAGCAACAGGAACACGATATTGATTCTTAAGATCCCATTCCAAATAGGTAATAGAATCATCGTCTTTTTTAAGTGTTCTTACCAAAGTACCGTTGACCGTATATATTCTAACATTACATGTCTTTGGTAAATTAATAATCTTAATTCGATTGTCCAGCTTGTCGCTTTCGTATTGTGAATACGCGTAATAAGGATTAGGAACCACTCTTATTTCTCCAAGAAGTCCTTCTAAAATTCCGGTATTATTAAACGATGCAGCAATATCTGATGTTGAGAAGTTATAAAGTGGTCTACCGCCATTTATTGCTTTCATTACAACATTAACAGAATCATTTCCACCAAGTTTTGGATTTTTATATTCCGGGAACCATAAGCCATCTGCAGCTGTAAAATGTTGTCCAGTATAGTATACTATTTCATCGCCAGCTTTATTGTAAGTTTTAATAGGTCCAGCATTAACGTAGTAGTCTTGTCCAACTTCAAGAGACTTACCATAACTCACATATTCCGAACCTGCACCTTTATTTCTATAAGGTCGATTCATTCTGATTTTTACAGTAACATCCGTTTTAAGTAATTCTTGGTTTGGAGCAAGTAATGGGAAAATGTTATACATACCGGCTCTGAATACAGACATTGCATTATTATGCTTCTCCACATCAGCATTGTCGGTTACACTGATTCGTGTCAAATACCCCTGAACGTCTTTCATTTTTTCATAAATGAATTTACCGTTGTCATAAGCAGGCATTCTGTTTTCAGGTTTATTTTGTTCCAAATTGTAGAATGGGAATGGAGTACCGGAGAATAATCTATTAGTATCACACATATCTGCATTGAATATTTCATCTTCAATTTCATTATTTCTGAAGATGTAGATCACATGCATCCCGCCAGCTCTGATTTCATTCGCTGGTCCTTCCGTTAATTTGGAAGTTGGATTCCATAACATGTCGCGTCCATTTTCAGCCACTAGCCAAGAATCTTCTCCAAAGCCCATATTTAAACGTTCACCTGTTTCCAGGTTAATAGCATAGCCAGGGAACCAACCCATACCTCGTGGACCAATAAATGCAGGGTCATTAGGGTTGTCAGACGCAACTGCGCCAGCAGCAGCAGGATTTCCATCTTTATCAACAGAAGGGGCATCTCTTAACTGACCACGAATTGCGTTTCCATCTGTTTCATGTAAACTATCCCTCATTTCAAATACGGGACAGCGTGTCCATTTACTTTTATCAGAAGTAAATACAACATCAACACTACTCAGGAAGTTTAATTGATTAATCGAATCTATCGCAAGCTCATAAAAAGGATCCTGCGTATTTGAGTCAGCTAAAACGTTGTAGTCATACAGCCATAAATAGTGTCTTAAATCGTTTGGAGTCCTTCCCTGATGCTGAACCAAAGCATTTAAATAACCAGGAACAGGGCCGTTAGGAGTTTTATGAGCAGCTAATCTGACTGGTGCAACAGTTCCAAATAATTGCTGCTCCCAAATCTGTCCATCATCCATTCCAACTCCTTGTTTTTCAAAAGACCCATCACTTCTCTCATTTTGATAGTAGTTCCAATCATCGTAAGCACTTTCATCAATTCTTGAACCTGCCGCATCTTGTGTGGCTTGAGAACCACACAAAATCCAGTTCAACATTGTTGTACCATCAACATCTGGAACTCCTGTTAACCACTGGGAAGATGAATCCTGATATTCGAAGCTCACAGAAAGAATTCCCTGATCCGTATTACGGTTTGATTTACTTCCCGGGGCATCAGATTGGCCGATTCTAAAACTAAGACCTAAGTCCAAAATGATTGTTTCAGTGCCAACTTTAATATTAGCTGTAGATACTATAGTGTCTTTTAATTGATCACTTGTAATCATCCAATAAGCATCACTTAAATCACCATTGGTAGTTGAATCCTGAAACCAAAGTGTGAAGTTTCCTGGTTTAACCTTTAATGGGTCAACAACGGTAATTTCGACAGGACCGGCACCTTTAACATATTCCAATGTATCCGCCTTCCCATCGGCCAAAATTTTGTCAATGGTTTTTTGCTTTAATTGTAATGCATTACCACCGTTTCCTGAACCCTCAATTCTGGTAATTTCAACTCCATCACCGTATTGAGATCTAAGAATCGTTCCATTATTTTGTAATTGAACGTTATGAGGAATTCCCTTAACTGGCTTAATTGAACCTGAGGTTCCTTTTCTACTTCCCAAATATGCTTTGTCTTGTGAGTTGGGGTTGTTGGCATAAGAAAGCGCCATAAAATAGTAAGCCTTATGGTTAATGAGTTTATTGTCTCCATCCGCAAATGCATCCTGAGTTACTCTAAACGACTTGGAGATACCTTTATTTTCACCATCAACTTCCATAGTAGGAACAGAGGCATTAAGATCTTCATCAAACTTGAAGTTAACAATTCGACTAACAGAATCTTTGATGTCTACCTGTGCAATTAAACGAGCTTTTGAAATGTCTTTTAAGTCGTTAGCTCCAACAGTATTATCAGCAACCTGAAAAATCTGATATCCCTGGAATCGATACGTTTTGTATTCTTTTTCTTCCTCAGAAGTTAAGCTATCTTCAATAGGAGGAATAATGGTAGCATCTTGCTCAGTATATCCTTCGTTGTAGTTGTTGGAGATAATTCTATTTTCCAGAATAAGGATCAATTCATTTTCTAATTCTTCAACAAAAAGATCTGGTGCATCAGGACCATTAAGTAGTTGAAAGCAATTATCAAATAGTGCCTGAGTTTTATCATCCGCAATTCTCATGGACTCTACAGAACTCAAGTTATCACCATTTGTGGCACGAGCCCAAACAACACCAACCGTAATGTTATTTACAGCACCTGGTTGAAGAATGAATGGACCAGCACTTTGCATAAACCTTCTGTCGGCAGGTGTATTACCCGCTGTAACTTCAGTCCAGGGTTGTTGAGCAACTCCACCGGTTCCCCAACCAATAGGATCACTATCGCCTGGGAACATATAATCTGCTTCAACAGTACCTCCGGAAGCGCTATGCCCGGTTCCACCATATACCATGCGTGAACCATCTCGCCATAAACTTCTTAGGTAGTTATAGTATTCTGTTCCTCTTTGTGGATCACCGGTAGTGGATTGATTATTGTTATGGTACAAGAATTTTCTCATTCCAAAACGCTCATTATCAATTATTCCATCACCATAACCGATTCCAATTCCCTTGTATGGAATACCAGAATCTGCAATTGCTTCAGAATATTTTAATGTTAGTGGATTGTCTTTACCATCTGCGTCCTGGAATGGCCCCTGGAAAAAGTCTACTCCAATTGCAGGAGGGATACTACCATAACCGGTGGCGCCTCTACAGTCCTGATCCATGTTATCACCATTGTAGCAGTAACCTAATCCACGTTGTACATCACAACCAACGTAATCATCTTGCGAACAACCTAAATCAGCATCTACCCATTGTCCGAAATAAGTTTCAGTAAGTGTAAAAGTTGAACGGTTAACCAATTCATAATTGTAGAAGGTCATGTTGTTAACCTCATCATTGGTAGCAAAAGCAAAAGCCTGTGCTCGAATTTCCATACCAATGGAGGCTGATCCGGTTTCAGTATGAATATTTCCCTTGTCATTAAATACCCACCAAAGGTTTTGATCACCGTAGATATTTACAATACGTGTTTTACAATCGGCAGAATTGTTTAAATCATAAGCTGGGTAATCACCATTGTCAGGGTTATACTCTCCATCATTATCTACATCGATAAAAGGAGCCAGGTTATAATCTTCGTTATAGGGTGAATAATCTCTACCATGAGCAGGCCATTCTTTTAAGATCTTTGGTGGTGCATAATCAGGAAACAACTCGGCTTGTTTATTGGTTCCGTTAGCAGCATCGTCTCTTCCTAACTCAAACCAGGCAACAAAATTTGAAATTTCGGTTCTGGTAGACAGAAAATGTCTGTCATATTCAGAACAAGTTGCTTGAGTAATTTCGGCATCTGTAGTACTAAGCGGGCCAGTCCAAAAATCTTGCCCACCAGACCGGAAACGTTGTGCAGCAACTTTTAATTGCCCGGAAACATCCCGTCCACCTAACCACAGCGCTCCAGAAAACAACGCAGTATGCCCAGAGTTTTTTGGAATTTCATATTGTGCTGAGGTAAAATCCCACCACATATCACCACCGGTTTGAATAAGTGCTTTCGTATTGTTTATATCCAATTCATTGGCAGATGCTGCAGGCAAACAGTTAGCCGCTAAACTTCCATTAGGCTTTTTGCCACCCCTGCTACCACTATCTGGTCCAACATGGGAAAACGCAACTGTATAAGTTACAAAAACCGCTGCTACTGATAAAAATAGTTTCTTAGTCATAATCTTAACCTTCTAATATCAATTCTTTTAAAATGCCACTCTAATACCCAAGCGTGTTTGTCTTGGAATATTATAATTAGTAGCTCTTGCTGTTTTCATGGAGTACTGCTCGGTAAATGATTGTGTATCATTTTGTCCCTGGATGTCCGCAGCCCAGGTTGGATCATTTAAATATCCATCATCTTCTGGGTCACCTGTATAACGATACACACCAGTAATGTTTTTGGTATTAAGCAGATTTAGAATTTGCAAATACACTGTGCAGTCCAATTTTTTATCTTTTTCTTTCCCAACCTTTAGAGTAAAATCTTTGTCAAACCTTGCATCCAGTCTAAAGCTCCAAGGCAATCTATTTCCGTTAATATTACCCTTTATCAATGCGGTACCAGTATTTTGTGTATACCCTGTTCCTGTTGAATTAACCTGCCCTGAATAAGGTACACCAGAACCAACGTTGGCAGTTAGGTTAAACCCAAACCGATTAAGGACCTGACGATCCCAAAGAACTGGACCATTATAATCTTTACCTTCTCCATATCGGAAGTCGAAGATACCCGTAATAGTATGTCTCTGGTCAAATGAATATGGAGATGTTACTTTCAAATTATCTTTTCCTGCATTGATTAACGAAAGTGCAGTAGTTTGATTAGATCCGGTACCTTCGGCAAACTGTAATGTGTAAGAGGCTTTTAACGATACATTACCGGTACGTCTTAGGTCGTAAGAAATAGTAACTCCCTTTACGGTACCAAAATCAACATTGTCATAAGTGGTATACGCTCTTGGGTAAGCTTGTTTTCTTCTTACCACCTGAATCTGATCCCTCATTTCACGGTAAAATCCGGCAATTTTGATTGCACTAGATTGAGAAAGTTTTTGCTGGAATCCAATCTCATAATCGATTGTTTTTTCAGCTCTCAAATTTGGGTTACTTCTACGGGCGGTACCTGAGGTTGAAGATAGGTATAAATAGTCTGTGGGATCCAATCTTTCAAAACCACCGGTTGGTCTTTTAGTCAATATATCGTAGTGTGCAAAGAAATTGGCTTCGTCCGAAATAGGGAAGGAGAAGGCAATTCTGGGCATAAAATTGGTCTGAGGTTTATAGTCTTCAAATCCGTCAACATTCAATTGACTGGAATTGGTTCTTTCTTTATCAACCAAAAGTGGAGCAATACCTGCAGAAGTAGCAATTAAATCTGGGTTACTAATTTCCACCCCTTCTGCATTATACCAGGTATCCCCATTTCTAAATCCATTAATAGAAGTTGGGTTTTTGATGTCATCAACGTAAACCACATAATCACTTCCAATATTATCTGGGATTACATACTCTCGAATACCATGTTCAGTTAAATCTTCTCCAGCCTTAACGGTTGGAAAAAGAACGTATGGATCTTTAAGTACTTTTTGATTTGCGTCGAAGCGGTCAACCCTTAAACCAACATTGAAAATAAGATCGTTAATTGAAAATTTGTCTTGAATATAACCGGCAATATAAATGGGTCTAAACGCATCGATCGGACGTGTATAGTTACCGTATTTATCTCTTTGGTTAAAGAATTCATCGAGTGTACTTCCTTTGGCTTTGTTGCCATAAGGGTCATATCCATAATAGCCCACAACTCCAGCACCGTTATTAAGAAGCTCATCTGCACTGAAATAATTAATTCTCAACTGGCTAGGGTCTAAATTGTCAAAATCAATAAAATCGTTTCCATCAGCGTCATAACCCTCTAAAGATTGTCGTAGATTGAAGTCGAAATAGGACTGTGCATCTTCATTACTATATTCTCCAGGTGCAGCATTTAATCTAGAATATGTATAAGACGGATCTCCCGGTTGATTGTCTAAGAACTGAACCGTAGGATTTGAAAAATCTAATTGCGACAGGTGGTTATTCGTATACTGTCGTCCCAGTCCCCAAAGCCCATTAACTCCGTTAGGTGAAGCTGTAAAAGACCGGTCAATTCGTTGTTCCCATTCGAAACCTACTTTAAGCTCGTGATCTCCTATATCAACCGCACCCTGAGCCGAAATTCTGTATTGGTTCCTTTCGTTTTCGTTATAACGATTTGATCTTACACCTGGAACCCTCCAAATGTTGTATGACTCTCCTGGTGCATCACCGTTAAACAGTGCTCCATTGGTTTGCATAGCCGTACGTTCACTCAAAAATTCATTTTGTTTTATCCCCGCATTTTGATTAGGGTCAAAGTATTCAGGCCTATTTGCCTTAACTGGATCAAATTTTGGATTTTCCTGATTCGCAGGGTCTTCATAACCTTCCCAACCAAATAGTCGGTAATAGTTAGCCGTATAGTTGGTTGCTTCAGGGTTTACACTACCGGGAGTAAACCCAATTAGTGTATCTTCAAAAGTTTGGTGAATGTAACCGAGTTTTTGAGAATTAGGGTCTGTACCATACGCGTAACTTTCGGTTTGATAGGTCTTAAATTTTCCAACATATCCATAATTCCATAGATTATCTTTATGCTCTGCATCCTGAGTTACTTGTCGTCTATGTGTATAATCAAACTGTAAACTGTAGAACCCGTTACTTATTATGGAAGATTTAGAACCATCTTCTCCCTGATTGTTAAATCGTTGAGTAAAACGCGCATAACCTCTGTAAGTATTTTCATTTCTCTTTGGATTATTCTGCCAGTTCATTAACATACCTGGATAAAGGTTCAGAGGGTTAGTACCATCACCGTAGTTACTCATATTTTCATCTCTCCATCCATACTGCCCACCGAACGTTAAATTCGCGTTTTTACCTGTATTAACTTCAAGCTTAGCATTCACGTTAACTAAATGCCTTTGCGCGTTGGGCTTGTATTTAGTATTCTCATAATCATTCATTCTCAAAAACTCAGCGTTTTTCGCTGTACCCGACCCGGTTGGGTGAGGCCTTAGAGGATCATTTATGAGATTGGTTTGTACATCATCTTTCAACTTCCAGTTGCCCAAATGAGATGGTCTTGGGTCAGCAATAAAATTGTAGTTACCTGCAAGGAAGAAACCCAGTAAAGGATCCGTTTTTTTATTGGCACTGTCTTTTTTCCATACCAATGGACCCATTGCTGTAAACTCAATTAGGTTGTATGCATAAGGATCAAGCCCAATGTGTTTCTTTTCATTGAATCGATACCCGGAAGTAACATATTCTACACTTCCTGCATACTCCCTTGCGGCTCCCTTTGTGGTAATGCTAATAATACCCCCGGTTGCATCCCCGTATTGGGCAGGAATACCTCCAAGCATCACCGAAACCTGTTCAATGGCTGACTGTGGTAGAGAGTTAGCTCCGCCTCTTACTTTAATACCATCAATGTAATAATAGTTAGCATCTTGACGGGCACCCCTAACGTTCATGTCACCGTTGTTAGCTATGTATACACCTCCAACCTGCTGTGCAACTCCCGCGGCTGAACGTGTTGCCATTCTATCAATTTCTTCTGAGGTCATAGTACCTCCTGAAGTAGTGTTATCCTTATCAATTAAAGGAACCGTATATTCAACAACCTCAAAAGCTTCCATCTCAATGGCCGTGGTGGTCATTTTAACATCCTGAAACGTAATCTTATCACCAGTTACCAATACGCCCTGAATTAATATGGGCTTATACCCAACAAACTTCACCTTAATATCATACTTACCAGGAGGGAGTGATTTGATCATGTACTTTCCATCAAAATCTGTGGTACCTCCGGTAACTAAATTTCCATTTTGTTCAATGGCAACATTTACAAAAGGAAGTGGATCTCCGGTCTCGGTGTCAATTACCTTTCCTTTAATACTACCCTGACCAACCTGCGAATACGCAAATGTCACGAAGGCTAAAGATGCCAGTGATATGGCGAATAATCTCTTCAACATATTACTTTGATTATGTTATAAACTCCTAAATGAAGCGAATTAAAGGCGGTAAAGATATAAATAAACTAATACGTTTTGAATATTTAACAACAGGCGCGTACACCTTGTTATCAAACGGTTTTTATAGGATTTTAACTGGTTGAAAATGGGCCGGTTAACTTATTTTATCTTTATGATTTTTTTCTAAAAATTGTCTTCAACCAAATGGTTGTATTTCGCCACCATCGATTTAGAAAAAACTCTCGCTTATTTTGATTGATTTTTTTTGATCGTTTTTTGTTTTTTTTCATCCTTTTTTTGACGGCTTTCGATTGGTTTTTTAGATGCTGCTGCCGTAGTTCTTCCGATACATCAACTGATTCTTCATTTTGTTTTTGCTTTGTCTTTTTTAGCTCTTTGGTCCTTTTTTTCATTTTTCGCGAGGTCGGAGCCTTATTCTGGGAATAAGTAACAGTTGGTTGACCCATTAGAAAAATTAAAACGAAGAGAAATACCCGTAAATGCATTGTACCTTTGTGACTTGCGAATTTAATAGATGAAGTTAAAGATTATATCATGCGCCTTGTTGCTTTTAAGTTTTTTTTCATGCAATAAGGATCAGAATCAGGATATTTATACAACCATTCCCAATGTTGAAGTGGATTTGTATTTAAACCTCAATGAACCAGCTAATTACAATTTAACTATTGTCGGCGGTTGGAGGTATATGTCCGGAGGGTCCAGAGGGTTAATCATATATAGAGGGCAGGATCAGTTTTATGCTTATGATCGTCATACACCACACAATTCAGATGAATCTTGTGCGGTAGTTTCTGTGGATTCAACCAATTTTTTTGCTGTTGATGCTTGTACAGGGTCCAGGTTTCTACTGGCCAATGGAACTGTTGTTGATGGAAGTGCTACCATTCCTTTAAAACAATACAGAACATCGCTGGTTTCAGATGTACTTCGGGTTTATAACTAAAAAAGGAGGGTAATTACCCTCCTTTTCAATAGTGATATTTTAAAGTAAATTAATACCTGTAGTGTTCCGGCTTGTAAGGACCTTCTACTGAAACTCCAATATACTCGGCCTGATCGGGTCGAAGTTCTGTTAATTCAACTCCGATTTTTGCAAGATGAAGTTTTGCTACTTTCTCATCCAGGTGTTTTGGTAGCATGTAAACATCATTATCGTAGTTCTCACTTCTTGTCCATAGTTCGATTTGAGCCAAAGTTTGATTAGTAAATGAATTACTCATCACGAATGAAGGGTGGCCCGTAGCACATCCTAAATTCACCAATCTACCTTCAGCCAAAATAATGATGTCATTGCCATTTACATTATAGATGTCAACTTGAGGCTTCACGGTAACTTTGGTTGATCCGTGGTTCTCAATTAACCAGGCCATGTCAATTTCATTGTCGAAGTGACCTATGTTACAAACAATGGTTTTGTCCTTCATGCCTTCAAAGTGGCGACCTTGAATAATGTCTTTGTTACCAGTTGTGGTAACCAGAATATCGGCTTCGCCAACTACAGTCTCCAATCGCTTAACAGCAAATCCATCCATTGCTGCCTGCAAAGCACAAATTGGATCAATTTCAGTTACAATAACACGAGCTCCAGCACCCCTTAATGAAGCAGCAGAACCTTTTCCTACATCACCGTATCCACAAACAACTGCAACTTTTCCAGCCAACATTACGTCAGTTGCTCTTCGAATAGAGTCAACCAAACTTTCTTTACAACCGTATTTATTATCGAATTTAGATTTAGTAACCGAGTCATTCACGTTAATGGCAGGCATTACCAAGGTTCCATTCTTCTTTCTATCATAAAGTCTGTGTACTCCAGTAGTAGTTTCTTCAGAAAGTCCCTTAATGTCCTTGGTCAATTCCGGGAATCGATCAAAAACCATATTGGTCAGGTCACCACCATCATCAAGAATCATGTTCAATGGTTGACCATCTTTAAAAGCAAACAACGTTTGCTCGATGCACCAGTCAAATTCTTCTTCAGTCATTCCCTTCCACGCATAGACAGGAACTCCTGTTGCGGCAATAGCGGCAGCCGCTTGGTCCTGAGTAGAAAAAATATTACAAGAAGACCACGTAACATCTGCTCCTAACTCCACTAAAGTTTCAATTAACACAGCAGTTTGAATCGTCATATGAAGACAACCGGCTATTCTAGCACCTTTTAAAGGTTTAGAATCACCATATTCATCTCGAAGCGACATAAGCCCAGGCATTTCGGCCTCTGCAAGTTTTATTTCTTTTCGACCCCAATCGGCCAATGAAATGTCCTTTACTTTGTATTTTGGTCTAGTTTCAGTATTTGTATTTTCCATTATGTTTTTTTTCAAAAAAATCGCCTGCAAAAGTAACGATATTCATCCTTCAATTATAACATTCGTTTAATCTTAAAGGAAATATGCCAGTACATTACATAAAAGAGATAAATGCGGGGTTACGAATTGGGCTTTGGAAGATTGAGGAATCTACGAAAAACCTTTACGATAGGACGATTTTGAATCATGAAGAACGAAGCAAGTTCACCGGATTTACCAACGATCGAAGAAAAAGAGAGTGGTTGGCTACACGGTGTTTACTCCAGCAAATGTTACCAGAGGTTACAATACAATATTGTGAAAACGGAAAGCCATCATTAAATAAAGCCGGGCCTTATATTTCACTTTCGCACACAAGAGGCTGGGTTCTGGTTGTACTGTCAGACAAAAATGGGGTAGGTTGTGATATAGAAATTATGTCTCCAAAGGTGCTACGCATTAAAGATAAATTTGCATCTGATCAGGAACAGCACCTTGCCGAAAATCATAATTCAAAATTGGCATATTATACATTAATTTGGTCTGCCAAGGAAGCTATATACAAACAGAAATTTCATGAAGAATTTCTTGAGTTCAAAACTCAGATTTCGATTATTCCTGAAAATGAATTAGATAAAGAAGGCATGTTAACAGCTGAAGTGTCAATGCTTAAGGGAAAGAAGTCAATTAAACTAAACTATTTGGTTGCCGACGAATACGTGTTGGTTTATACCTTGAATGATTAATATTGCAAGATGCTGCTTAACAAATTCATTCAATTTAAAACTTCTGGCCAGAAAGGCCTGGCAGTGCTTATTGACCCTGATAAGGCAGATTCGAAGGGTTTAATAAAGCGCATTGAATTGGCTCAGCAATGTTCCGTTGATTTTATTTTCCTAGGTGGAAGTATGGTTAATGGGAATGAGATTGGTGAGGTAATAGATTTAATTAGAGCATATTGTAGTATTCCGGTTGTTTTGTTTCCCGGTAGTTCCTTACAGCTTAACGAGAAGGCTGATGCCGTGCTCTTTCTCTCATTAATATCTGGCCGGAACCCGGAGTATCTCATTGGAAATCATGTAACCGTTGCACCCTACCTAAAAAAAATGGGGGTAGAAGTATTGCCGACGGGTTACATGTTGGTTGATGGTGGTGTGCAAACCACAGCTTCTTACATTAGTAATTCAACACCATTGCCCAATAATAAACCCATGATAGCTCAAGCCACTGCTTTGGCTGGTGAGATGCTTGGTATGAAGCTTATATATATGGATGCTGGTAGTGGTGCTATGAATCCAATTGCTAAAGAACTAATTGAGTCGGTGGCCGGCCAAATTGATTGTCCCTTAATTGTTGGGGGCGGAATAACGAATGAAGAACAATTGTTGTCAGCATATAAGGCTGGGGCGGATATTGTTGTTGTCGGTAATGCCATAGAACAAAACGCCGAGTTGATTGAACGATTGACGGATGAAAAATTAAAGTATTGAATGAAGCTCATCGTTATTTCAAGTCCAAATAAGTCTAGATCTGAAATAAAACACGTAGTTGACTTTTTTGAGAACGGACTGGATGTTTTTCATATTAAGAAGAAAGGATTTTCCAGGTCAAGAATGAAGGAATACATTAGAATGATTCCGAGAAAATATCATGACAGGTTGGTACTTCATTCGCATTATTCCCTGGCCAAACAGTTTGGTTTAAGAGGGATTCATATATCTCGTCACAAAAAGAGAAGAAAGTTCATAAGTGTGGTGCATTACTATATTGCCAAAATAATTGCTCCCGGTCTCAAGATTTCAAAATCCTACCATTCAATTCATAGTATGGTTAACGATAAAAAGAACTACGACTATGTATTTATCAGTCCCGTCTTTGACCACCATGACATAAGTGTATTTAGTGCAGCCTTTGGAGAAAAACAACTTAGGAGTGTTTTGTACAAATCCAAGCATGAAGTAATAGCTCTGGGTGGTGTAAGAACTGAAAGGATTGAATTGGCTAGACGAACTGGATTTTCAGGTATAGCACTTCATAGCGCTATTTGGAAAGAAAAAACTCATCGCCTACAAAAATTTATGGAGGTAAGTAACGAGGTGCAACGGGTTGTTCGCGAAGTTAATTAATGAATTCCCATTTAATTCCAAACTTTAATGCCCGATCTGGCATAGGATAGGAGGGAGCGGCAAAATAGTTGTAAGGTACGGCACCTTCCAGCAAATTTGTTACTCGGACAAAAAAGTAAGTTCTATCAACTTTGACCATCATGTATGCCTCTAACCACGGATAGCTGCCTATAGTGTTAGTATTCTGGGTTTGATATTGCCTTATTGTTGGATTATAGGAGTCACCTGTATAGTCCGTTGTATAATACAAATCACTTCCGGCTCTCACCAGCATTTCTTTTTTAAAGATAGTTGTTTCAAAGTAGAAGGAGGAGTAGGAAAGGAATTCCGGAATATTTATAATGTCAGATTTGTCTATGTTCTGATATCGAAGGTTTAAATTCAGGTGGAATTTCCAAACACGAAATGATTGGCTTAGGTATGCTTGAAAAATACTTAGATCTCTATTAAATTGATTTACCTTGCTGCTGTGGTCAAAGTAGGTGTAGTTGGAAATTGCATTGTAGTCAGCACCAAGCTTAAATCG
Source organism: Crocinitomicaceae bacterium (assembly GCA_002713215.1). Lineage (GTDB taxonomy): Bacteria > Bacteroidota > Bacteroidia > Flavobacteriales_G > Salibacteraceae > UBA2108. The sequence goes on from PAVO01000019.1 coordinate 643,486, forward strand.
AAGATTCGGGATTTCGATTTCCAGGTTTGCTCCGTTTCTTTCAATAAGATTTAAATTGTTCTTCCAACTGTAGGTTGCAGAGCTAAAATCCCGAAAGACAATTTTAGGGTTTGATTTTTCTAAATGAATTTCCGCTGAAACTTTCATTTTCCCTAATTGATTGGAAGAAGTTAAGTTTATGTTTCGATCACCAACATCATATCCTTCGGTAACTTCATGGTAGTTAATGGAAAAATGGTATTTCGACCTCCAATCGTTTGAAAGTGAAGCTCCAATAATCGTATTAGTTAAGTATTGATTGTTCAATGTTTTCCCCGTGTAGAACTCCTGTTGAAAATATTCGAGGTATTGAAATCCTCCAAAAGCCTTGAGGCTGAGATTTTCTAGAACTTCACTTTTATTCCTGTTTATCATCCATCGAATACCCAGCATATTATCAACCTCTTTCAAATTGGTAAAGTCACTAATATTCATGCCATTGTTTACACTACCCGCTGGGTAGTTTAGCGAATCAGCACTTAGGTCTACGTATCCAAATTCTTTGTTATTGTACCTAAACTCATGGTAGGGAGTGAGTTTAGGTATTACTGACTTTCCGATAATTGAATCCAGATATATGGAATCGTTATCATCGGTATAGTATTGGGTAGAGACTTTGCCGAAATTCAAAAACTGCTTGACATAAAACTCCTGATTTCTTGAAATGTTTCTTGCCTGATCAAACCTAACCGGAATCCCTTTTCTGCTAACATTATTTGATTCGGTAAATAGCGAGTCATTTACAATTCCTCCGTTTTCCTCATTATAACTATCGTTATAATTAAGATTTGCTATAACTCCATATCGGTTGTTTTTGGACTTATAGCTCTGAAACATTCTAAAACTATTAATACTTGCACGTTGTCTCAGATAAAAGCCTTCTGAACTTACCTTCTTATATTCCAATCCGATGTTCCAGCTTGGGTTGATGTTCTGTGAAAACTCGATTTCGATTCCCTCTTCTTTTTGAGCACCATTGATGTAAAAGGCTTTTGCATAGGGCTGGGAAACCTGGAAGTATTCATTCTTTTGATGGTTAAATCTAAAATCGTCCAGTTGATCAAATTGAGTATTGAATCCGAATTTGCTGTCCGATTGAAATTTTAGATCTTTTTGGGCTGTACCGTTGTTCCCTAAATTGGTTTTGAAATTGTAGAGCTGAGGGTTGTAATAGAAGAAGGGGAAGAAGGTTGTATCGATTTTATTATAATCGATGGAGTCGTTAATAAAGTCAGTTTTGTTAAACGTATAAAACTCTTGAAGTTTAACCACTTTATCTTTCTTCCCTTTGGCTGGAATGTCCTGGGCAGATAATGAATAGTTTAATAAACTAAGTAGGATTAGAAAAACGAGGTTTTTCAATGAGTGTGTTTTGATTTCAAAAGTACAAAGGGTAGGGGATGCTACATCATAAAAAACAAAAAACCCCCGACTAAAAAAATAGAGGGGGGTTTTTAAAAAATCGGCAACGACCTACTCTCCCGGGTTTAACCAGTACCATCGGCGCGGGTGGGCTTAACTACTCTGTTCGGAA